>NZ_JAHZOP010000008.1:0-2290 GCF_019928825.1 Streptococcus sanguinis | reverse complement strand
AACCTACCGGGTTAGAGTGGCCATAACACAAGGGTAGTATCCCAACAACGCCTCCATCGAAACTGGCGTCCCGATTTCATAGGCTCCTACCTATCCTGTACATGTGGCACAGACACTCAATATCAAACTGCAGTAAAGCTCCATGGGGTCTTTCCGTCCTGTCGCGGGTAACCTGCATCTTCACAGGTACTAAAATTTCACCGAGTCTCTCGTTGAGACAGTGCCCAAATCATTACGCCTTTCGTGCGGGTCGGAACTTACCCGACAAGGAATTTCGCTACCTTAGGACCGTTATAGTTACGGCCGCCGTTTACTGGGGCTTCAATTCATACCTTCGCGTTACCGCTAAGCACTCCTCTTAACCTTCCAGCACCGGGCAGGCGTCACCCCCTATACATCATCTTACGATTTAGCAGAGAGCTGTGTTTTTGATAAACAGTTGCTTGGGCCTATTCACTGCGGCTGACTTAAGTCAGCACCCCTTCTCCCGAAGTTACGGGGTCATTTTGCCGAGTTCCTTAACGAGAGTTCTCTCGCTCACCTGAGGCTACTCGCCTCGACTACCTGTGTCGGTTTGCGGTACGGGTAGAGTATGATACAACGCTAGAAGCTTTTCTTGGCAGTGTGACATCACTCACTCGCTACTAAACTTCGCTCCCCATCACAGCTCAACGTTATAGGTATAAGCATTTGACTCATACCACGCCTCACTGCTTAGACGTACATCCATTCGTACGCACGAGTTAGCCTACTGCGTCCCTCCATCACTTCATACTCTAGTACAGGAATCTCAACCTGTTGGCCATCGGATACACCTTTCGGTCTCTCCTTAGGTCCCGACTAACCCAGGGCGGACGAGCCTTCCCCTGGAAACCTTAGTCTTACGGTGGACAGGATTCTCACCTGTCTTGCGCTACTCATACCGGCATTCTCACTTCTATGCGTTCCAGCGCTCCTCACGGTACACCTTCGCCACACATAGAACGCTCTCCTACCATACCTATAAAAGGTATCCACAGCTTCGGTAAATTGTTTTAGCCCCGGTACATTTTCGGCGCAGGGTCACTCGACTAGTGAGCTATTACGCACTCTTTGAATGAATAGCTGCTTCTAAGCTAACATCCTAGTTGTCTGTGCAACCCCACATCCTTTTCCACTTAACAATTATTTTGGGACCTTAGCTGGTGGTCTGGGCTGTTTCCCTTTCGACTACGGATCTTAGCACTCGCAGTCTGACTGCCGACCATAATTCATTGGCATTCGGAGTTTATCTGAGATTGGTAATCCGGGATGGACCCCTCACCCAAACAGTGCTCTACCTCCAAGAATCTTGATGTCGACGCTAGCCCTAAAGCTATTTCGGAGAGAACCAGCTATCTCCAAGTTCGTTTGGAATTTCTCCGCTACCCACAAGTCATCCAAGCACTTTTCAACGTGCCCTGGTTCGGTCCTCCAGTGCGTTTTACCGCACCTTCAACCTGCTCATGGGTAGGTCACATGGTTTCGGGTCTACATCATGATACTAAAACGCCCTATTCAGACTCGGTTTCCCTATGGCTCCGTCTCTTCAACTTAACCTCGCATCATAACGTAACTCGCCGGTTCATTCTACAAAAGGCACGCTCTCACCCATTAACGGGCTCGAACTTGTTGTAGGCACACGGTTTCAGGTTCTATTTCACTCCCCTCCCGGGGTGCTTTTCACCTTTCCCTCACGGTACTGGTTCACTATCGGTCACTAGGGAGTATTTAGGGTTGGGAGATGGTCCTCCCAGATTCCGACGGGATTTCACGTGTCCCGCCGTACTCAGGATACTGCTAGGTACAGAATCTATTTAAAATACGAGGCTCTTACTCTCTTTGGCTGACTTTCCCAAGTCATTCTTCTATAAATTCTGAGTCCACATTGCAGTCCTACAACCCCGAAGAGTAAACTCTTCGGTTTGCCCTCCTGCCTCTTCGCTCGCCGCTACTAAGGCAATCGCTTTTGCTTTCTCTTCCTGCAGCTACTTAGATGTTTCAGTTCACTGCGTCTTCCTCCTCATTTCCTTAACAGAAATGGGTAACAGGCATCAACCTGTTGGGTTCCCCCATTCGGACACCCCCGGATCAAGTGCTTACTTACAGCTCCCCGAGGCATTTCGTCGTTTGTCACGTCCTTCATCGGCTCCTAGTGCCAAGGCATCCACCGTGCGCCCTTACTAACTTAACCTTATTTTTGACCTTTCAGTCTTAAACTCATTAATATTCACAGCGTTTTCGGTTTATTTTCTTGTTACTATTTGATATC
>NZ_JAHZOP010000007.1:0-84609 GCF_019928825.1 Streptococcus sanguinis | reverse complement strand
CAGCCAACAGATCCTGTAGCTCCGACGCAGCCTATCACTCCAGCGCAGCCAACAGATCCTGTAGCTCCGACGCAGCCAACCACTCCAGCGCAACCGACAGATCCTGTAGCTCCGACGCAGCCAACCACTCCAGCGCAGCCGACAGATCCAAGTACTCCGCTTCAATTGATAAGACCAGCAGTCCCTGACACTTCCTTAGGAGAGAAAGAACAAGTAACTTCAAGACGTTCTGACCGTATATCGGAAAAAAATAATTCTAGTATTTCCTCTTCCAAAAAAGCTTTCGAAGGAACTCGTGAATCCCCATCACAGTCTACCACTCCAGATGTTAGAATGACAGAATCAGTAACTACTCAAACATTGAATAGATTACCAGAAACAGGAACAATCTCAAATCCTTTATTTGCTATTTGGGGATTAATTCTGGGAATCTTTTCAGTCTGTTTAAAAAATAGAAAAGTTTCTAAGTAATCAAGCAGCTTATTTTAGGCTGCTTTTGTTTTCTTATAGAAAGGAGGTTCTATGGAACAAGAACGAACGATTTATCAATTAAAAGATGTATCAAAGGTTACTGGTGAAACTTTGTTGAAAGCATTGGCCTACATCTTAGAAACTACAAATGACAAAATTAAGCATCGGATGGCTAACAAACATTTTGCTGGAGAAACTAAATGGAACAGTTTCATGACCACGGATAGTAAAAAGGAAGTTAAAACCTTTCTGAATAATGAGGTTAATCTTGAAAAGCTCAAGGACTACTTGAGAGAGTATAAAATCGGCTTTGCTTCACAGAAACTAAAGAATAACCGGGTGATGTTGGCCTTTGAGGTGAAAAATGAGGCACTGGTAAAAGAGGCTTATGAGAAATTTTTGACGGACTTGACGAACCCTAAAGAGAGTACCAAGCTTAATCAAGAGCTACTGAAACGGCCCGAAAATATGAGCTTTGAAGAAAAACTGGAGCATTTACAAAAGCTGCAGGATGCGAAAATCAAAGCTGCGGCAGAGAAAGCTCTAAAAGTAGAGAAGTTTATTCCAAGTAAGGAGGTTGTAAAATGAATACAACAGAACGGAAGCCGCTGCCCTATCTCATTGCTGCAGCTGTTCTATTTTATGCTCTCCATTGGTTAGCAAAGCTCTTTGAATTGGCGCCAGATACAGCAGTTAACGATGAATTCGGTCTAGCTAAATTTGATTGGATGGCGGAACATTGGTCAGATAAATCTTTAATCGATATTCAGTTTACGTCTCTATCTTTGACTGCTGGGTTTATTGGAGTTCTGGCCGCCTTTTTCTTCTTTACTCGCAAACAGGATAAGGGAGTTTACCGAACTGGAGAAGAACACGGAACAGCTCGTTTTGCAACCGTAGAGGAGCTGGCTAGCTTTCAGGATCAGGATCCAGAGAAAAACATGATTTTTACACAGCGAGCTCAGATGGGCCTCTTTAATCAACGTTTGCCCTACAACAAGCATATCAATAAGAATGCCCTAGTTATCGGGGGAACTGGTGACTGGAAAACTCGCTCTTTTGGTAAACCCAATATGATGCAGCTTAATTCTAGTTATGTGTTTACAGACACAAAAGGAATGGTCATTCATGAAGTCGGCACGATCTTGAAAGAGGGAGATTATAATATTAAGGTATTTGACTTGATTAAGCTTTCTAATACAGATGGCTTCAATGTGTTTCGTTATATGAACAAAGAAACGGACATCGATAAGGTGTCAGAAGCGATTATCAATGCGACAAAGCGTTCTGATCATCAAGGTGAAGATTTCTGGGCCCAGGCAGAGGCCTTTTTGACCAGAGCTTTGATTGGGTATCTGTACTTTGATGGAAAAGTTCTAGGCAAGTATGAGCCAAACCTGGCTCAAGTAGCTGATTTGTTACGCTTCCTGAAGCGGACTGATCCAGAGATTGAAAGTCCGGTTGAGGAAATGTTTAAGCAGCTAGAAGAGGAGCTTCCAGGTAACTATGCTAATAAGCAGTTCCAGCTCTTTATGAAGAACTTTGGCGGTCAGACTTTGATGTCTGTCCTGGCTATTATTTCCAGCCGATTTTCCGTTTTTGACCATGACGATGTGAGAAAGATTGTTCAGCGGGATACCATGGAGATTGAAAAGTGGCAGCTGGAGAAAACAGCGGTCTTTATTCACATTCCTGAGACGGACAAGTCCTATCAATTCTTATCCTCACTATTGTTTACAACAATCTTTGATACCTCTATTCGTGTAGTTGATTCAATTCTAAAAGGAGAGCATGAAACGGCTAAAAAAGATAATTTGGTACACCTGCAGGTCTACGGAGACGAAGCTGCTCAAATTGGTAAAATTCCGCTGCTTCCTCAAGTGATCTCTGTTATCCGTACTCGTGAAATTTCCATAAAGTTGATGTTTCAATCGCATAGTCAGCTAGAGGAGCTTTACGGTGAAAAAAACACAAAGACAATTATTAATAACTGCGGAGCAATTCTCTACTTGGGATCTAATGATCCAGACACGCTTAAGAATATGTCGGATCGAACAGGTGCGCAGACAATTCAACAAACGAAAGTTTCTAAAAGTTACGGACAGCATGGCTCTTCTAGTGAGTCTACGGACAGTCTCAAGCGGGAATTGCTTGATTATCATGAAGTTGCAACCATTGCCTTGGATGAAGCCCTGCTTTTCCTGAACCGGCAGAATGTTTTCAAGGATAAGAAATACCGATTAGAAGAGCATCCACGTTATGGAAGACATGCAGACAGTCCGACAGATCCTAACTGGTATCGCTACAAGCGTTACATGTCAGATATTGAGGAATGGCTGGAGAATGTAGATCAGAGCAACCAGGTTGAAATCAGCCTGGAGGAATTAGAAGAAATCGCTCTACCTTGGGACTTGAGTGCTTAGAAAGGAAATGATATGTACGATTTTATGTTTAAGAGTAATAAAGACCCTCAAAAACCAACTTATGGAGTTGGTTTTTTTGAGGGCATCGAGGAGCAAATACCTGGAGGTGTATTATTGAGAGCTGCGGTAGCTGCTACAAAAGAAGGATCTGCAGATCAATCTCAGGAGGAGCTTTTGCTGCAGGTGCTTGTGAAAGCTATTCAGGAATTGACTTACCAAGAATTCCAAGAGCTGCAGCCTTATCTATTTTGTTATGATGCAGAACAAACAGCAAAAGTCCCAATAGTTCGGCCGTTGGAAGCAACCCAAGAAGAATTTGAATTAATCCGAGCTACTCCAGAAGATTTCTTCCTAAAGTTGCCTAACCGTGCAGAATAGAAAGGAGGCTGCTTATGGCACGAGTAGAAGAATTGAAAAAACTATCTATCTTAGATGTAGCTGAGGCTTTAGGGATGGAGCTGAAGCGCCAGGGAACGGACAGATATGTCTGGGTAGAACATGAAAGTTTTGTAATCAGCCCACGTCGCAATATCTTTTCATGGTTTTCTCGTGATGTGAAAGGAGATGTAATTAAGCTTGTCCAGACCATTCGGGAAGAGCAGACAGGAACTCGACCATCCTTCAAAACGGCCAAGCACTTCCTGGAGGTAGGAGAGTTCCCAGAAGTGGATATGACCGCTGCACCAGAGCCTAAACTGGCCTTTGAATACAGACATGAACGCTATGAGCATACCAACCCCAGCTGGACCAAAGACTATCTGAGAAGGGAGCGGAAACTATCTGAGGATACAATTACTTTTTTCTTCCAGCAAGGGAATATAGCTGAAATATCTCATAAAATGAACGATTACTCTGAGCCAGCTATTGTTTTTAAATTTAAAAACAGCCAGGGAAAGGTGATGGGAGCCAGCCTGCAGGGAATTGTCGAAAATCGGGAGAAATATCCTGATAGGGGGTATCTAAAGCGGATATTGAAAAATTCTGATGGCCTTACTGGTTTTTACGCAGACGTTGGCCGACCTAAACGACTTATATTTGCAGAGTCTCCCATCGATGTTATGAGCTATTATCAGCTCCATCCTCAGCTTCAAGACGTCCGTTTAGTGGCTATGGATGGACTCAAGGAAGGTCTTATGAGTTTTCGCTTTGCAGAGCTAGTCAGTGAGCTGCAGGGCAAGACTTATGAGCCAGGGGAGCGAACAGCTAGAGTACTTGAAGCTACAGCTAAAACTTCCACGTTCTTTCAGAGCAATGAGGATTTTATCACTTTGGCTGTAGATAATGACTCTGCAGGGTGGAATTTTATCAGCAAGCTGCAGGAAAAGGGAATCCCTTTTAAGCTAGATATTCCGCCTATTGCTGAAAAAGGAGTTGAAAAAGCTGATTGGAACAGCTTTTTGAAAGAACCACTCCAGGGGCAAGAAGAGCTAGTTCATATCTACAGCTACGATAAAAAGAAAAAAGCTGCAGCCTATCAAGGTTACTTTTCAAAAGAGTTGGCTGCAGCAAAAGTCGCCCAGTTGACTGTAGGTGATGTGGTCGCTTTCAGTACCTCTGAAACGCTCTCTCGGGACGAGATAGATGGATTGGCGGCCAATCAATCAAAGACATACCAACAGCTATCAGAAGCCAAAGAGGGGCTTAGAGAGGAAGTTCCGCAGACACTGAACATCTGGGCTGGAAAGAATGAAAATACATTACTATCTAATCTAGCACCTTCCCTACTAGTCATTGATGGTTTCAGTTATGAGAGTGTCGAACATGCTTATCAGACTCTGAAATCAGGAAAGATTAATGCAAAAGCTTATTCGTGGGCTGAAAAAAATAGAGCAGCCTTTAAGGCAGGTCAAAAAGTCCAATCAGATCGAGTTTTAGGGCTTGCTGATACCAGTAAGAATATTTTGTTAATGGAGAAACTTTTAAAAGAACGTTATCAGCAAGATACGTCCTTTCGTCAAGCGTTGGATGCAACAAGAGGAAAAGTTTTAACCCATGAACAAGATCAAGGAGTATGGAGAATAGAATTTCCAAGAATTTTAATGAAGATAAGGGATAGAGAACATTCCATTAAGGAGAATCAAATGGCAGAAAATAATATTGATGTTATCCAGAAGCAAGCGACTGAACAAGAAATGCTTTTGCAGGCCGCCCGTCAAGAAGAATTTTTACATTCGTTAGATAAAGATAAATTCCTAAAAAGTTTGGAACTTATCCAAAAATACAGCGTCTCAGAAGTACTTAGCAGACCACCTATCTATCAAGGAGACGACCAGCGTTTAGAAGCTTTACAAATTGATCTTGAGGGATTTGATTATAAGCCATTGGATGACTTCGTCATACAATATATTGATCCAGATTATGAAGAATTAACTATTTTTTCAGGTGCTTGGAATGACTTTTTTAAAAATGGTGCGGGAAAAGACTTAACAGTAGATTCTTTTATCACTTTAGCTAAGAATAATGGATTAGTAGATGAAGTTCCAGTTGTTGAACCTTGGCAGGCTATTACTGTTTTAGAACCAATCAAAACATATTCTGTGAAAAATGGAGAATTACAAGAGGATTTTGATAGCGTTTCGGGCTTGTTGGAGTTTGTGAAACAGAATCTTTCAGAGACTGAACGTCATATTTTAGAGCAAGAACTTGCTGAAGATGATAGAGGGACCCCAACTGATATATTGATGACAATAGACAGTGCTTTAGTCGGAGATTTTGATGTATATGTAAACGGTCAAAGTATTATCAGTGTTTATCCTAATAATATTGACGAACAAGCAACTGAGTTGAAAGTACGAACTTCTGAGGAGGTTGTCCATCGGGATATGATGCAACAGATTCAGCAGGATGAAGAAAACTATCTGAATGCTATTGACAAAGAAAATTTCACTGGAATTGTAAAACTTGTTCAAGAATATGACTCTGAGATTGTCTTCTTGCTTTCTGAATCAGACCAAGAAGTGAAGCAACGGCTATTGCAAGAAAATCTGGATATTGAGCCTGTGCGTGAGTTTGCAGAACGTTATTTAGGAATACAAAATGACGGTCTCAGACATGAAAAGTTAACTAGCCTAACTGCTGATATATTGATAGCGAAAGCAGTTGAAAAAGGAGTACTGGACAAAGAAAATTTTCCAAAAGTATTTCGAGTGGCAGAACAGAAGAAGCCCACTATTGACCAATTAATTCAAGACAGAGATTTGAAAGGTTTATCTGCTCACATGAAGGAAGGAGTCAAGAATTATTTCAATTCTGACACCTATAAGGCTTTCCTGAATACGATGAGCAAGCTGAATAACTACTCACTCAATAACCTGTTTCTAATCGTGGCACAGAACCCGAAAGCTTCCGCTGTGGCTTCCTTTAAAGCATGGAAATCATTTGACCGTCATGTCAAGAAAGGAGAGAAGGCCCTCAAGATTTGGGCACCCTATCAAGTAACCCGTAAGGATGAAAAGGGGAAACCGGTCTTGAATAAGAAGGGGCAGGAAGTCAAAGATACCCGCTTCCGTTTGGTACCAGTATTTGATGTCAGCCAAACGGAAGGTAAGGAGTTACCTCAACCGGTTTATGAGCTGGAGGGAACCCACCAAGATTATGCCAACCTCTACCGAGCGGCTAAAGAAACGGCTGCAGCCAAGGGGATTGCTTTTGAAATCTCCAAGAAACCAATGGAGGCCCACGGCTTTTATTCGCCAACAGATAGCAAGATTGTTATTCGGGCTGGCATGAGTGAACGTGAGACACTGAGTACCATCTTTCATGAGATGGCTCACGCTGATCTCCACAACCCAAAGAGCCTCGAAGGTAAGCATCTGACCCGGACGACGAAAGAGTTACAGGCTGAGAGTGTGGCCTATGTCGTGGCCAATCATTACGGCCTAGACACCAGCTCTTACAGCTTTGGTTATCTGGCCGGCTGGAGCAAGGAGCCGGACAGCTTGGCTGATCTGGAGGCTCAGCTTTCCATCGTCCAGCAGGAAGCAAAGGACCTGATTCAGCGGCTGGACACAGCATTTGAGAAGTATCAATCAAAGGAAGTTTCAAAGGATCCGCTCTCTCAAAAGTTGGAACATTTCAACGAAAAATGCCAGCAGAAGATGGCTGAAAAGGCGGCATCAGAACCCGAAAAAAAATCTCATCCCCAGAAAGGGGACGAGGAGAAGGACAACCAAGCGAGCAAGTAAAAGAACTGCTCAGCTCACTTAATCGTAAACGAAAGGATAACCAAGATGAAAGAAATAGTTGATGAAACTTTAACCACATATTTTACAACATTCGCACCAGATGGTGTGCTGAAAGCAGATGAAGAGTTTTTCAAACTCTCCCGAAAGGCAGCTATACATGAACTCCAAAAGGACCTGAAAGAACAGGAAGAATTGGAGCTGGATTTGGCGGAGGATACCGCTGAAACAATCAGCTATCTTCAGTCAATCAATGATGCAGAGTATGAGCAGCTGAAGAATGACTACCGCTAGGTAGGTATTCAAAATAGGCGAGGCCATTTGAAAAATGGTCCGCTTGTTAAGGTGCGCAGCACCTCACCAGGGGCTTGGGGATTTCCCCAAAGTTTTGAAAGATAGGTTCTCTTATTTGGGCAGGGAAAGCCCAAAGAGAAGAGAGCCTATTCTTTTAAATTTCGCATTTGTATATACAAATGCTATGCTTGCCAGAGCAAAGTATATCAAGATGGCAGGTTGCAATCAAGCAGAGAGGAACAAAATTAGGTATGAAAGAACAAGGACACAGAGAACGACCAATACAAAAGCTATTTTGGATAAACGAAAGCGAAAATCAGGCCATCCGTCGTAAAATGGGGGAAGCTGGTATCCGGAACTTTTCGACCTTTGCCCGCTACATGTTGCTTACTGGTCGAGTGCAAGTTATCAACTTTGAAGAGCTGTCTAAACTGCGTCAGGAAATCAATCGAGTCGGGGTCAATATCAACCAAATTGCTCGGCAGGTGAACACGAACGAAGAAGCCAGCAGAGAGGAATTGGTTGCTGTTTTGGAGAAGCTGCAGGAGATTGAGGAGCTGATTGAGGGGAAGATTGAAGAAGCAGAGAAAGGAGAATAGATGGTTGTTACAAAAGCTATTCAGATCAAAAACACTGGTAACTTAAAGAGGGCTGTTAAATATATTTTGGATGAAGCTAAGACAGTAGAACTGGTCACTAACAGCAACCAATCTTTTCCAGTTATTCTCAAAGATGGGAAATTGCAGACGCAGTTAGTCTCTGGTCATTTGATTGGACAAGAGAGGAAAGCTGCAGAGGAATTCATCCTGACAAAGAAGTTAGCTGACACTCGCTTTGGGCGAAAAGAAACCTCTGATTTGGTGACAGAAAAAGGAGTGCTAGCTCATCATCTGATCCAATCTTTTGATCCGTCGGACAATCTAACAGCAGAGGAAATTCACGAGATAGGGCGCAAGACTGTTTTGGAATTGACAAAGGGAAAACATGAATTTGTCATCGCAACACATGTAGATAAAAACCATATTCATAATCACATTATTTTCAATACAACGGATACCAGCAGCTTGAAAAAGTTCCGTTGGCAAAAGGGAACTAAGCGGAGCCTGGAGAAAATCTCGGACCGCTATGCGGAATTGGCTGGAGCTAAAATTATTGATCGTAGCGCTCCAAGATTTTCTCATACGAAGTATGCGGCCTATCAGAAAAAGAATGTATTTAAACTTGAGATTAAGTCCCGTTTGAATTTCTTGATTAAGCACTCAACATCCCTTGAGGACTTTTTGAAAAAGGCAGAGGCGCTGAATTTAGCGGTCAATTTCTCTGGCAAGCATGCCACTTATCGGTTGCTGGACAGTGAGCAGCAACGCAATACTCGTGACAGTACGTTATCTAAAAAAGGTGCTTACACTTTGGCCACGATTGAGAAGCGAGTCAGTCAAAACAAGGCGACCTACTCCCTAGAGGACATTAAGCCAGAGTATGACAAACTGCAGCAAGAAAAAGCAGAAGATTTTGAACAACGTCTCATGATTGAACCTTGGCAAGTTAAAGAGGTTACAGCTGACGGCATCTACCTTGAGATAGACTTTGGGATCCGTAATCATGGTTTGATTAAGGTCCCACATCGGCAAGTAGATCAGCTTGAAGATGGACGTTTTGAACTCTTTGTCCGAAGAAATGATTTCTTTTATTTTCTTAATCCAGATCACTCAGAGAATAACCGTTACATCAAAGGAAATACCCTTATGAAGCAGATGGCTTATAATAATGGCGAGGTTGTTCTGACTAAAAACCGAAACATCTTTAATCTAGATCAGTTGATTAAAGAGTTTGAGTTCCTGGCTGCTCATGACGTGACCAGTGGCCAACAATTTGAAGAACTCGAGGAACGCTTTATTGAGCAGCTGGACCAAACAGAGGAGACTCTGCAGCAGATTGACCAACGACTGATTAAACTCAACAAAGCTGCAGCTGCTTTGTCTGATCTGCATTCTGACAATCCAGAATACCAGGCGCTAGGTCAGGAAATTCTAGAAAGCTTGGGCTTCCCTTTGACCATTCGAGCGGAGGAACTGGAGAAAGAGATTACTGAAATCAGTGTTGAGCAAGCAGGTCTGCAGCAGAAATATGATGGCATTGTTGGTAGCTTTGAAGAGTACCAATCTGTTAAGGATAATAACCAGGTTCGGAGAGAGAAAGAGCAGGAAAGCTCATTATAAACATAAACATAATTATAAATATGTTGGACGTGTAAATCAGGAATAAACAAGTAAATACAACAGGCCAATTAGGTATGCCCTATTGGCCTTGCACGTGCAACTTGATTTTACTGGTCAAAAGACACGGCCAATAGAGTTCGGCAATAAGGAGGTAAAGAAAATGGCCAAAATAGGTTATGCCAGGATCAGCTCTGCTGATCAAAATCTATCTCGGCAGCTGGAGCAACTACAGGATTGTGAGAAGATTTTTCGAGAGGCAGCCAGCGGAGCCAGTAAGGAACGTCCACAGCTGCAGGCTCTCCTGGAGTATATACGTGAGGGTGATATTGTGGTCGTCAGTGAACTGGAGAGGCTAGGACGAAACAACAAGGAACTGACAGAAGTTATGAACGACATCCAAGCTAAGGGAGCTACTCTGGAGGTTTTAAATCTGCCAACCTTGCGAGGAATTGAGGACGAGAACCTCAGACGGCTTCTGAATAGTCTAATTTTAGAAATATATAAGTATCAAGCGCAGGCTGAACGAGAGCGCATCAAGGAGCGCCAACGTCAGGGGATTGTTCTTGCCAAGGCTCAGGGTAAGTACCAGGGCAGGAAGGCTCTCTATACAGAAAACGACGAACGATTGCAGCATGCCTTTAGTTTATATAATCAAGGCTATACTGATAAAGATGTGAGCAAGCTTACAGGAATACCTGAAAGAAGCTTTAGACGATATAGAAATAAATATAATATTTCAAGGTCTATAGACTAGATTATATACAATATATATAATCGGATAAATCAGATATTTCAATGTTAAATGCTCTATATCTGTGATATAATGCTTATATAAAATAAATTCAATAACTATATAAGGAAAGATAGAACAATGAGACAAGTCAATATTAAAATAGAAGAGGAACTGCTAGATAGAATTGATACATTAGCTAATAAATCAGGTAAAAATAGAAGTCAGTATATGATAGATAAAGCACTAGAAGAAGATATAGTTCAAGATATACCTGATATAGAGAATAATATAGAAAGCGAATCTACTATCAAAATACTGACTGATCAGGTTGACTATCTTAAAGAACAGCTAAAAATCAAAGATGAGCAGTTGGAAAGAAGCGATATATTATTAAAAGAGTCACTTGACTTAAAAAACAATTTGCTGCTAACCCATAAGCAGCACTGGTGGCAACGAATTTTTCGTTCTAAATCGTAATTGTCATATATCCGATTTTATATAGCATTTCTAGCTAAATTATATATAAAGATATACAAGATATATCCAAAAAAATTCGTTTTAAAACGTATATACTTTGATGTTTTATGATATATAAGAGACCTGGATGCTACACAATTGAATAAAATTGCTTAAATTTATGCTATACTACTAAAGGGTAGTAAGCCCTAACACTCATCTACTCAGTTCCCTATTTGGGAACTTTTTTTATTTTTTGATCTATTTTTACGAATAGTAAAAATAGAGGAGGACAAAATCATGAAAATTCAAGATGTATGGGTTGAGGAAATTATAAATAACAAGTGCTATGTAGAGTACTGGACGATTATTACTGTAAAGTATCGTAGAAAGAGTTATGAGCTAAAACACCTTATCCTTGCGGACTACTATTTAACACATGAGGAACTTGTAAAAGTTATTCAGAAGGAGCGAAAAGAGGAACTGTTAGCCCATGTAAACTATGTCCGTAGATTATCCAGAGAAGAAAATAAGAAATATAAAAATAGGCAAATCATTCCTGGTATAAAAAAATTATGGTATAATTTATCACCGTAAAGACTACAGCTTTTACATTGTCTATTTTAAAAATATTTGATAGTCGCTAACCATATCTAGCGACTTTTCTTGTAAATACGGAGGGAAAGTATGAACATGGAAGTGCTTGACGAAAGAGAGTTTTATTCTTACCTGCAGCAAAAGAACCAAGAGATATTTTTAAAATGGATTGATTGTTATGAGCGGTATATTGCCCCTATCATGAGGACAAAAGGCTATAAGAGAATTAACGAGGCTGAAAGGACTGTTGTCTTTTCGTTCGGTGAAATTCGCTTTTCAAGGAGTCGCTGGAAGAAAGGTGAGGAGACTAGAATCCCTGTTGATGAAAAATTGGGATTGATTCCTTATGTTCGATATTCTCAAGAAGTTCTCTACCAGCTGACAGACTTGTCTAGAAAGCTCCCATATCGGAAAGTGGTAGAAGTTGTCGAGCTGCTAAATCAAGTCTATGTTACCAAAGATAGTGTTCAAAAGGCTGTCAATATAGCTGGAGATCTCCTAGAAGAAAAAGAGGAGTATCGTTTTCTTTCTTTTCCGGAAAAAAGGGGGAAAATTAAGACAGACACTCTTTATATTGAGGGGGATGGACTATGGGTCAAGCAATCTCAAGCAGGGCAGGAAGGTAAGTCTACTGAGTTAGCTCATTTTGTGGCTCATACTGGCAGTGTTGCTGTAACTGGTAAGCGCCGTAAGCTAGAAAACAAGGTAGAGATTGTTTCAAATTCTTATAAAAAAGCCAAGGAGCAACTCCTTGACACATTATACAATCAATTTGAAATTACTTCGGACACGGTTATTGTAACGAATTCAGACGGAGGCCACGGATATTCTCCAGAGGTTTTCAAAGATTTAGCCTCAGCTTTTCGTCCAAAAATTCACTATCATTTTTGGGATGCTTTCCATGTAAATGAACTTATCAAAAAAACCTTTCGACCATTTCCAGCAGCTTTGACTGATCTGGCTTTTGATGCTGTAGCAAAGCATGATAAGAAAAAAATGATTTTGGCACTAGATACCGCAGAGTCTTTGATTGAGGATCCAGAGAAATTGGATGCTTTTCATAGAGTAAAAAATCAATTTCTTAACAATTTTAAATACACTGTTTCTCCCAAAAATAAAGGCATGGTTGATTTTGGAATCGGAATTATGGAGTCGCAGCATCGAAAAATCAGTTACAGGATGAAAAATCAGGGGATGTACTGGTCTGTTCGTGGAGCAGAAAAAATGAGTCAGATAATTATTTTAGGTCAGGAAGGTCGTCTTAGAGATCTCTTTTTTGGTGGCTGGCGGACAGAATATGAAAAAATAAAATCGTTAGATAATGTCTCAGCAAGTCGGTATTTGAGTTCCTCAAAAAAACAATACAATCTTAAAAATCATAAGCCTATTCCTAGAAAAGCTAAAAAGAGTGAGGGACTGTCTTTATTTTAAACTTAGAGAGAAAAAATAGCGTCATTATCGCATTTTTCGGCAGTGATTTGCGATTTTTTATTGACACTTAAAAACAATTGTAGTATAATTATAGCAACGAAACAAAAAAAGAGGCAGGTGCGTCAACACCTAACCTCCACCGAGTAAACAAATACCTCTTGTGTTACTCAGTCTTTAATCTAGTTTACAGCATAAAGTAGAGAATGTCAAGGCTGAAGAGCAAGTGTAATTGTTTGTATCTCATTTCCTTGAATTTCTGCTATTTTTTTATCTTCTCAAAAATTCAGACACATACTTGTTTATTTATTTTATTGACATTTTCTATAAAAATAAGTACAATAGTTTTATTAGCAAATTATACTATATAGGAGGTATTGAAATGAAATTTTCTAATCGTTTACTGCTATTCCTTGCAGGAGTTGTTTTTGTCCTTTTAGGACTT
Source organism: Streptococcus sanguinis (assembly GCF_019928825.1). GTDB lineage: Bacteria > Bacillota > Bacilli > Lactobacillales > Streptococcaceae > Streptococcus > Streptococcus sanguinis_L. The sequence goes on along the minus strand of NZ_JAHZOP010000007.1, from coordinate 71,362 downwards.
TTCCTATTTACAAACCCAGTAGCTAATCTTGTTGCTTACAGCTGGTGGATTTCATTTGGTTTACTGGTTTCTTCTATAGCAGCTATTTTAGGCTATTTCTCTGCACCAAAAGAGCTTCGCTCACCTGTTTATCTTTTCCAAGGATTTGTTAGTCTTCTCTTAGCTCTTTACCTCGTTGCTTATGGCTTTGTGACCCTGCCGGTCGTCATTCCGACCATTGTAGGAATTTGGTTAATTGTAGAAGCCATTATTGCTTTCTTTAAAGGCAATCGTCTAGGATTGATTTTCCCTATTATTGGTAGCAATATCATGTGGGTAGCCTTGCTTGAATTTTTACTAGGTCTAGCGATTCTGTTCAATCCAGTGGCTACAGGTGTCTTTGTCGTTTATGTCATTGCCTTTTCATTTTTAGTTACTGGCTTCACCTACATTATTGAGGCCTTTCGTAAATAGTCTAGTTGCTATTTCTATCGCATTCAAAAAAGCTGGGAAATCATATTCTCAGCTTTTTCGTCTCTTTACCTAACAAGAGGCAACCAACTATACACAGAAGATGGAAAAGAGTTGTATATTGATCCAACTTCTCAGAAAAGAACACTTCATACCCAATATGAACCTGGTTTTATTGAAGCAAGAGATAAATCTCCACTAGAGCTCTTAATTGAAAATAAGGAGCTATTAGATTAAATAAAAAAAGCGAGGATATCCTCGCTTTTCTATTGTAAAATCTTATTCTTCATTATCAATCATCAAACACTCTGCCTGTGAGTTGGTACATGAGGTAAATGTGCTCCAAGGTTTTGACAATTCGCGTCACATGAAGTTATTTAAGCATCTCCTTTTCTCTCATTACCATTTTCTGTTATAATAAATTGTACTTCTAGAATAGAAAGGACTTAAGATGACAACTCTTATTAAGCATAAACGTGTAGAATTTTCAGAACTATTTTATGACCTAGTGTTTGTTTTTGCAATTTCAAAAGCAACTGCTTTAATTCACCCTCTTCATAGCGGTGTTGTGGCTTGGGATTCTTTACTTGATTTCTTCATCTCTGTCATGGTTATCATCAATTCCTGGATGATTCAAACCATTTATACCAATCGCTATGGAACAAACTCGTTATTTAACATGGTAATCATGTTTATCAACATGGGACTTATGCTCTTTATGTCCAATATGATTGGATACAATTGGCAACAATGGTTCTATTATACCTGTTGGGCTGTTGGTACATTGACCCTTACCTTATTTTTTCAATATTTGGTTGAATTTTTTAGAAAATCAACCGATAATACTGATCGGGAAAGTATCAAAGGTTTTCTATGGTTAACAGGTCTAGGAAGTTTAGGAGTCTATCTGGCAGCTCTTTTTCCTATTTACGTTGGAGTCTATATCTTTATTGCTAGTATTCTGCTAACATTTATTGTGCCAATTTTCTTGATTACTAAAGATGAGCATTTCCAGGTAAATCTTCCCCATTTAATCGAGCGCGTCTCCCTTCTTGTGATTATTACGTTTGGAGAGATGGTTGTTGGGCTAGCTAGCTTCTTTACAGTCGAGAATTTCTCGATTTATTCGGTTCTCAATTTCGTTATCATGCTTTCCCTGTTCTTGTTTTATTTTGGCGAATTTGACCATGCTATTGATGAAGGATCTAGTCAAAAGGGATTATTTGTAATTTATAGTCACTATCCTATTTTCATCGGGCTTATGTTGATGACAGTTTCGGTGGGTTATCTCCTGAATCCCGAGGCTAATCTTCTCGTTGCAATCAGCTTCTTTTATATCGGAATTGGCCTCTTCCAAGCTGCTGTCCTAGCAAATGGGCCCTATAACAAAAACTATCTTCGCTATCCGAGAAGTTACTACTGTGCTCAAGCGACACTCTATCTGGCTGCCTTGATTCTCTCTTTGCTTTTCGCTTCTAATCCTATAACAGTGTTGAGTATTGCAACCATTTTTACTCTAGCTATAGCCATTCATTTTATTTATTTTTATGTGACACAGAATAAAAAATATTCCAAATCTAACTGGGGGTTCTTTTAATGAGTTTATAGCATTAAAAAAGCTTTGGGAACCAAGGCTTTATATGATATCAATCACCGACCACGAAAATGTTTAGCTTACAGAACTGCTAGTGAAGCTCTAGAGGATGAGTTCGAGTAAATGTTGCACTTATTCTTGCAATTTATCATTTACTTGATGCACGAACTCGATATTTTTTTCGTTAATTTGTTTTTGCCCCACTTTTGCCCCATTTTTAAATCCTGACATTGAAAATACCTAAAAGTATTTCCCTAAAATCAGCTATATTTCAACATTTTTGTTTATTTTCAATATGAAAAGTTCTTACAAATTCATGCAGGGGGCATCAAACTTCAACAGTAAAAGCCTTGATTTACAAGGCTTTTTTGCTTATTTAATTTCGCTTTTTTCAGCTCAATCATCTCCTTAAATTCAAAGTAGATTTTCCACACAAAAAATCCCCTTCCTTTAGACACAAGAAAGGAGAGGCATCGCATAGAAAAAAACTACGAGAGAAGACTGAAACAAAATATGTTTGACGAAAACCTGATAAAGATGGTTACACACCGAGCATATTCCTAAGGACGTCTTATAATTTTTTTGATTTAGGAATTAAGAAAGATTATATATCAAGTTTAGATATGCCTCACGCTTGCATATCCAAGCGGCCTTCCCCGTAGTTCTGAGCAACTAATTTGTTCTAGGAAACATCTTAGTTGCTTTTTATTTTAAAACAACTATATTACGGAACATCACAGTCTTGATTAACAAAAGGATACAAGATAGTGACTGATTGTAAAAAACATTCTTATTTCTGCTTTCTAAAAAGCGACCACTGCTAATCCGGGTTTGGAGTAAAAAATCTCTGCCCCTTAAGGGAACAGAGATGAAATTTATTTCTTCTTCGCACGGAAGACAATGAAGCCTACCAAGCCTACTAGAGCTACTCCAGCAGCAATCATGATCCAGCTAGCATTCTCACCCGCTTTAGGGAGAACTTTCTTGGTTCCAACATTAGAGGCATTTCCTCCGCCAGTACCATTATCTGATTCGATAATCACAACAGTGCTTCCTGTAGTGCTGCTTGAGCTAGAAGTCGTGCTACTGCTACTTGAGCTAGAGCTAGAGCTAGAACTACTACTGCTGCTCTTAGAGCTATTGTCCGAGCTAGGTTTCGGCGGTTGCGGAACTCCTGGAACTGGTGTATTGGTAATGTTCATACCATCAACAGTAGCTGTATAACCATAAACACGGTCTTCAGTAACTGAGTAGACAATATCTTTTCCATCTTCACCAGTCGCTGGCAAGTCAGTGAACTCATACTTCCACTCACCCTTATCATTCGGACCAACTTCTTTATGAGCAACTTCAGTGCCATTTGCATAGAGACGAACGGTAATCTTGTCTGGACGTTTGCCATCTTTATCGTTGTCATCATTCCAAGTCTTGGTACCTGAAGCGGTAATCAATGCCTTACGGTTGGTAAAGTCTTTGTAAATAATACCAGAACCATAATTTTTGAGCTGAGCGGCATTAACCTGAATCTCTTCATCTGACAGTTGGTAACCTTCTGGTGCCTTGGTTTCCTTAATCAGATAATGCTCCTTAATCAAGTTGCTGAAAGAAGCAATCCCATTAGCATCACTGGTTGCTTTTTGAACAATTGTCACACCATCTTCATCGTACAATGTGAATTCAGCACCTGCTAGGGCTTTACCAGCTTCATCTTTCTTAGTCACCTGCACACCATAGACATCCCCATGTGCATAGCCGTTTGCACGTTGGTAGCGGACAGCAACTGAAGATTTTTGCTCTTCGATATTATCTGCTCGCATGATTGCTTCGTTCGGGAAGAGTGTTCCATCAGTCGGAACTGTAGGGAAGTTGACACGATAGCGAACATAGAAGCCTTCATTGGCACCGATATGCCCCATGTTAATGGTAAAGGAACGCTTGTCAGCAGCAAGATTAATCGTATAATTTGCTGTCACATCCTCGCGTTGCTGACTTAGTCGGTAAGAGTTATCAGCCGGGTCAACAACCCATGAACCTTTAAGAATTTGGAAGCTGTTGAGATCAATTTCTCCGGTATTAAAGCCCAGAGTATCTGAAATAACAACATTATCCAGTTCTTGATTTTGTTGGTTGATATTCAGGCTGTAAGTAATGCTCTTGATATTATCCGCATTATTCCAGCCGTATTTTATGAAAGTATAAGGAGTTGCTTGGCCAGGAAGACCTTTGTAGTCAATTTTTCCATATTCAACAATCTTCTTGCCAACGATAAGTTTCAGAGGAATAGAGCCTTTATCTCTGGCTACTGTATGATCAACGCGAGCTAAAAGATGAACTTTCCCTTCAATATGAGAGCGAGTCAGGACATAGTCTGTATAGGTCAGTGTAAGCTGCTTAGAGCTTGCATCAACCACAGCTGTCGCTACGAGATTGCCGTCATCATCTTTGACTTCAAAATCAGCTCCCTCCAAAGCAAATTCAGCAGGAAGTCCAATGGTCGTAGTATCTCCTGGCTGAACCTTGCCATAATTAAAGGCAAAGTTTGCGTCAATTTGGAATTTTTCCCAAGGGGAGAGGCCGTCAGTCAGTTCTTCACCCTTTTGATTGTAAACATTTACTGACGTGATAACATCGTCTACCGTGTTGGCTCTGGCAGATTGACTGCTAGAAAACAGGCTAAAGAGGAGCACAAAGGCTACTGAGAAAAAGCGCGCAATAGTCTGAGATATTCTTTTCATAAATAATCCCTCCATTTTTTTCCTTTTTTCCTTTTTATCGAACATGTAAAAATATTAAAATTCCTTTACATTTCCAATATACTACATATATTAGACTAGCATACGATTGACTATAAGTCAACTATTTACCTTTACCAGTTCAGCTTTTGTCGACAATGTGTAAACCAGTTTATTTCTCCAAAAACCTTGTCATTTAAGACTTGGAAACACTTGCAGCTGTTATTTCTTTGTATTTTTTGAAACAAAAATGTAATATTTGCCTGCATAATAAATGAACAAATATGAATTATATGACCATAAATATTCATATATATAAATTTGTTTTTAAAAATAAGCATAATTATTAATGCTTGCTACATAACTAGTCACAATAAAAAAACTGAACAAATCTGCTCAGTTTTCTAATTGATAAATATAAGATAAAGATTATATCTAATTTATAGAAATATATAATCCCGTTATTTCCTACATCATACCGCCCATCATGCCTGGATCCATAGCTGGAGCTGGGCTAGCTGGTTCTGGTTGATTAGCTACTACTGCTTCGGTTGTCAAGATAAGACTGGCAACAGAAGCGGCATTTTGCAAGGCTGAACGAGTCACCTTAACTGGGTCAATGATTCCAGCCTCAATCATGTTAACCCATTCGCCAGTCGCGGCATTAAAACCTGTACCAACTTCAGAGTTTTTCAGACGGTCAATGACGATTGAACCTTCAAAGCCTGCATTCAGAGCGATTTGACGGACAGGCTCTTCCAAGGCGCGAAGAACAATGTTACGACCAGTCGCTTCATCCCCTGCCAACTCAAGACCTGCGACAGCGTCCAGTACATTAATATAGGCAGTACCACCACCAGAGACGATTCCTTCTTCTACCGCTGCACGGGTTGCATTAAGGGCATCTTCGATGCGGAGTTTCATTTCTTTGAGTTCTGTTTCGGTTGCAGCTCCAACCTTAATCACAGCTACACCACCGGACAATTTAGCCAGACGTTCTTGCAGTTTTTCACGGTCAAACTCAGAAGTGCTGCTTTCAATCTGTGACTTAATAACTGCCACACGGTTAGCAATGGCTTCAGGATTGCCAGAACCTTCCACAATCACAGTGCTGTCCTTATCAACAGTGACTTTAGAAGCTTGTCCAAGCGCTTCAATCGTAGCATCTTTGAGCTCTAGGCCAAGATCATCTGTAATCACTGTACCGCCCGTCAAGATAGCGATGTCTTCCAACATAGCCTTACGACGATCACCAAAGCCTGGTGCCTTGACAGCTACAACATTGAAGGTTCCACGAATCTTGTTAAGAACCAGCGTTGGCAGAGCTTCACCGTCCACATCATCTGCAACAATCAAGAGCGGACGATTGGTTTTCAAGATGTTTTCCAATAATGGCAGAATCTCTTGAATGTTAGAAATTTTCTTGTCAGTAATCAAGATGTAAGGATTGTCCAGTTCGGCTACCATTTTTTCATTGTCAGTTACCATGTACTGAGACAAGTAGCCGCGGTCAAACTGCATTCCCTCAACTACATCCAGCTCCGTTTCCATTCCTTTGGACTCTTCAATGGTAATAACGCCGTCATTGCCAACTTTTTCCATAGCTTCAGAGATATACTCACCGACTTTCTCGCTGCGAGAAGATACGGCTGCGACCTGAGCAATAGCTTCCTTGTTGGAAACTGGAACTGAGTTAGATTTCAGGGCTTCAACAGCTGTCGCAACGGCTGCTTCAATCCCGCGGCGGATACCGATTGGATTAGCACCAGCTGTAACATTTTTAATCCCTTCACGGACGATAGCCTGAGTCAAAACTGTTGCTGTTGTTGTTCCGTCACCAGCGATATCATTGGTTTTTGAAGCAACTTCTGACACCAGCTTAGCGCCCATGTTTTCAAAATGGTCTTCCAGTTCGATTTCCTTGGCAATGGTTACACCGTCATTGGTGATAAGGGGTGATCCAAAGGATTTTTCCAAAACGACATTGCGGCCTTTAGGACCCAAAGTCACCTTGACAGTATTTGCTAAGATGTCAACTCCACGAACCATACTGCTTCTTGCATCTGCTGAAAATTTAATATCTTTTGCCATTTTATTATTCCTCTCTTCTAATCTTACTCGACAACTGCTAGAATATTGGCTTCACTGACTAAGAGATAAGCTTCATCTCCGTCCTTGACTTCCACGCCTGCATGGCTTTCTACGAGAACCTTGTCCCCTTCCTTGACACTCAGGGCTACCAGCTCACCGTTCAAAGTACGAATACCTTGACCAACTGCTACAACTTCAGCTGTCTTAGTCGCTGCTTGGCCGTTGCCCGCAATGACAAATCCGCCAACTTTCTGCTCTTTTTCTTCTACTTTTAAGACCACACGGTCTCCTAATGGTTTTAACATAGTTTTCCTCCAAAGATTGAATTTTTAGCACTCTAAACTATCGAGTGCTAATCTATAGTTATTATTTTATCACTTGGTCAGAAATAGTCAAGAAAAAAACCGGCTAGATGAAAGAAAAATTTTATTTTTTCTTCACTTGGTCCTAAACTCAAAAAAACAAGTCCGAGCTAAAATCCTCTCAGACTTGTCTTTAGGGGGAATGTCTATCTTGCAAGTTTTAGTTTTGCTTCAAAATCATCAATCACTTTTTGCAGATTTAGGCGTCCTCTATAGATACCATAGCCAAACAAAAGCATGGCTAAGATTCCTAGTAGAGCTAGGACGATTCCTGCAATCAGTGCTAGGAGATTGGTCTCATGAAAGAGATAAATCAGAACAAGACCGATGCTGGCAATGGCAAAGAAGAGACTGAACCAGCGTCCTAGATTTTCAATCATATGCTTCTGGTAGTGAATTTCTGTTTCATAGCCTTGAATCAATTCTTGTTCTGTCATGATCTTCTCCGTTCTTTCTTTTACTCTGCTCAAACAAATTTGTATTAGACTAGCTGCAAATCGGACTTACTGCCAGCCTAAAATTGAGCGAGAATTAGTATTTAAGTTGAGGGTCAAAGATGCCAAGCGCTACACCAATCAAAGCAATGACAACCAAGAGGAGCATAACGAGGTTTGGTGATACTTTTTTCTTGGCCATCAGCCACCAACAAAGGGTGATAAAGCCAGCTGTTAAGAGACCTGGATAAACACCATCAATCTTTTCTTGCAACTTCAGGAAAGCTTCGCCATCAGCATTTTTCAGCTCTAATGAAGTCGTTACAGATACCCAAGTTGCAGCAACTGCCCCGATAACCATACCACCAATGACACTGATTGCCTTACGAAGCGCCTGTCCTTTAGGTCCTACAAGGAATTCTACCGCCTTGTCCCCTAATTCATAGCCTTTGAAGTAGGCAAAGCGCATACCGCCATAGATGAGAACATTCCAGACAAGGATGTAGAAGAGAGCGCCGATAGGATTTCCACCTTTAGAGAGTCCAAGGGCAATCCCCAGCAGAACTGGAATCAAAGTTCCAACTACCAAAGAGTCACCGATACCCGCGATAGGTCCCATGAGACCGGCACGCATACCATTGATAGTTTCGCCGTCAACAGCGTCACCATTGGCACGCGCTTCTTCCAAACCAGCTGTAATCCCTACTACCAAAGCTCCGAGCTGAGGTTCTGTGTTGAAGAAAGCCGTATAGGTCTGCATAGCTTCTTTCTGCTCTGCTTTGTCTTTGTAGAGTTCTTCCACGATTGGCAGCATAGAGGTCAAGTAGCCGAAAGTCTGCATGTGCTCTTGAGAGAAGCAAGTCAAATGACCATAGTACCAATGGTGGAATGATTTCGCTAAAGTCTTTTTAGTTATTTTCTTTCTTTCAGCCATCTTAGATATCCTCCTCATCGTCATCAAAATCAGCTCCACCAGCCGGCGCGGTTACTCGAGCTGATTTGATTACTTCCAATTCATAGTAAATTACTGCAAAAATCAATGAAACAACTGCACTGGCAACCAAATTAAGACCAAGTGACTTAGCCAAGGTGAAGCCCACAAAGAATGGGATAAAGTCAGCAGCCTTGGTAACGATTTGTTTCAAGAGAATGGCAATACCGACACATGGGAGAAGAGCTCCGACTGTAAAGAGGGATTTCATGATGAAGCCATCCATTGGCAGGTGGGTTTTCATCAGTTCAACCATATTCGGACCAAACTTCGTGATGATCATGGTTGGAAGGAAAGAGAAGACAAAGTGGGAAATCCAAGGATAGACCCAGTCAACAGCGTAAAGCTTTTTGAATTCGCCTTTTTCAACAGCTTTCCAACCAATATGTTGCCAAAGCAAGTTTGTAGTAGCTGTTCCATAGAAGAGAACTGTACCGATAGTACCAACTGCTGCTCCGATTGGTGCAGCTGCTGCAGCGATAGCAGATTCAGACGTGATTCCTTTAGAGTGAACAAACAAGATTGCGAGAGGAATCCCAATGTAAGAGATCGCCCGCACGTCAGCGGAAACTGTACCACCTGGTGTTACCAGAGCGATATAGAGGACCTGAAGGGCTACCCCAACCATAATCCCTGTTTTTAAATCTCCAAGAATCAACCCACTAATCAAACCTCCGACCAGTGGACGTCCCAGAGTGTAGTTACCAATACTAGAACCACCCATACCAGGCATAGAAGCTAAACTAGCAAAAAGACCCAGTAAAGCGGCTTGCAGCCAAGAAATTGTCATAATAGACTCTCCTTTTCATTATTGTAATTAAAAACCAAATTTAGACTTGAAATCGCTCCAGTAACCGATGGAAACATCAGGCAAGAGCTGGAATTTGACTTTGTAGCCTGCTTTTTCGATCGCCTCAATCGCTTCTGCTTCTTCCTGGGTGATGGACTGGTTGTTGCCCAGCTTAACAGCTCCCGGACGGTCATTAGCAGGACCTACGATGATTTCCTTAACATCCCCAGGTACAAAACCTTGGTCCACTAGGATTTCCTTCATGTCTACAGGATTTTTCGTAATGAGGAAATAACGGCTGTCTGACTCTGTGACCTTGCCTGATTTTTCCTTGAAGGCTTCCTTGGTCCAAACAAAAGTCTTCTTGTCAGAAGCTCCCTTGTAGGCCTGAATCAAAACCTTGTTTCCTGCGGCTGCATTATTAACTGCAATCAAGCCATCACAAGGGTATTCCTTAGCCCAGCGAGTGACTGTTTGACCGTGGATCATGCGGTCGTCAATCCGTACAAATGATACTGTCATCTTTAAAATCTCCTTTTATCTTTTATAATGTATAGCGGAAGCACTAAATGTCGTCTTCATCTTCGTCAGCTGCATCGCTTACGACTTCAAATTCCTGCAAAGCAGCTGTGGCCTCGGAAAGGATGGCCTGAGCCAGCTCTTTTCCGTCCAAGATGTCTTTCATAACCAAGCCAGTAAGTCCCATGGTCAGGTTCAAACCTCCCAAGATAACTGCTGAGTCGAGCTTACCCATGTCAGCTAAGACGCTAGCTGCTGTCGTCAGAGGACTGCCTCCTACAATATCAGCCAGAACTAAGACACTGTCATCAGCGCTTAAGCCAGACAAGGCCTGAGTAAAATCAACTGCAAAATCATCAACTGACTTGCTCTCCTGAAGACCGACCGCAATCACCTGATCCGTCTTGTCTCCGGCAAACATCTTCAAGGAACTCTGCACGCCTGCAGCCAGTCCCCCATGGCTGACCAGTACAAGGTATTTCATCTTTCCTGCCTCCTTTATCCTTCGACTTCTTAGCCAAGTCAGGCTTTAGATGACGAAGAATTTATTGATGATTTTATTGTACAGAATATGGAACCGGTTTCATATTGTCAAATGTCACTTTGCCCAGATGACATTTGTTAGGAAAAATATGACATTTGTCATATTGGTCTAGTCAGCTGTGCTTTTTTCTGGCTTAATTAGCAATAAAAAAGAAAGCAGATTATTTTCCGCTTTCTATTTCTCTTTGAATGCTCGGCAAGGCACTGTCAATCTCTTGATTCTGCATAGCATTTTGAATCAGATAGTCCATCCGATCCATCGTATGACGGTCCACTTCCAGACTGATGTCAATGATGGAGCGATTCATCATGTGGTCTAGCCTCTCAGAAGTCAAGGAATCCAAGCCAAAATCATCGGCCTGTAAGATTTCTCTAGCCTGTTGACTTTTCACCACAGATGGTAAAACTGAGGTCCCCTGCGATTTTTCAAACAAAACCTGCTGGCTTTCTTTATCCTGTGACAGCAAGAGCATAAATTCCCAAGCCAGCTTCTCTTGCTTGGTATTGGAAGACATGGCAAAGAGCGAGGTCTTAACCTGTGTTCCCATCACCTGGCTATTGGCTGTCGGCATCGGGATACAGGTCCAAGAAAAGCTTGAATACTTGGCGACATGGTAAGGGTAAGGCTTGTAGGTCCGATACTGAGCCAGACTCATAGGATAGAAGGCCACCCGCCCCTCATCAAAGTCATTAGAAGTCACCTTATAGTGCTGGCTGAGCATATCTAGCTTGCTCATAAAGGCCAAGGCTTGGTGCATCTCTGCGCTGTCTACATTGATACCGGATTTATCGATAAGATGGCCGCCGTAAGCTACCAGAGCCTGCTGCCACGTGTAATCTGTTATACCGTATTGATCCACTATACCATCGCCATTGGTATCCTTGGTTACTTTCTTGCAAATCTCATAGAAATCCTCTAAAGTCCAACCTGACTCAGGAATGCTAATTCCTTCTTTTTCAAGCAGGTCTTTATTGACACACATCATGATGGGATTGCTCTCAACTGGAAGAGCATAGCTGACTCCCTGATATTGCCCGGCTTCATAAGCCACCGGATAAAAAGCCTTTCGTTCATCATCCGTTAGGAGGGTATCCAAGGATTTAAGCGCGCCAGTCGAAGCCAACATGCTAAAGTCGTTTTCCGGTACCATAAAGAGATCTGGCTGCTCGCCTTTCAAGACTTGCTCTGCCAGCCAGTCAGCGTAATCATCCTTGGGAATACCGCTTTCATAGACGACCTTGACATGAGGATGCGTCTTTTCAAATTTTTTAATCAGGATGTCCAAGACCTTGTTTTCCCGGCTGTTAGGCACATCCCAGCTAGAGCCAGCATAGACCCCGATACGAAGGACTTTTTCCTGAGCTGAGGCCCAAAAGACAAAAGCCAAAGCAACAGATATAATCAGGACAACCAGTAGGGCCAAATGTCTCAGTCTCCACTTCATTTGTCGCTTTCCTTACTAAAATCTCTCTGGGTGACTCCGGTCTGCACAGCCCAGATAGCCAGCTGGGTTCGGTCGCGCAAATTGAGCTTAGCTAGGATGCCTGACAGGTAATTTCGGACTGTCCCTTCTGATAGAAAGAGCTTAGCAGCAATTTCTTTATTGGAAATCCCAAAGCCAATCTGCTGGATAATCTTCCACTCCGTCCGGCTCATGTCCTCTATATTTTCCTCCGTCACTGTGATAGCAAAATTGGACTGGGCCATCTGTGAAAAGATTTTGAAGACCTTGGTGGCAATATTGGGATTGATCATAGCTCCGCCCCGATAGACTGTCTGAATGGCTTCGTGAAGCTCTTCTGTCGAAACCCCTTTGAGAATATAACCAGACGCGCCGTATTTGAGAGCGGAGAAGATAAATTCATCGTCATCAAAGGTCGTCAGAATGATAATCTTCACATCTGGATACTGCTCCTTGACAGCCTTGGTACAGAGAACACCGTCCATGACTGGCATGCGAATATCCATCAAAATCACATCTGGGCGTACCCGATGAAGCTTTTCCAGCACTTCCTTGCCGTCTCCGACTGTCCCAACAACCTCAATATCAGCGTGGGCTGACAAGATGATTTGCAGAGACTCGCGAATCAAGGCCTGATCGTCTGCTATTAAAACCTTAATCATGTCTTCCTCCTATTTTTGGGATTTCGATATGCGTGTAGAAACCGTCCCGATTTTCAAATCGGACGCTTCCGCCAATAATCATTAGACGCTCCTGCATCTGCTTGAGTCCATAGCCATAGTGGAGTTCATCAAAACCAACACCATCATCCTGAATAGTCATTACATAGGACTCTTCCTCCAGCAACTCAATCCAGATAGTCTTGGCATGCCCATGGCGGACAGAGTTGGTAATAGACTCCTGAATCACCCGGAAGACAATGTCTTCCTTGGCAATATCCAAGTCAATATTATCCCATTCGTAACGAAGATGAATCTCTAAGTTGGAGATAGCTTCATACTCACGGATAATCTTAATCAGAGCTTCCTTCAAAGTATTATTTTCCAGAGCTCCCGGCCGCATCTTATTGAGCGAGCCTCGGACATCACGGATACCATCTCGAACGACGACTGAGACATTATTGAGCTGCTCCTTAGCCCGATTGGTATCAATATCAACCAAGACCTTGACCGCATCAATACCCGCCGAAATTCCCGTCAGGGCATGGCCCAATGTATCGTGAATCTCTCTGGCAATCCGCTTTCGCTCTCGATCTTCTGCTATTTTCTCAGACAAGGCCAGATAAGAGTTCAACTCGCGATTGGCCTGAGAAGTCATGCGCAGCTCTTCCTCAATCCGATGACGCTCTGTAATAGCCGACAAGATATAGAAGAGCAAGGAAATCATAAAGACAACGATATTGAGGGAGTAGAGAAAGTTCTTACCAAAAAGCAGTAACAGCCGAACGGACTCTGGGTAAAACCGAATATAGGTATCCAGCGAAGGCAGCTTGATAAAGAGCGACATGAGGTCATAGTTGGACAAGAGCAGCATGCCAAAGCTCAAAATAATGAAAGAAAACCAATACTTCTTGTCCTTAGAAGAATTGAACTCCTTAGAGCCATAGAAAATATCCGCAAACACCAGGAGAATCAAGCCATTGTAGGACGAGTGCAGAACGGAAAAGATGACCAGCATGAGCAGGATTTCAATAATGGTTGCCTTGTCATAGACGGACAGCTGATTGGGGTGGCGCTCGCGATAGTACATGACCAAAAGCAAACTACCATAGAGGCTAATTGATACCCAGAAAATCAAGCTGGGAGAGCCCGGAATAGCATCCAAACGCTCCAAAAGCGAATGACTGAAGCCCTTAGCTGCTACATAGTTGGTCGCAAAGAGATAGATGGACGCATTATAGACAATGGCAACCAGATTGATGACCATCAAGGCTATTTTGCTGTAAAATATACTTTTTTGAGGTCTCATTATTGCCACCCTGTAACTGTGTATTGACTGATATTATCCCTGTTGACTAAGTGAACGGGAATCAGGTATTGGCTGTCGTAGGATTTCCCCTCCTGCATCAGCTCAATTACCTGCGCCACCTTGCGCCCCATCTGAATGGGCGATTGGGCCACGGTTCCCTCTATATCGCTAGTCGTAGCCAGAAAGTTTTTGATATCTGGTGAACCATCCACGCCATAGATTGAGATTTTCTTATCAAGACCTTGATTTTTAATAGCAGCCAAGGCCCCGATAGCTGCTCGATCATTGAGCGCCATAACTACATTAAAGTCTAAACCTTCGTCTAGAGCCCCTTTGACCTGCGGCATGGTTTCCTCAGTCTGGCCCAGTGTTTCTTTCTGGGAAATAATCCTGTAGCTAGGCCGTTTTTCAATCGTATCAATAAATCCCTGAATCCGGTCCATGGCAGAGACGGCATTGCGGTGCTCTAGAAGGAGAATATTGGCAGAAGGCCGACGCTTCATCATGTCCTGGGCAATCAGGACGCCTGCTTGGTAGTTATCAGACACAATGGTCGTATCCACTTTTACATCCTGACTGATAGGCGCATCCACTACGATAATTTTAATCCCAGCTTTCTTGGCCTTTTGAAGAGAGGAAATGATACTTGGACTATTGCTTTTCACTGGATTGATAACAATGACATCAACCTTTTCTCGAACAAAAAAGTCAATCTGCTGGCTCTGCTTGCCCTCATCCAGCTCAGGATCCCGAACGTAAAGTCGGCTGCCCTGCTGGTTGGTTTTCTTCTCCAGTTCCGCATTTAAGGTCTTGTAAAAGTCATTGTTCATGGTCATATAGGTCACCCCAATCTTGACCTGCTTCTCATCTGGCACAACGCCCTTGAAATAAACAAAAAGCAAACCCAAGATAAGCAGAATGAAAAGCGGCCAGAGAGCCTTTTTCTGATAATGCTGTATCCGTTTTTTGACTTTAGCTGATACCATTTTTCACCCCCTATGCCGTAAGCACCTTTATGGAACATATAGGATTATTATATTACAAAGCCGCCAAAAAGCAAAATCTTTCCAGAAATGGCTATAATAAAAGAGGCGAGAGAGAATCTAAAAAATCATTGATTTTTGATTCTTGGTCCCACCTCGACGATCATAACTAAACTTTTAAAAGCTTGAGAGAAATAGAATTCAGTCAAACAGAGCTTGCATCCTACAAAACTGAATAATGATTTTTTAGAGCAAGGTCATTTCCCAGTCTTTGCTTCTTGCTTAAAAGGGAAGTTCCTCTTCTTCCAACACCAAATCTGCCAAATCAGCTCCGCTATTATTTTCACGCAGAGCACGCTGGGCCCGACTTTCCAGTAGTTGGAAGCTATGACAGAGCACCTCTGTCACATAATGAGTGGCCCCCTCCTTTTCATAGCGACGAGTCCGCAACTCACCATCCAGAGAAATCAAGCTGCCCTTACTTGCATAGCTGGCTAAAGTCTCAGCTAGGCGCCCCCAGACAACCACATTTACAAAATCCGCCTCACGCTCACCGCTCTGCGACTTATAAGGGCGATTAACCGCGACCGTTGCGCGGGCAACAGATTTTTCATTCGCAGTCTTGTGAAGTTCAGGCGTAGCCGTCAGCCGGCCGATTACTATTACTTTATTATACATTTTATATCCTCCTAACTTATCATTCGTAAAAGGAGGCAAAAAGTGAAAAAAATGTGGTATAGTATAGATAAAAAGGAAAGTTGCAGTTTCTGCCCCTTTCCTACTAGATTTGTATAATAGAGGCTCCGATGACCATTAAACATTCGCCTGTGAAAAATATTCTTTTTATCCTGATTTCTCTGTGGTTCGGAGGCTTTTCTGCCTTGGCTGCCGTAGACTACCTGACTAGCTCCATCCCCTACAAAGACACCAGTTTCTTTGTCCTTAGTCTACTGGTTGCTGCTTTCTTCTTACTGCTCCTTATCTTTGCTATTCGCAGACTAACCATTCATGCGACTATCCTCTCCTTTGACCACGAATATGTAACCTACCATTATAGCGGACTCTTATCAGCTGCCACCTACTGCATTCCTATGCAGCAGATTAGTCATGCTCGCTACAGCCGAGACAGTGAAGAATCCGAGATTGGCCTTTGGATGGAGGATGGCTTCCATGACTTTGCTTCCTTTAATCATCCCCGCCACAAAATTTATGCCTATCCTGACAGCCAACTCATCGGCATTGTTTTCAAGAGAAAGCGCCTCAAAGTATTGGAAGACCACGGCCTAAACAGCCTTATCTACCAATACAAATACAGCACTCCGAGCCAGAGCCCCACAGCCACTCCTCAGTCGACAACCGACTCGCAAAGTAATAGCGACAGCGTCTTCTTTTGAGACAGTGTGAGGATTAGCCATAAGTTTCTAACAAAAAAGCTCAGAAATTCTGAGCTTTTTGTGATTTTAAATCTTCATTTTTATCCCTGCCAATGTTTGGCTGGGTCAAAGGCAGTTCCAACTAGTTCACTATCGGATAATTCGATGATGCCGCGTTTTTGAGGCGCATTAGGCAACTGAAGTTCCCGTGGGCTGCACATCATACCAAAACTCTTTTCGCCTCGAAGTTCTCCAGGAAAAATCAAATTCCCTTTAGGCATCATAGCACCCGGCAGAGCCACAATCGTTTTGAGTCCGACCTTGGCATTAGGAGCACCGGCCACGATTTGAACGGTCTTATCAGCAGCCACCTGCACTTGGCAGATATTCAGGTGGTCACTATCTGGATGAGCTACCATATCAACGATTTCTCCAACCACAAATTTTGGCTGGCTGTCATTAACCAAGTCCGCTGGGAATCCTTCCTTGCTTAGCTCCTGATTGAGAATGGCCACTTGCTCATCTGTCAAAAAGACCTGTCCGCGCTCTGCAATTTCAAAAAGGTCAGACTGCTCAAAAATATTCCAAGCTACTGTCTGGCCATTGTCTTCACGGTAAACACGCGCTACCCGTCCCTTGCGCTCAGCTGCCAGTTTAGCTCCTTGATTGTCCGCAGCAATAATCATCAGCACGTCGCCGACATACTCTTTATTATATGTAAAAATCATTTTACGCTCCCTTTTTCTCTTATACTAGCTAAAAATTCATTGATTTGGCCCTTGGTCTTGCGGTCACGATTGACCAGACGGCCAATCTCCTGTCCCTTTTCCAGCACTACTAAACTGGGAATCCCGTAAATGTCCCACTCTTTGGCCAGTTCCAAATAGGCATCACGGTCCACTTGGATAAAGCGATAGTCAAGATTTTCAGCTTCTATCTCTGGCAAAAAAGGTTGGATAAATCGGCAATCTCCGCACCATTCAGCCGTGAAAAAGAAGACAGTCTTCTCCCCATCATTGACATAAGAGGCCAATTCCTCTATATTTACAGGAAAAATCATGCTTCTTCCTCGTAGCTTAGCTGACCATTTTCATAGACAAAGGCAAAATGACGGTCGTCCTCTAAGACCAAACCGCCAACCAAGCAGTCATCTGTGGACTCGTAGAGCTTGACATAAAGGCAGGAAATAGTACCCTGACTGGAAAAGAAATCTCGCACAAGCTCGACGATTTCCTCCCGATTACGCAGTCGTTTCTGCTCCTGTACGACTTTGGCTGCTCCAAAAGCCAGCGCTCCAGCCCCCAAAAGGGCGGTTGTGGTTAAAATGATTTTTTTAGCTTTCATGTAGAATATTTTAACACAAAAGAGCAGAGGCGACAAACAATATTCCAGATTTTCCTGGGAGAAGCTGGATTCTTGGGCGGGCAGTCCTCTTGATTCAGGCAAGCTATAAGATTTCCCTACTCATTTACCGTAAAAAGTGATAAAATAGGGGGCAGAAAGAAGGTAAGTTTATGACAACATTATTTTCAAAAATCAAGGAAGTAACAGAGCTTTCTGCTATTTCAGGTCACGAGGCACCTGTTCGCAGCTACCTGCGGGAAAAAATCACTCCGCATGTCGATGAGATCGTCACTGACGGTCTAGGCGGTATCTTTGGGGTACGCCATGCAGAAGCTGAAAATGCTCCCCGTGTATTGGTAGCGGCTCACATGGACGAGGTTGGCTTTATGGTCAGCGAGATCAAGCCGGACGGCACCTTCCGCGTAGTGGAAATCGGCGGCTGGAATCCGCTGGTCGTGAGCAGTCAACGCTTCAAACTCTTTACCCGTGAAGGTCGGGAAATCCCTCTTATCTCAGGCTCTGTCCCTCCTCATCTGACGCGCGGATCTGGCGGACCAGTTATGCCACAGATTGCAGATATTGTCTTTGACGGTGGCTTTGTGGATAAGGCGGAAGCTGAAAGCTACGGCATCCGTCCAGGAGACACGATCGTGCCAGACAGCTCTGCTATTCTAACAGCTAACGGTAAAAATATCATCTCCAAAGCCTGGGACAATCGCTACGGCGTCCTTATGGTCAGCGAATTGGCCCATGCCTTGTTTGGTCAACCACTAGGCAGCCAACTCTATGTCGGGGCCAATGTTCAAGAAGAGGTTGGCCTGCGTGGTGCCCATGCTTCTACGACAAAATTTGCCCCTGAGGTCTTCCTGGCTGTAGATTGCTCACCAGCGGGCGACATCTATGGCGGTCAAGGGGCCATCGGTGACGGAACCCTGATTCGCTTCTTTGACCCTGGTCATCTCATGCTGCCAGCTATGAAAGACTTCCTCTTGACAACTGCTGAGGAAGCTGGCATCAAGTATCAATACTACTGCGGCAAGGGCGGAACGGATGCTGGTGCTGCCCATCTCCAAAGCGGCGGCGTACCATCTACTACCATTGGTGTCTGCGCCCGCTACATCCACTCCCACCAAACTCTCTATGCCATGGACGATTTTCTGCAAGCCCAAGCTTTCCTGCAAGCTCTGGTCAAAAAGCTGGATCGCTCAACGGTGGACACGATTACCAACTACTAATCTCAAAAGGCAGCCCGTTCCTCATTCGGGCTGCTATCTCTTTTGTCTGATACTTCCCCTTTCAACTTTCCAATTTGAAGAAAATTTTGTTATAATGCTTAGCAGAGGTGAAAATATACATGAAAAAAATTGCTTTTGATTCTGAGAAATACTTAAACCTACAGCGCGACCATATCTTGGAGCGCATTAATCAATTTGAGGGCAAACTTTACATGGAATTCGGCGGTAAAATGCTGGAAGACTTCCATGCTGCCCGTGTCCTGCCAGGCTACGAGCCGGACAATAAAATCAGATTACTCAAAGAGCTCAAGGACCAAGTAGAGATTGTCATTGCTATCAATGCCAACAACATTGAGCACTCTAAGGCGCGTGGTGATTTGGGCATTTCCTATGATCAGGAAGTGCTGCGACTAATTGATACCTTTAACGAGCTGGATATTTATGTAGGCTCAGTGGTCATCACCCAGTATTCCGGTCAGTCGGCGGCGGACCTCTTCCGCAGCCAGCTGGAAAAGAATGGTATCGCCTCCTACATCCACTACCCGATTAAGGGCTACCCGACTGACATGGATCATATCATCTCACCTGAAGGTATGGGGAAAAACGACTACATCAAAACCAGCCGTAATTTAGTCGTTGTGACCGCACCTGGTCCTGGTTCTGGTAAATTGGCTACTTGCTTGTCCAACATGTATCATGACCAAATCAATGGCATCAAATCAGGCTACGCCAAGTTTGAAACCTTCCCCGTTTGGAATCTGCCCCTGCACCATCCGGTCAATTTAGCTTATGAGGCAGCGACGGCAGACCTGGACGATGTCAACATGATTGATCCTTTCCACCTGCAAACCTACGGCAAGACTACAGTCAACTACAACCGCGATATTGAAATTTTCCCAGTCCTCAAACGTATGCTGGAGCGCATCCTTGGAAAATCACCTTATGCTTCTCCAACAGACATGGGCGTCAACATGGTCGGCTTTGCTATTGTAGATAATGATGCAGCTATCGAGGCATCTCAGCAGGAAATCATCCGTCGCTACTACCAGACGATTCTGGACTTCAAGGCAGAGCGCGTTTCTGAATCTGCTGTCAAGAAAATCGAACTCTTGATGAACGATCTGGGCATCACACCGCTGGACCGTAAGGTAACAGTTGTAGCACGCGATAAAGCTGAAAGCACTGGCGAGCCTGCTCTGGCCTTGGAATTGCCAAACGGTGAAATCGTAACTGGTAAAACCTCTGAACTCTTTGGCCCTACGGCTGCTGTATTGATTAATGCCATTAAGAAATTAGCTAACATTGCCAAAGAAACCAAGCTGATTGAGCCTGAGTATGTCAAGCCAATCCAAGGCCTGAAAATCAATCATCTGGGCAGCCGCAATCCTCGCCTCCACTCAAACGAAATCTTGATGGCTCTGGCAATCACAGCCATGGAAAATCAAGATGCAGCAAATGCTATGCAGCAACTCGGTAATCTCAAGGGCAGCGAGGCCCACTCCACCGTCACTCTGACAGATGAAGACAAAAACGTCCTGCGTAAGTTGGGCATCCATGTAACCATGGACCCCGTTTACCAGTATGATCGACTTTATAGAAAATAAAAACAACTCTAATACAGAAATTGAACTGCACCCCAAAACTTAAACACAAAAACTCACTTTTTGAGGGCAATACAATATAAAAACCTTAGATGATGGCACTCACGTCTAAGGTTTTTCTGATTACGATTGTTGTTCTTGATACCAACTCCCCCAATCCCACATTGAATCTAGGATTGGCTTTAAGGAACGACCCAATTCAGTCAGAGAGTATTCAACACGAGGAGGTACCTCTGCGTAGACCTTTCGGTCAACAATAGCCTTATTTTCTAGGTCTCGCAAGCTAGCTGTTAAGACTTTTTGACTGATGAGACCAATTGATCGTTGCAATTCTCCAAAGCGCTTCGTTCCCTCCATTAAATCACGCAGGATAAGAATATTCCATTTGCTACTAATAAGTAGCAAGGTTGTTTCTATTGGGCAAGCTGGTAAATCTTTTGGTAGTTTTTTACTAGTCATGTCTTCTCCTATTTTTTAAAATATCGTTGAACTTTCTTTGAAAACAAACAATAGTAACTTTTTGGTTATTAGGGCACTTTAAGGTGCATACTTTTCAAAAGTAACTATCGATGATATTATATACCCGTAGCTTGAAAAAAGCAAGAAAAATTAAAGGAGATCATTTATATGACAATGACAAGCAGAAAATTTGATAAAGTTACTACCCATACCTATACCGCGCCAGAAGACGGCGCTCTGGTCAACACACATATTATTGAAACAGAAAATCATTTAATCGTAGTTGATACTCAAATGCTCTTACCATACGCTAAGGAAGTGAAAGCCTTTATCGATCGTTTGAACAAGCCGATTGCAAAAGTCATCATCTCACACAGTCACCCTGACCACTGGTTTGGTACCTCTGTATTTGAAGGTGAAAAAATCTACGCTATCAAAGAAGTGGTAAGTGAGCTAGATGAAATCGGTGCAGAATCAATTGAGCGTAACAGACAAGCCTTGGGTGATCTAGTCCCAACTCAAGAAGAAGCTGTTCTTCCAAACTTGATTTTAGATGAGGGAGATTTTGAGGTTGATGGTGTAACCATCCGTGTTGCAAAAGTAGCAGATACTGAAAGCAGCTTCATCACGACTTTAGAATTGGTAGAGCAGGGGGTCATTATCACGCAGGATATTGTTTACAACGGCATTCATCTCTTTGTTGCTCAACAAGAGTTAGAAAATTGGAAGGAAGTTTTAGCCAACTTAAATGGTCGCGACTGGAATCTCATATTACCAGGTCATGGTTTACCAACAAATAAGGACGTTTTTATACACATGACAGATTACCTAAACTTAGCGCAGGAAACCTTAGGCAAAGTAGAGACCTTCAGTCAATATAAAAAGGCTATGATGACTAGTTTCCCAGATTATATGGGAGAGGTACTGATTGATTTAAATGAACCATTCCTTGGTTTGAAATAGTAGAAAAAACAAGCTTTATTAAAAGCTTGTTGGGAAAGCTGGCTCTGCCAGCTTTTTTTTAATAACGCTTAGACAGGAGAAAACGCAAGAGATAGTAAAGTCCCAAAACCAGAATAATGGTCACGGTCAGAAACTGATTGAGACTCAAGATGATTGGGAAAATCATGGACAGGACACTCAAACAGGCTGCCAGCAGCAAAAGGATATTAAAAAGCAAAGTACGAGTCTTTTCGTCAATCATGCGATTGCGCTCGTCAGTCACCTGAATGTAGAGCTTCTCAAAATTTTCCTCCCGTCTTAAGGCCAGATTATACCGAATGGTCATCAAAGAAAGCCCCAACAGTATGCCGAGCATGACTCCTTCCTGCTGATCATCCAGAGAATGAAAATGGCTCCAGGCCAGTCCTAGCAAGATGATAAAGCTTAAGATACGCCCTACGATAACCTTCCTTTGAAGTTTTTTCCGAAATTCTTGTTTTGTTAGTCTTTCCATGTCAGCCTCCTATTTTTCATATGCTTGAAAAATTTTCAAAATCACCACAATCAGGAACATTCCCACAAAAGGCAGGATTTCCTTAGGGATAAAATTGGCTTTAAAATGGAGATAAGATAAGCCAACCACCACCAAAATAGCCAATATCCATTTACACAAATAAGTCCATTTCATGATTCATCCTCCTCAAAGAGAAAAACTTCTTCAATCCTTAAATTGAAAAATGATGCAATTTTATGAGCCAAAAGCAGCGAGGCATTATAGCGGCCTTTTTCCAAAGAAATAATCGTTTGTCTCGTGACCTCTAGCTTCTCAGCCAGTTCTTCTTGGCTGAGCTTTTTTCTTTTTCGTAATTCTTGAATTCGATTTTCCAAGGCTGCCTCCTTTCCATAATGTAAAACAAACTTTACTTTTCAACTATAGTTTAGCCTCCTTTACATCTTTTGTCAAGAAGAAAGCGGCAAAAAAAGAGGCTGGGACAAAAGTCCTAGCCTCTCAATTGTCTTTGGATTGTCGAGCAAGACGCAGTGGTTGAGTGGGCTCTACTACGCTGATTTCATCAGCTTTTACAGCCCTACTCAACTGTGCGGAGGTGGGACGACGAAATCGAATTCTAACGAATTACCGATTTCTGTCCCACTCTCTTTTATCATCTTTATTAACTTCCTTTGTTATTTGATTTCCAAAGCTACAGTCAACTCGACACAAGCTCCTCCTTGGTCTGGATTGAGCAGGGTCAGACGACCACCGTGCAAGAGAGCTACCTGCTTAGAAAAGGCTAAGCCGATACCATGATGGGGATTAGCTGAATTGCGGCTTTGGTCACTCTGGTAAAAGAGCCGTTCCGCTCCCAGCAGCATCTCCTCTGAAAATGAAGGGCCGTTGTTCCAGATAGCAAAAACCAACTGGTCCTGCTGTACTGATACCGTTAGCTTGACTTCCTTTTGATCCTGGTCTGCATGTTCAAGCGCATTCAGTAAAATATTAAGCAAAGCCCGTTTGAGATAGTCCAAATGAATCGACAAAATCAGACTAAGATCACAATCTTCTTGGAGATAAAAACGATAGCTGTCCTGTTTGCTGAACAGTGCCCAATCGTCCTGGAGATCAGCCAAAAAGTCCCCTAAGGAAAGCTGACTGAACTGATTAGAATCAATCTGAAAGGTCTTAGCGTAATCAATCAAAGAGCCACAATATTCTTCCATCTTGTGACTAGCCTGCAAAATCTCAGCAGCATAGTCTGCCTGTGGCTGGCCTAACTGCGCCAACTCCAAGAGCTCAGCATTCCCTTTAATCACAGTTAGGGGCGTCTTCAAATCGTGCGATGTCGCTGATAGCTGTAAAATCAGCTCCTGATTATGCTGCTGCTCTTTTTCTAGAAGACGAGCATTTTCTTGGTGGCTGCTCCGTAAATCGCTATAGACTTCTAGCATTTCCTCGATCCGAAAAAGCTGGCTTTGATTTTCTTCCAAAAGCTTCTCGCTCTTTAGCATTTTTATTTCCCTGTCGATTTTTCGGAGCAATTTCAAAATATGATAAAAAGTAATCAGCAACAAGCTCCCTGCCCAAAAGAACAAGGTAAAAAGAACGTGATCACTTCCTTGCGTAAATTCATAGCCTATAAGCACAAAAATCAAAACATGGAAAAAGACGATTTTTAAACTGGTTGTCCAGACTAGGCTTTTGAAATTTCGGGTTCTAATTGCCATCTATAGCCTACTCCTCTCACAGTTGCGATTGCTTGCAGCCCTTCTTGTTTGCATTTTTGACGAATCTGATATACGTATTCTGAGATGGAACGAAGCTGTGTTTCTGAGCTTTCTGGGTAAAGCAAGGTATGCAGGCGTTCAGCTGAAAAGGTCTGCTTGGGATTGCTAGCTAGTAAATGCAGCAGCTTAAACTCTCGCTCTGAAAATTTCAAGACTTTACCAAAACAAGCAACTTCATAGCGCTCTGGATAAAATTGACAAGAAGCAATTTCAGAATATCGCTCCTCACGTCTTTCCTCCCGCCTAAGATGAGCTCTGACACGCGCCAGCAATTCTTTAGTTCCAAAAGGCTTGACAATATAGTCATCTGCTCCGCGAAAGAGCCCTTCTACTTTGTCCGCCTCCAACTCCTTGGCCGTCAGAAAGATGATTGGACACGAAAGATGAGGACGAATGTAGGAACACAGATCAAAACCATTAACAGGCTCCATCATCACATCCAGCAGAATCAAGTCATATCCGACAAAATGCGTCAGCTCTAGGTCTTCTATCCGATCAAGCGTCGTCACATCATAAGCATCGAGCTCTAGGACGTTTTTCACCAGCTTCAAAATGCTCCGGTCGTCATCAACCACCAAAATACGATACTGTCTCATGATTTCCATTATAGCATACCTCTAGCGAACATCTCGTTTCAAGGTTAAGAATATAGCAGAGCTCCAAACCAAAGCTAACCATAAAAGCTGTATTCCCAGCCCTGAGAGATCTATTGAATGCTGAAGCTCTTCATACTCAAAAAGATTTAGCGTAGCCAGATCGGGCAGGTATTTTGCTTCTTTGATGAAAGTCGCCAATAAACGGCTGAGACCAATCAAGAGAGGAAAGAGCACCGACACCGGCACAACCCAAGATTGAAATAGCAAAGCGAGGCCAGCAGTTAAAAAAGCCAGAAAAAGATTGCTGAGAAGACCAAAAGAGCTGTAATAAAGGAATTTCCCCAGTAAGTACCAGCTAAAGTCTAGGTCAAAACGAGCCAGCATAACAAGGAAACAGCTGCCTATCATGACACTGTAGAGAACCAAGAGCAGCAAGGCCAGAAAAAGGAATTTCCCAGCCAACCAAGCCTTTCTATTTGATACGGTTAGAAAATTCGTTCGCATCCCTGATTTGACAAACTCCTGGGCAAAATAGAGGGAAGTAAAGATGACGATGACAGGCTGCGCCAGATAGAGGGCATGCAAAGCCTCGCTCAGAGCCTTCGTCTGGCCAACTGCTGTCTGACTGTAGTCAAGATTCATTAGAAAAAACGGAACAGCTACCAGAGCCACCAAGGCTGCACCAAAAGCGAGATAGTAAGAACGGAACTTAATCCATTCACTTTTAAGCAGAGCTATTATCATCAGTATCGCCCTCCTAAATCCGTCTTCAAAAAGCGCAGAGAGGTCATACCGCCGATGACTAGTAACCATGCACCAAGTATCAACAGTCCTTGTGAGGGATTGTTGGCATATTGGGAAGTCGGCGTTGCCGCAAACAATTCTCCTGCTGGCTGTGGCAAATAAGCTCCCCAACTCGTGTGAGCTGCCAGGTAGTTTCCTAGATTATAGATCTGTGGCACGAGAAAGAGTAAGGGAAGCAACATCGTCCGCCCAAGTAATCCCAATAAAAATGACAGGAGACCTAGCAATGCAGTAGCTAGTGCCTTCCATAAAAGATGACTCCAGGCAGCTTGATTAAGTAAAATCGGATCAAGTCCTTCCTTTCCTAAAGCGAGATGCATGACCATATAACTAAAGTAGATTGATAAAAAGCTAGTGGCAAGAGAAAAGCAAGTAAAGGTCATGAGTTTCCCCACAAGCAACTTCAGGCGGTTATTACAGGTCAAGAGACTGGTTCTCAAGCTATGAGACTGAAATTCCATAGCTCCCAAAATTCCAGCTAAGATGACCAAAACCATGACCGCCATAGAAGCCCCGTTGAGACCTAGATATTCCAGCGGATCAATGGCGTTTATCAGATTAGGAACCGTCTCAGGCGTAGCATCCAAGCCGATAGACAGATACTGTCGGCCCTCCAACCAGGATACGACAGGCACCAATAGCAGCATGAAGGTCATACTCACTTTGAAAGCCTTGGTTGAGCAGATTTTCAACCATTCTGAATGCAATAAGGACATCGTTTCTTTCATCTTAAACCTCCTCTGTCAAATCAAAGAAGAGATCTTCTAGACTGTCTGAATCTTGCAGCACCTCTTCCAATCGTCCCTGCTCAATAATTCGCCCATGATGAATCAAGACTACATCATCTGTCACCATTTGCACCTCTGATAGGATATGAGAAGATAGAAGTACCGTTTTCCCTAAATCAGCCTGCTGACGGATGAACTTTCTAAACCACTTAATCCCACTTGGATCTAGTCCATTAGTCGGCTCATCTAATATAAGAAACTGAGGATCACCCAGCAAAGCTGCCGCTAAACCCAACCGCTGACCTTCCCCCAGAGACAGGCTTGACAAGAGGTCCTTCCTCTTATGAGCGATTCCAGTCATCTCCAAAACCTCATCGATCCGAGACTTGGGAATAGCATTACTCGCTGCAATAATCCTCAAGTGGTCATAGACCTTTCGATTTGGCAGACCGCCAATGCCGTCAAAGGCTGCACCTACCGTTCTGAGCGGATAGGTCATTGACTGATAGGTTTGCCCATCAAAAGTCGCCGTCCCTGCTGTCGCCCGATCTAACCCCAAGAGAATCCTCAAGGTCGAACTTTTCCCTGCACCATTTGGACCCAGAAAAGCTGTAATCCGACCGCTTCTAGCTGTAAAAGAAATATCTTCTAAAATCTGCTTGCTGCCATGCTTTTTGCAGACTCCTTCTATTTTCACTATATGTTCCATACTGAACTCCTTTTGATTTTTCTTTAGTATACAGGGGTAAGTTCAGAGAAACTTCAGACAATAAAAAAAACTTGCCTTACGACAAGCTTCTTTTCTCATTTTTCAACCTCATCCCAGAGTTGGCGGATGCTTTTTTTCTGCACGGGATCAACAAAGTGTGGCGCGATTTCCACCAGAGATTGCAAGACAAAAGCCCGCTCTGCTACATAAGGGTGGGGAACAATCAAGCCCGGACTGTATAGCTCTTCCTGTCCTATGTAAAGAATATCCAGATCAATCACACGAGGTCCCCATTTGATCTCCCGCACGCGCCCTAAATCCGCTTCAATAGCCAAGAGCGTCTGCATCAACTCCTCAGGATTGAGCCAGGTTTCAACTTCAACAACTTGATTGAGAAACGGATCCTGCTCAATACCACCCCAAGGTTCTGTCTCGATACGACTTGATGCCTGCAAAACTCTTATATTTTGTTCTGCCATTTTTTCCAGAGCCGCATCCAGATTGGCAGCTGGGTTGCCTTGATTGCTGCCCAGAGCGATAAAGACTTTCCGCTTTTGACGCACTAGCTTGACTGAGCAGGTCTCTAAAGGCAGCGGAACTGGTGCCCAAGGCTTCTTGACCTCCAAGCTGACCTTCTCCACCAAAGGGTGAGTCAGAAAAACCCGATCAATCAACTTGTAAGCCAGCGTCTCAATCAAGTCTTCCTTGCTCTCCTGACACCAGTGGGTCAAATCCTGAGCCAATTCTCCATAGTGGATAGAAGCTGTCAGGTCGCCTGTTTGGGCAGCCCGAGTCATATCATAGTCCAAAATCAGATCCAGCACAAAACGCTGGCCCAATTCCTTCTCTGCTCCAAACAGACCGTGATAAGCATACACTTCCAAATCCTTAATGCGCAGCTGATCCATTCCCTTATCCTTTCTGATTCAAGTTTCTGCATTTCATCCTTAATAAAACTACTTGGCCTTTCCTAACATGCTCCACCACTGATAAGATCAATGTCCCATCAGCTTGTAAGCTTCATTTTTTAGGTCCTTATCCGTCGCTAAAACGCCACGCGCCGCTGTAGTAACTGTTGCAGTGCCAGGCTTTCTGACTCCTCGCATATTCATACACATATGCTCAGCTTCCACCCAGACCAAGGCCCCCTGAGCACCCAGATAGTCCATCAAGGCTTCAGCAATCTCTACGGTCAATCGCTCTTGAATCTGTGGTTTCTTGGCATAAACCTCTACTGTTCGGGCCAGCTTGGACAAGCC
The DNA here is from genome assembly GCF_019928825.1 of Streptococcus sanguinis. Classification (GTDB taxonomy): domain Bacteria; phylum Bacillota; class Bacilli; order Lactobacillales; family Streptococcaceae; genus Streptococcus; species Streptococcus sanguinis_L. The sequence continues at coordinate 43,109 of NZ_JAHZOP010000007.1, read as the reverse complement.
TGCTACCCGACCATTAGGCACATAGGCGATGTGAACCTTCCCGTAAAACGGCAGGAAGTGGTGCTCACACATGGAATGAAAGAAAATATCCTTCTCCACTACCATATTATTGTCAATGATTTCAAAAGACTTGGCCAGATGCTCCTCAGCAGTCTCGCCCAGCCCAGCAAAAATTTCCTGATACATCTTTGCAATGCGCTGTGGCGTCTCCTGCAAGCCTTCGCGGCTTCCGTCTTCTCCAACCGCCTCAATAATCTGGGCTACAGCTGCTTCAATTTTCTTCGTGTCCATATATGCTCCTATGTTCATTTTTATTTTTTGATAATTGACTTGACTGAGAAGGACGCTCAGCAAAGTCTAACTTGCGGTTCTCAAGGATTGATTTTCTAACCTGAGCTAGAAAATAAAGAGAACCCGTAATCAGCAAAAGCTCATCTGACTCATGCTCTACTGCTAAATAATCTGATAAATAATCCGGCCATTCTTTGTAAGACAGGCCTTGCTGCTCAGCCAAGGATTGCATGCTCTCTTTAGAAAAACTCCGCGGATCAGCAAAGGCTGTCAAGCTTATAGCTGCTTTGGGAATCTTTTGCAGCAGCTCCACCATATCATCCAAGGCCTTGGTTTGGATACAAGCAAATAAAATGTGCTTCTTATAAGTCGGATAATGCTGGTCCAGTGTCGCTGCTAACGACCGCAGGGCATGGGGATTATGGGCTCCATCCAGAAGAATAAGCGGCTGATCCGATATCCTTTCCAAACGCCCTGGCCATACAGCAGCAAGCAAAGCCCTCTCAACCTCTGCTTTTGTCAATAAGGGCAGCGACTGCAGCTGACAGTATAGGTCACACAAGTGCAGAGCCAATCCAGCATTGTCCGCCTGATGCAGTCCCATCAGAGCTGTTTGATAGGAGTCTTTGACCCGATAGGCATTCGAAAAGGAAAAGCACTCCCCCTCCTCTGACTCTTGATGTTCCACTTGATAGTCTTGAGACCAAGAAAAGTGAGGAGCATCTTTTTCAGCAGCCTTTTGCTCGACTACTGCCAGAGCCTCCGGCTCCAACCTACCGGTCACAAGGGGAACTCCAGGCTTGATAATGCCTGCTTTTTGCTGGGCAATAGCCTCTAGACTGTCACCCAGCAAGGCCACATGATCCAGACCGACTGTCGTGATAGCGGTCAGCAAGGGCTGACAGACATTGGTACTGTCCAAAAGCCCACCCATGCCGACCTCAATAATAGCCACATCCACCTGCTGCTGGACAAAATAATCATAAGCCAGAGCAGTTACAATCTCAAACTCAGTCACTCCCTGTAAACTAGAGTCAGCCGCATGCTGGGCCAAGAGGTCTTGATAAAGGCTCAGCAATCTCTGAAGGTCTTGGTCGGAAATCGCATTGCCATTAATGGCAATCTGCTCATTGTAGCTGACTAGATAAGGAGAGGTAAAGGTGCCAACACGCAGGTCTCGCACCTCCAAAAGTTGGCGCAGATGGGCAATGGTTGAGCCCTTGCCATTCGTCCCTGCAATATGAATGACTGGTCGCTGCAAATGCGGATTCCCCCGCAGCTCCAGCAAACGCTCCATCCGCTCCAAGCCAAAATTAGGACTGGCTGTCCGATAGGCTTCCAGCCAACTTAAATCAGGTAATTCTTGTTTTTTCATCTTACTTGTACTGACCTAGATTGAGATCTTCTGTCTGCTGCGCTAGACGAATCGCATCGCCAACGGCAGCAGCCATTCGATGCTTAGCTACTTCGTGCACTCTGACAACTTCAACGCCTCTGCTGGCCGCAAGGGTAGTCAGATGGGCTGAAGCTGTATCACGGTTTTCAAAGCCTTCCTGAGTCTCAGGATTGACCTCAAAGCCGTTTTCTTCTAAAATACTAACGAGAAATCGCTTACGAGAAACCCCAAGAAAAATAGGAAAACCAGCCTGATGGACACTATCCAGCTCCTGCAAAATGAGAAGATTCTCCCGTTTGGTCAAACCGAAACCAATCCCTGGATCCAGCATGATATGATCACGCGAAAGGCCAGCGTTTTCGGCCACCTTCAAAGATTTCTCAAAACACTTCCACATGAGTTCTGCAATCGGCAGCTCTGCAAAAAGAGACAATTCTTCCTTGCTAAAAGCAGGGGCAAAGCCAAATTCTGGGAAAATCCTTGCACTGGCATGTTGAGGACGAGCCATCACTGGATTAAACATGACAATGACTGGCGCGCCATATTTCGCAGCCGTCTCCGCCATATTTTCATCGCCCAAGAGACCAGTAATATCGTTGATGATATCTGCACCCGCAGCCAAAGCCGCTGCAGCCACTTCCGACTTCCAAGTATCCACAGAAATCACAATATCACTTTCCCGACGAATAGCTTCAATGACTGGCACCACCCGTTCTATCTCTTCTTGAATAGCCACAAAATGACTACTGCCTGGCCGAGTAGACTCACCACCAATATCCAGCATGTGAGCTCCCTCAGCAATCAGCTTTCTAGCCTGAGCCAATGCCGTCTCAACCGTATTGTAGCGCCCACCATCTGAAAAGGAATCCGGCGTCGCATTGATAATACCACAGAGGCCCGTTCGGCCATCTGGAGCAATTGCTTTTAGATTTACCATTTAACTTTCATCTCATTTCTATTGGCTGCTCTGCTCTTCAACAAAAAAGGCACACTCATCTAGTGTACCGCAAAGCTCTCAGCAGATGCAGCATCCAGTCCTATGAACTGCACTCGACTTCACAAGAAGACCTTATCTAGTCCCTTGTTTCATTTACCATTTTACCATAATTCTTCTATTTGACAAAACACTTTCTAAAAGCAAAAGGGTAAAAGGCTGAGAATAATCATATTTCGGAGAATATGGGCCAGCATAGACAGCTCCAAACGCTGAAAATAAGGTCTGAGGAGATGGACAAAGACTAGTCCCAAAACTAGATAGGAGAGAAAACACAGAGTTTCCTGAGGATTTTTCGCAAGGGAAAAGCAGAGCAAACCTAGTGCAATCCCCCAGCTCTTCCGATAGCGAAGAGAGAAGTCACTGTCAACAAATTTCGGTGCTGCAGGGGATAAAACGGCAATATCAATCCCCAGAAGCAAAAGAGAAGATGACAGAAAACTCTCCGTCATCATCTGCTCCATCGCCTGTCCTGACTGCGCCTCCTTACCACACAGCAGAAGAACCCCCGCAGCATTGACCAAAATCATCAAAAAATACAAGAAAAGCAGGTGTCGATAGTTGCTTGACTGACGCAAAGAACCTTTGATTTCCTGCAGTTGTCTGGAAAAATAAAAGGCACAACAAAAAAGCAAGCCCAGCAAGCCCACCATAAAAAGCAGATTAGCCTGACTAAAGACCAAGCGATGAGGCATTGGATGAATCATGAGCAGCAGTCCCGTCTGAGTCAACATAGCCAGTAATAACAATTGAATGATTTTCTCTAATTTCAGCATATTCTCTCCATTCTTCTCTTATCATTATAGAAGAAGTAAGAGCAAGCTGGGAGAAATCCCCTCAAATGTCCTAATTTGTGCCTCAAATGACAAAAAAGCAGATATTCTCTGCTTTCCTACTTGTTCACCAAACCTGTCAGTATCATGATGAGTACTGCAACTCCATTTCTCAACATGTGTGCCAAAATAGACATTTCCAAACACTTAAATATATAAGCAACCGCAGCTAAAACAGCACCCATACCTGCATATATAACAAAACTGCCGATATTGGTCGGGCCATGAAAAAGACCGAAAAGAATGACTCCTACAACCAATCCCCAAACATAATGCTTGGTAAAAATTTTCTGAGGAATCAAGCCGCGAAAGACTACTTCCTCCAAGATAGGGGCCTGAATCACAGCACCTACCACTAATAAAATCTTGGGTACATGCTGAAATAAAGCATTCAAGGCATCCTGATTAGCAGTAGAAATGGCCTGACCTTCCAGCAGCATGATAATTGCTCCCAGCATGTTGACGCCAATCATGACAACATTAGAAACAGCTAACCAGCCAAACGAAGACCATTTAAAAAAGCTAAAGTCAAGGCTCAGCAGTTCTTCTTGCTTAGCCATTCTCAGAACAAAAAAGACAATCAAAAGATATACAACCAGCATAAAGATAGTCTGTCCAGCTGAAAAATTCCTTTCAGAAGCAGTCATTTGCCGGATAAATATAAATGGTATCTGGCTGAGAAATAAGACAAACAGAGTCAGTAGGATGTACTCTAATTTTTTTAGAATTGCTTTCATATCTTCCTCCTTTTCCTTCCTAGTATAGCTCAATTTTCTTATTTTGTATAGACAATTCTTAACTGCAAGCATCTTGTATATCACGGGTTGGGAACTAATACTGATAGTGACTATGAGATAGAATCGCACAGTTTTTCCAAGGCCAGCAATCAAGAAAATCCTCTCTTAAAACCTACAAAAAGCCCAGTCAAACTGAGCTTTTGAATTTCTTAATTTATTGATTTTTGAATCGTTCAACATCACGCGCGATGACCAATTCTTCGTCAGTCGGAATAACCAAGACTTTGACCTTGGCATCAGGACTGGAAATCACGCCTTCTGCACCACGCACATTCTTTTCTGGATCTACGTTACAGCCAAACCAAGAAATACCATTAATAACCAGTTCACGAATGGTCACAGAATTTTCACCGATTCCTGCGGTAAAGATGATAGCATCAGCTCCATTCAAGACGGCAAGATACTGACCAATGTATTTTTGAATCCGGTCTACAAAAATGTCGTTGGCTAATTGAGCCTTGGCATCACCTGCCCGCATCGCCTCATGGATATCACGCATATCACTTGACTTCTCAGAAACTCCAAGCAAGCCAGATTCACGATTCAAAACGCGGCTAATATCTTCGGGAGTATTAAAGTCATCTGTGTATTGCATCAGGTAAGGAATGATAGCTGGGTCGATATCCCCAGTCCGCGTTCCCATCATGACGCCGCCAAGTGGTGTGAATCCCATAGAGGTATCTACAGAAACGCCCTTGTCAACTGCTGTGATGGAAGCTCCATTACCGATATGGCAGGTGATAAGCTTGAGTTCTTCAATCGGACGACCCAAAACTTTCGCAGCTTCCTTGGCTACATACTCATGGCTGGTACCGTGAGCTCCGTACTTGCGGACCTTGTTTTCAGTGTAATATTTAGTCGGAATCGGATAGCGATAAGCTTTTTCCGGCATAGTTGTATGGAAAGAGGTGTCAAAGACTACCACGCTGGTAATGTCTGGCAGAATTTCTCTAAAAGCACGGATGCCTGCAGCGTTGGCTGGATTATGCAATGGAGCCAGAAGAGACAACTCCTCTACCTTTTGAATCACTTCTTCATCAACGAGGGCTGAATCCTTAAAGTGTTCACCGCCAGCCACAACACGGTGGCCCACACCGGTAATCTCATCATAAGATTCAATGATATTGAAACGTTTCAAATCGTCCAGCAAAATTTTTACGGCCTGCGTGTGATCTGCAATATCAAGAACCTGCTTCTCTGAACGACCATCAAATTTCACTGTTGAAATAGAATCCTTGAGACCAATCCGTTCCAGCAAGCCCTTTGCCAATACTTTTTCTTCCGGCATCAAATAGAGTTGCCATTTTAAGCTTGAGCTTCCTGCATTAATAGAAATTGTTTTCGACATTTCTTCACCTCTTTAAGCGTTTTCAAAATTATTATATCAAAATTTTGTTTGAATTTCACTATCTTTGTACCAGTTTTGAAAACTTTGACGGAATTTAAACATTTCATCATGATCCTGCAAATCCCGCAGAGGATAGATAAAGGGCTGAATATTATTCGCTTCTTGCTTCCTCAAGACAAAAAGAGTTTTGGCATGCTTGCTGCTTGAGAAAATAGACTCTGGTAAAGTTATCATTGCGATAAACTGAGCCTTGGCTAGGAGCCATTTTTTCAGCAGCGGTGCTTGAGTACTGGTCAAGAGGTCATTCGGCGCCAGAAATATAGCATAGCCTCCCGGTTTCAGATATTTGAGCGACTGTTCCATTAGAAGATGATGGGCATAAGTGTGCTCATCCGGACTAGCCACTTCATAGCGGGAGGCGATACTGTCGTCTGGATAATAACCGACCGGTAAATCACTGATAATGATATCACTCTCTTTCAGAACCTGAGGCCGAACCGCATCACCCTGAGCAAAGTGAGCCTTAGAGTTCATAACCTCTGCAATGCTGGCAGAAAGGTCAATTAATAAATCATCTAGCTCCAGACCTAGGTAATCTATTTTCTTTTGGGTATGATTGAGAATAGTCTCAGCCAAATTTCCGGTTCCGCTGCCGATTTCTAATACATCAGCTTCCTCTCCGTGAGCCAGCTGGTCCAGTAGGAAAGTAATCAGAAAACCAATTGTGTCAGGTGTGAATTGATGATTGACCTGCATGGGCTCCGTCTGGGCAGCCTTCATTAGGATAAACTGATAGGCTCTCCGCCACTCTTCCTTGGTCAAATGCAGAGCGCGGATTTTTTCATCGTTGGTCAGAACCTCTTGTAAATCAGTATCTCCATCTAGGTAAATGCCATTCTGCTCAATCAGAGCATCGTAAAAATTGGTTGCCAGAGCGTTTTGGATATTCTGGACGTTTTCGAGAATCAGAGCATAAGCTTGTTCTATCTTTTCAAAATTCATGAAATCCTCCGTTCATCCTATCATACCAAAAATAAGGCCCCATTCCAAGATATATAAAATTACAAAGATTTTACAGTTATATTAGCCCGATTTCCCAGCTTCGTCCGAAACCGCTTTCTCTTTTTTGGCAGTTGCTTTCTTGTCTTCCTTAGCCTTCTCCTCCTTCTTAGAAATGGTAAAAGTAAAGGAATAGGAATGCCCGCTGCTGAGCTGACTGCTGATTTCCAGTTCCTTCCCTTTCTTACGGTAGACCGCCTTGCCCTGCTCAAACTCCATCTCACCGCTATCATCCTTGGCTGTAGTTTTTGTCAGAACTGCCATTGCATAGGCTTCCGTCCTTTCCCTGTTGAAAAGCTGCAAACGCTGACTGCTGACTTGACGGTTGAGATAAAACTGCAGGAGCAGGCTAAAGACAGCGGCCATCAATAGCGCATACAGTAAAATCCCAGCCTCAACTTTCTTCTTCCACACGATAGACGAACTCCCTCTCTAAGCCTTTTTCAAAGCGAAAATGAAGATGGACAAGCTTACCGTCCTGACGCACATCAGCTGCTTCCAAACCATAAATCATAGGCTGGTAGCCGCGACCGCTCTTATCTGTTTTACGGAAATCATCTCCCTTAGATTTACCCAAGGCCAAGTCCCTGCCATCCTGTCTGATGTAGATTTTGTTGTCTTCAACCTTATCAAATTGACTTCGCGAAAGCTCCGTTTCCAGTTGGTCGGCAAACAAAAGCCACTCTTGCTGTTGATTGTTCTCCTGCTGATGCAGTTCTGAAGATAAGAGCTGGGTCATAGCCTGGAAGACTAACACCCCGCCACTGAGAACCAGCAAGGCAACTAAAGTCTCCAAGAGAGTAAAGGCCTTGACTTTAAGGTTTTTGGACACGGATGACTACCTCCCCTTCGTGATAGACTAGCAGCTGCTTATCTGTCTTAAGCTGACGCACAGCAATTCCATTGATATGAAGCTCTTCTTGTCCTGTTTGCAGGGCCATACGAGCTACCCGAAGCACCTCTTCCTGCTGCAGAAGGATCTGCTGCTCTTTACGAGACTGGCTAATCTGTCCCAGAAGCAGACTGGCAATGGCCGCAAAAATTGCCATGGCAACCAGAGCTTCCAGCAGAATGCTAGCCTGAAGCCGTTGTCTTTTTAAACTTGCCATTTCCCATATAAAGCTGGTAAACAACTGTCCTGTCCTCCGTCTGAAAAGTAATTTTGCTGAGTGATGAATTCCCGCCAGCCCGGTCAAACAGAATGACCTGCTGCTCATGTTCCTGCAAAGTTTGTGGAAAGTCCAGCTCTTGATAGCCATTGGAAATCTGCCGTCCCGAAATCTTCAGAGAAAGCTTCTCATGACCGGCTACGCTCAGTCTCTGCGTCTCCTGGTAGAGCCTCTCAAACTCTAAAAAGAAGAGTTGCTCTTGAACCTGATTGAAGCCAGCCCTGACCGAGCCAGATAAGCCCAGTAAGAGAAAACTCACAACAAAAAGAACGAGGAGACTTTCCAGCAGCGTAAAAGCCTTAATTGGCAACTGCTTGAGTTTCGCCACTGTGTTTTCCATAGTAAGCCTTATATGAATCCGCCTGCTTCTGGCTGATATTTCCTGCGCTGACTAGCTTGCTTAGGCTAGCCTTTTCATTGGTATTCTTCAGTTCATACAATTCCGCCTGGCTTTCTACTACCTTGACCACCGCTGCCGTTCCTGTATCTGAGACAGCATCTTTTTGCTTGGTCAGATTAGGCACAAAGAGCAGCAAGAGAACGCTGATAACCAGCAAGACAATCAGCATTTCCACAAGGGTAAATGCTTGAACTTTTAAGGTATTAAGTTTTTTCATTACAAATGAACCTCCATATTCTGATAAATGGGCAAGAGCATTGCCGCATAAAGTAAAACAATCACTAAGGCAACAAAAATAAATACTAAGGGCTGAATGAAATTCATGGCTCGGTTGATACGTAGGAAAAATTCCTCCCAAGTCTTTTCAGCATAGACTTCCAGTTCACTCCCCAGCTTGGACTTTACCTCACCATACTCGATCATCAGGGACAATTCTTTCTTAAAGAAAGAATAGCTTGCCACCTTGTCCGCATAGCTTTGACCGCCTTGCAAAGCTGCAGCCATATCTTCTCCGATTTCCTGAAAGAGCTGGGAAGGCTGCTCCTGCATAATCGCAAAAATCTGACTCAGTTCCAAGCCCTGGCCAATCATATTTCCCCATTCACGAGCATAATAAGCGGTCAAGTAAGCCTGTACCAAACGTCCAATAAATGGCAGAGCTGCTAGTTTGCTGAAAAAACGAATCTTGGAAGACTTTCGATAGTAAAAGACAGCCAATGAAACCAAGACAGCTAAAGCAAAGCTGCTCCACAAAAAGATCTGAGGCAGGTGATTAATCAGCCGGGTAGCTAGATTCTGGCTGTCCAATTGAGGCAAAAGATAGTTGCGTAATCCCAACATGATAAGGACCAAAAAGCCCAGCAGCATGAGAGGATAGGTCCCTACCTCTATCAATTTTTTCTTAACCTTGGACAGATTTTCCAGATAGGTCTCAATCTTGCCCAGACTAAGTGTCAGATTGCCATGTAGCTCAGATAAGGACAGCTGGGTTACAACGCTGTCGGAAAATCCCAGTCGACTGACAATCTCTGAAAAGGACTGACCAGCTGACAAGCCTGCCCGCATTTCAGTGACATATACTTCCTCCAGCAAGGCACTTCGCCTCAGAAAGTCTACAATCTCTGCTAAGTGAAAACCGCTGCTAAAGAGATTATGAAAGAGCTCAATAATCCTTTTCTGCTTAGGCGTAGACAATTTTTTCTGTCTGCCTTTGCTCAGCACTGATATGTCCTTCTGCAAAAAGCTGATCAATCTGCTGATTCCAGACTGCGGCTTCGTGCTCTTGATAGTTTTGACTGACAAAATCAACGACACCTCCTCCCCCGATTAAACGCTGGTAACAAACACCTTGAAGCACCATTCTTAGCTCGTCCTCACTAACGCCTAATTCCAAAAGCCGCTCATAGACACCGCGAACACTCTTGGCATGAATTGTTGAAAAGACCGTAGCTCCGGTCAAACTTGCCCTAACCACTGCTCTAGCTGTCTCTCGATCACGGATTTCCCCGATAATCAAGAGATCCGGCCGATGTCGCAGAGACAGCTTAATTAGACTGTCATAAGTCATACCAATGGTTTCGTTCAGTTGCAGCTGCAGCATAGTCTCTTGCTTAATCTCAACCGGATCTTCAATCGACATAACCTGCTGGCCAAAAAATTTGAGCTGAGCCAAATGATACATCAAGGTCGTCTTGCCGCTGCCGACCGGACCCGAGAAAAGATAGAGACCGCGAGCCTGAATTTTCTTGCGCAGCTCCGGCAATTGCTCAAACCAAAAGCGCAGCTCCCTGTCTTCATCATGCAGGAGTCGGATGACCAGACTTTCAAAACCACGGTAATCCCCAACTGACGACAGCCGGATTGAAACCTTGGCTTCCCCACAGTCATAATCGCAAGACCCCAGCTGACTGCGGCGCTTCTCTCCAACATTCATACCTGCGACAAACTTAAAGTGGCTGATAACAGCTGACAGAATCTCAAAATCATAAGTCTTTATAAAGCGGCGTTCATCACCGATTCTCATATAAAGCTCATAGCAAGTAGTCTTAGGAATGAGGTAAATATCCTGCGCCCCTTCTTGCCGAGCCTGCCTGATCATTTCTTTTGCAATTTCTTGAACCATACATCCTCCTCCTCACCTTACTATTCGCAAAAAATCCAGAAAAAGAAAAAACAGCAGAAGAAACTTAACTTATAACAAGTTAGGTCTCTTCTGCTGCTCTATTATCAGATTTGCAAAATATATTCTGTCGATTTAAAGAGGCTTAGCGGATTTTAGTTTGACTGAGCAAGCTCGGTGCTTTTCAAGGCCGTTCTGCTTAGTATAGCCTGGCCGGTACTTGCTCTGAGGAATCTGGCAGTCATTCTCCAGCAAAAACAGCGAGTGATACTGCTGAACATTCTCATCACATTCCTCGCACCAGCGCTGATCCTCCGGATCCCAAAAAATTGTCATTAAATCACTGCGGCTCTTATACAAAGGTGACTGCTCTTCCATTTGCAGCCAGCGGCTTTTATAATACTTAAGGGCTTCATAATAATCATCGAACTGCTTTTTTGCAACGATATCATCTTCCCAGCCATCTAGGAACCACCACGGTTCATAGTCCCCGTACATCTCAATTACACAATACATACTCGTCCTCTCTTTGTACCGTATATTATATATGAATTCTTTGACGAACAAAACTATTTTGCTCAAAATCAGAAAACAAGAACTTTATTGGAACGGAGGCAAGCACATCGCTCTTCATAATATGAAGAGTAACCTCATGGATAGTGTTCTTAACCATGCGAACAAATAGTGTTGGTCCATTTGCACATACGACAGGTTTCTCAACATCTAGAAACTGGGTAAGTCCTGATTTAGCATAAATACAAGCTTTCTATTTTGACAATTTCTGAAATAAATCTCAATCTTTTTCTTCAAAAAAGGTGAGACAAATATCATTTTGTCCCACCCTATTGTCTGCATCATCTTAAGCAAAATTTTCATCTTACTCGTTTCTGCATTATAAAGTTTCTAAAGCAATCATCGTTGTCACAGCTGCGTCATAGTAATTATCTGACGGCAAACCTTGCATGAAGAGATATTTATTCTGCTGCACCAATTTGCGGAATTCCATATTGTTGTTAGCCGCGTAGAATACCGGAGCGGTAAAGCTGCCAGCCTGATTACTATTGAGAGCTTTACCTTTCAGAGTGTAGCCCGCATAGATCTTTTCTTGACTGAGGAAGAAGTTTAACATCTTCTTCAGCATTTTTTGACTTTTTTCATCCTTGCTTTGAGCCAAGTTGTAAGGAAGTCGGCAGGCATTATAAGAATAATAACCATCATTTGCAGACTCAACCGTATCAGCATCAGCTGCCCGAACTTTGTCGCCTTCAACCCAGATAAAGTCTGGTATCAAACCAGTCTTGTTATCAGCGCTGATTGCTTCAAGTTTGCTGAGCATGTTATCCCGGATTGTCAGCCACTGCTTATCCTTTGTCAACTCATAGAAAGCTTGGAACTGCTGCGGCAATGTATCAGAAGTCCGCATGAGATTATAAAATTTCGATTCTGCATTCGCCCAGTTCCCAACCGTCAAAACGCCGTTGCTTTCATTATAGTTATATGCCAAGACATCTTTCAGAATAGCCTGAGCCTGGGCTTGGTATTCTTTAGCCTTGTCTGGCCACTGCTTAGCCGCCTGAATCAAAGCATAGGCAATGTAGAGATCGCCATCTGTAGCATTGTTTTCGTCTTCATGATTGCTCTTTCCGTCCTTAATCGTCTGTTTCCAAGACATGAGCTGGGTATCTTTCAGACGATGAGCTAGATAATATTGGTAGAGCTTTTCAAAATCAGCCGAACTGGCATCGCCTTGCTTAGCTGCATCCACAGCAATCACCATGCCATAACCCTGTGCCTCAGACAGCACAACATCTTCAGTCTTACTGTTTGTCGTCCTGATATAAGACAATTTGTCCTTGGTTACGACATATTCTTTAGACCATTGGCTGTATATCTTCTTTTTGATATTAGGAGTACTGCCCATGCGGGTGTACAACAGGATACCAGCCAAAACAGCCAGAATTGTCACAAACCAAATAAATCTTAATCTTGTTCTTTTCACACTTTCTCCTAACCTGCAAATCGTTTTGTTTTAACCCACTTGGTTTCTTTCCTCTTCAAAATCTTGTCCAAGATAACAGATCCTACTGCATCTAAAGAAACAACGATAAAGAGCTGAGAGTAAGTCAAATAGGACACAAGAGCCAGCCAAATCTGTTTGGTGGTCGCCTGTCCAAACTGAGAAGCCAGGGCGATATTGATCTGCAAAAGATAAAGCAAAATCATCAGAAGCCAGTTAAAGAGCATCAGCTGGACGATATAGATATTCTGAGCATCAAAAGCGAAAGGAATCCGCACATCCGGTATAAAGAGCTGGGTAATCATCGCCGCTACATTGGCAAAGAAAACCAAGTCAGATAAGACAATCGCCAAATTAAACCAGAAGAAGATACAAGAATAATTAAACACTTCCAGCTTCACGCGCCAGTTACCGCCGCTAAAAAGATGCTTGAAGTTGGCAAGAACCACCTCGTAATTCCCCTTAGCCCAGCGCTTACGCTGCATGTAGTAAGACTTGAGGGTTTCTGGCTCTTGTTGGAAGGCCTCTGAGTTATAAGCCAAAGCAATCAGCTTGCCGCTCTGCATAATCTTAAAGGAAATTTCCGTATCCTCTGTCAAGGCACCATTTTTCCAACCACCAATACTCTTAACAAACTCAGTGTTAATCAAGAAGTTCGTACCTGGAATCCGCCCAATCTTAAAGAGGTGCCACATACCTACGTGGTAAACACGCTGAGTTACAACGATTTCTTGGTTGATACAACGTGTCAGGAAGTTCTGATTGGCATTCCGAGTCTTGTTGCGTCCAAAGGAAGCAACGTGGCGTTCTGGATCTTCCAAAACTTTCTTGACTAGGAAGTAAAGAGCATTCTTCTCTGGCATGGCATCCGCATCATAGACACAGATATATTCACCCTTGGCCATCTTCAGGGCGTCATTCAGCACCCCTGCCTTACCTCCCGTACCAGTACGGTCTGTAATTGTAATATTGCGTCCAGCGTACTCAGGCATAGCCTGAACTTTCAGCATTTCTTGATAAGTGTCATCCGAGCAGTTGTCCGCAAAGAGCAGAACTTCCACTCGGTCATGAGGATAGTCCAAGTCCAGAATGGCCTTAGTTGTCTGAGCGATAACCACATCTTCATTGTGGGCTGGGACAACGACAGTAACCATAGGATAATGTTCCAATGGGCTGGTATCCACGTTGAAGTCACTGCGTTTCATCCAGAAATGCACGGAAGAGCATAGAATAACCAAGGCCCAAGCCAGAGACATCCAGATGGAGAACAGAGTGACAATCATAATAAGTTGACTAATCATGACGAGTCACCGCCCTAAAATTTTTATTGACCCGATTGTAAATAACCAGATAATAAATGAAGAGGACCAAAAAGCTAATAGCAAAAAAGATACTTAGCACCATAGAGATGATAAAAAATACTTCTGTTAAAGACATGTGTTTACCTCCTAGTATTCTACGATAATGTCGGTTTCAAGCTGACGCTCCAGATTGCTCAAAGCGTCATCAAAATTATGGAATTTGTCAATATTTTGAGCATTCAGTTTTAAACTACCGGACTGAAACTGAATTTTTTGGTCAGTTTTCTTATTCTCAAAGTGCATCATCGTTAAATCGTCACGCACTTTCTCTTGGAAATATTCCTTGACTTCCTGATCCAGATCTTCTACCAGAACGAGAAAGTTACCATTGGATACATAGTAAACTGTTTCTACATTCTGGAAGTCCCAGTTAAGCAGTCGTAAAATTCTCTTGAGCATCCGCTTGTACTCCCGAGAGTGAATTTGATAAAAATGATGATTGTGTGCCCAATGGACCAACAAGGCCTGAAAGGCTGGAGCTTGTTTCTGATTTACTTTCTGAACCATTTCTTCATAGGCCTCAGCAGCATCTTCACTGTCATCCTGCACTAATCCCAAGCGCTGATGAAGATAGAAATTCACTCGGCTGGTCAGCCAAGCACTGACAGGGAAGACATAAAGCAAGAAGAGAACTTGATTGTCTGGTAGGTAGGTTACATCAAAGAGCAAGATCAGAGTTGCGATAACCACACCCAGAATCATAGCCCATGTCACCAAGAGATCAGATAGGACAAAGACACTAAAGATACCTAATAAAATCAGCGCGATTCCGATATAAAATATGTTAGCTGCAAAATTCCAACTGTAGAAAAGAATTAGTCCAATTGCCAGTACAAAGACTGCTAATGATTTTTCTAGTCCTTTTTTCCTAAACATTTTTTACTCCTGTCTTAAATTCTTTCGGCCTAGCCGTCTGCTTAAAATAGTGAGCTATTGCTTGAGCAATCCGCTCAGAAGCCTTACCGTCACCATACGGATTGCTGGCTCGGGCCATTTCCTGATAGAGTGACTCATCTGTCAGCAGGGCTTCCATCGCCTCTGCTACTGCTTGAGTTTCTGTACCGACCAGCTTTAAGGTGCCGGCTTCAACTCCTTCTGGTCTCTCTGTTGTATCACGAAGTACCAGTACAGGCTTACCTAAGGAAGGTGCTTCCTCTTGTACTCCGCCTGAGTCTGACATGATGAAGTAGCTTTTAGCTGCGATATTATGGAAATCCAACACATCTAAAGGCTCAATCAGATGAATTTTCTCATTGTCACTCAGAATTTCTCTAGCCGCTTCCTGAACCGCTGGGCTCAAGTGAACGGGATAGACAATTTCTACATCATCATGGGCATCTACAATCTGCCGTAGAGTTCGAAAGACCCTTCTCATCGGCTCACCTTGATTTTCCCGGCGATGCATGGTCACCAAAATCATCTTGCGAGCTGGATTAATACGGTCAAGCACCTCGTGATGATAATCAGCTTGGACGGTCAGCTTGAGAGCGTCGATAGCTGTATTCCCTGTCACAAAAACTGTTTCTGCCGGATGGTTTTCCTTGAGCAAGTTAGCCTTACTCTGATCCGTTGGTGCAAAATACAAGTCGGTCAAAGAGTCGGTCATCTGACGATTCATTTCTTCTGGGAAAGGAGAGTATTTATTCCAAGTCCGCAAGCCAGCTTCTACGTGGCCGATACGAACTTGATTATAAAACGCTGCAAGACTAGCTGCAAAGGTCGTTGTCGTATCACCGTGCACCAGCATAATATCTGGCTTGTTTTCCTTTAAGATATCATCCAGCTTATGCAAGATCTTGACAGTAATATCTGTCAGGGTTTGATTCTTCCCCATAATATCCAAATCATAATCAGGCTTAATCTTAAAAGTTTCAAGTACCTGATCCAGCATCTGACGATGCTGAGCAGTCACAACTGTTGTTGTCTCAAACAAGTCTGCCTGCTTCTTCAGTTCAATAACCAGTGGAGCCATCTTAATTGCTTCTGGACGAGTTCCAAAAACAACCATTACCTTAATTTTCTTCATTTTTCCTCACCAAAAATCAACATTGTTATATTAACTTTTTACTAAAAAATGTTTGCTTTAAGCAACCTTAGTTATTTTACCATCAAGCGTTTCAATAATCAAAGCATGAACTATTATTTTATACTTTCTTAATAGTAATTTACATGTTGGTAACTTATTTAAGATTATTTTAATTTTCTTAACTTAACTGTAACTTAAAATTACTGAAATTTTTCGGTTTTCTCAAAAAAATAAATAAAAAGGAAAGAACTTATAGGCTTAAAGCCCTGTTTTATGCAGAATTTTGTGTTTTTTACCTATATTTTTTAATCTTTATTCATTGTAATAAAATATTATTCTATTTGTAATCTAATTGTTTTCTATTCTTTATATTTCAAAATCCTCCCTTCATGAATGAGCTAGCTGGATAAATGCCAGCTATCGTTCTCTATAACCTCCGACCACCACCATTAAAACCAACCTCCTCTTTTTTTAAATTTCAAACCTCTCCTCCTACTATTTTAGGATTTTTAAAATAATATAACCTAGCGCTATCATACTACAAAAAACCAGCTACCTCCCTGATTAAAAATAAATATGGCATCTCGCATCATAGAAAAACTGAAACAGGAAATCTTGAATATTTCTTCTATAGTTGTTTATCCATAAAGGAGAACTTAAAAACAACTTTCTAAGTATGTTATAGGATAATATTTAGTTGCGAGCAAGAAATTATCGGCTGCAAGAAAAAATCCCTCCCGATTTTCGGGAGGGAAAGTTCTTTATTTAAGAACAATATTTTCTTCAGTTTCAAATCCACCTGGCAGTTCTGTCACTTCGTCGATAATTTCAACTTCATTGACAGCCTGAGGCTCCAGATTGCGGTAGCGGGCCATACCAGTACCAGCTGGGATAATCTTACCGATGATAACATTTTCCTTAAGGCCAAGGAGATGGTCTTTCTTACCACGGATCGCAGCATCTGTCAGGACACGAGTTGTTTCCTGGAAGGAAGCTGCAGATAGGAAGCTGTTTGTCTCAAGGGAAGCCTTGGTGATTCCCATGAGGACTGGACGAGCTGTCGCAGGTACACCGCCTGAGATAACCACATCACGGTTAGCATCTGTAAAGTCAGTGATATCCATGAGAGTACCCATGAGGAGATCTGTGTCACCTGGATCCATGACGCGCACCTTGCGAATCATTTGACGAACCATTACCTCAATGTGTTTGTCGCCGATTTCTACCCCTTGGCTGCGGTAAACTTTCTGTACTTCAGCAAGCAGGTAAGTTTCAACAGACAAGACATCGCGGACAGCCAGCAAGTGCTTAGGCTGGATAGAACCTTCAGTCAAGGCAGCACCACGAGAAACTTGGTCGCCCACTTCTACCTTCATGCGGGCTGTAAATGGTACCACATATTCACCTTCGCCAGTTTGGCCTTTAACAAAGACCTTCTTGGTACGAGTAGATGCATCTTCTTCGATAGCAGTAACTTCACCCTTGACTTCAGTGATGACCGCTTCCCCTTTTGGATTGCGGGCTTCAAAGATTTCTTGGACACGAGGAAGACCTTGCGTGATATCGGTATTAGAGGCAACACCACCCGTGTGGAAGGTCCGCATGGTCAGCTGTGTACCAGGTTCCCCGATAGACTGGGCAGCGATGGTTCCGACTGCTTCACCGACTTCAACCGCATCACCCGTTGCCAAGTTGATACCGTAACAGTGACGGCAGACACCGTGGCGGGTGTTACATGTAAAGACGGAGCGGATTGTCACTTCTTCAACACCAGCATTAACGATTTCACGCGCCTTGTCTTCTGTGATCAATTCATTTGGACCAATAATGACAGCACCAGTTTCTGGATGTTTAACTGTTTTCTTAGTGTAACGACCATTGAGACGCTCTTCCAGAGACTCAATCATTTCCTTGCCTTCTGTGATAGAAGTGATGAGCAAGCCTCGGTCTGTACCACAGTCATCTTCACGGATAATCACATCTTGGGCAACGTCAACCAGACGACGAGTCAGGTAACCCGAGTCGGCTGTCTTAAGGGCCGTATCGGTCATACCCTTACGAGCACCGTGGGTTGAGAAGAACATTTCCAGAACAGACAGACCTTCACGGAAGTTAGACAAGATTGGCAATTCCATGATACGTCCATTTGGCGCAGCCATCAAACCACGCATACCAGCCAACTGAGAGAAGTTAGAGATGTTACCCCGGGCTCCAGAGTCCATCATCATAACGATAGGGTTCTTCGGATTCTGGTTGGCAACCAGACGTTTTTCCAATTTCTCACGAGCTGCCCGCCACTCAGCAGTAACTGCATTGTAGCGTTCGTCATCAGTAATCATACCGCGGCGGAATTGTTTAGTAATTTGTTCAACACGCTTGTGGGATTCTTCAATAATCTCAGCCTTGTCTTCAACAACTGGGATATCAGCGATACCCACTGTCAGACCAGCCAAAGTAGAATGGTGATAACCCAAGTTCTTCAAGCGGTCAAGAAGAGCAGATGTTTCTGTGGTACGGAAGCGTTTGAAGATTTCCGCGATGATATTCCCAAGATTTTTCTTCTTAAACGGAACATTGATCTCAAGCTGCTCAATAACTTCCTTGATGTCTTGTCCTGACTCCAAGAAGTACTTAGCTGGCACACCTTCCGTCAAGTTAGCATTAGTCGGCTCTTGCAAGTAAGGCAATTCCTCTGGCATGATTGCGTTAAAGAGGATTTTACCAACAGTTGTAATCAAAATCTTATGCTTCTGGTCTTCTGTCCAAGGCTTATTAAGACTGTCTGTTGCGATACCAACACGAGTATGCAAGTGAACATAGCCATTACGGAGAGCCATCACCGCTTCATCCATATCCTTGAAAATCATGCCTTCGCCTTCGCGGCCAGCTTCTTCCATGGTCAGGTAGTAGTTCCCCAAGACCATATCCTGAGAAGGTGTTACAACTGGTTTACCATCTTTCGGATTCAAGATATGTTCAGCAGCCAGCATGAGGATACGAGCTTCAGCTTGGGCTTCCTCTGACAATGGTACGTGGATGGCCATTTGGTCACCGTCAAAGTCGGCATTGTAGGCTTCACAGACCAGTGGATGCAAACGCAGAGCTTTACCGTCAATCAGAACTGGCTCAAAGGCCTGAATTCCCAGACGGTGAAGGGTCGGTGCGCGGTTGAGAAGCACTGGGTGTTCCTTGATCACTTCTTCCAGAATATCCCAGATACGCTCATCTCCACGCTCTACCAAGCGTTTGGCAGCTTTAACGTTCTGCACGATATCGCGAGCAACGATTTCCCGCATCACAAACGGCTTGAAGAGCTCAATCGCCATTTCACGCGGCACACCACATTGATACATTTTCAATGTAGGACCAACGGCAATAACGGAACGACCTGAGAAGTCAACCCGTTTACCCAGCAAGTTTTGACGGAAGCGGCCTTGCTTCCCTTTGAGCATGTGGCTCAGAGACTTGAGTGGTCGGCTGCCTGGTCCCGTGATTGGACGACCACGACGACCGTTATCAATCAAAGCGTCAACCGCTTCTTGAAGCATCCGCTTCTCGTTTTGAACGATAATACCAGGGGCGTTGAGTTCCAGCAAGCGAGCCAAACGGTTGTTCCGGTTGATAACACGGCGATAGAGATCATTAAGGTCAGAAGCCGCAAAACGACCACCGTCCAGCTGAACCATTGGACGCAAATCTGGCGGAATAACCGGCAGGATATTGAGGACCATCCATTCTGGCTTATTGCCAGACTTGTAGAAGGCATCCAAGACATCCAAACGACGGACAGCCTTGATCCGTTTTTGACCTGAAGCAGTTTTCAATTCTTCTTTGAGGACAGCAATCTCAGCTTCCAAGTCCACTTGTTTCAAGAGGTCTTGAATAGCTTCTGCTCCCATTTTGGCTACAAATGAGCCTGCACCGTACTCGCGTAAACGTTCACGGTACTCACGCTCCGTCATGATGGACTTGTGCTCTAGCGGTGTATCCTTAGGATCAATCACCACATAAGCGGCAAAATAAATGACTTCTTCCAGGGCACGTGGGCTCATATCCAAAGTGAGCCCCATGCGGCTTGGAATTCCTTTAAAGTACCAAATATGTGAAACAGGAGCCTTCAATTCGATGTGGCCCATACGCTCACGGCGAACCTTGGCACGGGTTACTTCAACACCACAGCGGTCACAGACGATTCCTTTGTAACGAATCCGTTTGTACTTACCACAGGCACATTCCCAGTCCTTGGTTGGACCGAAGATCACTTCGTCAAAAAGGCCTTCGCGTTCTGGTTTCAGGGTTCGGTAATTGATTGTTTCAGGTTTCTTCACTTCCCCATAAGACCATGAACGGACCTTATTTGGAGAAGCTAGGGTGATTTGCATACTTTTAAAACGATTTACATCAACCACTATTTCTTACCTTTCTTCATTTTCTAATCAGTGTCTATTCTTATTCTTTTCCTTCAGCCTCAAAAGCTGCTTTCGCTTCTTGAGCTGCTTTTTCACGCGCTTTCTCAAGATCGTCAACGTGAATCACATCATCATCTTCACCTTCGTCTAGGTCACGCAGTTCTACTTCATTGTCATCTTCATCGAGAACGCGCATATCCAGACCAAGAGATTGCAACTCTTTGACAAGAACGCGGAAGGATTCTGGCACACCTGGTTTTGGAATTGGTTTCCCTTTGGTAATAGCTTCATAAGCCTTCAAACGTCCATTGACATCATCTGACTTGTAAGTCAGGATTTCTTGCAGAACGTTAGAGGCACCGTAAGCTTCCAAGGCCCAAACTTCCATCTCACCAAAACGTTGTCCACCAAACTGAGCTTTACCTCCGAGCGGCTGTTGGGTAACCATTGAGTAAGGACCTACTGAGCGGGCATGGAGTTTATCATCTACCATGTGGTGGAGCTTGATCATGTACATGACACCGACGGATACACGATTGTCAAACGGCTCACCGGTACGTCCGTCATAAAGAATAGTCTTGGCATCACTATCCATACCAGCTTCACGGACTGTATCCCAGAGGTCTTCTGAGCTTGCTCCATCAAAGACTGGTGTTGCAATATGGATGCCCAAGTTACGTGCTGCCATACCAAGGTGAAGCTCCATAACCTGACCAATGTTCATACGAGATGGTACCCCGAGTGGGTTCAACATGATATCAACTGGTGTTCCATCTGGCAAGTAAGGCATGTCTTCCACAGGAACGATACGGGATACAACCCCCTTGTTTCCGTGACGACCGGCCATCTTATCTCCGACCTTGATCTTACGTTTTTGAGCGATGTAGACGCGAACCAGCATATTAACGCCAGATTGCAGTTCATCACCATTAGCACGGGTAAAGATCTTCACGTCACGAACCACTCCGTCGGCACCGTGTGGCACACGCAGAGAGGTATCGCGGACTTCACGAGACTTGTCACCAAAGATGGCATGAAGCAGGCGTTCTTCAGCAGAAAGGTCTTTTTCACCCTTAGGAGTGACTTTTCCGACTAGGATGTCGCCTTCCTTGACTTCCGCCCCGATGCGGATAATACCCATTTCGTCCAGATTGCGTAGGGCATCTTCCCCTACGTTTGGAATTTCGCGGGTAATTTCTTCTGGGCCAAGCTTGGTGTCGCGAGTTTCTGATTCGTATTCTTCCAAGTGAACAGAGGTATAGACGTCGTCTTTCACCAGACGCTCACTCATGATAACCGCATCCTCGAAGTTGTAACCTTCCCATGTCATGTAGGCAACGATTGGGTTTTGTCCCAAGGCCATTTCTCCATTTTCCATAGAAGGTCCGTCAGCAATAAAGTCGCCTTTTTCAACGACATCGCCAACTTTTACCAAGGTACGTTGGTTGTAAGCAGTTCCCGAGTTAGAACGGCGGAATTTTTGAATTTGGTAAACGTCGAGAGAACCATCTTCGCGGCGGACTTCAACCTTGTCTGCATCCGCATAGGTAACCTTACCATCATGCTGGGCAATGACCGCTGCACCAGAGTCGTGGGCAGCTTGGTATTCCATACCAGTACCGACATAAGGCGCTTTTGGATCAATCAAAGGCACAGCCTGACGTTGCATGTTGGCACCCATGAGGGCACGGTTGGAGTCGTCATTTTCCAAGAAAGGAATACATGCTGTCGCTACGGCAACTACCTGCTTAGGCGATACATCCATGTAGTCTACTTGGTCTGATGGGAATTCTTGGTTATTACCTTGGTGGCGTCCCATAACGATAGGCTCTGCAAAGCCACCTTTTTCATTCAGCTTAGAGTTGGCCTGCGCTACGATAAATTCATCTTCCTCATCAGCTGTCAGCCAAACGATTTCGTTGGTTACTACGCCAGCTTCACGGTCTACTTTACGGTAAGGCGTTTGAATAAATCCGTATTTGTTAAGGTGTCCATAAGAAGACAAGTTATTAATCAAACCAATGTTTGGTCCTTCAGGCGTTTCAATCGGACACATACGACCGTAGTGAGTATAGTGCACGTCCCGCACTTCATAGCCAGCGCGGTCACGTGTCAAACCACCAGGTCCTAAGGCAGAAAGACGGCGCTTGTGAGAAAGCTCAGACAGCGGATTGTGTTGGTCCATGAACTGAGACAATTGTGAAGAGCCAAAGAATTCTTTAATGGCTGCAGTCACTGGACGGATGTTGATGATTTGCTGTGGAGTTAGTACTTCGTTATCCTGAACAGACATCCGTTCACGAACATTACGCTCCATCCGAGAAAGTCCAAGACGGACTTGGTTAGCCAAAAGCTCACCAACAGCACGAATACGACGGTTCCCCAAGTGGTCAATATCATCTACACGACCGATACCTTCAGCCAAGTTGAGGAAGTAGCTCATCTCAGCCAAGATATCAGCTGGTGTCACGATCCGAACCTTGTCAGACGGATTTGCATTACCAATGATGGTCACAACGCGGTCTGGATCAGTCGGTGCCACTACCTTGAACTTCTGCAATTCTACAGGGTCTGTCAAGACAGCTGAGTCGTTTGGAATATAAGTGATTTTGTTCAAACCATTATCCAGCTGCTCTGCAATGCTGTCAATCACACTGCGGGTCATAACTGTACCAGCTTCAACTAAGATTTCTCCAGTTTCAGCATCTACCAATGGCTCTGCAATGGTTTGGTTCAGCAAGCGTGTCTTGACGCTGAGTTTCTTATTAATCTTGTACCGACCAACTGCTGCCAAGTCATAACGATGCGGATCAAAGAAACGCGCTTCAAGAAGGGAACGAGAACTTTCAGCCGTCTTAGGCTCACCTGGACGAAGACGCTCATAGATTTCTTTCAGAGCTTCATCTGTACGGGAGTCCATTGGGTTCTTGTGGATATCTTTTTCAATGGTATTGCGCACCAAGTCGCTGTCACCAAAGATGTCCAAGATCTCATCATCACCTGAGAAACCAAGCGCACGCACCAGAGTGGTAAATGGAATCTTCCGTGTCCGGTCAATACGAGTGTAGGCAATGTCTTTTGAGTCTGTTTCCAACTCTAACCAAGCACCGCGGTTAGGAATAACCGTTGAACCGTAGCCAACTTTTCCATTTTTGTCAACTTTATCGTTAAAGTAAACCCCTGGAGAACGCACCAACTGGGATACGATAATCCGCTCACCACCATTGATGATAAAGGTCCCCATTTCAGTCATGATTGGGAAATCACCAAAGAAGACTTCCTGAGTCTTGATTTCACCAGTTTCCTTGTTAATTAGACGGAAAGTCACAAAGATTGGCGCTGAATAGCTGGCATCGTGAATACGTGCTTCTTCTAGCGTATATTTAGGCTCACGGATTTCATAGCCGACAAATTCCAATTCCATGGTGTTGGTAAAGTTTGAAATAGGAAGTACATCTTCAAAGACTTCCTTCAGACCATGATCCAAGAAATCTTGGAACGAATCCGTTTGGATTTCAATCAAATTTGGTAAATCAAGAACTTCCTTAATTCTTGAAAAACTACGACGGGTACGGTGTTTCCCGTATCGAACTTCATGTCCTGCCAAGTTTTTACTCCTTTATGATAAGATACTAAGCCCTTGATAAAGTGAGAAAAGACGTATCTTTTTCTCAACGCTTTGAGGGCGAGTTCTGTGAAATGTTTTCAGAGGAAAATCCTCTGTCATTTACAATGCTGCAAAACAGCCACAATCAGTCCCTTTTGTTCAATTTTCAGAAAAATTAAATTATGGTTACATAATCCATTTTTCCTAAAAATAGGCACAAAAAGAGCAGCTAAATCTGACTTATTCAAGTTTGATTTAACTGCTGTAAGCTTCTATTTGGACAATATTTCAAATAAAGCACACGACAAATTATTGTTATCATTATACCTTATTTAGCTAGAAATTGCAAGGATTTCATCCGCTTTCTGAAAAGTTAAAACTATTCTTGATGCGCTAGTTCCCTTGCCGATTATTGTTAGAATTGGAACTGGAATTAGAATTAGAGGTAGAACCGCCCAGAATAGCTGACCAAGCTTTTTGATAATCCGAATCTGATGCCCCGATACCAAAGCGGTAGGTCGTGGTCGGAGCACCATTTTTAGCCCAATAGCTAGGCACTGTCGGGCCGCTGAGATTAACAGAGCGGCCGTTTACCGTTACTGTACCTGGCTTTTCCCCTGTGGACTTGAGTACATCAGACTTAATCACACTCGGATCAAGAGTGAACTTATCACCAACACCCCAGGCATTTGGATCTGCCTGATAGATAGCATCTGCCATATAGGCCATGTAGGAGGCGTTATTATTATAACCAGTCAACGCCGCCATAGAGCTATTATCATCATGACCGATCCAGCCTCCCAAAGTCATCTTAGGAGTAGAAAGCATCAGCCACATATCGCCGTTGGTGTTGGTTGTTCCAGTCTTACCAATCCAATCGGCTCCAGCCAAGGTTCCATTGACCTGACTGATTCTGGATTTATAGGTCGTAGTAGCCCCAGAATTGATAACTCCCCGCATGAGCTCCTGCATAATCGTAGCCGCTGCTGGACTGTAAATCTGAACAGGATTGGCCTTATGCTGGTAAATCACCTTGCCATCTCGGTCTGTGATTTTTTCAACCATATATTTTTTCTGGTAGGTTCCATTATTAGCCAAGGTTTGGAAACCATTGGTATGCTGAGCTACAGATACTTCAATTCCCCCGCCCATAGGCAGACTCTCAATGCTGTAGTCATCAATGTAATAGCCCATTTTTTCCATATAGCCACGGACATTGACACCTTTTTCGCGTAATCCGCGGTAAGTCCAATAAGCCGGGATATTCCAAGAAGTATTGAGCGCTTCTTGCAGGTCCATCATGGCTGTACCACGGCTGTCCACGTGCATGATTGGATCGCCGCTTGAAAAGTTAGTTGGATAATTGGAAAGAACGCTGGCACTACCCATCAGACCTTGGTCAATAGCAATCCCATAAGCAAGAATCGGCTTAATAGTCGAACCCGGTGATCGTTCCGTATCAAAGGCGTGATTGTTCTGATTGGAAGCATAGTCTCTGCCTCCTACAAAGCCAATCACAGCACCGGTTTTATTATCCAAGAGGACATTTCCCACTTCAACTGCGCCAGTTCCGTCGTCCAAGATGCCGCCATAGTTGGCTACTGCATTTTGCATAGCCGTATGAATGTTCTTGTTAATTGTGGTGGTGACAGTATAGCCGCCATCGCTCAGTTCCTTAGCGGCCAATTCCTTGTAGGCTTTGACAGTGTCATTGTTTTTCAGCTCTTGCTGAGAAACATTATCCCGCTGAATCAAGTACTCGTACATGGTCTGCTGAGCTTCTTCAATCGCTGTGTAATAAAGGTAGCCATGCGAAGATTTTTCCGAGCTTTCAGAAGGCTTAAAGTCCTTGGTTAAGTCGTAGTCCTTGTACTCCTTGTACTCTTTCTCGCTTAGATGGCCCGTCCGGTACATATTATAGAGCACATCCTTGGCACGTTCCAAGCCCAGAGCCATATCCCCTTCACTCTTGAGACTGCCATCCGCTGCATAAGGCGAATAAACAATCGGGCTCTGTGGCAAGCCGGCAATAAAAGCAGACTGGGGCACAGTCAAATCCTTAGCAGAAACACCAAAAATCCCTTGAGCTGCTTCTTCCACACCGGCGATATTCTGCCCCTTATTGTTGCGCCCAAACGGCGAAACGTTCAAGTAGGTCGTCAAAATATCATCCTTGGACATGTAGCGCTCCAAAGCCAGCGCATCAACAATCTCCGCTGCTTTCCGCTTGAAAGTCGGTGCATCGCCCACCACCTGCTGCTTGATCAACTGCTGGGTAATGGTTGAACCCCCGCTAGAAGATCCAACTCCGACAACAGATCCGAGCGTAGCCCGAAGCACAGCCTTGGGCACCACTCCGTTATGCGTTTCAAAATTCTCATCCTCTGTAGCGATAACGGCTTTTTTTACATTTTCAGAGATGGCGTCACTCTTGACCGGGATGCGGAGCAAATCATTGTCCACTTCTGCAATCAAGCTGCCATCGGCATAGGTAAGCTTAGAAATACCAGAGATATTATTCACCTGCTTGACCAGCTCTTCTTGCTTGGGCACTTCAACCTTACTGAAAAGACTAGCTGCATAGCCTATCCCAATCCCAGCACCGATTACGGCACCGAAGAAGATAAACACAAAAGCCATATTCATCAGAAGTTTAAAAGTCCGCAAGAAAACAGCAAAAACATCACTGATAGACCAGCCGTTGTTACCACTGCCGATTTTCTTGCTCCATTCTGGAAGATGTATTTTTTTGATAAACTGCTGGGCTTTTCCCCAGAACTCTTTTAATTTTTCTATTAATTGTTCCAAGTTCGATTCTCCTTGTTATCTTCCCATTATACCAAATATCTATGATTTATTTCAAGGAATCATTGCTATTTAAAAGCTTTATGATACAATAGAGTAACATAAATTTAAAATATAGATAAGCCAATTTCTTGGCTTTTAGAATAGGAGAGACATGATGCACATTTTTGATGAGCTAAAAGAACGTGGCTTGGTATTCCAAACCACTGATGAAGCAGCTTTACGCAAGGCCTTAGAAGAAGGACAAGTCTCTTATTATACCGGATACGACCCAACCGCGGACAGCCTGCACCTAGGCCACTTGGTAGCCATTCTGACTAGCCGCCGCCTGCAACTAGCCGGACACAAACCCTACGCTCTGGTTGGAGGAGCAACTGGATTGATTGGCGATCCATCTTTTAAGGATGCTGAGCGCAGTCTCCAAACCAAGGAAACCGTGGAAGGCTGGGTAAAATCTATCCAAAATCAGCTTTCTCGTTTTCTGGACTTTGAAAAAGGTGATAATAAGGCCGAAATGGTCAATAACTATGACTGGTTCAGCAGCATCAGCTTTATCGACTTTCTGCGCGATGTCGGCAAATACTTCACTGTCAACTACATGATGAGTAAAGATTCTGTCAAGAGCCGGATTGAGACAGGGATTTCCTATACAGAATTCGCCTACCAGATCATGCAAGGATATGACTTCTATATCCTAAATCAAAACCACGGCGTAACCCTACAAATCGGTGGTTCTGACCAGTGGGGTAATATGACAGCAGGTACAGAACTCCTGCGCCGCAAGGCTGACAAGACTGGCCATGTGATGACCGTTCCGCTCATTACCGATGCTACTGGCAAAAAATTTGGTAAGTCAGAAGGTAATGCTGTCTGGCTCAATCCTGACAAGACTTCTCCTTACGAAATGTATCAATTCTGGATGAATGTCATGGACGCAGATGCTATCCGCTTCCTGAAAATCTTCACCTTCCTGTCCTTGGATGAGATTGAAGAAATTCGTCAGCAGTTTGAAGCAGCACCACACGAACGCTTGGCTCAGAAAGTCCTAGCTCGCGAAGTGGTCAGTCTGGTTCACGGTCAAGAAGCTTACCAGGAAGCCCTCAACATCACTGAGCAGCTCTTTGCTGGAAATATTAAAAACCTATCTGTCAAGGAACTCAAACAAGGTCTGCGCGGCGTGCCTAACTATCAGGTCCAGGTAGAAGACAACCTCAATATTGTAGAACTGCTTGTGACAGCCGGCGTGGTAAACTCAAAACGTCAAGCCCGCGAAGACGTCCAAAACGGCGCTATCTACCTCAATGGTGAGCGCATCCAAGATTTAGACTATGTTCTCAGCGACTCAGATAAACTGGAAGACGAGCTGACAGTTATCCGCCGTGGTAAAAAGAAATACTTTGTCCTTACCTACTAAAGATAAAAATCCGATTACCTGAATCGGATTTTTCTATGTCTTTTCTATGTCTTACGAAGGAAAGGACATTCAACTTTATAAAAACAGATAGAAAGAGAGTTCTCATGAAACCAAAACTTGCCCGATTTGCCCAAGCTCCGGCTCTGGCCTGTCCACTCTGCCAGCAAAGTTTGGCTATGGAAGAAAACAGCCTCAAGTGCGCCAATCGCCATTCCTACGATATCTCCAAATTCGGTTATGTCAATCTAGCTCCTCAGGCTAGACAAGCTAAAGACTATGACAAAACAAGCTTTCAAAATAGGCAAGTCATCTTGGAAGCCGGCTTTTATCAGCATGTCCTAGACGAGTTGCAGGATCTGCTGCAGACTCTGCCTGAAGAACAGACCATTCTGGACGTCGCTTGCGGAGAGGGCTACTATGCTCGAAAAATTCAGGAAAAATTCCCCAACAAAGAAATTTACGCTTTTGATCTATCCAAAGATTCTATCCAACTAGCTGCCAAAAGTGATCAGAGCCTTGCTGTAAAATGGTTCGTCGGGGATTTGGCACACTTACCCGTTCAGGATCAAAGCATGGATGTCTTACTGGACATCTTCTCACCAGCTAACTATCATGAATTTCAACGAGTATTGAAAAAAGAGGGGCTTATCATTAAAGTCATCCCGACAGAAAGTCATCTGAAAGAAATTCGTCAAAAAGCTACTCAATATCTGGACAAGAAAGATTATTCTAATCAAGATATCATCCAGCACTTCCAGAAGCACTTTACGATTCTATCCAGAAAAACCGTAGAATCCACACATGCCCTGCATTCTAAGGAGAAAACTGCCCTACTGCAGATGACTCCTTTACTCTTTCATGTTGAAAAAAATCTAATCAATTGGGAGCAGCTTACACATGCCACCATTTCAGCTGAGATTCTTATCGGAAAACTAAAAGAAGAAAAAATCTGATCACCTTTCAGTAAAAAACGCTGTTATAACAGCCATTTTAAAAACGCAGACAGGACTGTCTGCGTTATTTATCTACTGATTAATAGACCGTCTTCTCTGTCTCTGGATCAAAGAAGTGCGCTTTATTGAGGTCAAAACCTAGGTCAATTCCTGCACCAGTTTCTAGGTAATCGCGTGAATCCACACGCGCCACAAACTCACTAGAACCCACTTGGCAATAGAGATGAGACTCTGCTCCCAGTAATTCTGAAACAGAAATTTTAGCATGCACAACTGAATTCGGGAAAGTTTCCAAGAAAGCAGCTTCCGCATTGATATCTTCCGGACGAATACCGAAGATCAGCTCCTTGCCCTCGTAACCTTTCTCCCGCAGAACCTTGAGAGCTCCTTCTGGCACAGTCAAGCGCAGCCCTTCTGCGACAATCTCATTCCCTTCAAGTTTAACTGGGATAAAGTTCATAGCTGGGCTACCGATGAAGCCGGCAACGAACTTATTAACTGGGTTGTTATAGACTTCCTGCGGTGTACCAATCTGTTCCACTCGTCCAATCGTTCCAGTTCCAGCAGGATTCTTGGTCGCTGACATGATAACGATACGATCCGCCAAGGTCATAGCTTCAGTCTGGTCATGGGTGACATAGATAGTTGTTGCCCCAATACGGCGGTGAATCTTGGCAATCTCCGCCCGCATAGAAACACGCAACTTAGCATCCAAGTTAGACAGAGGCTCATCCATAAGGAAAACCTTTGCATCACGAACGATAGCGCGTCCCATTGCTACCCGCTGACGCTGACCACCAGACAAATCAGCTGGCTTACGCTGCAAGAATTCCTTCAAGCCTAGGATTTCTGCTGCTTCATTGACCCGTTTGTCAATATCTTCCTTGCTGTACTTGCGCAGCTTGAGGCCAAAAGCCATGTTGTCGTAGACAGTCATGTGCGGATAAAGGGCATAGTTCTGGAAGACCATAGCGATGTCACGGTCTTTTGGTGCCACATCATTAACCACTGTACCGTCAATAGAGGCAGTTCCTTCGGTGATGTCTTCAAGACCTGCAATCATACGCAGCGTAGTTGATTTCCCGCAACCGGACGGACCGACAAAAACGATAAATTCCTTGTCCTTAATATCAAGATTGAAGTCTTCCACTGAGTAGTGGTCGCTGTTGGGATATTTTTTATAGATATTTTTCAGATTTAATTCGACCATAATAAGCCCCTTCTTTTGAATAAAAATATTTTCTTTTAAGCTCTCGTTTGCAAAGCGCTTTCACATTGTCCATTATATCGTTTTTTTTTGACTTTTTCAAGCACTTTTAGTAAAACGTTTGCATAATTTTTGAAAATTTTCTCCATCAGAAAAGAGACCAAGTGGCCTCTTTAAAACTTATTCTTCTTTTTTTCTACTACGGAATGACAATCCAGCTACGCCTAAAGCGCTGATAACTCCTGCAACTGTGAGAAGAGCATTAGAAGCTTGACCCGTATGCGGCAAGACTGACGCACCACTCTTACCTTCCTTGTTTTTAAGCTGAGCTGGCTGGGTGACCTTAGCTAATGAAGACTGCTCTTGTACTGATTTGGCCTCATCAACTGCTGGCAAAATACCGCTAGTTACTTGGTAAGCAGGTAAAGCATCAGCTACTGCCGCGTCAGTAGCATTGACACCGCCAGTAAATTCCGGAAGAGCCGCCATTTGAGGAGCGCTGTCTGGATGTGCACTCCTGACTGATGGCTGAACGCCAGCATCATAGGTGTTATTTTCTGTCATAGTTGGCTCTGAATCATTGACGCCTCCTGTAAATTCAGGCCGTGTTACTGTTGCCGCCTCTGAATCACTAACATTGCCACTGAATTCTGCTTGTGCAGACGCCTGCGGAGCTGTATCAGGATGAGTTCCAACTTCATGGCTAGATAAATCATACTCTGACTCTGTCGCTGTTGTCGGTTCAGAATCACTGACCCCTCCACTAAATTCAGGCCGTGTTGCTGTTGGTGCTTCTGAATCATTAACATTTCCACTGAATTCTGGTTGTACTGAAGACTGCGGAGCTGTATCGGGATGAGTTCCAACTTCATGGCTAGACAAATCATATTCCGACGCCGTTGCCGTTGCTGGTTCAGAGTCGCTAACTCCTCCACTAAATTCTTGCCCAGCTTCCTGTGGTGAATCACTTGGAATAGAAGAAGCTGTCTCAGCTTTAGCAGCATTCTTGACAATCGCTTCTAGATTTTCAAGAGCTTTTGTCTGCTCAGCAGCAATCTGTTCCTGCAGCTTCTCTGCTTTTTCAGCACTGTCTACACTATCATCTAGCTGCGCAATCGCATCTGTCACCGTCTTTAATACTGCTCGAATCTTTTCTTTAGCTTGCTTTTTATCGAGTTCTGAAAGTGTTTGGTGATGTTCAATCGCTTCAATCTGTTTGTCGACTTCTTCTTCAAGCTCATCTAAAACCAAGTCTTTGCCAACTGGATGAATCGTGTCCAAGCTAGCAATTCCAGCTTCCTCAATTCTCTCTAGTTCCTCTTCGGTATCAGCCTTTTCAAGCGCCGTTTTCGCATCTGCTAGTGTTGCTTCCGCTTCAGCTTTAGCCGTAGCCTGTTCTGCCTCTGACAGATTCGGGTTGCTCCGTAAGTCTGCTAGCTTATCAGACAGAGCAAGATCTAGTTTCAGCCCAGTCGTAACTTTCAGCAAACCTTGCTTCTCTGCCGCTACCTGTTCTTGAATTTTTTCGGCATCATCAGGACTTTCAACCCAAGCATTATAAGCTGCAATTGCTTTTTGAGCTATGGCTGCTGCATCTTCAATTTTCTTTTTAGCTGCAGTTTTTTCCTCAGCAGAAAGACTTTGACTCTTCTCAACAGCCTCTATAGTAGCTGTTTTTTCTTCCTGAATTTCTTTTAAGAACTGCTCTTTGCCAATGGGGTGAATCTTAGCTAAGTGGGCTATGGCTGTTTCTTTTGCCCGGTCATAGACTTCCTGAGAATCTGCTCCTTCAATAGCCTTCTTGGCCGCTTCCACCACCTGCTCTATCTCGCCTCTAACTGCTTTCTTTTCTGCTTCTGAAAGATTAGGATTTGCTTCCAAGTCAGCTAATTTGGCAGCCAGAGTGAAATCTACGGTTGAACTTGCTATAAATTTGAAAAACTTATCTTCCTCGGTTACTGCCTGCTCTTGAATCACTTCCGCCTGCTCTGCTGTTGTTGCATTAACATCTAATTTCTGAATTGCATCCTCTGCTTCTGCAGCCTTCTTCCTTACAGACTCTTGGAAGCTTTTCTTTTGCTCCTCAGGCAGTAAATCGCTACTATCTACAAGTTTATCAAACTCTGCTTTTCCATTTTGGATTTCATCTAGAAGCAAATCTTTGCCGACTGGATTGATAGAGTTGATGTCTGCCAATCCATCTTCCTTAGCTTGATCAATCCTTTCTTTATCCTCAGCTGCAGCAATTTCATTCTGAGCCTTTGCAGCTGTTTGATTGACTTCCTCCTTAGCTGCTGCAAGCTCCTCAGCTGACAAATTTGGATTATTCCCAAGATCTGTCACTTTCTCAGCCAGAAACGTGCCTACTTCTGTATTAGCAGCCTCCCTGACCGTTGTCAAATCCTGATTTACTGGCGATGCAGCGGCCGAAGTCTCTACTGCATTTGCCACTGGCTGCTCCTCATCTGCCGCCACCATACTGTAACCTAAAAACAGAGCACAAATAAGGACTGAACCAACACCTAAAACTGACTTCCGAATAGAATATCGCAAAACTTTTTCTGTTCTTTTCATTTTATTCTCCTCTGAACATATTTTATTATTCTGATCAGTAACCCTTAATAAAAAGTCCAGTCAAACCTCCCATAAATCTTTCAGATTAGGTAATCTTTAAACTACACTTTCTATTTGACTTCTGATAAGATTTTTTATTATTTTATCATATTAACTTTTTAAAATAAAAGAATTATCGGCTTGATTTATGTACATTTTTGTGAAATCGTCCAGTTTTTAAATAGACAAGATGTCCAGAAATTAAACTAAAAATTTTCCCATTTAACAATGTGTAAACTTTTTTAGTAAAAATTCTGGGCTATTTTCTAGCTTATTTCAGACAGAAAAAGTAAAATGGTATAGGAGGGATAAAATTATGGCTCTTAATACACGAGATAGGATTTTGGATGCATTTTTTGAATTAGCAGATAAACAGCCAGACAGGCCGCGCTTTACCTTTACAGAAATCGCTAAAGAAGCCGGCTTGTCCAGACAGGCTATTTACAAACGACACTTTAATAACACTACTGAAATTATCGAATACATTCGCCAAGATATGGTAAAGCAAGCCTTTGCCCCAAACTGGAATAGCAACAATGCTGAAGCAGACTTAGATCCTTTCACCTTTTTGGCTCAAACGATTCTTCCCGCTATTTATGAGCAACGCCAACGCATTAAAATATTATATACTAGTTCTGTCGATCCCCTGTGGAGCGATTTTATTACTGCCAGTTACAAGGACTGGATCGAGCAGAATCTAAATCTTGACCACCAAAAATTAGGTATTCCTGAAGACCTGGCCAATCAACTGCTGGCCGGCTGGATTAGTTCTCTTATCGAGAATTGGATCACTCAGGATGACCCCGTTCCTTGCAAGCAGTTTTCTAAGACATTTCTCAACCTTGTATCTTCACCCCTAACCAGCTTTGCTGCTTATGATAGTCCAGCTGGTCCTTCAAACAAAATTGTTATCGCATAGCCAACCAGAAGAAAAACAGAGAAATGACAGAACCGGTCCTTGTAAGGGAAGACTGGTTTTTTATATTAAATTTTAAAAATAATTGGACATTTTCTCTATAAAGTGTTATTATTTTAGTTGACAAATGGTAAACTGCTTTGTTGGAGTCTGCTCTATTTTTTTAGACATACCAGCAAGAAATTAATAAAAAAGAAGGAAGGTACTTATGCCCCAAGATACTCGAGACAAAGTCGTCAATGCCTTAATTGAGCTGGCAGAGCAAAATCCTGAAAAGTCTTATTTTACTTTTTCAGAGATTGCTAAACAAGCCGGTCTATCGCGCCAGGCTATCTATAAAAAGCATTTTAGTAATGTTGAAGATATTATCCAATACATCCGCCAGACAATTATGACTCCGTTTTTGCCCCTGTATGAAAGCTACGAAGAAGGAAATGGAGAAAATCCATTCTGCTTCTTTGCCAAGCATATGATTCCTACCCTCTATGAACATAGGAAATGGATGAAGGTGCTCTACACTACAGCTATCGATCCTTTCTGGAGTGACTATCTATCTACCTTCTTCACTCAGTGGGTCGTACAAAATTTAGAAATTGACTCTAAAAAGTTGGGAATTCCAAAAGAAATGGCTACGGAAATTGTTGTTAGATGGATTAACTCCCTCATTGAGATCTGGATTATCAAAGAAAAACCTATGCCTGCAGAGGATTTCGCCAAGCTCTTCCTGAATGTGATTTCAACCCCTATGGATCAGTTTATAACACCTCATAGTGAGTCCTAATTCAACTAAAAGCTATAAAACCTGCCTAATTTAGGCAGGCTTTTTTGTCGGTAAAATTTCTTACTTTACAAAAGAAAAAAGAGCAGATGTTTTTCTGCTCTCATCAACTATATAGATTTTAACATCAAAAGCCAAGCTTCGTTTAATCTACCCGATAATAGAAGTTGCCTTGCTCGTCAAAGCTATTCAGGCCAACCCCTGTCCAGATTCTATCTTGGCCAGCATCGGAGTTGTCTGTAAAGTTTTCCTTGTCTGCGACCTTAACTCCCTTAGGAAGAAACTCAATCAGAAAACCTCCGCTTTCTCCGCCGTAGACACCGCCAGCAGCAGTGCCATAGTCTGTCAGAGAAGCTCCATACAATTCATAAACACTTGAAACCAAGCCCTTGTCATCAAAAACAAGCTGGTTGCCAGAAGCATCCTGCCAGGTTCCTTTAACGCTGGCATAATTGCCATTTGCAAGTGCTGAAATGTCCATCGCTTCCTTCTTTTCCTTGTTTTTTTCTGTGCTTGCACTCTCTGAGCTAGTGCTGCTAGCCGCTGAAGATGCTGACACAGTTGATTGACTGGATACCTGCTCCACAGAACTTGTTACTGAGCCAGTACTGCTAGTAGGCGTCTCTGATTGATTCGTAGCACTGCCGTTTGAGCAAGCTGTCATTGCTAATAAAGCAGCTCCTGCTAGTAAAAAAGGTAAAGCTTTTTTCTTCATTTTTCTCCTCTTTCTCACGGTAAGATAAATCATGTGATTAGTAACATTATAGATTATTTTATCGCTTTTTACAAGAAGAATTCTAGCAACTGGGCAGGCGCAAAGCTACTGACTTTATTCACTCAGCTTCTGCCACATCCAGAACCCTGTAGATTGTCTTTGCCAGAGCTGCTTCATAATCAGATGCACCGTAAGGCTTATCAGTCGTGACTTGGGCTGTCTGCTGTTCTAAGTCCACAACCACATCTGACACTCCCTCCATAGACAGGAAGTGCTGGGTGACGTGTTTGACACAATTTTGACAAGATAAATTTTCTAACTGAATTGTTTGTTTCATAGATTCATTCCTCCGTATATTTCTTCATTTTAAAGCGTCCTAGACGCAGAGCATTGACGACAACCGACACTGAGCTCAAGCTCATGGCTAGACCAGCTAGCATAGGATTGAGCAAGGGACCGCCGAAAAGATGCAATAGCCCCATAGCAATCGGAATACCTAGTGTATTGTAGGCAAAAGCCCAGAAGAGATTTTCCTTGATATTACGGATGGTCGCTTGGCTGAGCTTGATAGCCTTGACTACATCCTGCAAATCACTATGCATGAGCACTACATCTGCTGACTCAATAGCCACATCGGCGCCAGAGCCGATGGCAATTCCAACATCGGCCTGGACCAGAGCCGGCGCATCATTGATACCGTCTCCTACCATAGCCAGTTTTTTCCCAGCTTCCTGTAAGTTCTTGATAGCAGCGGCCTTCCCATCTGGCAATACACCTGCGATGACTTTTTGGATGCCAGCTTTCTGGGCAATAGCTGTCGCTGTTTCTTCACGATCTCCTGTCAGCATGATGACTTCCAGCCCCATAGACTGGAGCTCCTGCACTGCCTTCAGGCTGCTAGACTTCATCTCATCTGCTACCGCTAAAATACCAGCTAGCTGTCCATCTACTGCGACAAACATGGCTGTCTTCCCTTCTTGGGAAAGCTCCAACAACTGTTCTTGAAAGACACTGCTGTCAATGTTCTTGTCTTTCATCAATGACTCATTTCCCACCAGAAGCTGTCTGCCCTCAACCTGAGCGGATAAGCCTCGTCCAACCATAGCCTCAAAATGACTGACAGGCAGTAAGTCAAGCCCCTCCTCTTCAGCTGCTTCTAAGATAGCCTGAGCCAAAGGATGCTCAGAATGCTGCTCAGCACTGGCTATTAGCTGCAATAAGTCAGAGCGATTAAAATCGCTCAAAGGTAACAAATCCGTCAGACTGGGCTTACCAACCGTAATCGTCCCCGTCTTATCAAGAACAATAGTATCCAGCTGATAAGCTGCTTCCAAAGCTTGCCCAGACTTAATCAGAATCCCATTTTCAGCTCCTTTACCAGTCCCGACCATGATGGCTGTCGGAGTAGCTAACCCCAGCGCACAAGGGCAGGCAATGACCAGAACTGCGATAAAGATTGACAGAGAAAAGCTAAGACTCTCACCATCCAGAAAATACCAGCCAAGCGCGGACAAAGTAGCCAAGCTCAGCACGATTGGGACAAAATAGAGCGAAATCTTATCGGCCAAAGCCGCTATTGGAGCCTTAGACCCTTGCGCTTCCTCCACTAATCTAACAATCTGAGCTAAGGTCGTATCCGAACCCACCCTAGTTGCTTGGTAATCAATACTACCATTTTGATTGATTGTGGCACTGGTAATAGTGTCGCCAACTTTCTTTTCAATCGGGACACTTTCACCAGTCATCATGGACTCATCCACAAAGGTCTGGCCCTCTGTCACAAGGCCATCTACAGGCATACGCTCCCCTGGCTTGATACGGATAATGTCTCCAACTCGGATATCCTCCGTATCAATGGTCACAGCCTCTCCATAGCGAATCACTGTCGCCTGACTAGGCACTAGCTCAAGCAGAGACTGAATTGCCTGAGACGTTCTCCCCTTAGCTGAACTTTCCAGATATTTACCCAGAAGAACCAAGGCAA
Organism: Streptococcus sanguinis; assembly: GCF_019928825.1. GTDB lineage: Bacteria > Bacillota > Bacilli > Lactobacillales > Streptococcaceae > Streptococcus > Streptococcus sanguinis_L. The sequence continues at coordinate 5,898 of NZ_JAHZOP010000007.1, read as the reverse complement.
TAATCACTGCAACCGACTCAAAATAGAGTTGATGAACAAAGGCATGATAACCTAGAAAAACCTGACTGACCGAGTAGAGACTGTAGAAAAATGCTGCGCTGGTTCCCACTGCAATCAGACTATCCATATTGGGATGTCGCTTGATAAGATTGCGAAATCCTCTCTGATAGAAGCCGCGCCCAATCCACACAGCAGGCAGAGTCAAAAGAAGTTGTGACAGAACGAAGACCAAGGGATGCGCCATATGGTCCAAAAAGCTAGGTAGAGGAAGACCGACCATACTGCCCATAGAGATATAAAGCAAAGGCAGAGCTGTAACCAAAAGAATTAGTAATTCTTGCTTCTTCCTTCGCAATTCCTGCGCTTTCATTGCAGCCTCTTCGCTCACATCGGACGGTCGGTCTTTTCCTTTTTCTTCTGCCTGATAACCAGCCTCGGCTACAGCAGCCAGCACTTGCTGGCTGTCAAATCCCGCCTTAGGAAGCAAACTGAGACGTTCTGTCGCCAGATTGACACTGACATCCTCAACCGTTTCTAAATCTTTGACCGCCATCTCAACTGTCATAGCACAAGATGCACAGGTCATTCCTGAGAGTTTGTATTCTTTTTTTTCCATCATATTCTCCTTATCTGTGACCACAACGACACTGACCTTGCGGGCAGTCGCATTTGATTTCCAATGGTGCCGAGGCTCTTTTCTTATCAATGACCTGGCTGAGCCGCTCCAAGTCCCCTTGACTGAACTGACTTCTCTCAATCATCGAAATCAAAAGGTCACCGTGTTTAGTATTACAGATATTGTCAAAAAGAGCCTGCCAAGTACTTTCCAGATGGTCCGCTTCTAAAATCCGAGCATCGTAGTAAAACTTGCCCTCAATTTTTTCCATAGCGATAAATTCTTTGGTCTTCAGACGATTCAAAAGGGTCTTGATGGTTGCCGGTTTCCAAGAAAAATCGGCTTCCAACCGCGCTATAATCTCTGTACTGCGACTGTGTGGATAGGCCCATAACACACGCATCACTTGCCATTCTGCTTGACTAATATTTTGCTGTTCCATTGTTTAACACTCCCTTATCATTTACATTTGTAATCTAACTCTTTATTAGTTTACATTTGTAATCGTAATTTGTCAAGTATTTTTATCATCATTTCCTGATATAGAAAAAAGAAGGCGGGAAAATCCCGTCTTCTTACTTTATTTATATTAATGCGCCAACATCTCTTGGGCAATTTCTTGACCTGTCAACTTACTTGGATAGTAGGTTGGCCAGTTTTCCAGCTCGTCAAAGAGTGCTTCCTGGCTTTCGCCGCCATAGAAGATATGGAAATGAGCTGCCTTAGTTGGTGCAATGTTGTGATCGCTAAACTGAACATACTTGTACTCCCCAGCATCCTCGTCTGTCGCTTCAAACATGAAGCGTACCCCTCGATTTCCCTTAGAGTAAGTCAGAGTGTGCTTACCAACGTATTTATAAGTATATTTCTTAGATTTTCCATCTACCACAAATTCCATAGTCTTGTCTGTGATATTGATATTGGAAACATCCGTTTTGTAGCCCTTGTCATAGTAGTCCTTGTATTCAGCTGCCGTCATTTTCCCAGTCAGCTTAGCCTTGTAGTCAAAGACTTGGTCCAAGGTCCCGTCCTTCAGATAAGGGTAAACAGACTGCCACTCGCCAGCATAGTCAGACAAGGTCCGATCCTTGACAGCACTGTCTTCAAAGTAGCCGTTTTGGACTGTCTTATCGTCTTCTTCCTTCTCGGCTGCAATCTCTGCTCCCTCTTGGTCAGTTGTCTTCTTGAGAGCCTTTAGATTGGCCTGCATGATAGAAATATAGTCCGCTCCATCCTTGGTCTGCTCTTCGGTCAAGCTTTCCAACGGATTCAAGACATCAAGTTCTACCCCTGTTTCCTTAGCCAGAGTAGAAGCAAGAGCCTGAGAGGCATTCTCTTCAAAGTAGATATACTTGATTTTATTTTTCTTGATATACTCAGTCAATTCCGCCAAGCGCGAAGCGGATGGCTCACTGTCTGGTGAAAGTCCAGAAATTGGCACCTGCTTCAAGCCATAGTCCAATGCCAGATACTTAAAGGCTGCGTGCTGAGTGACAAAGCTTTTTTGCTTGGCATTAGCCAAACCATCTTCATATTCCTTGTCCAAGGCTTCCAGCTTCTTGATATAAGCCGCTGCATTTTTCTCAAAAGCAGCTTTCTTATCAGGATAAGACTTGCTCAGGCTATCACGGATGTGCTCCACCATTTTAATAGCCCGCTTCGGAGATAGCCAGACATGAGGATCATAGGCATGATGATGTCCCTCTTCCCCATGGTCGTGGTCTTCTTCCTCTTCACCACCAGGCAGCAAGAGCATGTCTCCTGTTGCTTTGATAACCGTTTCTTCCTTATTTTTCAAAGTTTTTAACAGTTCAGGAACCCAAGTCTCCATATTTTCATTTTCATAGACAAAAGCATCTGCATCCTGAATCGTCGCAACTGCCTTAGCTGAAGGCTCATAATCATGCGGCTCTGTACCAGCCCCGATTAGAAGTTCAACATTGGCCTCATCTCCAGCCACCTGCTTAGTAAACTCATAAACCGGATAAAAAGTCGTGACAATATTGAGCTTGCCGTCTGCATTTTTTTGATTGGAACAAGCTACTAAGAAAATACTCAGTAAACCTGCTAATAGTAAGCTAATTTTTTTCATTTTCTGCTCCTATTTCATAAATTTTTTGACCAGATTGACCAGCAAGAACAAGCTGACAAAGATAATCGTAATGCTAGCACTAGCTGGTGTCTCTGCATAGTAAGAAATATAAAGTCCGGCAATCATACCAAAGAAGCCGATGGCATTTGCCAGCAAAATAACTGACTTGAAATTTTTCCCAATCCGCAGGGCAATACTAGCCGGCAAAACCATGATGGTCGAAACCAGCAAGGCTCCCGCAGCTGGAATCATGAGGGCAATCGCAACACCCGTCACGATATTAAAGAGAATAGACATGGTCCGCACAGGCAGCCCATCCACAAAGGCCGTATCCTCATCAAAGGTCAAGATATACATGGGGCGAATGAAGAGGAAGGTCAAGACAAGCACGACGGCCGCAATGACAAAGAGCGAAATCACCTGCTCCCTACTGATAGTCACAATGGAGCCAAACAGATACTGGTCCAGACTTATTGAGCTAGAACTCTTGCCCTTACTCATAACAATCAAGGAAATAGCTAAGCCGGTTGACATGAGAATGGCTGTTCCGATTTCCATGAAATTCTTATAGATAGTTCGCAGATACTCTAAAAAGACTGCTGCGACAATGACGACAAACACCGTTGTGAGGGTGGGCGATAGTCCAAGAACCAAACCAAAAGCTACACCTGCCAATGAAACGTGACTGAGGGTGTCACTCATAAGGCTCTGCCTACGTAAAATCAGGAAGGTCCCCAGAATCGGTGAGAAGAGACTCATGGCAATAACTGCCAAGAAGGCTCGCTGCATAAAATCATAGGAAAATAGATTAAGCATGACTCACCTCCTGACTATTGTCGCTTTCATGCACATTGAAACAGCGCCAAGGCGAGTCCTGATTACGGACCAGATGAATGTTGCGGTCGGCATATTTACGAACTTCTTCCGGATCGTGTGTAATCATCAAGACAGCTTTTCCATGCTGATGAGCACTATGGTGCATGAGCTTATAAAATTCATCCTTACTGCCTGTATCCATACCTGTTGTCGGCTCATCTAGGACAAAAATATCCGGATCCGAAGCAAACATCCGAGCAATCACAGCCCTCTGCTTTTGCCCGCCAGAGAGAGAACCAATCCTCTTATCCCGATGTTCCCACATTCCAACCGACTCCAGACTTACCTTAATATGCTCCTCATCATGCTCATTCAAACGACGAAACCAACCCTTGCGCGGATAACGTCCCGACTTGACAAACTCATACACCGTACTAGGAAAACCTGCATTAAAACTAGCAATCTGCTGAGGTAGATAAGCAATCCGCAGTTTCTTGCCTAGCACATTAGTCTTGGAAATCTTCACTTCCCCATGCTTAGGCTGCAAAATACCCAAACTAGCCTTGATAAGCGTCGTCTTAGCAGCTCCATTTTCCCCTGTCAAAGTTACAAACTCACCGCTGTCTAGAAAATAATGAATATGCTCCAGCACCGGCTCCTTGTCATAGTAAAAGGAAAGATTATCTACTGTGATATATCTCATTTCCCAATCTCTCCCACTAAGGAATCCAAAAACTTAGCAATTGCAGCTTGTTCAGCATCAGAAAACTGCTCTGCTACTTTATGATAAGTTGCCAAAGTATGCGTGTGATGATGCTGATGTTCCTTTGCAATCGGCTGAGCTAACTCAGTCAAACGGTAAAAGGTAACCCGTGCATCTCTCTTATCTTTAAAAGCTTGCAGCATCTCTTGCCGAACCAAAGATTTCACAGCCTTGGTTACAGCAGCTTGACTCACATTCAGTTTTTTTGCCAAATCAGAATTTGTCAAAGATTCCTCAGACAAAAGCATCAAAATATGCTCCTGCGTATTGGTTAAAGGCACATCACTCGTGCAAGAACCAATCAGAATCTCATGCTGATTTTCTGCTTTCAAAATAACTTCATTTAAAAATTGATCGATCTTCTCTGCTAAATGAGTCATTTCCTCCTCCTTCTCTTAACCAGTTAAAGCTTTACTGGTTAATTATACCACAAAAAAGAAAAGAGTCAAGAATTTTCAGTAAAGGTCAGATGCTTTTCACAAAAAATATTTAATCATACAATTAGATTCTTAAGACCTAAATAAAAACACAATCAGAGAATAAAAAGGAACAAACCAAGTTGAGACTTTTTAGCATTCCAGATTTTATAAGACATTTAATAGTAAAAGTCTTCAATATCCATCACACTAATTGAGTATAAATTTACAAACAAAATCAAAATTCAATCTTCCGCTTTAGCTTGCAAGTAAATACTAGAAAAAAAACAAAAAACGAAGCTAAAAAGCTTCGCTAAACTTAAGCTATACCGGCGGCCGGGGTCGAACCGGCACGTCCGTGAGGACACTGGATTTTGAGTCCAGCGCGTCTGCCAATTCCGCCACGCCGGCTCAAGTTTTTAACTGGGGTAGCTGGATTCGAACCAACGCATGAGGGAGTCAAAGTCCCTTGCCTTACCACTTGGCTATACCCCAATAATATTAAATAGGCGAGTGATGGGGATCGAACCCACGCATGCCAGAGCCACAATCTGGTGTGTTAACCACTTCACCACACCCGCCATATTTAAACACGGGCAGTAGGAATTGAACCCACACTGAAGGTTTTGGAGACCTTAGTTCTACCTTTAAACTATGCCCGTAAAGGTTATGGAAGGGGAGGGATTCGAACCCCCGAACCCGAAGGAGCGGATTTACAGTCCGCCGCGTTTAGCCTCTTCGCTACCCTTCCTATTATTAAATTATGGCGCGAGACGGAATCGAACCGCCGACACATGGAGCTTCAATCCATTGCTCTACCAACTGAGCTACCGAGCCAACTATTGCGGGAGCAGGATTTGAACCTACGACCTTCGGGTTATGAGCCCGACGAGCTACCTAGCTGCTCCATCCCGCGTCAATACTATTCGTCCCTAAGGAGGATGTGGGATTCGAACCCACGCACGCTTTTACACGCCTGACGGTTTTCAAGACCGTTCCCTTCAGCCGGACTTGGGTAATCCTCCGAATATATAGTCCGTACGGGATTCGAACCCGTGTTACCGCCGTGAAAAGGCGGTGTCTTAACCCCTTGACCAACGGACCATAATACTATTTTAAATGGGCACGAGTGGACTCGAACCACCGACCTCACGCTTATCAGGCGTGCGCTCTAACCACCTGAGCTACGCGCCCA
>NZ_JAHZOP010000006.1:0-102415 GCF_019928825.1 Streptococcus sanguinis | reverse complement strand
TTGGTTCGTCTTGTTCAGTTTTCAAAGGGCTTTGTCTTTCGCGACAACTATATTAGTATATCACCCAACCACACCTCCTGTCAATACCTTTTCTAATTTTTTTTACATTTTTTTGGAGTTTATTTTTAAACTCTAAGTATAAAGTTAATTTCTTTGTGCCTAGGTTGCTTGTTCTATGTCATCTGGCAGTATAACTTTCTATGAAATAATAAGGGTGAGAAACTTGCTCTCAACCCTCTTTTCTTATTTATTTGACTTCTAACAGTCCAATATCTCCATCTTCACGACGGTATATAACATTTGTGCTGCTGTCCTCTGCATCGGAATAGATAAAGAAATCATGACCCAACAAATCCATCTGCAGAATCGCTTCTTCCAAGTCCATTGGCTTCAAATCTATGTGTTTTGAACGGACAACTTTTGATGGGACTTCTTCTGCTTCTTCAGCAAAGGAATCTGTGAAAAGCTGACTTGTAGCAACTTTATTGCGATTCTTTCTTTCAATCTTGGTCTTATTTTTGCGGATTTGGCGCTCAATCTTATCTGTGACCAAATCAATTGATCCATACATGTCCTGAGAGATATCTTCTGCACGAAGAGTGATGGAGCCTAGCGGAATTGTCACTTCCACTTTCGCAGTCTTTTCACGGTAAACCTTGAGGTTCACACGCGCATCAAGTTCTTGCTCTGCTTGGAAATACTTCTCAATCTTCTCAAGTTTAGAAACTACGTAGTCACGGAGAGCATCTGTTACTTCTAGGTTTTCACCACGGATACTATATTTAAGCATATAAGTACCTTCTTTCTAAACATAAATGTTTTATTTATAATATCATTATAACGCTTTCATTCCTTTTTTGCAAATTTTTTCTTATCTTGCGATTGAAAACGACAATACTTCTTTCACACCGGCTTCCAATAAGATTTGCTTGGCCAATTGCAAGGTTTTTCCAGTCGTATAGATATCATCAACCAGCAAAATTTTATCTGGCAAATCAACTTCTTTCTTAATTTCAAAGGCTTGCTGAGTCTGCAGACGCTCCTCACGTGTCTTGCTCGACTGGGCTAGGGTGTCTTTTTTCTCTAAGATATTTCTATATGCTACTTTTCCTGCATCTAAAATTCCCTGCACTTGATTAAATCCTCGAACTTGAAATTTTTCTATACTGACTGGAATCGGAACAATGGTGTGCTCTCTAAACATTTTGACTGCTTTTTTAGTTGCTTTTGCAAATACAAAGCGCAATGCATAGTCTCCCTGAAACTTGTATTGACTGAAATAAGCCTTCATTGCTTGATTATAGGTAAATAGTGACTGGTGCTGGACTAGATTCCCTTCTTCCTCCCACTTTTTGCAATCTGTGCATAAATCTGATTTCCCGTCGCGAAAACAGCGAGGGCAATGCTCTTCAGATATGCGTTCAAAATTTTGATAACAAGTGGAGCAGCAGCTTGGTCCTTCTTCTTTTAATAGAAAAAGCCGTAAAAAACTACTTTTGTCCTCAATTTGCCCTTTGCATAAAAGACACTCTGTCATAATCCCGCCTCCTTATTCATATCCCTCATTTCCCGAATTGCCTTTTCCATAGCAAGGGTAGTCCCATCATGAAAAAATAGCAACTGTCCAGTTGGTCTGTCCAAACTGCGGCCAACTCGGCCTGAAATCTGAACCAGGGCACTACGACTGAACAAGCGATGATTGGCTTCCAAGACAAAAACATCTACACCAGGAAAGGTTACCCCACGCTCTAAGATAGTCGTTGTCACCAAAATAGTGATCTCCTTGCGACGAAACTGTTCAACAATCTCCAGACGATTTTCTGTTGTGGAGGCAACAAAAGCTAGCTTTTCATCCGGCAGAGCAATCTGCAGAGCCTGAGCAAAATCCTCTCCTCTTTGAATTTCTGCAGCAAATATCAAGAGAGGAAATTGAGTCTCCCTCTGTTTTTGTATATAGTTCAAAAGTTTAGGTGCTATTTTCTTCTTCTGAAGATGTTTTTGAAAATCGGATAACCAAACTTTCTGAGGGATAGTCAAGGGATTACCATGAAATCTTCTGGGAAGACTCAGGCGTTTCAGCTCACCTTTTTGAACCCTTTTATCCAGTTCATCCGTGGAAGTGGCTGTCAGAAAAATAGTTGTAGCATCCTCTTTCACAGAACGTTCTACAGCGTGATACAGCATGGGATTATCCACATAAGGAAAGGCGTCTACCTCATCAACAATCAGCAAATCAAAAGCTTGATAAAATTTTAAGAGCTGGTGAGTGGTAGCAATTACCAAGGGACTGCGAAAATAAGCTTCTGACTCCCCATGCAGAAGGGCTATTTCACAAGAAAAATCTTCTTTAAGGCGCCGATAAAGCTCTAAACAAACATCAATCCGCGGACTGGCCAAGCAAACAGAACCACCTCTGTCAATAACTCTGGCAAGCACTTGGTAAATCATTTCTGTTTTTCCAGCGCCAGTAACAGCATGCACTAACGTATCCTGTCTTTTCTCTAGCGCATCAAGTAAGCCTTTGGAGACCTTCCCCTGAAACTCTGTCAGTTGCCCCCGCCATTTAAGCACCTGATTTTTAGGAAAATCCTCTTGAGGAAAATAGTAGAGTTTTTGGTCACTCCGCACCCGTCCCAAGATTAAGCATTCTCTACAATAATAAGCTCCAACAGGTAGCTGATTTTCTCGTTCAATCAAACTGTTGCAGCGTCCGCAGCGTAGCTTGCCTTTTTCTTCTTGGATACTGGGAATTGCTTTTGCTTGTGCGCGCAAGCTAGACTCTAACTGACTTTCTGTAAATATCCGTCCTAAACAATCTTGTAACTCTAACATACTTATATATTCGTAATTTTTTGGCAAAATTTATCTTTTTTTGTAAAATATAGTTATGGAATTTAAGACAATTAAGGAAGATGGCATGGTTCAAGAGGAAATTAAAAAATCCCGCTTTATCTGCCATGTGAAAAGAGTTTACTCCGAGGAAGAGGCTCGCGCTTTTATCGCTGCTATAAAAAAAGAACATTACAAGGCTACCCATAACTGCTCTGCTTTTATCATTGGAGAAAAGAGCGATATTAAACGAACCAGCGATGATGGGGAGCCTAGCGGAACAGCCGGAGTTCCTATGCTGGGAGTTCTAGAAAAGCATGAATTGACCAATCTTTGCGTTGTGGTTACTCGCTATTTTGGCGGTATTAAACTAGGAGCCGGCGGTCTGATTCGAGCTTATGCCGGCAGTGTTGCTCTGGCTATTAAGGAGATTGGACTGGTTGAAATAAAAGGACAGACTGGCCTGCGCCTAAAACTGTCTTACAGCCAATATCAGGATTTTGCGAATTTTCTCAAGGCAGAAAATCTTGCTGAATACGATACTGAATTTACAGATACCGTCTCCACTCTTCTTTTCGTTGACAAAGGTGAAAGAGAACTGCTCAAAGATAAACTGACTGAGTTTTTTAAGGGCAAATTGGAGATGATAGATCAAGGGCTGCGCCAAGTAGAAGTCCCCCTTGACGTTTTGACATAAAGAAAAGCTATGGCTCTCATAGCTTTTTTATATTTTACAAAGCGCTTGTTTCATTTTATACTAATTCTATTAAATTATATTGAGGTATGTATCCTATGTCACGTATTTATCAAAATATTACAGAACTAATTGGGCAAACTCCCATTGTCAAATTGAACAACTTGGTTCCAGAAGGAGCTGCTGAGGTGTATGTGAAGTTAGAAGCTTTCAATCCCGGCTCTTCTGTCAAAGACCGGATTGCTCTCAGCATGATTGAGGCGGCTGAACGCGATGGCCTTATCAAGCCTGGTGATACTATCGTTGAAGCAACCAGCGGAAATACTGGTATTGGCCTTTCATGGGTTGGAGCAGCCAAAGGCTACAAGGTTGTCATTGTTATGCCAGAGACCATGAGTGTGGAGCGCCGCAAAATTATCCAAGCTTATGGTGCTGAATTAGTCTTGACTCCAGGTAGCGAAGGAATGAAGGGTGCTATTGCAAAAGCACAAGAAATCGCACAAGAACGAAATGGCTGGCTGCCACTGCAGTTTAACAATCCGGCCAATCCAGAGGTTCACGAACGAACAACAGGAGCAGAAATTATCGCTGCTTTCGGTGAAACTGGACTGGACGCTTTTGTTGGCGGTGTCGGAACTGGCGGAACTATTTCCGGTGTATCTCACGCTCTCAAAAAAGTTAATCCGAACATCCAAATCTATGCAGTTGAAGCAGACGAATCTGCTATCCTTTCTGGTGAGAAGCCAGGTCCTCACAAAATCCAAGGACTTTCAGCTGGATTCATTCCAGAGACTTTGGATACAGCAGCCTACAACGGTATTGTCCGCGTAACTTCTGATCAAGCACTGGAATTCGGACGCTATATTGGCGGTCAGGAAGGCTTCTTAGTGGGGATTTCATCTGCTGCCGCTATTTTCGCAGCTATTGAAGTAGCGAAAAAACTAGGAGCTGGCAAGAAAGTCCTTGCTCTGGCACCTGATAACGGCGAACGCTACCTGTCTACTGCCCTCTATGAATTTGATGCTTAGTATTTTTTGAAAAACATGTCCATTTCAACTTAGCAGTCGGCTATGAATTGAATAGCAATTCTATCCAAGCAAAATATCCTGTTCTCTTGTGGAACAGGATATTTTTTAAACTTTTTCTTCTTTTAAGAATTTTTTTGCCTCTTTGATCCAGATAGGCAGTTGTCTGCCTAAAGGTTCAAAACCAATTTTACAGCGGTCGTTTGAAAAGCGGTGGCGTCTAGGGAGGCGGTGCTTTTCTTCTTCCAGGGTTCGCATGGACAGACTGGACTTCCCAGAAAATTCATCATAGTCCACAACCTGTACTAAGACTTGCTGGCCAATCTTTACACTATCATGGATATTCTCAATATAACCCGGACGAATTTCTGAGATATGAATTAGACCAATTGTTCCGTTTTCCAGCTCAACAAAAGCTCCATAAGGCTGAATCCCAGTGATTTTGCCTTTTAATTTATCACCGATTTTCATCAGTCTTCTACCTCAATGGTCTCAATCACAACATCTTCCACGGGTTTGTCCATCGCACCCGTCTCAACAGCTGCAATCTTGTCCAAAACTTGGTAGGATGCTTCATCAACAAGCTGACCAAAGACAGTATGGCGCCGATCCAAATGCGGTGTTCCTCCCTGACTGGCATAGACTTCAGCGATAGCTTCAGGCCAGCCGCCGCGGCTCAATTCCTTAGCTGAATAAGGAAGATCTTTATTTTGAACAATGAAGAATTGACTGCCGTTAGTATTCGGCCCAGCATTTGCCATGGAAAGAGCCCCACGAATATTGTATAACTCAGGTGAAAACTCATCTTCAAATTTCTCGCCATAGATAGACTGACCGCCCATACCGGTACCAGTAGGATCACCACCCTGAATCATAAAGTCCTGAATAATGCGATGGAAAATCACACCGTCATAATATCCATCTTTAGCAAGGGCAATAAAGTTGGCTACTGTTTTTGGTGCCTGTTCTGGAAACAGCTGAACTTTCATGTCACCGTGATTAGTCTTGATAGTCGCTTTTGGACCTTCTGCTGCTGCAAGTTCTACTTGTGGAAAATGTAATTCTTTTTCTACCATACCTAACTCCTCTAAAGCGGCAAAAATACCGTCTTCTTCTACCGTTTTTGTAATATAATCTGCTCTTTTTCGCAGTTCTTCATGGGAAATGCCCATGGCAATGCCAATTCCCGCATAGTCAAACAATTCCAGATCATTGAGTCCGTCGCCAAAAACCATGACATTTTCAGGTTTGAAGCCCAGATGCTCGACAACCTTGGAAACTCCGGCTGCCTTGGACCCTTCTGTCGGTACCACGTCTGACGAATGAGGATGCCAGCGAACCAAACGCAGGTGTTCTGCTAATGTATCCGGCAGCTGCAGGCTATCTCCTCTATCTTCAAAGGTCCAAAGCTGATAAATATCCTTGTCTAAATGAAAATCTGAATCAACAGGCAAATCTGGATAAACCACATCAATGGCCTCTGAAATCAGAGAATTTCGATTAGACAAGGCCGCTTCATGACTTCCGACCAGACCATAGTCAATCCCTTCCTCCTGAGCCCAAGCAATATAGGACGTCACTCTATCGGACGGGATAACCGTCTGAGAAATCACCTTCCCTTTGCTGTCTTCGACATAGGCTCCGTTCAGGGTAACGAAAAAGTCTGGCTGCAAAGCTCTCAATTCCGGCACAACACCAAACATTCCTCTTCCAGACGCAATACCCGTCAAAATCCCTTTGTCCTTCAACTGCTTGAAAACTGTCTGGATAGAGTCTGGGATAAAACCTGTATCCTTGACCCGCAGGGTATCATCTATATCGAAAAAGACAATTTTTATCTTTTTTGCCTTATACTTTAATTTTGCGTCCATATCTCCCCTTGTCCAATCTTAATCTTTTCTATTATACCATTAAAAATCTTCTTGTGGGACAAGATGGTGCTGAAAAGCATAAACAACTGCCTGAGTGCGGTCGCTCACCTCCAATTTGGACAGGATATTGGAGACATGAGTCTTGACCGTTTTGAGGGAAATAAAAAGCTCATCCGCAATCCGTTGATTCTCATACCCCTTGGCTAAAAGCCCTAAAATATCACGCTCGCGAGCTGTCAAATCCTCGTGGAGCTCGATATGGTTACGATGATACTCCACTTTCTTGCTGACCTCTGTTTCAATGGCAAATTCTCCCTTGGCCACTTTTTTGACAGCACGAAGAATTTCTTCAGCGCTGGAAGTCTTAAGCATGTATCCATGAGCGCCTGCATCCAGAACAGGATAAATTTTTTCGTTATCCAGATAAGAAGTCAAAATCAGAATCTTTGCTTCCGGCCACTCTTTCAAAATGGCCAGTGTCGCTTCAATCCCATTCATCTCAGGCATGACGATATCCATGATAATCACATCCGGACGACTTGCCAAAGCTTGCTCAACGCCTTCTTTACCATTGACTGCTTCAGATACTTCTGCTATATCATCTTGCAGTTCCAGGTAACTTTTCAATCCCAATCTGACCATCTGGTGGTCATCCACTAACAATATCTTCATGATCTTCTCCTTCTAGTAAAGGTATCGTGATTTCAATAGAAAGACCTTTTCTGGGGGCTGTCAAAAGCTTAAAAGTGCCCGCCATATCCCGTACACGGTCTTCCATATTTTTCAAGCCGTAGCTGAGTTCATCCTGAGCCAGCGGATCAAAACCGACGCCATTATCAGATACCTTGATTTTAAGCTCATTAGGTGCCTGATAGAGGTAAATATCCAACCGACTGGCCTGGGCATGCCGCAGTGTGTTGTTGATAATTTCCTGCATGATTCTGAAGACATGCTCCTCCATCTGTTTGGGTAGATTCCCAACCTGATGATTGAAGTGAACATCAATGTCGCTTTTATCAGTTAGCTCCTTGATAATCACATCCATCCCTTCGACCAGAGTCTTATTTTCCAACTCTGTAGGCCGCAGGTGAAGCAGGAGAATCCGTAAATCCTTCTGGGCTGTGTCCAGAATATCGGCAATCCCCTTGAGCTGTTTTTGCAGTTTTTCTCCATCAAGCCGTTCTACATTTCCAGCCACTCCTGAAAGAATCATATTGGCTGCAAATAATTCCTGACTGACAGTATCATGCAAATCACGCGCAATCCGCCGCCGTTCTTTTTCGATAATTTTTTCTTCTGTCTGCAGGGATTGGTTTTCAGATTTTTGGAGGTTCTCTGTCAGACGGTGCAGCCTTCTTTCGAGCTGATGCAGAGTGCGATCCAGCTCGGGCTGGTCTGTCGGCTCCAGTCTCCGTCCATCCAGCAAATGCCGAAGATTTTTTTGCACATGGGCTACCGATAGATATTGGATTAAGCGGGCCGCAATCACAATCAGAATGGTCAGTGATAAACCGATAATCACAACAAAGAACACAAAAGACTGCAACAGCTCCAAATCATTAAAGAGCTCCTGCCAAGTGAAATCAAAAATATTGAAAATATAGTGAAAGATGATAAATAAAACAAAGAAAGTATAGAGGAGAATGAGAAAATAATTTGATTTCTTCACTTTCTGACAACCTCCACATTTCCTAAGAAGCTGACGAGAACAATCTTCACTGTCTTATTGGCTCGTTTATAGTCTGGTGTCGTCAGCGAAATGGTTTCATTGCGTAGCTTGCGGGACGGATGATGCAGAAAATTTAGCTCCCCGTAAAGAGTATTGATTTGCAGCTGAATTTCCACATCCAGTGGCACAATAATCTTGGTATCACCAAAACCTTTTCGAATGACAATGACGTTATCATGGTTGACCAAAATCACGTCTTCCAAATGAATGGTGTCTTTCCCAACAATGCGCAAGAGATTGATGTCGTGAAATTGACAGCTGTCCTTAGAAAAATGCTGCAGGTCCCCCAACCAGCGATTCTTCTCACTCTGAATTTCCACATCTTCTTCGTAAACGAGATGGGTTTCTTGATTTTCCTTATAGATATAAGGGTAGGCCACAATCATTCCATAAACCAGCGCGAATAAAAGGGCAGCAATGACGTAGGGATTGAGCATAATAATGAAAAACAGCATAATCATGGAAGCGACCAGCAGAAAATTCCCTTTTTGCTTGCCGAAGTAATAATAGAGCAGCAGCAAAAAAAGGACCAAGATAATGACAACACGTGAAAAATCAGCTGCCAACATGGTCACCAATGCCATGGATAGTAAGACTGTTTCAACAAAGACAAATAATTGAACCTTCCACATAGCCGTTTCCTTTCTCTACCTTCCTATTTTAACAAAATTAAACCAAAAAACCTCCGTCCAAGGCATGAAATGGGGAAATTTGTCCAGCAAAAAAGAAAAAGCCATCCGTTTTAAGCTAAAAAACTTAAAATGGATGGCTTATTAATCAACTATCAGATGAGCTGGAACTAGTTCCATGTCCGCTATCTTCAGACGATGAGCTGCTCTTTGAGCTACTGCTAGACGATGAAGATGACGAGCTAGATGACGATGGTGTCGTTGCTTCTGTCACGTAAAGAGTGATTTTTTCATTAGACTTGAGGTCAATTGTCTGACCTGCTGCTGGTGACTGGGAAGTTACCAAGTCTGCCTGAGTCGAAGTGACCGAACGGTCAACAACTCGCTCAATTCGAGAAGAAGAAATTCCCATTTGAATCAAGTAAGAACGAGCATTGGCGTAGGTGTACTGCATGCTGCCAAAGTCAGGCATGGACACACTAGTTACTTCTTTGGCCACTGTCAGCTTAATCTTATGATTAGAAGTCAAATCATAGGTCGAACCAGCTGCCGGTGACTGGCGAATGACCTGACCTGGCTCGTACTCGTCCGATTCTTCCTCAACAATCTCAATCAATTTTTCAGAAACATTATAGTTTGTTTTCAGATTTTCAACCACGGCTGATTTTGCTTGACCGACATAATCTTCCATCACAAAGGTTTTCGATCCCTTGGAAATAATCAGGTCAATCTTGCTGCCTTCGCGGCGCTGACTATTGGCCTGTGGATCAGTTTTAATGACTTTGCCAGATTCGACATTGTCGCTGTATTCTTCCTTTTCGTCTCCGACAACCAGCTTCTTAGCTTCGATAGCGGAGCGAGCCTCTGCTACAGTCTGACCAGAAACATCTGGCACGCTGGTATTAGACGGGCTGTTATAGAGAAGGACAACAAAAGCCGCCAAAACCAATAGGACTGCAAAGAAAAGTACCTTGTAACGCGTTCTCAAACGACGTTTCTTTGGAACTTTCTTAACCGCATCAGCTGTCTCTTCCTTAACTTCATCCGCTTCCGCTTTAGGCGGTGTTGGCTTGACAGGTGGAACTGCCGGCTGCGGTACCGGCGAGATTTTTGGCAAGGTCTTGGTGTCTGCTTTCGCAACATCATCAAAGACTAATTTCTTTTCATTCCGGCGCTCATAAGATAAGCTGCTGGACAAGTCGACATACATCTCTGCAACTGACTGATAACGATCCGTCAGTTTTTTGGCTGTTGCCTTAATGACCACATTTTCTAAAGCCTGAGGCACATTAGGATTTTCAGAAATGATGGATGGCAGCGGCTTTTGGAAATGCTGTAGGGCAATCGTAACTGCACTATCCCCATCATAAGGGATATGACCAGTCAGCATTTCATAAAAAATAATCCCCATCGCATAAATATCACTCTGAACAGTTGCTTTAGAGCCACGCGCCTGCTCAGGTGATAGATAATGAACCGAGCCTAGCATTGAGTTAGTCTGAGTCAGACTTGTCTCTGCAAAGGCCACCGCAATCCCAAAGTCTGTTACCTTGGCATTGCCATCTGGGGTCAAGAGGACATTTTGTGGTTTCAGGTCACGATGGACAATACCGCGTGTATGCGCTAAGCGCATTGCCAGCAAGATTTGTCCCATGATTCTGACTGCTTCTTCATTTGAAATCGGAGAATTCTCTTTGATATAGCGCTTGAGGTCAAGACCTGCCACGTATTCCATAGCCAGATACTGCTGGCCATCTTCTTCCCCAATATCAGTAATCCGAACGATGTGCGGATGGTCCAAGTCAGCCATCGCCTTGGCTTCCCGCTGGAAGCGCGCGACAGCTATAGGATCTGTCTGGTAATTGGTCCTAAGAACCTTTACCGCAACTTCCTCACCATCCAAAATCAAGTCCTTGGCCAGATAGACATCTGCCATACCTCCGCGGCCAATCTGCTTGATTATTTTATATCGCCCGGCAAAGATTTTGCCGATTTGGATCATGCCTTATCCTCCTTGTCAAAACGAACCAGAGCAACTGTGATGTTATCCAGTCCTCCAGCATTGTTGGCAAAGCGAATTAAGGTTTCTGTTTTTTCAGACAGGCTGATGTCGCTGGTGACAATGTCACAAATTTCACTGTCTGAAATCATATTGGTCAGACCGTCACTGTTGAGCAGAAGATAGTCACCATCTTCCAAGGTAATCATGCCATAATCAGGCTGTACTTCGTCTTTTTGACCAATAGACTGGGTAATGATATTCTTCTGCGGATGACGCTCTGCTTCTTCTGGAGTAATCTGTCCAGCTTTCAACAAAGCATTAACAAGCGAGTGGTCATTAGTCAGCTGACGGTATTCATCACCGCGGATCAAGCCGATGCGAGAATCACCGATATGGGCATAGATGGCTTGATTATCAATGATAGCCAAGGCTTCCAAAGTCGTGCCCATGCCCTTGTATTCTTCATCTTGACCAAATTGATGAATGCGCTGATTTTCCTTTTCCAAGTGCTCTGCAAACCATTCACGTACTTGATTCACCGAATCAATCTGTGTATCAACCCAGGCAGCTCCTAAGTCTGTCACAGCCATTTCACTGGCAATATTTCCAGCTCTGTGGCCGCCCATACCATCTGCCAAGATAATCAGAGTTTTGCCCGCCCGATTCACAAAAAGATTGGCATAATCTTGGTTATTTGTACGCTTTTGACCAACATCTGTTAATAATGAAATTTCCATACTGTCAGTTTCCTCCTCTTATTCCGATATCTTCCTAAATTGACTGATAAAAAATCCGTCGCTTTCATATAATTCCGGCGTAATCAAGATACAGCCGTCTTTGACGATATCTTTTCTTTCATGGTCTAATAAGACTTGCTCAAAGTTCGGATGACTGGCCAGAAATTTCTCGACAATCTCAAAATTCTCTTTGGCCATAATCGTGCAAGTACTATAAGCTATTATACCACCTTTACGTAGACTTTGACAAACGCTGTCTAGTATATCCAGCTGAATTTTTTGTAAATTCTCAAAATCTGCATTTTCTTTATTATATTTTATATCTGGTTTGCGGCGAATTAAGCCAATACCAGAGCAAGGAGCGTCCACCAGGATTTTATCGAAAGCATCTGGCCCAAAAGTCTCAAAAACCTTGGTCGCGTCCAGCTTTTTAGTGGTGATTTTATCTGCCAAACCCAGTCTTTCTGCATTTTCTTCTACGAGCTCTAACTTATGATCGTAGAGGTCCAAGGCTATAATGTGACCGCTCGTCAGATAGGAAGCCATGTGAACAGTCTTGCCGCCCGGTGCACTGCAGGTATCCAAAATCTGCTCCTCACCTTCGATGGCCAGAGTCGGCGCCACCAGCTGGCTAGACTCATCCTGAATCGTAATCGCTCCGCTTTCAAAGAGCTGATGCCCAGCAAAATGCCCCTGTCTCTTAACCAAGGCTGACGGAGATAAAAGAGAGTCCTCAGCCCCTAAAAGCTGATGAAGCTCTGCCTTGCGCGACATATCCGTCACGCGAATGCTGGCCTTACTGCGAACAAAGAGACTGGCAAAGATAGCTAGTGCTCTTTCTTCTCCATACTCTTCTATCAGGGCTTTTACCAGCCAGACCGGCAGAGAATACTGGATCGAATAGCGTTTGTTTTTGCGCTTGATTGTTTCAAAATCAGCTACACCCTCACGCTCAATCCTACGTAACAAGGCATTGACAAATTTCTCGCTGCCGTGCTTACGGATTTTCGCAATTTCAACTGCCTCATGAACAACTGCATGCTGAGGGATTTTATCCAGATAGAGCATCTGGTACAGACTAATCATAAGCAGAATATAGAGCCAGCTATCCAATTTGTCCCTATCCTCAATCAGATGGGATAAATACCATTCCAGGGTGATTTTCCGAGCAACTGTGCCGTAAACCAGCTCTGTTACCAGGCCTTTATCTGCTTGGCTCAGCGGACTTTGACTCAGTGCTCGGTTTAAGGCGATATTGGAATAAGCTCTTTCTTCAAAAACTTCTTCCAAAATTTCCAAGGCCTGCCAACGGGCCGTTTTTTGCTTACTTTCCAAAAGTATCTCCTATGGACAGGCTGCGACCCAGTCCATTCAAAAAATCAACGATAGCCATCTTGGGCTTGCCAGCAGGCTGAACTGTCTTCAGCGAGAGGGCTCCTTGACCAGCTGCAACCACCAGTTCTTTTTTACTAATAGACAATATCTGTCCAGGCTGACCATTGCCGGCCGCCATATCTGCTTCGTAAATCTTAAAGCGTTGTCCCTGCAGCAAGGTATGAGCTACTGGCCAAGGATACATGCCACGAATTTGATTGAAAATTTGTCGGTTTGTTTTGCTCCAGTCTATCCGCTCTTCTTCTGGGCTGATATTCGGAGAAAAAGTGACCTGGCTTGGATCCTGCGGCTGAGGGATAATCTGCCCTGCCCTATAAGCTGGCAGAACATCCAATAACAGTTCTCGACCGATAAGCGCCAATTTTTCAAAGAGAGTTCCAACATTGTCAGTCTCTTCAATCGGCGTCGCCTTGCTGGCTATCATGTCTCCAGCATCCATTTCCTTGACCATTTCCATAATCGTAACGCCTGCCTGCTCATCGCCGTTGATCAGAGCATAGTGAATAGGTGCACCACCTCGGTATTTAGGCAACAATGAGGCATGAACATTCACCGCAAAGTCAACACTGTCCAGCAAACGGCTAGGCAAAAACTGTCCGAAAGCAGCTGTGACAATACCATCTGCTTCTAAGTTCATCAACTCCTCTAAATCCGAGCTTTGAGCCAGCTTTTCCGGTTGATAAACCGGTAGCTTGTATTCCAAGGCCAGCTCTTTTACTGGAGTCATGCGAATCTCTCTTTTACGGCCGACGGCCCGGTCCGGCTGCGTCACTACTGCTAACACTTCGTATTGACCGCTATCCAGCAGCCCTTTTAGGACAGTTGCTGAGAAGTCCGGAGTTCCCATAAATATTATTTTCATCATTTTTAACTATTAATTCCTTCTTCGTTCCTTCCCTTATTATATCAGAAGTCGCCTGCAACTACCTTAATCTCGCCTAAAAAGCTTTACATAAAATTTTGTGGTTCATTATCAATTGTCAAGCGTAAATCTTTATTGTCTCGATTCTGTGTCCAGTCCAAGACTTGATTTAGCGTCGCCTGCAGCTTGTCCTCAAAACGATATTTAAGCAAAATCTGATAATGATAGAGATTGTGGGTGCGGGCAATGGGTTTCGGCGTTGGACCCAGGATTTGCACTTTTTCTGACAGACCGCTTCGCAGAATATCCATAACCTCATAGGCTTTTCGCACTGCTGTCTCTTCGTCCTTGTGCGACAGGGTTAGACCGACCGTAAAGTAATATGGCGGATAGCCTAGCTGCCGGCGGATTCCCATTTCATAAGCATAAAAACCTTCATAATCCTGCAGCTTAGCAAACTCAATGGCATAATGATGAGGATTATAGGACTGGATAAAGACCTGACCAGCCTTTTCAGCCCGACCAGCCCGGCCAGCCACCTGAGTCAGCAGCTGAAAAGTTCGCTCTGAAGAGCGAAAGTCCGGCAGATTAAGAGCAGTATCCGCATTGAGAACACCAACTAGCGTTACGTTTGGAAAATCCAATCCCTTGGCAATCATCTGAGTGCCTAAGAGAATATCTGCCTGCCCCTGACCAAAGCTTTCTAAAATGGCTTCATGACTGCCCTTCTTACGGGTCGTATCTACATCCATCCGCAAAATGCGAGCCTGTGGAAAGAGCTGAACCAACTCATCATAAGCTTTCTGCGTCCCTGTACCATAATAGCGAATGCTACGACTGGCACAGTTAGGACAACTCTGAGGAATGTTCTTAGTAAAGCCACAGTAGTGGCAGTTCATGGTCTTAGTGTCCATATGCAGGGTCAGAGAAATATCACAGTTAGGACAGCTATCAACGGTCCCACATTCCCGACACATGACAAAGCTGGAATAACCCCGCCTATTTAGCATGAGAACAGTCTGCTCTCCCTTATCCAGACGATCTTGAATAGCATCTAGCAGGACTGGCGTGAAATTACTGGCTTCATGCTGGCCGATATAATCTCGAAAATCCACCACTTCTACTTGAGGAATCTGCGCCAACGGATTTGCACGCTTGCTGAGCAGTTGAAAATCATAGACTCCACGGCTTGCTCGAGCACGACTCTCCAAGCTCGGAGTCGCCGAACCCAGCACTAAAACAGCTTGATTATACCGAGCTCGTAGGAGAGCTACCTCTCTTGCATGATAGCGAGGATTGGAATCCTGCTTATAAGAGGATTCATGCTCTTCATCAATGATAATGGCTCCAATATTTGTCAGCGGAGCAAAAATAGCTGAACGCGCACCGACAACAACCTGGGCAGCTCCTCGCTCCACCTTACGCCATTCATCATATTTCTCACCGTCAGACAGACCTGAATGCAAAATTGCAACTTGGTCACCAAATCTAGAAATAAAGCGGTCAGTAACCTGCGGAGTCAGAGAAATCTCTGGAACCAACATGATGGCTGTCTTACCCTGGGCCAGTGCCTCTGCGATGACCTGTAGGTAAACTTCGGTCTTCCCACTGCCTGTGACCCCTTCTAGGAGAACTGGCTGAGAATGACTCTGACCAATTTTCTGAGTGATTGCCGCAACCACTGTGGCTTGTTCATCATTTAAGGTCAGACTTTGCTGCTGCCGCTCCTTTTGGAAATGAGCAGCAGAACGGCTGATTTCTCTATCTTCTATGTTAATTAGATTTTCTTTGATAAAGTAATTAATAATATCGCGCGAAAAGTTTTCTCGCAAATCAGCCAAGAGCCGGCTGTCTTTCTGCTCCAGCAAAACTTCTTTTAATTCTTGTTTTTTCTTGGCTTGTCGGGGAAGATCATGATTTTGCAGAGCGGTATGATTGACCTGATACCATTTCTCAGTCTTAATATGCTTCCTGTCCGTCGCCTGATACTCCAGTCGAATACGGCCCGTTTGAGTCAGTCGCATCAGCTTGGCCTGGCTTTTCTTGTCCAAATCAGAAAATCGAAGGCTGTCCTCTTGACCAAAGATAGCTGAGCGCTCCTCATCATTCAGCAGCTCCGTTGGATAGAGCAGTTTATCATAGCTGGAGTTGAGAAGACTAGGCAGCATGGCTTTTAAAAGGGTAATCTTGTAGGAAAAGACTGACTTGCGCAGCTCATCCGCCAGCCAGAGTTGTTCCTGATTCAGCACGGGACTGAAATCAAGGACCTCCGCAATCTCCTTCAGCTCTTCTTGGCCTCCCGTCTCATCAAAGCCGACCACAATCCCCTGAATCAGGCGATTTCCCTGCCCAAAAGGGACATGGACCCGCATGCCAGCCATTAGCATTCCAGCAAACTCTTCTGGAATAGCATAACTATAGGGCTTGTCCGTCTGCATCAGAGGAACATCCACAATAATCTTTGCTAGCTTCACATTCTCACCCCACTTTCTTAAGCATCATTACAGAAAAAATAAGATTGAGCATCCCCAACCTTAAATCTTCTCACCTTCTTCTTTTTCTTTAGCGATTTGCTCTTTAATCTTGCGTTCTTCTTCTTCTTTACGCAGGCGCTCTTCTTCTGCCCGACGGCGAACTGCCTCGCGCTTGCCTTCTGGATCTGGATGGATAACGACATTGCCAGATTCAATTTCTTCCAAAGCACGAAGAGTGGATTTGACAGACTTGAATTCCTGCGTAGCGGGAGCTCCAGCTTCAAGCTCATGAGCGCGCTTAGCTTCTAAAATAACCAAGGAATATTTTGACGGAACCTTGTCCAGCAAAGTGTCAATAGACGGTTTTAACATCATAATTTTCTACCTAATTTCTAACTTTCTATCGAATAATCGTTTCATTTTTGGGAAGCATGTCCTGATAGCGGCCGATAACACGGTCTACTCGGAAATGCTCTGCTTCAATCACGCGCTTGACACGGTCGGCAGCTAGCGGTACCTGATCATTGACAATGGCATAATCATACTCGCGCATAAGGGCAATTTCTTCTTTGGCCTTTTCAATGCGCTGGGCGATAATCTCAGCACTGTCTGTCCCACGGCCGACCAAGCGGTCTTTAAGTTCTTCTAAGTCTGGAGGAGTCAAAAAAATAAAGACAGCATCTGGAACTTTTTTCTTGACTTGCAAAGCTCCCTGAACCTCAATCTCTAGGAAGACATCAATACCTTTATCCAGCGTTTCATTGACATAAGTCAGAGGCGTCCCGTAGTAGTTTCCTACATACTCTGCATACTCCAGCATCTGTCCCTGACGAATCAGCTCTTCAAACTCCTCGCGAGTGCGGAAGAAATAGTCAACTCCATCCACTTCACCTGGACGCTGAGGACGAGTCGTCATGGATACCGAGTACTGAAATTGATTATCAGTGCTTTCAAAAATTTCTCGTCTAACAGTCCCTTTTCCTACACCAGAGGGACCAGAAAAGACGATTAGTAAGCCTCGTTCCGTCATCATGTCTCCTTCACAGTCTTTCTATCTAGTGTAACAAAATTAGACTGATATTTCAAGAGGATAGGAAGAACTGTATGTGTCTAGAGTTTTGAGAAAATAGAAAAATAAGCAAGTAATCATACGGAAAATAAAATAGACCAGCAGAACATTCAAGAAAAAAGCAATCTGTTACCAGACTGCATTTCTTCTTTATTTTGCGTAGTCAACGGCCCGCATCTCACGGATAACTGTTACCTTGATATTGCCTGGATATTCCAAGTTGTTTTCAATCTTTTCACGAACATCGTGAGCCAAAATCGTAATCTTGTCATCCTTAATCTTGTCCGGCTGAACCATAATCCGGATTTCCCGGCCGGCTTGTAAAGCAAAACTGTTCTTGACACCCTTGAAACTATTAGCGATTTCTTCCAAATCTTGGAGACGCTTGATATAGCTTTCCAGAGATTCACTGCGGGCACCTGGCCGAGCGGCACTGAGAGCGTCTGCTGCAGCTACGATAACGGCAATGACACTTTCTGCTTCCACATCCCCGTGGTGGCTGGCAATGGTATTAACAACGACTGGATGCTCCTTGTACTTACGAGCCAGTTCTGTTCCAATTTCCACGTGGCTGCCTTCAACCTCACGGTCGATAGACTTGCCAATATCATGGAGGAAACCAGCACGGCGGGCTAAATTGGCATTTTCACCCAGCTCAGCAGCAATGATACCGGAAAGTTTGGCAACCTCAATAGAGTGCCGAAGGACGTTCTGACCATAAGAAGTACGGAACTGCAAGCGCCCCATGATCTTCATCAAATCAGGATGCAGGTTAGGAGCTCCGATTTCATAAGCTGCGGCTTCCCCGTACTCACGAATGCGATTGTCAATTTCCAGGCGGTTCTTCTCAACCAACTCCTCAATGCGGGCTGGGTGAATGCGACCGTCTTTCAAAAGTGCTTCCATGGTCATACGAGCAATTTCGCGGCGAATCGGATCAAAACCTGAGAGAGTAACCACTTCAGGCGTGTCATCAATGATGACATCAATACCAGTCAGACTTTCAAAAGTCCGAATGTTGCGACCTTCCCGGCCAATAATCCGCCCCTTCATACTGTCATCTGGCAGATGCACCGTTGAGTTGGTTTGCTCAGCGACATAATCACCAGCAATACGCTGCATGGCTTGGACCAAGATATTCTTGGCGACCTTATCAGACCGCTCTTTGATATCTTGCTCCGCATCCCGAATCCTAGTCGCAATCTCTTTAGAAAGCTTGTCTTCGGTCTGCGTCAAAATAATATCACGCGCTTCTGTCTGCGATAGCGAAGCAACTCGCTCCAGCTCTGCTGCCTTCTGCTTTTCAAGTTCCGCTACTTGTTCTTCACGCGCATCAATGTGTTTAGATTTATCTGAGAGACTTTGTTCTTTTTGCTCCAAAGCCTTTTCTTTGTTGCTTAAATTATCGTCTTTGCGGTCAAGGGTCGAAGCACGCTCTGTCAAGCGGCTTTCGATTTGTTTCAACTCTTGACGTTCAGACTTAAATTCTGCATCAACTTGTTCACGATATTTTCTGGCTTCTTCCTTTGCCTCCAAAAGTGCTTCTTTTTTAAGCGAACTTGTTTCCCGCTTGGCTTCTTTGATAATCAAATCAGCTTCACGTTCAGCTTGTCCGCGTAAATTGGTTGCTTCTTGTTCAGCATTTAAAAGAGTAAGCTCTGCAGCTTCTTTAGATGATTTCATCTTAGCCGAGACACTTACATATCCAATCACTAAACCAATGATGGCAGCAAAAACAGACATAATTATAGGAAATAGGTCCATGTTTTTACTCCAAATCTATTTAATTGTTGAATTCAAAATTCCATACTATTCTATCACAAATCTAAAAAATTCACAAACCTATTTTTTGAAATTCAAGAAAGCTTTTGTCCAATTTTTAGAGACAAAATCTTCAAAGTTTGTAGAAGCCTGAGTACCAAAACTTTTTCAAACCATAAGCACGATTGTTCAAATTTTTCATTTTCCTAAAACTTAAACTTTATTCCCAAATAAAATTTTTTTATGCTATAATCAGAGAAGAAAATGTGTATATGAGACAGGCTTTTTCTTCGCTAACAAGACAAACCTATGGCTTGATATCACTAGAAAAACCTTCTCGTACTTGCTACATTGCAAAGGAGAAACCATGTCTAAAGAAGTTATCGTTGAAAGCTTTGAGCTGGATCACACCATTGTCAAAGCGCCTTATGTCCGCCTCATTGGAGAGGAAACCGGCCCTAAAGGCGATATCATTTCCAATTTTGATATCCGTTTGGTTCAGCCCAATGAAGATTCCATTCCGACAGCCGGTCTGCATACCATCGAGCATTTGCTGGCTATGCTGATTCGCAAGCGCATTGATGGTATGATTGATTGCTCACCTTTTGGCTGCCGCACTGGTTTTCACATGATTATGTGGGGCCAACACAGCTCCAGCCAGATTGCTCAAGTCATCAAATCTTGTCTGGAAGAAATCGCTGAGTCAACTAGCTGGGAAGATGTCCCTGGAACAACCATTGAATCCTGCGGAAACTACAAGGATCACAGCCTTTTCTCAGCCAAAGAATGGGCCAAACTTATTCTCAGCCAAGGAATCTCAGATGATGCCTTTGAACGCCATGTGATTTAAAACAATAAAAAGTTCTCGAAATTGAGAACTTTTTTTGTGCATGTATAATGAAATTCATCAACAAACCTGAAAGCCAGCTGCTGAAGAAATGTTCAAAGATGACTAGAAATCAAGCGAGTCAGCATGACCCGGACCATTTCCGACAAAGTATCCAGTCTTACAGTTAATACTGAAGAGGTAGGTGCCGTCTGGTTTGAAGAGGTTGTAGTAGCCGTTTCCTTTGATAATATTAACGCGTTCCAGAATATAGTTGTCTCCAGTAATGTAGCCGCGCTCACGAGAAGTTTGCAAAATCTTCTCCAGAACACCAGGATTGAATGTCCAAGCTGGATTGTTGACGTCATCAATAGCTGCTTGGTTATAAGGGACACGACTGAGATCTCTCTGCAGATTTACTCCATTGCTAGGGAGACCATAGCCAGAGTAAGAGCTGGAAGCTCCTGAACCAGAAGCAGACGAGCTTGAACTGCCACTTGTACCCGCACTAGAGCCTCCCTGATCAGTAGCAGGAGCCGGAGTTGGTACCTGTTGGCCGCGTCCTTGGGCAATTGCTGCCTTTAGAACTTCATCTAATTTAGCATTGCCACTTGATACATCTGAGAAGGTCGCATTTGTATTAGCCTTGGCATCCTTGTTCAAGACACCGTCAGTAATCGCTCCGCCGTCAAACTGCGAATTGACACTTTGGATAGCCGAAATTTGCTTGACCAAGGAATCATACTTGCTCTTAGCGGCATCATAGTCTTTGCTACCTTTTAGCTTTTCAAGTAAGGTTTTTAATTTTTCCAAGTCGCCGAATTTACTGTTTTTGACAGCTGTCTGATTGCTATCTGTGAAAAATGCAGCATACTCATCATTAAAAGACTTCAAATCCTTGGCAGTATTATCAGAGCTAGAGGAAGACGAACTCTTTTTGCTGGACTGCGATGTTGAAGAGCTGGAGCTTGTAACAGTCTTGTGTCCCCAATTATGCCCCAGAGCAAAGTAAAGCCCTGTACCCGCTACAGCAATCCCTAAAAGTCCTAAGACTGGATAAAGGAAAGCTTTTTTCTTGTAGAAAGGCGTCTTAGGAACCTGTAATTCCTTCTCATCAAGCGGTTCTGGAATAGGACCGTAAGATGTCTTTTGAACGGGAGCAACAGGAATCGAATCTGCCTTCTCTGAGCGTTGACTGCGAGATCCTAAGGGATTTGGAGCTGCTTCTGGCTCACTCGCTGTCTCAGCGGCTGTCGACCGAGCTGCTGGAATCTCCTGTTCACTTTCAACCTCTTGCCGTCTTTCTTTGATGAAGTCGGTCAAATCAGAAGAGGCTTGCTCAGCTTGAGCAGCTTCCTGCTCCTGCAGCTTTCTGATTTTCTGGGTTTCAAATTTTCCTGCTTCGATTTCCTGACGGTGCTGCTTGATATACTTATCCAGCACATTGTCGCTTTCATTCACACCGGCTTCCAGCTCCTCTTTCTTACGAGTAGCTTGTCCGACTGTCATTTCCTTGGCCTCTTCAAAATCAAGGACAGACTCTTTCTTTTCTTCTTCCGGTGAGTAGTTTTCTTCTTTCGTCACGGCAAATCCTTTCTAATCTAACTGACGTTTGACCCGCTGGCCAAAATACTGATATAAATCAACTTTTAAAGTACCATTATAAAGTTTGCGTTTTTTATCGGCCTGACTGCCGTATTTACTTTCAAAAGCTTCATCGCTAGTCAGGATAAACTTGCTCCAAGTTTTGAGCGGAGCAAAAGTTTCTCCCATCTCCTGATAAAGACGAGTCACAGCCTCATCATCTAGGAGGCGCTCCCCATATGGCGGATTAGAGATAATCACACCATTAATCTTATCTGTATGCAAATCCTGCAATCGCATCTGCTTAAAGTGAACCCGCTCTGCTACTCCTGCTTGCTCAGCGTTTTTTCGAGCTAGCTCTACCATACGGCCATCGATATCCGAGCCAGAAATATCCAGCTGGATGGTCTGATCAATCTGACTGAGTGCAGTCGAGCGAGCCTGTGCAACCAGATCTTTATCCACCCAATTCCAGTCTTCAAAGGCAAAAGAACGATGAAGTCCCGGCGCCATCTTCATCCCGATCATAGCTGCCTCTATACAAAAGGTACCAGAGCCGCAAGTCGGGTCAATCAAAGGCTTATCTGGATACCAATTGGACAGGAGCAAAATAGCCGCTGCCATATTCTCCTTAATCGGTGCACCGCCTTTATCGACACGATAGCCACGTTTGAAGAGGCTGGACCCTGTCGTATCAATCATGACTGTCACTACATCTTTTAGGATAGAAACCTCTATCCTAAACTCAGCTCCATTTTCCTGCAGGGGCACCCCTTCCGGACGTGCATAATGCTTCTGCAGCTTCTTGACAACTGCCTTTTTAGAAATAGCCTGAACACTAGGCTCATTATGAAGTTTTGACTTGACGCATTTAGCCTTGGCAATAGGAAATTTAGCTCCAAGCGGTAGATAATTCTCCCAATCCAGAGCAAAAACTCCTTGAAAGAGCTCTTCAAAAGTCTTGGCTGGAAAACTGCCAACTACTATCTTAATCCGATCGGCCGCGCGCAGCCAGAGATTGGTTTGAATAATGGTACTGACATCACCCTCGAAGCGAACCCGGCCATTTTCGACCTGACAATCAAGCCCCAGCTCTCTGATTTCACGGCCGACGACAGCTTCCAGTCCTGCCGCTGCGGTCGCAATTAAATTAAATTTTTCTTTCATATTGGCTTTTTAAATGGATTCCAATCTATACAAACAAAGGGAGTGAGACAAAAATCGTGATTTCGTCACATCGATTTTCCTCACTCTCCCTTTTTAAATTTTGGGCTGAGAAGGTTTCACTGCCATTTATCAGCTAGCTCAGCACTTGAAATATCCATTAAACAAATGAAGCAACAGCTAGTTGAACTTAGCAGAGAATAGAGCGCTCAGCCACTCTCTTGCTATTCTATTATAAAATTTAAAGAGGACAGGACTTGCCGTCCCAGCCTCAGCCTATATGCAATTTTCTGTAAGCCATGTTTTGTTCCGGAAATGACTAGGTACCATTTCCTTCGATAATCATCTGTCTACTGTTTCCAGTCAGAGTGCTATGTTCGCTTCCACGCACTCCATGCCCCGACCAAAGTTTGGGTTGCTAGCTTGAGGGGTTTACCGCGTTCCACTTCTTCTGTTTCCAAAAGAACTACGTCACTGTGGCACTTTCAGACCTAATCAGACATATCCAAAGACTTAGCCCTTTCAGTCGCCGTAACGGAAAAATCCGTCCCTAGGCTTATTTCTTCGCCTAGCACAAACACTACCGGCATCACAGCCAGTGCTAGCATGGACTTTCCTCATGAAAATCTAAAATTTCCACGCGATTATCCAAAAATTGCACTGTTCTAAAAGAACCATTATTCACGATCCAGAATTTGTTTCCCGAATACTTCCTTTTCAAGACGATTCAAGCGCTTCAAGATATCAAAATTAGTCGCAGAAGTCATCTGCGGGAAGCTTTCCACAGTCGACTGAGTTGCTTGTGTTGATTGGACAGGCTGAGTTGGCTGAACTGGTGCTTTTTCAACTGGCTTCGCAGCCAACTCTTCCTTGAGACGGCGATTTTCCTCACGCAGCTCCTTTACCAAGGCTGCATAAGTCTCATAATCCTTGATAATATCATCCAAAAACTCATCCACTTCGGACTTACTATAGCCGCGTACTTCGCGTTTAAAATCCTGATCAAAAAT
Source organism: Streptococcus sanguinis (assembly GCF_019928825.1). Taxonomy (GTDB): domain Bacteria; phylum Bacillota; class Bacilli; order Lactobacillales; family Streptococcaceae; genus Streptococcus; species Streptococcus sanguinis_L. The sequence goes on along the minus strand of NZ_JAHZOP010000006.1, from coordinate 78,754 downwards.
ATCTTTTGCTGTAAAAATAATACTTGCCATCTTCTCTCTCCAATCTAGTTTATCATATTCAATTATAAACAAAATGCCTAATAAAAATCAAGATTTATCATCTAATTTCCCGAAAAATTTTCAGCCACTTCATTCAGGTCATCAAATGTTAATTTTTTGATAAAATATTGTTCTTGTTTTTTCATTTCTTGGTAAAGATGTTTTAGTTTTGTCTCCTGTTCTTCATCGTAAAAGAGATAGGCTCCGTTGGTATTTTGAATGATGAATTGATTGTAATCACGAAACTGGCTGGGATTTTGATAGGTCGGATAAGCATACTTGACAAAATCGGTCTGCTTAAAAGCAGCTAATTTTGCTTGATTGGCTTCGTTCCAATTTTCACCTTGATTCTCAAAGAGAAAGATGGTTGCCATCTGAAATTCATAATCCTTTTTCAATTCATTAGCTAGCTCCAAAACCCAAGACTCAAAGCCCAGATTACCCATAAAAACCAGCCAGTCCACTCCATCTTCCAAAAAACGGATTAAGTCCCTCTTAGCGGCTTCTTTTATGATGTTTATTCTCATATCTTTTTCCGTCGAAATGCCGATTTCAAAGGCTTTGTAGCCTGTTATTAATAGACTGGTCATTTATTCTCCCTTAAAAAAGTTTTTTGTGGTATAATAGAGTGATGCTATTGTACCAATAAGGAGTTTTATGGTCAACTATCCGCATAAGCTAAAGGCAAAAAGCAGTATCAATAGGCCAGTTCCCAGCATGATTAACTTTGCCAATCGTGGGATGTCTTTTGAAAAGATGATCAACGAATCCAACAACTACTATCTAAGCAGAGGACTCGCTGTCATCCATAAAAAGCCCACCCCCATTCAGATTGTCAAGGTTGATTATCCGCACCGTAGCCGAGCCAAGATTGTAGAGGCTTACTTTCGGCAAGCTTCCACAACAGACTATTCTGGTGTCTACAAGGGCCATTATATTGACTTTGAAGCCAAGGAAACCCGACAGAAAAAATCGATGCCCATGAAAAATTTTCATTCGCATCAGATTGAGCATATGGAGGCAGTCCTTGAGCAAAAGGGCATCTGTTTTGTCTTACTGCATTTTTCCAGCTTAAGTGAGACTTACCTACTTCCCGCTTCTTATTTAATTGAGTTTTACAAGATCGACAAGGGAGGGAAGTCCATGCCTCTAACTTACATCCAAGAGCATGGTTATCCGATTGAAATGCAACAGCTTCCCAGCATCCCTTATCTTGAAATTATCGAACAAAAACTACTAGGTGGTATTATAAATGAATAAACAAACTCTTATGCAGGCTTTGAAATATCTTGCAAGTGCACTTATAACCCTGCTTATGATTGGATTCGTGATTGGCTGTTTGGTATTTACCTACTATGCGGTCAAGGCTCCTAAGCTTTCTGAAAAAGACCTCATCGCGACCACATCCAGTAAGATTTTTGACAGCAATAACAATTTGATTGCGGACCTAGGCGCTGAAAAGCGGGTCAATGCTGAAACTAGTGAAATACCTACGGATTTGGTTAACGCCATTGTCGCCATCGAAGACCATCGCTTCTTCAACCACCGCGGGGTGGACTTTATTCGGATTGCAGGTGCCCTTATCAGTAACATCCGTGGCGGAGGCCGTCAAGGTGGTTCAACTCTGACCCAGCAGTTGATTAAGCTGTCTTATTTCTCAACTTCTTCTTCGGACGCGACCCTTTCACGTAAAATCCAAGAAGCTTGGCTGGCCGCTCAGCTTGAGCGCAAAGCAACCAAGCAGCAAATCTTGACCTATTATGTCAACAAAGTCTACATGTCTAACAGTAACTACGGTATGCAGACAGCAGCCCGAAGCTACTATGGCAAGGACCTAAAAGACTTGAGCTTACACCAAACAGCTCTACTGGCAGGTATGCCTCAGGCACCTAACCAATACGACCCTTACACCCATCCAGAGGCTGCGACCAACCGCCGTAATCTGGTACTTCGTGAGATGCATGATCTCAAGTACATCACAGATGAACAGTATGAGCAAGCCAAGAATACCCCTGTAACCGACGGACTTCAAAGTTTGAAAGCTTCCACTAGCTATCCTGCTTACATGGACAATTATCTTAAGGAAGTAATTGAACAAGTAGAAGAAGAGACTGGCTACAATGTCCTGACAACTGGTATGGAAGTCTATACAAATGTCAACACTGATGCCCAAAAGAAACTCTGGGATATTTACAACACAGGAGACTATGTAGCTTATCCAGATGACGAAATGCAGGTTGCGTCCACCGTTATGGATGTGCAAACTGGTAAAGTCATTGCCCAGCTCGGTTCTCGTAACCAATCTACCAACGTATCCTTTGGTACCAACCAAGCTGTTGAAACCAACCGCGACTTCGGTTCAACAATGAAGCCAATCACCGATTATGCTCCAGCTCTTGAAAATGAAGTCTATACCTCAACTGCTGCTCCTATCACGGATGCTCCATATAACTTCCCGTATTCCAGCACACCAGTCTATAACTGGGATAAGAAATATTATGGCGGGATGACGATTCAATACGCTATTCAGGAATCCCGGAACGTTCCTGCCGTGAAAACGCTGGAAGCCGTTGGTCTGGATGAATCCCTCAAGTTCCTAAACCGTATTGGGATTAACTATCCTGAAATGTTTTATGTTAATGCCTTTTCAAGTAATACCAGCAAATCCGGCAACGAATACGGAGCCAGCAGTGAAAAAATGGCTGCTGCCTATGCTGCTTTTGCCAATGGCGGTACTTACTACAAACCTCAGTATGTCAATCGTGTCGTCTTCAGTGACGGAACGGAGAAGACCTTCTCCAACAATGGTTCCAAGGCTATGAAGGAAACGACAGCCTACATGATGACCGATATGATGAAAACAGTCTTGCAGTCTGGTACAGGTACAAACGCTGCTATTTCTGGGGTTTATCAGGCTGGTAAGACTGGAACCTCCAACTATGCTGACGATGAATTAGCCAAGCTGACCAAGCCTTACTACTACTCTAGCATTGTCACACCAGACGAGCTCTTCGTTGGTTACACGCCTAAGTATTCAATGGCTGTTTGGACCGGCTACTCTAACCGCCTGACACCAATTCTTGATGATGGGGTTAAGGTAGCAACAGATGTCTACCGCGAAATGATGCTTTACCTAGCTCAAGATGGCTCTGCTTCAGAGGATTGGGAAATGCCAGATGGTCTCTACCGCAGTGGCTCTTATGTCTATCTCAACAGTGGTACCGGCTATAACCGTTACTACAATAACCAGCAGTACTATAACTATTCTAGCTATAGCAGTTACAGTACAGAAGCTAACTCTGACACATCAGCTTCCAGTGAGCATTCTGGTGATTCAAACAATAGCTCTTCTAACCACAATGACTCATCTTCCGGTGACGGTGGAAATGACTAGAGAGACGAAGATTAGAATACAAACTAAAAGAGTAAGAATGAAAAATTCTTACTCTTTTCTTATTCTCTCATCAAAGCTTACTTTGCCAAAGCCCCCATGGGATCCCATGGTGCTAGCACAAGTGGCTCTGCTTCATATGCTGCTAATTCTGTAGCTGTCAGAAATTCTTTACGAACGACGATTTGATAGGTATATTCGTCCATCCAAGCGTCAGAGGCTACGAAATACCCTTTGTTACCAACCTTTTCACCCCAGGAGTTTTCGACCTTCCATTTCTTAGCCTTGCCATTTTCATCCAAGTCTACCCCTGTCAAGACCATGGCGTGGGTCATGAGGCTTTCGCTATAGTCCAAGCGACCAGCCTTATCCTGAGTTAGTCGAATATCCATGCTGGCAGTGAAATCGTGCATCCCCTCTGCCATAACACCCGCCTTACGATTGCTAGACTGACCAACATCCGAGCCAAACCACACGGTCTCGCCAGCTTGCATTTGGGCGATAGCCAGCTCTTTTAGCCTGTCCATTTCAACATTCAAATAACGAACTGGCTTGCTACCAACGACATTACCCAGCATCTCAACTGTATAAGACTTACCATAAGGCTTGTCTACAGTTGGCGCATTGATGATAGAGACATAATCGTCTAATTTGAGATCAACATATTTTTTGAAGAAAACTTGTGGTGTCAATCCGCTCTCACTATGAAAATTGTTATCTTTATCGCGATAAGAGAAGTCGAATTGGCGAGGCGGTAAACCTAAATTCATAGCTAGGAAGTTAAAGACTCCCTGGAGAAGTTCTTCTTTCTTAGCCTGAAGGTCAGCCGAGTTTGCACCTTCTGCCACTAATTCTCTCAAAATCTGTGCATCCTGACGCAGGAGTTTATTAAGAATCTGATTGAGCTCACGGCTGTTGCTAGAAGAAATTGACTCTGGATAGACTGACTTGGGTACGACGCCGTATTTCTCAAAAAGAGAAACAACCATATCCCATTGACCGCCATCCTGTTGAGGCGTATCTAAGAGAAACTTAACCTTGCGGCTGGTCAATTCTTGGTCAGCAGTCGCCAGCACCTGCTCTAAGAACCAGTTGGATTTCTCATATTTATCCCAAAAGAAGGTGTGAGCCTGAGATAGCTCAAAATCTTCCAATTGGAAACCAGCAATCATCTTGTGGCGGAAAGTATTAAGAGCTGCAAACATCCAACAGCGTCCAGATGCTTTCTGGTCACTAACCTTGTCCTTAGTAAGATCCAGTGAAAAGACAGGTATGTTTTCCACAGCAGCGCTTCGCTTCTCTAAGGAAGCCAAAAGGCCATTGTGGCTGATGGCATTTTCAATTGCTGCAAACTTGGGATTAGCCTCATAAGCAGCATACAACTTATCTGTAAAATCTTGTTCTAACGAATGCATAGAATCCTCCTTGTCATTATACATCTATTATAGAACTTTAAAAAAAGAGCGCAAGTAAAAAGGCTGGACAAAAGAGTCCTAGCCTTTTTTTAAATCGGGTTTTAGGATTCCATAGACGGAAAAATCTTTGACTTGTCCTTTATGCAATACAGCCTGACGGAAAGTTCCTTCGTAGCTCATGCCAGCTTTGGCCATGACACGCCCAGAAGCTGGATTAGCTGTTACAAATTTTGCTGCGACACGATTGAAGTCTGCGTCTTGCAAGAGATAGTTCAAAACAGCTTTCAAAGCTTCTGTCATCAATCCTTGTCCCCAATAGTCTTTACTTAGAATATAACCGACCTCGCAAGCATTGACCGTATCATCTCTATCGACCACACTGATATCACCAAGAACTTGTTCAGGGGTTTCCTTCAGGCAGATGGCCCACTTGTAAAAATCCATGTTTTGATAATTCTCAACCCAGCGAGCAATAGACTGTTGGGTGACTTCAGGACTCTCGTGAGCATCCCAGGTCACATGCAGTAAATTATCTGGACGAGAAGCCCAGCTGTCATACATAGCTTGAGCATCCGATTCCAGAAAAGGTCTTAGCAAAAGACGTTTGGTTTCAATGGACCGTGTACCAATCTTTTTCATAACTTCCTCGTTTCTTAGCGCAAACTAAAAAGTTTCAATAGAGATTTTCACTTCCAAAATTCATCAAAAATCGTAATCGGCAAATGGCGTTTGTGCTGTCCTTTATGCCACCAAGATTCGATAGTTTCTTGGGCTTGAGCTGAAACAGACTTACCTTCGAGATAATCGTCAATTTCATTGTAGGTCACTCCCAGAGCGACTTCATCCGAAATCCCAGGTTTTTCCTCTTCCAAATCAGCCGTCGGTACCTTTTCATAGAGAGCCGAATCAGCTCCTAAGGCGGCCAAAAGCTGCTTACCTTGTCGTTTATTGAGACGGTAAAGCGGTAAGATATCTGCTCCGCCATCCCCAAACTTGGTGAAAAAGGCCGTGACATTTTCTGCTGCGTGATCGGTCCCAATGACAGCCCCACTGTATGAACCAGCCAAAGCATACTGGGCAATCATACGGCTGCGGGCCTTGATATTGCCCTTGTTAAAATCAGAGACTTTGGCACCCGTTGCCTCTACAGCCCTTGTCATAGCATCAGCAGATTCCTTGATATTGACTGTTAGACTGACATCAGGCTGGATAAAAGCCAGAGCCTTTTGCGCATCATCTTCATCCGCTTGAACACCGTAAGGCAAACGAACAGCGATAAAGCGATAGCCATCATCGCCAGTCTCAGCCCGCATTTCCTCTACAGCCAGCTGAGCCAAGCGGCCAGCCAAGGTTGAATCCTGACCACCAGAAATACCCAGGACATAACTTTTCAAAAAAGGGTGCTTTCTCAAATAGGCCTTGAGAAAGTCCACCGACTTGCGGATTTCTTCCTCCGGGTCAATGATTGGTTTGACGCCCAGTTGAGCGATGATTTCCTCTTGTAGACTCATTTTTCTGCTCCTGTCTGGTAGGCTTTCTTGCGCATCTGGTCAATCAAGTCCATCTTATCCTGCCAAATATCTCTAGCCAGGTCAACTGGATAATCCTGTGGATTGAGAACTCGTTTGTACTCGTCCCAAAGTTTATCAAATTCCTCACGGGCATAGGCTTGAATCTCAGTTAAGGTCGGCTGATTATAGACTAAATTTCCTTCTTGGAAAATATAGACCAAAAGCGGTACAGCATCAAAATTTTTGACTTTTTTATTGATGTAGGTATAGGTCGGATGGAACATTTCCAGCTCTTCCAAACCATTGACATCAAGGCCATCATAGGTAATGTAGTCTCCCTCGGACTTCCCTTTTTCGCGACTGGTAATGCGCCACACCTGCTTCTTACCTGGAGTAGAAACTTTTTCAGCATTATTGGACAGCTTGATGGTATTGCGCAATTCTCCATTCTCATCTGCAATAGCAACAATCTTATAAACTGCTCCTAAAGCCGGCTGGTCGTAGGCTGTAATGAGCTTAGTTCCCACGCCCCAGACATCTATCTTGGCCTTTTGCATTTTCAAGTTGAGAATGGTATTTTCATCCAGATCATTGGAAGCATAAATCTTAGCATCAAGAAAGCCAGCTTCATCTAATTGCTGCCGAACTTTCTTAGAAATATAGGCAAGGTCTCCCGAATCAATACGGACACCCAGAAACTTAATCTTGTCTCCTAGCTCACGAGCCACCCGAATGGCTGCCGGAACACCTAGACGCAATGTATCATAGGTATCTACTAAGAAAACACAGTTATGATGAGTCTCAGCGTAAGCTTTAAAGGCTTCATAATCATTACCATAGACTTGAACGAGAGCATGAGCATGCGTTCCCAAGACTGGAATATCAAAGAGCTTGCCAGCCCGGACATTACTGGTCCCGTTGGCTCCGCCAATCACCGCAGCCCTGGTCCCCCAAATAGCAGCGTCCATTTCCTGAGCCCGGCGCGTACCGAACTCCATCAGGGGCTCATCCTCGATGACAGAACGTATACGGGCTGCCTTGGTGGCAATAAGCGTCTGAAAATTAACGATATTGAGCAGAGCCGTCTCAACCAGCTGACACTGAGCTAGTGGACCTTCCACCTGCACGATTGGTTCATTGGCAAAAACCAAATCGCCTTCCTGAACAGACCTTACGGTCAGGCTCATCTTGAGATTCCGCAAATAATCCAGAAACTCTCCGTGATAGCCCAAGGTTTGCAAATAATCTAAATCGCTCTGGCTGAATGTCAGATTATTGAGATAGGAAATAATTCTTTCCAAGCCAGCAAAGACTGCGTAGCCGTTTTTAAAAGGATTCTTACGGAAAAAAACTTCAAAAACTGCACGCTTGTTGTGAATATTTTGCTTGAAATAAACCTGCATCATGTTGATTTGGTACAAATCAGTGTGCAGAGTTAAACTATCATCTGGGTACATCTTCTTGCTCCTTTATGCTAGATACCTTTTATTATATCATAATTCCAAAAAAGCTAAGCAAATCCAGTCAACTCACTTGAATAGACACACTTGCTTAGCTTATATTTTTATGCTTGCTCTGTAAGATATTTGTAGGCTTCCTGACTGGCAATGGCACCATCGCCAACAGCCGTCGTAATCTGGCGCAGGTCTTTCTGGCGAACATCACCAACAGCGTAAATGCCTGCTACTGACGTTTTCATTTGATGATCCGTCAGAATCCAGCCAGCCTCACCAGTGATGCCCAAGTCCGCAGCAAATTCGCTAACTGGATCTAAGCCAACATAGATAAAGATACCGCCAAACTCTGCCTGACTAACCTCACCTGTCTTGACATTCTTGAAAGTTACACCAGTCACCTTACGTTCATCACCATGGATACTTTCCACTACAGAATCCCAGACAAAGCGAATCTTTTCGTTGGTAAAGGCGCGATCCTGCAGCACTTTTTGTGCACGCAGCTCATCGCGACGGTGAACAATGGTCACACTTTTTGCAAAGCGCGTCAGGAAAATAGCTTCCTCTACCGCTGAGTCGCCTCCACCGACAACCAGCAGGTCTTCATCGCGGAAGAAGGCACCATCACAGACCGCACAGTAGGAAACGCCGCGGCTGTTGTAGTCTTCCTCACCAGGAACCCCCAGATGACGATGATTGGCACCAGAAGCAATGATGACTGTTTTAGTTTCAAAACGCTCATCTTCTGTGATGATTTCCTTAAAATCACCTCGGTCTTCAATTTTTTCTACTAGGCCAAATAAATGTTCAACACCCAGGTTCTCCAGAGGTTCAAACATTTTCTCTGCTAGCTCAGGACCGCTGATATTGGCATAGCCTGGATAGTTTTCAATGTCAGCAGTATTATTCATCTGACCACCAGGAATACCACGCTCCAGCAGGGCAACTTTTAGGTTGCTGCGGGCTGCATAGAGGGCAGCTGTCATGCCGGCAGGTCCAGCTCCAATAATAATTGTATCGTACATAACTCTTCTTTCTCCTTGTTGTAACTAGAATTATTCTAACAACTTTTCTACAGTTTTACAAGCATTTAAGCTTTTAGGACAATGAGCAGGCCCAACGTCGCAAAAGACAGGACTGGAATCGTCATAATGACAATCAGAAGGACATCATACAGATGACTCTGCCGCTCCTTGGCTGTCTTGTCCTTGCGGCGAATCATCCGCAGCCCAATCCATAAACCCGCAATGATCCCTACACCGACTGCTGTATAAAGCAGGCTCTCGATATAAAGTGCAAATATTTGATCTAACATGTCAACTCCTCAAAGGTCAATCAGCCTCATAGTGCAAAGAAAGGGAACAACTCCAAATCTAGCTGTCAGCAAAAACACCCACTAGACAAGAAAGCCTGCTCCACTGCATGCTGACACTGAAAACAAACTCAGCTGGTCTAGCCAACTGAGCCTTCACTGTCTCTATTATATCAAATATAGGTCCGTTTGTAACTAGCAAAAAATTCCTTGGTTCTTTCTTCCTTTGGATGATGGATAATCTCATCCGGTGTCCCAGACTCTATGATTTTCCCCTTGTCCAAAAAGAGTACTCTATCCGCAACCTGAGCGACAAAGGACATATCATGACTGACCAGAATCATGGTTTGGCCAGACTTGGCTGCATCAGCGATTGATTTCTCTACTTCTCCGACCAACTCGGGATCCAAGGCTGAGGTCGGCTCGTCTAGCAAAAGAACATCTGGATTCATAGCCAAAGCCCTTGCTAAGGCAACCCGCTGCTTCTGACCGCCTGACAAATGTCTAGGATAGTGATTTTCTCGGTCTGACAAGCCAACTTTTGCTAATTCTTCCTTGGCTATCTTAGTCGCTTCTTGGTCTGATAGTTTCTTAACTACCAGCAAACCTTCCTTGACATTTTCCAGAGCCGTCCGGCGGGAAAAGAGGTTAAACTGCTGAAAGACCATGGCTAGCTTGCGGCGCAGTAGCAAAATCTCATCTTTGGAAATTCTTGAAAAATCCACTTTGAAGCCGTCAATAGTAATCTTTCCGCTATCAGGCTGTTCCAGATAGTTGAGGCTGCGGAGGAAGGTTGACTTCCCAGCACCTGAAGAGCCAATTAAAGCTACCACTTCGCCTTTTTGAATGTCCAAACTGAGATCATCCAGAACCTTTTGACCTGAAAAAGTCTTACTTAAATGTGAAATATTAATCATCAGATTCCTTCTCCTTCTGCTTGCTGAAGCGATTCAAATTTATCCGGCTGTTTGATATCCATCATCTTTTCGATCCAGCGGCCAAGTTGCTCAATGAGAATATTGACTGCCCAATAAATCAGCGAAACCGAAATAAAACGCTCAAAGTAACGGTAGTCCGCCCCCGCGATAGCCTGCGCCTTGGCAAAAATTTCCACTACACCGGCACTAAAGGCCAGAGAAGTTCCCTTGGTTAAGCCAATCAGGGAATTAATCAGACTAGGTGTCGCCACTACTGCTGCATTGGGGATAATGACACGCATATAAACCTGCTTGTTGGTCATTCCTAAGCTGCGTGCAGCCTCAATTTCTCCCGGATCTACGGACAAAATTGCTGCCCGGATGGTCTCACTGGCATAAGCCGCTTCGTTGAAAGCAAAGGCAACAATCGCAAAGACAGACGCTGGAATCTCGTTGATATTAAAACTTGTGCCATACTTCTGATTGATGGCCTTGAGCAATAAAGGAATCCCAAAATAGGTCAGCATGAGCTGGACAAGCAGCGGCGTTCCTCTCAGAAAACTGACAAAGAAAGCCTGAATCGGATACAGGACTTTGACTCGATTAATCTTGACGATAGCAAAAACCATGGCAAGCAGAATACCAAAGACTGCACCACCCGCTGTCAAGAGAAGGGTGATTGGCAGATTTTGCAAAATGCCGGGAATAGCCTCAAAAACAGCCCTTAAACTAAATAATTTACCATCTGGAATAATCTTGAGGAACTCCTCATACCAACCAGTTGTCAGAAGATAAGTTGTAACTACCATCATTACTTCCTTTTCTTGATAATGAAATATTTTAACACAATTCTAGAACAAAACAAAGAATTTGCTCCGCTTTTAATGTCTTTTAGCAGTCAAAACATGAGTAGCTAGTGCAAATCTCGTGTTCCTAAATATCAAATAAGCCACACTAAGCCCAATATAAAAATAGACTAGTTTCACTAGTCTATCATATCTATCTCACAAAGACTAATATATTTTTCTTATCACAGCGATAAGAAAAGTATATCACTAAAAGGTTTGGCGCTTAGCCTTACGCTCTGCCCGGCCACGTGCACGATTCTCTGCTCGCTTGGTCTTGCGGCGCTTTTCGTTAACAGCCCACTGGATTTTTTTCTTGTAGCCTGGTTTGATTTTTTTCTTTTTCTTCTTGACCAACCCCAGCATTTCCGTATCCAGCTTCTCCCGGCTCTTTTCCCGATTGGCCCGACGGTCTCGGTCGTAGGTATCCTGGAACTCGTCATCCTTTATCATCTTGGGAATGAACTTAATCCCCATCTTTTCCAACTCCCGAATATCTGAGTCGTCACTCGGCTGGTAGAGAGTAATGGCTGTGCCGAGAAGACCATTACGGCCGGTCCGGCCTACCCGATGGACAAAGAAAGACAAGTCCTGAGGAATGGCATCGTTGATAACATGGCTGACACCTTCGATATCAATCCCCCGCGCTGCCAAGTCAGTAGCGACAATGTACTCAAAATCCAGATTCTTGACCTGATTCATGATACGCTTGCGCTCCCTCGGAGCAATATCTCCATGAATTTTAGCAACTTTAAGCCCCTGAGCTGTCAGATAGCTGTGCAGTTCATCTGCCCTCGTCTTGGTATTGACGAAAATCATAGCCAGATAAGGCTGCAGAAGCTGACTGATTTGATAAATCTGAGCATTCTTGTCTCGTCCCTTGGTTGACAAGAGCCAGTTTTCAATGGTGTCCGCAATGACCGTCTTGGTCTTAATCTGCTCAATGACTGGATTAGACAGGTATTTTTTCAAAAAAGGCTGGAGCTTCTGCGGAATGGTCGCTGAGAAAACGAGAAACTGCAGGTCTTTAGGCAACCGGCCTGCAATCTTATCAACCGTCGCCAAAAAGCCCATGTCCAGTGTCATATCTGCCTCGTCAACGACAAAGGTCTTGGCCTTGTGAATAGCCAAATCGCCTGACTCTACCAAGTCATAAATCCGACCAGGCGTTCCGATGACGATATGAGGCTGACTGGACTCTAACTTTCCAATCTGACGAGCCTTGTCTGTCCCACCGACATAGTTGGCCACCCGAATCTCTCTTTCAGAAAAACTAGCCAACTGACGAGCGGCTTGATAAATCTGCGCTGCCAGCTCCCGACTTGGGGCTGTAATAACAGCCTGCACGCTGTCTGCTTCCTCATCCAGCATTTGAAAAATCGGCAGCAAAAACGTGTGGGTCTTACCAGAGCCTGTCTTAGACTCGCCAACCAAATCTCGACCTGACAATACCACTGGAATCAGCTTCTCTTGGACCGGAGTCGCTTCAACGAAGTTCAAATCCCTGAGCGCTTCCTGAATATAATCTTTAAACTTAAATTCTGTAAATTTCATCTTGTCCTCTATTCTATTATCCTAACTATTATACCAAAAAATTGCCCATCCTGCTTACCCTCAAATCTAAGAAGCAGAAAAGCGAGTCAGAGACTCGCTTTTTGCTATAGATATAGGATAGCTAGGGTCAAAAGACTGCCCACGATACCGATTCCCCAGAAGAAGAAATCGACTTTCCACTCGCTCCACTCCTTGCCGTGGCCAGTTAGGCCACCAAGCTCAAAGTGGTGATGAACCGGGGTCATCCGGAAAATCCGCTTGCCGCCGGTCAGCTTGAAGTAGGTCACCTGCATCATGACAGAGGTTGTTTCAAATACATAGACGATACCAATCAAGAGCAGGGTCCACTCTTGGTGAAGGGAAATGGAGATAGCAGCCAACATACCTCCCAAAGCCAAGCTTCCCACATCTCCCATGAAGATTTTAGCGGGCTTGTGATTGAAGACAAAGAAGCCTAGCAAGCCACCAATCATGCTAATGATGACAATCAAAATATCAAAACGCTTCTGCTCAACAGCAATTACAGCATAGGCCACCAAGCTAATGACCACAGAAATGCTAGCCAAACCATCAATTCCATCCGTCAGATTGACAGCATTGGAGAAGCCAATCAGCCAAAAAAGGACGAAAAAGACATAGAGGAAGCCTATCTGGACAGGAACGGTGAAGATATTCAGCTGGTCACCTGCACCGTGCTGATTATAGAAGAAGTAAAAGACAACTCCACCAACCAGCTGCAGAAACAATTTCTGCTTGGGATTTAGACCTTCGTTGATCTTACGAAACACCTTAAGGAAATCATCCAAAAAGCCGACAACGCCATACAGGACCAAGATAAAAAGAATCATGATGAGGCCGTTGGACAGCTGATGCGAAAACAGACCGATAACAAAGCTGGCCAGAACAGATGTCAAGAGAAAGACAGTACCCCCCATGGTTGGTGTTCCGGCCTTGGCCTGATGCTGCTTAACATCTTCGTGCATCTGTTGGCCTGTGATACGAGCCTTATGGTAAAAACGAATAAAGGCAGGAATGCCGATGATAGTTAGGATAAAAGTTACGATTCCTGCAATAAGAGCAATAAGCATATTAGTCTCCCATTGTAATTGTTATTTTCTTGAGATTTTTCAGCGAAGTATTGGTCTTCTCGCTCAGCTTGACGACCTTGGAGCCCTCTCCTTTGAAAGTGACTTCAATGCCCTGCCACTTCGCAAAACGTTCAACATTGGCCTTGGTCCAGCCGTACATATCGGGCAGACTGTCTAAATCATCTGACAAGATCAAAATCTGCTGATTGGCCTTGAGATTTTTGCCCTCTTTGACAGATACTTTTTTAATCTTGCCACCTGTTCCCAGTACAATTGGTTGGACGAGGTTGCGGCGCAATTCATCTGCCAGACCGCCAGGACTGATTTGATGTTTCAGACCTAGTTGCTTGGTCAAATCTTCCAGTGATGGCATTTTATAGCTGGTTTCTTCAGTGACTGTTTCAAGAGCTGGAGTCGTCTCTGTCGTCAGATTAAGACTGTCTTTAAGAGCGACTGCTTCTTCCAAGACCGGATTGACCACTTCCTGCCAGAATATAGGCTGGAATTTTTCCTCAGGCTGCTGAACTGTCACATACATGATAAATTCCGGATTTTCTGCCGGCGTCATGGCAACAACTGAATAGATATAGTCGTTCTCACCCTCTAGATAACCGTTTTCAGAAGCGATCTGAGCGGTCCCCGATTTGACAGCGACATTCTGACCAGCCACTTGAATGACGGGTTCTCCACCGACATTCAGGGTTCCGTGGTAGGCGTCTGTTCCGACCTGAACCATATAATCCCGAGTGGTTTGAGCTGCTTTTTCTGAGACAGGATTTCCGATAATTTCCGTCGTAGTCTTACGAGCTGTATTGGTTTTAGGATCATGGATAGCATTGATAAACTTAGGCTCAACCATGACACCATCATTGGCAACGGACGAGAAGGCGCGCAGCATCTGCACCTGGGTCACACCAATCCCTTGACCGAAAGAACTCATGGCAATCGTAACATAGTTATCACCTGGCAGGGAGCCATAGGTTTCATTGCCCATCCCAAAGCGGGTCGGCAGACCAAACTTAAACTTACTCAAGTAGTCCAGCCACTTGTCATTGCCCATCTTCTGCTCCAGAATGGTCATACCAACGTTACTGGAATAGGTAAATCCTTGGGCAAAGGTCAGGGTTTCCCCTTCTGAAATCCCCATGTTGACGTTCCAGTCCCGAATGGTCGCATCCATGACCTTGTACTCTCTGCTGTCATAGGTATCGTTAGGATTAAAGCTGCCATTATCAATCGCTGAAGCCAGGGTCATAACCTTCATAGTAGATCCAGGCTCATACTGGCCTTGATAGAGCATGGTGTTCCAGTTGCCTAGATTTTTCTCATTCAAGCCTTCCTTGGTATCTGCATTATAGGTAGGCCGTTGAGATGTGGCTAGGATTTCGCCTGTCTTAGCACTGACCAAGGTCGCATTGACAAACTTACCTTTGACTTTTTCCTGAAAGGCGTTCATCCGCGTTTCTAGGTATGTTTGCAAATCAGCCGACAGCGTTGTATAGACGTCCTTGCCGTCCTCTGCCTGTACAGAGACCTTTTCTGACCCAGGCACAACATTGCCATTCCGGTCTTTTTCGTAGGTCACAATCCCATTCTGACCAGCAAGAATCCTATCCAGAGCCTGCTCCATGCCAGAAGTCCCTTTCAGCGTCTTATTGCCTTCCTTATCCTCCTGCAGCTGGGCCAGACCGATAAACTGGGAGGCAAACACACCGTTACTATAACTGCGGTTAGGACTGGTAGTAAAGTCAATCCCTTCAATACCAGCAGCTTCAAAGGCTTCCCGCATGGCGTTCATATTACTGTAGGTAATGCCATTGCCCTGTGCCCCAAAAGAAACTTGCTTGAGATTTTTCTGCGACAGCTGGGTTTTGACGTAGTCCTTATCCAGCTCTAGATATTGATTGAAAATCTCTGCCACCTTATCGTACTGGGATTCTTCTACATAGAGAATCTTGCCGGTAGCTGACTTGTAGCTCTTGTCAATAATGGCATAGACATTATAAGTCGTAGCATCCTCTGCAATGGGAACACCATTTCGGTCATAAATCGTTCCACGCCGGGCAGCGACTGTGACCGTCTTTTGATGGACTACTTCTGCTCCCTTTGACAGATTAACACCGAACTTCTGGTCTGTCCCGATAATGATGGCAAAATTAATCAAGAAAACGAAAAAGAGAAAGATAGCTAAGATACTCATGCTCTTTCCCACTTGCCGCCGATTGTATTCAGGGGTTTGCCTATTTTTCAGGGCGTATTTTTTAATTTTTTCAAAAATTCTATTCTTCATCCGTTGAACTCACTGTTTTACGATTTCCCTTCTGGAGTTTCATATCCTGAGAGCTGGCTAGCTGGGACAGCCTTTCATAGCGGGTCAGTTCATTGACTTCCTGCTTGATGTCGGCTAGCTCTGTCTGCTCCGCTTCAATCTGTGTATTAACTTCCGTCAAATCCCGGTCCACCTGCAATAGCTTGGTCTGCATAAAGACGATGCTGACCGCTAAAATAATGGCAGTCAAAACGATAGAGCCGTAAAAAGCCTTCTCAACTCGGGAAAATTTTCTCATCTGATCTTGAAGCGGGTTTGGTCTTTTTTCTGACATTTCTTCCTCACTTGTGTATCTTACGGGCCACGCGCAGCTTGGCGGAATGAGCCCGATTATTGCTTTCTAATTCTTCTTTGCTTGGTAAAATTGGTTTGCGGCTGACCAGCTCCAGCTTAGGCTGCAGTTCATCAGGGATAAAGGGCAAGCCTTTAGGAACATCCACTGTTGACGCCTCTTTGAAAAGCTGCTTGGTCAGGCGGTCTTCCAGCGAATGAAAGGTAATGACTGCAATCCGGCCGTCTACCGCCAGCAGATCAATGGCCCGCTGAATAGACTCATCCGCTGCGCCCAATTCATCATTGACCTCAATCCGAATGGCCTGAAAAATCTGCTTGGCTGGGTGCCCTTTCTTCTTCAGCTCCTTAGCTGGCTTGGCTGACTTGATAATTTCAGCCAGTTCTGTCGTTGTTTCAATAGGCTTGACACTTCTAGCCTGCTCAATCTTGCGAGCAATCTGCTTAGAAAACTTGTCTTCGCCGTATTTAAAAAAGATTCGTACTAAATCCTGATAACTATAATGATTGACAACCTCAAAAGCTGTCAAGGCTGCCTCGCGGTTCATGCGCATATCTAAAGGCGCATCCTGTTTATAGGAAAAACCACGCTCACGCTGATCCAGCTGAGGACTGGAAACGCCTAAGTCATAACAAATCCCATCAATTTCTTCCACACCGGCTTCTTGCAAACGGCTCTTGAGGTGGCGGAAATTGTCCTTGATAAAGGTCACCATCCCCCGCTCTACATAAGGAGCCAAGCGCTTTTTAGCATTGTCAATAGCCGTCTGGTCCTGATCAAAGGCATAGAGATGCCCTTCGTCTCCGAGCTGGCTCAAAAGATATTCGCTGTGACCAGCACCGCCAAGGGTCGCATCGACATAGATGCCGTCAGGCTTAACCGCCAGCTGGTCAACCGTTTCATGAAGAAGAACAGTAATGTGATGAAATTCGTTTGTCATATCTTACTTATTATATCACATTCAAAAGCAAAAAAAAATTTAAAAGAAAAAGTAAGCGGATGAAATCCTTTTTTAAATTTTTTGTCAGATATACTTGACACTTTTTTTGAAAAGTATTATACTAGCATAAAATAAAAGTCAAATATAACTGACAAACTTACTGAAAGTTATTAGTTATAGAATTAGAAAGGAAGGGTGTAATGAATCGTGTCAAAGAATTTCGAAAAGAAAAAAAGATGTCCCAGCTAGAGTTGGCCAAGTCTATCGGGGTATCGCGGCAAACTATCAATATGATTGAAAACAACAAATACAACCCCACCCTCGAGCTCTGTATCAATCTGGCTAGAGCGCTGGATACTGACCTCAACGCCCTCTTTTGGGAATCCCAGCTGACAGATGAAGATTCAAATGACTAAGAGTTTTTCCCTGCAGCAACATTCATACCTAAAGAAAGGAAACAAACATGAAAAAAGAAACATTCTCAGACAAGATGATTAAACGATTTTACGGCATTACTGGACCTTTGGACGAGCAAAAGCGCCAACAGGCTGAGCACTTAGGAAATATAGGCTTTATTTGGCTTTTCTTGATTTTGCAAGTTGGTAATTTCCTAGCTTTCATGCTAGCCGATATCTATCCAGGCTTAGATGCTCGAATTTACCCCATTATTATAGAGGTTCTTACCTTTATAATAGCTGGTATCATTTACTTCAGGTCTGAGAAAGAGCACCTGGCAGATTTGGATTTGGAACTCATGAGTGAAAAAGAAAGGCGCAAGCTTCAATATCCCGGTCTTAAGATTGCTCTCTTCGTTGGGTTGACTTTCCATCCTATCTTTAGCCTTGTAGAAGCAGTCACTCTCAAGCAAGACTTTTTCACTCTCTTTTTACAAGCTGATCGAATCCTGAAATCAGCCTTGGTCGCTAGCATTTTAGGTGTTTTTATCAGCTTTTACTTTAAATCACGCAAACACCATACTGAACAGAGCGAATAATACCTTGACCTAAGCTAGAAAGGAAACAAACATGAAAAAAGAAACATTCTCAGACAAGATGATCAAACGATTTTACGGCATTACTGGACCTTTGGACGAGCAAAAACGTCAACAGGCTGAACACTTAGGAAATATAGGCTTCATCTGGCTTTTCTTTATTCTGATTTTTGGCAATGCTATCGCCTTTCCCCTAGCCTTTCGCTGGCCCAAAATTATCGCTGTTGCCTATCCTATCCTGCTGGAAATCCTTATCCTCGGCTTTTGTGTTTATATAATTATCCAAGCACGACGCAAAGGAATTGATGATCTAGAGCTAGGACTTCAGGATGAAAAAGAAGAAAAAGCTATGAAACATGCTGGTCTCAAAGCAGGCTTCTCCTATTGGCTGCTCTTTTACCCTCTCTTCGGCATCATGATAGCTGTCATGGAAAAGAAAGATATCCTACAAGTTTTGCTTCAGCCAAAACTTATTATAACTGGTTTAGCCGCAGGTCTTGGATTTGGACTGATTATGCATTTCATTGCCAAAGGAAAGATTCGTCAAGCACAAAAAAAGGAGGAAGAAGACCTATGAGACTTAATCTCAAAGAAAAAATGGATCTAGGCATTCTGTCCCTCATTATTGCCATCGCTGCTTATTTCTTTTTCCGTATCACGGAGCCTTGGATTTTTTGGCTGGATGTAGCCATCATCGTTAGCTGCATTTATGTAGCCCTCCGCATTTTGAAAAAACGTAAACAAGAATAAAAGAACCCCTCGACAGGAACTTTCTAGCTTCCTAGCGAGGGATTTTTTTATATTTACTTAAGACTCTGGATCATCCAGACTGCGGCCATGAAGTCCTTTTTCGCGCTGAACTTGACGCAACTTCTCAGGTGTCACATCATTGCCTTCCTCGTCAACAATCTTGATGCCTTCGATGTGATGGCGAACAGAGCGACGGTAGCCTTCGATATACTCTTCACGAAGCTTGGCCTGCTCTACCTTTTCTTCACCAGTCAGACCGACGGTTTTTTTCTTTTTAGCGAGTTCGTTGATGCGTTCAATTTTTTTAGGATCCATGATTCTACCTCTCTTATCTTTTATTTGGTATTAATCTGATTAAACTGGGCCAGCTGTCCCGCCTTTGCTGTCAGAGATGCGAGGAGAGCTAGGCGGTTGCTGCGCACAGCCTCATCATCAGCCATAACCATGGTATGGTCAAAGAAAGCGTCAATAACTGGACTGAGGGCAAAGAGTTGATCCAAATTGGCCGCTAAGTCAGATGTCAGCTCTACTGCTTCAATGGCAGCTGCCAAGTCTTTTTCCTCTTGATTTTCAAAGAGAGCTGGATTGACAGCTGTCTGACCTTGGGCTTTCTCAGCTAGATTAAAGACTCGAGATAGGCTTTCCACTGCTGACTTGAAGTTATCTTCCTGAGCTTTTTCTGCTAAAAGCGCAGCTGTTTCTACCAAATCGCGTACGACGAAATGAGTGCTTTGAAGAACAGCTGTCACGATGTCTTTTGGAATGCTGCGATCCATCATTTTCTCAACACGGGCACGGAAGAAGTCCAGCACGGCCTCTTGATTGTCATAGCTTAGGCTATCAAACTTCAGTTCGTAAAGTCGACCAAGAAGCTGAGCCAAGTCAATGTTCCAGCCAAACTTGTCCAAGATACGCACAACACCCTGAGTCGCACGGCGTAGTGCATAAGGGTCATTGGAACCGCTCGGAATCAGCCCAACTGAGAAGAAGGACAGAATGGTATCCAGCTTATCAGCCAGAGCCAAGACTGCTCCGACCTTGGTGTCAGGCAATTCGCCATCGGCTGAAGTCGGCATATAGTGCTCCCGAATGGCAGCTGCCACCGTAGCATTCTCACCAGCCAGAAGAGCATACTTTTCACCCATGATACCTTGCAGCTCATCAAATTCCCCAACCATGCCAGTCAGCAAATCAAACTTATAAATAGCCGCTGCACGAGCCAAGTCAGCTGTCTCATCAGCATCCAATCCTGCCTCTTGTGCCAAGAGAGCAGCAATCTTGCCAGTTCGCTCCATGTGCTCTGCCAGAGAGCCAATCTTTTCGTGGAAGGTCACATTGCTCAGCTTTTCAACCAAGTCAGCAATAGCCAGCTTTTGGTCTTCCCGCCAGAAGAATTCCCCGTCTTCCAGACGAGCCACCAAGACTTTCTCATTTCCCTTGATGACATTTTCTAAATGCTCTGCATTCCCATTGCGGACAGAGATGAAGTGTGGCAAAAGCTTACCTTCACTATCACGCACAACAAAATAACGCTGGTGCTCTTTCATGGAAGTTACCAAGACTTCCTCAGGCACCTCTAAATATTTGGCATCAAAATTACCTAGAAAAGCAGTTGGATATTCTACCAGATTCAACACTTCATTGAGTAGGTCTTCGTCAATCTCGATAGAAACTCCGTGCTCCTCTTCAAGTGCTCGAATCTGCTCGACAATCATATCTCCCCGCTCAAGAGGACTGGCAATGACAAACTGAGCCCGTAGGTCATCTTCATAGGAATCCGCTGAAGCAATCTCCGTTTCTTGACCCAGGAAGCGGTGTCCTCGGCTAGTACGGCCGCTCTTGATATCCAAGAAATCCAAGTCAAAGGCCTGCTCATCTAAGAGTACAGTCAAGGTGTGGACCGGGCGGATGTATTCAAAGGTGTTGTTGGCCCAGTGCATGCTGACAGGGAAGGTCAGGGCTTGCAGAACTTCTGTCACTGCTGGGATGATCTCTTCTACAGGGCGACCGATTTCTTCCTTGGTCACATAGACGTATTCTTCACCTTTGATTTCGCGGAAAGTAATGTCATCAACCGTTAAACCCTTGCCACGGACAAAGCCTTCTGCAGCCTTGGTAAAGTTCCCATCTGCATCCAGAGCAATTTTCTTAGAAGGACCTTTGAAATCTTCTGTCAAATCAGACTGCTTGTCCGCCAAGCCAACCACGCGCACCGCCAAACGGCGAGGCGTTGAGAACATTTCAATCTTCTCAAAGGTCAGACGATGGTCTGTCAGGAAGGCTCCCATCTTGTCGCGCAGCTGCTTCATGCTCGGTGTCACGACATAGGCTGGCATTTCCTCCAAGCCTAATTCAACTAATAAATTTTTTACCATGATTATTCTCCCTCCTCTGCCAAGAGTTTATCGCGAGTCTCTGCATCCAAAAGCGGATAGCCCAGACGCTTGCGCTCAGCCACAAAGGTCTTGGCCACGACACGTGCTAAATTCCGGATACGAGCGATATAGCCAGCCCGCTCAGTCACAGATACAGCGCCACGCGCATCCAAGAGGTTAAAGGTATGCGAGCATTTGAGAACATAGTCATAGGCGGGGTGCACCAGATGCTCGTCCAGACAGCGCTTGGCTTCCGCTTCAAACTTTTCAAAATTCCCCAAGAGCAAGTCTTGATCGCTGACCTCAAAGCTGTACTTGGAATGCTCATACTCAGGATGCGTGAAAATTTCGCCATACTTAACGCCATCAGCCCACTCAATATCATAGACAGAGTCTACTTCCTGGATATAAGAAGCCAGACGCTCCAGACCATAAGTCACCTCAGCAGTCACCGGCTGAGTTGGCAGACCTCCGACCTGCTGGAAATAAGTGAACTGAGTGATTTCCATACCATCCAGCCAAACTTCCCAGCCCAGACCAGCCGAGCCGGTTGACGGATTTTCCCAGTTATCCTCGACAAAGCGAATATCATGCTCCAGTGGATTGATACCCAAGAGTTCCAAAGACTGCAAATAAAGTTCTTGAATATTGCTTGGAGAAGGCTTCATAACCACCTGAAATTGGTGGTGCTGATAAAGACGGTTAGGATTTTCCCCATAACGGCCATCTGCTGGCCGGCGAGACGGCTCGACATAAGCCGCATTCCAAGGCTCTGGCCCAATAGCCCGCAGGAAGGTATAGGGACTCATCGTTCCCGCCCCCTTCTCATTGTCATAAGCCTGCATGAGCATACAACCCTGATCATTCCAGAACTGCTGTAAAGTCAAAATTATTTCCTGAAAGGTAAGTTTCTTGGACATTAGTTACTCCTTTTGTTTGTTTAGATTTCTTGCGCTAGGTCTGTCCTCTGTTCTGTTTAAATAAGCAAAAGAACCACATCCGACACTCCTAGGTTCTTCAACCTAGGGGCGTCAAAACGCGGTTCCACCCTAATTTATTACTTCATTACTTTAAAAATTATAACCGAAAGCGCCATCTGCACTGCTTCCTTATCCGGCTCACACTATCCCGAACTCGCTAAAAAGTAGACAATGAGAATTCTTTCTAAAAAAGATTATAGCAGAAAATAGAGCCAATGTAAAATACTTATCGAAAAATCCCTCAAGTTTCAACTTAAGGGATTTTAACTGACTTGAAAACCAATTAGACTTGTTTAGGTTTTTTCGGTTTTACTACTCTTGGCTTTCTGCCATCAAGTTTTCTCTTGGCTGCTCTGAGATTGGCGATAGCTTCTTTGACATCTTCCTGGCTGGCACCTGGATCCGCCAAGACTGCCTTAGCCTGTGCATAAGCCTCTAGATAAGCCGCCTTAACCGCGTCAGTAGCATAGATAAACTTATTGCTGATAGCTTGGTAATGCACCTCATCATCGACTATCTTCTTGAGATTGGTAAAGTTAGTCGCCTTGCCATCCAGCTTCTTCTCTGCTGTAGTCAGCTGAGCTAGAGCTGTATCGATTTGCTCCTGGGTCACCTTATCCTGCACCAAGAGCAGAGCCACTGCTTGGAAGGCCTTGTCATAAGCGCGGCGAGTTCTATCCTTAGCATTGGCATAAGCACCTGTCTTAGTGGTAGCAGCATAAGCTTCCACAGCCGCCTTAACCGCAGCAAGGTCAGAGTCCTTGCCGTCTAGATCAGCTGATGCTGTTTCTAGTTTTGCTCTTACATCATCAACTTGCGCTTGGGTCAGTTTGCTTGTCAAAGCTTCCTTGGCTGCTTGATAGGCTTGGTCGTAGGCCGTGCGCTTCGCTGCAGAAGCATTGTAATACTGAGCAGTGCCGACCAGATTAGACTGCTGATTGACAGCTGCCAGCAAGCCTGACTTGACGATAACTCCTAGCTTGAGTAGGTTATTCTTGCCCTCTTTGACCTCAACAGTCGGCTTACTTTCCCAGAGCTCATAGCCAGTCGGTAGGTTGACAAAGACAGAGTAGAATCCAGCCGCTACAGATCTTCCAAAGGCATGCTTACCAAACAGTTCTGCTGGAAGCGTATAAGCATCGCCATTATTATTCTTGAGAACCACTTGGGTATTCTTCGGAACAGCTTGATCAAAGGCAACGCTGACCGGTGCAAAGACCAGCTTCTTGACCAGAAACTCAATCGTCTTAAAGCTATCTTGGGCTGTCAGCTCAAACTCCTGAGTCAGAGCGCTGTAGAAACGAAGCTCATCCTTATCATAAGTAAAGATCTCAGCTGTGTAGCGTCCAAACGGCAGAGCGTTGATTTTCTTGCCCTTGTCCAGTTCGACATACTTGCCCTTGCTATCCTTGATTCGATAGACAAAGGTCGAATGCACATCTTGACGCGTATTGGCATCCACCAGAGCGACACGGATACGACCATCATTTTCAGCACTGACTAGTTCTGACAGAGCTATGGCATCACGGTTGCCCGCATAGTCCTCTACCACATAGAAGATCTTGGACTTGTCCACTCCTTTTGGCAAGCTGTAGCTGCCATCCGCATTGGCTGAGATGTAAACCCGACGCTCGTAATCACGCTCAATGCCAAAATCATCCACGGCTTTATAGGTCTCTTTCCCTTTTTCATCTGCCTGCAGATAGAAGACCTGTTCTCTCAAAATACCGCCGTTGCCGACATCTTTTGGCTTGCGAGCCGTAAAGGTTTCCGCACCATCCTTGGTACTGATATAGCCTGAGCTAATCAGAGGTTTCTGAGTATCAATCTGCAGCTTAAAGCTAATCTGCTGCTCTTTAGCACCTGGTACATCTGGAGTATAGCGAACCACATAGGTATAGAGGCCATCTTCCAACTTCTCACCCTTGCTATCACGACCATCCCAATATGTATCTTCCAGTAGGTAGGACTTAGGATTGTCTGACTGACCACTATAATAGTTCTTGCGGCCTTCTCTAATCGTGCTGCTCTGCCAGATTGGGAAGCGATAGTCCGTATCATCTGCCGTATAGACACTAGCTGTCAGATTATTGATATTGCGATAGAGAACTGTCCGATACTGGATGCTGTCTTGATTACCATCTCCATTAGGTGAAAAGGCCAGGCGAATCTTGCCATCCGCTCCTAGCTGCAGCACATGCTTACCATCTGCATTTTCTGCAGTTCCCAGTACAATTGAGCTGCGAGCAGCTGTTCGACCGGTAGAGTAGAGTGTATCATTTGACTCTGTCACAAGGGAAGAGACATTGTCATCAGACAGGATACTCTTGTCCTTTGGCACTGGGTAATAGAAGCCTGACTTACCTTCTTGGACCAGATCATAGATTGGTCTTTCTACAGCTGGAAGATCTTGGAATTGCCCACGGAAGCCCATAAATGGCAGACTAACCACATCGCCGTCATCCGCTGGATCCACAAAGCGGACAAAGCCTTCTAAGAAATAGCCATTTGGCATCTGCTTAATCAACTCTTCCGCAAACTTAGCAGTATTTACCTTGACCGTCACTTTCTGGCTGCTGTGAGCCTTGACAGTAACTTCTGGCCAGACCGTTTCAGTTAGTTTGCGAGGTGTCAGAGTAAAGTAGCCATCCTTGACCGCATCTGTGTTGGTATTGACAATCATCTTCAGCGTCCGGTCCTTATCAGTGATATTATGAACCGTAACATCAAAAGTGAAACTGTCTTGGACATTGCCCAAGGAAACGCTAGGATATTGATTATCCCCTGTCACATAGAGGCCGGTAGAAATAGCCGCTGCCGTATCCACGATACCAGCACCCTGCTGACGCGGAGAGGTATAGACACCAGTTTCCTTGTTGACATGCAGCTTGGCTGTGGACATGATGAGGGCTTTGACCAAATCAGCATTCTGAGCAGGCGTCAAGTCTGGATAGTGCTGAAGGAGATATTCCTTGACCAGAGCTGCTACACCAGCCACATGAGGCGTAGCCATACTGGTTCCCTTCATAGAGCCATAGGTATTGTCATTAAGCGATGAGTAGATATCGCCACCTGGCGCTGTCACATCTGGCTTGAGCAAACCATCTGTCGTTACACCCCAACTAGAGAAGTCAGACAGACTACCTGCTCCTGGATGCGGCCGATTGACCTTAAGACCATTAAAGACCACCTTGTAATTACCAGCTGCTAAAGACTCTCCATATTCCTTACTGATAAAGGCTGACGGAACCTTTTTAGATTCACTGTCCAGGCTCATAGTCAGGTTAGCTCCGTCGACATTATTGTAGATCAGAGCACCAACAGCACCATGGCTGATGGCATTTCTAACCTTTTCAGCAAAGGTAAAGGAACCACGCTGGATAAGAGCCAGCTTCCCTGTCAGATCCTTACCAGCAAAGTCCTCTTCACGGCCAAGACCAACATGGACATACTCATATTCTTTGCCCTTTTCAAAGGTTGCATTTGTCTCACCCATGGAGTAGCTGAAATGACCGTTCAAAAGCTTATCATTCTTTTCCAGACCACGCACTTCCATGACTTCCTCTGTCAGAACAGTATTATTGACAGAAGCGACTGAGATAGAGCTTTCTACTGTTGAAGGACTGCCAACTAGACCATAGTCTGGATTTTCAACCAGCGGTTTAGAGTATTCACTTCCGAAGGTGTTGTCATTACCCGCAGCAATGATCACGCTCACCCCCTTGGCCCGAGCGCGCTCAATAGCGGCCTGCAGACTAGGGCTGACATCAACCGTTGAACCTGTTGCTGAACCTAGACTCATATTGATGGTATCAGCCCCCAAAGCTACCGCATCATCAATGGCTTTGATATAGATAGCGTCGCTTGTTGTACGTTGACGGTCAGAGAAGACCCGCATAAACATAACTTGTGCTTCTGGCGCAACACCATAGACATACTCATCATTAGGAGCTTTCTTGTTGGGATTTCCCGCTGTAATCCCTGTTACGTGCATACCATGTGAGTAACTGTTCTTTTCCTTGATATTGTCATCACCGTCGATATAGTTATAGGCATAGACAACCTTGCTGTTGTACCACTTCCCGTAGTCAATACCGGCCTTTTTCTTAGCCTCTTCCAGAGCTGCCTCTGTCTGATACTTGGCCTTTGATGGATCAGAGATCTTCAGAACCTCATGATGGACATCCAGACCTGAGTCGATAATGGCTACCACACGGCCTTGACCTTTATAGCCTTGAGACCAGGTCTGAGGAACCTTGATAATCTCATTGGTACTGATGCTGCTTGGTTTAGCACCTTGAGAAGCGGCAGGCTCTGCTGTTGCATCAGGATTAGCAGTAGGCTTGTCTGAGTTTACAGCTGCCGGAGACTCTACAGTCGGACTAGCCGGAGCTGTTGGCTTGGTCTCTGTGGCAGATGGCTGAGTTACTTTCTCAGCACTTGAAGAAGTCGCTCCTTTCTCTACAGGAGCTGCAGCTGCTTCCTTAGCCTCTGCCGTAGAAGGCTGGCTATCCTGCTCTGTACTTGAAGCAGCCGATTCAGAAGAAGCTGGTGCTGCTTTCTCCACAGAGGCTGGACTTATCGGCTGACTCTCAGGTGTAGATGATTGAGAAGCAGACTCAGTCGCTGATACCACAGCGGCAGTCGGCTGACCTTGTCCTGACGAACTAACTGTCGCCTGCTCATCTGCCTGAGCCTGTCCCGCACCAAAAACCAGGGCAGTCCCCAGCAGAACTGAAGCCAAACCGAACTTGTATTTACGGAGTGAAAAACGTTGTCTTTGCATAGAAGTCTCCTTACTTTATTTATAAACCATATTATAATAAAAATTTTCTGACAATTCATACACATATAACAAATGTAACAAAAATGTAATAATGACGGACGTTTTATTCATAAAAATAGAATTTTATAAAGTTTTAATCCTTAGTTGGTTTGATTTGTAGAACAATTTTGAAAAAATGTACGTTTTCAATTTCAAATAATCTGAATAAATTTCAATTTCTCTACTGCATCTGCCCTGATTGCTAGAGATACAACACTTTTCTTTGCAATCGATTTAGATTATTAAAAAAAACCAGCTCTAGCTGATTTTTTAGTATGATGCGCCTCTAGTTCAGTAAAAAGTTACAAACTTCAATAACTGCTATCCCATTTATAACCATATTACAGATGAGGTGAGCTGTCATAGGGACATAGATGTTTCTGGTCCGAATATAGGAAAGACTGAAAGGCAGGGCCCAGACCATATATAGGAAGATGCCCCAAATGGCAAGGGCATGTTCCAGAGCATATAGAAACATGCTCAGGAGAGTTGTCGCTACTAGGATTTGCTTATTTTTAAAAGATATAACGAGTTTTCGGTAGAAAATTTCTTCTTCAATAGGAGGCAATAGAATGGTCGAAGTTGCGTATAACATAAGTTTCAACAAACTGTCTGCTCTTAAATAAATCATTCCCTTATCTAAATCGGGAAAGATACTCTCCAAGAAGTTAGTAAAGACAAAAGCCAGGCTAAGAAAGAGGATGGTCAGAAGAACCTGTTTCCAAAACCTGCTACCACTTCTTAGAGTCTTCCACCACTCGCTTAAAGAAAAATCCTTCTTCCAGTAAAAATAGAAAGCTAAGACTAGATAAAACAAAAAGTTAAGAAAAATATGATCTTTGGGATTGGATAGGTAGCATCCCAAGATAAAGAGTATTTCTATCGAAATGGGAAAAATCAAGGACTTAAAGTAGTTATTCTTCATACTTATCACCCCATTCTTTTACTTCTATCGCTTTCATAAAAAATCAAAACGAGAATGGTTTTAACTCACTGGACAAAACAGAAGACAGGCACAGCCCCTGTTCTTATTCATTTGGTCGTTTTACATCTCTTATTATAGCACAGATACCTATGATTTTATACCCACCTCCTAGCTATGTAGATAAAAACCCAGCCAAAGTTTGATTTGGCTGGATATTGAATCTCTAAGATTTTTAATTGAATAATATTTTACAGGTGATTTTTAGTAAATGTTATTCTTCATTCATGACCAGTATTTTTCAAAATGTGACTGTGCATTGTTGCTACGGAATATCTCACTGACTTTTGAAATAATATCCTCCTTAGTTTTTCCATTTAATTCAGCCTCTAAATCATCGATTGAATGTGAATTAACATCAAATAATTTTTTAGCCTCAACATCACTTTTAAATAAAACACTAGGAGATATGTTATTGAACTTCGAAAAAGTTTCAAAAATTCGTCGAATAGGATTTAACATAAAATTTGGTTTATCCTGCTGATAAAGCCATCTTAACTCTGTCCAGAGAGCATCATAACTAGTTTTTAAATCTTCATTTTGAGTTTCAATTGGGTCAATTTTACTTTTCCCATTAATCTTTTTAAGATGTAAAGTCAACTTAGTCGAAGGAGCCTTCCTCCACCAATCATATCTTACATTTAAGTAGAAATGGATATTATGAGTTAAAATAAATAACTGTCGATTCTCAGATAAATTATTTATCAGATCTTGTAAATACGATATTATTAAATACTGAGTTGTATCATCATTTGAATTCATAGGATCATCGAAAACTATAATTTGTGGCTTTTCTGATATTTTGGAAGGATTATCCAGATCAGCTAAGAACCACAAAAATGAAACTATATTTTTTTCTCCCGTGCTCAATGTATCTACATTTCGGGTACTACCATCGATATTTTTTATCGTATATTGACCTTTTTGTTCACCTGATACTAACGCTAACTGAAAGGAATGGTTGCCTAGACTTCTTAATGTTTTGTTAATTATCTCTGCAGCAATACTTTCGTCTACAGTCTGGGAAATAAGGTCATATTTTTGCTTTCTTAAAGTAAGCAAATTATTTTGATTGGTTTGTAACTCCTCTGCTAATCTATTCTTTTCTATATCTAACTCGTTCAATCTGGATAACTTTTGACTATATTCGTTCTTAGATAGCTCTCCATTTACCAAGTTAAGTCTCAACCTTTTTTTAGCATTTTCCTTTTTATTTGATAAATCTTGTCCAAATCGTCTATTTTCCTCATAAACTTTATCATACTGTTTTGTAATAGAATCAAAGCTATCGGGCAACTCATAATCTATTTCAGGCATAGCTGTAAAAATATCAGAATTGCGAATGTTCAAGGTCTCAATAAGAAAATCCAGAAAGTAAACATATGATTTGGTTAACTTCAATATTGAAGTATTTAAATCTGAAATTTGGTTATGATACTCTGGATAAAAGTGAGATGGATTGATAGATTTAATTTTACTAATTTCATCTCTTTGAGTTTTTAAAAGTTCGATAGCATGTGATAATCTTATCTCGAACTTCTTAACATTATCACTAAAGAAATGATTTAATTGTTCCAAACGTTGAACAGAAATTGGATTATTACAGAACTTACAAACATCCCCTTTCTCATGATAGTTCATACCTTGTCTAACCCAGTTTTGTTCTTCAATTGTTGAAAACTCTAGGATGATACTTTTTGCAAGTTCTGTTGTGATAATTTCATTTGTTGCTTTTAAAAATCCACTTACATCAATATTTGGAAATGATTGTTTTGATTCGTTCTTAATCTCTTCTTGATTTATTAATTGTTGAAGTTGTTCTGTCTCAGTATTACTTAAGGAAACATTCGTAACACTTTTATCAATACTTTCTATATCTTTTTTGAAGTCTCGAATATCATAATTAACTCCAGTTAAATCAGTATGCTCCCTTTTTAGCTTACTAGCTGAGGATCTACAGTTATCCTTTATAGATTTATTTTGTTCCTCATATTCTTTTTCCTTAGCTTGACATCTGGCATAAAGATTATCCGGTTTACTCTCGTTAGCAATAATATCCTTCTCTAATTCAGAAATTTCAAGACTTACCTGATCAATTTGAGGTTGAATACTAGCATTTTCTTTACCTAACGAAATAGCGTTCAATACTGAATTCTCCGCCACAGAATCAAATCCTTGAAAAATTCGTACATCATGAGTAGCGTGAAAAGAGTCAAAAATTGTCTGAGTAATTGTTGATTTTCCTGTTCCGTTTTTTCCGTAAATAAAATTTTTTTGTTTTAAACCTCTATATGTAGTATTAAAAAAACGATCAGAAGGGAGTTGCAATTCGGTAATCATCATTTCTCCTTTATTTACTTAGCTACAAATGATTTACTCCACCTTCACCTGTCCATTCATCAGCATTGGCAAGAGCCAATCGCGCAGTTGGGTGAGTTCTTGATTTTGTTGTTGATTGATGATTATATTCTCTAATATACTTTCAAATTTTTCAAAAATTGAAGATAAACACTTATCTTTAGGCAGAATAACATTGATTGCTTTTAAATCTTTATCACTTAAATGACCTACTGTTGTTCTTGAGACTGATTTTTCTCGCAATTTGATAAAAGGTTCAATCTGATATTTAAGCACCATATTAGGTAATTTATCACTATTTACTTTTACAACTCGTTGATTAAGATAACAATTCTCTTTAATCCAATAATTCATATGAAAATTTCCATCCATACCAATTAAAACATCACCAACATTAATTCTATATTTATCTTCTACTTCTTCTGTAGAATAATTAGTAATATCATTTCCAAGAATGTCTCTAATTCTAATCACCGGAACACCTTCGCCGGTACTATTAAAATAATCTGTACTAAAAGGATATCCATACTGAACTTCTGCGGCATCAAAAAGATTAGACACTCCCCACCCCTCAGGGATTTCGCGTTTGAGTTCTGGGTTATAGACCATCTTTCCGCCTGATGATTTGTAGGGTTTGCCATTCTGGTCTGGGTAATCAAACTGCACAAACCAGTAGTCATAGAGGGTCTTAGCCATGGCTTCCAACTCTTGGTTTATTTGGTTGTTGGTTTCCAACTTTTTTCGTATATTAAATAAAATAGTTGCAACTGCTTTTTGAATTCTTAAATCTGGTAGTTTGACTACTATACTTTCATACGCAGATTTGGTCATACTAGGTAAAGTTGAGCCTGAATCTAAATTACTCAAATCAAGTTGAGATAGATAAGAGTACAAATAAAATGCATCTGCTAATTTATCATTTACAACAGCATAATACATAGTATCTACTGTCCAAAAACTCTCATTTACATACATAATATTGCTTAAAGTTCCTTTACGTGGTAGCAGTATCGCTTCTCCAGAGTATAATGCTTCATCTACATGAGACATTAACCCTCCACTCCCATATAAAGGAATATCACCTTTATTTAAATGATCATATTTTGTTCCGTTGTAAATTTTAAGCAACTCACATAATTTGAATTCTTTTACATCACAATCACTCATACTTCAACCCCTTCATTTGCTCTTCAATCTCCTGCTCCAATGCATGCGATTGCTGGAAAAGGTCTGAGAGTTTGTCTTGAAAGGCAGTCATCTTGGCTTCAAACTCTTCTGCTGTGATATCTACATAGTCAATCTTGATGTCAAAGTATTGGCCTGCACTGAGAGAATAGTTTTTCTCCTTGATGTCCTCATAAGAGACGGTTACAGAAAAGTCTTCGACGGCTTCTTTCTGGATAAAGGTCTCGATGATCTTCTGCTCTTCTTCAGGAGAGAGCACGGTCTTTTGGTTCTTGCCTTCCTTGACCTTGGTTCCTAGGTTTGAAGCGTCGATCAGGACGACATCCCCTTTGTTTTTCTTATCGATAAAGAGGATGGAAACGTTAGTACCTGTCGTCGCAAAGATATTGGACGGCATAGACACGACGCCTGCCAGCATTTGATTGTCCACCAAGTGTTGGCGGATGGTCTTGTCAATCCCTGACTGGGCTGTGATAAAGCCTGTCGGTAAGACAACGGCTGCTTGACCATCTGGCTTCAATGAGTAGATGATATGCTGGACAAAGAGCTCGTAAATAGCCATCTTATCCTTAGACTTGGCAGGAACCTTTGGCACCCCTGCAAAGAATCGCTCACTGGCCTCTGGCAAGGCCTCCACACGGTCACGCCACTCTGAAAAGTCCAGCTTGAAAGGAGGATTAGACACGATATAGTCCATCTTTTCTGGATGGCGGTTAGCAGTGATGGTATTTCCCTGTACGATATTATGGATGGAGTGTTGGAGACCATTCAAGATCAAGTTAAGACGGAGAAGATTAGAGGACTTCTGCGAGATATCCTGACTATAGACCGTGGTCTTATCCACACCGATACGACTAGCCAGATTCATGAGTAAGGTCCCCGAACCAGCTGAGGGATCGTAGATGCGCACATTTGACGGCTGGTCATGCCCCACTAGGATATCCGCGATAATCTTAGCAACTGAGTGAGGTGTGTAGTACTCAGCGTACTTGCCACCACCGTCTTTGTTGTAGTCCTTAATCATGTACTCAAAAAGAGTAGAGAAAAAGTCAAAGCCTTGTGAAAAGATATCTTCGTCAAACTTGACACGGGCTAGGAGATTGATGATAGACTTTGCGACCTCGTTGCGCTTACTGCTATCTGAGATGGTATCTGTAATCAAACGCTCGTCAAAGAGACGAATAGCCGTATCCCCGTCGGTATGAACGGAGAAAATATCGTTATTGTCAATAGCGATCTGGTTGAGAGTATTTTCAAAAGTCTCATGGAAATCATCTTCATTTTGCTTACGATGCAAAGTCTCAATGAACTGCTCAGGTTTGAGCTGAGCAGTCGCAGTGCCGATATCTTCCAAGAGCCAGCTATAATCATCATGGCTCATCTGAATAAGTTCCTCATAATTATTCTTGGCATCTACTGCCTTTGCCTCATAGAGAAACTTATCATTTAAAAATTTATATAAGAACGATTGGGTAAGAAGCTTGTATTCACCAGCCTCTCCTCCTAAACCAGCATGTGTAAACACAGCTTTTAAATCATCAACTAAATCTTTGACAAGATTTTTGTATTTCTCATTCATTAATGTTGGTATTCCTCTTCATATTGTTCAAACAGTGATTCCACAAGTTTTTCAAAATTTTCTCTGGTCAAACTACTGTTTAATTTTGTTCTTTTCATTTCCTCACGAGCTGCCTGACTAATCATCCTTTTTAGAAAAGCCTCATTATCTAGTACGCCTTGATTTTGACCAACTAGTCTATCAATCTGAATCTTAGCTCCCTTGATAACATGATAAACAGCAGGAAAAGCACTTACTTTGGACGAGTTCGTTGCATGCTTATAGCTTCTAGCAGCCATCTCATCTCCATCAAAATTCATTGTCAAACGTCTCATACGAGTTCGATAATCATCAACTGCTCCAAAAAGTTTATGATAAGCCTCTTTGGTATGCAGAATAACATCCATGGTGTATCCTTCTTCCTCATGGATCATATGTTTTTTCATAATTCGCTTGAACTCTTCAAAAAGTTGAACCCATTCAGGATCTTTTTTATCTTTATGATTATTAAGTCCATTGGCGACCCGCCGACGTAAATCGTCCAGATCATTAGCAGCTAATCGCAATTCCTCTTCTGCAATCTTTACAAAAGAAAAACTAGTTTCTGACATCGCAAGGTTCAGTAATGCCTGGCTAGAAAAGTCATCGGGTCTTTCCATAGCAGAAAGGTTGATCAATCTTCTGGAGATGATGTTCAAAAAAGTCGAAATTAATTTGATATCAATTTGATCCATTAACTCCTTATAGCCTAGGAGACTTGCAATGTTATAGTACTGTTTCACAGATTCTATCGCTTTTTTGAGTTCAATCAACTCTCTTCTGTCTTTCACTTCATCAACAGCTATTGCAAAGGCTGCTCGATTTCCAGTTGGGTAATCCATCAAAATAAGATTTGATTTTTCCAATTCTCGACTTATCTCATCAGCTGGTACAAAAAGAGACCCAAAGACATCTTCTCCATTTTCACCAGTGACTGTAATATCATACTCATGATTAAGTTCCTCAAGATAGGCTCGATTAGTCTTATCAAACTCTTTGGAAATATCTGCAAAGTCAACTACATAACCGAACAAATAATCTTTATAGGGTCTATTAACACGAGTCAGAGTTTGTAAGAGATTATGAGCTTTTATTTTGCGACCTAAATAAAGACGTTTTAGCCTAGGAGCGTCAAAACCAGTTAGAAGCATAGAGTAGACAATAATCAAATCAATCTTGCCTTCCTTAAATGCTTCCACCCTTTCTTTCTTATAGTCCTTATCCCCTTCATTATGCAAAATGAGAGCTGAACTTAGGTTTGTTTGACCATTTTGCCGTCGTTCCTCAAGTTGACGTTCTAATTCACGCGCCTGTTTAGAAGAATCGCAAACAATCATCCCTCCGATAGAATCGTCATCAAAAATAAATTCCCTTGCTCTAGTGAAATCTTCTAAGATAAAATCTAACATTGGTGAGACATACTTACGATGGGCAAAGATGTCTTCCTTAGAAAGTCCACCACGTTGGATTTCTTCATTTATAGCCCGAAGATTTTCCTTATATGAGGTTTCAATATCTTCTCTCATCAGTCGGAGAGTAAAGCCATCGTCAATAGATTGGTTGTAGTAATATTTATGGATGTAATTTCCGAAAATATCTCGCGTCGTTGCATGACTCTCTTTGGTCCGTCCATCTTTCTTGTAGGTAATCAAAGGAGTACCTGTTAGTGCAATTTTAATAGCACCTTTGTCCGAGTTGTAAAGATTGGGCAGATAGGATCCTCGTTCATTGTATGACCTATGAGCTTCATCAATAAAGTAAACATTTTGACAGTTAAGATCGTAGCCAGAACTATCAGTCAAATCAGAGTTATCTTTGAATTTTTGGATATTTACAACAGCAACATCATAGCCATCCTGCTTTTGATTTAGTTCTTTTGGTTTATTGATACGTTTAACCCGTAAACCCCGCTTAGCAAACTCTCTATAGGCTTGGTCAGCTAAATCTAGGCGATCAACAACAAAATAGAATTTTGGAATAATGCTTTGTTTTGAAAAATAATTCTTTAAATAACGAATATTAAAATAAGCCAAGGCTGTCTTACCCGAACCTTGAGTATGCCAAATAACACCCTTTTTAATACCCTTTGAAATCATATCTTTGATAGCTCGGGTAGCAAAATATTGCGGATAGCGCATTACATGCTTTTGGAGTTGGCGTTGCCCGTCCTTACCTTCTTCCTCAACATAAGCAAGACCAAAACGCAACATAAAAAAGAGACGCTCTTTTTGGTAAATAGAAGTCAGAAACGAATTGCATGGGGTATCCGGATGCATATTTGTTGCAAACTCTGGAAGGGTTTGAAGCGGGAGCTGATTCATATCTGCTAAAACATTTTCAATATCTTCCTGAGTCAGAGACTGAAAAGCATGAAGAAAATCAGCCTCCCTTTCTTCTTTAAAGGCATTGAATTTAGTTTTGGAAAAGGAGTTTGAACAATAATAAGACCCCTGTCTTTGGCCTCCTTGCCCACTCACATAAGATGAATTATCTGAGAAGGCAATAAATTGTGCTATATTATTGAAACGGCGAAATTTCTTGTTTTCAAAGCGATATCTTGTTCTATCCTGCTCGGATTGAATACCTGTTTTCCCGTCTCTAATCGCATTGGGCTGTTTCACCTCAATATAAGAGAGTGGCAAGCCATTAATAAAAACCATCACATCTGGTCTGAACTCATCATTGCCATTTTGACAAGAAACTTCCAAGGCTACATGAAAAGTGTTCGCCTCCAGATTGTTCCAATCAATGTAGGTTGCCCCTTCATTTCCCTGAATACGATTATAGAAAGCTCGCCCCAAATCATTTTGATTCAATTCTAGCTTGATATTATTTAAATCTCGTTCAAAGTCCATATCTGTTGCATAATTATTCAACTTAAGGTACTGTCCTCTAAAAATAGATACCAAAATATTCGTTTCAGGATCCCTTTCAACAATTTCTTGGCTTTTACGAGACAGATAGGTATAGCCCATCCGAATTAAGTGAAGTACAGCAGGAATTTGGACGCGAGTTAATTCAGAAAATTTAATTTGGTCTGCTCTTGTTCTCATATAATCAACCCTTACTATAAAATCTATTATTTCTTATTATACCATTTTTTCATTCGTTTCTTATTCATTACATAAAATAAATCAGCTAACGAAAAATCTCTCAATATATAAACTGAGAGATTTATTTTATCTTCAATATGTTCGTGTCCTAAATCTAATGACTTAGACACTAGTATCTAGCAATTTCCTGCTTAGGATTTGCATCTAAAAATCCATCCCATCCGGATTTGGTGCGCCACCGGCCAAACCGCTGACATTTTTGAGCACTTCCAAGTCCGCAGCATCTAGCTCAATGTCAAAGCAGTCCAGATTGCTGGCAATCCGGCTCGGAGTGACCGACTTAGGCAGGGGCAGGAAGCCTTCCTGCAAGCTCCAAGCTAGCGCGACTTGTGCAATGGTCTTGCCATACTTGTCTGCCACAGCCTGCACGGCTGGATTTTGGAAGAGCTCTCCTTGGCCAAATGGTCCCCAAGCTTCCAGTAAAATCTCATGCTCACGGCAGGAGTTCACTGCCTCAGTCTGATAGACACCTGGAGCCAGGCGGATTTGATTGACAGCAGGAGTCATGCGAGCTGTTTCAAGCAAGGCTTCTAAGTGATGAGGTAGGAAATTGCTGACGCCAATCGCTCGAATCTTTCCGAGATTATAGAGGTCTTCCATAGCCCGCCAGACTTCGGCATTGCGCTTTTTCCAAGCATCGTTTTCCCTCAGGGGTTTGGGATTCGGCCAGTGGATGAGGTAGAGGTCCAGATAGTCCAGTCCCAACCGCTCCATTGAGGCAGTAAAGGCCTCTTGAGCCTCCTCATAAGTATGAATGTCATTCCAAAGCTTGGTCGTGATGAAGAGCTCCTCCCGCGGAATGCCGCTGTCCTTGATTGCCCGTCCGACACTCTCTTCGTTCTTATAGATGGCTGCCGTATCAATATGCCGATAGCCTGCCTTGAGAGCGGCTAATGTTGCTTGATAGGCTTCTTCGCCATCCTGAGCCTTCCAAGTACCGAAGCCCAGCACCGGAATGCCAACACCATTGTTCAAAAGATATTCTCTCATCTCATGTCTCCTTTATAAGTTCCATCTACTGCCTTCAGCAAGGCAGCTGCTACAGTGATTACAAGAGCAGAACTGCTCATTTCTTTTCCTTTTTCTTCAGTATTGGTTTGGGTTTGAAGATATTTTCCTTGGTCGGCTCCATACCTTTACTGAAAAAGCTATAGATAATGAAAGCAAGTCCTGCGACAAGGATCAAGATTCGTCCAAATATCAGTCCGGCCAGCAGTAAAACAAGTCCCATTATCAAAAATTTCGCATCAATTCGTTTCATAGCCTACTCCTGTTTGCATTATAGTCTCATTATATCACGCTTAAGAAAGCAATTCAAATCTAGGCGAAGACTATCAAGGCGTCTGCCAACCAAAAAGAACAGGTTGCCCTGCTCTTTCTGAAAAATATAAGGAGACTAATTTAAAATACCTGCGGTTCTCATACATGGAATCGTTCTTGACCATCAAGATAAGTAGCTACCAGCTCTAAATCTTTATCTAAAACGATAAAGTCAGCGTCGTAGCCTTCCTTGATCTGTCCGCAGACATCATCAATATGGACGGATTTTGCTGGAATCAGGCTAGCCATCATAACCGCCTGATGAGGATTGGCAATGCCCCATTTGACCACATTTTTCAATCCGTCCTTGAGTTTGAGGATAGAGCCAGCTAGATTGCCCGTTGACTTGAGTCGAGCTGTTCCTTCCGCCACAACCACTGGAAATTCTCCCAGCATGTAGTCACCATCTTCAAGACCTCCTGCGGTCATACAGTCAGTAATGAGAGCAATATTTTCATGTCCCTTCTGCTTGAGCAAGATGTCACAGGCCTTAGGGTCCACATGGTGGCCGTCACAAATCAGTTCCGCATAGGTGTGGGGCAGCTCATACATGGCACCAACCATGCCCAGCTCCCGGTGGGTCAAGCCCCGCATACCATTGTAAGCATGCACCCAGACACTGGCACCTGCTTCGACCGCAGTTTTGGCTTCATCATAGGTTGCATTAGAATGCCCCAAAGCAACAGTCACGCCCTCGTCAGTCAGCGTGCGGACAAATTCCTCAACGCCATCACGTTCTGGCGCGAGAGCAATTTTATTGAGCAAGCCATTTGCGGCCTTCTGCCAAGCACGAAACTCATCCATGCTAGGATCTTTCATATAGGCCGGATTTTGAGCGCCTTTATACTTTTCGGTGAAATAAGGCCCTTCAAAATAGAGACCGCGAATCTTGGCTCCGCTAGCTTCTTGATAGCGTGCACCGATATTTTCAGTAACCGCTAAGAGCCGCTCATAGGATGAAGTCAGGGTTGTTGGTAAAAAGCTGGTCACACCGGTAGTCAAGAGACCCTCACTCATGGTATGAAGAGTTCCTTCGATATTGTTGTCCATCACATCAACACCACCGAAGCCGTGAATATGAGTGTCTACTAGACCTGGTGCAATCGAGTAGCCACTGTAGTCTATGACCTCTGCATCCTGCGGAACAGACTGCACCAACTTGCCAAACTTGCCGTCAATCAGCTCTAAATAACCGCCATGACGAATTCCCTGAGGATAGAAAAATTGATCTGCTTTGATATATGTAGGCATAAGACTGCCTCCCTTGTTCTTGACTTCTGTATTCTCTGCCATTCAAAGCGGAATTCTGTGATAGAGCTAGCATCTTTCTATAGCTGCTTTCTACCCCCCGCTTTTGAATCTCTGAGTTTTCTTGACTATATTATAACTCTTTCTTTTTTATTTGTAAATGGTATATACCTATTTTTATAAAAAATTGTTATATTAAATTAAAAAATAAGAAAACCCAGCCATGACAGCTGAGTTTCTGCTTTATTTTTTATCTAAATCGCGCAGCATCTGGTCGATTTTATTGCCATACTCGATGGATTCGTCCTTGACAAAGGTCAAATCTGGAATCTTGTACATCTTCAGATTGTGACCCAGTTCTCGCTTGATGGTACCGGTTGCTTTTTCCAGACCGGTCTGAGCTTTTTGATTATCAGAGGCCATATTGCTCATAATCGTGTAGTAGACCTTGGCCATGGATAGGTCGCCCAGCATTTGGACATCGGTGATGGTCACTCCCTGCACCCGCGGGTCACGAACTTTCTTCTGCAAGATTTCATTGACTTCGCGCTTGATCTCCATGCCGACACGGTCTGTACGAAAATTGTTTGCCATGAGATTTCCTTTCTAATTTTTCTTTTCTGCAATATAAGCTAGGCTAGGCCTAGCTTATATTTTAGTTTTAATGAATGAAATTCGATCTAAACTCTTTGTGAAAAAGATGTGGAACTAGAAGTATCAACTTCCACCAAATATGATTTCACTGCGAGTTTTTAACCTACTTCTTATCTTATTTCTTAATTTCTTCCATGATATAGGCTTCGATCGTGTCATCTACTTGGATGTCATTGTAGCCATCAATCATGAGTCCACCTTCGCGGCCGTTAGTAACTTCCTTAACATCATCCTTGAAGTGCTTGAGGCTGGCAAGCTCCCCATCGTAAATCACGACGCCGTCACGGATAACACGAACCTTGGAATCACGGGTAACTTTACCATTGATAACCATAAATCCACCGATAGTACCAACCTTGGAAACCTTGAAGGTCTCGCGGATAAGAGCTTCCCCGATGATTTTTTCTTCGTATTCTGGGTCCAGCATTCCCTTCATGGCATCTTCCATTTCTTCGATAACCTTGTAGATAATGCTGTGGAGACGGATTTCGACATCATCAGCTTCTGCCTGCTGGCGAGCTTGAGATGTAGGACGCACGTTAAATCCGATGATGAAGGCATTTGAAGCTTCTGCCAGTGTTACGTCAGATTCATTGATAGCACCAACCGCTGAGTGAACGATGGTAATCTTAACGCCTTCCACTTCAATCTTCTGCAGGGAAGCAGACAGGGCTTCTACTGAACCTTGCACATCAGCCTTGATGATAACATTGACAGACTTAACTTCACCAGCTTTGAGGGTATCAAAGAGATTTTCCAGACTGACGCGATGAGTAGCTTGACGCTGTTTGAGAAGGGCACGTTTAGCACGTTCTTCACCGGCTGCACGCGCAGCTTTTTCATCTTCATAAACCGCAAAGTGGTCACCAGCCATCGGAGTTTCATTGAGACCAGTGATGGAAACCGGTGTAGATGGTCCAGCCACCTTCACGCGACGGCCCAGGTCATTGGTCATAGCACGAACCCGACCGAAAGTATTACCAACAACGATTGGATCCTGCACATTCAGAGTTCCTTGCTGAACCAGAAGGGTTGCGACAGCACCTTTTCCTTTATCCAGACGGGCTTCAATGACTGTACCAATCGCTCGAACAGTCGGATCTGCCTTGAGCTCTTGAATTTCAGCTACCAAGAGGACTGTTTCCAACAAGCTGTCAATATTTTGATTGAATTTCGCTGAGATTTCAACAAATTCAGAATCTCCGCCCCAAGCTGTTGACATGACACCATGCTCAGCCAATTCACCAATCACGCGCTCAGGATTCGCTCCTGGCTTATCAATCTTGTTGATGGCTACGATGATTGGGACATCAGCCGCCTTGGAGTGGTTAATGGCTTCGATCGTTTGCGGCATAACACCGTCATCAGCCGCAACGACCAGGATAGTGATATCCGTAACAGAGGCACCACGGGCCCGCATAGAAGTAAAGGCCGCGTGTCCAGGCGTATCCAAGAAAGTAATCTTCTTGCCGCTTTCCTCAATCTGGTAAGCACCGATGTGCTGAGTGATACCACCTGCTTCACCTGTTGCTACCCGAGAGTTACGCAGGGTATCCAAGAGGGTTGTTTTACCATGGTCAACGTGTCCCATGATGGTGACAACTGGAGGACGCTCTGCCAAGGCATCTTGGTTGATATAACCTTCTTCTACGAAGAAGCGCTCAATGTCAGCTGTGTCAACTTCCACCTTCTTCTTAGCTTCAATACCGTAGTCCACCATGAGGAGCTCAATAGTATCGCCGTCAAGAGATTGGTTTTGCGTTGCCATCACGCCCATCATGAAGAGCTTTTTAACAATTTCAGCTGGCTCGCGCTTGATCCGTTTTGCAATTTCTGCAACGGTCATTCCGTCTGTATATTCAAATTCAGTTGGCAACTCATGGAACTTACGTTCTGTAACAGGTTTTGGTGCCTGATTATTGTTGCCCTTTCCTTTTTTATTTTTCTTGTTTTTATTCCAATTACTATTTCTTTGATTTCTCACTTGATTTTGACTGCTTCGATTCTTTTGTTGTTTTCTTGGACCTTCTTCTTCGCGATCAAAATCATCGCGCTTCTTATCTGGTCGAGCTTGCTTCTTACGACGCGTATCCACAGCGGCCGGCGCTGGGCTTGGATTCGCTGCTGGAGCAGATGGGGCCGGTGCAGGCTGAGCTGGTGCACTTGCTTCTGCCTTAGGCTGCTCCTTGCGGCGGTTTTGCCGTTCCAACACTTCTTTTGCTTCCTGTGCTTGCTTAAAGCGTTCTTCGCTTGAGCGAGCGTATTCAGCATTCTGCTCTGCTTTCAAAGCTGCTGCCCGAGCCTTAAAGTCAATCTTCGGTCCTTGTGACTGTTGGCGGTTTTGACTGTTAAATCCTTGATGATTCTGACCATTGCGGCGGCCATCTTGACCACGATTATCGCGACGGTCATTTGGACGATTGCCCCTGTCTCGGTCGTTGCGGTTTCCGCGATTCTTATTTCGATTATCGCGATCGTCGCGCTTGCCTTGCTCTTTGTTTTGCGGTTTGCGGTTGCCTTGCTGCTTACGACGTTCTGCCTCTTCCTTGGCTCTCGCTTCACGCTCTGCCTTAAAGTTCCGGCTTTGTGGGCGCTTGACTGGCGCAGCTGTTTCTGTTTTCGCTTCTGGCTTAGCAGCTACTTTTGCTTCTGTCTGTTCTGCCTTGACTGGCGTAACCTCTTTGGCAGGAGTTTTTTGCGATGATGGCTGAGCTGCTGCAGGCTTTTCTGCAGTAGCTTGAGGTGTGGCTGCTTTCTTGAAGCTGGATTTGATTCGCTCACTAGCGTCAGCTTCTACGCTGGATGAATGACTTTTGACATCCAATCCCAGCTCCTTAGCACGAGCCACTACCTCCTTGCTTTCTTTTCCCAGTTCTTTGGCGATTTCATACAATCTTACTTTAGACAAATCTTGTCCTCCTCTTCTATTACATAAGAGACCTCATTTTCTTTGTAAAACCAGCATCTGTCACGGCGAGCACTTTTCTGGCCTTGCCAATGGCAGAGCTTAATTCCAGTGTTGAAAACACGGTTGATACTTCTACTTGGTAGTAACGACTTTTATCAGTGATTTTCTTGCTGAGATTAGGAGCTGCATCCTGGGCCAAAAAGACCAGATGTGCTTTTCCCTCCTGGATAGCTTTGACGGTCAGCTCCTCACCAGAAATGATGCGGCCAGCCCGCTGAGCCAGTCCCAGCAAATTTGCAAGTTTCTCTTTATTCAAGACCTAACTCTCTTCTTTTGACCTTATGATCGACATAAGCGATTAACTCATCATAGAAAGCCTCATCCACTTCCATACTGAAGCTGCGGTTAAAGACCCGCTTCTTCTTAGCTTGAAGAGCTTCTTGATTGTCCAGCTTGATATAGGCTCCACGGCCGTTGGCCTTGCCTGTCGGATCGATAAAGACTTGACCTTCCTTGTTCTTGACAATCCGCAGCAAATCACGCTTGTCAATCACTTCGTTGGACACCACTGATTTTCTTAAAGGGATTTTTCTTGTTTTTGCCATTCCAGCCCCCTTAGTCTAGTTCTTCAGCTTCGCTTTCTAAACCAGCTGTTTCTAGTACAGTTTCCTCTGCAGCTGCGTCAAAGTCTGTTGCTTCTGCTGCTGAAACTTCTGTCTCTAGAACATCTGCATCCGCAAGAATTTCTTCTGCTTCCTGAGCAAATCCGCCCAGTTCATTGGCTGCTTCCATTTCTTCAAACTCTGTGGCAGACTTGATATCGATTCTAAAGCCTGTCAAATGAGCTGCCAAGCGTACGTTCTGTCCGCGACGGCCGATAGCCAGAGAAAGCTTGTTGTCCGGTACAACAACCAAAGCCCGCTTGTTATCTTCTTGGTTAAAGATAACTTGGTCAACCTCTGCAGGAGCAATAGCGTTGTAGATAAATTCAGCTGGATCTGCTACCCACTCAATGACGTCGATATTTTCTTCAGTCGGCACCATACGGCCACTCTTCGGATCGTATTTGGCAGGATGGAACTTGCTCG
The DNA here is from genome assembly GCF_019928825.1 of Streptococcus sanguinis. GTDB lineage: Bacteria > Bacillota > Bacilli > Lactobacillales > Streptococcaceae > Streptococcus > Streptococcus sanguinis_L. The sequence continues at coordinate 35,293 of NZ_JAHZOP010000006.1, read as the reverse complement.
TAATTTTCTTGATATTGGCTCCACCGCGTCCGACGATTGTTCCGATGGCATCCACATTAGGGTTGTGGCTGCGAACCGCTACCTTGGTCCGATCGCCTGCTTCCCGCGACACGCTCATGATTTCCACAGTTCCGTCATAGACTTCAGGGATTTCCTGCTCCATCAAGCGCTTGATCATTTCTGGATGGCTGCGGCTGACAAAGACATTGACACCGCGAGGATTGTCTTCTACCTTGTAAACAAAGACTTCGATACGGTCATGAGAGGCAAATACCTCACCAGGAATCTGATCTTGCTTCGATAGCTGCGCTTCAATGCTGCCAAGATTGACATAGATAAAGCGATTGTCAAAGCGCTCCACCGTCCCGCTCATGATTTCATTTTCATGCTCTTTATAGGTATTGTAGGTGATTGCTCGGGTCTGCTTGCGCATCTTTTCCATGATGGTTTGCTTGGCAGACTGAGCAGCGACACGGCCAAATTCAGCTGGCGCTTCTTCAAACTTGATCTTATCTCCTAATTCATAGGCTGAACTGATAGCCAAGGCATCTTTGAGACTGATTTCCAAACGGCTGTCAAAGACCTCGTCCACGACTTCGCGAACAGTATAGACACGGAAATCTCCTGACTTTTCGTCAAACTCAATGGCTGCGCTGTCTGCCTGACCATAGCGACGACGATAGGCTGAGCGGAGTGACTCGGTCACTGCATCAATGATATCTTCTTTCTTGATTCCTTTGTCTTCTTCCAGAATGCGGAAGGCCTCTAGCATTTCTTTACTCATTTTCATGTAACTTTTGCCGAAACAAAAGTGTTCCTTTCTTTTCTATATTGCTTCTGCGGCTAAAACTTAACGGCTAATCTGGCTTTGGAAACCAGACTGTAGGGAATTTCGACTTCTTTTCTGCGAGTCTTGTCCAGATATTCCATGTGCAGAACATCCTCTTCAAAACTCAGCAAGGTGCCTTCAAAGACTTTCTGCTTGTCAACAGCCTTATAGAGACTGACATGGATATAACTGCCGACTTCATCGGATAGCTGTTCCTTGGTCTTGAGCGGACGCTCCAAGCCAGGACTGGTCACTTCCAGAAAATACTGTTCTGGGAAGGGATCTGGTTTGATTTGATCCAAGAGCGGACTGATAATATCCGTCAAATCCGCTGTATCATTGACCGTAATGCCCTCAGGCTTATCTACAAAGACACTGAGAACGTAGTCTCCGCCCATCTTTCCGTACTCAATATCAACTAATTCATAGGGGGCCAAAATGGCTGGTTCAATAACCTCCCTCACCAATTCAACAATCGTTGCGATATGACGACACCTCCTCACAGATAAGAGGCGAAGATACTTCCTCGCCTCTCTTTCCTTATTCATTATTAGTATTATAGCACGACAAGTCCCAGAATGCAAGGGAAATGTGCCATGCAAGCTTGTTAAGACGGAATTCCACTTAAAACGATCTTATTTTTAAGCAAAATTCTTTCCCAATAAAAAGTCTTCAAGGAGTATTTCCTAGAAGACTCTTTCTTATTCAAACGCTGCTTCCACCCGATAGATGACTTGTCCCTTGTTAGCAAATTTCTGCTCATACTCAGTCAGGACATTGTCTTCAAAGTCGCTGGCATGCAAATCTAACCACACACCCTTCAACTTCATACCATACTGTGAAAAGCTAACTAAGCTATATTCAAAAAGACCTCGGTTGTCCGTTTTGAAGTGGATTTCTCCATTTTCCGGCAAAATCTGCTGATAGGTCGCCAGAAAGGACTGATAAGTCAGACGGCGCTTTTCATGGCGTTTCTTGGGCCAAGGATCTGAGAAGTTCAGATAAAGGCGGTCAATCTCGCCATCTTCAAAATAATCAGTCAGATCCGAACCGTCCACCCAGAGCAGTTTGATATTGGGAACATCCGTTGCCAGCACCTTGTCCAAGGCATAGCTGAGGACCGATTTTTGAATATCAATCCCGATGTAGTTAATCTCAGGATTGGCCTTGGCCATACCGGATACAAAAGCTCCTTTACCGCTGCCAACCTCTACATGAATGGGATGGTCGTTACCAAAAATCTCCTGCCATCTGCCCTTGGCGTCTGCCGGATTTAAAATCACATACTGGGGATGCGCCTCTAGCAGTTCCGTCGCTCCTTTACGATTCCTTACTCTCATTGTCCTCTTCCGTATTTGGAACGGAAGTTTCGTAATGCGTAAATCTCCCGGTTCACATTTTCTAAATCATTATTTTCATAGTATTTGGCAATCTGCATCAGATAAGAATACTGACCAAACCAGTATAGCTTATTGAAAACAGTCTGATTATACTTATAACCATAAGCGCTCAGCCACTCTTGCCAACCTGAATCAGGCACATAATGGCTCAAAATATGTGCTACATCCATCATCCTGTCTGTCAGGCGCACAGAATCCCAATCCACTAAGTAAATAAGCCCGCTGTCGGTCTCTACCCAGTTGCTGTGGCGCACATCTCCGTGAACAATGGTCGCATAATCCTCACGAAAGGCCGGTACTGTCTGGCGCAAGTCTCGGATAACTGATTGCAGATATTGATTATTTCTCAAAGCAAGCGGCACTTGATTGAGCCAAGCATTCAGCAAATCAGTCGGCGTTTCCAAAGTATAGCCCAGCTTGGTCAGCTGAGTCATCAATGGGCGCGAGCGATGCAGCCGTGTCAAAATATTGATTACCTGCTTTTTGGACATATCATTTGGGGTCAGAATAGTGCCTGAAAGCCACTCCTGCCCGCTCATTACGTTACCGTCCGGCATCCGGCGGCTCCACAAAAGCTGCGGTGCGATTTGTTCTCGAGCTAAGCCTGCTAAGATAGGGGTTGTATTCATCTTGACGAAAACGCGCCCCCCGTCCGGATAAGTCCCCATATAGGCCTTTCCGCTCTTGCCAGCTATCGGTGTCAGGGTCAGCTCGTTATCAACCAAGTCCATATTTCCCCTCCGTAAAAAGTTTCTTTATCATTTTACTAGTTTTACCTCTTTTAGTCAACCAATCTCCGTAACTTAAACGGCAGATAGAACAGATAGAGTAGGGCAGTCGCTCCCAGCACGGCCAGCACGGCTGTCTTGTCTTGGAAAAAGAGCAGAGCAGTCAGCACTTCAGCCAAGAGAACACTGCTGCCAATAGATGTGATAATTTGTCTTGCTCCCTTCAGCTTTTCCCCTATTTCTATTGGAAAAAGCTGGGTCAAAAATTGATAGTCAAAAGCTTCATACAAAGCCGTCAGCTGGAAGAGCAAGAGGTAATTGAACAAGACCGCAAAAGCTGCAGCAATCCAAGCTTGACTGACAAAAACCAAAGCCAAAAGAGCTAGAAAGAGCAGTCTTAGGGTCAAAGCAAACAAATCTCCATTTCGCAAGTAAGAACGTAAAAAGAGATTCTGCCAAGTCTTGCTATGCTGCTTGCCCACAAGTCTCGTCAAACCATCCAGATAGGCCCGGCGCTTGACACTATTTGAAATGCCTTTAACATTGGTAAAGAGAGCAAAGAAACGGAGAATCATCTGCTTTCGAGCAGCTTCATAAGCCACCAGAACCTGCCAATCTAAACCATTTTCAGTAAAGAACTTCTTAGCCTTAGCCTGAAACAAAAACCATTTTAAGACTAGCATAAGGAGGCAGTAGAGCCCAAAGCCCCAAATAGGCAATCCCAAAGCCAGAAAAAGCGGAGCTAACAGTAGCAATAGCCCTGTCTGTAAGACTGCGTACAAGAGATAGGAACGTAGAATCTGAGCCTTGATAAAAGCCCTGACTTCTGCTTCTCTGACCAAGAGAAAAAGAGCATCCGGCTTTTCCAGATAGGTCGCAATCCGTCCAAAAGGCAGGATAAAGAGCGATAGAATAACTAGACTGACAATAATGGGTAGGTGATTGGTCGGAAAATGTCGCAAAAGCTGACTGTACTGAACACCTAAAAATCCCATAAAAATCAGCAGAAAGAGCACGAAATGATCATTAAGAACATAACGCAGGTATTTCAGACACTGCTGACGAAAATCCTGCTTTCGTTTAGCAAATAATTCTTTCATAGCGCTGCCTCTTCTGTCAGGGCTAGATAGATGTCATTCAGACTAGCATCCGGCATTTGGAATTGAGCCCGCAACTCAGTCAAGCTGCCCTTGGCCCGCACTTGACCCTTGTGCAGAATTACAAAACTATCGCACATCTTCTCGGCAGAGTCCAGAACATGGGTGCTCATCAGAATCGACTTGCCCTTCTTCTTTTCCTCCTCCAAGAGCTGGATAAGGTCTGCAATCGCTACCGGATCCAGACCCAGAAAAGGCTCATCCACAATAAAAAGGCTGGGATCAACTACAAAAGCACAGATAATCATCACTTTTTGCTTCATCCCTTTTGAAAAGTGAACAGGGAACCAATCCAGTTTTTCCTTGAGTCGGAACATTTCCAGTAGCTTACCCACGCGCATAAAAGCTGTTTCTTGTTCAATGTCGTATGCCATGGCTACCGTCTCAATGTGCTCGCGCAGGGTCAATTCTTCATAGAGACTAGGCGTTTCCGGGATAAAACCGATTTTCTTGCGATAATCGCTGGGATTGGTCCGCAACTCCAGTCCATCAATCTGAATCTGCCCCTTATAAGGCGTCAGAAGACCAATAATCTCATTGATAGTCGTGGACTTGCCCGCACCGTTGAGACCAATCAGACCAACCAGCTGGCCATTGCCCACTTCAAAGCTGACATCCTTTAAAACCGGGATATTAACATAGCCGCCCGTAAGCTCTTTGATTTCTAACATATTTTCTCCGAATTCTGGTATAATGGTTCTTATATTATAACAAAATCTAGCGAATAGAGGTACCATTTATGGCTGATTGTATTTTTTGTAAAATTATTGCTGGAGAAATCCCTTCTTCAAAAGTCTATGAAGACGAGAAAGTCCTTGCTTTTCTGGATATTTCCCAGGTAACACCAGGTCATACCTTGGTTGTCCCTAAAGAGCATTTCCGAAATGTGCTGGATATGGATGCCGACAGCACCAGTCAGCTCTTTGCTCGCGTACCTGACATTGCCCGTAAGGTGATGAAAGCCACAGGTGCAGCTGGTATGAATATCATCAACAACAACGAAGAAATTGCTGGACAGACTGTCTTTCATACCCATGTGCATTTGGCACCACGCTACAGTGATGCAGATGACCTCAAGATTACTTTCGAAGCCCACGAGCCAGACTTCCCAGCTCTGGCCGAATTAGCTGAGAAGATTGCGCAAGCTTAAGGAGGGAATATGAAACTTTCAAATATTTTCCTATTTATCGGTGCCGCAGCAGCCAGCTACAAACTGGTTGAAAACCGTCAAAAAATCCAAGAAGAAATCATTGAAACAACAGATAGTCTAGACAAAGTAAAGGACAGTCTAGCCAATATCCAACGAAATATTGCCATCATTCAAGAGCAAAAAGAGCAAGTCAAAGACATGGCCCAAGATCTTACTTATAAATATAAAGTCCTTGAAAATCAAGCTCAAGTGCAGATCCAGCAAGTCAAAGAGATCTGGGAAAAGTACGAGGCTTGATAGAGAAAAGGCGTATGATAGGGGAACAATAATTCCAATCAGCCGCCGCGTCAAGAGCTTTCCGTCATAACCAAAAGAGACCGAGACATTTTGTCCCGGCCTCTTTTTATATTTAACTTTTTACTCTGTAGTCGCATTGACTACTGGCTGACTTTGCGGAGCGCTGACACTGACATCTGCCGCTGGGGCGGAGGAAGCCGCTGGAGCAACTGGAGTCGTATTCGTAGTTCCAACTGTTGTATCTGTCGTCGGATAAGAGTAATTCTCATAGCCATTATTATAAGTTGGCTGACTATAAGGAGGCACGTAGTTACTATTGCTTTCTGTACTGCTAGACGCACTGCTGCTATTGCTGCTTCTTAGACTGTTGCCGCCCATAATATCTTCATAGAGAACAGCATTGGTCTTCAGACTCTTAACTGTGTCCAAGCCCAGAGACTTACGGATTAGATTCTGCATGCTCAGCAAATGCTCTGACGTCACCAGCTGATAGCTTCCACCGTCAGGCAAGGTCGCATCTTCTCCACGCAGCTGCTCAGACTTGATGTTCTTAAAGGCATCCTGATAGCCTAGCAGTTGGGGAATGCTTTTTGAATCAAGCGCGATATTGGTCTGCATATTGCTGCTGACAGCTTTTAAAATAGCCTGATAATGGCTGACACTGTTGAGACTGAGAACTTTTTCAACCACTTTCTTAATTACTTCACGTTGACGCTTTTGGCGGCCATAGTCACCCTCTGGATCCTGATAGCGCATGCGAGCATAGACAAGCGCCTGATCACCATTGATGGTTTGCTTGCCAGGCTCAACCTTAGCAGTATACTCCGGCTCATTATCCTCAATAGAAATTGGGAAGTCAAAGGTATTATTGACCTCAATACCACCTACTGCGTCTACTAACTGAACCAAGCCCTGCATATTGATCATCACATAGCGGTCGATGTGGATATTCATCAAGCCCTCAATAGTCGAAATGGCTAACTCTGCTCCGCCTGTCGCATAGGCTGCATTCAGCTTGGCTTCAACTGTCTGACCGTTCTCATCAATCTGAGTCAGAATATCACGTTCCAAACTCATCATGACTGTTTTCTTAGTCTTGGGATTGACACTCAGGAGAATCATGGTATCGCTGTTCCCGACCCAGGTATCCTCGCGGGAACCGCTCCCTGTATCTACACCCATCAGCAAAATGGTCATGGGCTTAGTCGCAGAAATGACATCTGTCTCATTTCCCAAGCCCTTATAAGTCTTGGACAGCTCATCTGTTGACTGACCATAGATTGTCCAAGCATAAGTACCGATACCAGCTGTCGTTACGACAAGGAGGCTAAGAAACATCATTATAATCTTTTTAAACATATCTTTTTTAGTCTATCAATTTACCCATCAGGTAAACATCAAGAAATTTCCCTTCTTTTAAATAGGCTCCTCTTTTTTGTAAGCCTTCAATTTCAAATCCTAAATCTTTATAAAGGTGAACTGCTCGTTCATTTCTAACCTGAACGCTCAATTCTAAACGTCGAATAACTTGAGAATCTTCTGCCCAAGTCAGTGCCTCTTCTAGCAATATGCGTCCCAGTCCTTGGTTCCAGAAAGTTTTCTTCACCACGACAAAGACTTGACCAATATGGCGAATTCGCTCATGGAAATCAGCTGTGATGCTGACAAGACCGGCAATCTCACCATTCAAAAGCGCCAACAGATAAAGCTGATTACTGGAAGCAGCCTGATGCTCAATGAATGAAGCCATCTCCTCTTGATTCATCAAGATTCCAGCCTCATCCAGCGTCATATAATCTGACTCAGACCCGACCTGATTGAGGAAGGCAATCAGCTCAGCAGCATCTGTTTTTTCTGCTTCTCGCAAGCACAATTCATATTCAGTCATTCTGCAGTCCCTCAAGTAGCACTTGGGCTCGCTTTCCTTTGGCTTCAAAAACCAATTCACGCCCGTCTTCTTTTTTCAAGAGGCTTAATTTGAGATAGTCTTCAGGCAGATTTTCTCCCAGCAGCTCCCCCCATTCAATGACCGTCACACCCTCCCCGAAGAGAAAGTCATCCAAATCAATGGAATCTGGATCGTCTCCGATGCGGTAGACATCCAGATGATAGAGCGGCAAGCGCCCATCGTATTCCCGAACAATGGTATAGGTTGGACTTTTAATCATCTGACTGATGCCCAAACCTAGAGCCAGACCCTTAGTAAAGGTTGTCTTCCCTGCTCCTAAATCTCCCGTTAAAACCAGTACATCCCCTGCCCGAAGCAATTTGCCCAGACGCTGACCCCACTGGATTAATTCTTCCTCATTATGACTAAACATTCTCTTATTATACCAGAAAAAATTTTTTTCTGCTTAATTTTGCAAAAGAAAAATCAGCTAGGAAAAGCTGATTTTTTATACCAAAAACATATCCTATACAAAGGGTACTAAAATCAAGGAAATCCAGCAATGTTTAGACCTAATTTAAAGCCAGATTTACGAAATTCAAAATAAATAGAAGATCCAAAATCCAAATCATAGAATGCACATCCTTGGCTTGACCTTTGAAGATTTTGACCAAGGTGTAGGTAATAAACCCAGCTGCTATCCCGTGAGTGATAGAATAGGCAAATCCCATAAAAATAGAAGTAAAGAAAGCCGGAATGGCTTCTGTCATATCATCCCAATGGATATTCTTCAGACTAGCCAGCATCATAATCCCAACAATAATGAGAATCGGTGCAGTTGCAGCATTAGGAACAATAGCCAAGAGTGGGCTAAAGAAGCTTGACACTGCGAAGCAGATAGCTACGACCAAGGCGGTCAGACCTGTTCGGCCGCCAGCTCCGATACCAGCTGCAGACTCCACATAAGTCGTCACGTTAGAGGTTCCAGCAATGGCGCCAATAGAGGTTCCGATGAGGTCCGAGTAAAGAGCCTTATCCAAACCTTCTGATTCATGGTTTTCCCCAGAAGTTGCCACAATCCCGACCTTTTCACCTGTACCGATCAAGGTACCAATGGTATCAAAAATATCTGTCAAGGAGAAAGCCAGAATAGCCATACATGTCTGAGGCCAGCGAGTCGAATCTGCTAAGAGGGCACCCAGACCTTTCGGACCTACTGCCACCCCAAAAATCTGTCCCAATTCACTAACAGCAGTGCCAATGTTATTCTGCCCAAAGTCAATAGCTGACAAATCAACCAAGCCAACCAGAATAGCTACCACAGTCGTTACTAGGATGGATAGGATAACACCACCCTTGATATTTTTCACGATAAAGAAGATTGTGATGGCGAGACCAACCAAGGCTACGATGACAGCTGGATTATTAAAGTCTACCAGACCGGGAGTTGCTGCTGAATTAGCCGTGATAGCCGCTGCAGCCTTATCTGCTCCCTTGCCAGCTACTGTATAATTGCCTGGATCGATTGAAAACTTGAGCAAGCCAGCATTTTTAATACCTACATAGGCCAGAAAGACCCCGATTCCTGCTGAAATTGCTGCGCGCAAGGAGCCAGGAATGGACTCGATGATCATTTTACGCACCTTGGTCAAAGTGATAATGAGCGAAATAATCCCGCAGATAAAGACCATAGCCAAGGCTTCCTGCCAAGTGTAGCCCAAGGCAAAGACGACCGTAAAAGTGAAAAAGGCATTCAGACCCATACCCGGTGCCTGCGCATAAGGCAAGTTGGCAAAGAAGGCCATCATTAAGGTGCCGGCAACAGCCCCGATAATCGTAGCTAGGAAAACACCCTGCTTGGGCATACCAGTCTGAGCCAACATGGCCGGATTGACGAATAAAATGTAGGACATGGCAAAGAAAGTCGTCAGACCAGCCAAAACTTCTGTCCGGACATCTGTCCCTTTTTCGGTCAGTTTGAAAAATTTATCCATTTTTCAATAAATCTCCTTTTGAGTAAAATTTATAATATCTAGTTCAATAACAAAGAAAAACAGATTGAATTTCGTTTATTTACGAACGATAATTTAAATTATAATAAAAAACATTCACTTTTTCAAGATGAATGTTTCGCTTTTCTTATTTTTTATTATCTCTCATCAGAAATACCAAACTCATAAACTGCAAAAAGGCAAATCCAAGAATGAAAGGCAGACGATCAGGCTGCAAAGTTTGCAAGAGCTTCTGTAGAACTAGCTGAGGATGAAGCAATAAATCCCAGCTATTGAGACGATCATAACGTCCTATGTAGATAGCCATACTGGACACAGCCGACAGAGCTGCCATCAGCAACAAGTCCAAATACCAGTTAAACTTCCAGCGTTCCTTGATGACATACCAGCTCTCCATACCACAGAAAACTCCGAATAAAATACTGGAAACAAAAGCTAAAAAGAGCAGGAAAACACTTGGCTTACTCAGAACATCTGTCACCCAAGTCATATGAATCAAATCAGTGATCATATAGAAAGTGTTGGGGAAGAAAAGCAACCACAGCAGGAAAAGAAGAGGATATACCCACTTCTGCTTCTTGAATAAAAGTGTCAAGATAGCTGCATCATAGCTGATTAAGGCCAAGGTCATATTCCAGATGAGATAGGTCGGACCGCCATTTAGAGATTGGATATAGATAAAAAAGGCAATCATCAGAAAAAGAGCATGAATCATGATTGGTTTACGCATACGAAAAGCTCCTCCTTGCTATGTCATAATTGTGACTGATTAGAGCATCATTATAACATAAGTCGTGTTATTTACACTGAATTCTGTTATAATAGTCTGTATTATCACTGAAAAGAGACTCACATGACAAAAAAAGTAATCGCTGTGGACTTGGACGGAACCTTGCTGGATTCTAACAGCAATCTGTCTGACTTCACCAAAGAAACTATCAAAAAAATTTCCAAAAAGGGCCACAAGGTCATTATCACAACAGGCCGGCCCTACCGCATGGCTTTGAAATATTATAAAGAATTAGAGCTCAATACGCCCATGATCAACTTCAATGGCTCTTTGACTCATATTCCAGAAAAGAAATGGGACTTTGAAAAATCGCTAACGCTGGATAAATCCTTTCTGCTGGATATGGTTAAGCGCAGGGATGAGATTGAAGCGGATTTCATTGCTGGCGAATACCGCAATAAGTTCTACATCACCAATCCCAATGAAGAAATCGCTGATCCCAAGCTCTTTGGCATCGATGCTTTCAAGCCTGAAAACCAGTTTCAAGCCAATCTGGTAACGGAGAATCCTAACGCCATTCTCCTGCAGACGCGAGCAGCTGACAAATATGCTTTGGCAGAGGAAATGAATGCTTTTTACCAGCATGAACTTTCTATCAACTCTTGGGGCGGCCCACTCAACATCCTCGAGTGTGCTCCCAAGGGTGTCAATAAGGCCTTTGCCCTTCAGTATCTGCTTAATATTCTCAATGTAGACCGTAAAAATCTGATTGCCTTTGGCGATGAGCAAAATGATACTGAGATGCTGTCCTTTGCTGGCACTGGCTATGCCATGAAAAATGCTAATACTGACCTTCTTCCATACGCTGACCAGCAGTTATCTTTGACCAATGACCAAGATGGCGTCGCCCACGAGCTAAACAAACTCTTTTTATAAAAGTAGACAATTAGGCAAACTCTGTTCGAGAGTTTGTCTTTTATTTTTTTCTTCCCTCAAACTCCGTTAGTTGCAAAAAGCTTTAAAAATAGGAGCTTATCAGCTATGTCAGAATATTAGAGTGAATTCACGCTTAGTTTTGTAAGCGTTTGCTATTTTGTTTGAGTTTGTGATATAATTAACATAATCAAAAAACTAAATAACAGAAGGAAACTACTTATGAAAGCAGTTGTTGTAAATCCAGAGGGAACTAATGTCCAACTCGTTGAAAATAAAGAAATGCGTCCGCTTGAAACAGGGGAAGCTCTCGTTGACATCGAATACTGCGGTGTCTGCCATACGGACCTGCACGTCGCACACGGTGACTTTGGCAAGGTGCCAGGTCGCGTTCTTGGACACGAAGGTATTGGTATTGTCAAAGAAATCGCTCCAGATGTAAAAAGTCTCAAAGTCGGAGACCGCGTCAGTGTCGCTTGGTTCTTTGAAGGCTGCGGCGCTTGTGAATACTGTACAACTGGCCGCGAAACCCTTTGCCGTACAGTAAAAAATGCTGGTTATTCCGTTGATGGTGGGATGGCAGAGCAATGTATCGTAACAGCTGACTACGCTGTCAAAGTCCCTGAAGGACTCGATCCCGCCCAAGCTTCTTCTATCACTTGTGCCAGTGTAACCACCTACAAGGCTATCAAAGAAGCCCAGCTGCAACCAGGCCAATGGACAGTTATCTTTGGAGCAGGTGGATTGGGTAACCCAGCGGTTCAATATGCCAAGAAAGTCTTTAATGCCCATGTTGTCGCTGTTGATATCAACAATGATAAGCTAGTTTTGGCCAAAGAAGTTGGTGCTGATATCGTCATCAACGGCCATGAAGTTGAAGATGTCGCTGCTCTTATCCAAGAAAAAACTGGCGGTGCGCATTCTGCCATAGTAACAGCCGTTTCTAAAGTTGCCTTCAACCAAGCGGTGGACTCTGTTCGTGCTGGCGGTCGGGTAGTTGCCGTTGGATTGCCATCTGAAATGATGGACCTCAGTATTGTCAAAACCGTTTTAGATGGCATCCAAGTCATCGGTTCCCTAGTTGGTACTCGCAAGGACTTGGAAGAAGCCTTCCAGTTTGGTGCTGAAGGATTGGTGGTTCCTGTCGTTCAAAAGCGCCCTGTTTCAGATGCAGTGGATGTCTTTGACGAAATGGAAGCGGGTACCATTCAGGGACGTATGGTACTTGACTTCACACACTAATACTTTAAAACATGTTAATCCCAACATTTACCAAACTTTTGGAAACTTATGATAGACAGGCTTGATATTATTTAGAAACTTTTGCCATTATAGAGGGAGACTAAAGACATAAGATGCGATTTTCTGTCTTTGGTCCTCCTCTTTCTTTTTTGATAAATAAACACTTTCTCAAACAAAAGTCTCTTCTGTCATTTCAAAAATCTCTTTCATATTATTTCAATGTTTTTCATATATTAATCTATTATATTTTCTATTTTCCTAATTTATTAAAACATTTCTATAGCTAAGGTTTGCTTGTACCTATATTTATCAGGTTTTCAGCAAATACTGACATTTTTGAAAGAAAAAGTCGTTTTTAGGAACAAACGCTTGCATTTTTCATGAAAACGTTTTATAATAAACTTGCCTTAAAGTTTTCTTAAAACTTAAGTCAAACATTTTATAAGGAGGAATGTCAATAATGAGTATCGGAATCATTATTGCTAGCCACGGTGAATTTGCTGCTGGTATTCATCAATCAGGTTCTATGATTTTCGGTGAGCAGGAAAAAGTACAAGTTGTAACTTTCATGCCCAACGAAGGACCAGATGATCTCTATGCAAAGTTCAATGACGCTGTGGCTTCGTTTGATGCGGACGATGAAGTGTTGGTCTTGGCTGACCTTTGGAGTGGCTCTCCATTCAACCAAGCTAGCCGTGTCATGGGTGAAAATCCAGACCGCAAGTTCGCTATCATTACAGGCTTGAACCTGCCTATGCTGATTCAAGCTTATACAGAAAGGATGATGGATGCCAACGCCGGCGTTGAAGCTGTTGTTGCTAACATCATCAAAGAAGCCAAGGAAGGAGTCAAAGCTCTGCCTGAAGAGCTGAATCCTGCTGCTGAAGAAGCAAATGCTCCTGCTGCAGCTGCTCCAGTTGCCCAAGCAGCAATCCCTGAAGGGACTGTAATCGGTGACGGCAAGCTCAAAATCAACCTTGCCCGGATCGACACACGCTTGCTGCACGGTCAGGTAGCAACAGCTTGGACGCCAGATTCAAAAGCAGATCGTATTATCGTTGCTTCTGACTCAGTTGCTCAAGATGAACTTCGTAAAGAATTGATTAAGCAAGCTGCACCAGGTAATGTCAAAGCCAATGTTGTCCCAATCGACAAATTGATTGCTGTTTCAAAAGACCCTCGCTTTGGCAACACTCATGCCTTGATTCTGTTTGAAACTCCTCAAGACGCCCTTCGTGCTGTTGAAGGCGGTGTGCCAATCAAGACCCTTAATGTCGGTTCTATGGCTCACTCAACTGGTAAAACAATGGTCAACAACGTACTGTCAATGGATAAGGAAGACGTTGCCACTTATGAAAAGCTTCGTGACCTTGGCGTTGAATTCGACGTACGTAAAGTACCAAATGACTCTAAAAAAGATTTGTTTGATTTGATTAAGAAAGCCAACGTGCAGTAAAATCAAACGTTTTGCTTTTATTAATTTAGGAAAGGATTTAGAACATGTCTATTATTTCTATGGTTTTAGTAGTCTTTGTTGCCTTCTTAGCTGGCCTAGAAGGTATCTTGGACCAATTCCAATTCCACCAACCGCTGGTTGCTTGTACCTTGATTGGACTGGTAACTGGTAATTTGGCTGCCGGTGTTATGCTGGGTGGCTCTCTCCAGCTGATCGCTCTTGGCTGGGCTAACATCGGAGCTGCTGTAGCACCTGATGCTGCCCTCGCTTCTGTTGCCGCTGCCATCATCATGGTACTGGGTGGAGACTTCTCAAGCAAAGGAATCGCTGTAGCACAAGGTGTTGCTATTCCACTTGCTGTTGCTGGTCTCTTCTTGACTATGATTGTCCGTACTTTGTCAGTCGGTTTGGTTCACGGTGCAGATGCTGCTGCGAAAAAAGGAGACATTAAAGGAGTTGAACGCGCTCACTTTATCGCTCTCTTCATGCAAGGAGCACGTATTGCTATCCCGGCAGCACTTCTTTTGATGATTCCAGCTGAGTCTGTTAAATCTGCTCTTGAAGCTATGCCAGCTTGGCTATCAGAAGGTATGCAAATCGGTGGTGGTATGGTCGTAGCCGTTGGTTATGCAATGGTTATCAACATGATGGCAACTCGTGAAGTATGGCCATTCTTCGCTATTGGTTTTGCTTTAGCTGCTGTCAGCGAACTCACTCTGATTGCCCTCGGTGCAATCGGTGTCGCTATTGCCCTCATCTACCTTGCCTTGTCTAAAAAAGGCGGAAATGGTGGCGGCGGAGCAACAGCTTCATCTAACGATCCAATCGGCGACATCCTAGAAGACTACTAAGAAAGGAGACACACTATCATGACAGAATTAAATACTGTAAAACCTGATGAGTCAGGAAAATTGACTCTTTCAAAGGCTGACCGTCAAAAAGTTTGGTGGCGTTCTACTTTCTTGCAAGGTTCTTGGAACTACGAACGTATGCAAAACTTGGGCTGGGCTTATTCACTGATTCCAGCTATTAAGAAACTTTATACTAAAAAAGAAGATCAAGCTGCTGCTCTTGAGCGTCACTTGGAGTTCTTCAACACTCACCCATATGTTGCAGCTCCAATCATCGGAGTTACACTTGCGCTCGAAGAAGAAAAAGCAAATGGTGCAGCAATTGACGATGCGGCTATCCAAGGGGTTAAAATCGGTATGATGGGACCTCTGGCTGGTATCGGAGACCCTGTCTTCTGGTTCACAGTTCGTCCAATCCTTGGAGCACTTGGGGCATCTCTTGCTTTGACTGGAAATATCATTGGGCCACTTATCTTCTTCTTAGCTTGGAATGCTATCCGGATGGCTTTCCTCTGGTACACACAAGAATTGGGCTACAAGGCCGGTTCTGAAATCACTAAAGACATGTCTGGTGGTATCCTCCAAGACATTACTAAAGGTGCTTCAATCCTAGGTATGTTTATCTTGGCTGTTCTGGTTGAGCGCTGGGTATCTATTAAGTTTGTCTTTAACGTTTCATCTGTTAAGCTAGATGATAAAGCATATATTCATTGGGACAAATTGTCTAGTGGCTATAAGGGTATCCAAGAAGCCTTTGCTCAAGTAGGTCAAGGACTATCTCAAACCCCTGAAAAAGTTACAACTTTCCAACAAAACTTGGATTCCTTGATTCCTGGTTTGATGGGACTACTTCTAACTTTCGCTTGTATGTGGTTGCTTAAGAAGAAAGTATCCCCTATCACTATCATCATCGCCCTCTTTGTAGTTGGTGTACTAGCTCACGTTGCTGGTTTGATGTAATCAAAAAGAAGGTTTCGGCCTTCTTTTTATTGTGGTATAATAGCTGTATTATTTAAAAGGGAGTTACTCTATGGCACAGTCACAAAACAAAACAGTTGAGTTTAATACTACTGGCGTATCCTATCTTGGATTAGGCGGAAAGGTTGGGAAATTTTTAATCGGCGAGACTGCTCTGGAGTTTTACGCTGATGCCAATGTAGAAGACTATATCCAGCTGCCTTGGACGAGCATCACTGCTATCGGTGCTAATGTTTCTGGCAAGAAAGTCAGCCGCCATTTTGAAATCTGGACTGAAAAAGGAAAGTTTCTCTTTGCCTCCAAAGACTCTGGTAAGATACTCAAAATTGCGCGTAAGCATATTGGCAATGACAAGGTAGTTAGATTGCCGACTCTGTTACAAAAAATTGCTGGAATCTTTAAGAAGAAAAAATAAGGTTGAAAAAGTTTCAACCTTATTTTTTATATTTTCGACTAAGACAAAGACTGCTTGTATCAACAAAATGGAGCTAGCACAAAAATTGGAAAGTGAAACAATCTGAGAATGCACTATTTCAGCCCCTTGAAATGATAGGGTGGGGTAAGCTGACATTATCAATGCAAGACCGTATCATTAGATTTTCAAAAAGTATAAACATCAGCTAAATTTTTCTCGAAAGTCCATGTCTTGACACCTTCAACATCACGGACATCTAGTTGTTTAAATCCGTTCTTTTTGTAAAAACGACAGTTGCTTTCTGTATGAGTAATCAAAGTAAGCCACTGGCATTTCTCTTCTTTGGCAAGCAGCTCAAGTCCCTTTGAGATAAAAAGACCGCCAACTCCCTGTCCTTGATAATCAGGCAGCACACCCAGCAGTTCAAGATATAGAGTTGAAACACCCCTTTTCTTAGCTTCTTTGCTCCCCTCCCCAAAGACTTTTTGAAAGGCTAAAAGCTGGGGAATATATTGCCACATCCTCCATGCTCCTGCCTGCAAAAAGGAAAGTATACCGACAGGATGGCTACCGAGCTTATGAATGGTAGCGACCGCCATAAGACGCCCGTCCACTTCAGCAAGCAGGCAAATATGATGACGCATCGCCGCCTTAACCATAACTGCATGCAATCTATTTAGAAAATCAATATAAGACCAACTGCTGCCAAAGAGAGGACGGAATTTTTCTCTGTAGACCTCATGCTCAGCAAAAGCAGCAGTTAAAACCGAGACCGCAGCAGCAAGATCCCTTTCATCTGCTCTTCTAAAACGAATCATGATAGCTACCTCTTCAAATCTTTTCTGCTAATTTTTCTAAAAAAGCCTGCCGTTTTTCAGCTGTAGACTGAGAAATATTCCCGAAATTCAACCAACGGCGCTGTCTAGCACCGATAGACTTAAAGGTATGGCCCAACATGGCTTTCTTGACGACATCACCACAGAAATACTTAAGATAGAAGGTCGGTGCTGCAGAGGTAGTAATAGCCAATACCTCTTTAATATTGGTCAGACGACCAACTAACTGGCGAGTTTTCGTCTCCTCGTAAATCTTATTTTTCAAAAAGACCTTATCTTCAAAGCCCTTGACAATAGCTGGCATATCCGCCCACCAGATAGGAAAAATCATGATAAGGCGGTCACAGGACGCAAGAGCTTCCTGATATTTTAAAACCAGCGGGTCTAGTGCCTGCCCTTTATTAAAAAGCGCTAGCTCTTCCTTGGTATAGACAGGGTTAAAACCATCCTCATAGAGATCAATCAGTTCATAGGTCTGACCTTTCTTCTCCAACAAGTCCTGAACCTGCTCTAAAATAGCATAGTTAAAGCTTTTATCATAGGGATGTGCATAAACAATGAGATTTTTAATCATGTTTGTAACCTCCTAGTAAATCATTGAACATTGAGCGATAGACTTCCTCATCAAAAGGCTCCAAACCTTTGGCAATAAAATGGCCATAGCCTGTGATGAAGGTATCCAGCTTGAGCAAGAGAATCTTTTTCTCTTTCTGACTCTCAATAGGCAGCCTATCCAGATAAGCCACCGTCTTGTTCCCGATTTCCAGAAGCTCACCTCTCCGGTAAGCCTCTATCGCCACAGGACTGAAAAAGAGAAAATCCATCATCCGACTGTTGGACTCATATTCCGATAAAAGAAAAAGTCCTATCTGCCAAATGCAATCCAAAGGATCAGATACTCCGTCAAGATACTGCTCCTCTAAACGTCTAAGCTGGCTCTGATTTTCCAAAAGACAGACCTGATAGTAAAGATCCTCCTTGTTTTCAAAAGCCTTGTAAAAAGCACCAGTCGTAACCCCCAGCAAAGATGCCAGTTTCCTCAGGGGGATATTCTGATAACCATATTCTCTGATAAGCTGGCTTGCCTTCTCAATCATACGGTCGCGCGTTGTTTGTTTTACCATAAGAACTCCTTTAGATAACTATGTTACCTTTATTTAAAGATAACATAGTTATCTTTTTCTGTCAAGATTTTTCCTATCCTAGGATTTACATTTTCCGGAAAATCCTGTATAATAGTCGAAACGGATAAGTACTATTGGGCACTTTTCAGAAAGTCTGCGGTGGCTGTGAGCAGATAAGGAGAAAATAGGAAATTCTACCGTTAGTTTTAAAAATGAATAATTAAGCAAGTGCACTTTTGTGAAGTTGGATGGAACCGCGGCTCTGCCGCTCCAACAGTTTCATAAAGTGCTTTTATTTTTGGAGGTACCTATGTTAGATTTAAAACGCATCCGTACGGACTTTGATTCTGTCGCTGAAAAATTAGCTACGCGAGGTGTTGACGCTGCTACCCTAAACCAAATGAAAACCATTGACAAAGAACGTCGGGATTTATTGGTCAAGGTCGAAGAACTCAAGGCAGAGCGCAATACTGTTTCTGCTGAAATTGCCCAAGCTAAACGCAACAAAGAAAATGCAGATGACAAGATTTCTGCCATGCAAAAACTCTCTGCTGAAGTCAAGAACTTAGACGCAACCTTGGCTGAGCTAGACGCTAAGTTGACCGAGTTCACTACTACTCTGCCTAATATCCCACATGAAAGTGTTCCTGTCGGAGCAGACGAAGACGAAAACGTTGAAGTTCGTCGCTGGGGCACACCGCGCCAATTTGACTTTGAAGCCAAGGCTCACTGGGATTTGGGTGAAGAACTGGATATCTTAGACTGGGAGCGTGGGGCAAAAGTTACTGGTGCTCGCTTCCTCTTCTACAAGGGCTTAGGAGCAAGACTTGAGCGTGCTATCTACAACTTCATGCTGGATGAGCATGGCAAAGAAGGCTACACAGAAGTCATCACTCCTTATATGGTCAACCACGATTCTATGTTTGGGACTGGGCAATATCCTAAGTTCAAAGAAGATACGTTTGAGCTAAGCGATACCAACTTCGTTCTGATTCCAACTGCTGAAGTTCCGCTGACCAACTATTATCGAGATGAAATTTTGGACGGAAAAGAATTGCCAATCTACTTCACAGCTATGAGCCCATCATTCCGCTCCGAAGCTGGCTCTGCTGGTCGTGACACGCGCGGTCTCATCCGTCTGCACCAATTCCACAAGGTTGAAATGGTGAAATTTGCCAAGCCAGAAGAATCTTATCAAGAGCTGGAAAAGATGACTGCCAACGCTGAAAACATCCTGCAAAAGCTGAATTTGCCTTACCGAGTTGTAGCACTCTGTACTGGAGATATGGGCTTCTCAGCCGCTAAGACCTACGACTTGGAAGTTTGGATTCCTGCTCAGAACACCTACCGTGAAATCTCTAGTTGCTCTAACACAGAAGATTTCCAAGCTCGTCGAGCTCAAATCCGCTACCGTGACGAAGCAGATGGTAAGGTCAAACTCCTTCATACTCTCAACGGTTCTGGACTGGCTGTCGGACGTACAGTGGCAGCTATCTTAGAAAATTACCAAAACGAAGATGGCTCTGTGACTATCCCAGAGGTTCTGCGTCCGTACATGGGTGGATTAGAAGTTATAGCGCCAAAATAAAAAGCAGTTCATCCTGATAATTTGCCTGTATTATTAGGTCTAAGTTCAGACTTATTTTGCTAAAATTAAAAAAATCCGAGATCAACTCAGAGAAAATCAAAAACAGAGTTTCAAAGAGTATCATCTCGGATTTTTTGTTATCTTTCTGGCTCGCAATGAGACTATATAGTAAAAACAAACATAGAGGATGATTACGAAAGCTATCAGAGCTTCTGCATGACTCAGCCAAACAAGCCATGTCCAACCTAGATAATCAAGTCCCAGTTTCAGGGCAAAAGCTGTATTGACAAGAGGAAAGGTCAAGGCTGACCAGCTAAGCTGAGGGCTCAGTCGGAAAATGCGAGGTAAAAGACATAAAACCAAGAGATAAAAGGCTTGCGATAAGAGGATCAGCAAGGCAACAAACCAACCTTCAGCATCAGAACCAGCCAAACGGATATAACTTCCCAACAGGAGCGAGAAAGGTGCACAGTAAATGGCCCACTGCGGCTTTAAAGCATCAGGCAGCCTTTGTGACCGCCTAACCTTGTAAAACAAGGGATAGAGAATCAAACTCAGTAGCAGAGCAAAAAACCAAGCCAAATAGCCCAAAAACGGCTGATGAACTACACCCTGAGTCAAGCTTACCATGGCTAATCCAACATATAGGACCGTCCAGCTCGGGGTCAAAGATAACCCCTCAGCCTTAAGAACATACTTCCAAGTAAAGATAGCTATTAGAGAAAGATGCAGCAGCAAGGCCATGTACCAAAGCAACAGACCCATCCAAAGTAAACCAAGCTTGCTTAGGTAAGAAGCTAAAAGCATACTAGCCATAGGATAAGTCGCAAAGCTCGATAAGAAAGAGGCCTTTTGCAAATCTTGCCGATAGTCCGAAAATGACAGCACCAAAGCCAGTGTCAGATAAAGCCAAAGTATCAAAGCCAGACCATTCAAGAAGTGGAAAAAGATAGAATGGTAGTTCAGTAAAAGATTAGCTAAGCCAAATAGGCCTAGAATCAACCCAGATAAAAGAATGGGCGGTCGTTTACTGTTCACGAAGCAACTCCTTTATAGTAATGTCTTGAAGTCCCTTTTCAATGACAATCAAATGTTTGTTTGCCATCATTTCTATGAAACTTCTAAAATATGCCGCAGCTGTACTGCACTCGGTGATACAATGGGAAGAAAAGCTCCTTCGTTCCAACGGCGGATAAAGCCAGAAGTCGAATTACTCAAATATCCTCTGCCTCCACTAGCCTGCAGCTCCAAGAGCAGACTTTGGGCTACCACATCAATTATATCAATTCGCAGCTGGAAGAGCTCCTTAGGACGCTCAACAAAATAACTAGGCTGGAGAAGACCTCTATAGAGCTGATCCTGGATCGCAGTAAGAGTAGCCACTTGCTCCTCCCACTCCTCTCTCAAAATAGAGCGGACTGACAGATTAGCTTCGACCTCTGCCAATGACTTCTCCGCTAGGCCAAGAGCCAGACCAAATTGATAACCTAGAAAAGCTGGGCGATTTTCTGCCAAAAATTCCAGGGCATCTTGTGCAAGAATCCATTCCTCTTGCAAAGCCACATGATTAAAGGTCAGGGCAGCTGTATTTCCCCCTTGTAGAGATACAAACTCTAAATCCGCTGAACGGGAGAAATTCTCTGCGTCAGACGGCACAGCCAGAACCAGCGGCTGGCGGCTCCCGTCTTCGAAACCAGCAACAAATATGCTGAGGAAGCGATCCGCGCGAGCATTGGTTACCCAAGGCAGACGCCCCTTGAGATAAAGCTGCCCGTCTTCCTCCACAATAGAGACATTTAGCTCTTCTAGGTCCGACAGGAATTTAACGGCATTAGACAGTGCTGTCGCACCTGCATATTCCCCTGACAGAAGCCCTTCCAAATAGTGGTCTCTAAAGTAGGGATTAGCAGACTTTAAGACGTTATCAATAAAGGTCCTTTGCCCCCAAGAGATAAAGGAGGCGGTCAAGGAATGGTGAGCCAGATCCTTGAGCACTTCAATCACATCCGTATCATTTCCACCTCGGCCTCCCAGCTCTTCTGGAACGCCAACCCGGAAGGCTCCTTCAGCAGCGATACGCTCAATCAATTGATTGCCTGCTGCACAGGATTCTTTGTCAATTTGGTCAGCGTGGTCATCCAACCAGTTGATAAACTCTTCTGAAAAAAATGTCATTTGCCACCTCCTCAAAGACTAGGCATAAGGCTGCAATTCCGGATTAATTGGCGTGTTGGCCAGATTATTGGCATAATTGCAAAGGGTCGCAAGGCTGACACCTAGAACTACATCCAGAGCATTCTCATGCGTATAGCCTGCTTCTAGGAAGTCTGCCAAAGCCTCGTCTCCGACCCGTCCCTTAGTATTGATGACAGCAATGGTAAATTTAGCAAGTGTATCTAGCTTCGGATCTGTATCAATCGGAGTACGATTGCGCAGAGCCTTCAAAAGATCATCATTCATTTGAATCTGCTTGATTGAAAAGGCTGTATGACCCGCCACACAGAAAGCACAGCCATTGGTAACTGCAGCCGTAATCTGCACTACTTCACGCTCAGTTGGTGTCAGGCTGTTACGGCGATTGATGGCTCCAACCGTCCGATATGTTTCCAAAGCCGTTGGCGCATTAGCCAAAAGACCGATAAGATTGGGAATGTAGCCACCGTTATCTTTTTGAACAGTTTCCAGGACTTCTTTTACCTCAGCTGGTGCGGACTCAATCGTGTGGATAGTAAATTCTGACATATGAAACCTCATTTCTTTTAATTAGAAACTATCTTAACATAGGACCAATAGCTTGTATAATATATATTTTATATAGGTCCTATAAAGAGAATATAATACGATTTTTCAAACTAAAATATATTTCCCTCGTGAGGTAGCTCCACATCAATTTTAAACAAGAATCCGAAACGAGAAAAAGAAGCCTTCTGGCTTCGATTTTTTAATATTTTCTGAATCTCTGGTAGCGATTTTCCAGTAATTGCTCCAAGGGTAGCTGAGACAGACTATTCAACTCAGTTGCGATTTCTTCTTTCACTGCAGCCAGTAATTCATGGTTGTTAAAGCCTCTTTCAGGAATAACCTTATCTACCACTTCCATCTGCAAGAGCTCGTGTGAAGTAATTTTCATCAGCTCTGCTGCTTCCATAGCGCGGCTGCCGTCTTTCCAGAGAATAGAAGCAAAGCCTTCCGGACTGAGAACTGCATACATAGAGTTTTCCAGCATCCAGACCTTGTCTGCTACAGCCAAAGCCAAGGCACCACCAGAGCCACCCTCACCAATGATGATGGCAATAATCGGCACTTTGAGATTGCTCATTTCCATCAAGTTACGAGCAATAGCTTCCCCTTGGCCACGCTCCTCAGCACCGACACCAGGATAAGCACCTGCCGTATTGATAAAGGTTACCACAGGACGGCCAAATTTTTCCGCCTGCTTCATGAGGCGCAGAGCCTTGCGGTAGCCTTCCGGATGCGGCTGACCAAAGTTTCGGCGCAGATTGTCCTGCAAATTGCGTCCCTTTTGAATACCGACCACCGTTACAGGCTGACCGTTTAGCGTCCCGATACCACCAATCACCGCACCGTCATCTCGAAAAGAGCGATCCCCATGCAACTCGACGAAGTTATCAAAAATTCCTTGTGCAAAATCCAGCGCAGTCAAACGAGCCTGATCACGCGCTTCTTTTATAATCCGAGTGATTTTTGTCATGCTTGACCTCCATGGAATGCTAATAAGGTAGCAAGTGTATCTCTCATGTCACCACGCTTGACGATGGCATCCACAAAACCATGCTCCATGAGAAATTCAGCCTTTTGAAAATCATCTGGCAGCTTCTCACGAACTGTGGACTCAATAACCCGACGACCGGCAAACCCAACAAGAGCCTGAGTTTCGGCCAGAATAATATCACCTTCCATGGCAAAAGAGGCTGTGACACCACCAGTTGTCGGATCTGTCAAGACAGTCAAATAGAAGAGGCCTGCAGCAGAGTGCCGCTGAACAGCCGCAGAGACCTTAGCCATCTGCATCAAGCTCATAATACCCTCCTGCATGCGGGCACCACCAGAAGCCGTAAACAGAACGACTGGCAATTTATGCTCTGTCGCATACTCAAAGAGGCGGGTAATCTTTTCACCCACTACTGTCCCCATAGATGCCATGATAAAGTTTGAATCCATGATACCAAGAGCCGTTTTATGCCCCTTGATGCTAGCCGTCCCAGTCAGAACAGCCTCATCAAGTCCCGTCTTCTCACGGGTAAGAGCCAACTTCTCCTGATAGTTTGGGAAGTTCAGAGGATCCTTGGTTTCAATTCCAGTGAACATCTCCTCAAAACTATTCTCATCCACGGTTAGGTTTAAGCGCTCATGAGCAGAAATACGAAAATTATAGCCACAGTTAGGGCACACACTGTCATTCCCAAGATCTTTTTGGTAAATGGTATGCTTACAACCTGGGCATTTCGAAAAGAGTTCGTCCGGTACCTCAGGCTTTGCTTGAGGCTTTTCCCGACTCGCTCGATTAGGATTGATACGGATATATTTATCCTTCTTTGAAAACAAAGCCATCGTTTACGTCTTCTCCTTTTCAAGATTTTATACTCAGGCACATCAAACTGCAAGAGCCGCCGTCTTTCGAGTTTACAGAGTAGCTCTTACATGTCTCATCTATTGTTTCTCTCGATAAGCCGGAAGGAACTTCTCCATGAGAAAGGCTGTGTCATAATCACCAGCAATCACATTAGGATCTGAGATTAAGTCCAATTGGAAGCCGCTGTTGGTCACAACACCGTCAATTTCTAGTTCATAGAGTGCACGTTGCATCTTCATCAGAGCATCAAAGCGATTTTCCCCATGAACAATTATCTTCGCAATCATGCTATCGTAGTAAGGCGGGATGGTGTAGCCAGGATAGACGGCTGAATCCACGCGCAGCCCCACTCCACCGCTCGGTAGATAAACATTTGAAATCTTGCCAGGACTCGGTGCAAAGTTAAAGGCTGGATTTTCAGCATTGATCCGACACTCAATCGCATGCCCTCGGATTTCAACATCATCCTGACTGAAGGACAGCTCTTGACCGTTTGCAATCTTGATTTGCTCTTTTACAATATCCACACCAGTCACAAACTCGGTCACTGGATGCTCAACCTGCACCCGAGTGTTCATCTCCATAAAGTAGAATTCACCCTTGGCTTCATCGAGCAGAAACTCAATTGTACCGGCATTTTCATAGCTGACAGACTGAGCAGCCCGAACAGCTGCTTCACCAATCTGCTGGCGCAGGGTTTTACCAATCGCCACAGATGGACTTTCTTCCAGCACTTTCTGATTATTACGCTGCAAAGAGCAATCCCGCTCGCCCAAGTGGACCACATGCCCCTGCTGATCTGCCAGAATCTGCACTTCAATATGGCGCGCTGGATAGATTACTCGCTCCATATACATGGCACCATTACCAAAGGCTGCTTTTGCTTCGCTAGAAGCAGACTCAAAGGCCGCTACTAAATCCTCAGCCTTTTCAACCTTACGAATGCCCTTGCCGCCGCCGCCAGCAGAAGCTTTAAGCATGACTGGATAACCAATCTTTTCAGCGACTTCCAAGGCTTCTTCAGAGGTATGAACTTCTCCATCAGATCCTGGGATAACCGGCACTTTCGCCTTAATCATCTGAGCCCGAGCATTAATCTTGTCCCCCATCAAGTCCATAACAGCACCTGAAGGCCCAATAAACTTAATGCCGACCTCTTCGCACATGGTCGCAAATTTAGAGTTTTCACTCAAAAAACCAAAACCAGGATGAATGGCTTCTGCACCTGTCAGAACAGCAGCAGACAGGACTGCGTTCATATTCAGATAAGAATCTGTGGACTTGGCTGGACCGATACAGACAGCCTCATCAGCCAATAGGGTATGGAGTGCTTCCTTGTCAGCCGTTGAATAAACAGCTACCGTATCAATTCCCAACTCGCGGGCTGCACGAATAATTCTGACCGCAATTTCCCCACGGTTAGCAATTAAAATTTTACGAAACATGGTGAAAGCTCCTTTTATCTACTGGCCAATCGCAAAGGTCAAAGTACCGCTGGCTGCAAGTTTTCCATCAACTTCTGCTTTCGCCTCTACAACCGCAATCGTTCCGCGGCGCTTAACAAACTTAGCTGTCATAATCAACTGATCACCTGGTACAACTTGCTTCTTGAACTTAACCTTGTCCATGCCAGCGTAGAAGACCAGTTTGCCCTTATTTTCTTCTTTGGACAATTCCAGTACGCCGGCCGTTTGAGCCAGAGCTTCCATGATTAAGACACCTGGCATAACAGGATATTGAGGAAAATGTCCATTAAAGAAAGGCTCATTGACTGTCACATTTTTCAGAGCAACAATCTCATCTTCGCTAACTTCCAAAACACGATCCACCAAAAGCATCGGATAGCGGTGAGGAAGTGCTTCTTTTATTGCATTGATATCAATCATTTTATGCGTACCAGCCCTTTCCCAAATTCAACCATTTCTTCATTCTGAACCAGAATTTCTGTAACCAGACCATCTTTAGGTGCTGGAACTTCATTCATGACCTTCATCGCTTCAATAATCATAAGGGTTTGACCTTTTTTAACTTGGTCTCCAACGGATACAAACGGCGGCTTGTCTGGACCAGCTGCTAAGTAAGCCACACCAACCAAAGGACTTTCCACAACATCACCTTCAGCAGCAGGTGCCGGAGCTTCTGAAACTGTTTCTGGCTCTGCAGGCGGAGCTGCTTGAGGAGTTGGCTCAATCACAGGCGCATTCGCAGCCTGCAAAGGTGTAGCAATTGGAGCAGCACTGGCTGTTGGAACTGCAACCTGACCTTCATTCTTACTAAAAGTCAGCTCATCGCTCTGATTTTTGTAAGAAAACTCACGCAGACTAGACTGGTCAAACTGCGCCATTAAATCTTTAATTTCGTTGATATTCATAGGTTTTTAAGCCTCCCAGCGTTTAAAGGCAAGAACGGCATTGTGACCGCCAAAGCCAAATGTATTAGAAATCGCATAAGGGATTTCCTGTTCCTTACCTTGACCGTAAATAACGTTGGCTTCAATATAGTCTGGCAGCTCTGTTGTACCAGCTGTTTTTGGCACATAGCTATGACGCATTGCTTCAATCGTCGCAATAGCCTCAACTGCGCCCGCCGCTCCGAGCAGGTGTCCTGTAAAGGATTTAGTTGAAGACACCGCTACATCTTTACCAAAGACAGAAACAATAGCTCCGCTTTCGCCTTTTTCGTTAGCAGGGGTTGATGTACCGTGAGCATTGACATAAGCCACATCTTTTGGCTCAATTTCAGCTTCTTCAACCGCTTGTTTTATAGCCTTGATAGCTCCCAGACCTTCTGGATGCGGAGAAGTCATATGGTAAGCGTCACAAGTATGACCGTATCCTACCACCTCAGCCAAGATAGTAGCTCCGCGCTTCTCAGCATGTTCCAAACTTTCCAGGACCAGCATACCAGAACCTTCACCCATGACAAAGCCATTGCGGTCCTTGTCAAAAGGAATAGAAGCACGCTTAGGATCTTCTGTGGTAGAAAGAGCAGTCAGAGCTTGGAAACCAGCAATCGCAAATGGTGTAATAGACGCCTCTGAACCACCGACCAGCATCACATCTTGATAACCGAATTTAATTGAGCGGAATGCTTCACCAATCGCATCGTTTGCTGAGGCACAGGCCGTATTGACAGACTTACAGATTCCATTGGCTCCAAAGCGCATCGCTACATTTCCTGCTCCCATATTTGGCAAGGCTTTTGGCAGGGTCAAAGGTTTGATACGTTTAGGACCTTTTTCATGCAAGCGAACAACCTGTTCTTCAATTTCCTGAATCCCGCCGATACCTGAAGCCACAATGACACCAAAGCGATCCTTATCCAACGCATCTACATCTAAGTGAGCATTGTTGACCGCTTCCTGGGAAGCATAAATTGCATAAAGTGTGTAATTATCATAACGATTGGTATCCTTTTTGACAAAGTATTTATCAAAAGGGAAATCCTGAATTTCCGCCGCATTGTGAACACTGTATTCACTATGATCAAATTTAGTAATTGGACCGATTCCAATATTGCCTTCTTTTAAATTATTCCAGAATTCTTCTGGAGTATTGCCGATAGGTGAAGTTAAACCGTATCCTGTTACAACAACTCGATTAAGTTTCATATTGAGCTCCTTTATTTAGATGAATCAACTGATTTTCTACTCGTTAATATTCAAAATCTGTACTTACTGCATAGTAAAGCCGCCATCAATCGTGATGACTTGACCCGTCAGATATTCTTGTCCTGCCAAGAAGAGAGCAACATCTGCTACTTCTTCCGGAGTACCAAAACGCTTCATCGGAATGAGTGCCAAAGACGCTTCCTTGATTTTTTCTGGAAGCACATCTGTCATATCAGATGCGATAAAGCCAGGGGCAATGCAGTTGACACGGATATTACGCGCTGCCACTTCACGGGCTACTGACTTAGAAAAACCAATCAGACCGGCCTTGGAAGCTGCATAGTTTGCCTGACCGATATTTCCAGCCAAACCAACGACACTCGATAGGTTGATAATAGCACCCTGACGAGCTTTTGTCATCGGTTTCAGGACTGATTGTGTCATATTGAACGTTCCAGTCAGATTCACTTTCAACACCTGCTCAAAATCTTCTTCCGTCATTTTCAGCATGAGCTTATCACGGGTAATACCAGCATTATTGACCAATACATCAACAGACCCCAGAGCCGCAACAGCTTCTTCCACTATCCGCTGAGCATCCGCAGATTTAGACACATCCCCAATAACAGCCACGACTTTACCAGAATAGCCGGCAAATTCAGCCAAAATATCATCAGAAATCCCGCTTAGTCCGTTTAAGATAACATTGGCTCCGACACTGGCAAATTTATGCGCAATTGCCAGCCCAATCCCACGAGCGGACCCTGTAATTAACACATTCTTGTTTTGTAATTCCATGATGATTCCTCATTATTTTTCTAGAAGAGCATTCAAACTTTCTACATCTTCAACTTGGCGTACATCTGCAGATTTATCAATTTTCTTAATAAAACCAGACAGAACTTTGCCAGGACCGATTTCGATAAATTCAGTCACACCAGCTTTCTGCATTGTAGCAATGCTGTCATAAAAGCGCACTGGCTCCATTACCTGACGAGTCAAAAGCTCTTTGACTCTTTCTTTTTCCATCACAGTTGCTTCAGTATTTCCGACTAATGGCCGTACAAAATCTGAAAACTCAACTGTTTCCAAGACTTCTGCCAATCGTTCACTGGCTGGCTTTAAAAGCGCTGTATGGAAAGGTCCGGATACATTGAGCGGGATTAAGCGCTTGACACCAGCATCTTTCAAAAGCCCCACAGCCTTGTCCACTGCTGCCACTTCTCCACCAATAACAATCTGACTAGGCGTATTATAGTTGGCTGGTGAGACTACACCAATAGCGCTTGCTTCCTGACAGACCTCTTCAATAAGAGAAACCTCAGCATTTAAAACAGCGACCATTTTCCCAGAGCCAGCTGGAGCAGCCTCTTCCATGAAGCTACCCCGCTTAGCGACCAAGCCCACTGCAGTCTTAAAATCAAGAGCGCCCGCAGCCACCAAAGCAGAATATTCTCCAAGCGAGAGACCTGCTACCATATCAGGCTCGATTCCCTTATCAGCCAAGAGGCGATATATAGCTACTGAAGTTGTTAAAATAGCCGGTTGCGTGTAGCGAGTTTGATTGAGCTTTTCTTCATCTTGATCGATCAAAGCTCGGACATCATAGCCTAGAACTTGGCTAGCTTCATCAAAAGTTAACCGCACAAGCTCATACTGATCATAAAGCTCACGCCCCATTCCAAGGTACTGCGCTCCCTGACCGGCAAAGAGAAAGGCTCTTTTAGTCATTTCTAGTTACTCCTGCCCAACGTTTTGCTTCCTGCTGAATCTTCTCAGCAGCACCATAGTAGATATCTTTGAGGATCTCTTCGACTGTTTCTTCCTTACTGATTAAACCAGCAATTTGACCAGACATGACGGAACCATTTTCCACATCTCCGCGAACAACCGCATTGGCCAAAGCACCAGCACCCAGATTTTCAAAAACAGTCAAATCTGGATTTTCTTGCTTGAAGGCTTCTTTTTCTGCCTTTTCGAAATCACGCGTCAGCTTATTCTTGATAGCACGAACCGCATGGCCGAAATGCTGGGCAGAGATAGTCGTATCAATATCGCGAGCCTTCAAAATCATGTTCTTATAGTTTTGATGGGCATTGGATTCCTTAGCAACAACAAAGCGAGTTCCGACCTGAACGGCCTCCGCTCCCAGCATAAAGCCAGCCGCAGCCCCAGCACCATCAGCAATACCACCGGCAGCAATAACCGGAATGCTGACTGCTTCTGCAACCTGACGAACCAAGGACATGGTAGTCAATTTTCCGATATGACCGCCGGCTTCCATACCTTCTGCAATGACCGCATCCGCACCGATTTTTTCCATCCGCTTAGCCAAGGCCACACTTGGCACAACAGGGATAACTGTAATCCCCGCTTCATGGAAACGAGCCATGTGCTTGCTTGGATTACCCGCACCAGTTGTTACTACTTTTACTCCCTCTTCAATGACGAGATCCACAATGTCGTCCGCAAAAGGAGACAGGAGCATGATATTAACACCGAAAGGACGGTCTGTCAAAGACTTAATCTTGTCAATATTAGCCTTTACCACTTCCTTGGGTGCATTTCCGCCACCAATGATACCAAGACCGCCAGCTTTTGAAACCGCTCCAGCCAAGTCACCGTCAGCAACCCAGGCCATCCCGCCTTGGAAAATAGGATAATCAATGTTCAATAATTCTGTAATACGTGTTTGCATAATACCTTCCTTTTATCATTGCTTAAGTAATAGCTTGATTTCAAACTACCACACGCTAGATGTATTTTCTTTACTTTGACAGTCAAACTATTACCTAAACAAGAGAGAATATCTTTCGATACTCTCAGTTACTTGCTTATTTAGTTTTTTCTTCTACATAAGCAACCAAATCACCAACTGTGTTCAAACCTTCTTCAGTTTCGATTTGGATGTCAAATGCATCTTCAATTTCTGAAATCACTTGGAACAAGTCCAATGAATCTGCTTCAAGATCATCGAAAGTTGACTCAAGAGTAACTTCTGATGGCTCTTTGCCAAGTTCTTCAACGATAATTTCTTGTACTTTTTCAAATACTGCCATGGATAGACTCCTTTAAAAATAAAATATTTTTTATCATGTGTTTCCACTTGATTAACTAAATTGTAACAATAAGCGTGCCCCATGTCAAACCTCCACCAAAACCTGACATCAAAATTGTCTGATTTCCGTTCAGTTTGATTAGTCCTTGCTCCACACACTCAGATAATAAAATCGGGATGCTAGCTGCACTAGTATTGCCATATTCCATCATATTGGCTGGAAGTTTCTCCCGCGCAATACCAAGCTTCTTAGCCATTTTATCCAAAATACGGATATTGGCCTGATGCAGCAACAGAAAATCCAAATCTTCCGCTGAAAGCTGACTGCTTTCAATGGTTTCTTTAATAGAACGAGCAACATCACGAATAGCAAAGTCGAAAATAGCTCTACCGTCCATTGTCAGATAAGGCTGATTCTCACCTTTTTCAGAAAAAGGTGAAGACAAACCGATTTTTCCGCAGGTCAGACTATCTCCGCGAGATCCGTCCGTAAACTGACTTTCTGCCAAAAAATGCTGTTCTGAAGCACTTTCCAACAGGACACCGCCAGCACCATCTCCAAAGAGAACAGCCGTTGAACGATCTGACCAATCTACCGTCTTAGAGAGCGTCTCACTTCCTATGACTAGACCTTTTTGATAACGGCCTGAAGAAATAAATTTTTCCCCAGTAGATAGGGCAAAGATAAAGCCACTGCAGGCCGCCGTCAGATCAAAGGCAAATGCATTCTTAGCCCCAATATTGGCCTGTACTCTCGCAGCAGCTGAAGGCATTAAAGAATCCGGCGTAATAGTGGCAACAATGATAAAGTCCAGGTCCTGAGCAGAAATTCCTGACTTTTGCAGCAAATTCTCTGCTACTTTTGTAGCTAAATCACTGGTCGTTTCATCTGACGATAAATGGCGGTTTTTAATCCCAGTTCGACTTGAAATCCACTCATCACTGGTATCCATAATCTCGGCTAGATCATCATTGCTGACAACCTGACGGGGAGCATAATGAGCCACCTGGCTAATCTTAGCATAGTTCATTATTTCAAATCCTCTAGGAAACTATATAAATTTTGCAGGCCCTTTTGCATCACTTGTCTCTCTTCTGGACTCATCCCATCCACTACTTGCATGACCATGCGGTTGTGGAATCGCTTGTGGAGACGATACAAAAGCCGCCCATTCTTTGTCAAATTCAGATGCACCACACGACGGTCAACTTCCGACCGACGCCGCTCAATATACCCCTTACGCTCCAGATTATTCAAACTGGTCGTAACAGTTCCCAAAGTAACCATCAATTCTCGTGATATATCACTTGGAGTAGCATTGGGGGTTGTACCGATGACATCTATCGTATGCATTTCCTTAATGGAGACATCGTTGAAGCGACTGCTTCTTAGGCTCGATTCTTCAATAACCAAGACATTATTGAAAATAGACGTTAAGTAATCATTTACTAACTGAAAATTCAAAACCAACCCTCCTTAAGAAAATACTTTGACAATCAAATTTTATCAGATAGAAAAGTAATTTGCAAGCTTTTTTGAAAATTAATTTGATTTTCAGATATTTCCGTAAACAACTTGCAAATTAAGCAACCTTGAACCAATACATTATTTACCTGTGAAGTTTGGACGACGTTTCTCAGAGTAAGCCCGAACTCCCTCTTTGAAATCTTCTGTGAAAGCCAGCGATTTCTGCAGTTCCAATTCTAGCTCAGCATACTCAGACCAGCCGCTGAACAGACTCTTCCAAACCATTTCTTTCATGGCTCTGTAAGAATTTAGAGAGCCTCGTTTCAGCTTCTTCAGCAACTGTTCCGTTGTTTTTTCCAACTTTTCTGCTTCACAGACTTTATAAAGCAAGCCGTAATCCAGAGCTTTCTCTGCAGTCAGAGCTTCCCCAGTCATAACCAGATGGGTCGCACGAGTCACCCCGATAGCACGAGTCAGTAAGTAAAGACCGCCAGCATCTGGCGCCAGACCAACCCCAACAAAGGCCTGAATGAAGCGGGATTTTTCAGTGGCAATACAGAAATCTGCTGCAACGACCATATTAGCAGCCGCACCAGCAACAGGGCCATCAACACTCATGATAACAGGCTTAGGCAGACGCTTCATAGCAAAGGAAATATCATTCACCAGTTCAGCGATTTTCACCAAGGATTGGACATTATCATCACTGACTGCTCTCTGCATCTCAGCCAAGTCTCCACCCACTGAAAAAACCTTTCCATTCGCATTGATAACTAAAAATTTGACGGACTCATCCTTAGCAGCAAGTTCAATAGCCTCTAAAATTTCCTCACACATAGGAATATTAAAGCCATTTGAAACTTCAGGACGATTGAAAGTAATCGTTGCTACCTCATCTGCTACATGATAGAGAATTCCATTAAATGTCATTTCAGCTCCATTCCCGACCCGATTTCAAATCAGCCGTTTTGTTTTATTCTTAAATAATTTGATATTCAAATTATACACAACTTATATTTTATCATAAAATATAAAAGAAAGGAAATAAAAAATGGGAAAAATTAGATGGTCTTCAAATTTGAAGTGTGAAAGTAATAATTTGGATAAAAATAGTATAAAAACAGCGTTTGAATAATTTTCAGAATTTTGTTATAATTTTTAAAATAAGATAGGAGAACCAATGAAAGTTGTAAAATTTGGTGGAAGTTCACTGGCTTCTGCGACTCAATTAGAAAAAGTTTTGAACATTGTCAAATCTGATCCTGAACGTCGATTTGTTGTAGTATCAGCGCCAGGAAAACGCCATGATGACGATATCAAAGTAACCGATGCCCTGATTAAATATTACCGAGAGTATATTGCAGGAAATGATGTCACACCAAACCAACAGTGGATTATCAATCGCTATGCAGATATGGTGGCAGAACTTGGTTTGAAACCAAAAGTTCTGGAGAAAATTTCCAAAAGCATCACAAGCCTTGCTACTTTGCCAATTGAAGATAATGCATTTCTTTATGATACTTTTCTTGCTGCAGGGGAAAATAACAACGCCAAACTGATTGCAGCATATTTCAGTCAAAATGGCGTTCCAGCTAGCTACGTACATCCAAGAGAAGCAGGACTCGTCGTTTCCAGTGAACCTGGCAATGCAAGAATTCTTCCTTCCAGCTATGATAAGATTGAAGAACTCAACAATTCTGATGAAGTTCTAGTTATTCCTGGTTTCTTTGGTGTAACTCAAGATGGACAAATCTGTACATTTTCTCGCGGAGGTTCTGATATTACCGGCTCTATCATTGCTGCGGGAGTCAAAGCAGATGTTTATGAAAACTTTACTGATGTTGACGGAATCTTTGCTGCCCATCCCGGCATCGTTCACAAACCACATTCCATTCCTGAGCTAACCTATCGGGAAATGCGTGAATTGGCCTACGCTGGCTTTACAGTTCTCCATGATGAAGCTCTGCTTCCAGCTTACCGCGGCAAAATCCCGCTGGTTATTAAAAATACCAACAATCCAGAACATCCAGGTACTCAAATTGTCCATAAACACAGCAAGGACCATCTACCAGTCGTTGGAATTGCTGGAGATGCAGGCTTTGTCAGCATTAACATGTCTAAGTACCTGATGAATAGAGAAATCGGCTTTGGTAGACGCGTCCTTCAAATTCTAGAAGATTTGAATATTGGTTGGGAGCACATGCCTACAGGAATCGACGACCTCTCTATTATCTTACGTGAGCGCGAATTAACTCCTATCAAAGAGGAAGAGATCCTTCGACAACTTGTCCAAAAAGCAGAGGTTGATCATGCAGAAATCGAACACGACCTTTCCATTATCATGATTGTTGGCGAGAAAATGAAGAGTCATATCGGGGTTACAGCCACTGCAACCAAAGCTCTTTCAGAAAACAACATCAACATTCAAATGATGTCCCAAGGTTCAAGCGAAGTATCCATCATGTTTGTTGTTGAAAAAAATCAAGAAAAAGCGGCCATTCGCGCACTTTACCGAGCTTTCTTTGAACCCCAAACTCTAAAGTAAGTCCAGATTTAGAAACCATTTTTATCAAACAAACTCTGATCAAAAAAGCAGAAACTAGTCACTGACTAACTTCTGCTTTTTTCATTCAACTATAAAGAATACAAAGTCAAACTTTAGAATACACTAAGAACTAATAGAAGTTTCATAGCTCATCAATAAGACTATAGAATACCTTGTCTCCGTCTCCAGTATATTCTATCAGTAAAAATAAAAAAAGAGGTAAAACCTCTTTGAAACTCCGCCAGTAGGACTCGAACCTACGACATCATGATTAACAGTCATGCGCTACTACCAACTGAGCTATGGCGGATAACTGCTAAGCGACTACCATATCTCACAGGGGGCAACCCCCAACTACTTCCGGCGTTCTAGGGCTTAACTGCTGTGTTCGGCATGGGTACAGG
>NZ_JAHZOP010000005.1:0-154222 GCF_019928825.1 Streptococcus sanguinis | reverse complement strand
TGCACTTGGTTCGTCTTGTTCAGTTTTCAAAGGGCTTTGTCTTTCGCGACAACTATATTAGTATATCACCCAACCACACCTCTTGTCAATACCTTTTCTAATTTTTTTTTACATTTTTTTGAAGTTTTTTATGCATTAAAGTCTTTCCGTCTATTAGAGTGCGGGAAGATATGCTTCTTCCCCTAATTGACGAGCTAATAAACCAGCTCTTGCCAACTGAAGCAAAGTCTTTGTGAATTCATAAATATGCTCTCTTTCACTTGCAGACAACTCTTTTTTAGAAAACTTTCTTCTTAAAGCTTTGTAATCCCGACCTTCCTCTTGAAAGAAGGGAGCGTCTTGTAAATAGGCTTTTACATTCTCCAAATTTTCTAAAATACCAAGATGAAAAGCAGCAGAAGAAAAGGTTCTATCAAAAGGCTGAGTGCAGACGCTCCGAAACTCTACTGTCCCCCGCGTCGTCAAATCTTGATACTGATAACTTCTATGATTCTTGAAGTCTGCTCCCCTTGGAGTCAAATTTGCTTTTTCACCTGAAAGGCTATAAGCTTCAATAGTTTTCTGGCTCAAGTATTCATTAGCAGATATCGGATAGAAATAGTAGGATTGACCATTTCGTTCGGCAGTGAAAAGCGCTGATTTACTAAGATAAGCAAAAAATTCATCTTCAGTTTGAAAATCTTTTGAATTCACACCCGCATTTTCCTGTAAAATGCCATGCATCGATTGCTCCCAGAAAATGTCCCGAGCTATTTTTGTATCCCAAGAAGAATCCGAAAACTCTGAATTGGCAAAAAGGTATGCCTTAGCAGCTTCAATTTGATTGAAGACATTGATGACGCTTAAATAATTTTCTCTTGAGACATCCAGCTGAACTTGACTCCCACAAATAAAAGCACCATATTCTGGATAATTGTGCAAACCTTCCATGTTCTTTCCCATAGCTAAATACTGCATCAGCATTTCATATCTTGGATATTTAACTGGACTATTATCATTTTCAGCCCAGAAAGGATGAATACCTTCTCCTTGAATTTCATGATGTTCTTCACGCAGAATTAGCTGAATAATGTTCAGATAGTTCTTAAAACGCTCTTCAACTTCTTGAATTCTGCTAGCCTTGGCAAAAGCAAATTCCAAAGTATTGTAAGAGACCTCAAAAAGAATTCTGTCTTCATTTTTAGTGGATTTTAGTTGGATAGGATTTCCATCTCTATCAAATCTCTCCGCTTCAAAATCATGTTCATCAAGTAAACGTTTTAATAGATTCTTGGCAACGGTCGTATCAGTCGCTCCGCCCTGGCTATTGACAATAGGAAATTCTAATTCAATGCCAATGTAGACAGTTGGATTTTCTTTAATATTCTTTAAATAGCGTTCTTTTAAAATTTGGATTGAATCAATCATTTCCATTTCCTATAAATTTTTGATAGTGTTAGAGTATTATAACAAAATTTCAGGTTTTTTCCTAGTTTCAAGCAAAAACGCCTGCTTACGAAATTGTTTTTGTCTTAAAAGCAATTTCGTAAACAAGCGTCTACCTATTATCAACTATATGATGAGTGTTCCCGCTAGGAAAAAATCCTAGCGGTAGACCAGAGCTAGACTAAGAATAGAGCCTCTATTCCATCATCATAACACTCAACAAAGATTGATGATCTTATACTAATTCGATGATTGCCATTGGCGCAGCATCTCCGCGGCGCGGTTCAGTTTTCAGGATACGAGTATATCCACCGTTGCGCTCTGCATAGCGTGGTGCAATCTCAGAGAACAATTTTTGAAGAGCAGTAGTTGTAGTATACTTTTCTGTTGCTTCATCATAGTTTTCTGATGCGATTTCATTGCGTACAAAAGCTGCTGCTTGACGACGAGCGTGCAAGTCTCCACGTTTGCCCAATGTAATCATTTTTTCTACTGTTTTACGGATTTCTTTAGCACGAGCTTCAGTTGTCACGATTGATTCGTTGATCAGCAAATCAGTAGTCAAATCGCGAAGCATTGCTTTACGTTGTGAGCTAGTGCGTCCTAGTTTACGGTAAGCCATGTATTCCTCCTTTATTTATCGTTTTTTAACCCCAGACCGAGATCAGCAAGTTTAACTTTTACTTCTTCCAGACTCTTGCGTCCCAAGTTACGAACTTTCATCATTTCAGGCTCAGATTTCTCTGTCAAATCAAATACAGTATTGATACCTGCACGTTTCAAACAGTTGTATGAGCGAACTGACAAATCTAATTCTTCGATAGTCCGTTCCAAAATGCGGTCATCAGAAGTCTTTTCTGCTTCCTTCATAACGTCTGCAGCGATAGCTACTTCTGTCAGATTAGTGAAGAGATTCAAATGTTCCGTAAGGATGCGGGCTGAAAGTCCCAAAGCATCTTCTGGAATAATTGTTCCATTCGTTAAAATTTCAAGGGTTAGTTTGTCAAAACCATCGTTGCTACCAACACGAGCTGGCTCAACCTGGTAATTAACTTTTGTCACAGGCGTATAGATAGAATCCACCGCAAGTGTTCCCACTGGTGCATCATCTTTCTTATTTTCATCTGCAGGCACATAACCACGACCGCTATTGACAGTCATCGTTGCCTTAAAGCTTGCACCTTCTCCGATTGTAAAGAGATAATGATCAGGGTTTATAATTTCAATATCACTGTCTGTTAAAATGTCTCCGGCAGTTACTTCTGCTGGTCCTTCAACATCCAGTTCAATAATCTTTTCGTCTTGGACGTAAGATTTTACAGCAATCCCTTTGACGTTCAGAATAATTTGCATCACGTCTTCGCGGACACCAGAAATTGTATCAAACTCGTGTAACACACCTTCAATATTAATTGAAGTAACTGCAGCACCTGGAAGTGAAGCCAAAAGCACACGGCGAAGAGAATTTCCCAGCGTTGTACCATAGCCACGCTCAAGCGGCTCTACTACAAACTTGCCATAATCTTTATTTTCATCAATTTTTGTTATATTTGGTTTTTCAAACTCAATCATTTGCTATACTCCCTCTTAAACGAAAAGCAGTGTAACGGTTGGTGATTATACACGGCGACGTTTTGGAGGACGAGCACCATTGTGTGGTACAGGAGTCACATCACGAATAGCTGTTACTTCAAGACCAGCGGCAGCAAGAGCACGAATAGCAGACTCACGACCAGAACCTGGACCTTTTACAGTAACTTCAACTGATTTCAGACCGTGTTCCTGTGCAGATTTAGCAGCTGCTTCAGATGCCATTTGGGCAGCAAATGGTGTAGATTTACGAGAACCTTTAAATCCAAGAGCTCCAGCAGATGACCAAGCAATCGCGTTACCATGCACATCAGTAATCATAACAATAGTGTTATTAAATGTAGCGTGAATATGAGCAATACCGGATTCGATATTTTTCTTCACACGACGTTTACGTGTTGGTTTAGCCAAGACTTTTTACCTCCTTATATTATTTTTTCTTACCTGCAATCGCAACAGCTTTACCTTTACGAGTGCGGGCGTTATTTTTAGTGTTTTGTCCACGGACAGGAAGTCCACGACGGTGACGGATTCCACGATATGAACCGATTTCCATCAAACGTTTGATGTTCAAGTTTACTTCACGACGAAGGTCACCTTCAACTTTAATCGCATCTACTTCACGACGGATAGCGTCTTCTTGTTCGATTGTAAGATCTTTTACACGGATGTCTTCTGAAACTCCAGCAGCTGCCAAGATTTTCTTAGAAGTTGGAAGTCCGATACCGTACACATAAGTCAGTGAAACGACTACACGTTTGTCATTTGGAATGTCAACTCCAGCAATACGAGCCATTTTTTCTCCTTTCTATCTTATCCTTGACGTTGTTTGTGTTTTGGATTTGCTGGGCAAATTACCATAACACGACCATTACGACGAATAACTTTGCAGTATTCGCAAATTGGTTTGACCGATGGTCTTACTTTCATTTTTTCCCTCCAAGTTTTTCGATTATTTAAAGCGGTATGTGATCCGTCCACGTGTCAAATCATAAGGACTCATTTCTACAGTCACACGGTCTCCCGCTAAAATACGAATATAGTTTTTACGAATTTTACCAGAAACTGTTGCTAAAATCTGATGTCCATTTTCAAGTTCAACCGTAAACATTGCATTAGGCATTGTATCAACTACCTTGCCTTCAACCTCAATCACATCGTCTTTTGCCACGCAAAAGTACCTCCATAAATTTCGATTTGATCCCTCTGAGCACAGAGGTAACAATTATAAGTCAGACTAATTCATTGTATCACTACTTGTCAAATATTGCAAGCAGGAAAAACGCTTTTATTTCAAATTTGTCAAGACTTTTTCGATAGCTGAGAAGACATCATTAATATCTTGATTTCCTTGAATATCATGGACCAGACCTTTTCTGCGATAGTGATCAATAATCGGCTGACCCTGAGCAATATTGACATCCAAACGACGTTTAACCGTCTCAGGCTTATCATCTTCACGCTGGTAATAATCCTCTTCCTTGTAGTCTGCTGGCGGATTGAAGACCTTGTGGAAGGTTTCGCCTGTTTCACGATGGATAATCCGACCGCTCAAACGCTCCAGCAAGCTGTTAGGATCCACTTCGATATTGATAACGCCATCCAAAGCCAAATCAAGCTCTGTCAGAGTTTGGTCCAAGGCATGTGCTTGTTCAATCGTACGTGGGTAACCATCCAACAAGAAACCTGTTTCTTTGATGTCGTTCTGTGAAAGGCGTTCTTTAACGATTCCGTTTGTGACTTCATCTGGCACCAACTCGCCCTTGTCAATATAGGACTTGGCTAAAACGCCCATCTCTGTTTGGTTAGCAATCGCCGCACGGAACATATCTCCAGTCGAAATATGCGCAACATTGAAGTTCTCAACGATTTTAGCAGCTTGAGTTCCTTTACCAGCACCTGGTAAGCCCATAATCAAAAGATTCATGATTGGTCTCCTTTTTTGTTTTTAAAGCAATCTATTAAACCGATTAATAAACTCGTTTAAAAACAAAATAGAAGGGGGTGAGTCTACTCTGTCCCCTTTTATTTTGTTTATTTTCGGTTCAAGAAAGGTTATCTGAACGGGCTTCTCATTAGAAAAGCTATTCAAAAAGTCCCTTACTCTGAAGTATCCATAAAGCCGACATACTTTCTCTTCAGCAGGTAGCCTTCTAGCTGTTTCATTCCCTCAATACCGGTTGAGATGATGATCAAGAGACTGGTTCCTCCAAGAGCAACGGCATCTGTCAATCCAAATACATCTTTAGCCAAGATAGGCAGGATAGAAATGAAACCTAGGAAGAGAGATCCCACTGTTGCCAAACGACGAAGCAGCTTAGACATGTAGTCTTCTGTTCCTTTACCTGGACGAACACCTGGAATGTAGGCTCCGCTCTTTTGCAGATTTTCTGCTGTCTTCTCTGGATTAATCTGTACAAAAGTATAGAAGAATGTAAAGAGGACAATCAGGAAGGCGTACATGAACATACCACTAATAGTCGTTGTTGCCAAAAGTGACTGAGCTGTCTTAACCCAATCTGCGTCATAGCCCATAGCACTGACAACTTGGAAAATCGCTGCCGGTGCAGCTGTAATCGAGCTGGCAAAGATTACTGGAATAACCCCAGCCGGATTGACTTTCAGTGGCAGATAGGAGCTAGAAGGTGCACCCTTAGCTACTTTCGTATACTGAACTGGAATTTTATATTCAGCCTGCTGTACAAAGGTTGTAAAGTAAATGATGAGAAGGACCGCCACAATCAGAATTCCTACAAAAATGAAGGATGAAGTCAAACGCTCACTCGGAATATTGACAAAGTAATCTTCATAGATACCTTTAATCATATCAGGGATAGCGGAAACGATACCAGCAAAGATGATCATGGAAACGCCATTTCCGTAACCCTTGTCTGTAATCTGCTCACCCAGCCAAGTTACAATCATTGAACCAGTTGCTAGAAGAACGCAAATCAAAGCGTAGGTCTGAACATTAGGATTGGCAACCAGATTAGCTCTTGAGAGAGTATCAAAACCAGCGGTAATCCCAATTGCCTGCACAAAGGCCAAAACTAGGGCGATATAACGAGTCGCTTGATTCAGCTTCCTCCGTCCCACTTCCCCTTGCTTGCCCCACTCTACAAACTTCGGAAGCAAGTCCATTTGCAGCAGCTGAACAACGATCGAAGCTGTGATGTAAGGACTGACTCCAAGTGCAAAGACAGAAAAGTTGCGCATAGCATTACCAGACACCAAGCTCAGCATATTCAGGAATGGCAAATCATTCAAATTGCTTAAGGCTTTGGCATTAATCCCTGGAACCGTTATGGTTGTACCGATACGGAAAACTAAGATGATAAAAATCGTGAACAGAATCTTAGACCGTACCTGTTTGATTTTAAATGCGTCTTTTAATAGTTTGAAAAACATAGGTCACCTCGCTTAGATGACTTCCACTGAACCACCTTTAGCAGTGATAGCTTCTTCAGCTGATTTAGAGAATTTAGCTGCCTTAACAGTCAATTTCTTTGTCAATTCTCCGTTACCAAGAATCTTGATACCTGATTTTTCAGCTTTTACAATACCTGCTTCGATGAGAACAACTGGTGTTACTTCAGCGCCATCTTCAAAGGCGTTCAGTTGGTCAAGGTTAACAATCGCATATTCTTTGCGGTTGATGTTCAGGAAACCACGTTTTGGAAGACGACGGAACAATGGAGTTTGCCCACCTTCAAAACCAAGGCGAACGCCGCCACCGCTACGAGCTTTTTGACCTTTTTGACCACGGCCAGATGTTTTACCGTTACCAGATGATGTACCACGACCAACACGGTTGCGGACTTTACGAGAACCTGCAGCAGGTTGTAATTCATGAAGTTTCATTATATTATTTCTCCTCTTTTTGTAAAATGCTAGCGCTCATATAGGAGAAAAGGTGTCTCCTATATAAACTCGCCTATACATATATTTAGTTTTAGGGGCTGAGAAAATCCCATCCCCTAACGTATTTTAATTTAAAGTTGTTAAACCAGCAAAGCTTATTTAACTTCTTCAACAGTTACCAAATGTGATACTGCAGTAATCATACCGCGTACTGCTGGATTATCTTCTTTGATAACTGAGCTGTTCAATTTGCCAAGTCCAAGTGCTACAACAGTTTTACGTTGTGACGGGATGCGTCCGATTGGAGACTTAGTCAAAGTAATTTTAATTTGAGCCATGTTATCCCCTTTCTTATGCCAAGTCAGAAACTGAAATACCACGAAGGGCAGCAACTTCTTCAGCGCGTTTTAATTGTTTCAAACCTTCAACAGTTGCGCGAACGATGTTGATTGGTGTGTTAGAGCCAAGAGATTTAGATGTAACATCTGCTACACCTGCCAACTCGATGACGGCACGAACCGCACCACCGGCAGCAACTCCAGAACCCTCAACAGCTGGCTTAAGCAATACTTTAGCTCCGCCAAATTCTGAAAGAACTTCGTGAGGAATTGTTGTGCCAACCATTGGTACTTCAATCAAATTCTTCTTCGCATCTTCAACTGCCTTGCGGATTGCTTCTGGTACTTCTTGAGCTTTACCAGTACCGAAGCCAACACGACCATTGCGGTCACCAACAACTACAAGAGCTGCAAAGCGAAGGCGACGTCCACCTTTAACAACTTTTGTAACACGGTTGATGGCAACTAAACGTTCTTCAAGTTCAACTGCGTTGTCTTTAAATGCCATTTTCTAGTGTCCTCCTCTTAGAATTTCAATCCGTTTTCACGAGCTGCATCAGCCAAAGCTTTTACACGTCCGTG
Source organism: Streptococcus sanguinis (assembly GCF_019928825.1). GTDB lineage: Bacteria > Bacillota > Bacilli > Lactobacillales > Streptococcaceae > Streptococcus > Streptococcus sanguinis_L. Next base: position 146,426 of record NZ_JAHZOP010000005.1, on the reverse strand, counting down.
ATAGAGATATCCACCGCGGTCGAAGACGACTTCAGAAATACCTTTAGCAACTGCACGTTCAGCAACGAGCTTACCAACAACAACGGCTTGTTCTGTTTTAGTTCCTTTTGAAACTTCTTTGTCAAGAGTTGAAGCGCTTGCGAGCGTTACACCCGCTACGTCATCAATCACTTGAGCGTAGATGCCTGTATTAGAACGGAATACGTTCAAACGTGGGCGATCAGCAGTTCCAGAGAGTTTTCCGCGAACGCGACGGTGGCGTTTTTGGCGGATTTTATTTTTATCTGGTTTCGTAATCACAATTTTCACCTCTTAATTTTAATCTTGTGCTTATGCACAACCTTGGAAAACAGCTTGTTTGGTTGAAAAAATCAGCCAAACAAGATTATTTACCAGTTTTACCTTCTTTACGGCGAACGAATTCACCAACGTAGCGGATACCTTTACCTTTGTATGGTTCAGGAGCACGCAGGCTACGTACGTAAGCTGCAGTTTGTCCGACTACTTCTTTTGAAATTCCGCTGACAACGATAGTTGTTGGATTTGGAAGTTCAAAAGTGATGCCTTCTGGCGCTTCTACTTCGTCTGGATGAGATTTACCAACTGAAAGTACAAGCTTTTTGCCTTGAAGTTGAGCACGGTAACCAACCCCACGCATTTCAAGTTCTTTCTTGAATCCTTCTGATACACCAACAACCATGTTGTTCAAAAGGGCGCGAGTTGTTCCGTGGATTGTTTTCATTTCTTTTAAATCGTTTGGACGGTGAAGAGTTACTTCAGTTCCTTCCACACGGATTTCAATATCTTTTGAGAACTCACGAGTCAGTTCTCCTTTAGGTCCTTTTACAGTTACAACGTTGTCTTTGTTGCTGATTTCAACACCAGCAGGCAACACGATAACTTTATTACCAATACGTGACATGTATATATTCTCCTGTTAGATTGTCAGGCCGCATGCGACCAGTTTTCACGGGGTCTTAAATCGATTTCTCGATTTAAAGGAACATTTAGATTTCAATTTCAAAGTGAATCTAGGCATCGTATCGTAGGCATAACTTTTGGGTTAGGCAAGAGACGATAACGAAGAGTCACAAAGAAATTGAGAGCTAAATATTACCAAACGTAAGCGATAACCTCACCACCAACATTCTTTTGGCGTGCTTCTTTATCAGTCAGCAAGCCTTCAGATGTTGAAAGGATAGCAATTCCAAGTCCGTTCAGAACTTTTGGAAGATCGTCGCGTTTCTTGTAAACACGCAGACCTGGTTTTGAAACACGTTTCAAACCAGTAATAACTTTCTCACCATTTTGTCCGTATTTAAGGAATACACGGATGATGCCTTGTTTGTCATCTTCAATGATTTCAACGTTTTTTACAAAACCTTCACGCTTCAGGATTTCAGCAATCCCTTTTTTGATGTTTGATGCAGGCACTTCAAGCACTTCGTGGTTTGCTTGGTTAGCATTACGGATACGTGTCAGAAAGTCTGCAATTGGGTCAGTCATAACCATTTTATATTTCTCCTCTTACTAGTAGTTTGCAAGCTGCACTTGCTAGTTAATGATTGAGCTATGCTCAGAATATGTTTCTAGGTTTCAATTCCTAAGTGAGTCTAGGCATCGGCTTGCAAGCATAACTAAAGTTAGGCAAAAGCCGATAACGCGGAATCATAACGGAATTGGAAGCTAGAATTACCAAGATGCTTTGGTAACGCCTGGGATTTGTCCTTTGTATGCTAATTCACGGAAGCAAACACGGCAAAGTTTAAACTTGCGGTAAACGGAATGTGGACGGCCACATTTTTCACAACGAGTATAAGCTTGCGTAGAGAACTTAGCTGGGCGTTTGTTCTTAGCAATCATTGATTTTTTAGCCATTTGTTTTACCTCCTATATTATTTTGCAAAAGGCATTCCAAGGCCTGTAAGCAATTCGCGTGACTCTTCGTCAGTGTTAGCAGTTGTTACGATAACGATGTCAAGACCACGAGTCTTATCAACGTCATCAAAGTTGATTTCTGGGAAGATCAATTGTTCTTTCACACCAAGTGTGTAGTTTCCGCGTCCATCAAATGATTTTGTTGGAACACCGTGGAAGTCACGAACACGTGGAAGAGAAACTGAAACTAATTTATCCAAGAATTCATACATACGTTCGCCACGAAGGGTTACTTTAGCACCGATCGCTACACCTTCACGAAGACGGAAGCCGGCGATTGATTTTTTAGCTTTAGTGATAAGTGGTTTTTGACCTGAGATAAGAGCCAATTCTTCAGCAGCTTTTTCAAGGTTTTTAGCGTTTGATACAGCGTCACCGACACCCATGTTCAAAACGATTTTATCCACTTTTGGCACAGCCATAACAGATGAGTAGTTGAACTTTTCAGTCAAAGCTGGAACTACTTCTTTAAGATATTTTTCTTTTAAACGATTTGCCATTATACTTCTCCTTTCCTTCGTGATTAGTCAAGCACTTCGCCTGATTTTTTATTGTAACGAACTTTTTTGCCGTCTACAAACTTGTAGCCAACACGTCCTGCAACACCATTCTTGTCAAGCACTTGAACGTTTGACACATGGATTGGTGCTTCTTTTTCCACGATAGCACCTTGAGGGTTTTCGTTATTTGGCTTTTGGTGTTTCTTAACGATGTTTACACCTTCAACAACAACTTTGTTTACTTTTGGAAGAGCTGTAACAACAAGCGCTTCAACACCCTTGTCTTTACCAGCAATTACGCGAACTTTGTCGCCTTTTTTTACAAACATTTATTTCTCCTCTTAATTCTTACGCCCATAGGGGCACCCTGACTTTTGCCAGGGGACTGTGTTTGTTAATTTCGATTAAAGTACTTCTGGAGCCAATGATACGATCTTCATAAAGCCACCGTCACGCAATTCGCGAGCAACTGGGCCGAAGATACGAGTTCCGCGAGGAGTTTTGTCTTCACGGATGATGACTGCAGCGTTTTCGTCAAATTTGATGTATGAACCATCTTTACGACGAGCACCTGATTTAGTACGAACGATAACAGCTTTTACAACGTCACCTTTCTTAACCGCACCACCAGGAGTAGCTTGTTTTACAGACGCAACGATTACATCACCGATGTTAGCGAACTTACGTCCTGAGCCACCAAGAACTTTGATTGTCAAGATTTCGCGAGCGCCGCTGTTGTCGGCAACTTTCAAACGAGTTTCTGTTTGAATCATTTAAGTTTTCTCCTTTCTGGTTTGATTAGATGATAACCGCTTCTTCAACGACTTCTACAAGACGGAAGCGTTTTGTAGCTGAAAGCGGACGAGTTTCCATGATACGAACGATATCGCCTTCTTTGGCAACATTGTTTTCGTCATGTGCTTTGTACTTCTTAGAGTAGTTAATACGTTTACCATAGACTGGGTGGTTACGTTTAGTTTCAACTACAACTGTGATTGTTTTGTCCATTTTGTCAGAAACAACGCGTCCGACAAGAACTTTACGATTATTGCGTTCCATTGAAATTCTCCTTCCCTAGTCTATTATTTAACTTCTGATTGAACAGTTTTGATACGAGCGATTTGTTTTTTCACTTCTTTCAGGCGAGCTGTCTGCTCCAATTGGCCAGCAGCTGCTTGGAAACGAAGATCAAACAATTCTTTCTTCAATTCATTTTCACGCTTCGCGAGTTCTTCTTGAGAAAGACCACGAAGTTCTTTAACAAATTCTTTTACTTCATTAAGTTTCATGCCTTCTCCTTATTCTGCTTCACGTTTTACGAATTTACATTTAACTGGAAGTTTGTGGCTTGCAAGACGAAGCGCTTCGCGAGCGATTTCTTCTGAAACGCCAGCAACTTCAAACATTACTTTGCCACGCTTAACTGGTGCAACCCAACCTTCTGGAGCACCTTTACCAGATCCCATCCGTACACCGATAGCTTTTGCAGTGTATGATTTATGTGGGAAGATTTTAATCCAAACTTTACCGCCACGTTTCATGTAACGAGTCATAGCGATACGGGCAGCTTCGATTTGGCGGTTAGTGATCCAGTGGCTAGTAGTTGCTTGAAGACCGTATTCTCCAAATGCTACTTCTTTTCCGCCTTTAGCTTCACCGCGCATTTTTCCACGGAATTCGCGACGGTGTTTAACACGTTTAGGTACTAACATTGGTTATTTACCTCCTTTAGTGTTTTTACGAGCTGGAAGGACTTCTCCACGGTAGATCCAGACTTTAACACCCAGTTTACCGTAAGTAGTGTCAGCTTCTTCCCAAGCGTAATCGATATCCGCACGAAGAGTGTGAAGCGGAACAGTTCCCTCAGAGTAACCTTCGCTGCGGGCGATATCTGCACCGTTCAAACGACCTGATACTTGAGTTTTGATTCCTTTAGCTCCTGCACGCATTGTACGTTGGATAGCTTGTTTTTGAGCACGACGGAAAGCAACACGCTGCTCAAGCTGGCGAGCAATTCCTTCACCAACCAGATGCGCATCCAAGTCAGGACGCTTGATTTCGATGATGTTGATGTGGACTTGTTTTCCAGTCAATTTGTTGAGTTTTGCACGGAGTGCATCAACGTTTGCTCCACCTTTACCGATAACCATACCTGGCTTAGCAGTGTGAAGAGAAACGTTAACTTTGTTTACTGCGCGTTCAATTTCAATAGTTGAAATCGCTGCGTCAGCCAATTCTTTTTGAACGAATTTACGGATTGCAAGATCTTCATGAAGGTAATCCGCGTATTCTTTTTCAGCATACCATTTGGCATCCCAATCACGGATGATGCCGACACGCATACCAATTGGATGTACTTTTTGACCCACGATGTTACCTCCTTATTTTTCTGCAACGACCACAGTGATGTGGCTTGTGCGTTTGTTGATTGGTGAAGCTGAACCTTTAGCGCGCGGACGGAAACGTTTCATAGTTGGTCCTTCATTTGCGAAAGCTTCAGATACTACCAAGTTTGCTTTTTCCAAACCAAAGTTGTTTTCAGCATTAGCGATTGCAGAGTTCAAAACTTTTTCGATAATGCCAGCAGCTTTGTTTGGCGTGAATTTCAAGATTGCGATTGCGTCAGCGACGTTTTTACCACGAATATTGTCAAGAACCAGACGAGATTTACGAGGTGAAACACGCACTGTACGAGCCATTGCTTTAGCTGAAGTAATTTCTGCCATTTATGTTCTCCTTATTTTCTACGTGTTTTCTTGTCGTCTGCAGCGTGACCCTTGTAAGTACGAGTTGGCGCAAATTCACCAAGCTTGTGACCTACCATGTCTTCCTGGATGTAAACAGGCACGTGTTTACGTCCGTCATAAACTGCGATTGTGTAACCAATGAAACTTGGGAAGATCGTTGAACGACGTGACCAAGTTTTGATGACTTTTTTCTTTTCGTCGTTAGCTTGAGCTTCAACTTTCTTCATCAGATGCTCATCGACGAAAGGTCCTTTTTTAAGACTGCGTCCCATTTTATATTTTCTCCTTTAAATAAGTACCACAGCGGCCTGCGCTGACTAAGCAGCGCTACCGAGCTGGCGGATAAATTGTTTTAAATTATTTCTCGTTGCGACGACGAACGATAAGTTTGTCAGATTTCGCTTTTTTGTTACGAGTTTTAAGTCCAAGAGCAGGTTTGCCCCATGGAGTAGATGGCGCTTTACGACCAACTGGTGCTTTACCTTCACCACCACCGTGTGGGTGATCGTTAGGGTTCATTACAGAACCGCGAACTGTTGGGCGGATACCTTTCCAACGGCTGCGTCCTGCTTTACCAAGGTTTACAAGTCCATGTTGTTCGTTTCCGACAACACCAACTGTAGCGCGGCAAGTACCAAGAATCATACGAACTTCGCCTGATTGAAGACGAACAAGAGTGTACTTACCTTCTTGACCCAATACTTGAGCAGAAGCTCCAGCAGCACGAACCAATTCTCCACCGCGGCCTGGCTTCAACTCAATGTTGTGAACCAAAGTACCGACTGGGATGTTAGCAAGCGGAAGAGCGTTTCCGACTTTGATATCTGCTTCAGGACCTGAAACGATGCGTTGACCAACTTCAAGACCTTTAGGAGCAATGATATAAGCCTTCACACCGTCAGTGTAGTGAACCAAAGCGATGTTTGCTGAACGATTTGGATCATACTCAATTGTTTTTACAACTGCTTCAACAGCGTCTTTGTTACGCTTGAAGTCAATCAAACGGTAGTGACGCTTGTGGCCGCCACCTTGGTGACGAACAGTGATGCGACCGTTGTTATTACGACCAGCCTTGCTCTTCAAAGAAACAAGCAAAGATTTTTCTGGAGTGCTGGTAGTGATTTCAGCGAAATCCAAAGAAGTCATATTACGGCGACCGTTTGTTGTTGGTTTATAAACACGAATTCCCACGATATTTCCTCCTTAGATTATTCTTCTTCTGCACCGAACAACTCGATTGCTTTTGAATCAGCTGTCAGTGTTACGATAGCTTTTTTAGTTTTGTTTGTAAAACCAGTGTAGCGTCCAACGCGTTTTGCTTTTGGTTTTACATTGATAGTGTTAACGTTAGCAACCTTAACTCCTTCAAAAGCAGCTTCAACAGCTTGCTTGATCAAGAGTTTGTGAGCGCGAGTGTCAACTTCAAATACGTATTTGCCTGCTTCGTACTGAGCCATTGAGCCTTCAGTGATAACAGGTTTTTTGATTACGTCGTACAAATTCATTATGCAAGAACCTCCTCAATTTTAGAGATAGCTGCCTGAGTAACCAGAAGTTTATCGCTGTTTACGATGTCCAGAACGCTTGCAGTTGTTGCAGTTGCAACTTTCACGTTTGGAAGGTTGCGAGCTGAAAGTGCAGCGAATTCGTTTCCTTCTTCAAGGATAACAAGAACTTTCGTATCAATGCTCAGTGCAGCAAGCACTTTTGCAAACTCAGCAGTTTTTGGAGCTGTAAATGAAAGGCTGTCTACAGCTACGAATTTGTTTTCAGCAACTTTTTCAGAGTAAACTGATTTCAATGCCAATCTACGAACTTTACGCGGAAGTTTGTAAGCATATGAACGAGGAGTTGGACCGAATACGATACCACCACCACGCCATTGTGGAGAGCGGATAGAACCTTGACGAGCACGTCCAGTTCCTTTTTGACGCCATGGTTTGCGTCCGCCGCCTGACACTGCAGAACGGTTTTTAACAGCGTGAGTTCCTTGACGAAGGCTAGCGCGTTGGCTGATGATAACATCAAAGACAACTGATTCATTTGGTTCAATACCAAAGACCGCATCGTTCAGAACTACTTCACCAGCTTCTTTACCAGTTTGGTCAAATAATTTTACGTTTGCCATTGTGACTGATTTCCCCTTTCTTTATTATTTACCAGCTTTAACTGCTGACTTGATAGTGATAAGAGATTTCTTAGCACCTGGTACGTTACCTTTAATCAGGATAACGTTATTCTCTGGAACAACCTGTACGATTTCAAGGTTTTGAATCGTTACACGGTTGCCACCCATACGTCCAGCCAAGCGTTTGTTTTTGAAGACGCGGTTTGGCGCAACTGGTCCCATTGAACCAGGACGACGATGGTAACGTGAACCGTGAGCCATTGGACCACGAGATTGGCCGTGGCGCTTGATAACACCTTGGAAACCTTTACCTTTTGAAGTTCCTGTTACATCAACAACATCACCAGCTTCGAATGTATCGACAGTGATTTCTGCTCCTACTTCCAAGCCTTCAATGTTTTTGAATTCACGAATGAAGCGCTTAGGAGCTGTGTTAGCTTTCGCTACATGGCCTTTGGCAGGTTTGTTGCTCAATACGTCACGAAGGTCATCAAAACCAACTTGAACTGCGTTGTAACCATCTGTTTCAACTGTTTTAACTTGAAGAACAACGTTTGGAGCTGCTTCAACAACAGTTACAGGGATTAATTCGCCAGCTTCAGTGAAGATTTGAGTCATTCCCACTTTTTTCCCTAAGATTCCTTTTGTCATGAGAAAATGTTTCCTTTTCTATAATTTTTTTCAAAAAGTTTTTAACGAGCGTTTTTCATGCTCTGGTTTAGATCAAGCTTTAGATTAAAGTTTAATCTCTACGTTCACACCACTTGGAAGATCCAATTTCATCAAAGCGTCAACTGTTTTTTGAGTTGGGTTGATGATGTCGATCAGGCGTTTGTGAGTACGCATTTCAAATTGTTCGCGAGAGTCTTTGTATTTGTGAGTCGCACGAATGATTGTGTAGAGGCTGCGCTCAGTTGGAAGTGGGATTGGACCCGCAACTTCAGCACCAGTACGAGTAGCAGTTTCTACGATTTTTGCAGCCGCTGTATCAAGTGTACGATGTTCGTAAGCTTTCAAACGGATGCGGATTTTTTTGTTTGCCATCTTTTTCTCCTTTTCGTCTATTTAAGATAATAGGCTAGCTCCACAAGAAAACCGACAGGCAATTGCGTGGCAATGCAACCGAGCGTGTCGCAACCTCTTGCATCAAAGCTACACGCTGTATTTTTACAGCACCATAGTATCTTAACACAAAGAACCAGTCATTGCAAGGGATTTGAGTAATTTTTTAAAGATTTTTAGGATAATTTTTTATGAAAGTGTTTTCTAAACAATTTATAAGTCTTGTAAATCATTATCTAGAAGAAAATTTAAACTTTTTCACCTATTTATTCGAGTTTGTATTCAGAAAATACAAAATCCCACTGACGCACATCAGTGAGATCAAAAATGAAAATTTACTCTTGGCTACTTTATTTTATAGTAAGGGGCTGTCCTTTTCGATGCGAAAATCCTTGCCCGACTGGCAGATTACAAGGTCTGCAGATGCCAGATAGGGTTGATAAAAGTGCCTATATTGCTCTCGTCGAGCTAGATGCGTCTGCTCTATCCACTCTGGCCTGCGCTCTCGCACAGCCACATCCCGAGCCAAGCGTCGTTCTAACTCAGTCTGATCATCCGTGTAAAAGCAAAGCGACAAATCAAACAAACTTTCAGACAAAAAGGCAGCCGACATGCCTTCTACTATTAAAATCGGCTTTCGGGCTGATAAACGCAAGCTAGGCGACCAAGCTGTGCCAATGGTCAGAATATCCAGACCAGACCGCAAGGCGCAAATATCTCGCTCCAGACTGCTTAGTTCATGAACAGCTAGGAGACAGGCTGTGACTTTTTGATGAGGAAAATCTTTGGAACTGAGCAATTCTCGATAAGTTCCAGAAATTACATAAGGATCTGTTGCTAGCAGATTAGCTCGTTCCTCACCCAAAGCTAGCTGGAGTTTTCGAGCAAAGGTTGACTTCCCCGAAGCACCATGACCGTAAATACGCAGGGTATGTTTTTGGTCGTCTGACAGATACGCTGTCAATCTTTTCAGCAATTTCTCTTCATCAGACATAGCTTCCCCTTTCAAATGGAGTTTCTTAGAAATTTCGGCTGGATTTATTGTAACCGTAGCGCTCAATAAAGTCTTCACGGAATTCCAGCAGATTGTCATCCATGATGGCTTGACGCACTTTCTTCATAAGGTTCACCAAGAAGTAGAGGTTGTGATAACTGGTCAGGCGGATCCCAAAGGTTTCGTCCGCTTTGAGCAAGTGGCGGATATAGGCCCGCGTGTAGTTGCTGCAAGTGTAGCAGTCACAGTCATGATCCAGCGGCGTAAAATCTTCCTCAAACTGAGCGTTTTTAACAACCAGACGTCCTTCGCTGGTCATACAGGTACCGTTTCGGGCAATCCGAGTCGGCAGGACGCAGTCAAACATATCCACACCACGGATAACACCATCAATCAAGCTATCTGGCGCCCCAACTCCCATGAGATAGCGAGGCTTGCTTTCAGGCAGCATAGGTGTTGTGAAGTCTAGCACTGCATTCATCTCTTCGTGAGACTCTCCGACAGCCAAGCCTCCAATCGAATAACCTGGGAAATCCATGCTGACCAAGTCTTGAGCAGACTGGCGGCGCAAATCTTCAAAACCCGCACCCTGAACAATCCCAAAGAGACCTTGATCCTGAGGACGGCGATGCGCCTTGAGGCCACGCTCTGCCCAACGGCTAGTCCGCTCAATGGACTTCTTGACATAATCATAAGGCTGGTAGAACTGCGGGCACTCATCAAAGGACATCATGATGTCGCTACCCAGATTGTTCTGGATAGAGATAGCCTTTTCTGGTGACAGAAACATCTTAGAACCATTGAGGTGATTCTTGAAGGTTACTCCTTCTTCTGTGATGTTGCGGCTGTCAGCTAAAGAATAGACCTGGAAACCGCCACTATCCGTCAGAATAGGCTGGTCCCAGTTCATGAACTTGTGCAGACCACCTGCACGGGCAATTAGCTCATCGCCTGGACGTAGCCAGAGATGATAGGTATTGGCCAAGATAATACCAGAACCCATTTGCTTGAGCTCTTCAGGGGACTGGGTCTTAACTGTCGCCTGAGTGCCAACCGGCATAAACATAGGCGTTGGGAAGGTCCCGTGAGGTGTGATAATCTCTCCCAAACGGGCACCTGTGTGCTTTTCTTTTTTGATCAAACGATACTGAATCGGTGATGTTGACATGTTTCCTCCTGCCGGGAAAAACAGTCCCAGCGATTTTTCTTCTATATAATAAGCAGCAAGGGCTCACAAGATACCGTATGATTTTACCAAAAAAACTTCTATCTGTCACGGGGTATGATATAATGTAACAGACAAATCCAAATGGAGGAATTATGAATCTAAGTAACATCAGAGCCCAGGCTCGTACCGTCCGCAGCCAAACGAGAGGGATTTTTCTTTTGTTTGCGGCCCCAACCCTTGTCAGCATCCTCAGCATCTTACTTTCCCTCAATGACAATCTAAGAGATTCCATTCCCAGCCTAACTTTTAGCCAGTCCATCTATCTTCTCATTAGTAAAAATCTTTTCCCGACGACCATTCAGTTTATCACATCTCTCCTGCTGCTTTCTGCCAGCTACACCATGATAAACGTCATCCGCAAGAAAAAGGATGAGGTCCCCTTTTCAGATATTGGGCATCTTTTTACGAGCAAGAACTTCACACCTGTTTTCAAAACCGTTTTGCTCAAGCAACTATTGCTTTTCCTTTGGAATCTTCCTATATTTTGCGGGAGTCTTCTGTCCGTCTTCAATGCTTATAAGATTCTCAATATTTCGGAAAAACTTCCTGCCCATACTGTGCTGACTGCTCAAAGCGAGGCAGGACAGCAGATTCTTCAATACACCCCTGGTATGTTACTGGGAAGCCTCTTGATATTGGTTGGTCTAGGCATCACCGTTCCTCAGTACTACGCATATTCTCAAGCAGAGCTGATCCTCTACGACCAGCTTGAGACTGACACCTACCAAGGAGCTTTCTCTGCTATCCGTCAAAGTCGGAAGCTCATGAAGGGCTACAAGGGGAAGCTGTTTATGCTAGATCTGAGCTTCATCGGCTGGAATTTACTGGCCAGAATGACTTACGGTGTACTGAATATTATGGTTCTCCCTTATACAGCGACTGCTTACATTCTCTTCTACGAAGAGTTGAAAAAAGAAAAAGCTATTCTAAACGAAAACACCCCACAAGCACGGGACTCCTTGTCCTAAGCTTATGAGTTGTTTTTTTATTTACTATTGTAGTCTGTCTTGTCAAGGGCAGAGCAGATTTTGTCAAAGGCTGCCTCTAGTGAATCCTCATCTGTGAAAAAGGATTCCTCTTCCCAGCCCAAGAAGTCTCTGTCTTTCCACCAGCGCTTCATGTCGGCTGGGGTAAATTCTTCTTGTTTAGCTCTGGTCTGATGGCGACGGACTGTTTCTTCAAAGGATAGGTCATAGTAGTAAGCAAAAACCTGCGGAGCGAAGATTTTTTTCAACCGTTCTAGCATCTGTCCATAAATGTCTGTCTCATAAAATCCTTCTACCAGAACCAGCAAATCATGTTCGTAACCGAAGTGTGCCAATGTCTCTGTCAGGTCAATAGACAAATTCCCTGGCTCAACCTTTTCCTTGAGCATGTCCCGTATAACCGTATCCTGCGATATCAGGAGAGTTCCTCGGCCGTAGTGAGTCTGCAGTTTCCCAGCGAGACTAGACTTGCCAGAGCCGGAATTTCCACGAATGATAACTAACTTGGCCATCTTATTCGCCTAGAATCAAGCGAGTATGCTCGCGTTTAATGCAGCGGTCCATGACAATGTCGTCCCGACTAGCTGTCCGCAAAATCTGCTCAGCCTCCTCACTCTCCAAGCCCAACTGAGCCCAGAAAATCTTGGCATCCGACTGCAGAAAATCAAGTGCCACATCCGGCAAAAACTCACTGCGGCGGTATACATCGACAATATCCACCGGAAAAGGAATGTCTTTAAGACTGGCATAAACAGTCTCACCAAAAATCTGACTGCCCGCTGCCCGCGGATTGACTGGAATAATACGATAGCCCCGTTCCTGCATCTCCTTGGACACACGGTTGCTGGTCGTTTCTTCGCGGTCAGACAGTCCAACAACAGCAATCACTTTGCTGTTTTTCAGATAATGCTTGACGATTGCATCACTGGGATTTTGAAAATGATAAGTCATAGGCTTCCTCCTCATTCATAATAAAGTTGGATAGTTTTGCGGTATTTGCGTCTTAACTGAATCCGGGCTAAAACCTTAGAAAATAGATAATCCGTTCTAGGAGCATGGCTCCTTCGTCCGGATTCCTAATTTTCAGTCGGTTTTGACGCTCTTTGTATCTTGTTTTATTTTGCCTCGTACCAAGTTTGGCCAGCATTTTCATCTGCTACTAGTGGAACGGCCAGCTCAATCGCGGCTTCCATGGTTTCTTTGACTAGCTGGCGGACGGCTGTTAGCTCGTCATTTGGCACTTCCAGCACGATTTCATCGTGAACCTGCAAGAGCATGCGAGACTTGAAATTCTTCTCTGTCAGAGCTCGATCCAGATTAATCATAGCGACTTTGAGAATGTCTGCGGCGGAGCCTTGGATCGGGCTGTTAATAGCAGTGCGCTCCGCAAAATTTCGGATGTTAAAGTTGCGGGAATTGATGTCTGGCAAGGAGCGACGGCGATGGTAAATGGTCTCTACATAGCCCTTATCACGCGCTTCGCGGACAATCGTTTCCATATAATTCTTGATGCCTGGGAAGCGCTCAAAATAGGTCTGGATATAGTCCTTGGCAGCCTTGCGGGAAATTCCCAAATTATTGGCCAGTCCGAAGTCAGAAATGCCATAGACTACTCCGAAGTTGACAGCCTTGGCATTACGGCGATCATTAGGTGTCACATCCTCTGCCTTTTCAATACCAAAGACCCGCATGGCTGTAGCCGTGTGAATATCTTCTCCATGCTGAAAGGCAGCAATCAAATGCTCGTCCTGAGAAATGTGGGCCAGCACCCGCAGCTCAATCTGGGAATAATCCGAGCTGAGAAGTACGCTATCTGCCCACTCTGGCACAAAGGCCTTGCGAATGAGGCGGCCCTGCTCCAAACGAACGGGGATATTCTGCAAGTTAGGGTCAACAGAGGACAGGCGGCCCGTCTGAGTCAAATCCTGAACATAGCGAGTGTGAATCTTACCGTCAGCCGCTATGGCCTCTTGCAATCCGATAATGTAAGTCGACTGAAGCTTGCTGATTTGACGGTATTCCAGAATCTTAGACACAATCGGTGCAATGGGAGCTAGGCGCTCCAGTACATCCACCGCTGTTGAGTAGCCTGTCTTGGTCTTTTTGGTGTACTCCAGCGGCAGCCCCATATCCTCAAAGAGAATGGTTCCCAGCTGTTTCGGCGAGTTAATATTGAACTCCTGACCAGCCAGATCATAAATCTCTTGGGTCAGACTTTCCAGCGTCTTTTCATTTTCCGCCTGCATGCCTTGTAGGGTTTCCCGCTCAACCTTAATCCCCGCAATCTCCATCTTGGCTAAGACAAAGGCCAATGGCTGCTCCATTTCAAGCAACAAATCCAGCTGGTTGTGAGAACGGAGCTGCTCTTGCATCGGTTCTTCTGTTTCCAGCATTACTTGGACCTTACGAGCTAGATGCTCAAAGAGCTGCTCTTGCTCCGGCAAAGCGCGCTTGGCTCCCTTGCCATAAACCTCGTCATCCGTCGGCAGAATTGTTTGGCCGTAGAGGCGAGCAATAGTCGCCAGCTCATTGTCCTCGACCGTCGAAAGCAGATACTTGGCTAGACGCGCATCAAAGGAGGCTGCTGGTAGTTCGATGCCATAATGACTGAGCAGTACCTTGGTCCGCTTGAGGTCGTAGGTTTTTAGAGCTGTTTTTGTCAGAAATTCCTGAAAGAGAGGCTGTTGCAGTAAATCGCTGGTGCCGACATAAATCTGACGGCTATCGCCCCAGGCAAGACCGACTATGTCTTCCTTGTGGTAGTTGTCACCCAAGATTTCAAAATAGAAGAATTGCTCTGGTGCCAGCATATCCTCTGTGACCTCAGTCACTTTGGTAAATTCAATTGGTTTGGCTTTTACCGGCTCTTGACCAGTTCCTAGCTGAGCCTTGAGTTGCTTGAAGCCCATCTCGTCATAGAACTTGCTCAGGGCCTCTATTTGCGGACCCTTATAAACCAAATCATCCAGCCCGATTTCAATCGGAGCCTGAGTATTGATAGTAGCTAGGGTTTTTGATAAGAAAGCCTTGTCCTTGTCATTGATCAGATTTTCCTTCATCTTGGAAGCCTTGAGCTGGTCAATATTTTCATAGAGATTTTCCAAAGAGCCGTACTCCAAGAGGAGCTTGAGACCAGTCTTCTCACCGATCTTGGTCACTCCGGGGATATTATCCGACTGATCGCCCATCAGCGCCTTGAGGTCAATGAACTGCTCTGGTGTGATGCCCATCTTTTCCATGAGGTAGGCTGGGGTAAATTCCTCAAACTCGGCCACGCCTTTCTTGGAAATCTCCACCACGGTATTATCATCCGTCAGCTGAATCAAGTCTTTATCGCCGCTGACAATGGTCACATCGTAAGGCACAGCTGTCTTTTCAGCCATCTTGTCCAAGGTCCCGATAATGTCATCCGCCTCATACTGAGCCAAGTCATAGAAGTGAATGCCTAGGTGCTTCAGCATTTCACGGATAAAAGGCAGCTGCTCACGAAATTCATCTGGTGTCTTGGCCCGACCAGCCTTGTAGTCGGCGTACATCTCGGTCCGGAAGGTCGTCTTGCCAGCATCAAAAGCTACTAGGACATGAGTCGGCTGCACGCGCTCCAAGAGATGATTGAGCATGAGGTGAAAGCCGTAAATAGCATTGGTATGCAGGCCCGATGGACTCTTGAAACGGTCGATTTGATTATAAAGCGCAAAAAAAGCGCGAAAAGCAACGGAAGAACCGTCGATTAATAATAACTTATTCTTTTTTTCCATAGATTTATTATATCACGAAAGGCGGACAAAGACAGAAAAGGCGGCGTGGAAAATAGGTAGAAAATGAATTGAGATTTAAATTTTGCTATAATCATCTTATGAACAACACCTACTATTTTATCCGTCATGCGCATTCTAACTATACACCTGATGAAATCAATCGACCATTATCAGACAAAGGGCTAGAATCCTTGGAAAAACTTGACTTTTTAGCAGACAAACCTATTACCGCCATTTATTCCAGCCCCTATCAAAGAGCCATCCAAACGGTTGAGCCTTTGGCTCAGAGTCTGAAACTCGCTATTCAAACCGACAAACGGCTAATAGAGCGAAAGCTAAGCAGTCAAGCGATTGCCGACCAAGATTTTGAAGAAGCCTTCATGCAACTTTGGTCACGGCCGACACTTTCACTTGCTGGTGGTGAGTCTAATCAACAAGCTCAACAGCGAGCCTTGACTTTCCTTCATGAACTGGAAAGCAAACATCAAAATGAGGAAATTATCCTCAGCTCCCACGGCAACCTGATTTGCATTTTACTAAGCGCATTTGACCTAAGTATCGATTATAACTTCTGGCATAATCTTTCCATGCCAGATGTGCTAGTTTTAGATAAAGACGCAATAATCACTCACCTCCTATAAATAGACCAATCTTGCTTGGTATCGTATCGCCTAGCAAGGCTCGGCTATATCTTATCGCTCTTCTATGGTATAATAATAAAAACTAGGAGGTAAAGCATGTTCCCAATAACCATTCCAACTCTTGTGACTGAGGAAGTCTATCAACGATTTGCATGATCTGTTTTCTTACGCGGGAAAAGATTTTTGCTAAATATTATCATTTTAATAGGAATCCTGTCTCTCTATCTAATCTTCCTACCTGACAACCTGAAGCGTTTTTCTTTCTTTACCATGCTATTTATATCTTTGGTGACATTCTCAGCAATGTATTTTGGCATGAATTATCAGATAAAGAGAGCCTATCAAAAAACTCCTTTCTGGAAGGATATGGAGCAAACCCTTATATTTGAGAAAGATAAATTTTCTGTGAAAAGCAAACGAGGAGAGTTTCTTTATAGCTATGATGACATCGTCAAAGTTTTTCATACTAAGGAAGATTTTTATATCATGTTGGGGCCAAATGTCGGCTTCCCTATTGAAAAAAAGAACTGTTCTCCCGAGGCTCTTGAGTTCTTGCTAGAACTTCACATTGAGCATATGTAAAAGAAAAAGCAGGCTAGACTGACAGTAAATCAGTTCTAGTCTGCTTTTTATCTTGTAAATAATTGCTTGATGTCCACCAACTTCTCTATCTTCTGATTGATTTCTGGTCGGTAGTCACAGAAGTTAATGCTCTGGATGCCACTGTTGACGGCGACATCCACATCCAGGGTCCGGTCACCGATATAGTAGGTTTCCTGCTTGTCCAGGCCATATTTCTCAAGCAGATAATCGATACCTTCTGGGTGGGGCTTGCGCTCAAAGCCGTTGGCTGTTGTGATGATTTCTGTGAAATAGTCATGAATACCCAAGTCTTGCAAAATTTGATGGGCATTGATTCCTTTATGGGTATAGACGCACTGGGCAATGCCCTGCTCTTCAGCCCAGGCTAGTATCTCCGCAGCTCCTTCCATCAGATGGACCTGAGCATTTTTCTCCTTTAGGCTTGCTCCACGGAAGACATTCATCTCGGCAGCGTCCAGACCTTTCTCAGACGCTACTTTTTCCAAGAGCTTCTGCACAGAGTGCTTTAGGATATAGCTGTGAATACTAGCCCTGTCGAAGTCCAGATCATAGTGAGCATAGGTTTCCTCAATCCCCGCCAAAATAGCATCGTAGGAGTCCAGCAAGGTGCCGTCCAAATCCCAAATAAACGCTTTTGTCATGTGATTTCCCTCATTTTTCTGTCAAATAAAACCTTTAAAAACAGCCAGCGGAAGCCATTGTCCAAGAGCATCCCAGTCCAGACTCCTGGCAGACCCAAGCCAAAGGTCACTCCCAGCAAGTAACCGGCAACGATGCGAATCAGCCACATACCAATAGTCGTGGCATAAAAGGGAAGTCTGGCATTCCCCAGCCCCTGCCAGATAGCTGTGTAAATCACGGTGCCCACCGCCATGGGAGTTCCCAGCAAGGAGAAAAGCATGACTGAAAGACTGGCTGTGATAGCGCCGCTATTATCCGTATAGAGCAAGGTCAGTGGCCGACCAAAAACGAAAATTCCTAGAGCCACGGGTAGCATGCAAGCAAAAGAGAGCCAGAAGGTCCGCTGACGAATCAGACCGACCTCTTGCATATCTCCCTCACCTACCGCATGGCCTACCAGCATGACTGTTGCTGTTGCGACCCCGAAGATTGGCATATAATTAAACTGCGTCAGAACTTCACCGATAGCATTCCCCGCTACTGCGTCCGTCCCAAAGACGACCACAATGGCGATAATAACTACATCACCAGCCCGCATCATGAGCCGCTCTCCAGCAGCCGGCAGAGACAGGCGCAAGAGCTCTCCGTCTAAGCCCCAGCTCCAGCGGGTTGTGGACAAATCCAGCTCCCGCCAGAGAATCAGCACACCGACCAAACGAGCCAACACCGTTCCCAGTGCTACACCGACAATACCAAGCCGAAAGACGAAAATTCCCAAACCGGAAAAGAGGGCATTGAGGACATTGGTCAGAAGACTGACATACATGGGGAATCTAGGATTGCGCGTGACCCGAACCAGAGCTCCAAAAGAAGTCATCAAGCTTAGCAGAACAATAGTCCCACCAACCAGAGCCAGATAAAGACCGCCTGCTTCAGCCACCGCCTTTTCTGTCCCTAGAAGATCCAGCATCTGCCTGCCAAAGAGCAGGGAAATTAGCCCCAATAAAAGGCTCAGAAGCAAGGTCAGCTTGATAGCCTCGGCTGTATGATAGGCCAAACGCTCCTTGTCTCCTTGAGCCAGAGTCTTGGAGATGAGACTGGAAATAGCAGCCCCCAGCGCGATAAAGATTGCCTGATAAATAGTAATAATGTTACCGGCTACCGAGACTCCAGAGATTGCAATCAGCCCAAGACTGGCCACCAGATAGCTGTCGACCATTCCCATGAGCATCTGCAAAAAATTCTCCGCCATAGCTGGCAAGGCGATATTCATGATTTTTTTATAAGTCGTCATTGTCTGAAGATCTCCTGCATTTGTATATCCTTTCTTACTTGAAATTTCCACTCTCCACCATAGAGAATAGAAAGCGGTGGGACTATTGTCCTACCGCATATGAATCTCCTATCACAAAAGCTCGTTTTAAGAACAAACTCCCACACTATACTACTTCGCATTCCCAAGCTTAATGAATATCTTCACTCCTCCACAAACAGTCCCAAGATATGGACATTATCTGCGACGGAAACGAAGGCAGCTGGATCTGTATGCTTCATGATTTGCTTGAATTCATTAAACTCAGCTCGGGTGATAACCGTCACCAGAACAGCTTTTTTCTCATGATTATAAGTTCTCTCAGCGCCATGGATTACTGTCGCCCCACGATGCAGCTTGTTGTGAATCTTATCAATCACCCTGTCCGGATGACTGGTGATAATCATGGCTTGCATGCGCTTCTGCTTGGTGAAGACAGCATCCGTCACCCGGCTTGATACAAAAATAGTAATCATGGAGTACAGCGCATATTCCCAGCCAAAGGTCAAACCCGCAATCAGCATAATAATCCCATTAACAATCAGGGAAATATTCCCGACATTTCGGCCTGTTTTTTTCCGAACAGTCAGACTGACAATATCAGTCCCACCACTGGAAATGCTGGACTTAAGGGCAAAGCCAATCCCCGTGCCCATGACCACACCGCCGAAAAGGGCGTTGATAATAGGATTATCAGTCAAGGTTACTTCCGGCACAAACTGGATAAAAAGTGAGCTCATCGTAACCGTGATAAAGGTGAAAATGGTAAACTTATGCCCAATCTGGTACCAGGCCAGAATCATCAGCGGAATATTGATGGCGTAAAAAGTCACAGAAACCGGAATGGTAAAACCAAAGAAACGAGTACTGAGGGCAGTAATGACCTGCGCTAGACCAGTCGCCCCGCTGGAATAAACATGCCCCGGCTGAAAGAAGAAATTAACTGCAACAGCCGACAAAAAGCCATAGACAAGTGAGGCGGAAATCTTCTCATCGTACTTCTCACGCGAGATACTCTTTAAAGACCGCAAAATCTTAAAATTATAAGCAAACCTGCGGACATAATAGCGAAAGAGTTTGTAAAAATTAGTCTTTTTCATGTGCTTCCACTTGTAAACTCAATTCCTCTAGTTGAGCGACCGATACTGGACTAGGTGCCTGTGTCATTGGATCAGAAGCCTTATTATTTTTCGGAAAGGCAATGACTTCGCGGATATTTTCTTCACCAGCCAAGAGCATCACAAAGCGGTCCAAGCCCAAAGCCAAGCCGCCATGCGGTGGAAAACCATAGTCCATAGCCTCCAAAAGGAAGCCAAACTGCTCAGCAGCTTCTTGAGCTGAGAAGCCAAGCGCCTTGAACATCCGCTCCTGCAAGTCTTTCTGGTTGATACGAAGACTGCCGCCACCTAACTCATAACCATTGAGGACGATATCATAAGCCACAGCCCTTACCTTGCTCAGATCGCCTCCCAACTCTTGCTCAGAATCTTTCTGAGGTAAGGTAAAAGGATGGTGGGCACTCATGTAGCGGCCCTCTTCTTCTGACCATTCAAACATAGGCCAATCTACTACCCAAAGGTAGTTAAATGTATCAGGGTCAATCAAGTCCAGCTCTTTGCCCAAACGAACACGAAGAGCTCCCAAAGCAGCATTTGCCACTTCCAAAGTATCAGCCACAAAGAGAACTAGGTCATTATTTTCAAGCTGTAAAGCATCTGTCAACGGACTTGTCAAGCCTGTCAAGAACTTAGCAATTGGACCAGCTAGTTCACCATCAGCTACTTTCACCCAAGCAAGACCTTTAGCACCATGCTGTTTCGCTTGCTCTGTAAGCTTATCAATATCCTTGCGAGAGTATTTATCTGCAGCATTTTTCACCACGATTGCCTTGACAGCTGGAGCTTCTGAAAAGACCTTGAAGTCAACTCCCTTGACAAGATCTGTCAAGTCCTGCAACAACATTTCAAAACGAGTATCAGGCTTATCAACCCCATAAAGAGCCATAGCATCATCATACTTCATACGCGGGAAAGGCAGAGACACCTCAATACCCTTGGTCTCTTTCATAACACGAGCAATCAAGCCTTCTGTAATGTCCTGAATCTCCTGTTCAGACAAGAAAGAAGTTTCTAAGTCCACCTGAGTAAACTCTGGCTGACGATCACCGCGCAAGTCCTCGTCTCGGAAGCATTTAACAATCTGGTAATAACGGTCGAAACCAGCATTCATCAAGAGCTGCTTGGTAATTTGCGGACTCTGTGGCAGAGCGTAAAAATGCCCCTGATGAACCCGGCTAGGTACCAAGTAATCACGCGCTCCTTCTGGCGTTGACTTAGATAGGAAAGGCGTTTCCACATCAAGGAACTCCAATTCATCTAGATAATTGCGGATAGAATGAGTCACCTTGGCACGGAGCTTGAAGTTCTCCAGCATCTCTGGCCGTCGCAAGTCCAGATAACGGTAGCGCAAACGTGTATCATCATTCACTTCGATGCCGTCTTTGATTTCAAAAGGCGTCGTCTTGGCTGTATTTAAGACAGTCAAGCTTTCCACATGCAGCTCCACGCTTCCTGTCGCCAGCTTGTCATTGGCCTGCTCACGCGCAGCCACCTTACCTGTCACCTCTAGCACATACTCACTGCGCAGGCTTTCTGCGGTCGCCATGACCTCTGCAGCCACTGTCTCAGGATTGATGACCAGCTGCATAATGCCTTCACGGTCACGCAAATCAATGAAAATCAGACCGCCCAAATCTCGACGGCGGGCTACCCAACCCTTCAAAGTGACTTCCTGACCAACATGCTCCTTGCGAACACGCCCAGCATACATAGAACGTTTCATCTTTACTCTCCAAATTTTTAATTCTGTTACTATTTTACCACAAAGCGCCTAAGAAAGCCCTTCTGTCCGTTCTTTTTCTGAAAAATATTAAAGCTTCGCATGACTAATACTGACATTTATGACAAAAGGCCTGAGGCGAAGACCCCAGACCTACTGTCAGCTCTATAGATTATTCCTTTTTCTTGCTATCCTCATAGAGACTAGGCGCAAACGCTTTTGTCACCATGGCCGTCAAGAATCGAAACCCTCCCGCTGCCAAACCAAAAATCGGCGCCAAAGAACGGAAGAAAAAATCCCCCCGCATAAATAAACAAAGCAGACCAGTAATCACAAAGATAGCCAAGCCCTGCACCACAACCACTAATAATATTTTCTTCATCATTCCCTCGACTTTCTATAGACTATTATAGCATAAGCTGCGAGGGATGGATATGAGGTGAAAAATTTTGTTTTCTTAGTTCATAGATTCGAACTTTATCCTCATAAGTTAATTTCATTTAAAAACACCCCCAAAGTTAGATTTTTTCTGTCTAACTTTGGGGGTGCGGTTCAAAATTCACTCTCTTTAGATTAATCAGGCAATTCTACCTTCAAACTCATATCTGTGGGTTGCAATACTTTCTGAACAGCAGCGAGAAAGGCCAAACCGTTGTCAGATGGAGAATACTGGAATGTGATATGGATGACTTTTTTGTCAAACTTATCACCATATCGTTCCACATACTGCTTGCTTTCGAGGAAGTAGATATAGTTATTGAGTTTTTCTTGAAGTTTCAAGAGATGCTCCTCTTCTAATGACTCTATCCATTTGTTTTCATCAATCAACAACAACTCTAGATGGTCATCAGAGACACCTATAGCATCTATACTTGTAACATCTAGTTCAATTTTCTCAACTGTTTTAATCGGTTCTACCACTTTAGGTGGATTGTAGTATTTTTCCTTGAATTCCTTAAGGATCTTCTCTACCTTTTTTTCATCACACTGTCTATATAATGGACTACGGTCTAATACATTACATAGTCTTTCATAGGTATAAGTACGTTTCTGCTCATCTGATAATTTTGAAATACTTTCTATAATATTTCTTACTAATTCATCTGTTTCAATAACAAAGGGAAGATTGGAATATTCAGTTAAAAACCAATTTTGAATAGAAATATAATCAGTCACCTTATCTAATTTGACTAGGTCAATCGATAAGCTAAAATCTTTCAAGATTTCAAAAGTTCTTCTCACTATATCCTTATCACCTTCTACATACAGAGGGTACAAGCAATATTCCATTAATACGTTAATATCTGTGCTGTCCACTTCATAAGAATCCCGTTGTCGAAAACAATACTTCGCTTCCGTTCCTAGAAAAGCTTCTGCTTCTTTTCCTTCCCTCATCACTTCTAGATAATGTTTGACAAAGTGTTTATAATTTTCTTTATTTTTGAGTTTGTATGTCTTCATTTAGTTACTCCATTGATTTATTCTAAAAATCCCTTCAACAGAAACAATTTCATTAGTCCCAGGCTTATAGACCTGCGGATTTTTGATTTCATAATAACCTTGACGTTTAATGGCGGATAGAAAATCATCGTAAGAATGCCCCCTTGTATCAATCGTTGGCATAAGCAGTTCGCTCTCAGACATATGAATGTTAGAACCCGCCCACGTTTTGGCCCCTGGGATATTTAAGGATGAAGAACCTGGCGTATCACCATTTGGAAATCTGATTAGATCCTGATTATTCATATTTCTAACGAGTTCAGGTGTATACTCATATTGATACATACCGGTAGAGTATGTATCATCACCAACTCCTTTGACTGTCGCAATATCAGGACCTGATTTCAGAACCCCATCCTCATCATATAAAAGCACAGAGTCTTCCATAGTACTTGTTGTAAAATTTCCTTGCCCTATTCCATTATCAGTCCTTCCAATAGAAGAACCTTTTTCGCTAAAAGCAAAATTTTTAACACTATTTCCATTCACAATAGAAGAGGCTCCACCTTCTAAATAGGGCTGCTTAATAGCTTCTTTGTATACATCTGGATAATCGTACTGTCTAGCTTCATACATCTTGTAAAAGGTTTCTTTGTTGGGGACTGCCCCTTCTTTAACAGCACGTTCCGCATACATATCAAAAGTATCCTTGAAGGATGCCTGCTTCTCTGCTGTATTCCAATCTATTTCTCTACTTGCAAGTTCATCGAATTTTGCGAATGTCGCCTTTTTGATTTCTGGTGACACATGCTCAATTGAAATATCCGATGTTTTTTGAGAAATAATCTCAATTCGAGTTCCTGGTTCAATTTTAGTGCCACCCGTAAAGCGACCTTTTCCTTCACCTACGATTGTACCGCCATATTTCGATAGATTATCCAGAATATCTTGACGTTTAATGGATAAACCATCTTTTGCAGTTGTATAATCTTGGATACGAATTTTACCAGTTTCATCTATACCGACCGCTTTTAATTGGATACGTTGAATTTCGCCTGCTGCATTACGAGTCTCAACAGTTATCTTAGTCTCGACATCATTTAGATTTGTCTTGAACTCATCAATCTTTTTAGTTGAAAACTCTTTATAGTTAGCAAAATTTGGTTCAGATATGTTATTTTTAACCTTCGGTACATCCACATCACTTGGCTTGACTCCGCCAATAGCCTTAGTTGCACTGTCGCCTGATACTTGCTTAACCTTCGGTACATCCACACTGACTGTTGGATGGGGTTTCAGTTTGGCCAGGGTCGTATCAGCTGGGCTAGCTTTCAGATGCAGGTCTGGTCTACTACTCAAACGTACATTAGCTGGGTCCAGCTTGGGTATTTGCTTGCTTTGAAGTGGGACATCCAGATGAGATGCTTTAGCACCTGGTAAGTCCACATCCAAGTCTGGCGTGCCTCCACGACTGAACTTCCCACCAAAGTAATTACTAGCCTTGCCTACTCCAAAGCTAGCGACTTGCCCAATCACTAAATTCTGAATTGCTGAGCTCGGATCCTGATCAGTCGCGGCTGCATAGAAAACCTTTGAGACATCATTGGCATCGTCCGCATACTTTCCTAATGTTGCCAAATTCTTCAATAAGTTTGGACCCGATGTGCCAAACTTCGTCAGATAAGCTAGTGAGCCCATGGATGCCAAAGTCGTAGCTGCATCTATCCCAGCCCAAACTCGATCCTCAGTTGAAAGACGATCGCCTGTTATCATAGTCTGACCTGTCCACGCGGAGTATGCATTATCCGCAAATAGATAGGCACCACTTGCATAAGTTAGTGTCAAAGATGCTCCAGAAGTAAAGGGAGCAAAGATAACACCTCCCGCTGCTGCTAAAAAAGCTAAAGCCTTTAAGCCAATATCAACTTTCTGCAAAGTATCCTTATTTTCTTCTTGAAAGCGACTAGCTTTCAACCCCTGATAATCAGGTATTTGGCTTGGGAAATACGCCTCAACAATATCTTCTGCACTTTTCCCTTCTAAATTCTTTATTTCTTTATCAGTCAGCTTATCTTTTTGAGCTAGATAGGCTTTTGCTGCCTGTAAGCGAGTCTCATAAACATCCTTTGCCGCCTCAATAGGACTAGCCTTCCCATCTAAAAGTTCGTGTAATTTGTACGGTTGGGGATCATTATAAGCTCTCTGTTCAAAACCATTTGGGCCTGCCTCTTGCTTATATTTAATCGTATCTTTTTTTGTATATTTACTCTCGTAAGGTTTTTTATCTCCATTGACATTGTTTAGACTCTTAAATGCATCATCCATTCCTCGGGTGAACTTATTGTCAATATTTTGCATGATGTCTGAGTGGACTTTCTTCGCGCTATTTAACATATTATAAATGCGCTGAATCGATTTGTCGAAGATACTACTATCTTTTTTTACACCTAAGGCGGCTTCCCCCTTCTGGGTATATAGGTCTTCAACACCTTCAGACTTTACAGTATTCCCAGCAGCTTCGATATTATCCATGATATCACTCATTGAGCTAAAATAATTATATGCTGGATCTGGTGCTTCTGTGGAAAAGTCTGGTTGATTAGAGTAGTACTTTGTCATTTCTGTGCTCCTCCCTCAAGACTCTTTCTATATTCTTGGTAATTACGCTTAATCTGGTCAATAGATCCTTTTGGATCCCGTTTAATAGCTTCCTTGTCTTCTGCTTTTGCAGTTGGATCGTTCAAGACTAGATTGGCAATTGAGGTTGCTAATACTTTGTCCATATCAATCATCGTATCATAAGTATTTTTTGAATGTCGGTAGAGTACTTCACAAATGGTTTCAAACTCTTGTGCTTTTAGGTGATAACGGGATAAACCACCATTACTATCACCCTTTCCTATAAAATCGTGAAAGGCGCCTTCAGACGAAAGGTTGGGAAGATTTGATCTAACACTTTGAATTTTTGTAACAATTTGTCCAGCCATATTGACCATATTTAAACTATGATAAATAAGTTGTTCTTGATCTGACAGAACTAATTTAATATCTACTGGCATATTACAGACTCACTTTCAATTTTTTTATAATTTGCTCTTTCAGTTGATCACTGTCAATTGACCGCCGGATTTGCCTATAGAAATCATATTCATAAAGATGGTTATCGTTTTTTAAATAGATGATATCCTGTGTGTCTTTTGACAATTCGTTAACTCGAATTCGAATAGCTTCATCATTTCCGTGATGAAGCACCAAGCTCATGAAAGCTTCTTCTTCCCATTGAGAGTGGATATAATCTTTCACGGTGTCATCAATATTTTGTAAAACGTTATGACTTTCCATCAAAAATGCTAGAAAAACTGCACATCCCGCACGATCAATTTGAAATTGATTTTCACCAATTTCTATAATGATAACTGCCATTCTCTTGAACTGATCAACCCCTGGAGCATAGAAAAACCGTTGATCAACTTGACAGTGATAAGATGCTTTATGATACTCTTTCAAATAAGCTCCATACATCGCGCATTCCTCTGTTGGCTGATTGTCAACTATAAGCCCAAGCTCCTTTAAATCTTCAAAGCCCTTCTCCAAAACCCATAAAAGATTTTCTTTTCGGGTTCCTGTCCATTCAGCTGGAGCCGGAAGCGGAAGAAATATTAAATCATCCGAATAATCATTAAATAAATGTAACGTATATAAAGCTTCTAACGTAAATATCATGCGTTATCAATCTCCTTTATTACATGAGAACTAGATATAGAACCAAGCAATTTTTTAAGACCTGATACAGCTGTTTGAAGTTCTTTTATACTCTTTCCATAATCAGTCCGATATAATTTAACAAACCTTTTCAAGTCCAAGTATTGATTTTTACTTTCACCTTTCCATTCTGTCTCATTTGCTTCAAGGCCAGATAGTTCGGCATCAATATCTGAAAGAAGACTTTTGATTTCATTTAATTCACTTATTACAGTTTCTATCTGACTATCATCATATGTAACCACATTACTAGTATAGCTATTATCAATAGCATTTATATTTGTATCCATAAGCTTCTCCTCTTACCACTAAAGTTGTTCCCAAATTAGTTTTCCTTTATTATAAGCAGCTTTGTTACGGCTGATAGATTTTTCTAAATCTGCGATTTTCTCTCCTAATGTCACATATAAGTCTTTGAAAGATGAGTTGGCATCTTTCACAAAATCAAGATACTCTTTTACAGTTTTTTTATCCGACTCCAATTTAGACTTTAGATTAGATAGATAATGATATCCTTCATTCCCATCAATCTTAGAAATAGCTTTTTCAGATAATTCTATATAATACTGATAGACACTAAGATCAATATCCGTATCTAATCCATGATTTTGAATCGAATCTCGTACTCTCTTATACTTATCTTGCTTAGCTTTATCACTATCGATCTGAGCTTTCAAACTAGCATCACTCATTTATTTCTGTCTCCTTCTAGTTTCCCGATTGTTCACCTGATTGTTTCTCTTTCAAGTCTTGCATGGATTTATCTATAACCTTTTTCACGACTTCATCATCTGTACCATATATGTGAGGATATGAACTACCAGTATCGCTGTTAGATTGGTTCGTCTGTTCTTCTTCTGTTCCAGTTGATGATTGCTCTGTTGAAGAAGAGTCTGAACTAGAAGATTCAGAGGAAGTAGTTGAGGTAGTTGGCGTCGATGAGTCAAAATTTATTTTAGGCCTATCATTGAATTCTCTCACGTTAATATCTTGTTGCTGAACTGGCCTATAAAACATAGCAAAGGTCAAAAGCAAAATGAACGTTGCACCAATGCCAGCCAGTGTTCTTTGGGTTGCTTCTTTACTAAGAAGCTTCACTCCTTTTGGACTCAATTCTTTCCAATCTGGATGCTCCTCTTCAATAGATTTTTTTTGTTTCAAAAAAGGAACAATAAGAAATTGATTTATAGATCCTAAAGTCACTATTGAGGCTGAGAAGAACGGTACGTATCTGGAAGAACTGAATAGAAGCATACAATAAAGAATAGAAGATAGAATAAAAAGACAAAATATCAAAAAAAGTCTGATTCTATACTCTTTTTTTATTTGCAAATACTGTTCCTTAGACATCTTAATCACTTCCTCGTTTCTTTGGTTATTTTGTAATTTTTAGTTTTACTTGCACGTTCTGATAGTGGAAGTAAATTTGATCATCTAACAGTGGCTCCTCTCGTCCCATAGATGAGCGAGTAAAGATACTTTGATCACTCATTTTCATAGCTATGAGAGCTGTGTCTAAATGAGCTTTCATGTATTTAGTTATGTCTGTATAACTGGCAAGATATGTTTTGTGGGTAACAAAGATGAAATGAAGTCCTACTCTCTGTCCTTCCTCTATTAGGAGAGCAAGCTCATTAGGTTCAATGTTACTTTGCGAAACAAACTGTGAGACATCCGTTATAACAACAAAATGTTCAAAAGTACTACGTTGTTTTCTAGCCATAAGAACCCTTTCCTTCAAGGACTCAAGTGTCGAACGGCAATCCATATCATAGCCTATATAATTACCTACATTATCTGAAAACTGACTGTGTTCCGCAATTGAATCAAAAATGGTAATCATCTCTTTGTTAAACATATGAAGCAATATTCTTATCATATGGTTTGTTACAGCAGTCATAGCAGTATCTTTATCAGATAACACGAGCAGATGTTTAAATTTACTAAACGGCAGACTAACCGTCTGAACTTCTTCAAATTCCACACCAATTGGTAGCTCGTGATTCTCAATGGCTTCCTTAGTGGTCGGTAGATTCATAAATTCATCAATCGTCAGCTCCTCTGGTACCATCGGAATGGCACTTGGTCGCTGTCCGGTCCATGCTTCTTGGAGAGAAGCGACTTCTTGACGCAGGTTGTTAAGGACTTGCGCATCATTGGCACCCGCTACTGGCAGAGCCAGCTGGATAACATCGACCTCGTCACGCTTCATGAGCGCTCGGCCCTTGATGTCTTCCATCGTTTTCGCTAGTGGGGTAGAGCCCACGATAGAGCGGACTTCTCCTACATCATTCTGTGGCAGACTCAGCTGGTGCTTGAAGTTGGCGTAGAACTGCGCCCGAAGGTTGGACTGACGGCCCGCTGTCACCAGGAGGTGAACACCGATACTGAGACCTTCACGAGAGATCCGCACCAAAAGTTTGAAGAGCTCCGCTTCATAGGCTTCTTCCTTCATGGACTCATAGCTGTCCAGTAGGATGACAATCGCCGGCTCTTGCTGACCGCTAGCCTGACGGTAGAGCTCCAAGGTACCAACACCGTAGTCCGACAAGAGTTTCTTACGCCGGTTGAGCTCCCGCTCCATGATACGGACAAACTTGGCAATCTTCTCCGTCTGATCCAAAAGCAGGGTATCGGCTACCTGTGGTAATTGACCCAGTGGTGCCAGACCATTGGTCCCGAAGTCCATTAGGTAGAGCGTGACATCTTTGGGACTGAACTTGCGAGCCAAGTCCATGGCAGCACTCTGCAGGAAGGTTGTCTTCCCCGTACCAGGACTTCCGTAGAGCAGGATATGCCCATCCTTGGACAGGTTGACAGAGACCGGCTCTTGCTTCTGTGCCTGTGGGATATCCGCCATTCCGAGAAGGACAGAGACAGGCTTCTTTTGCTCCCAGGCTTCCTGCGGCTGGATAGGTTCCAACTCCTGCAGGGTCATCCGCTCTTTGAGCGGCGGCAGCCATGGCTGCGGTACCGGTGGGATTTGCTGGCTCTCTGTCAGTAATTGGATCTGGCTGACAATAGCCTCCAGCTCTGTCGGTACTTCCTTGATGTCTTCTGCTAGGTCAAGACCTGACAGGTCTTGATTGAGCACTTCGTATTGGCCTAAGTCGTTGATCAGGTAGATGGTATGGTCTTCAATACCCATCTCATCCTTATCCGGCTGGTAGTCTGCCCCTGACCAGGCCGACTGAAAGAGTTCATAGACTTCATTATTGCCGACCTGCAGATAGGCCCGGCCAGTCTGGGTAATCTCTGCCGCATCTGGCGTCTTAAGCATTTCCATCGAGTCCGTCCGGTCTGCCACCTTGAGTGCTAGCTTAAAGCGGGAGTTGGACCAGATTTGGTCATCCACCACTCCAGAAGGCTTCTGAGTAGCCAGGATCAAGTGGACCCCGAGGGAACGTCCGACCCGAGCGATGGATACCAGCTCCTTGATAAAGTCAGGCTGATTGACCTTGAGCTCTGCGAACTCATCCGAGATGAGGAAGAGATGGGGCAGGGGTTCAGTTGCTTCCCCGTTCTTAAATTTCTTTTGATATTGGTTGATATGATTGACTTCAAACTCTCTGAAGAGCCGCTCCCGACGGTGAATCTCCGCATTGATGGAAGCCAACGCCCGCATGGATTGGGCACCGTCCAAGTTGGTAATGGTTCCCAAGAGATGGGGCAGGTTCTTGAAGAGATTGGCCATTCCCCCACCCTTGTAGTCGATGAGCAGAAAAGCCACATCGTGCGGGTGGAAGTTGACGGCCAGACTCAGGATATAGGACTGGATAGTCTCTGACTTACCTGATCCGGTTGTCCCGGCAATCAGCCCGTGCGGTCCGTGAGCCTTTTCGTGCAGGTTGAGGTAGACCAGGTCTTCCTTGCCCCGCAGGCCGATAGGCACTGCCAAGCTCTTATACGGCGCATTCTGTTGCCACTTTTGCAAGACTTGCAGGTCCGAGAAGGTCTCTGCCCCATACATCTCCATAAAGGTCACAGTATCAGGGATCGAGCTTTTGAGATTCTGCAGGTGATTGAGCGGCGCCAAGGTCCGAGCGATTCGCTCCTTGTCATAGCCTTCTGGGAAATGATCCAAGCGGAAATCAATTTCTCTGAGGATTCCCTCTTCCATGACTAACTGACCAGTGTTGCGGTCCTTGATATTGACAACCGTCTTGATATTCTCAGACAGCGAGCTCATCACATCCTGCACGAAAATTAGTGAGCAGCCCAGGTCTGTCGGATCCTCTGTGAAGAACTCCATGATGATATGGTCGAGAATCAGCTTTTCATCTGTGACCAATACCACATAGTGAGGACTGTAGAGTGTCGTCTCCTGCCGGGTCGCTTCTTCCTTCTGAGCCTTGCGCAGTTTCAGGATTTGGTTGAGGCTGTTTAGAACCTGATCGTGCGTCCGTTGGTTATAGACAAAGCCACGGACATTCAGCTCTTGTAGAGTCGCATGCGGCAGCCAGCGCAGCCAATCCCATTGGTCGCGCTCCTCCTCTGGCATGATGGTAATCACCTGCACATCGTGGTAGGAGTGAAAGACCGCTAACTGCATGACTAAGAGCTGGAGCTGTTCTAGGACCAGATTGCGCGGACCGATATAGCCGACCGGCCCATGGCTGAGATTAGCGACAATAGGAAGGTCGGGAATTTTCTTATGCCGAGTGTAGAGAGCATAGCCCTCCTCTTCCAGCGCATCTTTCTTTCCACTCCGCTCCTCTTGACCGTAGGTCAGCTTATAAGAGGTTGGCACCTGTCCAAGCCCCAAGCGATAGTAAAGAAAGTCAAAGTGAAGCGGTGTCTTCTCGTAGATGCGATGGCTGTAGTCTGTCACCAGACCCGTTAATTCGTTAATGTTTGGAAAATGGTAAAGCATGCCATCACGCTGCTCACGTTCCAGCTTGTTCAGCTCAATAGCCTTGTCTTTTAAATAGAGGTGATAAAGATCTATGCGCTCCTTCTTATCTTCCTTGAACTTCTTGCGGTTTTTGAAGAAACCGCGCACCGAAAAGATAGCACTGGCGATTGACATAGTAACTGTAACGAGGATATAAATCCCCCGCGGCTGAACCAGTGTAATCAACACCGTCACCCCAACCATGAGAAGTGGCGGCACAATCAGTCTCAAGAGCTCATCATTAGGCTTTTGAGGCTCCTTGCTTGGCGGAGCAATCTGGATTTTGTCCTCTGAGCTCCGATAGATAATTCGCGGTGAGCGGTGATAGTCTGGATAGTCTGGATAAAAACCATGACGAGAAGCGCCCCGCAAGGTCAGGTTAGAACTGACCTTAGCCGGACCCGTCACCCAGATTTCTTCTGGATGGACCTTGAGACAAATACCTTCCAAGCTTAGCTCGTCGCCAGCTTCCAGCTGGATTTGATCTCCCGTCCACTCAACGTGATTGAGGTAGACTTGACCTCGCATCTTGGTCAAAAGCCAAGAATCATTTGTTCGCTTCAAGAGCAACTCCAAAGGCGCTTCCAGACTGATGGCTGCGCCCTTCTGGTCGCTAATGAGTAACTCTTTTCTGTCCAGCAGGTCATAAACAGCCGGTTCTGAATCAGATTGATACAAGGTCAGATTACCCAAGGTTAGACCGTCAGTTACAACACCCGTTTCTTCCCCCATCTGATAAAAGACTTTCCCTTCAGCTAGCTGAAGCTGGATAGGAGTCTCCTGATGAGGCAGGTAAAGCTGAGCCTTCTCACTCGCTGCTAGGAGAACTTTCTTGTCCTCTGTCAGCTGCAGCTCATAGCGCAGATGGCCTGTATAGATGATGATTGTCTTTCCCATACTTACTCCTTCGCGCTACTGCTAGATGACGCTTCACTGCTGGAGGAAGAACTTGCTCCTGAAGAACCTTCCTCGCCAGAAGCTCTTGAGCTAGAATCACCAGTCAAAAGCTCCTTGCGGCTATCCCAGTATTTCTTATACTCGCCTTCCAAGGACTCAAGCTTAGTCTCCCGATCCTTACCAGACAAACTATCGTCCTCACGCACCTTTTTCATCTCCTGCGTCAAGGCATAGATGATTAGATCTGAGTCATTAATCCGTTTGGCTGTGTCTAAAGCATCTTCAAAATCATTACGTCCAACTTGAATCCAGTAATTGAGATACAAATCATCTGATTTTAGCGTGACATTGTTCAGGATGACCTTACGCTGATCATCGGAAAATTCCAAGCCCTGGATATAAGAGTAGGCTAGTTCATATTTCTGTGTATTCGGCAGACTCTTAGGAGAGATTCCTTCCAGCTCATCGATGACTTTACTGTAGTCCACTTTAATGAAGGCAGTATCCGCCTGTAACAGCTTTTCCTTGAAAGGATTCTGTATGAAAATCAAATAAATCAAAGGAATGGTCAAAATCACAACAGCTGCTGTCAGCCAGATGGTCGCCAGTTTGAAAATCTTATGCTGCCGCTTGGAGACCAATGTCTGCTTCTCTGCTTCTTCTGCAGCCTTTTCCTGATAGGATTTCTCCAAAACTGCAACCGCATCTTCCAGACTGTCAGCCTCACGCAGCTCCACTAGGAAATCTGGCAGAGTTTCTAGCTCTAGCGAACCCTTGTAAAGCTCCATAAAGTCCAGATCTGCAAAAAGCGTCACTGCAAAGCACTTAGCCTGACGCAAAAAGTCCTCCCGAGAAATAGACTGAGGTGTCATGATGCCTGGAACGCCGCGGTAAGCAATCTTAGCCTGCGCATCCTTGGTAATAAAGAGATTGCTAGGATGCAACAAAAAAGTAACTGGCAATTCCAGTGCCGCTTCCAGAGCAAAAACATTGAGAGCCAGACGAATCCGCTCAGAAATCGTGCGCTTTTCAATCTCTTCCTTGGACAGCCCCAAAGGCTCAATCTGATAGGTGAAATAGACACTATCATGATCAGCCTTAGTCTCCTGCTCCAAGAAAAGCGGATGGTGCAGGTCCAAAAGCAAGAGCTCCCGCAAATCCTGCGTTGCCACATCCGAACGCTTTAGCGTTAGGCTCCAATTCTTGTCATTTTTTTCATAGATAAACTCTTGTTCAGCAAATACAAATTTTTCCTCAGTCACCTTAAATCTCCTCAATCTCTACTAAATCTCCTGTTGTGACTGGATAATCAGCCAAAACCTTGCCCTCATCCAGTATCAGCCCCTTGTTAATAATCCGCAGCTGATACTTATGACGCTTTCCTTCGATATTGAAAATCTGATCAATCTCCCGAATGAAACGACGGACCTCAATCCGCTTAGGAATGCGAATATCCACATCCTTATCCCGCAAACGAAGGGTGATATTGATATGTCCTTCCATTTTATACTTCTCCCTTACTGATACGATAGCTGACAAAGACAGTCATACTGACCAAGAGTATGGCTGCTACAAAGTAGACTACTCCTGGCAGAAAATCATCCCAGCTGCTTTCATCATCACTTTTCAAACTCGTCTGCAACTTGGACAATTTTTCCATTCCCGGCTGAAAAAGCTCCTTGGAATGGTAAATATCCGTCGGCCCCTGTATAGCAGAAAACAGTTGTCCCGCTTCTGTGGCCAACTGTTTATTTTGATACTGCTTCATTTCCTGAATTTTTTCCTGATTTTCAGCAACGAAAAGAGACTTGGTGCCTTCCGATTGTGCACCAAAGTTCAGTTCTTGCTCTTTTTCAATCCGCGAATTATCTATCTGCAGACGATTATCCTTCAGCTCATCTGCGGCAACAGCCATCACCGCAAACGAACCTAGGAGTAGGAATAAAAACAGAATTCTTTTCATACTCTTTTAAACTTCCTCAGTTTTTAATGTTCTAGTCTTGATAAAGATATTAGCTGCAACCAGCAGAGCCAGCAAGACAATCAAACCAAAGATGGCAAAGAAGCCAGCGGTCTTGCCGTCAAAGTAACCTGACAGCATGCCTTCTAGCACAGACAAGGCATTCAAGCTCTTGATAAAGGCCGGGAAGCCAGTCAAGCTAGCTGTCGTACCAATAGCATTAGATAGGTAGACAAAGCTGATAATCATGAAGAAAGCTAATCCCATACCCATCACGCGCAGATGCTTGAGGAACAAATACTGCCCCTGAATCAAGACAAAGCTAGCAACAACAATCAACAAGACCCAAGATGGAACATATTCCTTGCCGATGTGAAGCTGCATACTGGAGACAATCCCAATGACCAGACCAATCGTCAGTGACAGGAAGCCTAGAATGCCCACAGTCGTAATATCTGTATCTTGTAGTTTATTAAGCTTAAAGCGGTCTTTAACCTTGCGCACAATATTTTGCGTTGCAAAGAGATAGGCCGTAAAGAGACTAACAACCTCCAACAAGAGAATCCAAGTAAATGGACGGTAAACATTGACAGTCGCTTTGACAGATGAAGAAGACTGAGCAACCGGATTAGACAGGAAGTCCAATAACACTTCATTAGGAACGCCGTTCTCATAGGCATTATTAAGAACCTTGACAAAGGACTCCACAAAGTTGCCATTATCTTCCAATTCCTTATTGAATTGCCCCATCAAGCTTTCAGCATTCGCAGACAGTTTCTCTGTCGTTCCTTGCGCATTTTCCAGCTCACGATTGAAACTGCTGAAGATCTGGTTGACACTATCAGCTGCCTGCACATTGGTCTGTGAAGAGGACTTAACACCAGAAGTCGAAGACAGCAAGGATGAGAATTCTGAATTCAGAGATGACAAATCGGTGTCTGTCTTTTTCAATGCATCCGTAGAGGTTTCCCGAGAAGTTGAGATGCCTTTCAATTTCTCTCGTACATCTTTGTAAAGATTGAGCTGTTTATCAATCTCAGTTGCGAGTTCTGAATTGGTCCCTTTGACGTCTTCAATCTTGTTTTTCAAGTTACTAATCGTTTCATCCAAGGTTTCTTTAACCCCTTGACTCTTACCATCGTTACTTTTAGACAAGCTATTTTGATAACTATCTAGATTCGAATTAATAGCATTTATCAAAAGGGTAGATAAAGATTCGGACATATCTTTATTTTTTAACTCATCAAAAGAATTATAAGCTTGGATTAAAGACATAACGTGTTGGTAGGCAGAAGAAATCTCTTGTACTTTAGCTCCATACGCCGCTGCCGCTTTTTGTGCATCCTCTACATTCACTGGCGCACTTGCAACCTTAATACCATTCAGAGAAATATCAATTGAGCTTTCAACTGAAGTGGCTGCAGCATCATTAGCTACATTGAACTGCACATTAAAATTAGCGCCTTCAGCCAAATTAATTTCTTGCCCATTTGTTACTGTTTCGCCATTGTATGTAATAGTTTTAATTGTTACACCTGTTGGTGGAGTGACTGACAAAGTAGCCTTTCCAACCTGGCTATTAACTGGGCCGGTTGTAGAGCTAGCCGCTTTCTCTGCAGCTGCTGCCAGATTGTCTAACTCAGCACTTCCATTTCCTTGTGGTGTTCCAAATTGCGAAATGGTTGAATAGTCAAGAGCAGGAACAGACAATCCGAATTTCACCTCTGTTGGTTGAGAAGCTGGCAAAGCTTTTACTGCTTCAGCTATTTGTGCCTTCAAAGAAGCATCGTAGCTTGTTATAGCATCTCCTAACACTGCGCTAAGAGTAATAGGCTTGCCTTCTTCAACACCATAGTAGGTCCTTAATTTATTATCAACAAAGTCCTTAATCTGTTGTTTATGGACATCTAATTGCCCACGTTCTGCTTTTAAGGCAGCTTCCAACTGCTCTAGTTGCTTGCTGACATTATCAGATTGATTTTGATTTGGCTGATTATTATTATCGTCTGAATCATCACTAGATTGTTTTTTGGCAAGTTCAAGCTGTGCAGTCAATTTTTGTTGCGATTCGCTCAAACTATTATAAAGCGTCTCAGTTTCATTTGCCAAAAGCTGACGATCCATCTCAATCAGCTGGGTCATAAATTCTTCATAACTAGTTTGGTCACTAACTCGCTGTTTGAGAAGACTATCAAAATTCTTCCCATAAGTGGCCTGAGAGTTATCCAAGTCATCAAAAGCCTTAGCATAAGTTTCCAGAGTCGTCTTCAGAGAGTTATTGGCTTCGACAGATGAGGCAGACATACTAACCAACGTTGGGAAGATATTCTTAGAGCCAATGGCAGACTCCAACAAGTTGGTTCGATAATTGCCAATATTGGTAATTTGCACCTCTGAACTAGCCTGCACATTTTGCTGAGCTGTGTACAGATTGCTCAAGATGCTTGCCATATACATATCAACCAACTGACTATTCAGATCTGCGATAATATCCTTAGCCAGACTATTGGCCTCATTTTCAATCTGCTGATTTCCTGCAGCGTTAACTTTATAAGTGACGATTGTCCGATCTGCACTGATAGCATTGACATCTAGCACTTTTTCCGAAAAGTCACTTGGAATCGTCACGACCAGCTGGTATTTCCCACTTTCCAGGCCAGCATCTGCAGCTCCACGCGTCACGATGTACCAGTTTTGAGAGTCATCCCGTTCTAGATTTTTGACATAGCTAGCTCCAAGATTATACTCTTTTTTGTCAACCTTAACAGCCCGATCTTCATTGACGACCGCGACATTCAGCTTAGTCTTTTGATCTGTTTTGATTTTGCTGTCTCTAGCGCTGCTTGTATTCTTCTGCACTGCGACATTCAGCGTCACTACTGCAGCCAGCAAGGCAATCACTAAAACAACGTTTCCTATATACTTAAGTAATTTTTTATTTCCCATGGATGTAAATTTCTTTTTCTTTTTAAATTTTTTAGTTTACTGTTACATAAAAAAGCACACAGAAAGACACAAACAGCTCTAACAGTCTAATTCAGATGTTGATTCAGATTGTCAGAGCTTGCCTTTACATTGCAGTGATTTTCTTATCAAATATGAAAGAAACTGCCTTTTTCATTTTTAATCTTTACAAAAATAGGAAGGCTCTTGCCTTCCTAAAGCCGTTATAACAAAATTAGTGAATTTGTGCAGCGATATCTTGGTCAGTTTGCTCAACGATGTCAGCAACTTTAACCAACTGTGCATTGATATCTTGGAGCAATTGTGCAAATTCTTTGATTTTTGGAGACAATTCGTTGAATTGTGCTTCAAAGCTATCAAATGCAGAACCATCCCAGTTATCAGCAATAATTGCTTGTTCATTAGTCAATGTAGTCAAAACTTGAGTTACATTTTCAGAACCTTCAGTGTATCTGTTTGCAGATGTACGAAGTTCTTCTGGAGTTAATTTAATTTGTGCCATAGTTGTTTCTCCTTTAGCAAATTTATATAACGGGTACATTATATCAATAATCACTTTATGTTTCAAGTTTTTAAAGATATTTTTTAAGAAAATATATTGACACATTGTCAACTAAGTTCGTTCAAACGTCCGATACTATAGCGTTTCTGACTGTTAGATTCAAGCCTTTAAAAACCCAATTTCTCAAAAATAAGCTGATAGTTTTCTTGGATTTGGTCTAGGCTAACAGTAATCTCCTCACGATTATGATTGTTCTTTACAGTCACCTGACCGCTCTCCACTTCGCTTTCACCCAAGGTGATAAGAGTTTTGGCTTTAAAGATATCCGCGGATTTGAACTGAGCCTTGAGCTTGCGGTCTAGATAATCCCTTTCTGCCGCAAATCCTTGTGCGCGGAGAGCCTGCACTAACTCCAAAGCTCTGCCATTGGCACCAGTTCCTAAAACAGCTACATAAACATCCAGAGCAGTTTCAATCGGCAGCTCTACTCCCTGCTTGTCAAGTACGAGAAGTAGGCGTTCTAAGCCCATACCAAAGCCAACACCTGGCGTTTCAGGTCCGCCAAAGTAAGCAACCAGCCCATCATAACGGCCACCAGCACAAATGGTCAGCTGACTGCCAGCCACCTCTGTCGTAAACTCGAAAATTGTGTGATTATAGTAGTCCAAGCCACGGACCATGTTGGTATTGATGACATAAGGAATCTGTAAGGTCTCTAGCATAGAACGAACAGCCACAAAGTAGGTACTGCTCTCCTCATCCAGATAGTCCAGAATAGACGGAGCACCTTCTACAGCCACCTTGTCCTCGGGCTCTTTAGAATCCAACACGCGCAGCGGATTCTCCTCCAAGCGACGTTGGCTATCTGCTGAAAGGCTAGCCTTCAGTGGAGTCAGATAATCAATCAAGGCCTGACGGTAAGCAGCTCTGCTCTCAGGATTCCCCAGCGAGTTAAGCTCCAAGCTGACATTGGTAATACCAATATCCTTGAAAAATTGAGCCGCCATGGCAATCATTTCTACATCTGTAGCAGGATTGCTAGATCCAAAGCACTCTGCACCAATCTGGTGAAACTCCCGCAGACGGCCAGCCTGAGGTCGCTCATAGCGGAACATGGAGCCCATATAATAGACTTTGACAGGCTTTTGCACTTCAGGAGCAAAAAGCTTGTTCTCTACATAAGAACGCACCACGGGTGCTGTCCCCTCTGGACGCAGCGTGATATGGCGGTCGCCCTTATCATAGAAGTCATACATTTCCTTGGTCACAATGTCTGTCGTATCCCCGACCGAGCGGCTGATGACCTCATAGTGCTCAAAAATTGGCGTGCGGATTTCACCGTAATTGTATTTTCTAAATGTCTTGCGGGCAAAGTCTTCTACATACTGCCACTTGGCTGATTCCTGAGGAAGAATGTCCTGAGTTCCTTTAGGTTTTTGTAATTTCATCTTCTGACCTCCGCCTTCTTTAGTACTTATATTCTATCATAAGTCCGCCATTTTGAGGAGCCCGAAAGGGATTTTTCATTTGGAAGAACTAAATCCGTTTTCATGTTCCAAAATAGCTTGAAAAAAAGTCTGAATTGTGAGAAAATAAAAACAATTCAAGTCAGATAGAAGGGGATAGCCATGAGAGACGATATCAAAATCAATGATCGAGCAGCTGCAATTCAGGATAAATTGGTGGAGAAGCTCGAGCGTATTTACGATCCGGATGTAGAGCTGGATGTCTATAACTTAGGGTTGATTTATGAAATTAACTTAGACGAAAATGGCCACTGCAAGGTTGTCATGACCTTTACCGATACAGCCTGTGACTGTGCTGAGAGCCTGCCCATCGCCATTATGGACTCTCTTAAAAAAATAGATGAGATTGAAAGTGCCTCTGTCGAAGTTACTTGGTCTCCTGCTTGGAAAATCACCCGTATCAGCCGTTTCGGCCGCATTGCTCTGGGAATCAGTCCTAGATAAGAAGGAACTTAGTTTATCTACATTTAAAATAAAAACACCAAACCCGCTAGAAAAACTAGCGGGTTCTTTTGTCATATATAGGCTATTTCTTACCTGTTTCTTCTGGTTTCCAGAAGTCAGTAACAGCACCTTTAGCGGCAGACGATACCATGTGAGCATATTTACCAAGTACCCCGCGACTATAAAGTGGTGGAATAGTCGTTTCTGCCTTGCGTTTCGCCAACTCTTCGTCAGAGACCGCCATGGAAATTTCCTTGGTGTCTTGGTCAACCGTGACCATATCGCCTGTACGAAGATAGGCAATCGGCCCACCATCCTGAGCTTCTGGAGCAATGTGTCCGACAACCAAGCCGTAAGTACCGCCTGAGAAGCGACCATCAGTTAGAAGGGCCACCTTGTCCCCTTGGCCTTTCCCTACGATGATAGAAGAAAGTGAAAGCATTTCTGGCATACCAGGACCACCCTTTGGTCCAACGTAGCGAACTACAACCACATCGCCATCTACTACTTCATCGGCCAGTACCGCATCAATAGCAGCTTCTTCTGAGTCAAAGACCTTGGCCGGTCCGACGTGACGGCGTACTTTAACACCAGAAACCTTAGCAACAGCGCCATCTGGAGCTAGATTACCATGCAAGATAATGAGCGGACCGTCTGCACGTTTTGGATTTTCAAGCGGCATAATGACCTTTTGACCTGGTGTCAGATCAGCAAATTCTGCTAGATTCTCTGCCACCGTCTTACCTGTACAAGTGATGCGATCACCATGCAGGAAGCCGTTCGCCAAGAGATATTTCATCACAGCCGGTACTCCACCAACCTCGTAAAGGTCTTGGAAGACATACTGACCGGATGGTTTCAAATCAGCCAAATGTGGCACCTTCTCTTGAATGACATTAAAGTCATCTAGCGTCAGCTCAACATTGGCCGCATGAGCCATGGCTAGCAAGTGCAGAGTAGCATTTGTAGAACCACCCAGAGCCATAGTCACTGTGATTGCATCTTCAAAGGCTTCACGTGTCAAAATATCAGACGGCTTCAGCCCCATTTTCAGCATTTTTACAACGGCACGGCCAGCTGCTTCGATATCCTCTTGCTTGTCCTTGGACTCAGCAGGGTGAGAAGACGATCCTGGTAGACTCATGCCCAGAACTTCAATAGCCGTCGCCATAGTATTGGCCGTGTACATACCGCCACAGCCACCAGGGCCAGGACAGGCATTACACTCAATGCGGCGCACTTCCTCAGCTGTCAAATCGCCATGATTCCATTTTCCGATTCCTTCAAAGACAGAAACCAAGTCAATGTCCTTGCCGTCCAGATTCCCCGGTGCAATCGTTCCGCCGTAGGCAAAGACAGCAGGAATATCCATGTTAGCAATAGCAATCATGGAGCCAGGCATATTTTTATCACAGCCCCCGATAGCTACAAAAGCATCTACATTATGCCCGCCCATGGCAGCCTCGATGGAGTCTGCGATGATATCGCGTGAGGTCAGAGAGAAGCGCATCCCTGGCGTCCCCATGGCAATCCCATCCGCAACCGTAATAGTTCCGTACTGAACTGGCCAAGCACCCTCTGCTTTGATGCCTTCCTTGGCTAGCTTGCCTAAATCATGCAAATGGATGTTACAAGGTGTATTTTCCGCCCAAGTGGAAATCACCCCAACAATAGGCGTTTCAAAATCTTTATCAGTCATCCCCGTCGCTCGAAGCATGGCACGGTTAGGAGATTTAACCATACTGTCATAAATCTTACTTCTGTGACGAATGTCCTTATCTGTCATATCTTTCCCTTTCATTGCTGTAATCTTTGTGCTTTATTATACCACACTTAGACTGTATTTTACAGAGGAAAATTTTTAAATTTTCAGAAGATTGGGAAAATATAGAGGCGGATTTGAAACTTTTTCCTATCAAGCAAAAAGAAGACAACTAGAAGCTCAGGGGTTTTTCAAAAAGAAGAAAAAAATCTGTCAAGTAACTTTACTTTACAAAAAAGTTTTGTTATACTGTTAAAGTTGATGAAAATCATCAAATTCAATCGAATTCATAAACTAAAAGGAGAAACAAACAATGGCAGTACCTGCACGTCGCACTTCTAAAGCGAAGAAAAACAAACGCCGCACTCACTACAAAGTGACAGCTCCAACTGTAACTTTTGACGAAACTACTGGTGACTACTCACGCTCTCACCGTGTATCCCTTAAAGGATACTACAAGGGCCGTAAGATCGCCAAAGCTGCTGCAGCAGAATAATAGAAGGGAGCTACCATGCGCGTAAATATTACACTTGAACACAAAGAATCTGGTGAACGCTTGTACCTTACTTCTAAAAACAAACGCAACACACCAGACCGTCTTCAATTGAAGAAATACTCACCAAAACTTCGCAAGCACGTTGTGTTTACAGAAGTGAAGTAAGCATTCAATACGAATCAATACAGAAGAAAAACGCTGATTTCAAGCGTTTTTTCTTTTTGCCAAATGCGATATATTGCACTGTATTTCAATTCAAACTCTACCTTTTTCTCTACCTTTTTTAGATAAATATATCATCTGGATATTGAAGTTAAGCCCTGCTATAATTTCGATGGCAGGGCTTTTTAATATTTGGTACATTACCTTCTTATCTATATTTTGATGGAGCTGAAGTTGACATCTACAAAGTTTAATGTTA
Organism: Streptococcus sanguinis; assembly: GCF_019928825.1. GTDB lineage: Bacteria > Bacillota > Bacilli > Lactobacillales > Streptococcaceae > Streptococcus > Streptococcus sanguinis_L. The sequence continues at coordinate 104,002 of NZ_JAHZOP010000005.1, read as the reverse complement.
AAATACATTCAAAAATATATTTGAATGAGGTGTTTTATGGTTCAAAATATTGTTACTTCAATAATCCTGTATTCTGGGACAGCCGTAGACTTACTTATTATCCTAATGTTATTTTTTGCCAAAAGAAAAAGCAGAAAGGACATCATTAACATCTATTTAGGACAATTTCTAGGCTCTGTTAGTCTAATATTCCTAAGTTTGCTTTTTGCATTTGTCTTAAATTATATTCCTAGTAAAGAGATTTTAGGTTTACTCGGTTTGATTCCAATTTTCCTAGGCCTCAAAGTTTTGCTTTTAGGAGATTCTGATGGAGAAGCTATTGCAAAAGATGGTTTGCGAAAAGACAATAAAAACCTGATTTTTCTAGTCGCTATGATTACTTTTGCAAGTTGTGGCGCTGACAATATTGGTGTCTTTGTCCCATATTTTACCACCTTAAATTTAGCGAATATGATAGTGACTTTACTTACTTTTCTAGTCATGATTTATCTCTTGGTTTTTTCAGCCCAAAAATTAGCACAAGTCCCTTCTGTTGGAGAAACTTTGGAAAAATATAGCAGATGGTTTATTGCCGTTGTCTATTTAGGATTGGGGATGTATATCCTGATTGAAAACAACAGCTTTGACATGCTATGGGCTGTGTTAGGCTAGGAGAAAAAATTATGAAAAAAGATAGTATCTGTCAAGTGGATGTTATAAATCAACAAAATGTTACAACCGCAACGAACTACCTTGAAAAGGAAAAAGTCCAAAAATCACTTCGCATTTTATCAAAATTTACCGATAATAAACAGATAAATATCATCTTTTATCTCCTTGCTGTTGAAGAACTCTGTGTCTGTGATATAGCCTATTTACTAAATCTCAGTATGGCATCTGCCTCCCACCATCTTCGTAAACTAGCCAATCAAAACATCTTGGACACTAGAAGAGAGGGGAAAATTATATATTATTTTATAAAAGATGAGGAAATCAGAGATTTTTTTAATCAACTAGGATAACAACTATTTTTACTACTTTTCCATGATTATAGGGAGATTATATATGAAATTTTTTGATGAAAATTACTCACAAGAAATACCTGCTCGTATCAAATGTTTAAGAAAAAAGTATAATTTAAAGCAAAGCGACTTGGACTATAAAGAAATTATTTTCTAAGATATTACCAAGTTTGTTGATGATTTGTTTTACCACTGCTTCAGCTCTATTATATTTAGAGATTTAGAAACTGTAGATAGAAGTGAAATAATTGAGATAAAGAAAAGCCTTTGAAATCAGTATTTCAAAGGCTTTTTTTCTTTTATTCGTTCTTAAACAAAAAATCGATCTTCTGTTTTTATGAGATTCACAGTTTCTCTGATATCTAACTGATCCGTATAAAGGAAATGCTCCTGAGTAATATTTTTAGCTAGAAACTCTTTTCTAGATTTGATTGATAAGTCACCCGTTCTTTCTATTTCATTTCTGGATAGGTCCCTTTCTTTAAGCTTTTCTTCTTCTGCCAGCAATACACAGTATTTTAATCTTGTTTGTCTGGCCTTTAAAAAATCTGTAATTTTTTTGATTTGTTCCTCGAATATGACATAGTCTATGATGATAGTCATGCTTCTATTAAGTAAATTGCTGGTAAGACTAATGATATTGTCCCAGAATAAATCCATGTAGTAGCCATCGTCTTCCCAAGGTGCTACTAAGCCGCTTTTAACCATTAAATAAATCATGTCGCCTTCTATCACAGCACTCTTGTCAAAAGAATAGGCTAATTCTTTACTGACACTGCTTTTTCCAACACCTGGAGGACCCGAAATGATATAAACACAATTTTCCAACCTAATACCTCTATACTCTACATACTTGCTCATATTATAGCATTTTTTGGAAAAAGATAAAAACGATGATTCATATACAAATTGAATACTCTAAGCAGCAAACTGCCTAGAGTATTCTGGTTTATGTCACTAGCAGGTCTCGAAAAGAATTATGCCTCCTCTTTCTGTCTGAGTTCAAAGAGGTCTTCTACTTTCAGATTGAAGACTTGAGCAATTTTGAGAGCCATTTCCAGCGAAGGATTGTAACGGTTATTTTCCAAGTGCAGAATTGTCTCTCGCCTCATGCCAATGCGGTCGGCTAGCTCCTGCTGGGTCATACCCATAGACTCACGAACGGATTTGAGATTAGTGATAATCTTGCTTTCTTTGGCCATGGTTATCCTCTCCGTTCTAAGATAAGATAGACAACCGCAAAGATGCAAATCAAGGCAGCTATGCTAATAAAGATCTGTCCCATGTAAAGAGTGAGAGAACCCATGTACCCAATGATAACTGCTAGGATTATCAGTGTGCCTAGTATAAAAACAAACATCAAGCTAGCTGCCTTAGCTAAATTAGCATAGAAGCGTTCGTCTGGAGTTTCCTTGACATTTTTCAAAGAGAAAAAACCAAATACAATCACTTCAATAACGAGGCCAACTCCCAAAATCCATTCTTTAATGCCAGATCTTTCGCTTGGGGTCGCAACCCAAATTCCTACTGTATAAAAAATGGTTGCTGCAAACAAAAGCATCGTGTACAGCTTAGCAGACAAGTCAAAAATAGTCTTTCCCTTACCTTTCTGACTCTTATGAGGCCATGGTTTCATGTGCAGCCAGCCCCAAATAGCTACAATCTGACCTATCCCTGACAGACCAACAATAACTAACTTGGATCCCCAACTAAGATTAGAACCAAATAAAACAGTAAAATCAATAAAGAGAGCTGCGGCAATCATCGCAATGAGGCCACCCGTTTTTTGACTTTTTTTCATGATAGACTCCTTTCCTAGTGTTAGAAATATTTAACACCCTTTATGTTATAAATATATCACACAGCGATTTAGAAATCAAGTATTTATGTGCTAAGGTGTCGATTTTTTGAAAAAATTCTATAATAAAAGCCCTCGCCAGATAAATAACCAGCAAGGGCTTGTGTTTTTATTGACTATTCATAGAGTAGCAAAGTCCCTTATTCCATCTCTCTGAGATAGTTCAAAGCTTCGTTGAAGGTTTTGACAGGGACGATTTTCATTTTACTCTTGATTTTGATAGAAGCACGAAGTGCCTCATGGTAATTAGAGCGCAGCTTGGGATTGTACTGGGCAATATCGGCGTCAATGGTGTCATCAGGAACAAAGAAAATCTCCGCGCCTGCCTTATCGGCAGCCATGACTTTCATCTCTATCCCGCCAATCCGGCCAACATTTCCCTTGTGGTCAATCGTTCCAGTACCAGCAATCGTTTTTCCTTTGGTAATGTCTTCAGACACGAGCTGGTTGTAAAGCTCCAGACTGAACATGAGTCCACCAGAGGGACCTGCTACACCGTTGCTCTTAAACTCTGTCAGAGGATTCATGGCAACACTGGCTTTAGAACCCAATTCGATTCCCAAACCAGGCTTACCAGTTGTCTCATCCACAATCACAGGACCGCTAGCCAAACCGATTACACGATTACGGCTGTACTCAATTGATACCACATCGCCGACTGTCCGCTGTTCCATCTGATCAACGATGTCGTATGGGCTAGTGTAAGTCTGATTGTCAATCTTTAAAATCACATCGCCTCGCTGTAACTCCTTTGACAGAGGCGTCTCGCTGCTGATGCCACCTACGTAAATCTCTTTATGCCTAATCTCAACTGTACGACCAGCAGCCTGATAAGCCACCTGCAAGGCATTGAGATGGGAAGATCCCATAGTGCTGTTCTCTCGCTCTTCCCGTCCCTTTTCCTTATCGAAATAGTTTTCAGGAACAGAGACATACTCTGTTTCCAGCCTGTAATTAGGCAGCAGAGTCAAAAAGAGACTGAACACTCGGGCCTTGGAAACACCAACAGCCATGACATAGATTTTACCTTTTCCTTTATCAGTTCCTCCTTGAACTTGGACAAAGTCTTTGGCATTCAAAGCCGGCCTCACGGTCTCTAATTCATAAGGGAGAGGAATAAAGCCTATCCCAGTTAGCACCAAAGCTGTTATTAAGATTCTTGTTACTGATTTCATACCCTTCCTCTTGTTTCTATCAAGTATTGTCTGGTCTTGCTACTTCCTAAATTAATCACCAAAATCCACTACTTCTGTATCATTTTCCATCAGAGTATCGGCAAAAACTGTCCGAACAACCAGAACAAATACACAGTAAAAGCTACTGAAAACTAGGACAGGAATCATCTGAATCAGGCCAAGTAAATCATCCAGTTCCCCCAGCAAGGGACCAATATACTGCCTTATCAGATCCATCAGGAGATGAGTACCCAAGCCAATCATCCCACCAAAAGAAGCTAGAAAAAAGCTGAGCAGAACATAACGACCCCTGCCCTCCTTCATTAGCAGGACTGACTTTCTCAAACAGCCATAAAAAGAAAGCGGCTTGGCCAGATTGTCTCTTGAGCTAGTATCCTGAATGATATAAGACAGCAAAAAGAAGTGCGAATCAACCAGATAAGTGAAGAGCAGGTAAAAGACCATGAACAAGAAAGGAAAAAGAAACTGGAAAATTACAATGGCCTCTGGACTTACTGCTCTCCGATAAAAGGCAAAGAGACTAGCCACCCCAAGATTGATGCCAATTGCCGACCAACCCATGTACAGAATCAGGACTTGGACTGCACTGACAATGAAGGAATAAAAGAGGCGGGTAAGCAAGCCATCTGAGATACTGTACCAAACTGCATAGCCAAAATAGAGCTTAACCATCTGCGGATTTCGTATCACTGTCAAGGCAAATTTATTGACGTAAGCAAAACCGAAGGCAATTATAAATGCCAAACAAGTCAAGACTAAAATGGACCGGTAAGACCAACTCGAAACCAGCGGAAAAAGAAACCAGCCCAGCACTGCAAGCGGGATTCCGACCAGCAAAAGGCCTTTCAGCCAGACAAAATAATATTCTGTAACAAAAATCCAAGCTTCTCTGAAAACCCTTGTTACTTTTACATCATTCATCGTTCATTATCCTAAATCCTAAAACCCTTTCTAATTTTTTCATAAATATTAATCTCCAAAATTAACTATTTCCCGATCATAAGACATCAGGATGTCAGCCATAACCGAACGGGCTGCCAAGGCATAAATCAGCAAAAAGCCATTTATCATACTAACAATCATTCCCACAACATTAGACACGCCATCGCCAAAAAGTAAACTCAAAACTTCTATTAGACCCAATACTACAGGAATAAGCTTTAAGACAAGCTCTACCAGTAAGTAACGCCCCCTCTGACCATTCATACGAGAAAAGGACTTACCCAAGCTGCCAAAGGCTGACAGAGGACGCAAGAGGTTATCAGAGGAGTTGGTATCCTGAATAATATAGGGCAACAAGAAGAAGTGAGAGACGATAAAATAACTGTAAAATAAATGGAACAACAAGTTAAACATTGGTGCTATCAAAAACATCAGAAAGAGTATACTTGTCATTTTTTCTCGATTATTTACAGCCCAAATAGCCAAAGCATGCCAGATTTCCCGAACATTTGAACCAGGCACCCACATATGATACAAGTATACAAAAAGAAGTAACATAGCCAAGAAAAAGATGAAGACGTAAATAGACATAGAAAGCAAACGCCCAAAAAAGCCATCAGAAATACTGTAGCCAACAGCCCTCCAGAAGTTTCTTCGCACCATCTGCGGATTACGAACCATGGTCAAGGAAAACTTATGGATATAAGCAATCACAAATGCACACAGAAATCCAAACAGAATTATACTTGGAAGAAATGTAGAAGTCCATGGAGAAAAAAATAGAATTAACAGCCCCAGAATAAAAAATGGCAGTTGAATGATAGCAAGCCCTGCTGTCCATACAAAAAAGTAATCGACAGTCAGTCCCCAGGCTTCCTTTAACACATCGCTTACGTCAAACTTTTTTTTCATAAATCCCCTAATTAAGTCATTTTTCGCCAGAAAAGACGATGTAGATATCACAGAAGCAATTTTTTTATTTTTTAGTCCCGAGAGGATGATTAGGAATTTTTAGAGCCCCAGAGAGCAGCAAAAACTCCATCAGTCGCCTCACCAAAAGAAATTCTTTCTATAATAAAGCAAGCTGAGACACAATTGTCCCAGCCTCCTTAACCTTTTTTCAAAAAATTTCGAATACGAATCATAATCTTGTTTGACCAAGTTTTGTCAGATGCGTATCTTACATTGATAGCAGCCATGCTCTTACCATTGTAGAACTGACCGCCAGGCTTGAGATAGTGCTCGCTAAGATAGCGGGCAACGGTATCTATACCATCGTCAAATGTTGCGAAATTTCCTGCACTGGAAAAAGGACTGGAGTCATAAGCCATGAAACCAAACAAGTTGTGCTTGGCCTGAGCAATCTGACTGCGGCCGTAATCCGATTCGTGAATAGCCAGCCCTACGAGAAAAATTGCATTAACTCCATGATCTTTCTCTGCTTTTTTGAAAGCTTTTCCCAATCCAGCCATCGGCGTGCCAGCCAGACGACTATCAATGAAATCGGCTGACACTGTGCTTGGCACTGTTACATCTTCTGAAAAGACGACTGCTCCTGTTTTCTTGGCCTGAAACTGATCTGATACCTGCACTAAAGACGGATCCAGACTGGCCTTTTCATTTGCCGCTAGGTGGCTGACAGGCAGTACACTGCCTGAAAGAACAGTAGCTGTCGCTAATGCTATGATAACTTTTTTCTTCCTAAACATTTTTTTATCCATTTCTATTGTCGCTTTTAGTTTCCTAGATTCCTCCCCAGAAATATAGGATGACCGCCATGATACTCATAGCAGGACCAAAAGGGACTTCTTCTTTCAACTTAAATTTGAATTTCTTAAAGATGGTTGCGATTAAGAGAATCGCTCCAGCTACAAAGAAAGAACCATATCCCAAAATCAGCGTATTCAAGGGGCTAAACCAACTGCTCAGAGCAGCTAAGTAAAGAATATCACCCATCCCGAAAGCCTCTTTCTTGTAATAAGCCTTGGCCCCAAAATAAATGAGAGAGTAGAGACCAGCGCCGACTAGCAGCGAAAGGAGCAGTTCCCAATTGAATTCATTGGTAAAAAACGCAACAGCCATGCGGCCCAGCCAGAAGACCAGCAGAACCGAGTCCGAGATGTACTGAGTATCAAAATCAATATAACCGATAATGAGGCAAAGCGACACCAAAAGACAGGCTGAAACAACCATCCATGGCCCCTGATCTTGAAAGATCAGATAAGAGGCCAGCCAGAGCATACCCGTCAGGAGCTCCACAATGAGATAGCGCGGTGAAATCGGCTCCTTGCAGTGCTTGCATTTAAAGCCCTGCATGATAATCGACACAACCGGAATCAGTTCCACCGAAGTCAAGACATGACCGCAGGACGGACACATAGACCGACCTTTGGCAATGCTCTTTTCTAGTGGCACACGGTAGATGACGACATTGAAAAAGCTCCCAAATACGACACCTAATATAAATACTAAACTTGCAATCATAATTTTTCCCTTTTTATACTCTTTGAAAATCTCAGGTGAAGATGTCAAACTTAGACTTCCCTTGAGTATCACTTAGATGCCAAAATAATGGATACTTGCCCCTCCTCCAAACTTAATGAAAATACCATATCTGCTTCTGTATTGTTTTGAATGGTCAATTCGGTCAAACCTTCAGCAGGCGTTCCGATGTTGAAATACTGTCCTCGATAGGAAATAACATTGGTCCGTGAAAAGGCGAGCTGCTGAATGGCATCTACAATCTGCTCAGCACCCTGACCGTAAACTTCTTTATTATCCTTGCCCTTGACTGGCAGGTAGCCGGACTCTGCATTCAAAGCGCCCAGCAACTCTGAGATTGACTTGGTCTCGCCAGGAGCCAAGTAAACATTCTGCAGCTTGTAAAAAGCTGTTTTCATGTTTTGAGCTTGGGCAGCGTTAGTCGGTAGTGGTACTTCCTTACGCTCAATAAAGTGCGTATATTGACTCAGAAGCTCACTCTGATCTTCTGCTTCGACAGGCGTGCTCTCAACCTTGACATCATCAAATTTACCAGTCTTAGCAATCTCCTCAGATGCTTGGATAAAAGCAGCAGGGTCAATCTTATAGCCATTAGACTTATCTCCCACCTTTACATTAGACTCGCCGTCCATAACCAGATGATTTGTCGTTGGAAGCTGACTGAGAACATCAGGATGGGCAGCTAAGACATCGTTTAAAGGTCTAAGCCAAAAAAGACGGTTAGGATAGATGGAAATCTGTAGATTTTCCTTGGTATCGAAAAACGGTGTAAACTTATCCCAGACTGTCTTGGCCGAGATATTATCCAGCCGCTTAAGCTCTTCTTCTGTGAAATAGCTCAGTCCTAAAAAGCGCATATCTACAGAGAAGTGTTGCCCCGTAGTCAGCTGAAATGTAGCCTTATAGGGCAGTTCTCTGTAAACTTCAATCTCAGCTTCGCTTCGAGAGCGTACCTTCATAGAGGGACGGCCATTGATACTCAGGTCAATCGTTGGATTAAAGACAAAAATGACATAAAATAAACTACCCAGCAGAAAGGCAGCAAGTGTCGCTGCTGGAAGTAGTTTTTGATATTTTGATGAAACCTTTCTTTTTCTTCTTGACATGAATCTCATCCCAACCTTATACTACGCATTCAGCTAAGCGGATAAGGAATTTACGGTCGATACGGCGAAGAAAATCAATGATGTCATCTGAAACAGTATCTCCGGCATTCAGGATAACTCCTCCATCTGCATTAACAAGATCTTTTTGCAGTGTTTTGCCTACCAGAAGACGTTTTTGCTGATCGATAAAGTCGTTAACAGCTTTTTTTGCTGCAGAGTCTTCCTCAGCAACTGGCGCTGTGCTGACTGTTGATTCTACTTCCTCAGCAGGAACTGCCAATACTTCTTCCAAAGCAGCATCTAGACTCAGCGCTGCATCTGTTTCTTCAACTTCTTCTTCAGCTGGAGCTATCATTTCTTGTACCAAGTCTTGAACTTCTGGCTCTTCTGCTGTCTCTACGACTGCTTCAGAAAACTCCAAGTCAGGAGCAGCAGCACCCAGACCTACAGCAGCCAAAGCCTCTGTCAAATCTGTCGCAGCTTCTTCTTTTACATCTACTTTTTCATCTACAACTGGCTCGAATACAGGTGCTTCAGCAACTACTTCTTCAATTTTTTCAGCTGGTTTTGCAGCTTCAGTCTCATGGAGCAGATCTGCTGCAGCCAGACGGCCCATCTCTACATCTGCTTCAAGATGAGGAGCTGCCTTTTTTTCATCATTGAGGATGATATACTCTTTACCAATCATCAAGATGCGTGATTTAGGAATCTGAATTTCCTCGCTGGCATCTTCAGAATTAACCACCAAGTAGCCAATTTCATTCTTCTCGTCAATATGATAGTCAACAACAGTTCCCACCTTGTTTCCATCAATTGTAATGACGATTTCGTCAAAGATACTGCCCTGTTTGTCATTCAATACTTTCAGGTCAGCTTCTTGCAGCTCTTGAAAGACTGAGCTGTTTTCTACCATGACCGCAAAGTCACCGATGCCTTGGATGTTCTTGCTAGACAGCAAGGCAAAAGGCTGTTCAGACTGCTTTGACTTAATGACAAAAGTCAGATTGACCCCCTCATCGACAAAGACTTCATGGACTTCACCCAGTCCCATCCCTTTTTCAATCTCAATGACAACGGTCCCTGTGATTGTTTTACAACTTTTCATAATTTCCCCTAAAACCCTTCTAATTGATTACTATCAATTGTATGTTTATATAGTATTAATTTTTCCCGATTTTGTCCAGCATGTTGAACGCTTCTTGACGAAGATTTTGATCTGAGCTGCCTTGGACAATCTCTTTCAGGTAGCTCTCAGCTTCTTGAACTGCATTAGAAGCCAATAATTCCTGACTTTCCAGTAGAAGGAATTGGAAATAGACTTCTTTATCTCCCGCAGTTGTTGCAGCTGGTTGTGCTTCTGCTGCTTCCTCAGCCTTGAGGATGTCAGTGATTTTCTGAAGCAAATCTTCTTCAGTCTCATCTGCAGCTGGAGCGACTGAAGAAGCCTTGATTTGTACCTCCTCAGCTTTGAGGATGTCTGTAATTCCCTTGAGCAAGTCTTCTTCTGTTTCATCTGCAACTGCTTCTTGAACAGGCTCAGCCTGTGTCCAAAGAGTGTCTTCAGAAACTGATTGAACAACTGCTGGTTCAGCAGCTTCTTCAAATTCAAACGTTTCAGCTGCAGGTTCGAAGTTGCTTTCTTCCTCCCAAGTTTCTGCCACTTCAGCAGTCAAATCTTCCTCTTCAGATCCCAGCAAATCATGCTGAATCTGGCTGAGAATGTCTTGATAGCCCTGAATATCAGCGCGATCACGACTAACCATAGACTCTTCAGCAGCAGAAAACTCTGGCTCTGCACTAGCTTGGCTGAAGACTGAGTCCATCTGAGCCTCTGACTCAGCTTTCTCCTCAGCAAAGAAGAGAGATTCTAAGCTGTTTGCTGCTTTTGACTCTTCTGCTCTAACTGGTTTGATATCTCCCGTAGCAGCAAAAACATCTTCCAGGCTGCTGCCTCCTACTTCTTCTGCCACTGGCTGCTGAGCTTGTTCTTGCTCAGTGAAAAATTCTTCCTCATCTTGAGAAACAACACCTGTTACCTCAACTGCTTGCGGTCTGAAGTTGCCATAGCTAGATTCAGTATAGGACATCGGTCTAATCTTAGACAGAACAGCTGTCTCAAAGGCTGGATCATCTATATCTGTATAGCCTTGATTGCCGGCTGCATTTGCTTCCGTAGGCTGAATCAGAGAGTTGGCCACCTTAATCTTGGTAGAACCCTTGCGGTGATGAAGCAGAGACTGCAAAAATTCATCATTGGCTTTTTGTGAGCTATGTTCCATACCCACCATGCCGACCTCAGCTGCCGCTAGCTGACTGTTTGGCTCGTATTCTCCAAAGGCAGGAGCTGTAGCCAAATTATCAACAGGGTAGAGAGGTTTGACTTTCTCATATCTTGTCATATCCTTTTTGATAGAACGGTCTGCTAGGGTGCGACCAGAAGCAGATACTCTCTGCCTTACCGGACTTTCCTCAGCCTGAACCCTTTCTTTACTTTCCTTTCTCATCCTGCCGGTTGAAGCATTGGAAAAGTTCAAATCTCTAGCGGATGACAAGCTTGCTTCCTTAGCTTGCACTTTCTTCCGCGAGCTCTTAGCATGCTTCTGGCTTCTGCTTCGCGTAGAAGCAGTTGCTTTTTTCTTGACCGGAGCTAGCTCCTGTGAAAAGAGCAGCACCATATAGACAGCCAAGGCCAAGGCACAGAGTCCAACAAAGGCTATGCCGGGAACTTGTTGAAAGAGGAATGGAGCACCAATCGCAAATAGCATGACCCATACTACGAGAAAAAGGCGCTTTATTAATGAAATCCTAGAAACAAATAAAATGCTAATCGTATGCAGCGCTATAAGCCCTGCTCCAAAAGGTAAAAAATATGCCATTTGAATATTTTCGACACCCCCCACTTTCTAAATGATATTAAACTTTTTCAATGCAAAACCAGTCTTGATTTTGTTTTTCCATAAACTCCATTAAAACCCAAAATAGACTCGGGCGTCTATTCTGAGTTTGCTTGTATTATACTTCAAATATCTCTATGTTTTAGTTTACTATAAATGCACCGTGAATACTAGTCTAATAACTTGGTTTTTAGCATTTTTTTAAGAAAAATTTAGTCATGCTCTTGAAATTTTAAACCATAGACTTATTTGGTATTTTTTCAAAATGTTTTAGCTAACTACCAAGTTGTTCACAGATAGGTTATCCAGCTTCATAGTCGTTTCAGGGCTTTCTCCGCTCGGAGTTTCGAAGTAGTAACCTACAATAGTCATTGGATAGCTGAATCCTGGAATGTTTTCAGGATCGAAGCTAACTTCGCGCCAGCCAGTCCAGCTGTTGGGACGAATGACATGAAGATAAATCTTCTGACCGCTGGCATTCTTAACAATCAAGCCAATCTTGCCCTGCCATTGATTAGACATAGATAGAGAGAAGCTGATCGCATCCGGCTTATTGTTCAAGGATACATACGGTGCTGCAAATTCCATTTCATACATAGTAGAAGACTTGGTTGCTGGAATCTTAACCACATTGGAACCTGAACCTTCAAGGAAGTCCGTATTGTCAACTGTCACATCATACTGATTGCTGCCACCTGACTGAATCAGCTTAAGAGGTGACTCGAAGCGGTAGATAGTTGATGAATTGTAATAAGCTGACAGACCATCGTTCCGACTAGACTGAGTGCTAAGCTGCTCCAGATAAGATGGAGCTAGATTGGTACTGCTGTTAGCATTCGCGCTGCTAGTTGTATTGGTTGTTGCGGCCCCCAAACTGCCCTTATTGCCAGTTGCATCTGTGCCACCACCAGCTGTTGTTACAGAGATAGAGCCTGCCTGCCAAGTCGGAATCGCAAATGGAGACTCCCAATTGGCAAATTGAATAGGCGTCTTATCGACATTGCTCTCTAGAGTCACATAGCGCTCGACGTCTTTAACCTGATAGAAACGTAGCTTGATTTTACCGCTGGTTAGATCAGGGTTTTTATTTTCCTCCGTGCTAGACAGGCTTTTCTTTCCACCCAATTCCAGCTCGCTGGAAACGATTTTTTGTTGATTGCCATCAATCAATTCCAACAATTTCAGAACCTGTGTATAAGTTCCTTCGAACTCAATGTCCGCTGTCATCTGCGTGATGTTGGTATTATTGGTCGTTCCGTTCCCTGGTGTCGCTGTATTAGCTGCAGTTGTTGTTGCAGTATTCGCATCTGATGAAGAGCTACTGCTAGATGAAGATGAGGACGATGTACCAGACGAGCTAGAGGTCGTACTGGATGAAGAAGACGTCTCACTCGAGCTTGAACTGCTAGTCGTACCAGAAGAGTTGGAGTTTTGCCCCTTGGACGAAGTCGCAGCCAATCCCTCCTGCTGGAGTTCCAACTCTGTGCTCTCAGTGTAGTTGACAGACTTGAATTTAATACCGCTTTCGTTGACTAGCTTGTCAATCAAGAAGATGAATTCCCCTTGATTGGTCGTACCATAGTATTTCTTAGCCTGATCCAGAGTCTTAGCATTCAGAGTTTGGAGCTGTTTGGTAAGAGACTTCCTCTGACTAATCTTGGCATTCTTGCCTTCCAACTCTGTCGAGATAGTTGCATGCTCTTCAGCTAACTGCGCCATCCGTGTATAAGAATTTGTTACCAGATACCCACCACCAGCAAGTACCGCTACTCCTCCAACACAGGCCAACAATTTCTTGTCACGCTCATTTAAATTACTCAGGATTTTTTTCTTTTCTTTCTCATTTTTGCTCTTCATTGAAATCTACATCCTTCGTCAAAATTTTAATGTTAAACTTGTACACTGTATTGTTATCCTTTTCCTCGCGAGTAATGTTATCCACAAAAATATGGTTAAACTTCTCAGATTTACGAAGCTCTTCCTCAAACTTAGCGATAGAAAGATGCTCTTGAGATGAACCATTGATTTCTACATTGTCGTTATTAATCTTGATATCGTCAAAGACCAGGTTCCGTGTCACGTTTTTATTAAGGAAGTCCATAAAGGCTTTGTTTACTCGGTGCAGGCGGCGGAAGTCGCCTTCTAGGCTGGTAAAGAGAAGTTCGTCATTCTTGACCGTTACAATCTTATCTTCAGTCTCTGATACTGCCTTCAGCTCTTGAGCCATCTCTGGACTCTTGAGTGTCTGCTCCGCCCGGTCAATCTCGCCTTGGAGGTGCATAGCGCTAAACTGGAAAAAGCCAATCAGCACAATCATAATCGCTGCAATCCCAGCAAAAGCGGAAATAGCAGCAAGTTTTAGTGGACTGGTTTTAGCCGGTGCCACATGATATTTTGAAAAGTAGTTTAAATCTCTCCGCATTAGTTCGCTCTCCTAATCAACATGGCTGTAGCCGGAATGAACTCCGCATTAAACTCGGCAGAACCTTCCCACAGTACATTCTCATAATCTACATTATCAATTGAGATGAATTCCCGATTCATGCTCTGCTTCAGAATAGCTGCCAACTGCCAGCAGATGTCTTGGTCACCAAAGACGTAGAAGCTGTCAATGTTGAGACCAGTTGACCCGCTAAAGAAGTTTTCAGTATTGAGAATGTGGTTCTTCGCATCAGCCACCCACTCATCCAAGGCCCTCTTCAAGAGACCTGTGTCCAGATCATCTGAAGCCACTGCTGGAAGCTTCTGCAGCAGGCTAGCGTCGTCTGCATAGCTCAGGATATCCTTGTAGCCACGGTTGAGATAGTTACTGGTCACAAACTTGCCTTCTGAGTAGAGATAAACACCGATGAAGCTCTTGCTCAGATGTACCATGCCGACATTTTCCTTGGTCAGCTTCTTGGCACGATTGTTAACCGCCTGAACGCGTTCCAGCCATTTTTCAAAGGTATTAGACTGAAGGTCAAAGACATAAGGTGTCAGCTTCAAATTCTCAGCCAAGCCCAGATATTGCTCTACCACGCCTTTTGGCACAGCATAGACCATGAGTGAGCGAGTATCTTCATCAAGCGGAAAAGCTGAATTAGACTCCTGCTCTTGGAATTGAATAACATAAGAAGTCGGATCAATATCCAGGTATTGCTGGAGCTCGTAAGATACCAAGCCCTCAATATCCTCATCATTCTGCACACTAGCTGCCACATCAACCGAACGGGCGATGATATTGGTATTGCCCAGAGCAAAGAAAGCGTACTTAGCAGTGATCGCATGCTGCTCCATCAGGTCGCTGATAATGTTTTTGAGAGTAATCGGATCGATAATCTCACTATTCAGTACAACACCTTCTGGCAGATTGGCAGAAGCCATCTTGATAATCTCCAGTTCATTGCGCTTTTGTCTAGCAACAACCAGATAGACTGATTCGTCAGTGAAGTCAATGGCCATCAGATTGCCCTTGATTGGCTTGCCAAACATAGTGTAAGGTGCATGCATTCTAGTGACCGGTTGACTCGCCACACCACTGCCTTTCTTAGCAAAGAGCGAACGATTGCCAGACTTAGCAGGCATATCATCACTGCCACTATTCTTAGAAAAGAGCGGCTTGTTGAGCTTGGTTAAGAAGCTCCCTTTTGCCGTTGACTTTTCCTCATCGTCAAAGTCTTCTTGACGATCTGACTTGATCTGAACTCCTTGAATAGATAAGTGTTCTTTATGTTTCCCTTTTGATGAGAAGAGCGGTTTATTTAATTTTCCTAAAAATGAGCCTTTTTTCTCATTATCTTCTTCGTCCAGAGCTCTTCTGCGCCCCTTGGACGAAAACATATTTTTTGCCATAATCTCCTAATCTCCCTTATTTTTCCTAAAAACTATTTCCCTAATTATTTCGCTCTGTATTTGTCGCTGAAATACTCAGCAAGAATATTAATCTCGCTGTCTGTCAACTTCTTGTTATAGACAGCAAACTCATTTATAAAAGTTTTTCCGCCAAATATAATCTGACTTCTCCTAATATCATGAGTCACACCATTGCGCTCCATGAAGAGTTCGTGTGTGTGAGCTAAAGCACCATTGACGAAGACTTCAAGTTTTAAAATCTTGTTTGTCACAGAGGCGCGAACCTGAATGGAATTATCCTTTGTATAATCTAGTACAACATTTGCATATTGTCGACCACCATTATTAGCATTAGTGTTATCAACTGTCTCGATAGCAATTTTACCATTAGCTTCCAAGCTAACTGTCCAGTTCAAGGAATTATCTAGCTTATAAGTTAACAGCGAGCCTGTCTGCTGACGATTCCCAATTAAAATTGAGGTCGTATAACCCTTATTGAAATCGTGATTACTAAACTGAATTTTGGAGTCGTTAAGAGCGATTAGCTGTCTGGTCTGATTGATAGCTGGTTCCTTATAGTTGATAACAGGAATAACAACTCCATAGACTCCATTCTTTTTAGTTTCCGCATAGTTTGCCACAACAGTATTAGTGTGCGCTACCCCATCAGCTGGTATCGCTGAAATTGTGTTATCAGAGTTCCGCATCAGAGCTAAATCAGCATCTGTATGAAGCACTAGATTAGGTCTCATCCCACGATTAGGAAGACCCATAACCCAAATTCGCTGTGTAGCTTCTTGGTATTTTCCAACACGTCCAAATGAGTTAATTCCTCTTGCAGCAAAGGTGAGATAACGTCCGCGCATCTCATCTGTGATAGTAATCGGTTTCTCATTACTACTTATTTGTTGAAAATCATCTGGCATCTTAGGTAATACTATACCAAAACCTTGGTCCTGCACATTAGAACCCAGTGTACCTACTGGCACAATCCGACTATTATTATAATTAATACTAGACTCGCTCAAAAACCAGGCAGAACTGGTATGAATCTTAGCTTTTGTAGACTGTTTATTGTCTTTGAAGCCTGCTTGACCTGCCGGACCAGTCTCACCAGCATAATAGTAATAGCGATTTGTATCTTTTAATGAAACGACCAAATCCTCAGGAATATCCAAGGGGATTTCCTTTTTATTTGCGACAAAGAGATGGATATTCTTAACTTTATTATCTTTATAAGACAGGGTCGTCCCCTTGACGCTAACGCTGTTACTCCGGCCGTTTTTACCTATACGATAGGTGAAAGTTTCAACATCGTTGCCGCTTCCACCATCTTTTTTAATTTTTGCTAGCCGTGTTTCAAAATCTTCTTGAATATCAAAGTTCAAAGCATTTTGATTCCGCTGTCCCAGAATATTCTGGTAGCCAGTAGAAAAGAAAGTCAATAATCCTGCTGCAATGACCCCTATCAAAACGAGGGCTATCAAAACCTCAACTAGAGTAAAACCTCTGGTTCTTCGCATTTTTTTCATCGCTCTTCCTTTCTACGGACCAGACACAAACCAAAGATCTTGTTGAATTTGCTTTTTGATATCAGCAAATGTCTGTTCCAAAGCAGCTTCATTAGTCGCAATGACAAAGGTAGAGTCTACCTTTCCGACTGTTTTGATTTGATCAGCTATTTTTTGTCCGTCTTTTATTTCTTTTACATTCCCTGAAAAGCCGATGACACTAATACGCTTAACACCAGAGCCGAAGGTCTTTGCCACTTGTCCCACATATTCCGTAGTCAATGAAACAGGTTGATCAGCTTTAATTTGCTTACCATTTGTTGGGAAATTGGCTGTCAGATCATACTTCCCAATCCCGTCAGGAGATGCTGTATAGGCATTTGGAATACCGTCAGTCAGCAAGACAACATATTTTAGCTGGGCTGGATTTCTCTGAAGACTTACCAAGCCATAGCGAAGCCCATCTCCAGGGTTAGTAATCCAACTTGTAGGGAGGGCTTTAATCTTAGTTTTAATTGTATCTGTGTCCTTATCTAGCTCTACAAAATCTTCTTGAATATAACTTGCATCACCAGAAAACCGAACCAAATTAACACTAACGTTCCCTATTTCCTTGAGGTCATCAACCAAAAGATTTGCTTTGGTCTTCAAAATATTCATCCGGGTTCTACTATCTGTTGGTTCCAATTTCTGATTCCACAGGCCATAAGCCATAGAGCCTGAAGTATCAAAAACGAAAGAAACAGCTGTATTTACCTGACCTTCAATAGGATCGTTCCGATAAGCAAGGGCGATCCCTTTCTTGCCCTTGGCTACTTTCGATATAACCTGCTTGGTATTTAGAGCTGAGATTGCTGTATCAATAGAGAGTTTATTCTTAGAGTTTTTATATTGGCCTGTCAGATTGTAGTTAATCAAGCGATTATCCTGATAAGATTCATCTGCCTTAAATTCCAGGTCCAGTTGCATATCATAGAGAGAATTAGTTCCTAACACTGACTCGTCCCAGCGCTTGGTTGTCTTATTCCAAATATAATTTATAACTTTCTTCCCATCAGGTGATAATCCGATATAATTCCAGCCCTCAGTTTTTCTGACATCCTTGCCATATTTGCTCTCGTCAAGAACGAAAACAGAGGTCGCCTTACCAATGGTACGATCCACATATTGCATAGAAGTTCGCATTTCTGATTGGATACTAGCTTCCCGCTCGATTATATTGCGGCCTGAAAACATTGTGTTAAATACAAGACCTATCAGAAGCCCCACCATACTCGTAAGGATGATGGCAATAATGATTTCAGTCAGTGTAAAACCTTTTTGTATTTTTTTCATCATTCTTTCCTATTTAAATTTTTTTATCCATCTATTTAGCCGAGATTAAGTGGCCCTCTTCGGAACGGATACCTTGCGTTTCCCAGTTAAAGATTACCACATGCTCATAATAATCTTTACTATTAGCCAAGGTTGACTTTGATTTAATGGTTACAACATAATTTCTAGGGCTACGGTCATCACCCTCAAAGGCTCCATTAATCTCAATCTCAGCCTTACCACCATCTTTGAAGGTATGGGTCGAGATAATAGGATCTTTAGGGATTCTTCCTTCCTTATCTTGTGCCCGCCTGCTAAACTCTGCATAGAGAGGAGAAGACGCTCCCTCACCTAAAGCCCCCCAAGCAAGCTGAGAGCCAGATGTCGCTATATATTTGGCTTTAAGGTAGCTATACATACGCTGGGTTTGCATCTGTCCCGTATCTACTATAGAAGCCATAATACCCAGCATGGCCACCAGCAGCACAATAGCCACAATAACCATAGGCAAGGTTGACCCCTGTCTTTTTTTTCCTTTCATGGATAATATCTCCTAGTTTTCTCTTTTGATATTGCCAAAATAGTTGTCATCACCTGACAACTACTTTGGTAATATCCGACTGCCAAGGCAGTCGGAATAGAGATTTTCTCTAATTTTCTATTATTAGCTAGCGCTATTCAATCTCCAGTCAAATTCCCAAGTAATTGGCTCCCCGCCACTAGCAGGCGTATAAGTCGAAATCAGCTTATGACTCGTCTTATTAACCTCATGGGCAATCTTGCCATTATCTGTTGCAAGGGTCTTAGAAAGTTCTCCTGAACCCTGAGATTCCTTAGCTATATAAGGCTTGAGCGCATTAAGATCTGGCACATCAGCTGTTTCTGGTTCGACTTGCGAGCCAATATAGGACTGCACAGCCTGAACCAGCTGACGATGTTCCGACTGGATACGTGCCTTGCGGGCCGTGTCCTGGAAAGAAACAAGAGAAGGAATAGCGACTGCTGCGAGAACTGCGATAATAATAATCACCACAATCAACTCAACCAAGGTAAAGCCTTTACCTTTTTTCAAGTCCTGACGGAGCTCTTTTAGCCTATTCAGCATTCGTTGATGTTCTCCCTATTTTTAAATCTGTTTTTTTATAATTAATTAGTACTGTTCTCGCGCCAGTTGTAAACCCATGTTTTTGCTTCTCCACCACTCTTTGGAGTATATTTAGAAGTCAGAGTATGAGCTGTTTTATCAATTACGTGTGCGGCAGTACCGTTATCTTGTGCAAGAATCTTATCAAGAGCGCCTTCTTTTTGAGAGGTTTTAGAGATATATGGCTTCAAAGCATCAAGATCTGGTACATCAGCTGTTTCTGGATCTACTTGAGAACCTAGATAAGACTGTACAGCTGAAACCAACTGACGGTGTTCTGTTTCGATACGGCTCTTACGCGCGCTGTCTTGGAACCCTGTGATAGCTGGGATAGCTACCGCTGCAAGAACAGCGATGATGATGATTACGACAATCAACTCAACCAAGGTAAATCCTTTACCTTTTTTCTTCAAGTCCTGACGGAACTTTTGCAATTTGTTTAACATTTGAATAGTTCTCCTTAAGTAGTTAAATTTTTGTTTTAATAATGAATAATCAGTTTTGCCAAACACCTCAAAGGCAGGGTTTTACTAGACTTTGAGATATAATACGCAATTAATTAGTACTGTTCTCGCGCCAGTTATAAACCCATGTTTTTGCATCTCCGCCACTCTTTGGAGTATATTTAGAAGTCAGAGTATGAGTTTTTGGATCAATTACGTGTGCGGCAGTACCGTTATCTTGTGCAAGAATCTTATCAAGACCACCTTCTTTTTGAGAGGTTTTAGAGATATATGGCTTCAAAGCATCAAGATTTGGTACATCAGCTGTTTCTGGATCTACTTGAGAACCTAGATAAGACTGTACAGCTGAAACCAACTGACGGTGTTCTGTTTCGATACGGCTCTTACGCGCACTGTCTTGGAACCCTGTGATAGCTGGAATCGCTACCGCTGCAAGAACAGCAATGATGATGATTACGACAATCAACTCAACCAAGGTAAATCCTTTACCTTTTTTCTTTAAGTCCTGACGGAACTTTTGCAATTTGTTTAACATTTTGAATAGATCTCCTATTTTTTCATAATTTTTACTATTTCCGCCCACAGGGGCATTCGTTTTGTTCCTAGCTGGGAGACCCCACAAACTCCCAGCATCAGAACGGTTTTCCTAACTTTTTGTGCAGAGCAAGTACTCTGCGAATCCTAACTTTTTCTTTAATAATTTTTTATTGATTTGCTTCAGCGCCCTGTTGAACAGCATTAGCGATTTCAAACATTGGCAACATAACAGAGGCAACGATTCCCCCAATGATGACCCCCATGAAGATGATCATGGCTGGCTCCAATAGTGAGAGCAATTGCTTAATAGCTGCTTCAAGCTCTTCTTCATAAAAATCTGATGTTTTATTGAGCATGGACTCCAGAGACCCAGACTCCTCACCGATCTTGACCATGGAGAGCATCATAGGCGGGAAGAGACCTGTCGAGGTTAGCATACCTGTCAGGCGTTCCCCTTTTTGCAGACCTTCATTGGCGATTCTCAGCTTGTCAATAACAACAGCGTTATTGGTCGTTGCGGCAGCTGAATCAATGGCCTCTACCAGAGGGATACCCGCACTGGTAAGAGTAGCCAAGGTGCTGGCGAAACGAGCAGTGACAATCTTCTGCATCGGTCCTTTGACGACTGGCATCTTGAGCTTAAGCTGGTCCAGTTGGTAGCGTCCTGCCTCAGTACTGCGATAACGCAGGAAGAGGAAGACTAGAAGCCCAACCCCTCCAAAGAGGATATACCAGTAAGATTGGACGAAGTTACTAGCTGCCAAGACGATACGTGTTGGCAAAGGTAATGCTACACCACTCTGCTCAAAGATTCCCGAGAAGTTGGGGATGACGACATAGAGCAAGACCAAGGTGGCAGCTACTGCCAGAAAGGCAAGGACCGCTGGATAGATCATGGCTCCGCGAATCTGGCGACTTGTCTTGAGCTCCTTATTATAGTGCTCAGACATTCTTTCCAGTACCTCGTCTAGCTTACCAGTCTTTTCACCGGCCTGTACCATACGGATCAAGAGGTCGGGAAAGAGACCATTTTGCTCGATTAGAGCCTTGGACAGCTGATTCCCTTCCTTCAGGCCTTTACTGATAACCTTCAGACTTGCCTTCAAGTTTTTGGCATCTGTCTGCTGCTCTAAGATATCCACTGCATTGTTGAGCGGGATACCCGAGTTTAACATAACCGACATCTGCTTACAGAAGAGCGATATGTCCTTGAGCTTGATCTTCTTGCTTTGGAAAAGGTGGATCTCCTTAGAGCCCATGACCTTTTCTTCGACACTGATTGGCTTCCCTTTGAGACGAATCCGATTGACGGCGTCTGTCCGGTTAGGAGCGTCCACCTCTAGTGTGACGACTCCTTGCCTAGTGTCTAAGTATTTACAAACATATACTGTCATGCTCTAGTACCCCACTATTCCTAGGGATTTTTCGACTTGAGCGCGATCCACTGAGTAGGACAGCAGCGTTCTTTGATCGATGACATTGCGACGGTAGAGTCCCATGAGCGAAGTGTCCATGGTAATCATGCCTAGCTGAGCCCCTGTTTGGATTGGCGTCAGCAGCTGGTGGGTCTTCCCTTCGCGAATGAGGTTGCGAATAGCGGGTGTCCCCAGCATGATTTCAAAGGCAGCTACACGCCCCTTGCCGGTCGCTGTACGCATAAGCTGCTGCGATACAACTCCTTCCATAACGGCAGAGAGCTGTACGCGGATTTGCTCCTGCTGCTCGGCTGGAAATACGTCGATAATCCGGTCCATGGTGTTTACGGCACCGACCGTGTGGAGGGTTGACAGGACTAAGTGACCTGTTTCCGCCGCACGCAGGGCGATTTCAATCGTTTCCTTATCCCGCATCTCACCGACTAGGATGACATCCGGGTCCTGACGAAGGGCACCGCGGAGGGCATTGCCGAAGCTCTGCGTATCCGCTCCCAGCTCACGCTGGTTGACCAAGCACTTATTGTGCGTGTGCATATACTCGATCGGATCTTCAATCGTGATGATGTGCTCGTCCCGCAAGCTGTTCATGTAGTTAATCATGGTTGCCAGGGTCGTTGACTTTCCGCTTCCTGTTGGTCCGGTAACCAATATTAGACCCCGGCGTTTCTCAGCTAGCTTTTTGATAACTGGTGGCAATCCCAGAGATTCCATAGATGGAATATCCTTGGGAATGACCCGCAAGGCAATCCCGCAGTTGTTTTTCTGCTTAAAGATATTGACCCGCAAGCGATAGCCATTATCAACCTCGTAGGCACAGTCCACTTCACCGACTTCTAAAAGATGAGCAATCTGCTTCTCATTTAAAATATGCTTGGTGAAGCGAACCGTGTCTTCGTTGGTCAAAATTGTATTGTTGAGTTGTGTTAACCTCCCGTGCAGACGCATGGTTGGCTCAGCGCCAACCGTGAAGTGGATATCTGATGCACCCGCTTCAATCGCCTGCTTAATTAACTCATCCAAATTCATCCTAAACTTCCCCTTCTAGACTAAAGGCAATCTTCATTGCTTCTTCAATCGTTGTAGTCCCCTGTTTTGCGATATCAATGGCCTCCTCCGCCAAGTCTCGCATACCATTTTTCTTAGCTTCTGCTCGAAGCTGCGCTGTTGTTCCACCATCATTAATTAGTGATTTAATCTCCCTTGTCACTGCCATGATTTCGTGGATAGCTATACGTCCATAGTATCCCGTACCGCTGCAGTAGTTGCAGCCGCGTCCGCGATACAAGGTGTCTCCCTTGTGAATACCGATACCTGCATGTTCATTTGTTTCTACAGTATATTCAGTCTTACACTTAGGACAGATGCGCTTAATCAAGCGCTGTGCGATAATACCGACAGTCGCCGTTGAGACCAGATAAGGCTTGATGCCCATATCGACCAAACGGTTGACTGTACTAGCTGTGTCATTGGTGTGGATAGTCGAGAGAACGACGTGACCAGTGATAGCGGCCCGAACCGCGATACTAGCTGTCTCTTCGTCCCGAATCTCCCCCAAGAGAACGATGTCCGGGTCCTGACGCAGGATACTTCTCAAACCACTCGCGAAGGTCAGTCCAGCTTTGTTATTAACCTGAACTTGGTTGACCCCTTCCAATCGGTACTCAACCGGATCTTCAACAGTGATGATATTTTTTCCTACATCATTGAGCTCACGGAGCGCTGTGTAGAGAGTGGTCGTCTTTCCGCTTCCTGTCGGACCAGTCAGCAAGATAATGCCTTCTGGCGCCTTAAGAATATCTTCAAAGAGCTTCTGATTGGTTGGCGAGAATCCCAGCTCCTCTTTACTGAGGAGAGTTGCATTCCGGCTCAAAATCCGAATAACAATTTTTTCACCGAATACAGTAGGCAAGACTGAAACCCGCATATCGACTTCTTTGCCGTCGATGGTTGTCTCAATCCGTCCATCCTGAGGAATCCGTCGCTCGGCAATGTCCAGACCACTCATGATCTTAATCCGTGTCGCAATGGCTGAGTGAGCATTGGCTTTCAACTGCATGTTTTCCACCAAGGTTCCGTCAACCCGAAAACGAACACGAACAACTTTTTCAAAGGGCTCAATATGGATATCGCTGGTCCGCGTCTTGATTGCCTGACTGATAATCGAGTCAATCAAACGCACAACCGGAGCATTTTTGATTTCGAGATCTTCTTCAACGATCTCTTCATCCACATTAAAACCTTCGATTTCGGTCGCTGCCTGTTGGGCTTCTTCTCCTTTGGAATAGTATTGATCGATATACTTCTCAATATCATCCCGAAAAGTTACATAAGGTTCTACCGCCATCTTAGAGACGATTTTAACGTCATCTAGGGCGATATAGTTGCTTGGGTCTGCCATCGCAACTATTAACTTGGGTTCTTCTCCCTCTTCCCCATCTGTGAAAGAGATCGGAATCAATCCATGACGTTTAGCAACTTTTTCTGAAACCTTCTCGACAGCTTCCTTTTCTATCACAAACTGTGATAGATTGACATGAGGTACACGATAGTAGTAACTCATGACTTTCAGCATATCTTCTTCTGTCACATAGCCCTTGCTGATTAGATATCTCTCTAACTGCATGTTTGATTGTGGCATATCTTGAAGAATTTCTTCTTTTTGAGCTGCCGTTATCAGATTGAATTGAACCAATATAGCGATTAGTGCCATTTGTTTCTCCTGTCTGTGATTTTTTGTAAAAATCCTTCAATTCTTTCTATGCGTTATTAGATAACAGCTTTCTTAAAAAAATCTCCCTCGCTTAAAGTTTCCTTTAAGGTTTCTTTAAGCTTTTTAAGTTAGGCTAGTACATGGAAAATTTACCAATAGAACCAAACTTAATGTTTTAAGTTAGATGCTTTGAGCAGTATCTCCATTTGATAAACCTAGCAAACAGTCCTTAAAACAATCCTAGGATTGATAAGGGGCGTTTTAGATTTGTCAAAAGGGGCGCAAAAAAGCAGATGCCAAAAACATTTGTTCTTGCGTTCTTAAATACTATACAAAGCAAGTTCTCTTGCAAAATTTCTCATGCTTTGAGATTTAGGTTAAACCGTGTGTGTGTGAAGTTGGTTTAACTCAAATCAGCAAGCAGCCAGTGCCATAAGATAAGAATTCTTGTCTTATGGTTTTTCTTTTTACCGATATGCATATTTGGGTAGGAAATGCTAGGAACAAAAGCTTTATTTGCTTTAAAAAACATTTACCTATCACAGTATATGACATAATTGACATCTTGTCAATAAGTTTGCATCGAAAAAAATGATTGCATTTAAAAAAATGTTTAATTTTGATAAAAGCTTGTTATATCAACGTTTCTAACGTTTTTTTAATGACTTTTTTTTCTTTCGAGGTTTAAAAAAAGCAATTTTTCAAGGGAATTTCTCCCCTTTACTGCTTCTTTTTCAACCTTCAAATGGACAGTGTGACAGCATCTGTCCTCTTTTAATCGGTAGTCGATATGCTTAGGAAAGGCGCTTCAGGACAAGGCTTAGCAAGCTTTGCCTGTTTCTTCCTACCCAATAGTATATGCTACAGAAAATGCATTGTCAATACATTTGCATTTTATTAGATGTAAAACTTCTCTAAAAATGTACAATGTAATCAGCTTGTCTATTTTTTATAGAAAAACCACAAAATCAAAAAGCTAGAATTTTCAGACAGGGAAATAGAGGAATTAAATAAGAAGAAAATCGTAAAAATAGAACCAGTTAATTGATGAAAATTAGACTGCAAAACAAAAAAACAGCCCGATATATCGGACTGCAGAGATATAGTTTATAGTAGTACTATTTAAGTATGAGGTTTTAAATCGCCCTCTCCACCTATGCACCACTCTTCATGTTCTTCCAAGCTGCTATCCGTCTGGATAGTGATTTTGGTAATACCGTAAGCTTGCAATTCTTGACGCAGGGTGGCTTGGGTCTCGGCCAGAAGCTCTGGATTTTCAAGACAGATATGGATCATGGCAAATTTTTCCAAACCGTCTGTGGTCCAGACATTGAGCTGAGTAATAGCCTGAACGTTTTCAACCGCCAGAATTTCCTGATAAAGCTGGCTCAAATCAATATCGCTTGGGATATGATCCAGAAAAATCTTGATGTTTTCCCAGAACTTAGGCAGGGCCTTGCTGACGATGAAGCCTGCAATGAGCAGGGAAAGCAGCGGATCAAGAAAATACCAATCGGTAAAGCGCAAAACGATGGAGACTAGAATAACAGCCACCCAGCCCAGAATGTCCTCTAAGAAATGGAGACTGAGAATAGACTCATTATGACTGTGTCCATGCCCATGACCGACCACCTTGCTGGCTGCTAGATTGACTATAATGGCAAAGATACCCAGCACCAGCATGCCGTCATAATTGACCTTTTCAGGCGCAAAGACCTTGGGTACATTTTCGATAATCACCAAAGCCGAGCCGACCAGCAAGATGACTGAGGTCAGCAGGGCTCCCAAAAGACTGTAGCGCTTATAGCCCAGAGTGTATTTCTTGTCTTCTTTTTTATTAGAAATTTTTTCAAAAAGGGTGGAAAGTCCGATGGCCATCGCGTCTCCTGTGTCGTGCACAGCATCGGCTAGTACAGCGCTGGAATTGAACATAAAGCCAAAGATAAACTCAAGAATGGCAAAGGAAAAGTTTAATAGAAAAGCAATAGTCATATTTTTACTAGATTTCACGGCAGCCTCCTTTCAGTTTGGCTAAATTTATAGTATAATGTAATCAAAACGGAACACCTTGTTCAGTTTTCTTCATCTTTATTATCCCTTATTCTCAGAAAGGAAACAAGAAGCAATTGAGGGGCTTTGTCCGTTACTGAACAATCCTGCTCTTTTGTTCCGAAATGCTATGGACAGACGAGTCAAGAAATCACGCGCAGCTATTTACCAAGCTTTTATCAGCCTGCTGCATCAAAAAAGTTATGAAAGCATTACAGTGCAAGAAATCATCGACCTGGCAGACGTTGGCCGGTCGACTTTTTATGCCCATTTCGATACCAAGGAAGCCTTGCTAGAGGAGGTTTGCCAAGACCTCTTTCAGCATACCTTTCTTGAGCGCGACGACGGCAAGGATCTCTTTGAAGCAACCGCCCATATTTTCAAGCATTTCCAAAAGAATCAGGACAAGATTGCGACCTTGCTGCTTTCGAAAAATATCTATTTCACCAACCGCTTAAAGATTGAGCTGGAAAACTATCTCTTTCCAATGATTCAGGAACAGCTCCTGCAGAAAAAATCTCAGCTGCCAGAGCCTTTTCTGAGAAATTATGTGACTTCTACCTTTGTGGAGACAGTCAGCTGGTGGCTCCAGCAGAAGAAAACATTACCAGAAACAGTTATCAGCCAGTATTTTCTGAATTTGATGGACTGATTTTATTTTGATATTTATATAGGAGGAAACTTCACTTTATGAAAAAGCAACATTCGAAATTTTTACTTCCAGGCATTCTGATGGTGGGGGTTGTCCTACGGGCGCCTTTTGCAGTGCTGCCTGTTGTGCTGAGTGATATTGCTAAGGGACTGCAAGTTCCCGTCAACTCACTGGGACTGCTGACTAGCCTGCCCTTGATCATGTTTGCCCTCTGCTCAGCCTTTTCCCCACGCCTAGCTCAAAAGGTCGGTCTGGAAAAGCTCTTTACCATAGCCATGATTGTGCTGACCCTGGGCTCTTTTATTCGTATCTTTAACCTGACTCTACTCTATGCAGGTACAATCATGCTAGGGGCTGCCATCGCTGTCTTAAATGTGCTCTTGCCCAATGTCATTCAGGCTAATCAGCCAGAGAAAATTGGATTTCTAACCACACTCTATATCACTTCTATGGGACTGGCCATCTCAATCATGTCTCCCTTGGCTGCACCTATTGTCCGCTTAGCCGGCTGGAAAGGACTGATTCTCGTCCTGACCCTCATCTGCTTACTGGCTTGCTTGGTGTGGATTCCCAACAGCCGCCACAATCACAAACTGACTAGTAAAAATCGCGAGCAGCAAATGGGGAGTCTGCTAAAAAATCCTAGAGTATGGGCTCTGATTGTTTTCGGTGGCCTGCAGTCTTTACTCTTTTATACGGCTATCACTTGGCTGCCGACTCTTGGTCAGTTGGCAGGACTCTCCGATGATGCTACTGGTTTCTTGGCCTCTGTCTTTTCCTTTATCAGTCTTCCTCTGGCTATGACGATACCTAGTCTGACAACGCGTCTATCCGCTAAAAAACGCTTAGGGATGATTGCTCTCTTTTCTGCAACCGGTATGGTTGGTCTGGGTATGCTGCTGGTAAAGACAGATTCCTTTGTCTACTGGCTCATCCTCAATCTGCTAATCGGTATGTCCGTCAGCGCCCTCTTCCCCTACCTCATGGTCACTTTCTCGCTGAAAACCAGTACTCCTGAACAAACCGCTCAGCTATCTGGCTTAGCCCAGACTGGTGGTTATATTCTGGCCGCCTTTGGTCCTAGCCTCTTTGGATACAGCTTTGATTTATTCCATTCCTGGACTCCAGCCATCCTCATTCTCATTGGTCTGGCTGCCATTGTGACGCTAACACTCTTTTACATTGAGAAGTTTGACAAGATCTAATATAGACGAAAAAACGCTTAGAAATCCTAAGCGTTTTTGCAATAGTTGAGACACTCTTCCAGGTCCACATCCCGCTCTAAGTGCTCTGGTGTCCAAGGAATCAAGATATCCGGTTCAACTCCCCTGTCATTCATGCCCTTTCCTTGATCAATTCTAGTGTCACGTGAAGTGGGAAACAGGAGCTCATAGTCACCAAAATCCTTCACGCAGCAATTGGAATAATCTAAAATTCCCATAGTCGGACGCCCTAGGACCGTAACCTTGGGCATCTTTTTCATAGTATCAACAAAATTATCACCTGAAGACCCACAGGTAACATCTGCTAGTACAAAGACTTTTTCAGGTCGAGCTAGGCCTAGGACGCCTGGCAGAAAGTTTTGATTGCTATCCTCATCGCCATAAAGGACATAACCTTTTCCCCGATTCTCTTCCAACTCTTTTAGAAATTCTTTGAGAATCTGGTGAGTTTCTGCTGACAAGTTTGGATCTTCTAGGATATTTTGCATCAGTTGCTGACGCAAATCAACATTTCTATCAGTATAGAGAATCTCCATCCCATCATCGCTTGGTAAATCTAAGTCACTGAAGGACTTTCCCTGAGGGAGAGTATATTTGAAAAGTGGATAATAAAGTGAGTCCGTCCCGCCATAATTGACTCGAACATCAATGATTAAATACTTAGCCTGCTCAATAGCTGCTTGACTGTCTGCATATAGCTGACTGATAACTGCCTCATCTGTAAAATCTTCTAACTTGAGATAAACGATGTCCTCAGAAAGATTGCGCCATTCAAACTGTGGTGACTTCTTTAGGTGAGCGGTCGGCTGAACATGCAGTTGCTCTTTCTTGCCATTACGTACTACTGTAACTTCTCCGGCATGCTCCACAAAGTAAGCCCACTCCTTGTGCTGTCGCTCTGGTGTGGAACTGACAAAATAATCCTTGTGTTCTTGATAAACCTGAGGCAAGGCTTTCCCATCTAAGGCTAGAATCTGGTCTCCACGTTTCAGCCCCGTATCGCTATTTGCCTGCAGGACGTAGAGGCAGTCTTGGTAGTATCTCAGTTTAAAGCCGGGCGGTTGCGTTTCCTTAAGTCCAAACCAAACATGAGACAAAATTCCAAAACTGGCTATATAACAATGCATCTGGTAGAGAAAGTCCTCTTGGCTCATCTGGTCTGTGATACGCGCTCGATATTCTTCGGGATTTGCACCCATGATATCTTTCTTTGTAGAGGAATCCTCTCGCATAATTTCTACGACTTGCTCAAAAATCTCTGTTTTCTTCATCTTTTACTCCTTCTTCCAAGTATCCTCGTCATCCAGCAGGCCTCGCTTGGGCATTTTTGAGACATGCCGATTGCCGGCCACATAAAAGCCTAAAGGCTCCTCCCGCCAGGCATCTGTGCAGGTCACGCCAATCCGCGAACGACTGGCAATCTGATTCGGAGTCAGGTCATGGGCTAATTGCAGACTGGAGGTCGCTAAACTCTGTCCATCAAAGCGCTTATCAATCCCAGCATACATGGTCAGCTTGCCAGGGCCGTTAGCTATAAGACGGCCATCCGGCAGCTCCAAGGCTCGAATCAGTACGGCTTCGGCCACATTTTCAGCCTTGGTCACCAGATTCAGCATCTGATAACCATAAATCTGATAAACATACCAGTGACCTGCTGGCAGATACATGGATTCATTCTTAGGGGAGCGGCGCCCTCCAGCCGAATGGCAGGCACTGTCTTGACTTCCCAGGTAGGCTTCTGTTTCGACAATTCGGCCTAGCTTCTGGCCATTTAGAATCAATTGCATACCTAGCAAAGCTCGCGCTGCTGCAACTGTGTCTGTCTCGATTAGTTTCTGAAAATCTCTTGATAACATAGGTTGATTATAGCATGATTTCTCCATTTACAGAGGAAAAGAAATGTTGCAAAAATGTTATTTTTCTCCTTCTCATAAACTCGTTATTTGTTACAAAAAGATTACGATGTAAACAGCCAAAAAATCGTGGAAAAGCTTATAAAATCTATTTTTTGTCTAATTGCATTGCATATATTTTGTAACATTTTTATTAACAGAGTATGTTATTTATGTATCAATCCAGTTTTTCATTGCTTCAAATGAAATATTTGTTTAATATTATACTAGAAGGAGGGGTAAGATGAAAAAATTATCTAAAATTTCTTTATTTTTATTACCACTAATTGCACTTTTCTTTTTAGCAGCTTGCGGAAATTCTGCGGATAAGAAGACTGAAGAAAGCTCAAGTTCCAGCTCAAGCGTATCTTCTTCATCTAAAGCTAAGACAAGCTCTAGTAGCACATCTGAAGAAAGCGGCAGTGCCAAAGTCAACGTAAACGGCGGTGATACTAGCGTTAATGTAAATGGCGATGACGAAAGCGGCGATGCTTCTGTCGAAACTAACGGAGACGGTAGTGCTAATGTACAAACTGACAACGCTGGTGTTAGCGTAAATGAAGATGGCGTTCATGTTCAAGGCGGCGGTGTTGATGTTAAGGTCGGCAGCGATGGATCTGTCAATATCCAAACACCTTAATTGAAAAAAGCCTTTCGATTATTATAATTCATAAAAACCGAGTTTCGCTCGGTTTTTTGATTTTCTCCAATGTATTTTTCAAAAAACTTATAAATCATTAAATAGACTTGTAAAAACTTATTTCTTATGTTATACTCTATTTAGAAAAGCAAGGAGGGACAAGCATGTACCAAGAACAACGCTTAGCTGAAATCTTAGAGCTCTTAGCTGAGAAAAAACAGCTGTCAGCCAAGGATATGATTGAACATTTTCAGGTCTCTAAAGATACTATTCGGCGAGATTTTTCGATTTTAAGCGAGCGTAGGCTTGTGCAACGCACCCACGGAGGTATTATCCCACTGGATACTAGCCGGCAAATCCCGTCCTTTAACGATCGCATCAACCAACTAAGTCAAGAAAAAAAGGCTATTGCTCAAAAGGCCCATGACTTTCTCAAGGCAGGGCAAATAGCTTTCTTTGATGTCTCAACCATCGTTCTCCATCTGGCTCAGCGCATCAAGGAGCCTATGACAATCTACTCTCATTCTCTGGATAATGCAATCATGCTGAGCAGTCAGGACAAAGTGGACTTTCACCTCTTAGGCGGAAAATTTTATCCCAAAAACCGATTCTACTACGCGCTCAATGAAGCAGAGCTGCTGGAGCAAATTTCCTTTGACATTGCCTTTATAGGGGCAGCCAGTGTCTCTGACGGTCTGGTCAGTTTTGAAGACGAGTCTGATGCTCACCTGAAAAGACTGGCTTTAAAACACGCCAAGACTAAAATCCTGCTGGCTGAGCAAGACAAATGGCAGAAAGAGTCCAAGTACATCCTGGGTCCTGTCAGCGGCTTTGACTACTGGATTACGGACCAAGAGCCCAGCCCTGAAGTCCAAGAATTAATCGGAGACAAGACTAAAATAATTTATTAAATCGATCCATTAGACACATAGGAGGATGAGCTATGATAAAACAAGCGATTCGTCTGATTATCAGCGATATTGACGGTACCATTTTGGACGACCAGCACCAAGTAGATTCTGAGCTCAAGGACATGATTCCCCTGCTAAGCCGAGAAAAAATCCCTTTCGTTCTCGCTTCTGCTCGCTCTCCTCTAGGCATGGAGCCGATTGCCCGTGAGCTGGGGCTGGGAGATAATCCGCTGGCCTGCTACAATGGCGCTCTGGTCATCAAGGGTGATCCGCAAGCTTACGAGACCATTATTGAGCATCCTCTGGACAAGAAAGAAATCCGCACTTTTCTAGAGCTGGTCAAGACTGAATTTCCTAGCGTGTCCATCAATCTCTATTCTGGTAAGGATTGGATCGCTAATCGTCTAGATAAATGGGTGCAGATAGAGGCTGAGATTACAGGTGAGCAGCCGATGATTCAGAATGTGTTAATGCCAGTGCTGGATGTTCTAATGCCTGCTCACAAGTTACTCCTCATTGATGAAGCGCCTATCATCCTGAAACTCCATGACTACCTGCAGACTTTAGACTTTCCCAAGACAGCCTTCTACCTCTCTAAGGACAACTACATGGAAGTCACAGCCAAGCATGTCTCCAAGGAGCAAGCCTTATACGAAATTGCCCAGCACTACCAAGTGCCTCTAGAGCAGGTTATGACAATCGGAGACAACTTCAATGACCTTCCTATGCTGCGCCTGGCTGGACTTGGAGTCGCTATGGGCAATGCCCCCGAAGCAGTCAAAACCGAGGCAAAAGCCGTCACCAAAAGCAACAATGAGCACGGAGTTGCAGAAGCTGTAGAAAAGTATGTTTTGATATAACGCAAAAAATCTGCTCAAGGGCAGATTTTTTTATTGATGATAATCATAAGCCAGGCGAGGACTGCCGTCAGCCACATAAATAATGCCGCACTCCCTAAAGCCGTAGTTCAGCACTGCTGCCTGCATAGGCTGATTGTCCGCATGGGTATCGATTCGCAAGTAGGGAATCTGCTGGCAGCAAAAATCGAAGACCTGACGGGATAGACCTCTAACTTGGCCATTTGAAGCGATGCGGTGAATGGTGCCGTAAGGCTCTGCAAAATGCCAGCTACCCTTTTCGATGACCTGATAGGTCGGGTCTTCTCCAATGATAAAGGCAAAGGTACCAACCGGCCGCCCTTCTTCCTCGACAACAAAGGAGTGGCCAGTCGCAATGTCATCCTCAATCAAGCTCGCGCTGGGATAGCCTCCATCCCACTGAGTCGGATTGCCTTGGTCTTTCATGAACTGACGAGCCACATCATAAATCCCCATAATGGCTGGGATATCTTCTAATTGGGACAAACGAATATTCATCTTTCCTCCTTTATAAAAATAAGGCTGGAAAGTCCCAACCTTATTTGAATTCTTCTGGTTTGCCAGTATACTGAGACCATTCCTTGCTAAAGAAGCGGTCATTGATCTGGTAGTTTGGCGCCGGCTGTGGATTGGCTACAAAAGGATCAACCGCCTTGTCAAAGGCCAGCCAGCCATTCCAGCCCATGTGAATAGTGTCCTGCATGAAGTAAGGCTTGTCGCCGTCCTTAGAAAAATCAGCAATGTTAGTAAAACCCTGACTTTCCAGCTGGTAGCGAATCTTGGCAACCGTCCGCTGGTACATTTCTGGACTGAGTCCTGTATACTCCATCCACTTAGAATTAACCGGTGGAATGATGAAGATGACATTAGTCTTTGACTTGGCGAACTGATCCAGAACCAGCTGCAAGTCGTTGTACTCAGGGGACTTTTCATAAGATTGCTTGGTTTGAAAACCTCTGAGCTTGGCAACCTTGCCGGCCAGACGGGTCTTGTAAAATTGATTGTCTATGCCGAATTGATTGTTACTGGTCTTCTTCCTGGCCTCTGCTGTAGCAATCTCTTCCAAAGCCTGATAGGAGAAGATGTCTGGCAAATCAGCCATATAAGGCAAAATTCGCTGATCATAATTTTCATTATTAAGGGCAGCAAAGTTGCTAAAAAAAGCATCTTGGCGCTCATTAAGATGAGCCATCATCTCAATATGACGCTCTTCAAAGCTGCTCAGCTTTTTACCTTCAGACAGCTTCTGCACGCTCTCTGCCATAGCGACATCTGGATAGAGCTGCAGGAGGCGCTGGGCTGCATATTGCGCCGCCGCATCTCCTTGCTGCTGGGACAGATAGGCCGTCAGCTGATCACTGTTGAAGTACTGCTGAAAGGCCGAAGCATCATAGCCAGTCTTGGTAAACCACTGGGGCGACACTACATAGACCGCCGTTTGCCCCTCCAGCTCAGAGGACATCTGCTGCATACCAAAGTACTGATTAAATGATGCTGCTCCGCGCTGGCCTAGAAAATAAGGCCGATAGGAGCGGTCGTACTTCTCAGCAAGGACTGCCGGATGCATGCTATCAAAGCGCAGCCATTCACTAGAGCCAAAGAAGGGAACAAAGCGCATCTTCTTATCGGTCAAGGCTGTCACCTTCTTGCTGCGGCTCTTGAAGTTTTCTGCTGTCAGGGTCACTGCCGAGCGCTTCTCTGCTTCTATATCATGCTTTTTATCAAGCGGATAGAAGAAAAAGAGCAGGGCAACCATGGCCATGGCGCAGAAAACCGGCCCCAGAATCAGCCAGAGTCGTTTAAGCATTGCGAAGCTCCGTCACGCCTTCAACGATTTTATTGGCTGTGTTCCAGTCATCGCGGCCAAACTCTGACACTGGCACGCGAATATCAAAACGGTTTTCCAGCTCAACAATCAGCTCGACCGTTCCCATACTGTCTAGGACACCAGCGTCAAACAAATCCTCGTCCATCATGTCTGACACATCTTCCATAAATAGTTCTTCAATAATTTCAATTACTTCTGTTTTTATATCCATTTTTCTTCCTCATTCATTTTTATTTTTTAAACCAAAGCTCATTTAAAAATCCAGAAAAGATCAAAAATGAGAACATAACTGCGTGAAAGGTCACCACAACTCCCAAAGCTTGAGTCCATTTATTGTCTGGCAGAGGCGGAAGTCCCTTAGCCTTGCGCTCTTTGTTTAGCGTTTTCTTCTTGCGCAGCCAGGCATCATTGACGACCAGACCAGCTCCATGAAAGAGACCGTAGGCGATATAGTACCAGGTCACACCATGCCAGAAGCCCATAATCAGCATGTTGATCAGATAGGCCACACTAGAGGTCGTGTTGCGGTTTTTAAAGACCTTATTGCGCATCAGGACCATGACCAGCCGCATAAAGACAAAGTCACGGAACCAAAAAGACAGACTCATGTGCCAGCGATTCCAGAATTCTTTCAAATCACGAGAGAGAAAAGGCTTATCAAAGTTGATAGGGCTCTTGATTCCCATGAGGTTGGAAATAGCTAGCGCAAACATCGAATAACCGGCAAAGTCAAAGAAGAGATCCAGACCAAAGACATACATAACGCCCAGAGTTCCCAGATTAAAGAAACCGCCGGTATAGAGAGCATAGGTCTTGACATGACCCAGCAAGAGATGTCCAAAGATATGTGCTAGGATAAACTTATAAAGGAAGCCTAGCATGATATACTTGACAGACTGCTCCAGCATATCCAGCAGCTCATCGCGCTCAGGAATGTTCAAATAGTCTTCATTGAAACGCTTGAAACGATCAATAGGACCGCTTGAAAAGGTCGGCATGAAGAGCAGGAAACGCAAGAACTCCCAGAGCGTGAACTCTGTCAGAACCCCATCGCGCATCTCAATCATCATCCCTACCGAGCGAAAGGTCAGATAAGAAATCCCCAAAAAGCCAAAGAGAGACTGATGACCGCTGATCGCGGGCTCTACCTTGACAAGCACAAGCGGCAGAACCGCCAGCAAGGTATGCAGATAAAAGATCCACTTGCTGTCCCGCGACCGGCGATAGAGCTTGTATGAATAAACCCAGACTATCTGCCAGATGACATAGCCTAACAAAGCACAAAGCTGCGCCAGACTGGGACCTGTCAGCATCAGGACGATAAAGACCAAGCTGACCAAGGCTTCATAAAGGGGGAAGCGTTTCTTAAAGAAAAGACCAACAAAGATTGGCAGAACTGCTAGAACGATATAGACAAAGTAAACTGGGTTGCCGTAGGGTTCCAAGTGAGGCAGCTGTTTCAAGAAATCCATCATCGTTTATTGACCTCGCTAATCAGCCCCTTAATGTCAATCTTGCCATTCGGAGTCAGAGGCAGGGTCTCTCGATAGAGAAACTTGGATGGCATCATGTAGGACATCATGATATCCTGCAGATCTTCCTTGATTGCCTTGGTAATATCGATTTCCCGCTCAAACTGCTTAGCCACACCGTCTTTGAGAATGACATAGGCCAGCAGATTTTGGACCTTGTGGTCCTTGTTGTAGCGGGGCACAGCCACTGCAGATTCAACGTATTTCGATTTGTTCAGGTTCTGAGACACATCCTCCAGCTCAATACGGAAACCATTAAACTTGATCTGGAAGTCCATCCGGCCGCCGTAGAGCAGCAAGCCTTCATCTGTCATCGAGCCGACATCTCCTGTATGATAGGCTGGCAGACCTTCAAATTCAAAGAAAGCCTCCGCTGTCTTCTCAGGATTATTCAGATAGCCTTTGGATACGGCTGGACCGCAGACGATGATTTCTCCCTGCTGGCCATTCGGTACCTTCTGCCCTTCTTCGTCAATGACAAAGGTCGGAGAGTCCGCCTTGGTATAGCCAATCGGCAGGCGCTTGCAATTCTGCAGCATCTCATCTGTCACTGCTACTGCAGACAGGGCTACTGTTGCCTCAGTCGGACCGTAAGCATTGATAATGCGAGCTTGAGGGAAGCGATCGCGCAGCTTCTGAGCTGTCTTGACTGTCAACTCCTCACCGTCAAAGTAGAAATGCGTCAGCTGAGGCAGCTTTTGGCTGTTAAAGTCATCCGACAGCAAGGCCATGTCCGCAAAGGAAGGTGTCGAAGTCCAGATAGCAATAGGCAGACTGAGAATCGTCTCAAACAGCTGCTTGAAATCCTGAGTCACTGCCGAAGGCAGGGCAAAAAGAGTCCCTCCCAAGGCCAAAGTCGGCGCCCAATACATGACTGACAAGTCAAAAGAATAAGGAGGCTGAGCCAACATTTGAGGACGCTCCGGAGTCGCAAACTCCTTATCCGTAATCATCCAATTCGTAAAGCTGAGCAAATTATTGTGGGAAATCTGCACTCCCTTAGGTTTGCCAGTCGTTCCTGATGTGAAAATGATATAGTAGTTATCATCTCCCTGAACTGGATGGCTAAGCTCATAGGATGCTCCCTCTCTGAAAGCTGTCTGAACTTGCTCCGCACTGAAAATAGGAGCTGTCACATCTGCCAGTGGAAAATCATTGATGGCAATAATCAAGCTTGGCTCAGCAACTTCCACAATCGCTGCTACGCGCTCTAAGGCTGAATGACTGTCGATAGGAATGTAGGCATGACCAGACTTGGTCAAGGCCACAAAAGTAGCCAGCATTTCGTATTCCTGACCGCCAAAGACTACAACCGGAGACTTGTCAGGAAGTCCCAAACGGTCAATCTGAGCCGCCAACGAATCGGAATCCTTCTTTAAATCACCATAAGTATGAACTTGACCTAAAATATCATAAACCGGAAAATCCGGCTGCACCTGAGCAAAATGCTCAATCGCTTCAATCATATCATGTATCACTTTATTTGACATTGTTTCCTACTCTCTCACATTAAAATTCATTATAGATAAAGCCACCCTGACCCTGACCCAGATAGCTAAAGAAATAAAGCAAGGCCAGAAAGATAACAAAATATAATAGGGTTTGGCCTAAAAATTTATATAGGGTTTGATGTTTTTTCATTGATCTCTCTTATATTTTTAGTTAGACTTACACCATTTTACCATTTTATGGAAGATGTTTTCAACACAAAAGCTAAGGAAGATGTAAAGTTCTTGTAAGGAAGAAAGGTACTTTGATGTGCCTTATAAACAGCCATTAAAAGACTTTTTCAAAAAATATATAAAAATTTTATATATTTTGCTTGACTTTTTTCCCAAGAGGTTGTAGACTATATATAGAAAGATTATATATAAATATTTTACACAAGGAGGTGGTCCTATGTCTTTCCCCACATCATCGGCTTTGATTGAGTTTCTCATCTTAGCCATCCTTGAAAAAGACGATTCCTACGGTTATGAAATCAGCCAGACAATCAAGCTGATTGCCAATATCAAAGAATCAACACTTTACCCCATTCTGAAGAAGCTGGAGCAAAATGACTGCCTCACGACTTATTCGCAGGAGTACCAAGGACGAAAACGAAAATACTATTCACTCACTACCTACGGGCACGAACAGCTACTCACTCTAAAAGAAGAGTGGCAAACTTATACCATGACCATCAGCGGTATCATAGAAGGGAGCATCCGTCATGACAAGAACCGAGTATCTAGCTGAGCTAGAAAAATATCTGAAAAAACTGCCACGCAAGGACTATGAGGAAACTATGGATTACTTCACTGAGTACTTCGACGAAGTAGGCCCAGAGGGCGAGGCAGCCGCTATTGCTGATTTAGGCAGCCCTAAGGAAGCGGCCCACGAGATTATGTTGAATCTTTTGGACAAAAAAGTCGAGGAAGATAATCAAGACAGCAGTTCATCAAAAAACACTAAGAACATCGTCCAGATTGCTATCCTATCCATTTTGGCAGCACCCTTGGCTATTCCGCTCTTTATAGTAGCAGCCCTTTTGACTTTTGTTTTCTTCCTCTTAGTCTTTATCTTTGCTCTAGTCATGGCTATAGGTGCCTTTGCCTTCTTTATCTTTGGCATCAGCCTAATCTGGGACACTTTGACAGTGGGACTGACGACATCTATCCCGGCCTTCCTGTTCACTCTGGGGCTCAGTGTTCTAGCTCTGGGACTGTCTGGCATCTTCTACGCAGGCATTTCTCCTGTTACTCAGTTTGGCAAGGCTGGCTTTGTCAAACTAGCTCAACTTTTCGCAAAGAAAGGAGCACGTCATGGCTAACATCAAATTGAAAAAACCTCTTTTATCCGCAGCTATTTTAGCCTGCCTCTTTGGTGGAGCCTTGACAACTATCGGCTCCACCACAGGCGGTGTCAACGACTTGGTCAATTCTGCCAAAAGCAAGGTAAAACTCACGAAAAAAGAAGAAAGCTTCTCTGATCTTTCTTCCCTAAATATTAACTTAGCAGCTAGAAACCTCGTCATCAGCGAATCTCCTGATGACAAGGCTCACTTGACCTATTACCAAAGCGATGGTAACTATCAGATTGACGGAAGCTCGCTTGGAAACATCACGACAAGTTCTGAAAACGGAAACTTAAACATCAAGGAAGATGGTGCAGGCTCCTTCCACATAAGCGCTGGCATCCGCTCCTTACTCAGCTTATTTGACCAAGAATCTCAGGGAAAGCGTACTGTGCAGCTTTCCCTGCCTAAGGGGACCAAGCTTGAGACATTCAGCGGCAGTTCGTCATTAGGAGATGTTACGCTGTCCAATCTATCAGCCAAAAATGCTGACTTCTCTCTATCTAATGGCTCGTTGACTGTGAATGATAGCCAATTCGCATCTGGTAAATTTAAGAACTCTCTGGGAGAGATTTCCTTTAATAACAGTCAGATTAGCTCTGGAAAAATCAATGCTTCTTCGGGTACCATCACTCTGAGCAACAGCCAGTTCGCATCGGGCGAAATAGCAAACTCTCTGGGAGAGGTCAATCTAAACTCGAGCAAAATCTCCGACAGCACTCTGAAAATCTCAAGCGGCTCACTGAACTCTGAACAGTTGGAATTAGCTGGTACAATCTCTATCACTGACCAACTGGGCGATATTAATCTTCATCTGGTTTCTGGCAGTTTGTCGCAGTTATCCTTTGATCTGAAAACGGATCTAGGTGAAATTGATATCCCTAGTGGTATAAATGTAGAGCACTCCAAAGGCGATGAACTTGGCGGCTCTGCCATCCGTAAAGTCGAAAATCCGACAACTACACTTTCTGCCAGCGCCCAAAGCGGCAGCATTAAGCTCAGCGAATAAATCATAGAAAAGAATATATACAATCAGGGAGTCCTCAGCGACTCCTTTTTTGATGAAAAATCCCGCAATCCCCTAAGATTGCTTTACAGGCCTTGGGCTTTGTGCTATGATATTCTATAAAAATTTATCACAAGGAGGTCCCTATGAAAAAACTCACACCTGGTATGCACATTCGGGTCGTCAGCCCCTCAGCGTCAATCGAACACATCGGTGGCTTTGAGGCCAATCTAACCGCCAAGGAGCGCTTGGAAAAGCTAGGATTTACCGTATCTTTTTCGGAGCATTATCTGGAAAATGATATACTAGGCTCTGCCTCCATCGAAAGCCGAGTGGCAGACATCCATGCTGCCTTTTCGGATGAGTCCGTTGATGCCATTCTGGCAACTATCGGCGGTTTCAACTGCAATGAGCTCCTGCCCTATCTGGACTTTGAGTTGATTGCTAGAAATCCTAAGATTTTCTGCGGCTACTCAGACACAACAGCCTTGCTCAACGCTATTTATAGCAAGACCGGCATGAAAACCTACATGGGACCGTCCTACTCCAGCTTTAAAATGGATGCCCTGCAGGACTATCAGACCGAGAGCTGGCTCAAGGCCGTCAGCCAGACTTCTTATGAATTGACTCCTAGTGAAAAATGGGGCGACAATGCCTGGTATCTGCCCGATGCCCCACTGACCTTCCATGAAACGGAGTGGAAAGTTTATCACCACGGGCAAGCCCAAGCCACTGTTATCGGGGGCAATCTCTCCACTTTCTCGCTCCTACGTGGCACCCCCTATGCGCCAACAGATGAAAACTATGTCCTCTTTGTTGAAGAGGCCGAGGAAGATGATTATGTGGAGTTTGACCGCAATCTAGCTGCCCTCCTTCAGGCCTATCCTAACCCGCAGGCCCTTCTCATCGGCCGCTTCCCAAAAGAATGCCAGATGACAGAAGAGCTGCTCCTTTATATCTTGGATAAACATCCAATTCTAAAGACGATTCCCGTCCTCTATGACTTGGACTTTGCCCATACTCAGCCGCTCTTTACCATTACCATCGGTGCTCAAGTGACGGTGGATACGGGGAAGATGTTGATTAGAATTGATGAATAGCAAGAAATCCTCATTCCAATTGGAATGAGGATTCTTCTCTTTCATTAGACACTATTTAATTGTTATCTCATCGGCTTTCTTATCGTCCACCAAAACCGCCTTTACCGCCTGGGGCACCGCTGCCACCAGGTCCACCAGAGCCAGGTCCGTCTGCTGTGATTTCTGTTCGGCTTTCACCATTGACCGTGATGGTACCGCCAGTGTAGGTAGCCGTTCCATCAAAGTCAAAGGCAGATACCGTAGAAGTAATGTCTAAGTTTCCTCCTGACATGATGACATCGCCGTTGGAGTCGATAGCATCTGTATCGCCTTCACCGACCTCGACCTTGATATCGCCACCGGTAATCTTAATAAAGATATCAGCTCCAGTTACATCACTAGCTGCATTGATACCATCATCTGTCGCATAAAGGTCCAGCTTGCCTCCGTTAATGGTAACATTGGTTCCTTCCAGAGCTTCTACACTCTTGGAAACTGTAATCGTCCCACCATCAATCAAAGCGATATTGCTCGCGTGCAGACCATCATCACCAGCATTAATCGTGATGGTGCCGGACTGGATATAGAGATTCCCCAGAGAAGTATCTTCATCATTGTCCGCGTGGATGGCATCTTCTGTCGCTGTGATATCGATAGTAGCGTCCTTGATATTAATGGCTGAAGCTGCTGACAGACCATGCTTAGCTGCTTTGAGCGTATAAGTGCCACCTGTTACCCGCAAGGTCTGCTCAGACTTAATCGCTGTTTCATACTTGCCGTCAACTGTCAGACTTCCAGAGCCATTGAGAGTCAGGTCAGAGTTACTATAGATAGCTGCATCTGCATCCGTATTACTGTGATTTGATGAGTCTGAGATGGTGTTTTGACTGCCGTCAGCCAGAGTCAGGCTTGTTTTACCCGCATTTTCTACTAGAATAGCTGCGTCTGTCCCGCTCATATTTACGCCATTCAGGACGATTTGAACCTTGTCGCTATCACCTGCTTTGACGACAATCTGCACATTTTCACTGGTGCCGGAAACGACATAGGTCCCAGCCTCAGAGATTGTCACGGTAGAGCCGGAGACACTAGCGCCGTCACCAGAGGTCTTAGCACTGGATCCACTCAGGCTGATGGTCGTCACCTTGGACTCATCATAAGAAGCGTCTGAGTCCTCTGAGGCAAAGTAATCAGAAGTATTGGTCTTGGTCTGACTGGTACTGGTAGCATTAGCAGTCTGGGTAGTGCTTGAAGCTGTAGAGCTGCTGGCGTTTGAACTGCATGCTCCCAGCACTGCTGTCATCAAGACCAGTGGAATCATTAATTTAATTTTTTTAAGGGTTGATTTTGATTGTTTCATTTTTCTTTTCCTATCTATTTTATTTGCTACGGATATAATTTGCTTTTTTATAAGCAAAGCCATATTTGGAGAATGAGCTAGGAGACAGCTGGTAGCGATTCATGATTTCACTCAGCCATAGCGGGCAGGTTTCTGGAATCTTAACTTCCATAATGACATGGTTAGCTGGCAGGAGATGATCTCCATGGCGACCAGTCAAGAGACTCAGATCATACGGACGGTAGGTCAGGTCGTGATCAAAGGTAATCCGAATCCGCTCATCCTCAATCCCCTTCATTGAATAACGATTGTAGCCGATATACATCATAGGCTGAATATTGCCAAAATGCTGGGTCAGCCAGACCATTTCCTTATCTATCTGAAGGTCAGTCAGCTGACTGTAATCACCGTCCAGATAGGCTTCTGCCGTCAGCAAATCTGCTGCAAGACGGCGTTTGGTTACCAGATTCTCAGTCTTTTTCTTGATTTCCAAAAAGACTTGACTATCCTCGGTCGGATGCTCTTGATAGGTTCGCAAGCGAACTTTCTCATCAAAGTGAGGATTTTCCAAAGACTCACGAATGAGCTGATAAGACGGCGTATCGTAGTAGAGATTGTTAATGGTCGAATAAGCTCGCTCATCCTCCACCAGATAGCCTTCAAACTCTAGCAATAGATCCAATAAGGTTTCCTTGGAAATGATGTATTTGGTTTCAAAGCGCTGAAAATGATTTTGAAAAAATTTTTCTGCCATGGGCTTCTCCCCTCTCTATCTTTCTTGAATGTAATGCAATTTTAAAGATGAAAACTTAAAAGAAAGATAAAGAAAACTTAAAGAAAACAAAACATCTCCCTTTTCAGGAGATGTTGATTAGAGAAAAAGTAAACGAATTACAGATAGACTTTTCATCTACATTTTTACAGATTCATAAAAGCACGTGCCCTAAGCTAGCTGTTTTTTATCTGTTCGATAGACCAGAGTACCAAGTGCCATGAAAAGAACTAAAACAAAAGCAAGGAAGAGCACCTGACTACCAATTTGGCCGTTCATAGAAATCGTTTGGCGTAAGCCCGATACAGAATAGCTCATTGGCAGCCAAGGGTTGATAACTTGGAAAATCTTACTAGTCAGCTCCAGCGGATAGGTTCCTGCACTAGAAGCCAGCTGTAAAAGCAAGAGAATCAGAGAGGCAAAGGCGCCGAGCTTGCTATCCCAAGTAACCAAAGCGGTCACAAGAGCCATAAAGGTCATGCTGGCTAGGACAATCAAACCAAGGGTTGCCCACTCATGGTTAGCAGATAGGCCTATCAAGTGCACAGCACCATAGACCAAAACACCTGCCACGACGGAAATTACTCCATTTACCTCTATACGGGCCTTCAGCCAATCTCGTTTCGTCCTAGGTTCTTGACCCGATGGAAGTGTACTAAAGATGATGTTGGTTGAAATAGCTGCCACAAATAAAGCTACTGAAATCATATAAGGCGCCATCCCAATGCCGTTTTTCTCTACCTTGTTCTCATCTGTCTTGCTCAGTGTCAGAGGATCTGCCAGAGTTTTTGCATTGTCTTCCTTAGTAGAAACAGTTGACAATTTATCACCTGCATCCGTGAGGCCATTGGACAAATCACTTGTTCCTACAGTAAGTTTAGAGAGATTATCTGTTAAAGCACTGCTGCCATCAGCCAGCTTTTCTGTGCCACTCGCTAATTGATTGGTTCCATCTGCTAATTTCCCGAAACTAGAGATCAATTCTGGCGATTTATCTGTTAATTGGGCTGCCCCGTTTGCTAATTTTGTTGTATTTGCTAGAAAATCAGGGTTCTTACTTGCCAAAGCTGATGTCCCCTCAGATAGCTGACCGACTGCATTGGTATAGCTTGTCACCCCTTGTTCCAATTGTGTCGCGCCAGTCGTTAGTTTATCATTTAAGGTGTCTACACCTGCGACTAGTTGATTGGCTCCTCCGCTTGCTGAATCGAGGCTAGTACTCACTGTTGATAAGCCATTATAAAGGCCATTGATCATGTTAGCTGCCTGTGGAAGAACTTGATTTGATGCGCCTTCTAACTG
Organism: Streptococcus sanguinis; assembly: GCF_019928825.1. Classification (GTDB taxonomy): domain Bacteria; phylum Bacillota; class Bacilli; order Lactobacillales; family Streptococcaceae; genus Streptococcus; species Streptococcus sanguinis_L. The sequence continues at coordinate 59,614 of NZ_JAHZOP010000005.1, read as the reverse complement.
ACTAATTTTTGTTTGACTAGCGCCTTTTATCGTTTCAAGAGAAGTCCTCATTGTATCAACTTCTGATAAAATTGCCTGAGCAGATTGGTCGCTTCCCGCTTGACTAGCACCGACTGCTGCATCAATCTCAGCCTTAGCCTCACTAGAAAGGCCTTGATAAGCACTGGTCCCTTGGACACTTGCTAAAGCTGCAGCCTTGGCATCCTGATTGTTATTGATAATGGCCTGAGCGGATGCTGCTATGCTAGTCAGTGAAGCTTCAATGCTGTCTGTCGAAACAGCTGAGTCACTTGCTGCAGCTTGAATACTAGCATTCAACTGAGTCAAGCCAGTTGCCAAATCATTCACGTTTTGCTGGTTGTTAGCTAAGGTTGTATCTACCGATGACTTTAATGTAGCCAAGCCAGTGTTCAGATTCGTCACACCTGTTGATAAGGCCTGAACTCCACCTCCTGACTGGTTGAGCTGTTGGACTCCACCCAATAAGTCTGCTGATCGACCTGACAGCTGATTTGCACCTGTGGCCACAGTACTTACACCATTAGCATAAGTGTTTATTCCATTTGACAAACTACCCAGTCCAGACGATACTTGTGCAACACTCCCAGTATAAGTCTGCAGTCCTGTATTAAATTGAGCTGCACCGGACGATAATTTGCTCGTAGCTTGATTCAGAGTTCTTAAGTTATCTGCAATTGTCCGACTGCCTGAACCTAGTTGTTGGCTGCCAGATGCTAATTGCTGAGCACCATCAGATGCCTTAACCAATCCTGTTTTTAGATCTCCCATATTCTTAAATATGGCGCTTGTATAAGTGTCCGTCACATTTTGCGCCACCGTCTGCTTCAAAGAAGCCATGGCTGAATCACTCATCTTACCAGCAATAAAACTGTGGCCGCTAGACGTTTGATAGTCAATCTTCATTTGCTTAGGATTATCGGTCAAAATACTGGCTGCACGTTCAGATAAATCACTTGGAAGCGTCACAACCATGTAGTAATCACCCTTTTCCAAACCATTTTGAGCATCTTCTTTACTGACGAAGTGAAAATCCAGATTTTTATTTTCCTTGAGGCTGGAAACAACATCCTCGCCTATAGACAAGGTCTTGCCACTAGCAGTCACAGCTTTATCCTGATTGACGACCGCCACTGGCAAGTCCGATACCTTTCCATACGGATCCCACATGGAGCTCAAGAAAATAACATTATACAAGGCAGGAATCAAAGAGACTCCTAACATCACAATGATAAAAGCCGGCTTTTTTAAAATAGCTTTCCATTCTCTTAACATGTCTACCTCCTAAAATTATACACAGTGTCCAAATTTTGATAAAATTGATTATACACCAATCGAAAATTATTACAAGTTTATTCTTTAAAAATCGGACATGGTGTCTAATTTTGTTTAAAAAGATTATAGGGAAGCGGAATAAGTTAGTCCTACTGTCTTTAATCCCTGAATAATCTGTAAACAAAAGGTATTTTCCCATAGATAGGGACACAGAAAATCAGTTTTATGTTAGAAAAATAAGCACCGAACAAGCGCGTGTCTTCTTAGCAGGTGTAGTTGATATTGCTCAAGCATCAAGGTTGCAAAACACCTATACAATTTACTCTTATAAAAATGAACAGATTTCTATTATCTTCTCACAGGAAGGCGAGCTACTTTACGTCACTCCTGACCCTGACTACCTCTACTTCAAATAATGTTCTGAACGACAGCCGAGACTTTACTTTAAGCCTCGGCTTTATTATTTTACCAGTCGATTTAGCCTAATTAAGCTAAAATTTTGACTATCTATGCTTAATTCCGGAATTTAACTCTTTTCCACTGGAAAAACATTTGATATAATAGTACACGGAGAAAAAGAAAAAGTAGTTTGCTATGATGGCTATTCGCTTGAAGAGCAGACTGAGGCTTAGCCTCAAAGGGAGATTTTATGTTAGAAAGCAATAAACGCCGAAAAACCAAGGCTATTATTGAAAGAGCCATGGTTTCACTACTGCATAAGCAGTCCTTCGACCATATCACTACTGTACAGCTAGCTCAAGCTGCTGGCATCAGCCGTAGTAGTTTCTATACTCACTACAAGGACAAGTACGATATGATTGAACGTTATCAGCAAAACCTCTTTCATCAGTTGGGATATATTTTTGAGAATAATCAAGAAGATGTTCAAACTGCGATTACAGAGGTCTTTCAGTTCCTCCAGCTAGAGCCACTCTTGGCTGCTCTTTTGACAGAAAACGGCACGAAAGAGATTCAGAATTTTCTGCGCCATAAGCTGCAGGTAATGTTGGCAGATAGTCTGCAGGACCGTTTTAGTAGACGTGTTTACAATCATTTTGAAAAAGAATACAGCAGAGTCTTTCTCGCCAATGCCTTCTTTGGTGTCTGCCAAATGTGGATTGCTAGAGGAAAAAAAGAAAGTCCTGAACAAATAGCAGAATTTCTTTTGAAAATGCTGTAAGAAGTTGCTGGAACCCAATGGGTTCCAGCTCTTTTCATATTTTGAAAAATTAAACAGGGTGTACAAAACCTCTTTTGGTTCTGTACACCCTATTTTCCTTATATTATAGTTTCATAGCCAGCATATTAACTGTCATACCAGCTGCTGTTCCCATCAGAGCGATGGTGTCCCCTTCCTTGACTAGATTGCGCTCCAGAGCATAGCAGAGAGAAAAAGGCACTGCCACTGACACCATATTCCCATAGTCTTGCACAATATTAAGGTATTTATCATCAGGAATACCCAAGCTGCGCATGACCATTGGCAGGGCACGACTGGCCTGATGCGGAATAATATAATCCAAGTCAGACAGGCTGAGACCACTCTTTTCCTTAAACTCTTTAAACATTTCCGGAATTTTTCTGGCAGAGAGCAAGAGTATCTTCTTACCATTCATGTCAAACATGTAGTGAGTCTTGGTAGCATCCGAATACTCCTTAGGCTGAAATGATGTCAAACCACCGCGAATCTCTGTATCATGAGCTCCTTCAGACCAGGTCCGCTGCAAGCTGGAGATGACCCCTCTTTCTTCCTCTGTTGCTTCAAAAATCAAAGCTGCCGCTCCGTCACTGAACAACTCAAAACTTTCCCTCTGATTGGGATTGAGACCCAAACTTCCAACCTCACTGGACACGATGAGGATCCTTTGGTACTCACCAGCCTCCAACAAATGAGACATGAGACTCAAAGCCGAGATAAAACTGGTGCAGGTCGTGTTGATATCCATGGCTGGAATGGACAGCCCCTTAGCTACCAACTCATGAATCAGGGCAGCGGTACAAGGAATAGGCTGAACGCCCACTGCACTGGCTGACACGATACAATCGATGTCTTTGATAGTCAAGCCCGCTTGCTGCAGGGCTTTTTCAATCGCCTTAACAGCCATAGAAAGCTGGGTTTCTTCATTTTCCACCACCCGATATCGAGTCTGATCCTTAAAAGTCACGGTATTTCTAGGTAGATGCGTACCGTAACCAACTATCTTTATATGATTCTTTACTGCAGTCATATTAAACTCCTTCTTGTCAGACTTGAGACTGCTTGACAGTTGGGTAAACTGCCAAAGCGCTTCAGCCTCTGATTCATATATTTTTCCACTTGGAGCATTCTTAAGCCCGATAGATACGTTTCAACTTACGGCTTCTGTCCCGCTGATAACCTTCAAAAGAAATAGCAGGCATAAGAAAGCCCTTATCAGTCGCTAAGTTTTGAAATTGCTGGACAAGCTCGTCTTCTCGCTGCTGACTACGATGTTCGATAGCAATGGTCAGCGAATAGTCCTTTTTCTGAGCGACTTGATATTCTCCAATCCCATCAACTAAGAGCAGACAACGGCGGATAAAGTCTGGAAAGACCTCCACCGACTGACCTGCAGCATTTTCAAAAATAAAAATATCATCTGAACGCCCCTCAATCCTATCAATCCGTGTAAAGACCGAACCGCAGGGGCAAGGTTCAGGATTTTCCACCAAGATATCATTCAGCTCATATTGAAAAATTGGCTGAGAAGTCCGCTTGAAATCCGTAATAATTGGGTAAAAGCGCCTATCATCCAAGTAGTGCTTATCTACATGGACAATGTCTTCATTTAGATGAAGATTACCGTAGGCACAGCTGCAGGCTAAAAAGCCCTCGGTCGCTTGGTAAACCTGATCCACCTTTTTTAGACCAAATCCTTCTTGAATACTCTGCTGATCTGGCTCTTCCAAAATTTCTGCCACTGATACGACTTTGCTAGGGGCAATCTGCAAATTCCCTGCCTGGACTTGTTTTGCCAGCTCTAAGAGCATTGATGCTGGTGCTACCAAAATTGTCGGCTGATAAGCATTCAAGCGCTCTACATGCTCTTCGGCTCCCTGAAAAGTATCAAAGTACTCCAGAGAAATCAAGCCTGAATTGACAGTCTGATAGAGTTGGTTATCTGCCCGAAGAAAGAAGGCTATTTTATGTCCAAAGAGTTTGCCTTTAGGCAGCATCTTGGCCAAGATGGCTGCCGCCCACATACTGCGCTCCTTTTCAGTGGTAACAAATAAACCTCGGTGACCAGATGTTCCTGAAGACAGGCCGACAGCGATTTCTCCTATCATGGGACTGAAATCACGTGTCCGCTCACTCTCTAGGGCCAAAGCTAGCAACTCATCACGATCCAGTCCCTGAGTATTGAGCTCATTGAAATGCTCCATCATGAAGGCCTTATTCATCTTAAAATCTGCTGGAATACCTGATATAAAATAAGGTGATTCCTGCTGCAGAAATTCCCGATAGGCTGCTAAAGCCTTGATTTGATAGCATTCCAAGGCCTGTCGATCCTTAAATCGATACCCCCAGCGCATGACGCTAAAGGTTTTTAGAAATGTTCCTAGTTTCATACAAAATCTGCTCCGCTCTCTCAGCCGGATCATGACTGACTAGCACCTGATAGCCAACAGCAAGCAACTGCCGTAGCAAGGCCACACCGGCCATGTATTCTTCCTTACTATCTTGGATGAGTGACGGCAAGAGACGCATCTGCTCCGTATAAGGCAACAGATCCACGCCCCAGCACAAATCAGCTCCGATAAACAGATGATAATCTGGCAAAAAGAGACAAGCTTGACCAGCAGCATGCCCATCAACTGAGGCCAGATATATACTGCCATCGCCAAACAAGTCAACTGTCTTGCGATAGAGGAATGCTGCTTGGACCTGCTGAGGTTCCACTACTTCCAACCGACTCTCAAAATCCTGCGGAAGAAATTCCTTGAAAATCAAATCATTCAGTTTGGCATGCTGATAAGTTTTGAAGACAGCCTTGGTCAGAATGAAGCGGGCCTTGGGAAAGAAAGCGGCTCCGCCGATGTGATCTGGATGTAAGTGCGACAAAATGACATAAGAAATATCTTCTGGTGCAATTCCTTTTTGCTCAAGTAGCCGGTCTACACGCTCCTCTTCTGACATATCAACAGGCGTTCCCAGACCATAAAGCCAGTATTTGAAGTTGGGCTTCAGAATAGCTGGAGAATAGCCAGTGTCGTAGAGAATATAGCCTTTCTCACGATGCTTCAAGAGGAAAACACCAGCTGGAAAAATAATTTTCTTCTTAGCAACTCCCTTAAACATTTGCTGCAAGTGACTGCTGCAGCGCCCAGGCTGAAGATACTCAATTTTCTCGATAATGTTGGACATATTTTGCAATCCCTTCACTGATTGTCAACTTGGGTTGATAGCCCAAATCCCTTACTGCTGCTGATATATCCAGCGTTTGACTATAACGCATTAAGTAATAGGTGTAAAGAGTCAGCGGTGGCTCTTTTTCAATATGAAAGAAGCGATAAAAGCTTTCAAATCCCTGTGCCAGAACACCTAGAAAAGCAGCAGGCAACTTAACATAACGTTTACGAACCTGTAAACCATCTAAAGCTTCATCCAGCATATCCTTGAAACTACGCGATTCTCCGTTGGTAATGTTGTAAACTTGTCCTTGCGCTGCTGGAATTTCCAAAGCTAGACGAACAGCCAAGGCCACATTTTCCACACAGGTCATGTCCATCATTTGCTGGCCATTTCTGATGAGTGGAATCGCCAGTTTTTGGCTCAACCTCAGAATCCTAGGAAAGATACTGGTATCTCCAATACCAAAAAGCCCTCTAGGACGCAAGATAACCGATGGAACTTCAGAATAACTTCGGACAATCCGCTCAGCCATGAGCTTACTTTTGATATAAAAATTCAGCTCATTTTCCTGAGGAGCAGCCTCTTCTTTAATATCAAGTTGATCACGCGCAGCAGCATAAACACTTGGAGAGGAAATATAGACCAGTCGTTGCACTCCAAAATGTCGGCAGGCTTCCATAACCAGTTTGGTTCCTACTACATTAGTCTGATAAAACTGCTCCCAGGGTCCCCAAATCGTTGAAAGGGCACCAGCATGCACCACTGCATCCACTCCTTCGCAGGCTGCAAAAATTTCTTCTTCTCTGGTAAAATCACCAGCAAAAAACTCTACTAAAGGACCTTCTAACTGCCGACCAGCCTTCAGATTACGACCAAAAGCCCGCACCTGATAGCCTTGTTCAGCCAGCTCTTCAACAACATACTTTCCTAGAAAGCCAGTCGCTCCTGTCACTAGAACCTTCATCGCTACTCCTTTCATACAATTTTCTGTTTCTGTCTTGTCCCCATTATACACCATTTCAGCAAATCTTCCGTAAAAAAGCTGGAAAAAATCTTTACAGAGTGTCTCACCTGATTGGATAGGAGCAGAAAAAAATCAGATAATTTCCCAAAACAGCTGTCTCAATCCATTAACATTTTTTAGTTAAAATCAGCTTTATTAGTTCACTGAGAATATTAAAAAAGAAGCCGGGAAACCGACTTCTGAACAAATACAAATTAAAGCATTTTGTTGTAGAATTCAACGATAAGTGCTTCGTTGATTTCTGGGTTGATTTCGTCGCGCTCTGGAAGGCGAGTCAATGAACCTTCTAATTTTTCAGCATCGAATGATACGAATGCTGGACGTCCAAGAGTTGCTTCAACAGCTTCAAGGATTGCTGGAACTTTCAATGATTTCTCGCGAACTGAGATCACTTGACCTGGAGTTACGCGGTATGATGGGATATCAACGCGGTTGCCGTCAACAAGGATGTGACCGTGGTTTACGAATTGACGAGCTTGACGACGAGTAGTCGCAAGACCAAGACGGTAAACAACGTTATCCAAGCGGCGCTCCAAGAGAAGCATGAAGTTGAAACCAAGGATTCCTTCTTTGATTTTTGAAGCTTGAACAAACAAGTTACGGAATTGTTTTTCACCTACACCGTAAGTGAAACGAAGTTTTTGCTTTTCAGCCAATTGCAAACCGTATTCTGACAATTTACTGCGGTTGTTTGGTCCATGCTGACCAGGTACATAGTTACGACGAGCCAATTCTTTACCTGTACCAGTAAGAGAAAGACCCAAACGACGAGCTTGTTTCCAAGATGGTCCTGTATAACGTGACATAAAAATGTCCTCCTGTAAAATATTTTTGAGGAAATAGTCACTTAGAAAGCCCTGATTCGTGCAGAACATTTTCGCCCAAACAGCTAAGGCTACTTTTATAGCTGATGTTCTGTTGACGAGCTCCATGCTTTCCTGCTGCTATTTCACACAAAGGTTATTGTACCATGAATAAATTCAAAAGTAAAGGGGCTCATCCAAAAAATCAAGCCAAAAGGCTTGATTTAGGTTGTTTCTTTAAAGCAAATAAATTCAGGCCATTCCTTCACACTCCCAAAATCCCCAAAATCTCCTGCTTGTATCCCAGCTTCTGCAGTTCTTTATCCTCGCTGTCTGACCAAGTCAGTTGGAGATCTGCAACGATTTGCCCAGGGCGATTTTTCAAAATATAGATACGGTCACTGAGAGCCAGAGCTTCCTCGATGCTATGGGTAATGAGGAGAGTCGTCAGACCCAGCCTACGATGAATATCCAGATACCAAGCATGCAGCTCCATCTTGGTCAGCTCATCCAAAGCACTAAAGGCCTCGTCTAGAAGAAATAGCTTGTGGCCGAACATATAGGTCCGTAGCAGTGCCACGCGCTGTCGCATCCCCCCGCTCAGCTCATGTGGATACTTATCTGCCACATCAAAGAGCCCGAACTCCTTCAAAATCTGAGTTGCCTGCTCCGTCGCTTCCTTTTTGGATACTTTTTGGATTAGCAGGGGTAAGATGACATTGCCCAACACCGTCTTGTGCTCCAGCAGCAAGTCCTTCTGCAGCATATAACTCACCCGACCCTTGGGATTTTCCTGCCCGTCTAGGACAATCCTGCCCGACTGGACCTCCAAAATCCCAGCAATCAGATTAAAGAGGGTCGTTTTCCCGACTCCACTTGGTCCCAAAATCGCTACGACCTGGCCAGCTTCCACCTGTAGACTGATATCTTTCAAAATCTGCTGCTCATCATAAGCATAGCTTACATTTTCAAGTTTAATTTCTGTCATTATTTTATATAATCGTTGCTAAATCCCTTGTCACTCAAGTCATTGTCTACGATACCCTTATCCTTGGCCCATTTGTAAAAGGCATTCCAACGGCTAGCCTCAAACTGACCCCACTTGTCCTTATCCGATGCATATTGCTCAGACAGATATTTTTGAGAAGCCAAGACAAAGTCACGCTTGTTTTTCAACTCTGGCGCATGCTTGATTAAAATATCTGCTGCTTCTTCAGGGTGCTCCATGGCATATTGATAACCCTTCTTAATAGCCTGCAGGATCTTTTTCGCCTCGTCCGGATTCTTCTTGAGATAGTCATTATTAGCAATGATGACAGGAGAATAATAGTCAAACTCCTCTACATAGTCCTTCATATAAAAGAAATTAGTGTCCATGCCCTGAGTTTGAGCCATGATGCCGTCCCAGCCATGATAAATCCACGCTGCATCAAACAAACCATTTTCAATCGGCGTAATAGAGTTGGAATCGTTGTTAGGAACCTTTTCTACCTCATCAAACTGACCACCTTGGCTTTCAACCAAAGTTTTGAGCATGCCTAGCTCCACTGGATCATTCCAGGTGCCATATTTCTTCCCAACCAAATCCTTAGGCCCTGTAATCCCTGCAGACTTCTTTGAAATAATGCCCGAAGTATTATGCTCTACAATGGCCGCGACAGCTGTGATTTCTGCGCCCTTATCCAGTTTTTTAGCCATGGAGTCCTGGAAGTAAATACCAAAAGGCGCCTTGCCGTTGATAATCAGATCCGAACTGCTATCTTCAGGCGGCAACTTGATATCCACATCCACGCCGGCTTCCTTGAAATATCCCTTTTCTTGAGCTACATAAAGGCCGGTATGATTGGTGTTAGGTGACCAGTCTAAGATAAAATCAATCTTTTTATCCTTGCTCTCAGACGTAGATTTCGACTGACCGCAGGCCGCTAGGCCAATGATTGACACGGCAGCCAAACCTGCCAACAAGACTTTATAACTTTTTTTCATCATTATCCTCTTTTCTTTATTTGGAAAATAGAAGAGCTGAGCTCCTATTTCCACTTGATGACATATTTTTCACTGACAGCCACAAGCTTCATCCCCAGAAGACTGATAACTGAAACCAATATGATAATAGCAAACATGGTGTCGTACTGGAAAAGCTTCTTAGACTGAATCATATAAACACCCAAGCCTTCAAAACCGCCCAGCCATTCGGAAACCACAGTCGTGATAAAGGCATAGGAAACACTGACACGCAAGCCCGCATAGAAATAGGGCAAACTAGCTGGAATCTTAAAATGCCAAAGAATCTGCCAGCGATTGGCCTGCATAAGCTCAAAGAGAGTCATAGTATCTCGGTCACAATGCCGAAAACCATCCAGAATACTGACGATAATCGGAAAAGTTGTCGTCAGAATAATGAGCACAATCTTGGGCAAAATCCCATAACCCAGCCAGAGAACCAAGATTGGCGCCAAAGCAATAGTCGGAATCGTCTGCACCACGACCATCATGGGGTAAATTAAATCATTGAGCCAGCTCATGCTGTCCATGAGTATAGCTAGTATACAAGCCAAGAAGACGCCCAAGACTAAACCCAACAAGGCTACTTTTAAGGTCGCCCAGCTATGACTTGCTAGAAATCCAGCATCTCTGATAAAGGCCTGACCGATCTCCAGAGGTGTCGGCAGGATAAACTTAGGCAAGAGCTTGAGCCAGCCCATGACCTGCCAGATGACAAGTACACCCAGCATACCTAAGAGACCGATTTGCTGTCGCATCAGCCTTTGTAGTGCTTTCATTAGAACGATTTTCCTCCCTTCCTGCATTTTGGTGCTGCAATTCTTCAAGATATCACCATCGATAAAGATGATAAAAGAAAAGGCCTTTTCCATATATGGAAAAGGCGCACAAATACCACTATTTTCGGTATGATTCCTACGCTGGCATTACCCAGATCAGGTGCGGTCGAAGCTTACACTTCCTCTCAGACTGTACACAGACTCCCATATATAGGACTATGATAGCGCAATCATCAGCAAATGTCAAGGTTGAAGCTTGGACTCACTCCTTTTCAACGATAAGTAAAGCAAACGATCATCAATCAGTCAAACTTCCCTTTCGCAGCCAGCAAAGTCTCCATAGCCCTGATATTCTCTGTCTCGCTTGTGGATAAGATGGTTTCAAAGCCCAATTCAGCTGCCGTATCTAAGTTAGCCTGAATATCATCAATGAAGACGGATTCCACTGGATCCAGACCATATTTTTTCAACAGCTTGTGGTAAATCTCTACTTCTGGCTTGACGACACCGACCTCTGAGGAAAGGATATAGCCCGACAGCAGTGGGTAAATGGGCAACAAACCAGCTTTTTCAATATGATAAAAAATCTCACAAGTGGTTGACAAGATATAGATTCGATAACCTTGATCAGACCATAGCCGAATCCTTTCCTGTAAACCACTGTAAACATGCACAACCTCATACCAATGATAAAAGATATTCTTAATTGCGGAATGATAAGAAACATCCAGCTGAGTCAGAACCTCCTCACAGGCTTCTTTCAAACTCAGCTCTCCTTTGTCTGTCTTATGCCAGACACCTGACTCAAAAATAGCCTGCCTAAGAACCTGCCGCCGCTCTTTCTCAGGTTCAAAATATGTCAAGATTTTCTCAGAATTCCATTCAATTAAGACATTGCCCAAATCAAAAACCAAATTTTTAATCATGATGACCACCTGTTTTCTTTGCTTATCATCCTCTATATACGTCGATTTGACTGAGGAATTGCTTCAAATATAAGTAAAAAGGCCCACTGGACCTTTCTATTCATCAAAATAACGGATGAGGTTCTTTTCTGTCAAAATGTCAGAATAAGTATAAGACTCCACATAGGTATTGGAAATTTCCCCTGGCTGACCGCCTTCATTGGAATATTCCACGATAAACAAAGACGGATAGACTTCAATCAGACGGCCTTGCTTGCTTTTTTGGCGCTTACGACCGTTTTCCAGCGTCATCTCAACGATTTGTCCTTCATGCGCCTTGATATCTTCTTTGATTTTTTTCATTTTTGCCACATCTGTAAATGCATCACTCATCTTTATTCGTCCTCTCTTTTGGAAATACTTGAGAATTTATTATACTCTTTCTGGAAAATTAACTCAACTGTACCACGCGCCCCACTCCGGTTTTTCTCAATAATGACTTCAACCTTGTTGTTGGGAATGCCTTCTTCCTCCTCACCAGCTCGATCATAATAATCATCTCGGTAAAGGAAGGCAACGATATCCGCATCCTGCTCAATGGAACCTGATTCCCGAATATCAGACAGCACTGGTCTCTTATCCTGCCGCTGCTCCACGCCACGCGAGAGCTGACTCAACGCAATGACCGGCACCTTGAGCTCCTTAGCCAAGATTTTCAACTGCCGGGAAATTTCCGAAACCTCCTGCTGGCGGTTTTCACGACCAGTTCCCGTAATCAGCTGCAGATAGTCAATCAAGACCAGCCCTAAATTGCCCGTTTCCTGAGCCAGTTTTCGAGCCCGCGAGCGAATCTCTGTAATCCGAATCCCTGGTGTATCATCGATATAGATACTAGCGTTGGCCAGATTAGCTGTCGCAATGGTATATTTTTGCCACTCTTCATCTGTCAGTTGCCCCGTACGAATGGAGTGAGAGTTAATCACCCCTTCTGAAGCCAACATCCGGTCCACCAAGCTTTCCGCCCCCATTTCCAGAGAGAAAATGGCTACAGTCTTATCCAACTTGGTTCCGATATTCTGAGCGATATTAAGGGCAAAGGCCGTCTTTCCGACCGCTGGCCGAGCCGCCAAAATGATTAATTCTTCCTCATGCAGACCAGTCGTCATCTTGTCCAGCTCACGGTAGCCAGTCGCAATCCCAGTGATATCTGATGTCTGCAGAGACCGAGCCTCCAGATTGCCAAAATTAAGGTTCAGCACATCACGGATATTCTTAAAACCGCTACGGTTAGCTGTTTCACTGACATCAATTAGGGCTTTTTCAGCTCCAGCGATAATTTCCTCTGACAGACGGTCACCATCGTAGGCTTGATTGATAGACTCTGTCAGACGCGAAATCAGCCGCCGCAGAATGGCCTTTTCTGCAACGATTTTAGCATAGTATTCAGCATTGGCAGATGTTGGCACAGAATTGACCACTTCCACCAAGTAACTGAGACCGCCGATATTCTGCAAGTCACCCTGACTGTCCAAAATGTTACGAACCGTCGTTGCATCAATGGCATCCCCGCGGTCAGCCAAGTCAATCATAGCCTTGAAAATCAAGCGATTGGCATACTTAAAGAAGTCAGCAGGCTCGATATACTCACGAACAAAGACTAGTTTGCTCTCATCAATGAAAATAGCTCCTAAGACGGACTGCTCCGCTAAAATATCCTGAGGCTGAGCTCGGAGTTCATCAATCTCTGCCATCGGTAAATCCTTCCTTCAAATCACTATTATCCTTCTTTAACCCGCAAACGAATCACCCCAGTTATATCCTGATAAATTTTCACTGGAACATCTATCAGACCAATGGAGCGAATCGGTGAGTCCACCTTAATATGGCGTTTGTCAATTTTGATGCCAAACTGCTTCTGCAGCTCTTCTGCTATTTTCTTGCTGGTAATAGAGCCAAAGGTGCGGCCGTCCGGACCAACTTTTTCAGTAAATTCAACAAGAGTAGCTTCTTCTGCTAACTTAGTTTTAATAGCCTGAGCTTCTGCCACTAGTTCAGCGTGGGCTTTTTCTTCGGACTTTTGCTTACCGCGCAGTTCTCCGATAGCCTGGGCTGTTGCTTCCTTGGCTAAATTTTTCTTAATCAGAAAATTTTGAGCATAGCCAGTCGGCATTTCCTTGATTTCGCCTTTTTTGCCCTTGCCTTTTACATCAGCTAAAAAAATTACTTTCATCCTTTTTTCTCCTCGTCTATTATTACTTCCTCTTTAATGACTTGGTCCATAATTTCTTGATTCAGCGACTGAAGGACCTCAGAAACTGTTTTACCTTCAATTTGAGCTGCAGCCAGATTGAAATGACCGCCACCGCCCAGCTTTTCCATAATTCGCTGAACATTGATCTTGCTGCGACTGCGAGCTGAAATAGACACATAGCCTTTGGTATTCTTGCTCACAACAAAAGTGGCTTCAATTCCTGACATAGAGAGCATGGTATCAGCTGCCTTACTGATGACAACCGTATCATAAGTGTTCTCCTCTGGACCAGCTGCTACAATGACATTTGGCAAAATCTTCTTACCATTTAAAATCAGCTCATTAATCGCACGATATTCCTCAAAATTCGTAGCCGAAATATCCTGAATCACAACACTGTCACTGCCACGAGTCCGTAGATAGCTGGCCACATCAAAGGTCCGACTGGTGACCCGAGATGAAAATCCTTTGGTGTCAAGCATGATCCCCGCCATGAGAATGCTGGCTTGCATCTTACTGAGACGATTCTTTTTAGAATTCTGGAACTGAATCAGCTCCGTCACCAACTCACTAGCACTGCTAGCCCCACTTTCGATATAGGCAATCACAGCATTTTCCGGAAAATCTTCATCACGGCGATGGTGGTCGACTACGATAATCTGACTGAATTGATCAAAGAAATCCTTAGACAGAGTCAGAGATATCTTGGAGTGGTCAACCATAATCAAGAGCGAACGATTGGTCACCATATTTACTGCTTCAGAAAGCGGAACCAGATAGTCAGCCCCTTCCTGCTGGAGCTTTGTAATGGAGCGCTCAATGTCAGAAGCCATTTGGGACGGATCATAGACCACATAAGCTTTCTCAATGATATTACTGGCAAAGAGCTGCATACCAAGAGAAGAGCCCAAGGCATCCATATCCAGATTTTTATGTCCGACTATAAAGACCTGATCCACACTCTTAATCTTATCAGAGATCGCAGTCATCATAGCCCGAGTTCGGGTGCGCGTCCGCTTAACAGCTGACGCCGTTCCTCCACCAAAGAAAATTGGGTTCATGTTGTCGTTATTTTCTTTGACGACAGCTTGATCCCCACCCCGAACTTCAGCTAAGTTGAGGTTGAGAAGAGCAACCCGACCGATTTCATCATGATTGCCATCACCATAAGAAAAGCCCATACTGAGTGTCAGTGACAGCTCTCGATTTTTAGCTTCCGTCCGGAATTGATCAATGATAGAAAATTTATTTTCCATCAGCTGTTCCAGCACTGTGTAATCCGTAAAAAGATAGAACCGATCCATGCCAACCCGACGGTAAAACATGTGAAACTGCTCAGAAAATTCTGCCACGAAGTTGGCTACAAAGCTATTGATATGACTGATATCCGTGTCTGAAACGACATCTTCCAAATCATCATAATTATCCACCGAGATAATCCCGATCACCGGGCGCGTTGTTACCAGACCAACAGTGGCTTCGTATTCATTGGATGCATCAAAAAAATAAAACACACTGGATGCACGGTCCAAATAAACCGAATATTTCTTGTCTCCAACCGTAGCATAATGACCAGAGTCTGAATAAGCAGCCTTCATGATATTCTTGAGCATATCTGCATCAAAATCACCATCTTCGGTTGTAAAAATCAGTTCTGCATAGGGATTAAACCACTCTACATCACCATTATCTTCACTGATTTTAATGACACCAACTGGCATCTTATCCAGCAAGGAAGCGAGGCTTCCTTCTGCTTGATGATTGACATAATGAATCTGCTCAATCTCATCTAGCTCGGATACTCTCTGTTGCTGGATAAAAAGCACAATCAAAAGAGCCAGCACAAGCATGAGAGCAGCTAGCATGGCTAAACTATCACCAAAAAGCCTCAGACAGATGGCTAAGATTATAAAGGAAATTAGACCCGCCATCGCCAAGTGAATTGGGGCAAAACGAAATTTTTTCATCATAGACCTCTTATTCCGCCATTTTACCATAAATCCTAGAAAAAAGCGAATTTCTCCCAATAATCAAAGCATTTAACAATGGTAAAGGAAGCGAAAAATAGTCTTTCAAAGTTTACAATCTTGTCAAGCCCTTGTAAATTTACACAAAAAGGCTGCTTCCCAAAGGAAACTCAGCCTTTTACAAGAGTTACTTCGTTTGATTTTTAGAAATGCTTCTAGACTTGCCTTCTAGGTAAACCATCAAAATAGAAATATCTGCTGGATTGACACCAGAAATACGGCTTGCCTGACCAATTGTTTCTGGATTAATTTTCTTAAACTTCTGTCGTGCTTCTGTCGCAATCGAGTCAATATCATCCCAGTCAATATTAGCTGGAATGCGCTTCTCTTCCATGCGCTTCATCTTTTCAACCTGATCGAGAGCTTTAGAAATATAGCCTTCGTACTTAATCTCTGTCTCAATCAGCTCAATGATCTTTTCATCAAGCTCCTCTGCCGCCGGACCAATGAATTGAACCACATCTTGGTAAGACACTTCTGGACGCCGCATAAATTCTTTGACAGTTACTGCATCCGTCAGAGGCTTAAAGCCTAGCGCTTCTACCTTAGCATTTGTTTCCTTGACAGGTTTTAGCTTGATCGATTCCAAACGCTTCATCTCGTTGTCAAATTGATTCTTTTTAATCTCGAAACGAGCCCAGCGCTCATCATCTACAAGTCCAATTTCCCGTCCCATCTCTGTCAAACGCATATCTGCATTGTCATGACGGAGAATCAGACGGTACTCAGCTCGACTGGTCAAGAGTCGGTAAGGTTCTACCGTCCCCTTAGTCACCAAATCATCAATCATGACTCCAATGTAAGCATCACTTCGCTTCAAGATCAATTCTGGCTTCCCTTGGATCTTCAAGGCCGCATTAATCCCAGCAATAATCCCTTGACCCGCTGCTTCTTCATAACCAGAAGTTCCATTGGTCTGCCCTGCTGTAAAGAGTCCTGAAATTTTCTTTGTTTCCAAGGTTGCCCGCAACTGGTGGGGCATGATCATATCGTACTCAATGGCATAGCCTGTCCGCATCATCTCAGCATTTTCTAGACCCTTGATAGAGTGAACCAAGTCCTTCTGTACATCTTCTGGCAGACTGGTTGACAGCCCCTGCACATAAACTTCTTCTGTATCACGACCCTCAGGTTCTAAGAAAAGCTGGTGGCGTTCCTTATCCGCAAAACGGACAATCTTATCCTCGATTGACGGGCAATAGCGAGGACCCACACCCTTAACGATACCTGAAAACATAGGAGCCCGGTGCAGGTTATTTTGGATAATTTCGTGACTTTCTGCATTGGTATAAGTCAACCAGCAAGGAACTTGATCTTTCACATAGTCCTCATCACGAGACGTGTAAGAGAAATGATTGGCCTTTTCATCACCTGGCTGAATCTCGGTCACATCATAATTGATAGATGACGCCTTAACACGCGGAGGCGTTCCGGTTTTAAAACGACCAATTTCAAAACCTAGATCACGCAGATTATCAGCTAAAGGAATGGCTGCTAGACTATGGTTAGGACCAGATGAATACTTGAGATCACCAATGATAATTTCTCCCCGCAAGGCTGTTCCAGTCGTAACAATGACGGCTTTAGCTGCATATTCCTGTTGCGTCGCTGTCTTAACCCCAATGACCTTACCATCTTCTACCAAGATTTCATTAATCATGGTTTGCCGCAGAGTCAGATTTTCTTGATTTTCGACAGTCTTCCGCATTTCTTTGGAGTAGACTTCCTTATCCGCCTGCGCCCGAAGAGCCCGAACTGCAGGTCCCTTACCCGTGTTGAGCATCTTCATCTGAATATAGCTCTTGTCAATATTCTTGGCCATCTCCCCGCCCAAAGCATCTACTTCACGAACGACAATGCCTTTTGCAGACCCTCCGATAGATGGATTGCAGGGCATAAAAGCCAGCATCTCAATATTGATGGTTGCCAAAAGAACCTTACAACCCATTCGACTAGCAGCAAGCGATGCCTCAACCCCAGCATGTCCTGCTCCAATCACGATAATATCATAACTTTCAGTAAAATTGTGTGACATTTCTTTTTCCTTCATTTTTTCACCAAAAAAGGCCAAGTCTCTAGAAGTGCAGGACAAAAAAGCCTGCAACATCCATGAGCTTTGACCATCATAGGTATTGCTTATCTTATTTTAGCAGATTGAGCTGAATTGTCAATCTAAATGTACTGCAAGACTTGACCATTCTTATAAGCTCTGTCAATCAAGCCTCCACCCAGGCACTCATCTCCATCATAGAAGACGACTGCTTGACCTGGAGTAATAGCCCTTTGTGGTTTATCAAAGTTGACAACAGCCTTGTCACCCTTTACAGTAACTGTCACCTTGGAATCCGGCTGACGATAACGGAACTTAGCTGTACATTCCATAGTAAATTCTTCTGGCATTTCTTTTGTGAAATGAACCTGACTAGCGTCAAGACTGGTTGACATCAAATTGTCATGATAAAAGCCCTGACCTACGTAAAGAATATTTTGGCTGAGATCTTTTCCAACCACAAACCAAGGCTCATTATCTCCCCCGTGCTGACCACCAATTCCAAGACCACCTCGCTGGCCAATGGTATAATACATCAAGCCAGCATGCTGGCCCATATCTCGGCCTTCCAAGGTCATCATGCGACCCGGCTGGGCTGGTAAATATTGACTCAGAAATTCTTTAAAATTCTTCTCACCAATGAAGCAAATACCTGTCGAGTCTTTTTTCTTAGCTGTAGCTAAACCAGCTCTTTCAGCAATTGCTCGAACTTCTGTTTTTTCTAAATGACCCAGAGGAAACATAGTCTTTTGCAGTTGTTCCTGTGATAGTTGGCTTAGGAAGTAAGTCTGATCCTTATTGTTGTCCTTGCCACGCAGCATGTGAACCAAGCCATCTTGGTCTCTCTTCACCTGAGCATAGTGACCCGTTGCAACGTAATCTGCACCCAGTGTCAAGGCATAGTCAAGGAAGGCTTTAAACTTGATTTCCTTGTTACACATGACATCTGGATTTGGAGTCCTACCAGCTCGGTATTCCGCCAAGAAGTATTCAAAAACGCGATCCCAGTACTCTTTCTCAAAGTTGACAGAGTAGTAAGGAATGCCAATCTGATCTGCAACAGCAGCTACATCCTTGTAGTCCTCTGTGGCTGTGCAGACACCAAATTCATCTGTGTCGTCCCAGTTTTTCATGAAGATGCCAATTACATCGTAACCTTGCTCTTTCAAGAGCAAGGCAGTTACTGATGAATCAACACCTCCGCTCATACCAACAACGACACGAATCTTAGAGTTATCACTCATTGTGTTCTCCCATCTTTTCGTTATTTCACGATTGAAGGTCGTGCTGTGCTTTCAACGATTGAAGGTCGCTTGAGCAAGGCCTATTATAGCATGAAAGGCCTAGGAAAACAAATCAGAAATTCAACTAGAATTATCAACTGTAAAGAATGTTTACAAAGTTGTAAATTCATTGATTTTCTCGTTTACTTTCCTATCTAATGAAATTTTATAATCTCCACTTTTAATTCATTTAAAAAATCAGCAGAAAGCCCTTAACTTTGTTATAATGAAAATAATAAATAAGCTGCAAGGAGAAATCATGACTTCACTAAGATTTCAATCTGTTTTTGATATTATCGGACCTGTGATGATAGGTCCATCAAGCAGCCATACGGCAGGTGCCGTCCGTATTGGAAAAATTGTCTCCTCTATTTTTAACGATGAGCCAACAGAGGTAGAGTTCCAGCTCTTTAACTCTTTTGCCAAAACTTACCGAGGTCACGGAACTGACTTGGCTCTTGTAGCAGGGATTTTAGGTATGGATACAGATGATCCAGAGATTCCTAACAGCCTTGAAATCGCCCATAAACGCGGTATCAAGATTGTCTGGACCATTCAAAAGGATAGCAATGCACCTCACCCAAATACGACAAAGATTACTGTCAAAAATGACCATAAAACAATCAGTGTGACTGGAGTCTCTATCGGTGGCGGCAACATTCAAGTAACAGAGTTGAATGGCTTTTCAGTATCTCTGAGCATGAATACTCCGACCATCATTATCGTCCACCAGGATGTCCCAGGTATGATTGCTCATGTCACAGAAGCTCTATCACGCTACAATATCAATATAGCTCAGATGAATGTCACTCGTGAGAAGGCTGGAGAAAAAGCGATTATGATTATTGAAGTCGACAGCCGCAGCTGTGAGGAAGCCATCGATGAAATTCGTAATATTCCTCATCTGCATAATGTGAATTTCTTTAAATAGGAGAAAATATGTTTTATTCCATCAAAGAATTGGTAGAAC
The DNA here is from genome assembly GCF_019928825.1 of Streptococcus sanguinis. Classification (GTDB taxonomy): domain Bacteria; phylum Bacillota; class Bacilli; order Lactobacillales; family Streptococcaceae; genus Streptococcus; species Streptococcus sanguinis_L. The sequence goes on along the minus strand of NZ_JAHZOP010000005.1, from coordinate 39,853 downwards.
AAGCTGACTTGGATTACCAAGGAAATGTTGCTGAATTGATGATTGCTACCGAGTATGAATTGACTGGTCGTGAAAGAGATGAAGTCCTGCGGTTGATGCATCGCAATCTGGAAGTCATGAAAGCCTCTGTCCTTCTTGGACTCGATGAGAGCAGGTCTCGAAGCGGATTGACTGGTGGAGACGCGGCAAAACTTGACCATTATATCCAGTCAGGAAAGGCTTTATCAGACCACACTGTGCTGACTGCTGCAAAAAATGCTATTGCTGTCAATGAGCATAATGCTAAAATGGGTTTAGTTTGTGCCACACCAACGGCCGGCAGCGCTGGCTGTCTGCCAGCTGTTCTCACATCTGCAATTGAAAAGTTGGGACTCTCAGAAGAAGAACAGCTAAACTTTCTATTAGCCGCAGGTGCTTTCGGCCTCGTCATTGCCAATAACGCCTCAATTTCGGGTGCTGAAGGTGGCTGTCAAGCTGAGGTCGGCTCCGCTTCTGCTATGAGTGCAGCTGCTTTAGTTCTGGCTGCTGGAGGTTCACCTTTTCAAGCCAGTCAAGCTATTTGTTTTGTCATTAAAAACATGCTGGGCTTGATTTGTGATCCAGTAGCTGGTCTAGTGGAGGTGCCTTGTGTCAAGCGAAATGCCATGGGAGCCAGCTACGCCTTTATTGCAGCTGATATGGCTCTTGCGGGAATCGAGTCTAAAATTCCTGTTGACGAAGTCATTGACGCTATGTATCAAGTTGGGTCAAGCCTGCCTACTGCTTTCAGAGAAACAGCTGAAGGCGGTCTAGCTACAACACCTACAGGACGCAGACTTTCAAAAGAAATCTTTGGAGAATAACCTTTACAAATTTGTCAAGTAGATTTACTAGATAGTAAACAAGGAGACAAGATGAATCATTTGAAATATATCTTCTTTGATTTGGATGGAACTTTAGTTGACAGTTCAAAGGGCATCCAAGAATCATTTGAATACAGCTTTAAACAACTTGGAAAAGAGTGTCCTGAAGAAAGTATTATAAAAAGTTTTATGGGTCCTCCTCTGGAAGTAAGCTTCGCTTCTGTTCTTGAAGAAAGCCAAGTTCCAGAAGCAATTAACTATTATCGCAGCTTCTATAAGGAAAAAGGCATCTGGGGCGTCCGCCTCTATGAGGGGATACCAGAATTGCTGAAACAGTTAAAAGAAGCCGGCTATCAGATTTATGTAACAACGAGTAAAAATCAACCCACAGCACAAGATTTATTAGCAAATCTAGCTATCTCTGACCAATTTGATGATATTTTTGGCTCACTGCCAGATTCATTCCACAAAGCAGATGTTCTGCGCCGAGCCCTGCAAACACTAGATGCAAATCCAGAAGAAACCATAATTATAGGCGATACAAAGTTTGATATAATTGGCGGTAAAGAAGTAGGGATCTCAACTCTAGGAGTTCTTTGGGGGTTTGGTAGCCAAAGAGAGTTACTAGAAAATGGAGCAGATTTGTTGTCTAATTCTCCCAAGCACATTTTAAAAATATTGAAAGAGCACTTTTCATAACTTTACATAGCTGTCAATCTAGATAAGATTGTTACCTTTAAATCTTAATCTACACTACCATTTTCTGCTTATAAATAGTCAATTTTTTGTAAACCAAAAACCACAGAAATCTGTGGTTTTTTATTTCTATTTTAGTAACCCCAAGCTGAAAGTCCTTGAGCACTGTAGGCACTATATGCTGATTGGATTTGATCATCAACAGTAGCTGTTGATCCCCAACCTGGCATTGTTTGGAAAAGACCACTTGCACCTGAAGGATTGTAAGCATCTACTTGACCATTTGATTCACGGGCAATGATAGCTTCCCAAGTTGATGCAGGAACACCAGTCATTTCTGCCATACGTGATGCTGCATAAGAGCCAGTTGCACCAGCAGTATTACCATTGCTCAGTACAAGGCCTCCTGATGTTGCTGCTGAATTAGCTGTTGCTGCAGGTGCTGCATAATTATTTACGGGAGTTGCAGTTGCTGCTACGCTTGTTTCAGACGTTTTGGCACTATTTCCAAGTTCCAAGATTTGACCAACACGGATGTGATTTGGATCTGCAATCTTGTTTAACTCTACTAATTTCTCAAGAGTTGTATTTTTTTCGTTAGCAATAGCTGATAAAGTATCACCGGCTTCAACTGTATAGGTCTCAGCATTCGCAATACCTGAAACCAAGAAAGCCGCTGCAGCGACTGCACCTGTTAAAGTCCATTTTGCTGTTTTTTTGTTCATTAAAATGTAATTCTCCTTTCGGTGATAATACTATCTTACACATAAAATATTACCAAAAAGTTACATTACCAAGTCAAACGTTACAAGAACATTTAGTTTAGACGTTAAAAACAGACTTTTACAGCTTTTTTGCCAAATATTTTCTTTGACCAAGCAAAAAATAGACAAGTTTAACTTATACTATTCTCTAAAGACACTTTAAACAACAGGTCAGTTTTTCAATATATAAAGTAGAATACCTAATATAAATAAGCTAATAATAGCCAAGCTGTCATTTCTTTTCCATGCCAAACGGCGAAAACGTGTCCGGCCCTCACCTCCATTATAGCCACGAGCTTCCATGGCAATCGCTAGAGCATCTGCCCTTTTAAAACTAGAAGCAAACAAAGGGATTAGAATGGGAATAATAGATTTAACCTTTTGAACAAGCTTTCCCTCGCCAAAGTCAACACCACGCGCCCTCTGAGCATTCATAATCCTAGTAGTATCATCCATTAAAGTTGGAACGAAACGTAGGCTCATAGAAAGCATCAGGCCAATCTCATGTGCTGGCACCTTGAAAACCTTCAGAGGTTTCAGCAAAGACTCTACGGCATCAGACAAGCTTAAGGGTGTCGTTGTCAGAGTCAGAAGAGTAGAAAAGAAAATAATCAGAATAAAGCGGCTAAAAATAATGCCGGCCTGTGACAGTCCTAGTTCTGTAATTCTGACAAAAGCGAATCGAAAGATTGTGGCCCCTCCCGAGGTCAAAAACAGCTGAAACAAGGTGGTAAAAGCTATGATAAAAACCATGGACTGGATACCCTTTAAAAAGAACTTCAAAGGAACCTTGGACAGCAAGACCAAACTAAAAACGAAAACAAACAACAGCAGATTGGTCACAAGATTATTAGCCCAGAAAATTAATAGAATAAAAAGAAACATCGCCAGCAACTTGCTCCGCGGATCCAAACGATGGATGATTGAATTTCCGGGAATATAGCGACCTAAAATCAACTTATCCATGCAAGATCTCCTTGAATTCTTCAATTGTAATAGGATAATGCGAGAAATTCATCCCTTTCTCCGCCAATTCGTGAGCAAATTTTGTAATCTTAGGAACACCCAATTGAATACTCTCCATAAAATCAAGATCTTGAAAGACCTGAGCAGGCTGACCACTCTTGACTACTCTGCCCTTATCTAAAACATAGACTGTATCAGCAAAGTTTGCTACATCATCCATTAGGTGAGTTACCAAAACAATGGTCATTCCAGCTCGATGCAGCTCTTCAAAGAGCCTCATCAGTTCTTTTCGACCGGATGGATCAAGTCCTGCTGTCGGCTCATCCAAAACCAAGATATCGGGCTCCATGGCTAGTATACCAGCGATGGCTACCCTACGCATCTGGCCACCAGAAAGTTCGAAAGGACTGCGATTGAACAAATCCTCAGAAATCCCGACCAAGTGCAGCTTTTCACGCGCCAAAGCTTCCGCTTCTTCCTTAGAAACACCAAAATTCTGAGGACCAAAAGCCACATCTTTCAAAACTGTTTCATCAAAAACTTGACTTTCTGGAAATTGAAAGACCAGACCGACCTTCTTGCGCACCTGTTTAATGTCTTTATTGACAGAATCAGCTGTGATGACTGTACTGCCTACTTCAACACTACCCTGATTGGGAACCAGCAAGCCATTTAAAAGCTGAAGAATGGTTGACTTACCGCTGCCAGTATGCCCGATAAGAGCTGTATAACTGCCCGATTTTATCTCCAAATCCACTCCAAAAAGCGCTGGTCCCTCAAAAGGAGTGCCAGCTTGATAAGTATAACTTACATTTTTGAGAGTAATGCCCATAGTTGATCCTGCAATTCTTTTTCTGTTAAGTAAGAGTCTGGCAGAGGAAACCCTGACTGACGCAAAGCCGCCTTTACCTGATTAACAAATGGCTGATCCAATCCTAGCTCTTCCAAATCTTCTCGAGAAAAAAGCTCTCTCGGGGTAGCGGTAGATTCAACCTGACCCTCTTTCATGACCAAAACACGGTCGCTTAAGGCTATTTCATCCAGATCATGAGTGATAGAAATGACGGTCAGCTGATTACCATCTTTAATTTTTTTCACGGTCTGGATAAGATCCAAACGCCCCTCTGGATCCAACATGCTGGTTGCTTCATCCAAAATAATAATATCCGGTCTTAGAGCTACCACACCTGCAACAGCTACCCGCTGTTTCTGACCTCCAGAAAGACGAGCTGGTTCACGCTCCTTAAAATCCTGCATGCCGACAAGCTCTAATGCCTGCTGGACTCGCTCTACCATCAGATCATAGTCCAGCCCTTGATTTTCCAAACCAAAGGCTACATCGTCTTCTACAGTTGCACCGACAAACTGATTATCTGGATTTTGGAATACCATGCCAATCTGTCTGCGTTTTTCCCAGACGTTTTCAGCTGTTAGCTTATCGCCTGAGATAATAATATCTCCGCTTTCCGCTTCTAAAAGACCGTCAATCAAACGAACTGTGGTTGATTTTCCACTCCCATTATGACCGACAATAGACAGCCATTCCCCTTTTTTTACTTGAAAGGAGACATCATTTAAAGTGTAATTCTCAGACTCACTATCATATTTGTACTTAAGATTTCTTACTTCGATGATATTTTCCATATTATTTAAAGGTATCTTTAAAGAGATAGGCACTTCCCTTGAAGTAGTCATATCCAGAATAAATCGTAAAGATTAAAGCGATATACAGAAGGACTTGCCCTAAGAGAGTCCAATGAATCAGTAGAAAAATAATAGCAAACATCTGCGTGAAGGTCTTGATTTTACCTGGCATAGCAGCCGCTAAGACTGTACCGCCTGTTTCCACTAAAAGCAAGCGTAGACCTGTTACTGCCAATTCCCGGCAAATAATAATAGCCACAACCCAGGCAGGAGCCATTTTCATCTCGATCAACATGATAAAAGCAGACATCACTAAAAGCTTATCAGCCATGGGATCAGCAAATTTACCAAAGTTTGTTACCACTTCCCACTTTCGAGCTAAATAACCATCTAGATAATCAGTTATACTAGCAAAAGCAAAGATAAAAGCTGCCAAAATATGCATGATGGAAGAATGACCGAATGTTAAAATCACAACAAATACAGGGATTAAAGCAATCCTGACAAGAGTTAAGGCATTTGGAATATTTTCTTTTTTCATGGGATTCCCTTCGTTTTTATCCTTTCGTAATGTTCAAACTAATGGTTCCACTATCGCTAGTCAAAGCCGAAGTATCTAGTTTTTGTCCCTCTATCGTCACAGTTGCTCCTTTAACAGGTGCTATCGTAATAAGATACTTATTGCCTGGCTCAAGAGCAACCGTCTGGCTTGATTTTTCAGGAGATAAGGTGATGCCTTCGGCTAGTTCGGAATCGCTTATGCTTACCAAATTGGTCGTTTGCTCCACAGAAACGGTCACTTTGACAGGCTGACTTGCTCCGCTGTACTCAGCAGTCAAATTATCTCCGCTTCCACTAACTGTCAATTTACCAGCTGAGGAAGAAACTGACTTAGAATCAGCCGAAGAAAAGGAACTCTTCTGACTGTTAGTGCTTGTAGAGGAAACCAGACTATAATTGTTGTTAGATGCTTTGAAACTTACCGAATTGGTGTGAGCATAGCTCCAGATATAGTAAGCTACGAAAGCAGCAATAGCTGAAGCTAATAAGAGAAAATAGAACAAGGGCAGAAAAGAGCTTTTATTTTTATTTTTTCTGCTCCTAAATTCCTCATCTGCTGCCAGTGCCACTTCATCAAAGACAATCATCTCACCAGCTTCGTAAGCCTCCAGAATAATAGATTCATCCAAATCTACAGCCCAAGCATATTTACGTAAAAAGCTGCGGGCATAGAAAGGACTAGGAAGCAAATCATAGTCATTTCGTTCCAGCGCTTCCAGTAAATCCTGCTGGATATCTGTCTTTTTTGACAATTCCTCTAAACTCAGCCCTTGATTAGTCCGGGCAAGCTTCAACACTTCTCCTATCGTTTTTTTTCTCATACGTACTTTTCCCTTATTTATATTCTTCACTATTTTAACAAAATTTTAAAAACGATTCTGGAATTATTTTGGAAAAATAGTGAAATCTGTCATATCACACTGATCGATAAATCGATGACCTAGTTTTATCACATCATTCAAGCTGATGTCCTGTAAAATTTTCGGCAAATCAAACAGATTCTCACCCGTCAAATACGGTTCATATTGGGTTGCAATATACTCAAGCGAGTTTAAACCGTGCAGAAAATCACCAAACATCTCACTTTTAATCGTATCCAAATGCTCTTCTGTCACATCCGGATCCTTGTCAAAATTCTTGATAGCTGAGCGAAATTGATGAGAAAGTCCCACCGGTTCCTGAGTGTCCATCGTCAGCATGACAAAGTGAAAATCTTTTTCTACTTCCACTTCCAGCGTTAAAGAATTGTCCATTTTCCCACTTTCATAGAGGGACTGGAAACGCTTGGAAGTCCAGCCAAACATCATGGCAAATAAAAGTTTCAAAGTGATTTTATAGCAATACAACTCCGATTCATCAACAAAGTCTGTCCCTCGAATTCCAACTGCCAGTTTTGGACTAGCCACCTCCATTCGGTAGGTATCCGTTGATACCACTGGGTGAAGGGTAACAGGAATTTTTTCAATAGGTTCCGAACTCCCAGGAAAAACTAGTTTTTCCTGCTGTTCAGCAATCTCAGCAGCTATCTGTTCCAAATCAAAATTACCAATTACAAACAAAGTCATATTAGAAGGATGATAAAAGTTCTTGAAATTTTCCTTCAAATTTTCGACGGTAATCTCAGAGATGGACTCTTTCGTTCCTGCAATGTCTTCTGCCAGAGGTGTTTGAGGATAGAGATTGGCCAAGGCTCCAAAAAAGAGACGATAATCCGGATTATCCTGATACATTTCAATTTCTTGGCCGATAATATCCTGTTCCCGCAAAATGGATTCTTTTGTAAAATCAGCCCGATGCACCAGTTCTTGCAAAAGCTGTAGATTTTCTGAAATGTTATCTGTTGCAGAAAACAGATAGCTGATCCGAGTAAAGCTTGTAAAGGCATTGCTCTCAGCCCCTAACTTAGTAAATTCCAGCAGCAAATCCTTTCCCTGCGGGCCTTCAAAAAGCTTATGTTCCAAAAAATGAGCTATTCCAGCCGGATATTGAGTGACCTGCTTGGTTTCACGTGAAACAATCCCTGTATCCACTGAACCAAAATTAGTTGAGATAATCCCATAAGTTTCATTAAAATCATTTTTAGGCAGAAGAAAAACACGCAAACCGTTTGCTAATACTGTCTGATAGACAATTTCTCCTACTGCTGAATAATTGATTTTTTCTAGCACTTCTCCCTGCATTATTTTCCTTCCATAAAGTAAATAGCTTGTAATTTTAAGAGACCAGCTGCCTTGATAATATCATCCTTACGAACCTGTTCCAAAGCTTTCAGCCAAGCTTCAAGAGATAAGAATTTGTTCCCTAAAACAGAAGCCATATAAGCTCTCTCTAAGATTGTATTCTGTCGATCCTGAGCTAACAATACCGAATTTCTCAGCATTTTCTTGGTTTGATTCAGTTCTTCCTGACTAAAATTCCCACGCTTCAAATCAAGAATCTGTCGGTTGATTAAAGCAACTGTTCTGGTCCGATTGCTGCGGTCAATACCAGCGTAAATCCGCATCATTCCTGAAAAAATATCAAAATTGCTAGAAATTGTATAAGCCAGCCCTTCCCTTTCACGAAGATTGACAAATAATTTCGAATGGGCAAAACCACCTAGCAAAGCATTTAAAACGACCAAAGGCAGGTGCTCACTCTCTCCGTACTGAATAGGGAAGTGATAGGCTAACTCAATAATTGACTGATGCACATCCTTCTGCTCCAATCCTTCTCGCAAAACATTGGAATATTCTTGTTGATAAACTAACTGAAGTTCTTGCTGACGAGGTGCAAAATTGAAAGATTGAATTTTCTCCCGAACAGCCACTTCATTAAAGTCCCCAATAAAGAAAAAGTCAATCTGATTTTCCTGAAGCATCTGCTGAAAAGCAGCAAAACTGCTTACAGCGGTCTCTTTCTGGATTAATTCAATCGTCCCAACACGAGGCATCTGCATTTCCTCTTCTTCATAAAAGAGTTTATCTAATTCTCGATGAGCATGATAAAAATGATTCTCAATTTCTGCTTCCAAATCATTCAAGATATTTTTCTTCTCAATTTCAAAAGCAGATTCATCAAAAGCGTCCTGACTTACCAATGGAGAAAACAAGCTAGCTTTCAAAAAATCAAGCATGGCATCTGTCAGGACATTTTTGCGACTCAAAAATTTATCCCGTACAAAAGAAAGATTGATATCTAAATAATGGACCAATCCTCTCCTTGAAAGACTCGTAGAATAATCAGCTCCATACAAATTGGCCAAACGTTCTCTGAAAGCCTGCGAAGTAGGATAAACAGCATTGACAGTCTCTAGCATGCTAGCTGTTAAAACCCGACCAGCTACTGTTTCTTTGGACATAGGCGCTGAAAAACGAACCCTAATTTTGTTTGTTTTAAATTTTTCTGATTGAATAAAATGGAGACGAACTCCTTTAGTGATTTCCATGACGCCCCTCATACTGAATAATATAGACTACTATTATATCATGAAATGCCTCTGATTTGTTTGTTCCACCAAGCTTTTTGCTGATTAAAACGTTTTCTGATAACAGGAGAAAATTTCCACTTTTATCCAAAGCACCTCAGCACTTTTTACTAACAAATATGGTATAATGGCAGGGTTGAGGTGAAATATGGAATATAAATTATTTGATGACTACATCACGCTACAAGCACTTTTAAAAGAAACAGGAATTATCCAAAGCGGTGGAGCAATTAAAACATTTCTAAGTGAGTATCCAGTCCTTTTTAACGGTGAGCCAGAAAACCGCCGGGGGAAAAAACTCCGTGTCAATGATAGGATTTCCCTTCCTGAGCAAGGAATTGAAATTAATCTGACAGCTCCTAGTCAAGAAGAAATTCTGCAACACCAGAAAGAAATCGCAGAAAAAAAACGAGTTGCTGAACTTGTCAAAGCCATGAATAAGGATTTAAAAAAATCTCAGACTTCTAAAAAAGAAAAGCGTAAGAATACAGGGATACCTAAAAAGCAGAAAACTACTAAAAGCCCTGTTCGCTTCCCTGGTATCTAATCATGTGGCTGCAATCATTAAAAATCAAGCATTTCCGAAATTATCAGGAAGCTGATATTGACTTCCATCCTGGCTTAAATGTCTTTCTAGGCCAGAACGCACAAGGTAAAACCAATATTTTAGAAGCTATTTATTTCCTAGCCTTGACAAGAAGCCACCGTACACGCTCAGATAAGGATCTGATTCATTTTACAGAAAATGACCTCCTTGTTTCTGGTATCTTAGAAAAAAAGACTGGTAAAGTTCCCCTTGACATTAACTTGACACCAAAAGGTCGCATCACAAAAGTCAACCACTTGAAACAAAGTAAATTATCAGACTACATTGGAACTATGAATGTTGTCCTGTTTGCTCCTGAAGATTTACAGCTGATTAAAGGTTCTCCCAGTCTACGCCGTAAATTTATAGACATTGAACTCGGACAAATCAAGCCAGTCTATCTATCAGATTTATCCAATTACAACCATGTCCTCAAACAACGCAATGCCTATCTGAAAGCTAATGATAAAGTTGATGAAACCTTCTTGACTGTCCTTGATGAGCAGCTGGTTGACTATGGCTGTCGTGTAATTAGGCATCGGTTGGATTTTTTGCAAAAATTAGAAAGCTTTGCCCAAGACAAGCACTGGGACATCTCTCAAAATTTGGAAAAATTGACTGTCAAGTATCTGTCATCTATTCCTTTACACCAAATTGACAATTTAGAAGAAACTTACCGCTTTTCCTTAATAAGCAGCCGTAAACGCGACCTATTCAAAAAAAATACAGGTGTTGGTCCCCATCGTGATGATATTGCTTTTTTTATCAATCAAATGGATGCCAACTTTGGTAGTCAAGGTCAGCATCGCAGTCTTGTTTTATCACTGAAACTAGCCGAAATCAAGTTAATAGAAAGCATTACAAAGGAGACCCCTATTTTGTTGCTTGACGATGTAATGAGCGAACTTGACAATAGCCGTCAACTAAAATTATTAGAAACTATCTCTCAGGATATTCAAACTTTCATTACTACAACAACTTTAGAACATTTAAAAAATCTTCCACAAGATATTAAAATTTTCACCATTCAGCAAGGACAAATCATGTCTCAATCCTAGCATTACATGAGATTTACGTTTTTGTAAATTTCATTTACAAAATATCGCTTATAGTGTAAACGAATTATATCGAATTGTTGTTATAACAGCTTTTATAGCCTTTTGAATTGTAAATATATGTCAATTTAAATCGTAAATTTAAAACGAGGTTAGGAAAAATTCCCGACCTCGTTTTATTTTTTTATTGAACTGAATAGTTAGGGGCTTCATTAGTAATTTGCACATCATGAGGGTGGCTTTCCTTTAATCCAGCGCCACTCATCTCAATAAACTGAGCATTATCGTGAAGTTCTTGCAGATTTGCAGCACCAACATAGCCCATTCCAGAGCGGATACCACCCAGCATCTGGAAGACAATATCTGCAGCAGCTCCCTTGTAAGCCACACGGCCTTCAATCCCTTCTGGAACTAACTTATTCGCTTCATTAACAGACCCTTGGAAGTAACGGTCACTAGAGCCCTTCTTCATAGCGGCGATAGATCCCATACCACGGTAAGTCTTAAATTTCCGACCTTGGAAGATTTCCGTCTCGCCTGGCGCTTCGTCTGTTCCTGCAAACATTGAACCCAGCATAACAGCATTTCCACCTGCAGCCAAGGCCTTAACAATATCTCCAGAATATTTAATCCCACCATCAGCAATGATGGTTTTTCCATATTTACGCGCCACAGCAGCTGCATCATAAATAGCCGTTACTTGAGGAACACCAACACCAGCAATGACACGGGTTGTACAGATAGAACCTGGGCCAATTCCGACCTTAACAACGTCTACACCTGCTTCATAAAGAGCGCGTGCACCCTCAGCAGTTGCAATATTTCCAGCAATCAAGGTGCGATCGGGGAAATGAGAACGAATCTCAGCAATCTTGCGCAAAACTCCAGCTGAGTGGCCATGAGCAGTATCAATAACAATCGCATCTGCCCCCGCTTCAAAGAGAGCTTCCGCACGTTCGAAAGTATCTGAAGTAACACCGACAGCACCAGCGACCAAAAGACGACCAAACTCATCTTTAGCAGCATTTGGAAACTCAATAACCTTTTCAATATCTTTAATGGTAATCAAACCTGAAAGGCAGCCGTTATCATCAACCAAAGGCAACTTTTCAATCCGGTGCTCCTGCAAAATGCGCTCTGCAGTTCCTAAATCTGTACCAACAGGCGCCGTTACAAGATTCTCACTGGTCATATGACGAGAAATAGGTTGATCATAGTCAGAAATAAAACGCAAATCACGATTAGTTAGAATCCCTACTAACTTACGATTTTCAAGAGTTTCTACAACAGGAACACCACTGATACGGTAACGTCCCATCAACTCATCTGCTTCAGCAATCGTATGCTCTGGCGTTAGGAAAAAAGGATCAATAATAACGCCATTCTCAGAACGTTTAACCTTTCGAACTTCATCGGCCTGTTGCTCAATAGACATATTTTTGTGGATAACTCCAAGACCGCCAGCTCGGGCAATAGCGATAGCCATCTGACTCTCTGTAACAGTGTCCATAGCGGCAGTAATGATTGGGATATTCAAGGTCAAATTCTCAGCAAGCTTGGTGCTCAAATCAGCATCGTTGGGCAGTACATGGCTTTCAGCTGGAATCAGCAGCACATCATCAAAGGTAAAACCTTTTTTCAAAAATTTAGTGTCCCAGTTAGACATCCACAGTTTCCTCTTTTCCTTCTTATTTGAACTAATATCCAAAGAAAATTGAAGTTCAGATTTCTTTGAATAAGAGCTGGTTTTTTTGTTGTTAATATCATACCATTCTATAGGAAATTGTCAATCATTATTATACAAAAAATAAAAACCATCATTTTTTAAACTAAAAACGATAGTTTTTGTGATTTATAATCAATAATATTCGTTATTTAAAATAATTAATCCCCATCGCAGACTTCACTTCCGAAAGAGTCTGAGCGGCAGTCTGACGTGCCTTATCACATCCTTCTTGCAGCATCTGATAAACCTGTCCCATATCTTTAGCAAACTCCACACGACGCTCACGAATCGGACCTAACTCTCGCTCTAAAATTTCTAACAGATAGCGTTTGGTTTTGACATCTCCCAGACCACCTCTTTGATAATGCTCTTTCATTGCAGCAATATCAGCAGCATCTTCAGGGCGGCCAAAAACATCTAAATAATGAAAGACCATATTTCCCTCAATTTTTCCAGGATCTTCCACTCTGATATGATTAGGATCTGTATACATGCTCATAACTTTCTTTTGCAGAATATCCATATCATCTGCCAAATAAATGCCATTATTGAGAGACTTAGACATCTTAGCATTGCCATCCAAACCAGGCAAACGTCCAGCTGCTTCGTTTTCAGGATAAATTCCTTCTGGTTCTACCAAAACATCTGTCTGATAAGCATGGTTAAAGGAACGAACAATCTCCCGAGTTTGCTCAATCATAGGTTTTTGATCATGTCCGACTGGTACATAATTAGCTTTAAAAGCAGTGATATCTGCTGCCTGAGAAATTGGATAAACTAAAAATCCAGTCGGCAAACTTTCACCAAATCCTTTTTGCGCAATCTCTGTCTTGACAGTAGGATTACGCTCAAGACGAGCTAATGACACCAAATTCATATAATACATTGACAACTCTGCCAACTCAGGAATCTGACTTTGAATAAAAATAGTTACTTTTTCAGGATCCAATCCAGCCGCTAGATAATCTAAAGCTACATTACCAATAGACTCAACAATTGTCTGAGGATCCTTTGCATGATCAGTCAAAGCTTGCTGATCTGCCAAAAATACGAACATCTCATATTTACCTTGATCCTGCAAAAGCACGCGATTCCGTAAACTTCCTACATAATGACCAATATGCAATTTTCCTGTCGGACGATCTCCTGTTAAAATAATTGGTTTAGTCATTTATTACTCCTCAATTTATAATGAGTTCATTATATCATTTTCAATGAAAATGAGAAAGAAGTTTCTAGAAAAAAGCAAAAAATCCAGTTTTTACAACTTTATTTACATCCCTTTACAACATTTGTAAACTTAATTGACAAACTATTCTGGCTGTAAAACCTAAAAGTCTTAGTTCATTCTATTCTCCTTTTTTCTTTTGGCTTCGTTTTTTACTTTTTATCTCAGAATTATTTGAAAAAAGTTCTGTTTTCTAGTAAAATGAAGAAGATTATATATATAGGAGAAAGACATTGCTTACAGTATCAGATGTATCACTGCGTTTCAGTGACCGAAAATTGTTTGATGAAGTCAACATCAAATTTACAGAAGGAAATACTTATGGATTGATTGGAGCTAACGGCGCTGGAAAATCAACCTTTTTAAAAATTTTAGCTGGCGATATCGAGCCAACAACAGGCCACATCTCTCTAGGACCAAATGAACGTCTTTCAGTCCTTCGCCAGAACCACTTTGACTATGAAGAAGAACGGGCTATTGATGTTGTAATCATGGGAAATGAGCATCTCTACAATATCATGAAAGAAAAAGATGCTATTTATATGAAGCCTGATTTTTCTGATGAAGATGGTGTACGTGCGGCCGAGCTTGAGGGTGAGTTTGCTGAACTAGGTGGCTGGGAAGCTGAAAGTGAAGCCTCTCAATTATTGCAAAACCTCAATATTCCGGAAGATCTTCACTACCAAAATATGAGCGAGCTTTCTAACGGAGACAAGGTTAAAGTACTCTTAGCTAAAGCCCTTTTTGGTAAACCTGATGTCTTACTTCTGGACGAGCCAACTAACGGTTTGGATATTCAGTCTATTACTTGGCTGGAAGACTTTCTTATCGATTTTGACAATACAGTTATTGTTGTATCCCACGACCGTCACTTTTTGAATAAAGTCTGCACTCATATGGCCGACCTTGACTTTGGAAAAATCAAACTCTATGTTGGAAACTATGATTTCTGGAAAGAATCAAGCGAACTAGCGGCTAAGCTTCTAGCTGACCGAAATGCCAAAGCAGAAGAAAAAATCAAGCAACTTCAAGAGTTTGTTGCTCGCTTTTCTGCCAATGCTTCAAAATCAAAACAAGCAACTTCTCGTAAAAAGATGCTTGACAAGATTGAGTTAGAAGAAATTGTTCCATCTAGCCGTAAATACCCATTTATCAGCTTTAAAGCAGAACGTGAAATCGGTAATGATCTCTTGACAGTGGAAAACCTTTCTGTCAAGATAGATGGAGAAACTATTCTTGATAATATTAACTTCATTTTACGTCCTGGCGATAAAACAGCTTTAATTGGCCAAAACGATATCCAAACAACAGCTTTGATTCGTGCCTTGATGGGTGATATTGAGTATGAAGGAACTGTCAAGTGGGGTGTCACAACCAGTCAATCTTACCTACCAAAAGATAATTCTCGTGACTTTGCTAGTGGCGAATCAATCCTTGACTGGCTGCGTCAATTTGCTAGCAAAGAAGAGGATGACAACACCTTCCTTCGAGGATTCCTTGGGCGCATGCTTTTCTCTGGAGATGAGGTTAACAAGTCTGTCAATGTCTTGTCAGGAGGAGAAAAAGTTCGGGTCATGCTATCTAAGTTGATGTTGCTTAAATCCAACGTTTTAGTCTTAGACGATCCAACCAATCACTTAGATTTGGAATCAATCTCCAGCTTAAATGATGGATTGAAAAACTTCAAAGGATCCATTATTTTTGCTAGCCATGACCATGAATTTATTCAAACCTTGGCCAACCATATCATTGTCTTGTCTAAAAACGGTGTGATTGACCGCATTGACGAAACCTATGATGAATTCTTGGAAAATCAAGAAGTTCAGGCAAAAGTCAAAGAACTTTGGAAAGATTAATTCCTTGTCAATTTACGTTTACAAAGCTTTACAGAGGCATGAAACAACGTTTCTGCCTCTTTCTATATAAGAAATATGAATCACATTAAAGAATATTTTAAAAAAAATTGGCCTTATTTTTGTGCCTTCTTTCTTCCATTTTTCGTCATGTTCTTTGTCTACTTGATGTATGGAATTTACTGGAATAGCGAAACTTCTCCCTTGCTTGGTGATGGTTTTCATCAGTATGTCATTTTTGACACCAACCTAAGAAATATCCTTCATGGCACAGATAGTATTTTCTATACTTTCTCCAGTGGACTTGGGCAAAATTTTTATGCTTTATCCAGTTATTATTTAGGCAGCTTCTTATCTCCCTTGGTTTATTTCTTTGATTTGAAATCAATGCCAGATGCCGTCTATCTATTTACCTTAATCAAGTTTGGATTAATCGGACTCTCTACCTTTATCAGCATCAAAGGAATATTCAAAAAGATTCCAGCTTTACTCATCATCACTCTTTCAACTTCATTTTCTTTAATGAGTTTTTCAGTCAGTCAATTAGAAATTAAAACCTGGTTGGATGTGTTTATCCTTGCACCTTTGATTGTGCTAGGTTTACATAGGTTGATAACTGGAAAAGGCAGAGTACTATATTTTACAACACTATCAATCCTCTTCATCCAAAATTATTATTTTGGATATATGATGGCAATCTTTTTGGTCTTTTGGTACCTTCTTCAATTATCTTGGGATTTCAAAAATAGAATTAAAAGTTTACTTGACTTTACAGTCGTATCTGCTTTAGCAGGTCTGACTAGCCTAATCATGATTCTGCCAACTTACCTAGACATAAGTACTCATGGTGAAACCTTAACAAAAGTTTCTTCCTTGTTGACAGAAAAAAGTTGGTTCTTAGATGTGTTTGCTAAAAATTTTATTGGCAGTTTTGATACAACCAAATATGGTTCTATCCCTATGATTTATGTCGGAACCTTCCCCTTGATTCTGGCTATCTTATTTTTCACCTTAAAATCTGTTAAGTTTCACGTGAAACTTTGCTACTTTTTACTCATTGCAATTTTTATAGCTAGTTTTTATCTTCAATATTTAGACTTGCTTTGGCAGGGAATGCATGCACCGAACATGTTTCTTCACCGTTATTCTTGGCTATTTTCTCTGGTAGTTATCTATATGGCTGCTGAGACTTTAAATCGTTGGAAAGATGTGAAAGTAATGAATGTTGCCATTAGTTTCACTTTGCTCAGCCTCGGATTCATTCTTACTTTTATTCAGAGAAAACATTATGACTTTTTGGCTCCTGAGAATTATATTCTAACATTAGAATTTCTGCTGGCTTATCTCTTGATTAGCTTTGTCTTAGCAAAATCTTCGATTCAACCAAAAATCATTCTCCCTGTCTTGCTTTTCTTTGTTACTTTTGAATTGTCGCTTAATTCCTATTATCAAGTTGGAGGAATTGCTAAAGAATGGGTATTTGCCACTCGTTCTTCATATTCCAGTCACCTTGACGAGATTGACAAGCTTGTCAACTATTCCAAAAAGGAAAATATTGACTTTTTTAGAACTGAAAGATTGAATCCACAAACGGGAAATGACAGTATGAAATTCAACTACAATGGAATTTCCCAGTTCTCATCTGTCAGAAATACTCAAGCAAGTTCTACTTTAGATAAACTTGGTTTTAAATCAGCAGGAACAAATCTGAATCTACGTTATCAAAACAACAGTATTTTAATGGACAGTATTTTTGGTGTTCGCTACAATCTATCTGAAACAGATCCTCAAAAATTTGGTTTTCTTCCTGAGAAAACTGAAAAAGAAATGTCTCTCTACCAAAATGATGCTGCTCTTGGTTTAGCTTTTCTGACCAATGATGTTTACCATGATGTCAAGTTTACAAATTTGACTTTAGATAATCAGACAGAATTTTTGAATCAATTAACTGGCTTTGATTTTAAATATTATGATAAAGTAGATGCTATAACTACTAATGAAAATGTCAAGCAAATTGGTAACAGAGTGACTGTGGATGTTGACAGAGAGCATAATACAAGCTTTGCTAGTGTAGTCTATACTGTCAATGTACCTGCTAACAGTCAACTATATGTTAATGTTGCTGGGATTGATTTTAGTAATGATGATCAGACAGATGTTGACATTACTGTCAATAACTTTACAGAACGTTATACAACTAATAATGTCTTTCCTTTCTTTAATGCTGGCTATTTCAGTCAAAGTCAGACAGTGTCTATTCGCTTTACATTCCCAGACAATTCGACAGTTTCATTTGATACGCCAGAATTTTTTGCCGTTAATACTGAGCAATATCAAAATGTCATTCAAAAATTAAAAGAGCAGCCCGTTTCCACAACTACTGATTTAAACACAGTAAAAACAAATTATAGAGCGGAAAAGGATACTTCATTATTCTTTACCATTCCTTATGATAAGGGATGGTCAGCCACTCTTAACGGGAAGCCTATCGCACTAAAACGAGCTCAAAACGGCTTTATGAAATTAGATGTGAAAAAAGGAGAAGGAAATGTTGTCCTCACTTTCATTCCTAATGGACTGAAAGAAGGTGGCATTGCCTTCATATCTGGCATAATTTTATTTGTTTGCTATAATTTTCTACGTAGGAAACGACATAGAATGTAAATATATAAAAAATAAGGCTCTTCATTAAAATGCTAGTGAAGGCCTTTTTTTGAACAATAAAAAAACACCCACTAGGAGTGTCTCTAGCTCCGGCAGTAGGACTCGAACCTACGACATCATGATTAACAGTCATGCGCTACTACCAACTGAGCTATGCCGGATAATATAGTCCGTACGGGATTCGAACCCGTGTTACCGCCGTGAAAAGGCGGTGTCTTAACCCCTTGACCAACGGACCATATGGTATGCTCTCTTTCAGAACATATTCCATTATATCAGGTTTTTAAGCTTTGTCAACTCTTTTCCCTTTATTTTCGAAAATATCTTTCAGATATTTTACTCTTAAACGAGTGACCGGACAGCGATGATTTTCGTAAAAAATAATTTCTCGATTTTTCTTGTCATAATCAACAATGTTGCCAATATTAACCAGATAAGATTTATGTGGTGAAAAAAATCGTTTGGATTGCTGATCTTTTTCTTGAATATCTGTTATTGTTCCATAAAATTCCTTAAGAAAATTTTTACCGACAATCCGAAGTTTATGAGAGCTCCCTGTCGTTTCGATATATAAAATATCGTTATAAGGCATTCGAACATCATTGCCACGATAACTATATTCAAAATAATCTACCATATTGGTATTTTCAATTAGTGTACTCTTAGTGTAAAGAATACTGTCTTTGATTCTATTTTTAAAAGCATCATTGTTGATATCTTTATCAATAAAATCAAGTGCTGATACTTTATATTTAAAAGTCATAGTAGCAAATTCAGATTTTGAGGTTACAAAAACTATAATGGCATAAGGATTATGATGACGGATAAATTGAGCTACTTCCAGCCCTTTTGTTTCCTCACCCTTAATGTCAATATCCAAAAAATAAAGCTGGTTAACGTCTCCATTTTCAATATATTTTTTGAATTCTTTGATTTTTCCTGTAACCTGAACCTGGATGTCAATTCCAAGTTCCTCAGCAATTTCTGCTAATGTCGTTTCCATCCTGACTTGATGAGATACGGTATCCTCTAAAACTAACACTTTCATAAATTCTATCTCCTAATTGTTAAAATCTGTGTAAAATTGCTTGGCTCAATTTGTGTATCAAGGGTGATAAATTCATACCTATTTAAAATTTCCTTGATGTTATTCAATCCGAAGCCTCTATTTTCTCCTTTAGTTGAAAACTCGGGCTGATAGAGTTCTTCCAAATCCAATTTTCCTTCTTTACGAGAATTTTGAACAACAAAAATGGTTCTATCATCCAGTTGAACCAGAGAAACATGGACAATTTTTTCTAAGCTGTCAATGGCACTCTCAATAGCATTATTTAATAAAATACTAGCAATTCTCACCAAATCTAACAACTTGATTGGAAGGCGTTCCACTTTATCCTTAACTTCAAAAGTCAGCTGAATCTGATGTTCACGCGCTTGAAAGATTGTCTCAGTCATGACACTTCTTAAAGCTGAATCTCCTACATTATTCAAATCAAAAACTGTATATTTATCTGAACGTAGGTTCAAATTTGCATCAGCCAAGACCTCTTGATAAATGTGCTCAATTTCCTTGATATCTCCAGTTTGAATAGCCACTTGCATACTTGTCAGCATGCTAGCATAATCATGACGAAATCCTTTGATTTCATAGTATAATCTCACAATTTCATCAGTATATTCCTGAAGTCGAAGCTGTTCAGACTCTTTTTGATGCAAACGCTCTTCTTTTTCGTATTTCTCACGGCTGTCCTTGAATGTCACCAAGGTAGAAAGAAAGGCCAAGAAACAAATAGTAGCAATCATACTGCTAAAACTGTTGAAATGCCTTATATTACTAATCCAATGAGAGAGATTTAAAATCAGCCAATTCACTGCATATAAACTACTAATCATCAGAATCTGAGATTTAAAGAAACTTCTTTTAAAATAATCTATTCTGAAATCAAAAATATCAATAACCTTTGCCATAAAGAACAAGGATATTAAGTTGATACATGTCAGAAACAAGCCCATGTACTGAGCTACAAAATCATCTCCTAAAACAGATGAAATAATAACTGAAAAGAAAGTAGTAGAGCTATCAATTGACAAACATAAAAAGAAGGAAAGTAAGAAAGATTGGTATCTTTTAATTTTTTCAACTCTACAAAAATACCAAACTAAAAATATAGGGAGAAAAAATGACAGTGTATATGATGGAATTGTGCTAGAAAATGAAAATATGTGTCCTAAAAAAGCAATTATAAACGGAACTATAATCTCAAGACCAAAGCAAACAGATACAAAAAAGCGAGTATGCTTAATTTTAGTGATTTTTGATAAAATAACTAAAAATGCAGCTACATTAATAAAAGGATGAATAATTAATCCAATTATTTCAAGTGACATAAATTTCTCCCCTAAACTTTAAAATTCTTATCTTCCAAAAATCCAACCCCATGGATTTGGAACACCTCTTAAATCCCAAAAGGTTTGAACAAGTGAATTGCTATTTAAAGCAATTTGAAAAGAATAGATTTTCATAACTATCTCCTATCTTTTTATCTTGTAAGTCACCTTACATTTATCATTATAGAAAAATAGAAAGAGTTAGTGACAATTTTCCCTGAAATGTCATTTTTTATCCCCGAAATGACATTATACCAAAAAAATAGAAGAAAAAAACACGAAATATTGTAAAATATTTCGCATTTTTTACATTTCTGATCTCAGCAGGATTCGAACCTGCGACCGTTCGCTTAGAAGGCGAATGCTCTATCCAGCTGAGCTATGAGACCAATACTATCTCATTCTATCAGAAAATAGGATTGCCGTCAAGATTACTTATGATAAGGACTCCCCTGCTGAATCATAAAAGCTCGATAGATTTGCTCTATTAAAACAAGGCGCATCAGTTGATGAGGTAAGGTTAATTTGCCAAAACTCATTAGAAGATTTGCCCGTTTTTTTACTGCAGGATATAAACCTAAACTTCCCCCAATAACAAAAGTGATATCAGAAAAGCCATGCACTGTAGTATCCATCATGAGCTGACTAAACTTTTCTGACGGAAATTGCTTTCCTTCAATTGCCAAAGCAATAACAAATTCACGCTCATTGATTTTAGCCAGAATTTTATTTCCTTCTTTTTCAAGAATCTGCTGATTTTCTAAATCACTAGCTTTATCAGGTGTTTTTTCATCCGCTAGCTCAATCATTTCCACCTTGCAGAATCGATTGAGACGCTTCATGTATTCAGCAATTCCATCCTTTAAATATTTTTCTTTCAGTTTTCCAACTGTTACAAGTTTTATTTTCATAAGTTTATTCTATCATATTCATCTATACTTCACACTTTATTAACAAGTAAAATTTATCTGGGAATCGGCTAATCTGTGTATTTTCTAATGCCTATCAACAGTTTTTCTAAGTTTTCCACAAGGTGTGGAAAACTTAGAGTATTTAAGTTATAATTAAGTTTAGCTAACTATAATTTCATCAATTGTAATTCAAGGAGGAAAACATGAAAAACTCTTCAAATGCCATCAAAAAGGCTTTATTGCTTTTTGCAGTGTTAATTGTAGGTTTTATCGGTGGAAGTTTAGGAAATTATGTTACTACATTAGTAACTTCACGTGTAAAAATGAATGGAAATTCAACAACCAGTGTAACTACTTCATATAAAAACTCTACTGACATTTCAGAAGCTGTGAAAAAGGTTCAAAATGCCGTTGTTTCAGTAATTACTTATGCTGAATCTTCCAGCAGCGTTATCAATGATGAATCTTCCAACGATGAATCACAAATCTCCAGTGAAGGTTCTGGCGTAATTTATAAAAAAGACGGAAAATCAGCCTATCTGGTAACCAACACCCACGTTCTTAACGGATCAACCAATGTAGATATCTTGCTAGCTGATGGAAACAAGGTTCCAGGTGAAGTAGTTGGATCAGATGTTTATTCAGATATCTCTGTCGTTAAAATTAGCTCTGAAAAAGTAACTGATGTCGCTGAATTTGGAGATTCTGGTTCTCTGACAGTCGGTGAGACAGCTATCGCTATCGGAAGTCCTCTTGGAACAGAATATGCTAACTCTGTAACACAAGGAATTATTTCTAGTTTAGGCAGAAACGTTACGTTACAATCTGAAAATGGTGAAAATATTTCAACAACTGCACTGCAAACAGATGCTGCAATTAATCCTGGTAACTCTGGCGGCCCGTTGATTAACATTCAAGGACAAGTTATTGGAATTACTTCAAGTAAAATTTCAACAAATGGTCAAACTTCTGTTGAAGGGATGGGATTTGCCATTCCATCTAATGATGTCGTAAATATTATCAATCAACTTGAGAAAAATGGAACAGTCACACGTCCTGCTTTAGGAATTCAAATGATGGATTTATCTAATCTGACAACTTCTGATTTTTCTAAATTAAATCTTCCTTCTTCAGTGAAATCAGGTATTCTTGTTCGCTCTGTTCAGCAAGGAATGCCTGCTGATGGCAAACTTCAAAAAAATGATGTCATTACAAAAGTAGATAACACAGATGTGGAATCCACTAGTGACCTTCAGTCTGCTCTCTACAAGCATAGCATTGGAGATGAGGTAGAGATTACTTATTACCGAGATGGTAAATCTCAAACAGTCAAAATCAAACTCACTAAATCAACAAAAGAGTTAAGCTCAAATTAACTTATTTACAAGATTGTCAACACACCTTTACACAATCGTAAAGGTGTGTTATTCTATATACAAATGGAAAACTTTCAATATATTGCACTTAAAGACATTCGAACCAATCCTTATCAGCCTCGTAAACAATTTTCACAAAAAAAGATTGAAGAATTAGCGGCATCAATTAAAGAAAATGGTCTCATTCAGCCAATCATTCTTCGGAAATCTTCACTTTTTGGTTATGAAATTTTAGCAGGAGAACGGAGATTTAGAGCTGCCTCTTTTCTTGGCCTAGAAACAATCCCAGCTATCGTCAAAGAATTATCTGATGATGAAATGCTGAAACAGGCCATTATCGAAAATCTTCAAAGAGAAGACTTGAATCCTATAGAAGAGGCTGAGTCTTATCAAAATTTGATTGACAAAGGCTTGACACATGATGAAATTGCTAAAATCATGGGAAAATCTAGACCCTATATCAGCAATATTGTCAGACTTTTACAGCTGGCTAAAGAAGTTCGCCAAGCTATCAAGGAAGAAGAAATTTCTCAAGGACATGCTCGCCTACTGGTTCCCTTAAAAGAAGAAGAACAGTTACTATGGCTGGAAAAGATCTGTCGAGAAGATTTATCGGTTCGAGCAGTTGAAAAGCTTCTTCAGCAAAAAAAGAGTCTCAAAAAGAAACCTAATAAAGAAATATTTGCTAAATCTGAAGAGGAAAAAATTAAAAAAATTCTCGGTCTGGAAGTTTCTATTCAGTTAAAAAACCAGAGTAAAGGAAAGCTGATTATTCCTTTTGAAAGCGAAGAAGAATATCAAAGAATTATAAACAGTTTTAAATAAAACTGTTATTTTCTTTTTTTAAAAATAACAAAATTATCCACTGTTAAATTAATTAGGAAGCTTATTAAAATAAGAAATTTTAGCTTTATTCACATTCTGTGGATAACTTCAGCTAACAATGTGAATTCTTTTCCAGTTCTTGTGGAAAACTTTGAACCTTTATGATAAAATAAGATGCGTATGAATCAGAAAATTATAGAAAAGGAGGGAAGTTATGACCAAAGAACAGGACTTTTGGAATCGTATTTTAGAATTGGCTCATGCTCAGCTAAAACAGACAACTTATGATTTCTTTGTTGCTGAAGCCAAGCTTGTTAAAGTTGAAGAAAAACAAGCTATTATTTTCCTAGATAGTCCAGTGAAACAACTATTTTGGGAACAAAACTTAGTAGGAGTTATTCTTACTGCAGGATTTGAGATTTTTAATGATCAGATTGCGGGAAAGTATATTTTTGAAGAAGAAACTAACACTGAAACTCCGAAATCTGCAGTAACCAGTCCTCAAATCAGCACTGTTCAGCCAAGCTTGCCACCTATTGATACTGGATTAAAGTCAAAATATACCTTTGACAATTTTGTTCAGGGAGACGGAAATATCTGGGCTAAAGCTGCTGCCTTGGCGGTGTCTGAGAATCTAGCCACAACCTATAATCCTCTTTTTATCTATGGAGGACCTGGCCTAGGCAAAACTCATTTATTAAATGCTATTGGCAATCAAATTTTAGAAAATATTCCAGATGCGCGTGTCAAGTATATACCGGCTGAAACCTTTATTAACGACTTCCTTGAACATTTAAGATTGGGAGAGATGGATAGCTTTAAAAAAATCTATCGTAGTCTGGATCTTCTGCTGATTGATGACATTCAATCTTTGGGAGGAAAAAAAGTTTCAACTCAGGAAGAATTTTTCAACACTTTCAATGCTCTTCATGGTGAAAATAAACAGATTGTTTTAACCAGCGACCGCAGTCCTGATCATCTGGATAATTTGGAAGAACGCTTAGTGACACGTTTCAAATGGGGATTAACTCAAAATATTACACCGCCAGATTTTGAAACACGAATTGCAATTCTGCGAAACAAAATAGAAGATTTGGATTATATTTTCCCGAATGATACCTTGGAATACCTTGCAGGACAGTTCGACTCCAATGTCCGCGACTTGGAAGGTGCTTTGAATGACATCAGTCTCATTGCTAGAGTTCGTCATCTGAAGGAAATCACTATTGATATCGCTGCAGAGGCTATTCGAGCACGCAAGCAGGATTCAAGCCAGGTAACAGTTATCCCGATTGATAAGATTCAGTCTGAAGTTGGGAAATTCTATGGTGTTAGTGTCAAAGAGATGAAAGGCAGCCGTCGAGTACAAAATATCGTTTTAGCTAGACAGGTAGCTATGTATCTGACTCGTGAACTGACTGACAACAGTCTGCCTAAAATTGGTCGTGAATTTGGCGGAAAAGATCATACGACTGTTATCCATGCACATGGAAAAATCAAAACTATGATTGAATCAGACGACAATTTGCGTTTAGAAATTGAAAGCATCAAGAATAAAATTAAATAGCGTGTGGAAAACTACAGATTTTTTTCAAAACTTATCCACACTTTGTGAACAAGTCTCAAAACTTGTTAGAATAAGGACCAAGCTATTTTTCCACATAATTCACATAAACTACTATTACTATTAATCTTATAATCATAAATAAAAAGGAGATCCTATGATTCATTTTTCTATTAATAAAAATCTCTTCTTACAAGCGTTAAATACCACTAAAAGGGCTATCAGCCATAAAAATGCAATTCCTATTCTTTCTACTGTAAAAATCGATGTTACCAAAGAAGGAATCACCTTAATCGGCTCGAATGGTCAAGTGTCGATTGAAAACTTTATTTCTACTCAAAATGAAAATGCAGGCTTGCTTGTCAACTCAACAGGTTCAATTTTATTAGAAGCGACTTTCTTTATCAATGTTGTTTCCAGTCTGCCAGATATTATTCTGGATTTTAAAGAAATTGAACAAAAACAAATCGTCTTGACTAGCGGCAAATCAGAGATTACCCTGAAAGGAAAAGACGCTGATCAGTATCCACGAATCCAGGAAATTTCTGCTAGCAATCCCCTGGTTCTTGAAACAAAAATTCTCAAAGATGTCATTAACGAAACAGCCTTTGCAGCCAGTGTTCAGGAAAGCCGTCCAATTTTAACAGGGGTTCACTTTGTTTTGACAGATAACCGTTCTTTGAAAACAGTTGCGACAGACTCCCACAGAATGAGTCAAAAGAAAATTACTCTAGAGAAAAACGGAGATAATTTCGACGTAGTCATTCCAAGTCGCTCTTTACGTGAATTTACGGCTGTTTTTACCGATGAAATTGAAACGGTAGAGGTTTTCTTTGCTAACAATCAAATTCTTTTCAGAAGCGAAAATATCAGCTTCTACACCCGCCTCTTGGAAGGAAATTATCCAGATACAGATCGTTTGATTCCAACTGAATTTACTAGTATCCTTACTTTTAATACTTCTGATTTGCGCGCAGCTATGGAACGCGCTCGTCTCTTGTCTAATGCCACACAGAATGGAACAGTTAAACTGGAGATTGCAGGCGGTATTGTTAGTGCCCATGTACATTCACCAGAGGTTGGCCGTGTTAACGAAGAAATTGATACAGAAAGTGTAACTGGCGAAGATTTGACCATCAGCTTTAATCCAACTTATTTGATTGATGCTTTGAAGGCCATTGACAGTGAAAAAGTAACGATTAGTTTTATCTCATCCGTTCGTCCTTTCACCTTGGTACCAAGTGAAGACACAGAAAACTTTATTCAGCTGATTACACCTGTCAGAACTAATTAAGATGAAAAGCAGTGGGCCAAGTTAAAGATTTTTAATTCTTGGTTCTAAGCTCTTTTCATTTACAAAGTATGATAGATGCTTAAGTTTTCTTCCTGGACTATGCTAGTTCCTTGAAAGGAGAAAGAAAATGTATGAAATTGGTCATTTTATAGAGATGAAAAAGCCCCATGCCTGCACCATTAAAGCGACTGGGAAAAAGGCGAATCGCTGGGAAATCACAAGGGTTGGTGCAGATATCAAAATCCGTTGTACTAATTGTGAACATCTTGTGATGATGAGTCGTCACGATTTTGAAAGAAAAATGAAGAAAATAATTGATTGAACTAAAAATCATCATAAATGCTATTGTAGAAAACTAAGTTGCATTGCTGAAGATCAGATTTAGATTTTATTTTCTTATTTTTCAATCAAAAATGGATAGGACTTTTTAAGTCCTATCCATTTTGCTTTTATTTAAGATCTTCAAATTTACCGTCTTTAACTTCTTTATAACCTGCTTTTTCAAGTAATTTAGCAGTTTCTTTATAGCTGATATAATCCGCTTTTTGATTACCAGATGTTTGAAGAAGCTGTTTACTTTGTAGTTCTTCAATATCAGCTTTACTGAAATCAATTGTCAGTTTTTCAGTTAAATAATCATCTTTGTACTCGATTTTATGAGTTAATCCTTTGATACCCTCAATAGATTTAGCATAGGCTTCTGTCTGCTCTTTAGCAGTGTCTTTTGTCAAGCCAACTGGTTTATAGTAGAAGGTGTTGTTTGTTTCGTTTATAAGAAGCTCATCACCTTTGTATTCAACAGTGATGCGGCTATCTTGCTTAGTATTTTGGTCAATCAGCTGGAAATAAGCTTTTTTAGGACTGCTGCAGGCAGCTAAAACAAACAAAGCGGAAACCGCAAGGAAGGAAAGAAAAAGTGTTTTGAAAGTATTCTTTTTCATTAGGGACTCCTTTAATAATAATATTAGCTATATTATACCATTTTTTTCTTCAATTTATTTTACATTTTTGTAAAGAAAGCTAGAAAAAATAACTTAAATCCGCTGTTTAGGATAAGGATTTATGGTATAATGGTTTGGATTGAAAAGATGAATGGAGAAGATAAGAATGGCTTTGACAGCAGGAATCGTTGGTTTACCCAATGTCGGTAAGTCAACTTTATTTAATGCAATTACAAAAGCAGGTGCAGAAGCAGCTAATTACCCTTTTGCGACAATTGATCCAAATGTCGGGCGGGTAGAAGTTCCGGATGTTCGTTTGGATAAATTAACAGAACTCATCAAACCACAGAAGAAAGTTCCAACAACCTTCGAATTTACTGACATTGCTGGAATTGTGAAAGGTGCTTCAAAAGGAGAAGGACTAGGAAATAAATTCTTGGCCAATATCCGTGAAGTAGATGCTATCGTCCACGTAGTACGTGCCTTTGATGATGAAAATGTCATGCGGGAACAGGGCCGTGAGTCTGAATTTGTAGATCCAATGGCTGATATTGAGACCATTAATCTAGAATTGATTTTAGCAGACCTAGAAAGTATCAATAAACGTTATGCGCGCGTAGAGAAGATGGCTCGGACCCAAAAAGATAAGGATTCAGTGGCAGAATTTAATGTTTTACAGAAAATTAAGCCTGTCCTAGAAGATGGTCTGTCAGCTCGCACAATTGAATTCACAGAAGAAGAACAAAAAATCGTTAAAGGACTCTTTCTTTTAACGACTAAGCCGGTTCTCTACGTGGCTAATGTCAGTGAAGATGAGGTGGCTGATCCAGATAATATTGACTATGTGAAGCAGATTCGTGAATTTGCAGCTACAGAAAATGCTGAAGTTGTTGTCATTTCAGCACGTGCAGAGGAAGAAATTTCTGAATTGGACGATGAAGATAAGTCAGAATTTCTGGAAGCTATCGGCTTGACAGAATCAGGTGTGGATAAACTGACCAGAGCAGCTTATCATCTGTTGGGGCTTGGAACCTACTTTACAGCTGGTGAAAAGGAAGTTCGTGCTTGGACATTTAAGTGTGGAATGAAAGCTCCACAAGCGGCTGGCATTATTCACTCAGACTTTGAAAAAGGCTTTATTCGAGCAGTCACCATGTCTTATGATGACCTAGTGCACTATGGCAGCGAAAAAGCAGTTAAAGAGGCTGGACGTTTGCGCGAAGAAGGAAAAGAATATATCGTTCAGGATGGCGATATTATGGAATTTAGATTTAATGTGTAAAGTATTTGTAAAGTCTAAAAATTCTAGGTTGGAAATTTTTTTCCAGCCCTTTTGGCTTTTATAAAGGAGAAAAATGGTAAAGTTAATAGTCGGTCTGGGAAATCCAGGAGAAAAATATATTGAAACCAAACATAATGTTGGTTTTATGCTAATTGACAAGATTTGTAAAGATCTTGATTTAAAGTTTACAGCTGATAAAATATTTCAAGCAGATATTGCCTCTACTTTTCTGAATGGTGAAAAAGTTTATTTTGTCAAACCAACTACATTTATGAATGAGAGCGGAAAGGCTGTTCAAGCTTTACTGGCATATTATGGTTTAGATATAGAGGATTTATTGGTCATCTATGATGATTTAGATATGGAAGTTGGTAAGATTCGTTTGCGCAGCAAGGGTTCAGCTGGTGGCCATAATGGTATTAAATCTATTATCAAACACATTGGAAGTCAAGAGTTTAAACGGATAAAGATAGGTATTGGCCGTCCAAAAGAAGGCGTGACAGTGGTTCACCATGTTCTAGGAAAATTCGATAAAGATGATTATATAACGATTCTGAATACTCTTGATAAGGTTGACAATGCTGTAAAATGTTATTTACAGTCAGGCAATTTTGAACAAACAATGCAGAAATACAATGGATAATAAAATGAACCTGATTGACTTATTTTGTCAAAACCAGCAAATTTCAGATTGGAAGAAAAATCTCCATAAAAACAGCAGACAGTTGATAATGGGATTGTCTGCATCAACAAAAGCAATTACTATAGCAGCTGGATTAGAAGAATCAGAGAAAATCCTTGTGCTGACTTCTAGTCAAAATGAAGCAGATCGTTTGGCTAGTGATTTGATTTCTTTGTTGGGAGAAGACAAGGTCTATACTTTCTTAGCAGATGATACTCCTATAGCAGAATTTGTTTTTGCTTCACAGGAAAAAATATTTTCTAGATTAGATGCTCTAAACTTTTTAATAGACCATCAAAAGTCTGGAATTCTAGTTACTAATGTCGCAGCCAGCAAATTACTCTTGCCTGATTCTATTGATTTTAAAAATACCAATATAAATTTGACAGTTGGACAAGAATATGACCTAAATAATCTTGTAAAGATGTTGTCAAGATCAGGATACAAGAAGGTGTCTCAAGTTTTAAGTCAGGGAGAATATAGTCTAAGAGGAGACATCTTAGACATTTTTGAGCGCTCAGCAGAGGCACCTTATCGCCTGGAGTTTTTTGGGGATGAAATTGATGGTATTCGGATTTTCAATCCAGAAAATCAAACTTCAATTGATAACATAGAAAGTATTTTGATTAAACCTGCTTCTGATATCCTGCTTTCTGAGAAAGATTATGCTCGAGGACGGGAAAATCTGGAAGCTATTTTAGAAAAAGCTGTTGATCCTGCTTTGAAATCTTACTTAGAAGAGCTACTAATAAGTGCCAAAGAGGAGTTCCATCATGCAGATATTCGCAAATTCCTTT
Organism: Streptococcus sanguinis; assembly: GCF_019928825.1. GTDB lineage: Bacteria > Bacillota > Bacilli > Lactobacillales > Streptococcaceae > Streptococcus > Streptococcus sanguinis_L. The sequence continues at coordinate 9,742 of NZ_JAHZOP010000005.1, read as the reverse complement.
CTTATTTTTATCAGAAAGAATGGACTATTTTAGACTACTTGCCTGTTCATAGTCCTGTGTTTTTTGATGATTTTCAAAAAATTGTGGATCGACATGCTCAATTTGAACTGGAAACAGCTAGTTTGTTGACAGATGATTTACAAAATTGTAAAGCTTTATCAAGTCAGAAATATTTTGCAGATAAGTACCAAGATTATCGTCAATATAAACCAGCAACCTTCTTTTCAAGCTTTCAAAAAGGTTTGGGAAATCTGAAATTTGATGCTTTGTATCAATTCAATCAGTACCCAATGCAAGAATTTTTTAGTCAGTTTCCCTTGCTCAAGGAAGAGATTAATCGTTATAAAAAATCTGGCTATACAATAATTTTACAAGCAAATTCTTCGTCAGGTTTACAAAATTTACATAAAAATTTACAGGAATATGATATTCATTTAGACTATATAAAAGAGGCTGAGATTCACAAAAATGCAGTTCAGCTTATAGAAGGAAATCTTGTTCAAGGCTTTAATTTCGTAGATGAGAAAATTGTTCTTATTACAGAATACGAAATTATTCACAAGAAAATAAAACGAAGAATCCGGCGACAGAATATCTCAAATGCCGAACGACTGAAAGATTATAATGAGCTAGAAAAAGGGGATTATGTTGTCCATAATATTCATGGGATAGGACGTTATCTGGGAATAGAAACGATTGAAATCTCTGGTGTCCACCGTGATTATCTGACAATTCAATATCAAAATTCTGATCGTATTTCGATTCCAGTTGACCAGATTGATCTCCTATCAAAATATGTTGCCAGCGATGGAAAAATACCTAAGGTAAATAAGCTAAATGACGGTCGTTTCCAGAAGAGTAAGCAAAAAGTTCAGCATCAGGTTCAGGATATTGCGGATGATTTGATTAAACTATATGCTGAACGCAGCCAGCTAAAAGGTTTTGCTTTCTCAGCTGATGATTCCAATCAAGAGGAATTTGATAATGATTTTCCTTATGTTGAAACAGAGGACCAGCTAAGAAGTATTCAAGAAGTGAAGAAGGATATGGAAAGCAGTCGTCCGATGGACCGTCTCTTAGTTGGTGATGTAGGCTTTGGGAAAACAGAAGTAGCTATGCGGGCTGCTTTTAAGGCTGTCAATAATCATAAACAAGTAGCTGTATTAGTGCCAACAACGGTTTTAGCCCAGCAACACTATACTAACTTTAAAGAACGCTTTAATGATTTTGCGGTCAATGTCGAGGTACTCAGCCGTTTCAGGAGTAAGGCAGAACAAAAACAGACTTTGGATAAGCTGCAGAAGGGACAGGTTGACATTATCATTGGGACCCACCGACTCTTATCCAAAGATGTAGAATTTGCGGATTTAGGTTTAATCATCATTGATGAAGAGCAGCGTTTTGGAGTTAAACATAAAGAAACATTAAAGGAATTGAAAAAGAAAGTTGATGTCCTAACCTTGACAGCAACTCCTATTCCTCGAACTCTTCATATGTCTATGCTGGGGATTCGTGATTTGTCAGTCATTGAGACCCCACCAACTAATCGCTATCCTGTTCAGACCTATGTTTTAGAAAGCAATCCTACAGTGATTCGAGAAGCTGTCTTACGTGAAATAGACCGAGGTGGACAGGTTTACTACCTTTACAATAAGGTTGACACAATCGAACAGAAAGTTTCAGAATTAAGAGAGTTAATCCCAGAAGCTTCTATAGGCTATGTTCATGGCCAAATGAGTGAAATTCGTTTAGAAAACACTTTACTGGATTTCATCAATGGAGAATACGATATTTTGGTGACCACTACCATTATTGAAACTGGGGTTGATATCCCAAATGCCAATACTTTGTTTGTAGAAAATGCTGACCACATGGGGATGTCAACCTTGTATCAACTTCGTGGCCGAGTTGGCCGCAGCAATCGGATTGCTTACGCTTATCTGATGTACAGACCAGATAAAATCTTAACAGAAGTTTCTGAAAAGCGTCTGGAGGCTATTAAAGGATTTACAGAGTTAGGTTCTGGATTTAAGATTGCCATGCGAGATTTATCTATTCGGGGTGCTGGAAATATCCTAGGAAGCATGCAATCTGGCTTTATTGATTCTGTTGGTTTTGAGATGTATTCACAGCTTCTAGAAGAAGCCATTGCTAAAAAGCAGGGTAGAGAAAACAAACGTCAAAAAAGCAATGCAGAACTTAATCTGCAGATTGATGCCTATCTGCCTAGTGACTATATTTCTGATGAAAGACAGAAGATTGAAATTTACAAGAGAATTCGTGAGATTGACAGCCGTGTAAACTATGAAAATTTACAGGATGAATTGATTGATCGTTTTGGGGAGTATCCTGATGTTGTAGCCTATCTGTTGGAGATTGGACTTGCTAAGTCTTATTTAGATCAGGCTTTTGTAAAGTCAGTGGAACGCCAGCAGAATGCAGTAATTATTCATTTTGAGAAAATTTCGCAGCAGCTTTATCTGACGCAGGACTATTTTGAAGCACTTTCGATGACGAATTTAAAGGCTCGAATTGGTGAAAAAAATGGCTTGATTGAAGTAATCTTTGATGTGAGGAACAAAAAAGATTATGAGATTTTAGAAGGTCTGGTTAATTTTGGAGAAAAGATGCTAGAAATTAAACAGCGTAAGGCAGAATAAAGGTTACAATTCAGTGAAGTTTGGCTTTTTAAGCTCTATTTTTCTCAAAAAATGGTAGAATAATAAATTAAGAGAAAATGAGGTAATAGGATGAGATTAGATAAATATTTGAAAGTGTCACGGATTATCAAGCGACGTCCAGTGGCTAAAGAAGTAGCTGACAAGGGTCGGATAAAGGTGAATGGTATCTTGGCCAAGAGCTCAACAGATTTGAAAGTGGATGACTTGGTTGAAGTACGCTTTGGTAATAAACTCTTGACTGTAAAGGTTCTGGAGATGAAAGACAGTACTAAAAAAGAAGATGCAGCTAAAATGTACGAAATAGTCAGTGAAACAAGGATAGAAGAAGATGCCTAAAAATATCGTCCAACTCAATAATCGTTTTATTCAAGATGAAAATCAACGCCGCAGATATGTAGATCAGGAACGGCGGAAACGCAACCGTTTTATGGGCTGGGTTCTGATTTTGGTGATTCTCTTATTTATTCTACCTACCTATAATTTGTACCAGAGTTATCAAACCTTGCTGCAGCGTCGTGAACAATATTCTAAACTCCAGGAGAAATATCAGACGCTCAGCGAAGAAAAGGTCTATCAATCTGATATAGCAGCCAAATTAAAAGATGATAGCTATGCGGCTAAGTATGCACGCGCTAAATACTCTTTTTCAAAAGAGGGTGAGTACATTTATACTATCCCAGATTTATTGCCACAGTAGTTATGGAAGATTTATTAAAAACAATTGAGCAGTTCTTGGCCTTTTCAGATGAGAAATTGGAAGAACTGTCTGAAAAAAATCAAACTTTGAAACTTCAAGAAAATCAAGAGGAAAGGGGAAAACATGCGTAAGTTTTTGTTACTGATATTTTTGCTGCCAGCTTTATTTAGCAGTATCACAGTTATTAGTACCGAAAAAGATTTCGTATTAGACGAGGAAGAAAAATATCATTTTACAAGCACTACGTATGGACGCTATTATGATAGCATCCCGACAAATCCTAATGTTTATGAAGAAACTCCTACATTTACAGATTCTACTCTGAGTAAGACTGCTGGAAAGCTAGTTCCAGACCAGCCTATCCAGATAGCAGGATTTTATGTAAATGAAGAAGGAGTCCCGATTTTCAAGCTGAAAAATGGGCAGTTTGTGATAGCGGACAAAAACACAATTTACGAAGATACTGTCCAGTCAATCGAAGATATCCATCAAGAAATGTGGTTGAAACCTGGCTTCATTCTTTATGATAAAGCCAATATCAACGGAGCTAAAAAAATCAATACAACATTAGCTCCATATACAAAAGTAAACATTGTTCAAATTGTCCAGACAGTCAAAGGAACTTATGCCCAGATTGAAGGACAGGGCTGGGTTTCTATGGAATTTCTGGATGAGACTGATAATCGAATGGACAAAGTTCAAGAAATTCTGAGCAGTAAGTATAACAAAGCTGACTACTCTATCTATGTCAAACAGTTGGACACTGGCAAAGAAGCAGGCATTAATCAAGATCAAGAGATGTATTCAGCTAGTGTGACAAAATTGCCTTATCTTTACTATGTGCAGGAACAGCTGGATCAGAAAAAACTTTCCTTAGATCAGAAGTTCAAGTATATTGGAGCAGTTAATGATTTTGCAGGTGCTTACGAACCAGAAGGAAGTGGCAGTATTGCTAAGTCAGCTGATGACAAGGAATATTCAGTTCAGGATTTGATTAATCGAGTGGCCAAAGAATCAGATAATGTCGCTCACAATATTTTAGGTTATTATGTGACCGATCAATCTGATAAAAATTTTCAGCAGACGATCAACAAAATAGCTGGAAAGAAATGGGATGTGGAAGAAAGACAAGCATCTTCACGTATGGCTGGAAATGTTTTGGAAGCTATCTATGAGCAAAATGGCATGATTATCGATGCCTTGTCTCAGACAAATTATGATAATCAGCGGATTTCTAAAAATATTGAAGCTAAAGTAGCTCATAAAATTGGCGACGCCTATGATTTCAAGCATGATGCTGCGATTGTCTATGCGGATTCTCCTTTTATCATTGTTATTTTCACCAATAATTCAAACTATGATACCATTTCCCAGATAGCAGACGATGTCTATGGAGTCCTGAAATGATCAAGCACGAATTTCTTAAAAAAATGCAGGAGAAAAAGTATTTCCAAGACCATCGAAAAGTTTTGGTTGCTGTATCAGGTGGACTGGATTCTATGACACTGCTGCAGCTGTTGATTGATTCTCAAAAAGAACTGGCTATCGAGCTTGCGATTGCTCATGTCAATCACAAACAGCGGCCAGAGTCAGATCAAGAAGAAAAGGCATTAGTAAAGATTGCGGAACAGCTTGGTGTAAAGATTTTTACATCAAGTTTTTCTGGTAATTTTTCAGAAAATGCTGCTAGGCAGTTTCGTTATGATTTTTTTGGGAAAGTGATGCAGGAGGAACACTATACAGCTCTAGTAACTGCCCATCACGCAGATGATCAAGCTGAGACTGTTTTTATGCGGCTGCTGCGTGGAGCTAGACTTCGTCATCTGTCCGGCATGAAAGCTGTCCAGTCTTTTGCTTGCGGGGAGCTGATTCGTCCTTTGCTTACTTTTCGTAAGTCAGACTTTCCAGAGATTCAACATTTTGAAGATAGCAGTAATTTTCAAAATGACTATCTCAGAAATCGAATTCGCAATCTTTATCTGCCGGATCTAGAAAAAGAAAATCCGAAATTCAAGGATTCTTTGCGGTATCTGGGCAAGGAAATTGAAGATTGGCAGACCGCTTTGTCTCACTTGACTAGAGATTTAGATATAGAAAATGTCCAAGTCTTTCATCAGCAAATCCCTCAGGTTCAACGTTTTCTACTGCAGAACTATCTCGAAAACTTTCCTGGTCTGAATCTGAGTAAGCAGCAGTTTGAGGAAATTTTAAACATCCTGCGGACTAAGGTCAATTATCAGCACACTTTGAAAAAAGACTATGAGCTTGTTAAAGATTACCAGCGTTTTGAAATTAGAAAAATCAGTCGTAAGCCCGATTTAAAAATGGATTCAATTTTGTTAGAATTTGAGAATCTGATTGAGTTTGGGCATTATCGATTTTCATTCGGGATTCCTTTGAGTGGTGAAAATATACAGAAAATTTTTGTCTCGCGTGAAACTTCGCTAACACTTCGCTTTCGAAAAGAGGGAGACAGTATTTTGCTGAATGGTCATCACAAGAAACTTCGCCGTCTTTTTATTGATAAGAAGGTTTCCTTTGAAGAACGGAATTCATCTGTAATCGTGGAACAAAATCATCAAATTTTAGCAATCTTAAATATTGCTATCAGTGATTTGAGTAAGGCATTAAAAAGTGATATAATGAGTACTGTACTTTATATTCAGAAAATAGATGGGTAAAATTATGCTAGAACAAGATATCAAAAAAATATTGATTTCCCATGAAGAAATCGTGGATGCCGCAAAAAAACTTGGCCAGCAATTAACCAAAGACTACCAAGGTAAAAATCCAATTTTTGTTGGAATTTTAAAGGGTTCCGTGCCTTTTATGGCTGAGCTGATCAAGCATGTTGATACACATATTGAGCTTGATTTCATGTTGGTTTCCAGCTACCATGGTGGTACTACCAGCTCAGGTGTCATTAATGTTATTAAAGACATTGATCAAGACATCACAGGACGTGATATCCTATTTGTTGAGGATATAATTGATACTGGTAAGACTTTGAAAAGCTTGTGCGATTTGTTTAGAGAAAGAAATGCTGCATCAGTGAAAATTGCCACACTTTTGGATAAGCCAGAAGGCCGTATTGTTGAAATCAATGCAGATTATACATGTTTCACAATTCCAAATGAATTTGTTGTTGGATATGGGTTAGATTACAATGAGAACTATCGTAATACTCCATATATTGGTATTTTGAAAGAAGAAGTTTATACAAAATAAAGGTTTACTATTAATAGATGAAAAATAAGCAAAATAATGGTTTTATAAAAAATCCATTTCTCTATATTCTGATTATTGTTGTCCTAGTGACAGGTTTTCAGTATTTCTTTTCAGGAGATACTGGCGGTCGCAGTCAGCAAATCAATTACACAGAATTAGTGAAGGAAATTAAGGAAAATAATGTCACAGAGATGAGCTACCAGCCAAATGGCAGCGTCGTTGAGATTTCAGGTACTTACAAAACACCTCAGGAATCGAAAGAAGATACAGGGATTTTATTTTTCACTCCAAACGTTTCTAAAGTAGAGAGATTTACAAGTATTATTTTACCGTCAGATATTACAATTTCTGATTTACAAAAGTTAGCTTCTGAGCATAACACTGAAATCAGCATAAAGCGCGAAAGTTCAAGCGGAATGTGGATTACAATCCTCACTTCCATCGTTCCTTTTGTAATTGTCATCTTCTTCTTTATGTCCATGATGAATCAAGGTGGCGGTGGTGGTGCCCGCGGTGCCATGAATTTTGGCCGCAATAAGGCGCGTGCAGCTAACAAAGAAGATATCAAGGTTCGTTTCTCAGATGTAGCTGGTGCCGAGGAAGAAAAGCAAGAGCTAGTAGAAGTTGTTGAGTTTCTGAAAGATCGGAAACGTTACACCAAGTTAGGTGCTCGTATTCCTGCCGGTGTCCTTCTAGAAGGCCCTCCAGGAACTGGTAAAACCTTGCTTGCTAAGGCAGTTGCTGGGGAAGCTGGAGTTCCTTTCTTCAGTATCTCAGGTTCCGACTTTGTAGAAATGTTTGTTGGGGTCGGAGCAAGCCGTGTTCGTTCTTTGTTTGAAGATGCGAAAAAAGCAGCTCCTGCCATTATCTTCATCGATGAAATCGATGCAGTCGGTCGTCAGCGTGGTGTTGGCCTTGGCGGTGGTAACGATGAGCGTGAGCAAACCCTCAATCAGCTCTTGATTGAAATGGATGGTTTCGAAGGCAATGAAGGAATCATTATCATTGCTGCTACTAACCGTTCGGATGTATTAGATCCAGCCTTGCTGCGTGCTGGCCGTTTTGACAGAAAAGTGTTGGTCGGCCGTCCTGATGTTAAAGGTCGGGAAGCCATTCTTCGTGTTCATGCTAAGAATAAGCCGCTGGCTAAAAATGTTGATTTGAAACTAGTTGCTCAGCAGACACCAGGTTTTGTTGGTGCTGATTTGGAAAATGTCTTGAATGAAGCTGCTTTGGTTGCTGCCCGTCGTAACAAGAAAGTTATCGATGCTGATGATATTGATGAAGCAGAAGACAGAGTAATCGCAGGACCTTCTAAGAAAGATAAAACGGTGTCTGAACGCGATCGTCAAATGGTTGCTTATCATGAAGCTGGACATACTATTGTTGGTTTGGTATTGTCAAATGCGCGTGTCGTACATAAGGTAACCATCGTACCTCGTGGACGTGCTGGTGGCTATATGATTGCCCTGCCTAAGGAAGACCAAATGCTTCTATCTAAAGAAGATATGAAAGAGCAATTAGCTGGTCTTATGGGTGGCCGTGTGGCTGAAGAAATTATATTTAATGTGCAGACAACAGGTGCTTCTAATGACTTTGAACAGGCAACTCAGATGGCCCGCAGTATGGTAACGGAATATGGAATGAGTGAAAAACTTGGTCCAGTTCAATACGAAGGAAACCATGCTATGTTTGGTGCAGCCAGTCCTCAAAAATCAATTTCAGAACAGACTGCATATGAGATTGATGAAGAAGTAAGAGAACTTCTTAATGAAGCTCGTAACAAAGCAGCAGAGATTATCCAGTCCCATCGCGAAACTCATAAATTGATTGCTGAAGCGCTTCTTAAATATGAAACTTTGGATAGCAATCAGATTAAATCATTGTATGAAACTGGCAAAATGCCAGAAGAGTCTGAACTTGAATTAGACAAAGAAGCTCATGCGCTTTCTTATGATGAAATTAAAACTAAAATGGAAGAAAAAAGTTCCGAGTAAAAGAAGTTGGAGAAACTCCAACTTTTTTCTCTTTTTCTGAAATAATTATTGACAAAGGAAGAAAAGCTGATATAATGGAATATGTTCTGCAGAAGGACAAGAAATGGTCCGTTGGTCAAGGGGTTAAGACACCGCCTTTTCACGGCGGTAACACGGGTTCGAATCCCGTACGGACTATATAATCCGCCATAGCTCAGTTGGTAGTAGCGCATGACTGTTAATCATGATGTCGTAGGTTCGAGTCCTACTGGCGGAGCTAGGTTTAAAAAATCAAATGTGTAAGCATTTGATTTTTTTCTTGCTTTCATACTTCGCACAATCCTCCCAAATGACTAAATATGTGCCTGAAATGACTTAAAAACAATTATTAGAGTCAGAAGAGTTCCAAAACAATGCTTTTTAGAAGAAAGAGCTCACCTTGCTTTCTATTTACAGTAGAATTAAGTCAAGTAAAATTTAAGGAGGAACTATGGATTTTAGAGCTACTTATGAGAAGGTGAAATGGATAGTTTGGAAGTGTAAGAAAGATTACTATATACACTTGTGGGAACATAGCGATTGGGAGCAAGAAGGGATGTTAGTTTTATACGAACTTCTGCTTAAAGAAAAAGGAATTGAAAACGATGAGGAAAAACTCTATCGTTATTTCAAAACAAAATTCAGAAATCATATACATGATAAAATTCGTAAACAAGAAAGCCAAAAGCGCAAATTGGACCGCCAGCCTTATGAAGAAGTGAGCGAGATTGGACATCGACTAAAATCAAAAGAGTTGTTTCTAGATGAGTTAGTTGCCTTCAGAGAAGCGATTGACAATTATAAAAGAACTCTTGATGATGTTGGATTGGATAATTATCAGAGACTGATGAGCAATGAACGCTTTAAAGGAAGAAGAGCTATGCTTAAAGATTTAAAAAATCACCTAAAAGATTTTCAAGACAATACGATTTTATAATGAACAAACTTGATGAATCTCAATCTGTTTTACTAGAACAGGTTCGAGCATCAAGTTTTTTATTAAATAAAAAGATAAAAAAATTAGAAAAAGGTATTGACAGGGAGGTGGTTGGGTGATATACTAATATAGTTGTCGCGAAAGACAAAGCCCTTTGAAAACTGAACAAGACGAACCAAGTGCA
>NZ_JAHZOP010000004.1:0-399679 GCF_019928825.1 Streptococcus sanguinis | reverse complement strand
GCCATGACCTAAATCGAAGATATAGGTATCATCACCAGCACCTCCATAGAGCTTATCATTGCCAGAACCGCCCTCTAATATATTATTTTGCTTGTCTCCTTGGACATTATCATCTCCCCCGGAAGCCATAACAAAAACTTGCTTTTCCGTCGCCTGTAAACTTTCTCCTTGATCGCTACCCATCACGACCTCTCCAGCTCCTATCATAATAGCCTTGAGGTAGTCATGAGACATAGAACCAAAGTAAGTCTTAAAGTCCTGATAACCACTGATCCCCTGATTCTCCATGTGTTTGAGATAGCCCGCTATGTCGCTTAGCTGGATTCCATCTTTAACATTCAGATAGCCCGGCAATACTGACTTGAGAAGCTCAAGATCAATGACCTTATCTTCCTTAACCTGTATAAGAGGTACTACACCAGAGAGGTGGCTGCTGCTCATCATAGCATAGTAATAATAATCCACCATCTTCTGATAGAGATCCTTGAGAATTGATGCTGAACTTGCGTGTGGATTAGACCCAGAAGTCCCAGTATAATCGCGTCCTAGGAGAGCTTCTATAACCTGAAGCTGTTTGGCATCCATAGCAGTCCCTCGACTGTTAGAGGCAGTGTTTTGAGCTCCTGCCATCTGAGTCAGGATACTTTCCACTAGCTGACGTCTCTCTGCTACATCGCGAGACAAGATAAATCGACCCACCTTATCCTTGAGTTGACCAGTAACATCCTTTGCCATCGCCTGATGGAGAGATGGCATATTACCCGAACCAGCTACATTTGGCAAAAAGTGGACTTCCAGCGGAATATTAATATCATTGAGTGACTTAGTATCGTAACCTCTCTTCTTGATCCAATATTCAGTCGCATCCCCAGTCTCACCGTTCGCCTTGATAAATTTGGCGCTGTTACCGAAAATAACCTCCTCGTGACCACCCAATTGACTTTTTTGATAGTTAAGCTGAATAGCAGCTATCCCTGCTTGTGATAAACTGCGTAGCTCTTCTTTTTCAGAAATACCATTTTGGTTAGCATCTTGCCAAACTTGAAGACGACTGTAATTAGCATCTTTATCATCAATGACCTTATCACCATTTGTATCTTGCTCCATCAACGCCTCAAAACCAAATCTTGCAAGTTTACCATTAGCTAAACGATAGCGATCTCCAAAAAGCTCATTACCATCGTTAATCACGCCATCCCCATTTTTATCTAGAACCAATAGAGCATCATCACCTTGAATCCAATTGATCCGCTCAGCGAAACCATTCCCATCTAAATCGAAATGCACACCCTTATCCAAAGAAGTTGGCTTGAATCCATCCCCTGATAAATCAAGAACAAGGGGATCAAGGTTGGGAGTTTCAGAGGCTTTATCAGCTTGGGAATCCCAAAGTATTTCCGCTCCTTTATGACCTATAGCTTCACCACCACTTTCCAGAGCTTCTTGTAAGAAGAATAGTCCTAAAATGTTATTTGCTAACCGAAATCTATTTTTGGTATTGCGTTGAAAAGCAAACATAGAAAATAAATCGGCTATATTTTTACCTATAATAGAACCTGCCTTTGTAAATCTCTCCCTTTCATCTCCTTTATGTTCACGGACACTTTTGACATCCTTATACCCTTCTATTATTTTTTGAGAAATTTCTAAAAAATCAAAAGCATTAATTTTTCCTCCTCCCTCCTCAATAAAATCGGGAAGGTATTCATCTGGTACTGTAACACTTCTATCATTGATTTTCTCTATAACTTCATCAACTAATTTCCCGACTTTTCTACTTTTAGGTCCAAAATATTTTCCAATATCAGTAAAACCTAGTCCTTTAGAAACTCTAACATTTTCCTCTTTTTCAATAATCCCTTTACTACCTCTTTCAATAATATCACCTAAATCATACACTTGTTTTAAACGGTCAACAATCTTATCTAATAGTTCCTTTTCTTTTTTATCTTGCTGTTTTTCTTGGTAATATTGTTTAATTAGTTCTAAAAGAGTTTTGTCGTCTTTATTGCCGTTTGATTTCGAAGACTGCTTCTCATCAGATGGTGTAGAGTTATTCTTTTGTCTTGGATTATCTTCATTTTTTTTAGGAATCGGAGGTACATAAGGATTGGAATCGGGACTGGAAAATTGACGATAAGTCTTAAAGAGATAGTATACTTCTCCATCAGTTGGTGTAGACTGCTCGTTCCCTGAGATATTGGACGAGCTGTTTTCTTCTCCCAATTCTCTCTCGCCGTCAATAGCAACAGAATCTTTAATCAGATCTGTGATTGGTTTGACATTAGCAATGACACTAGCCTTGATAACTGGAGGTTTTGCAGGCTTAACTTCAGCAACTACACTAACCTCGTTTCTTGTGACATCTTCAATTGAAGAAATAGATGACTTTTTACTTTCACTTTTATTCTGCTCCACAATTCCGCTAGCAATTGCTCTTTTCAGCATATTTTGCAAAGCTAAATCAAAAAGTCTGCTATCATTGACTCCATCCTGTTTTAAATCCTCTTTAAGCACTTGCGACATTTTACCATCTGCCATCATTTTACTCCTTATATAATTCATTAGTATAATACTATATATGGCAAGTAAAAATTTCGGCCTTGGATGCTATCTCGTTTTTATGATAGATAATCGAAAAAACAAAGAGAATAAAAGAGTTAGGAAAATAGATTATCAACAGAACCTTTTATTTAATTGCATCAGGTGATTGAAATATTACTTTTCAAAAAAACGTCAGTTATCTTTATATAGTATCATTGTCAGTATAACAAAAAATCACTTAACCTGTCAATCGCTTTTTTATCATACTATCTTCTTCAATGATTTTATTAGGTTTGCAAAAAATCCCCTACTAGTTGCAAGTGAACTAAATCTACTAAAGTAGCTTATCACCAACAAATAACAATGGGTTATCAAATTTGTCCACAAGGTTCTATTTATTTAAGGAGACATCAAAAAAAGGATTCGAAAATCCTTTTTTGTCAGTCCACATAATTACTTTCTTCCTTATTAAACCAAGCGTATGGCAAACCTATGAGTAGGCCACCACCGATGAGGTTACCGATAAAGGTTACGCCCCAGTGGCGTAGGATATTTCCAATACCAAAATTTTGCACTTCCGCTGCTGCTGAGCTGAATTTCACGATAGCGAACGAAGCAAAGTTGGCTGCCAAGTGTTCGTTAGTCAGGAATACAAACATATAAATGGCTGATATGACTAAGAAGAGCTTAGCTGTACTATCCTTGACCAAAACAAAGGAAAGAATAGCGATATTAACAAAGATATTGGCCAAGACTCCCTCGAGTAGAATCAGCTCATTAGATCGGGCAAGCTTCATCTGCACAACACCAGAAATGAAACTTTCTTTGCTAAGCCCTGCGTAAGCAGCCGAGTTAGCAAAGAGCCAGCCAGCAATCAAAGCGCCAATCAGATTGAAAAAGGTACAATAAAGCAAAATCATCAAAGCCTTTTTCCAGTCAATCTTCTTCAAAAAGGTACCAGCAGTCAGAAACATCATATTGGAAGTCACCAACTCTGCATTTAGAAAGACAATGTAAGCCAATCCCCAAGCAAAGATGAAAGGAAAGAGAAAGCGCCCAGTTCCTGGAACTATCTTATTCGTCAAATCTGCCGCAATAGCCCCAGCCCCAGTACTAAATGTTAGGAAAGCTCCAGCAAAGATGGAACGAACAGCGTACTTGGCCTTGCTTGTATCAAACAAAGCTTCTTTCTTGCGGCAAGCTGCTTCAATTTTAGGGATAAATGTCGATTCAGGCATAAAAAGTTCTCCTATTAATTTAAACTATGTATAGTATATCACAAAGTTCTTGCTTTTGATAGCGTTTTCGAGAACCTTTTTGAATTTTCTAAAAAAGGTTTGAAAATCTATTTTCAACCCTTTAATCCTTTTGCTAACTGAGCAATATCTTCTGGTCGTGTTCGACAACAACCACCAAAAAGCCGCACTCCTTGATTTTGCCAAAGTTTACTATTTTCCAGCAAGCTCCGCTCCTGCTCTGGATCATCATGCCAAGTCTTGGTCAAGCCATTATAAGTTTCGCCAGAGTTTGGATAGGTCAGAAAAGGTTTGTTGCACACTTGTCCAAGTCCATCTAATAATGGAGCAATTAAATGCGGAGCTGTACAATTAAAACCAACGGCCAGGACTTGTGGGCTTTCTTGAGCCAAGTTTCCTAATTCCTCAATCTTAGTGCCATCTGATATAGCATTCTCCGACTTGGCGACCAAGGACAAATAAGCCTCTGCCTGCGGAAATTCCTCAGCTAAAAGTCGGAGGATTGCTGCCGCTTCTGCTCCATTTGGAATTGTTTCAATAGCCAATAAATCACAGCCTGCTTCTAACAAAGCTTGAATACGCGGTCGATGAAACTCTTGGAATTCCTCTTCGCTCAGCTGGTAGTCTCCCGTATACTCCGAACCATCAGCTAAATAGGCAGCATAAGGCCCTACCGAGCCTGCAACCAGAGGATAGGGTCTCTGCTTTTGCTCTTCTGGAGATAATGCTTGCCAGACATTTTCGATTGCCTTCCGTGCTAAGAAGACTGTCTCTTTTAAAAGATCGTAACCCCTTTCAGGAGTTAGTCCTGCCTCTATAAATGCTGGAATGCTAGCCTGATAACTGGACGTAGTGATGATGTCACTGCCAGCTCTCACATAGCTTTCATGCACATCTTGAATAATCTGAGGCTGGTCTAATAGGTATTGAGCGGACCAAAGCTTACCAGATACATCATAACCCCGGTTTTCCAACTCTGTACCTAAGGCTCCATCTAAAATAATAATTTCTCGCTTGTCAAGCAAATCTTTAAATTTTACCATGCTATACTCCTAAAATCTACGATTAAACATAAAAAGAGGTCTCCCTCTTTTTTGTTGTCTTCATTAAAATCTATTCGCCCAGGCAGTATCGACATCCAAGATATCCTGAGTAGTGTATTGCTGACGATAGGGATTGTAAACGATATAGCCAGCACCAGACTCATAGAGTGGTGAATCAAAGCGAGTCAAATCGTATTTTTCAATAATATAATTCAATTTAGCATTGTAACTAGTATCTGTCGCATAGACACCAGTCAGGGCAGCTGTTGCATCCTGGTAAGTTGGTGCATTGCTCTTCCATGCGCCCGCAAAATGCCCCTGTTTGAGAACCGAAACATAGTCTTGCAGAGATTCTACATAGCTAGGATATGAACGGAAACTGTCGTTAATGGTGTAAGCATTTCCCGCTCCATCATCTTCCCAAGTCTCCATATTAGCAGACTGACCGTCATAGTGACCTTTGATACCGAAAAGGTTATAATGAGGTTCACCAGACAGACCAGACTGTCCTGAACCACTTTCCAAAATAGCCTGTGCAATCATAACAGAGGCATAAAGATCATTATCCTGTCCCAACTGACGCGCTGGCTCACCGATTTGTGAAATGAAATAGTCTGTTTGATTCATAGGCTGCTGATCGCTATTATTAGCGCTAGCAGGATTAATATGCTTGGCCAAGACGACGCCAACAGCAATCGTTGTTGTCATGATGAATAAAGCTGAAAGGATTCTCTTACCTTTTTTTGAAATTCTCTTTTTCACAGCACTTCTCCTGAATAAGATGTTAATGATACCATTGTAACATACTAAAGATTAAAAAAACACTATTGATAATTTACAAGTATATGACATTTTTCGTTTTATTTCAAAAAATCCAACTCAAAAACGAGTTGGATTTAATTCGTATTATTAAATTTTTGATAAAATCGCGTCCCAAGCAGCATCTAAGCCATCCTTGGTGACTGAGGAAAAAAGAATGAAATCATCATTTTTGTCAAAATCCAGTTTTTTCTTAATAGCCGACTCGTGCTTATTCCATTTCCCGCGAGGGATTTTATCAGCTTTGGTCGCTACTAGGATAACCGGAATGTCATAATATTTCAGAAATTCATACATCTGCACATCATCTGCGCTGGGATCATGCCGAAGATCAACAAGGCTGACAACTGCTCGGAGATTTTCACGACTGGTCAGATACTCCTCAATCATCCGGCCCCATTTTTCACGCTCTTTTTTGGAAACACGGGCATAGCCATAACCTGGCACATCGACAAAACGCAGCTTGTCATCAATGTTGAAAAAGTTTAGCAGCTGCGTTTTTCCAGGTTTTCCTGAAGTTCGCGCCAAATTTTTGCGATTGAGAAGTGTATTGATGAAACTGGACTTTCCGACGTTTGATCGGCCAGCTAAGGCAATCTCTGGAATATCATCTTGAGGGTAGTGCGATTTATTGGCTGCACTCAGCAAAATCTCTGCGTTGTGGGTATTGATTTCCATAAGCACCTCGTTAGGCAGTTTCTAGAATAGGCTTATCTGTTCCATCTACTGCTTCTTTGGTAATGCGGACAAGTTTGACATTTTCCTGACTTGGAACCTCAAACATGACATCCATCATAGTTTCTTCAATGATAGAGCGAAGCCCTCGTGCACCAGTTTTACGTTCGATCGCTTTATTGGCAATCTCCTGCAGAGCTTCTTCGTCAAATTCAAGCTTCACATCATCATAAGATAGAAGCGCCTGATACTGCTTAATAAGGGCGTTTCTAGGCTCTTTTAAAATCCGAACCAAATCATCCACTGTCAGTTGCTCCAGAGCAGCAAAAACAGGCAAACGGCCAATCAACTCAGGGATAATTCCAAATTTTTGAACGTCTTCTGAGATAATTTCCTGCATATAGGACCCATCTTCGTCAATTGCTCGGTTATTCTGACCGAAACCAATGATTTTCTCACCCAGACGCTGTTTTACGATTTCTTCTATACCGTCAAAAGCACCGCCAACAATGAAGAGAATATTCTTGGTATCAACCTGAATCATTTCCTGCTGGGGATGCTTGCGTCCACCTTGCGGCGGTACACTAGCTACTGTTCCTTCGATAATCTTCAGCAGAGCTTGTTGAACTCCTTCACCCGAAACATCACGGGTGATAGAGACATTTTCGCCTTTCTTAGCAATCTTGTCAATCTCATCGACATAGATAATCCCACGTTCTGCACGTTCAATATTAAAGTCAGCCGCCTGCAAAAGCTTGAGCAGGATATTTTCCACATCTTCTCCGACATAACCAGCTTCAGTCAGAGCAGTTGCATCCGCAATGGCAAAAGGCACATTGAGACTGCGAGCAAGAGTCTGCGCCAGGAAGGTTTTACCTGACCCGGTCGGGCCAATCATCAAAATATTTGACTTTTGAAGTTCCACATCTTCTTCTTCTCGGCTGTCGTGGTAGTTAATACGCTTGTAGTGATTATAGACCGCTACTGCTAAGGCACGCTTAGCTCGGTCTTGCCCGATAACATAGTGGTTCAAGATATTCAGCAGCTCCTGAGGTTTTGGTACCTCAGATAGATCTGCCAGCACTTCCTCAGCTAGCTCTTCACGAATGATTTCCTGTGCCAGTTCCACACATTCATTACAGATAAAGGCATTGTTACCAGCAATAATCTTCTGCACCTCATCTTGGTTCTTCCCACAGAAAGAACAAAAAACCATCATATCATCATTACGACTTGTAGGCATTGTTTACTCCAATTCTAAAATTCTAAATCTATTTATTTTCTTTCGTACATGTTAAAAAAGTGTCATATAAAAAGCATGAATGGAATTTACCAAGTTTGTAAAAGCATTCAGCAAAAATAAAGCTGCCAGTCCAAACCGCTTTTTCCGAAAGGTTTGAACGGCACAAATAAGACAAATGACACATAAAAAGGCCGTAAAAAAACCAAAAATACTACGTTCCATTCTTACGAGTCCTTCCTTTGGTATCTTTTTATAGTAAAATCATAAGGATTTTTTTCATCTTTGGCATGAAATTCACTGCTAACTTCCTGATAAGGAGCCCAGTCAAATGTATCAGGGAAATAGGTATCTCCTTCCAACTTAGCAGCAATCTGAGTCTGAATCAATTCTTCTAAATACGGCTCAAAAGCTCTGATAATTTGCGCTCCGCCGATAATATACAAGTTTCTATCTTGCTTTTGGTACCAATCCAAAACATCTTCCACATTGCTGAACAGTAAGACATTTTCATTGTCAACTTGATAGTTCTTATCCTTGCTCAAAATCAAACTGATTCGATTCGGCAAAACGCGACGCTGCAAACCATCAAAGGTCACACGCCCCATCAAAATAGCATGTCCAGTCGTCGTTGCCTTAAAATGCTGCAATTCTGCCGGTAGATGCCAAGGCATGACCTTGTCTTTTCCAATCAGACCATCCTCTGCCTGAGCCCAAATGGCAATAATCTTCTTTGTCATCCTTTTATCCTTTGTATTAGTAACTCTATTCTATCAAATTTGCTGTAAAAAGGCATGTTTAAAGTATGATTCAAGCAGAACTTTTGCAGAGGTTGGCAGTTTTCGCATACACTTATCAAAATCGTTAAATAGCCAAATCGAACTTCAGCTGAGGTTTAACGGGATTATAGTCCAGCAAGTCAAAATCTTCTGCTTTGATATCAAAGAAATTAGTTCCATCCGGCACATTTAACACGAGCCTAGGGTGACAGTCACTAGGTTCCCGACGCAATAGCTCCTCCGCCTGCTCGAACTGATTGTCATAGATGTGCAAGTTATTGATAAAGTAAAAGAACTTGCCGACCTTCCAGCCGAAATGCTTGGCAATCATCATCTGCAGAGCCACATACTGCATAGCATTGATGTGGTGAGCAACTAACATATCATTTGACCGCTGAGTCAGAGTCGCATCCAGATAAATGTCTCCATCTACACGCCGAACGTCAAACATTGTTTGAAAAGCGCATGGAAGCAAGCCATCTGTTTCTTCAAAAGCTTCATAATCCCAGAGAGAGATGATATTGCGACGGTTCCAAGGATTGGCTTCAAGCTGTTGGAGAATTTTATTGATAATATTGTGCTTCTTGACAACAGCTCCGTAGCGCTGGCCAATAGTACCCGTATCGCCAACTTCCCAGTCATTCCAGTAGTGAACATTATACTTGTCATTGAGCAGTTCCAGACTATTAGACTGGTCTTGATAGATCCAAAGAACTTCCTTAATGGCAGACTTGATAGCAATAGGGCGCAGAGTCGTGATTGGGAACTCTCCCTTGCTCAAATCATATTCAGCAAAAGAACCAGTGATATATTTGGAGTTGGCCACATTTCCATCCTTGTAGCGCGGACGAGCATTTTCAGAAAAAACACCTTGCTCCATAATTTTTTTAATATTCTCTTTGAAAATCGTATCTGCTAGCGTCATGATTTCTCCTTCGTTCAGTGAGCTTTTTCTAGTATAGCAAATTTTCCATAAAAATTCTCCTACAGACCTTTCTGCAGGAGAACAAATAAAGCAAACTTGTAGAATTTATTGTAAAACCAATGATGCTGCTCCGATAACACCAGCATCATTTCCAAGAGTAGCCAAGGCCAACTTGGTTGAAGTACGAACCTGCGGGAAGCTATTCTCTTCATAAACCTTGCGAACGCCATCAAGTAAGAAGGCTCCCGCGGCTGATACACCACCACCGATAACAATTGTAGATGGATTGAGGATAGAGCCGATATTAGCGCAGGCAATTCCTAGGTAGCGAGCGAAATTGCGATAGACAATCAGAGCCAGCTCATCGCCTTCTTTCGCCAAGTCAAAGACAATCTTTGCATTAACATCTTCACCGTTGTCAATCAGTTTTTTCAACTCGGCATCACCAGCATACTCATCAGCATAGCGGCGAGTCAGGTTGACAATACCAGTCGCAGATGCAACCGTCTCCAAGCAGCCCTTCTTGCCACAAGTACATTGAATCGGCTGATCAAAGTCAACAGTGATGTGACCCAACTCTCCTGCTGCTCCAGCAAGTCCGTGCAAGAGCTTGCCTTCGGCAACAATTCCTCCGCCAACACCTGTACCCAGTGTCATAAAGACTACATCAGGCTGGTTTTCTCCAGCTCCCATCCAGCGTTCACCCAAAGCGGCAACGTTAGCGTCGTTGTCAATATAGAAAGGAATACCAGTCGCTTTTTCAATCTTATCCTTGACCGGCTGCAGCGTCTTCCAATTGAGATTGTAAGCACCGATAACAGTCCCTTTCTCACGGTCAACTACTCCTGGCGAGCCCATACCAATCCCGATAAAATCCTCTGCTGAAAGCTGAAGCAAGTCCAAACGATGCAGGATTGACTCAATCATATCATCTACGATGTGGCTTCCTTCGTCCAAAATATTGGTTTTAATGGACCATTTTTCCTGAATTTCGCCCTCTGAAGTCAAAATAGCAAACTTAATAGATGTTCCACCAAGGTCAATTCCGATTATTTTTTTCGACATGATGTTCTCCTCTGTGTTTTATTTATCATCATTATATCAGATTTTTTCAGTAAGGAGAAGGTTTGCATAAAGAAAAGTGAAAATCAACAAAAATCTAACTTTGCTACTTCTCTTAGCCACTTTTATCCTTTACTTTCTTGTACTAGTAATTTCTTTTTCTTAACCAATGGCTTATGGTTAGATTCTATCCTCCACTCTCTTTCATAATACTTCATTGAATCATATATACGTTCCAGAAACGTTTCTTCAAGAAAAATCAACGGGATAATTAAATCAACTTGATTTTTAAAGACGCGCTTCTTATTTTTACGTACAATAGTTGAAGTTTTACAAAGTCCCTCGACGTCATTAAAATTTATTTCAATTCTGTAAGAAGTTGTAAACCTGTTTCGTATTATACGAAAATTCATCTCTGACACATCTTTCCATGAAAAAAATTCTCTATCTGCCACTAGAGAAGGCTTATAATAGAAACCGTTCACCGTTAGTCTAATGAACTCTTTGTCAGCAAAAAGAAGACACCAAGAAGCGAACAAAATTAGATATAAAATCAAAAGTAATACTAATAAAATGTAAGAATAAAAATATGTCAGTCGATTTTCCAAAACGATAAAACAGACAAAAAAATAAGACAAACAAATAGAAAATAAACTATTAAGAATTGCCCAAAAAAGTATTTTTTTCGAACTTCTTTTTATTATTCTTTCTTGCACTATTTTTCACCAATAATCTTTTCTATATTTACTCATCCTAACTCACAACTCTTTTGTAAAATAATATCTTTCACCAGTATAAGGGTATTCTTTCAACGCGAACACTTCTGTATAGCCGTGCTGTTTATAAAAATCTGGGGCTTGAAACCGATACGTATCCACAAATGAATATTTGCATTTTCTTTCTCTGGCTTCTTGTTCAGCCCTACACAGTATTTTTGAGCCTATGCCTTGCCCTCGTAAATCCTCACTCACATACAAATATTCAATCTCCAGCCAATTACCAAAAGTTTCGGCCGCCATACCAGCCAGCAGATTTCCTTTTTCGTCTTCTACATAGATGTTAAGAGGCTCACTTTTGGAGAACTCTCTTTTAGAGCGATTGTAGGATCTGATTAAATTTCCCAGTTCTTGTGTCTTCTTCGAGTTGGTATTTTCCAATCTTAGTTTCATAGATGCCTCCGTTCCATCTCTAAAGGTTTTAGATTTACAGTTTATGAAACTGTTCGGACTATATCTTCACCTTAAATATCCTTCTGACTTGCTCGCCATTGATTATGGTAATCCATCATTGTTTCATAAATATATTTAGGTTTCTCTTTTTTCAGTAACATAAGAGTAATTTCTAACGGTTCAGGAATACCAAACTTATATTTTTTGCTCTTTCTAGAAGCAAGCCTACTTCTCTTCAAAACTACAGGATCCACTGAATGAAAACAAATCGTCAAAATATGACTCTTATTGAATAATTGATATTTTGCATAATGTCGAATACGTTTAATTCTATAGTCTATTCTCTGGATTTCTTCCCAACTATAAAACGAAACTTCTCTAAAAAGAAGGGGTCTGAAGTAAAATCCCTGTGCCGTTAGACGAAGAAAACGTTTATCCCTAAACAAACAAATCCATACTAAAATAGAGAGAAAATCAAAAACAATTGTACCTATCACTAAAAACAATTTTTCAATCACAGAAATATTGGAGTCGAATAATAGGTATCCGTTTTTAGATGGTAATATAAGAACTGCAGTCAAAAAGCCAGCAAGAGCGCTCGCCGATATAGCTAAAAAGAATATTTTCAACCAGCTCTGCCTAAACACTACTTCATTCATCCTTCTAACCCACTCAGGTATTCATAGCGCTCGTATTTTTCCAGCAGTTTTTCATTCTGCTCATCCAGTTCTTGCTGGAGTTGAGATAGGCGAGCAAAGTCCGAGCCATTCTCCTGCATGGCCGCTTCAATCTCAGAAATCCGCTCCTCCAAAGCCTCAATATCGTCCTCAATAGACTCCCACTCCTGCTTTTCAAAGTAGGTCATGCGCTTTTTATCCTCGCGCACTTTGGGCGATTTTTCCTTTTCAGTCTTTTGGGAAATAGCAGAGCTTTCTGTCAGGAAGGCTTTTTCATCTAAGTAATCTGTGTAATTACCGAAAAACTCTCTGATACTCCCATCCTCAAAAGCCAAAATCTTGCTGGCTACCTTGTCCAGGAAATAACGGTCGTGGCTGACTGTAATAACTGGCCCGGCAAAGCCTTGCAGAAAGTTTTCCAAGACCGTCAGAGTTGCAATATCCAAATCATTGGTTGGCTCGTCAAGAAGCAAGACATTGGGCTTTTCTAAGAGAAGTTTGAGCAGGTAAAGGCGTTTCTTCTCTCCGCCAGAAAGCTTTTCGATTAAAGTCCCATGAGTAGAACGAGGAAAAAGAAACTGCTCTAAGAGTTCTGCAATGGAAGTCGTTCCACTGCCTATCTTGACCTCCTCAGCCACTTCTTGCAGGTAATTAATGACTCGCTTAGACTCATCCAAGCCCTCAATCTGCTGAGAGAAATAGGCCACTCGGACTGTCTCTCCTATAATAAGCTGGCCAGCCTGAGGCTGAAGTTTACCGGCAATCAGATTGAGCAAGGTCGACTTGCCGACACCGTTATCTCCGACGATCCCAATACGGTCCTTGTTCTGGATCAAAAGACTGAACTGAGAGAGAATAAGCTTCTGGTCATAAGCAAAGTCTACATTTTGAAACTCGATAACCTTCTTACCAATACGGCTGGTTTCAAAATTCATTTCTAGATTGCTCTCAGTCGTCTGGCCTGCCAAATCTTTCTTGAGGTCATGGAAACGATTGATACGAGCCTGTTGCTTGGTTGCCCGAGCCTGAGGCTGCCGTCGCATCCAAGAAAGCTCCTGCTTGTATAACTGCTGCTTCTTATGAAGCAAGGCCGCATCCCGCTCATCCTGCTCTGCCTTGAGACGGACATAGTCTTGATAATTTCCCTGGTATTCAATCAAGCGACCGCCATCCAGCTCAAAAATCCGTGTCGAAATATTATCCAAGAAATAGCGATCATGGGTGATGAAAAGCACGGTCTTCTTTGAATTTTTCAAGAAATGCGTCAGCCATTCAATGGTATCAATATCTAGGTGGTTGGTCGGCTCGTCCAGCAAGAGCAAATCGGCATCACCTAAGAGAACCTGAGCCAGCTGAACTCGGCGACGAAGACCTCCTGATAACTGACCAACCTTAAGTGACAGATTAGTCAGACCAAGCTTGGACAAAACCGTCTTGACCTGACTTTCGATTTCCCAAGCATGGAGCGAGTCCATCTCGGCCATAACCGCTTCTAGTCTAGACTGCTGACTTTCATCATAAGCCGTCAAAAGCAGCTCATACTCTCGAATCAACTGCATTTCCCGTAAATTACTGGACAAAACAGTATCAAGCACCGTCTGCTCCTCATCAAAATCAGGCTCCTGAGTTAAATAAGCAATCTTATAGCCCGTCTTAGCAGAAAAAGGGCTGACATCTCCGTCAAAGCCCGACTTACCTGACAACACATCCAGCAGCGTTGTCTTTCCTGTTCCATTGACACCAATCAGACCAATCCGGTCTAGATCATGAATGATAAAGGAAATATCCCGAAAAACAGTCTTATCTCCTACTGATTTGGTTAGCTTGTCAACGATAAAATCGCTCATTTTTTCTCCTTGATATAGGCGTAAATGGCCTCTAGTTCATTAGGCAAGTGGCCATCTACAATATCGTATTCCAACTCTTTCAAAATTTGGCCAAGTTTTGGTCCTGGCTCAAAGCCGAACTCCCGCATCAGCATACCGCCATTGACGACCATTTCCTGCTTGTTATGAATAGTTAGACTGGCATCAAGATTCTGAATCGCAGAGAAATCAACTGCCAAACCTTGCGCCTGTCGAAGATCTTCTGCTTGTAGCAATAAGTCAATATCATAGTCATAGCAGTCTCGCTTGGTCAAGTCTCGTTCTGAGCGGAATGCCGCAATCTCAACCAAGTCTTCTACTTTCTTGGCAAATTCACGAGACGTCTTCCAGTCTTTTAGAATGCCTTTAACATCTTGCACATCCAAGGCTAGCAAAAGGGCTGCCCAAGCCTGCTCGGACGCTGAAAATCGAAAATCTGAAGCCAAGTCAAAGAGCCTTTCTAACTTAGCTCTGCTTCCCTTCAAATCTGGCAAAAATTCTATAGCACCACTTGTCAAGAGTGCTTCTAAACCCTTGCGCCAAAACGGGGCCAGCAAGAGCTTGTCGAATTCGATAAAAATTCGTTCAACCGAAATCTTTTCAAGTAAAGGAGCACAATCCTTCATAGCCACAAAAGTATCTTGCTCTAGGTCAAAATCCAAGGCAGCCTGAAAACGAAAGCCCCGCATGATGCGTAGAGCATCTTCATTAAAACGCTCAGCAGCCGTCCCAACTGCCCGCAAAATCTGATTTTCCAAGTCATTCAAGCCTTGGAAAAGATCGATAACTTGACCGCTTTCATCCAAAGCCAGAGCATTGATGGTAAAATCACGTCGCTTGAGATCTTCTTCCAAAGAGCGCACAAAAGAAACCTTGCTTGGCCTGCGGTAGTCCACATAGACATCCTCGGTCCGGAAAGTTGTTACTTCGTATTCACGGTTATTTTCCAGAACCAAGACGGTTCCATGCTCAATCCCCACATCAACTGTCCGGTCAAAGATACGCTTGGTTTCCTCAGGATAGCTAGAGCTAGCTATATCCACATCGTGAATAGGTCGCTGCAAAAGGGCATCTCGAACAGAACCGCCAACAAAATAAGCTTCAAAGCCAGCCGCTTTTATCTTCTCTAATACTGGCAAAGCCTCCTGAAATTCAGAAGGCAGAGTTTCTAATCTCATAGTAAATGTTCCAATCCATAGACTAATTCTGAGCGTTTGACAACTTCTTTAATGGCAAGATTAACCCCTGTCATAAAGGAAGCACGGTCATAGGAATCATGCCGCAGGGTCAATCCCTCTCCCTGACTGCCAAAGATTACTTCCTGATGGGCAACCAGACCAGGCAAGCGAACCGAGTGAATACGCATGCCGTCGAAATCAGCTCCACGAGCGCCAGCTATAGATTCTTCCTCATCAGCAGCTCCCTGCTGCTTGCTCGGTCTGACTTGGCTGATGAGCTCAGCTGTCTTGATAGCTGTCCCACTCGGAGTATCCTTTTTCTGGTCATGATGCAGCTCAATGATTTCTACATTTGGGAAATACTTGGCTGCCTGTGCTGCAAACTGCATCAGCAAAACAGCTCCCAAGGCAAAGTTTGGCGCAATCAATCCACCCAGCTCCTTTTCCTTAGACAATGTGATTAACTCTTCCAACTGGTCTGGTGTAAAACCTGTCGTTCCGACCACTGGGCAAAATCCCTGTTCCAGAGCGAAGTGAGTATTGTCATAAGCTACTTTTGGGGTTGTAAAATCAACCCAGACATGGGCTTCCAGCCCAGCCACTTCTTCCTTGGCATTGAAGACAGGAACACCAGCCACTTCTTTTTCATCCGTAAAAGGATCCAGCAGTCCAACTAATTCTAGTTCAGGATCTTCTGTTACCATTTTATAGGCCGCTTGACCCATTTTTCCTTTAAAACCAGCAATAATAACTTTGATACTCATGTTTTCCTCCTTACAGAGACAAGCTCAGATATTCAGACAATCAAATCACAGGAATATAAGCAAGTGCAACGCTCCCCTTGCCTAGATGCGTTCCAATGACACTGCCAAAGGTTGCGATAGGAACTTCACTAGCAATACCGCTGTCTAGCAGATTTTTCTGAAGCTCGGCTGCTTTTTTTGGCGCATTGCCATGGATAACCATAATCTGATAAACACCGCCCGCTGTTCTTTCTTGGACAAGTTCCAGCATACGCTTGGTAGCCTTCTTCTCCGTCCGAATCTTTTCAAAAACTTCTATCACACCATGATTGTTAAAATACAGAATAGGCTTGATGCTGAGCAGATTTCCCAGAATAGCTGCGCCGTTAGACAGGCGTCCTCCTTTGACCAAGTGGTCCAAGTCGTCCACCATGATAAAGGCGCTGGTGCCATCAATCTGCTTCTGGACATTAGCTAAAATTGTTTCAAAATCTAGTCCTTCTTCTGCCCACTCTAGAGCAGATTGAACCATAATACCGAGCGGTGCACTGGTAATCTTAGAATCTGGAAAGGCAATTTGCAAACCATGAAATTCATCTTTCAGATACTGAATGTTTTGATAAAAACCAGAAATTCCGCTAGATAGAAAGAGTCCCAGAACATGGGTATAGTCTTTGCCGTCTAGAATGGTAAGAATCTCTTCTAGGTCCGCAATGCTAGGCTGACTGGTCTTAGGCAATTCATCTGACTGAGCCATTTTTTCATAAAATTCACTAGCTGTTAAGTTTCTTCCTTCGACATAAGACTCACCGTCAATCACGACCGGAATATCCAAGACGAAAAGATTTTCGCTCTCTAGCAGCGAAGCCGGCAGATAGGCCGATGAATCTGTGATAACCGCTAACTTCATGATTAAAACTCCAAATTAATGCCTGGCAAATCTAGAGCAATTTCTGTCACTTCATAAGTCAAGCGATTGAGCATGGTTAAGCAAGGCCGAGCCAGCTCTTCTACTTCATCGTGGTCAAATTCACTCGGTTCCTCAATAAGACGACCGTGAATGTGGTTAGCTTGCGAAATAGTTCCGCTGATAACAAAATTCTCAAAAACAATCATAAAAGTCAAAATCACAATCAATGAAGTTGTATGGGCTTCGACATCTCTTTTGACCAATTGGAAATTCACATCAACCTTGGTTTCAGGTGTTCCATTTTCTTTTTCCCACTCAAAATTTCGAGCGTCAAAATGGTACTGACTAACAAATTCTTTTTCGCGCTGTATGTTCATTTTTATTCTCCTAAAAATATGCGATAGGCCCATTATACCATATATCGAGCGAAGTTTCCATGCTAAAATTTGCAGGCCGGAAAACACAAAAAAGAATCTCACTGACAAGCGAGATTCTTTTAAATATTATTTCTTAAGTGGTTTGCGCAGGTAACCAAAGATAATACCGCTGACTACTGCACCAATCAATACATATACCAAGTAAAGAATTGGATTGTTTGTCAAACCGATAACGAAGATTCCTCCGTGAGGAGCCATGAGCTTGATACCTGACAATCCTACAAGAGCACCTGTTAGAGCTGAACCTACGATAAAGCTTGGAATAGCACGGGCTGGGTCAGCAGCTCCAAAAGGAATCGCTCCTTCTGTGATGAAAGATAGTCCCATGACGATGTTTGTCAAACCTGAATCACGTTCTTCTTCAGTAAATTTATGTTTGAACAAAAGAGTCGCAATAAATACTGCCAAAGGAGGGACCATACCAGCAGCCATAACTGCTGCCATAACAGGCGAACCACCAGTTGAAACAGTGCTTGCAAGTGTACTAGTACCAAATACATAAGCCGCCTTATTAACCGGCCCACCCATATCGACAGCCATCATACCACCGACTAAGAGGCCGAGGAGGACAGCAGAGCTTCCGCTCAGACTTGCCAAGAAATCATTCAAGGCTGTATTGATTGCTGACATTGGAATATTGACCGCCAACATCACAAATCCAGTCACAAGAACACCCAGAAGAGGCAAAAGCAAGATTGAACGGATACCTTCAAGTGAGCGAGGCAGACCTGCAAGAAGCTTACGAAGAAGGAGAATAATACCACCAGCTAAGAAGCCGCCTACCAAAGCTCCAAGGAAACCAGATGATACACCAACTAAATCAAGTGTTTTCTGACCGCCTTCAGCATAGGCAACACCGCCAAATGATGCACCGCTGCTTGCAATTGCACCAGCTACGAAACCAGAAACCAGACCTGGCTTTTCAGCGATTGAGTATGCGATATAACCAGCTAATACTGGCAGCATGAAGCCAAAGGCTGCTCCACCAATTGCTTTAAACTGAGCTGCAATTTCATGATAACTTCCCAGATTAGAAAGCTGATCTTTTGGTACACCTAAGATCTGATCCAGCAAGAATGCAATGGCAATCATAATACCACCGCCAATAACGAATGGCAACATTTGGGAAACACCGCTCATCAAGTGCTTGTAAAAAGCGCCGCCCAGACTAAGTTTCTCATTACCAGATTCTGCAGCACCGCCACCGTTAGCAGCCTTGTAAATCTCAGCATTTCCTGAAAGAGCCAGATTAATCAGTTCTTCTGTCTTACGAATACCATCTGCAACTGGACGATTGATTAACGGCTTGCCGTCAAAGCGATTCATCTCTACGGCCTTATCTGCCGCGATGATAACAGCTTTGGCATTTTTGATATCTTCTGCTGTCAGTTTATTTCCGACACCACTGGCACCGTTGGTTTCAACCTTGATGCCGACACCCATTTCAGCTGCGACCTTTTGTAAGGCCTCTTGAGCCATGTAGGTATGTGCAATCCCAGTCGTACAAGCTGTTACAGCTACAAGGAAATCTCCTCCTTCATTGGCAGGTTCAACAACAGCAGGTTCTTCCGCTTTTTCCGAAGCTTGGTCAAAGAGCTCAATCACCTGATCAGGCGAAGTCACTTGACGCAGTTTATCCGCAAAACCATCCTTCATCAGGTATTGGGACAATTCAGCCAAGGCAGCCAAGTGAGTATCGTTAGCACCTTCTGGAGCTGCAATCATGAAGAAAAGATCAGTTGGTTGGCCATCCAAACTTTCATAATCTACGCCTTTATTTGATTTGGCAAAAAGTACTGTCGCTTCTTTCACTGCAGTATTTTTGCTGTGAGGCATAGCGATTCCATCACCCAAGCCTGTAGAAGTCAAGGCTTCACGAGCCAAAATCCCTTCTTTGAAAGTATCGAAGTCTGTTACATAGCCATGATCCACTAGGCTCTGAATCATTTCTTCGATAACAGCTTTTTTCTCTGTTGCCTGCAAGTCTAGCAACATCACATCTTTTCTTAGTAAGTCTTGAATTTTCATATTTTTTCTACCTCTACTTTTTCATAGATTTCTTTTATATAATCAGCTGTCGCCAAATCATCTGAGAAGGTGGTTGCTGTTCCGCAGGCCACTCCCCATTTGAAGGCTTGAATAACATCATCAGACCGGACAAACTCTCCAGTAAACCCAGCCACCATAGAGTCACCAGCACCAACAGAATTTTTCACATCGCCCTTGATAGGTTTAGCGAAATAGGCACCGTCTCGAGTTACCAGTAAAGCCCCGTCTCCAGCCATGGAAATGATTACATGCTGGGCACCCTTGTCTAAGATTTGACGAGCATAACTCTCAATCTGATCCAAGCTTTCGAGCTTAACTCCGAAAATATCACCTAGTTCGTGATTGTTAGGTTTAACCAAGAGCGGCTCAAACTCTAAAGAATCCAGTAGCGTCTGACCTTCAAAGTCACATACAACTTGTGCTCCCGTCTTTCTGGTTAAGCCAATCAGCTCCTTGTAGACAATATTACCTAAATTTTTAGGACTGCTGCCCGCAAAGACTACCGTATCTTCCGAGGTCAGAGAAGAAAGGAATTTCTCCAGTTCTTCTAGTTTCTGACTGGAAATTTCTGGACCAGGTCCGTTAATTTCTGTCTCAGCATCTGCTTTAATTTTGACATTGATACGAGTATCCTGCTCAACTTCTACAAAATGGCTTGAGATTCCTTCCTCTTCCAGAGTATCTGTGATGAACTTGCCAGTAAAACCACCGATAAAGCCAGTCGCTGTATTTTCAATACCTAGACGTTTGAGAACTCGGCTAACATTGATTCCCTTTCCTCCAGCGAATTTGTCGTCACTGTCCATCCGATTGACGCTTCCTATAAGGACCTTGTCCAGACGGACAATATAGTCGATGGAAGGGTTTAGTGTGACAGTATAAATCATACCTCAATCACCTCCGTTTTTTCTTTCAGTGCTTGAATCACTTCCGATTCATTTTGAATAGTAATAATGCTTGCTTTGGCAAGAGGAGCGACTTTGACAAATGATGTCTGTCCTAGTTTAGAAAGATCAGCCAAGACATAAGTCTTCTTAGCGTTCTCCAAAATCGCTCTTTTGATAGCTCCTTCTTCCATATCTGGAGTGGTAAAGAAGCCATCGTCAATGCCATTCATTCCAATAAAGGCTTTATCGAAATTCAACTGACCGATTTGATTTAGGGCAACACCGCCAATGCTGGCATCCGTTGAGCGCTTGACCTTTCCGCCGATAATGACTGTCGGTATATTGCGCTCTACCAACTTGGTCGCATGGTGAATGGAGTTGGTGACGACTGTCACTCTAGGGTCATGCAGCTCATTAACTAAAAGCTCATTGGTTGTCCCCGCATCAATAAAAATCACATCATGCTTTTGAATCAAGCTTGCTGCCATCTTGGCAATGGCTGTCTTTTCTTGAATGCTTTTGATAGATTTTTCCTGATTACTCTCCTCTTCTTGTAGAAAATGAAGGCTCTCGGCTCCACCATGAACTCGTCGCAGCTTGTGCTCACTCTCCAACTCATCCAAATCTCTTCTGATAGTTGATTCTGAAGTGTTTAAAGCATGTACTAGATAGTCTAGAGAAACAAATTTTTCTCTTATGACTGTCTCTAGAATAACTTGCTTTCTTTCCGACTTCAGCATAAAGCACCTCCTTTGAAATCGTTTACGATTATTATTATACCTCTTTAATTTTCAATGTCAAGCATTTTCTATCAAAAACTTTCAATTTCTATCTTTTTATCGAACAAAAAAAGAGCTGGACTACATCCAACTCCTTTCATATCGTTGCATAGCTGCCAAATAAAAGGCAATTAGCTATTATTGATTAAGGATACAATATAGGCTGCCATGACAGGCAGAAAAGTTCCAAGAAAAGTAAACACAACCAGAACCCAGAACCAGACTGATTTAAAAGCCTGTTTGTAGGTCCCTGGGAGCGAACGATTGGAAGCAATGTATTCCTTAAATTTTGGCCATTTCAAGATTAAAAACAAAAGAAATACTGTGCTACCAGCAATTAATAAGCCGTAAAAAAAGATGTTAACTATAGGCTCCGGAGCTCTTTTTGAAAGAAAAGCTAAACCTTCTGCTATAACAAAATTATTAATAGCATGAAAAATGATAGACCAGATAATCGAATACTCAAAAGCGATATAGCCAAGCCCCAAACCAATTAAACTAGCAAAATAAAGCTGATAAAGATTTTCGTGAAAAAGGCCAAATAAAATCGAAGTCATAAGAATGGCAAAAATCTTTCCATGCTTCTCTAAAGCTCGCAAACCAGCGCCTCTGAAAATAATTTCCTCTGTAACTGGGGCCATCAAAGATGAATAAATCAGCATAGTCAGTGTCTCAGAACCACCGCTCCCTGATTCCATACCAGATAGGTCTATATTGAAGAGTTGCATGATAGCCTGCATCATCTGATTGACAACAGCTGTAAACAATTGGGCGAACAAAAGGAAGCAAATCATATAAAAGAAAACTTTAGGAGTCATCTTCCGTCCCTTGCGACGAAGGTCGTATTTAAAGAGCTGCTTACCCCGAGACACCGTGAAAGTAAGAACACCGAGACAAGAAGCTAAAATATAAGCTCCACCGTCCTTTTCAATAAATTTAGTGAGAACTTCCTGGGTCTTTTGGATATCCATATCTTGCCCTGGCATAATAACGAAAAAAGCTACAAATGCATAAACGAAAACAGAAGCAAGCATAACCCATAAATAAGTAAAGCAAGTTGCTGAAAATCGGCCTAGATCTTTTTTAGGATTTAAAGGTTCGGGCATATAATACATAAAATCTCCTATATTAAATTTTCTCTTTACCCTTTCGGCTTAGAAAATACAAGGTTAAAAAGATTCCCTCATAAAGTAAAGCAAAAAGAATAAAGGCGTGCATGAAAAATTCTTCTGGTAGAATCCAAATGACAGGATCCTTAGCCGGGTCAAACATCCAAGTATTGTCTCCGGCAAAGAGAACTTGATGAAAGAGTGTAAAAAAATTGTTGAAACCAATCATAAAAGCCAGTCCAGCAAAGACAAGTGGCAAGATACTGATCACTAGAAAAGCCCGTCTGTAGAGACCTAAGAATCCCTTTTTAACAACTTTTTTGATAAAGAAGATAAAGGCCGGCAAAGTTATTAGAAAAACAGTCTGTGCCAAGTGAAAAAGATACTTGACTGCCTGAAAATGATGCAGGCCAGCTGTTGACGAGCGGAAATCCGGCATCGCCAGCATCTGGCTAAAAGGATTGGTCAGGTAATTCATCAAAATATTAAAATTATACTGAATGGTCTCTGATTTCAAATAAACCTTACCTGGTAAGGCAAAATAAGAAATCTCCATAGGGTATAAGAGCCAGGCCAGATAAATGGTTAGCAATATCGCTGTTGCCAACAAGCACAAAGCGCTGGCTAAAAATCTCAACTTATCACGCATCGAAGTCCCACTCCGCTAGGCTAGACAAGACATGAGTCGGCTGAATTGGCAGATTAGGCACTTCTTCTGGCAGAGTAAAGCCTGTCGTAACCAAGAGGGTCGGAATGCCATTGTCGATTCCCGCTCGAATATCTGTCAGATAGTTATCGCCCACCATGATCACTTCTTCACGCGCCAGACCTAAATGCTCTATGGCTTTTTCCATGATGATGGCATTGGGCTTGCCGATAAAGGTCGGTTCAACCCGAGTGGCTGCTTCTAAGAGGGCGTTGATAGCACCCGCTCCCGGCTGCAGACCTCGTTCTGTCGGAATATTAAGATCTGGATTGGTCCCGATAAAATGAGCACCCTTTTGAATGGCCAGAGTCGCTATTGTCAGCTTCTCATAATCCACTTCCCAGTCCAGCCCCACTACTACATAGTCAGGATTTTCTGTGTCTTCTATATATCCAGCTTCTTCAATGGCATGTTTAAGCCCGACATCACCGATAACATAGACTTTCTTGCCCAGATTTTTCTCCTGCATATAATCGATGGTAGCTAAAGTAGCTGTGTAAATAGTTTCAAGTGGCGTCTCAATATTGAAATTTTCAGCCAGCATGGTCTGCACTGCTTCTGGCGTGCGAGTAGTATTATTGGTCACGAAAAGATAGGGAATCTTGCGCTTCTGCAACTCATGCACAAAAGCTTCACCAGCTGGAATCCGGCTCTTGCCCTTATAAATCGTCCCGTCTAAATCAATCAAATATCCTTTATAAGTCATTTCTACTCTTCCTAATTCTCTTGTTTAAACTCTTGCCAGGTCACTAAAGCCTGGGCATTGACTTCACCATCACTAGAAATCTGGTGATTGCTCTGCAGACCTTCTAGGTCATAGCTAGAAGCAATCATGCCGCCCGGTCGAACTTCCTTGACATACTTGAGATGGACTTTCTTGGGAATGTGCTGGGTGAGGAAGTCTGCGCCCATGACCTCAAAGATCCAGTCCAGATACTTGCTGTTGTTGACATGTCCGTTCATATCCAAGTCGTAAAAACGCACATGGTAGTCCTTGCTGACAGGATTTTCCAAGTCTGGATACTTAGGACCGCGCAGTAATTTCTTGGAAAAATCAGACTGGTAAGGTGCCACAATCTCTGGATCTACCGGACGAACCTTACGGCTATCCCGGTCCATGAGAACAAAGGTCGCCATCATCTGAATAATGGCCTGACCTGCTTCATCAAAGATTGTGAAGCGTCGGTAGCAAAAGAGCCGATTGTAGGTCAAAGCTTCCGTCTCGATGGTAATTTCCTCTGCAAATCGTGGCAGACGTTTCACATCAATATCATAGTCCGTGATAATCCAGACTAGGTTATGCTGCTCCAGCATATCCTTGTCACTGACACCAAGCTCAATCGACTGCATCCCCGATACCTGCAAGGACAGCAGGATGACATCAGGAAGCTTGATATGGCCATTCATATCTGCCATATCAAAAGGAATTTTCATTTTCATTTGATAAGTTAAGCCCATGATTTACTCCAATATAAATTTCTCAGCAACCGTATCGCCCAAAAAGAGACCCTGTTTGGTCATACGCACGATGTCTCTGTCCGGCACTAGCAAGCCCTGCTCAGTCAGATCAGACACAACAGCTCCGTACTGGTCTTCAAAGGAAATACCGAATTTTTCTTCAAAACGTTTTTTAGAAACACCAGATTTCTTGCGCAGTCCCAGAAACATTTCTTCTTCCATCTTTTCTTTCAGCGTCAGCATTTCTTCCTGCACACGGGCATTACCCGCTTCCACTGCCTGCAGATAATGGCGAATAGGCCCGTGGTTTTTATAGCGAACACCATCGACATAGCCAGACGCTCCCGCTCCAATACCATAATACTCCGCATTGTCCCAGTACATGAGATTGTGACGGCTCTCAAAGCCTGGCTTGGAAAAGTTTGAAATCTCATAATGCTCGAAGCCGGCCTTTCCCAGCTCAGCTATAATGTAGTCAAACATCTCCGCTTCCAAATCTTCCTTAGGCAGAGGCAGCTTTCCTCGCCGCATCCGATTCATAAAGACCGTATGATTTTCCAAAATCAAGCTGTACAAACTCATGTGGGGAATGTCTAGGGCAATGGCCTTGGCTACATTGGTTTTCACATCTTCCATGGTCTGCTTGGGCAGGGCATAAATCAGGTCAATCGAGATATTATCAAAACCCGCTTTTTTGAGATTGGCAATATTATCATAAATGTCATTTTCCAAGTGACTGCGACCAATTTGCTTAAGCATGCGGTCATTGAAAGTCTGTACACCCAGCGAAACACGATTGACAGGCGAGTCTTTAAGTACAGCAATCTTCTCCTTGTCCAAATCCCCAGGATTGGCTTCAATGGTCAGCTCTTCTAGATAGGATAAATCAAGCTTTTCCGTTAGCTTTTCCAGCAAAAAGGCTAATTGAGGCGCAGATAGAGCAGTCGGAGTCCCACCACCGATATAAAGGGTACGGAGCTTTTGGATATCATAAGAGTCATACTCCTCAATCAAATGCTCCAGATAACTATCTACCGGCTGATTTTTAATAAAAACCTTGGAAAAATCGCAGTAATAACAAATCTGAGTACAAAAAGGAATGTGCACATAAGCAGAAGTCGGTTTGGTTTGCATAGTACTTATTATACCACAGTTTTAAAGAGAGGACTTATTTGATTATCAAACAAAGAAAAAAGAGTGATCCTGTAAAGACAAAAATTGTCCTCGCAAGTCACACCCTTTCTATAATCTAAAAAAATTGAAGATCTAAATCAATTATTCCCCAACTCCTGCGTCCTCTTGTAGGCAGCTTGAACGGCATCCATGACCGTTCCTCGAAAGGCATTTTCTTCCAGGCTGGCTACCCCAGCGATGGTCGAACCAGCCGGACTGCAGACCTGGTCTTTAAGTTGAGCCGGATGTTGCCCGCTGACCCGACTTAGCTTGGCAGCACCTAAGAGAGTTTGATTGGCCAGTTCAAGTGATATATCGCGACTGAGTCCTGCCCGCACCCCAGCGTCCGCTAAGGCCTCTATAAAGAGATAGACGAAAGCTGGTCCACAACCAGCAAGAGCTGTCGCTGCATCCAACTGTTTTTCCTCTAGTTTGACTAAAAGGCCAGCCGAAGACAGAAGCTCACGCAACAAGTCTTCGTCTGCTTGATTTGCCCGCTGAGATAAGTTATAGGTAATAACACCCTCACCTACAGCTACTGGTGTATTAGGCATGATCCGAATCCAACGATGGTGGCCAGGTGTAAATTTTTCTAATAGCTCTAAGGTTAGACCAGCAGCCATTGAAACCAACAAAATAGACTCCCGTTTTTCTAGAACTTCCTGATATTCAGTTAGCAAGTCAGCAAATTGAGCTGGTTTGATACCCAGAAAAATCACCTCTGCCTGAGCAAAAACTTCTGCATTGGTTGCTGGCTGCCCACCAACTTCCGCAGCAATTTTTTCAGCCTTGTCACGACTGCGATTAGCCAGGAGTAATTCGCTTCTAAATCTTTCATCTTGGGCAACTAGACGAGCGAGACTGCCGCCCATATTTCCCAGACCGATAAATCCAATTTTCATCATTATTTCCTCACTTGACCAGTCCCTTGGATGACGTACTTATAACTGGTCAGCTCTTTCAGCCCCATAGGGCCTCTGGCATGCAGTTTTTGAGTAGAAATCCCCATTTCACAACCAAGGCCAAATTGACCGCCATCTGTAAAGCGGGTTGAAGCATTGACATAAACTGCTGCGCTATCCACCTGCTCTGTGAAGTAAGCTGCCGCTGCATCATTCTCCGTCACAATGGCATCCGAGTGATGGGTGCTGTGGGCTTCAATATGCTCCACCGCTTCTTCCAGCGAGGAAACTAACTTGACCGCTAAGATATAGTCCAAAAATTCGGTATCAAAATCTTCTGGTTTAGCTTGCGAACCCGAGATATACTGAGCTGCTTTCTCATCCAAACGTAATTCAACAGCTTTTTCTTGCGCAACATCACAATCTGTCACCAGCATCTTCTGCAAACGTGGTAAAAATTCATCTGCAATCGCTTCGTGAACCAGCAGTACCTCCATGGCATTGCAGACAGAAGGGCGACTGGTCTTGGCATTCTCAATAATCGCCAAAGCCTTATCTTGATCAGCATCCTTATCTATATAGACATGGACGATTCCAGTACCTGTCTCAATAACCGGCACAGTCGCATTCTCTACGACCGCCTGAATCAGTCCCGCGCCACCACGAGGAATGAGCAAATCCAGATAGCCCTTAGCCTTCATCATAGCCTGGGCGGAAGCCCGACTGGTATCAGAAACCAACTGGATACAATCCGGCGAAATCTCTGTCTGAGCCAAGCCGGTTTTCAGAGCTGTGACAATAGCTAGCGCAGTCTGATAGGCATCCTTGCCGCTTCTGAGTACGACTGCACTGCCACTCTTTAAAGCCAGTGCAGCAGCGTCAGAGGTGACATTAGGCCGGCTTTCGTAGATAATCCCAATCACGCCCATGGCCACCCGCTTTTTACTGATGACAAGGCCGTTATCAAGCTCGGTCCTTTCCAAGATTTGCCCTACGGGATCCTCTAAGTCAATCAGCTGACGAATACCCTCTGCCATGGCAGCAATGCGTTCCTCATCCAGATAGAGGCGATCCAGCAT
This sequence comes from Streptococcus sanguinis, assembly GCF_019928825.1. GTDB lineage: Bacteria > Bacillota > Bacilli > Lactobacillales > Streptococcaceae > Streptococcus > Streptococcus sanguinis_L. The sequence continues at coordinate 372,215 of NZ_JAHZOP010000004.1, read as the reverse complement.
CACATCTGAAATCTTACCTTTAGATATAGTCATATCCAATTCATTGGCTGCTAAAATATCCGCACGAGAAAGCCAGAGCTGCTTTGCCATTTCTTCCAAAGCATGGTTTTTCTCAGCCGTTGTGGCCGTATTAATCGTCTTCTTGACTTTCTGAACCTTTTCAAAAATCGCTTGTGTTGAGGTCATCGCTTCTCCTTTCCTTGTTTTCTAAAATTCTGCAAATAAATCATTCAACTCCGGTGTCAGAGAAATCCAATCATCCCGATGAATGACGACTCCTTTAGGTTTATTGGACTTGAGCATATCTTTAAGAGCTGACTTGCCAAAACGCACGCGCCCTTTACCAAGAATAGATCCGCTGCCTTCTTCATAAACTGTCACCGTATCCTGATAGGCAAAGCTCCCCGATACAGATACAAGACCGGATACCAACAAACTTTTTCCATTGTTTCTGAGAGCGTCGGCTGCTCCTTGGTCTACATAGATTTCCCCTTGACTTTTAGCATAGAAAGCCAGCCATTGCTTCTGCGTTTTTAGCCCTTTTTCCTGGGCCAAAAAGAGACTGCCATCCTTCGTTTCCTGCGCAGCTTCCAGCAGAGCGTCAGTCTTGAGCGAGGAGCAGATATAGACTGGAACACCAGACATGGTTGCCAGCGTTGCAGCCTTAATCTTTGTCAGCATGCCGCCAGTTCCATTGCTCGTTCCTGCACCGCCTGCCATATCAATCAGCTCAGAGCTAATCTTCTCAATCTTTTCAAGTCTGTGGGCATCAGGATTGGTAGAAGGATTAGCTGTGTACAGTCCATCTACATCTGTCAAGAGTACCAAGAGGTCCGCCTGAACCATAGCTGCCACCTGCGCACTCAGTGTATCATTATCCCCGACCTTGAGCTCCTCAATGGCCACCGAGTCATTTTCATTGATGATGGGAATAGCGCCACGATTCAGTAAGACAGATAAGGCCTGATGGGCATTCTTATAACGCCGCTTGTCTGCAAAATCATCCTGAGTCAAAAGAATCTGAGCAGAAATGATTTGCTTTAAAAGAAGATTGGTTGTATATTCCTCCAAAAGCAACCCCTGTCCAACCGCAGCTGATGCCTGTTTATCCGCCACCTTGGTTGGTCTCTTTTTAAAGCCCAGAGAAGAAAAACCTGCCGCAATAGCTCCTGATGAAACCAAGATCAACTCATGTCCCGCCTCGTGCAAGAGAGCCAACTGCCGAGTAATTTCCTTTACCTTGGCGCGCGACAGACTGCCATCTGCGTTGGTTAATGACGAAGTCCCCACCTTAAATACGATTCGCTTTGCTTTCATTTCCTTTTCCTTCACTGCTAGATTTTCTTATTATACCACGATTTGCGGAAAATAAAAACGACCGCGATTGAAGCGGTCAAAGGAAAATTTGTATTTTAACAATGAACAGACCTACCTATTCTTGTCGCAACTTTTCTAAGGTTTCTTGGAAAATGGCTGGCACTTCAGCTGTAAATTCCAGCACTTCACCAGTTCGAGGATGGGTGAAGCCCAACGTTCGTGCGTGCAGAAATTGGCCATGTCCTTTTAAGGTCTTACGCGGTCCATAGACCTCGTCGCCAGCTACAGGATGTCCGATGTAGGCCATGTGGACACGGATCTGATGAGTCCGTCCCGTTTCCAGTTGAAGCTCAACCAAGCTATAGTCACCAAAACGTTCCAAGACTTGGAAGCGCGTCAGAGCTGGCTTGCCTTTTGCTGTCACAGCCTGCTTCTTGCGGTCTTTTTCACTGCGGCCAATCGGTGCTTCAATCACTCCACGGTCATTAGGCAGATTTCCATGAACAATAGCCCAATACTTGCGAAGGGATTTTTTGTCCTTGAGTTCATCAGCCAGAGTCACATGAGCTTGGTCATTCTTAGCAATCATGAGAAGCCCAGAAGTGTCCTTATCAATCCGATGGACAATCCCCGGTCGGAGTACTCCGTTGATGCCAGAGAGGTCCTTGATGTGGTACATAAGGGCATTGACTAGCGTACCGCTAGTATGGCCTGCCGAAGGATGGACGACCATTCCCTGCGGTTTATTGACGACTGCCACATCCTCATCTTGATAGACGATTTCTAGCGGAATATCCTCTGCCACATATTCGACTACTTCTGGTTCAGGCAATTCATAGGTGATGACATCACCTTCTTTGACAGAGTATTTAGCTTTTTGGGCTTGTCCATTGACCAAAATCCGGCCGTCCTTAATCTGCTCATTAGCCAAACTCCGCGATAGGTCTGTCAGCTCTGCCACCGCCTTGTCCAATCGCTGACCAGCTACTGAAGCCTCAATTCTTACTTCCATCTTTTTCTTCCTTCAAAATCATCAGCAGTAAAATAGCTACACCAAAGGTCAGATACATATCTGCCACATTGAAAATAGCAAAATTGATAAAATCAAACTGAAACATATCCACGACAAAACCTTGACGTATCCGGTCAATAAAGTTCCCCAAACCGCCAGCAATCACCAAGGTCAGCCCGGCCAGCATCCACTTTGAAGCATGTAGATGCTTGATGAGATAATAAACAGCTCCGCCGATGACCAAAAATGTCACCAAAGTAAAGAGCCATTGCTGATTTTCCAGCATAGAGAAGGCTGCGCCTGTATTCTGAAGATAGGTCAGACTCACCAGATGCGGAATGAAACTCTTGACTTGCCCCAGCTTAAAATCGCTGATAATATATAACTTGACCAGCTGGTCCACAGCAATAAGAACCAAGACAGCAAACGGAATAATAATTTTTCTTTTCATACTTTATTTTTTCTGTGCAAAATACTCTTTCATAACTGATACAAAGTCTTCTCCGACCTGAGTCAACTCCACATCTTCACGCTTGACATAGACCATATGGTTGTCCAAGTTGTCACGAAGCTTGATGACAGTAATACCATTTACACTGTTGCTGTCCAAAAAGCCAGATCCAGTCGCATAAGCATCAGTTCGCTCCAAAATCCCATTCAAAGTCGCCCGGTCCGTCACATTAAACATCTGTGAGCTGGCACTGGTATCGACAAAATTCTCTGAATAATAGAGATACTCGTCCTTTTCTTGAGTGAAGCGAACAGTCGGCAAAGCAGCCAAATCTTCCATGACCAACTCCTTCTTCTGAGTCAGAGGATGATCTTCCCGCAGGTAAATGTGGGTCTGAAAAGGAATGAGCTCAATTACTTCCAAGCCCAGCTTTTCCACCCGCTGCATAATGCCCTTGGTATTCTGGTTATTGAGGTAGATAATGCCGATTTCACTGTGGCCTTGCGCGACTTCGTCCAGAATCTGCACGGTTGTTGACTCAAAAATTCGGAAGTTCTTATACTCTGGATAGGTCTGAGAAAATTGAGTAATCAAAGGCGGCAGAAAGTCATAGTGCTGGCTGGCAATAGAAAACTCATCCCGCTCCTCTTCAGGATTAGCATATTGATTTTGAAAAACATCAAAACCCTTGACCAAATCTTGAGCTTTCTCGTAAAACTCCATTCCTCGGCGAGTCAGAAAAGTCCCACTGCTGGTCCGACGAAAAATCTTGAAGCCCAGCTCTTTTTCCAAATCACGGACAGAGATAGACAAACTAGGCTGGCTGACATACATTTTTTCCGCTGCTTCTCGAAAGGTCCCACTATTAGCAATAGCGACTACATAACGCAATTGTTGAATATTCATAACATTTTCCTTCTTTACATATCGTCTCATTATACCATAAACCAAGGCAGAACAAAAGAAACCAGCTGTAAGAAGCCGGTTTCTACTTTTAAGTTAATGAGTAATCTGAGAAAAATTTGCTATTTTTCTTTTAGATAGACAACCTCTGTCATCTCTTTGAAGCCTAGCTTTTTATAGAGTTTCAAAGCTCGAGTATTCTGCTTTTCTACGACAATCTGAAACTCCTGTCCATTACGCTCGTTCAAATCCTGCATACTTGCAAGCAAGAGATAGCTTCCTAGCCCCTGCCCCTGAAAGTCTTGATCAACCGCCAAGCCAAAGAAATAATTGGTACCAAAATCCGTATCAACCGACACAGAAGCCACAACTCTACCATCTTTCTTCAAGATATAAAGCAGACTGGAGCCACTGTTCATGGATTCTTGGGCGTATTTCAAGGTAACATCTAGCGGTGTCTCAAAGACTTGGGACTGAAAGGCTGCAATCTCTTCTGCCAAGTCCAAACTTCCCTGCAAGACCTCTATCCCTTCTCTCTTTTCCAGAGGAAAAGTTTGAGCAGGCTGTGCCAGCCAGATTTCTGCTTCATCCGCTTGGTAATCAAATCTCCGAACAAAATCGGGATGACCGTTCAAAAATACCAGCTCTGCTACATACTCAAGCTCGGTCAAATCATACTTATCACCTACTTTTAAAAAAGCAGCCAGAAGCTGATTAGCCATACCCTGACGGCGATACGTCGGCAGAACATAGAGAGAAACCTCTGCTTGACCAGGTTCGTCCGCATAGACTGATAAAAATCCGATGGTTCGGCCATCCATCTCAGCTAAGAAAAAGGCTGGCATTTCAGGAACTGCATTATAATTATTATCCAGATAGGGCAGCCGATAGCCTCCATCTACCTTATTACACTCTTGAACTAATTCAAATAATTCCTGCTTTTCTTTCTCAGGTAATGCACTATAAATACTTATCTGCATCTGTCTCACTTCTTTCCAGTCTTTCTTTCTATTCTACCACGAATAGCCCGACCAAGCCATTCAAAAAGGGGCTGGAAAAATCCAGCCCCAATCTCGCTAAGTTAATCGTTTTTTATTTTTCAACGTGGTCTGCAAGTTCTTCCTGGGCTTTTTTATTTGCCGCAGTAGCTTCTTCTTTCCATTTTTTCTTAGCTGCTTCGTATTTTTTGGTTGTTACTACATCCTTCTGAAGCTGGGTCAGCTTGAAGTTGTATGCTGAACCTTTGACACCAACTGGTGAGTAGGCCTTTGTAAATGGCACTGATTTAGTAACCGACGGCGTTGCTCCTTGTGAAACAGTCGGGATAATCAAGCCGCTATCTAGCAACCAAGCTTCCGCTTCTGCATACTTTTCGTAACGCAGTTGCACATCATTGGTTTCTGCATTGGCTTCTTCCAGCATCTTAGTATATGTATCCAAGCCTAGCTCTTTTATCTTATCATTGTCTTGACCTGGTTCAAATCCAAAGTTTTGCAAGCTTCCACCGTTCTTGATATTGAGAGTATCAAGGTAGGTAGATGGGTCTTGATAGTCACCAGTCCAGCCACCAGTAGACATATCATAGTCTTTCTGAGCAGCAGAGTTAGCAAAATAAGTGATATTATTAAGATCGTCTGTGCTCATCTTTTGCAGGTCAATGACGACATTTTCTGCTCCAAGAGCTGATTCGATAGACTGTTTGGTTGAGCTAGCCCATTGAACGCCAATCGTGCTAGACTGATCCACTGGCATATCTAAGTGAATCGGGAATTCAACTCCCTTAGCCTGCAAGGCTTGCTTCGCTTCTGCAAATTTCGCCTTAGCCTTTTCAGGATTGTAGTAAGGGTCTTGAGCGTCAGAGAGGTCAATTCCTTGCCATTGGCTGCCATAGTTGACTAATTTTTCTCCAACAACAGTTCCAAAATCCTTGTCGCCAATTTGAACAAAGCTAGGTGGTACTAAGGTATTTCTCAAGACCTTAGTCGCTCCGTCTTCACCATTTCCTTGCGCACCATAAGATGTACGGTCAAAGGCAAAGTTAATAGCCTGACGGAAGTCCTTGTTCATGATTGCTTCGTTGGTAGCAGATTTTTGAGCGTCTGTTGTTTTAGAAGTATGATTGTAAGACTGACGGTTGTAGTTGAAATTATAGTAATAAGAAGTAGAATCTTGCGGGCTGTATACGATATTGTCCGCATATTTCTTCTTGACTGAAGCAAAGCCTGAGCTATTCGGATAGAGACGAGCTGTGCTGTAAACGCCATCGCTGAAGTTACGGATCAGTGCTTCCTGATCATTTCCATCGTAGTAGGTCAGCTTGATACTATCCAGAGTGACATTGTCTTTGTCATAGTAATTTGGGTTTTTGACAAATTCCATCACAGACTTGGAAGTCAGAGACTTGAGCAAGTAAGGACCATTATAGAGGATGCTAGATGGCTTGACTGAGCCAAAGTTGCTTCCTTCTGCTTTCAGAAACTCTTCATTGACTGGGAAAAGAATCGTACTGGTCGTTTTAGAGTTCCAGTAAGGCTCAGGGCGAGCCAGAGTGTATTGCAGAGTGTGGTCATCAATAGCCTTAACACCAACATTGTCGAAATTCTTATCTTCACCCTTGATATAAGCATCCAAGCCCTTCACAGAGTCCTGAACTAGATAAATAGCTTCTGAATTTTCATCCGCTGCATACTTCAAGCCAGTCACAAAGTCCTGGGCTTTTACTTCTGCATATTCTTCACCATCGGATGTGTACCATTTAGCATCATCACGCAGCTTATAAGTATAGGTCAGACCATCCTTAGAAACTGTCCATGACTTGGCGATTGAGGGAACTAGATTCCCGTACTTGTCATTTTCAAAAAGTCCATCGACCAGGTTGGAAATGACATCACCTGTCGTTGCACGGTTTGTAGCAAGATAGTTCAAGCTGTCAGGGTCTGAACTATAAACGTAAGTATAATTATTTGTGCTAGATGAGGACTGGCTACAAGCCGTCAGCAATAGCCCGGCACTCAGTGCAACTCCAGTCGCAATAAGCCACTTTGATGCTTTCATGGATAGAACCTCCTTCGATGTTATATTTTATAACATGAACTATTATACCAAAAAACGTATAAAAAGTAAATAGTAAACCGATGACAGTTGAGTAAAATATCTAAGGGCGGGTGCTTTTAGCAAGCTCACAAAGCTTTCCATTACTGCATATCTGCAAATTTCTAAATAAAAAAGGAAGAATCCGCTTTTACTGCAAAGTTGTCTCGGATTCTTCCTTTTTGTTATTTTATCAAGAATGACTAGAACTGTTAGAAGTTTAACAATGCTTGCTCGTTCTTTTATTTCTTAGAGTTTTCGGCATGATAAGCTATACAGATAGACAACTCCAAACAAGAACAAGACACCCAGCAAGACTAAGAACAAACTTCTGCTGTCTCCTGTTTTAGGAAGCTGACTTACCAGCGGAGCCTGCTGACTTAGTTTCCGACGAGGACTTACAGGTTCAACAGAACGCAAATTCAACTGCGGAGGATTTTGTTGACCTGGAGCCATGATGCTCTGCCTAGCTGCAGTAATCTGAACAAGCTCCTTGTGATAATCTTCTCCCATGCTGAATTCTCTGTCTTGACTGTCAATCAATGTTAGAGACACAACTGGACTGAACTGACCTTCTACTAAGCCTTTCAAGCCAATCTCAACCGGATTAGTATCATTGGCTTTTTTAGAAATCAGAACAGTATCACCAGAGATGGTATAGTCTGGACTAGGGAGAATGCTGAAATGTTGAGTATCCATCTTAAGAGCAAGACGATAGTCATTTTTCTCTAGACCATTTAATCCACTCAGGGTAACCGTAGCTGTAAAAGGCTGATCTAGCTGAGCTGATGTAGGAACATTGACTGTGATATCCTTAACTGGATCGGTATAAAAGAGGCCGTGTCCGATAGGATAGGCAACCTCTGTCTCAGACATGATACCATCCTTGATACGTGGTACATTCACTGGTAGCGTTCCAACATGTTTTTGACCGTTGAAAATCACTTCCACTCCAGCCGGGATATTAGGACCGAAAGCATTGTCCGGCTTCAGAGACTCAGTTGGATCCATACCCTTGTTTCCATAAACCGCTACTATAGCCTTGGCATTAGGATAATTCGCTACATCATAAGGTTTGGAAATGCTCATGACAGCTGCTTGCCTTCCACTTGCATTTGCATAGTCCACGACTTCTGTCGGAACCCTTGTCAGCCAGAAATCGCTAGCCAGTTGAGATTGACGACCAATTTCAGAGATTAGGACAAGGTGAGTAGCCTGGTCAATCTTTCCTTTCAAATCTTCCAACTTGGTTGTCTTGCTGTAGTTCAGCGCTTCGTATGTGACACCTGCCGGAATCACTCCGTCAGCTATCAAACGCTTGACACCCAACTCTAGTCCAGGCACTTCATCGTCATAGGCTGCTAACAGCAAAATTCTGTCGCCAGATTTGACCTTAAAGGGCAGAACAGTATCATCGTTTTTAACTACCGTTACTGCACTAGCAGCGATTTTTCTCTCGGTATCTCTGTTTAACTCTGAGCCAACAGTTGCTTCAGCCTTGGCTTGGGTTCGCTCAGATGGGTCAAAGTCTAAAACACCCCGTTTTTCTTTTAGATTCAAGATTCGCGTCACTGACTCATCCAATCTGCTGACTGGAATATCGCCTCTCTGAACCGCCTGCTCAATATCACTGATAATCTTATCAATCTTGGCCAAATCACTCTTGCTGCGTAAGACAGTTGGCATCAGAACTACATCCACACCTGACTTAATAGCCATGATAGCCGCTTCAGATTCTCCGAAGTTTTTGGCAATCGCATCCATGCCCATAGCATCAGATACTACCACTCCCTTGTAGCCGAACTTTTTACGAACAATGCCGGTAATAATGTCATCTGACAAGGTGGCAGGGATATAAATGGTTTCCCCAGTTTGCTTAGATATAACCGTGTCTTTTTCGATCTGAGGATATTGAATATGAGCTGTCATCAGCATATCAGCGTTTTTGTCAATGGCAGCCTTGAAAGGCAGCAACTCCAGAGCTTCAAGCTCAGCATATGACTTATCTACCAGAGGCAGACCAGTGTGAGAATCCACCGCCGTATCACCATGCCCAGGAAAATGCTTAGCCGCTACTGCGACATTGTATTTCTGAATCCCCTCCATCATAGCCGTTCCCAAACGAGCAACAACCTTAGGATCTGAAGAGAAGGAACGCAAACCAATAACTGGATTCTGCGGATTATTATTTGTATCAAAAACCGGAGCAAAGTTGACATTCAAACCTAGAGCCGATAGTTCCCGTCCGATAATTTGACCTGCTTGATTAGCCAATTCTGGATCTCGCGTCGCTCCGACTGCCATGTTGCCAGGAAGAGCTGTCCCGCTGCCCAAACGATAGACGATACCACCTTCTTGGTCTATAGCGAGCAAGAGCGGCAGCTTGCCATTATTAGCTTGGTTGCTAATAGCTGCTTGCTGCAGAGCCTGAGTCAAGGCTAAGGTTTGAGCAGTTCCCTTCACATTCTCAGCAAAGAGAATGACACCACCAAAGTCGTATTTATCAACCGCTTCTGCCACTTCTTTATTAAGCTCCGTCATATCGGACTGGGCGGCTTGGCCCTCTTGCTGCCATTTTCTGAAGTCCGGCATCAACATCTGTGTAATCTTCTGACGAACTGTCATATCCGCCACAAGCTCCTGTACTCTCTTAGAAGCCGAAGGTGCATCACTCGCCGCCTGACCTTGCGCCTGATTGGCACCTGAAGAAACTTCTGTAGCCTGGGCAGTCGCTGGCTTGGCAGAAGCTTCTACCAATTTACCCGCGTTTGCAGCTTGACTTGAATCATCTGCTTCAGTAGTTGCGACTGACGGAGCATCAGAGACCGGCAGAGCTTTTGCAGCAATCTGACCATCATGACTTGGCGTGCCCCTAACCCCTGCACTACTATCAGAAGAGTCCGTTACAACTGCAGCACTTGCTTGCTCAGACTGGTTAGCAGATTCAGGCGACTGATTAGCCGTATCTGCTTTTATGGCTCCCAATGGCCAAAAAACTAGCAATGACAAGGCAAGTACCAATAGCAATTTATACCTTTTCATCATAGGCATTCTCCTTTCATCCCTATAATAATAGCACAAAAAATTATGTTTGTAAACGTTTACATATTATCTGATTCTTGTTTGTTTTTATCACCAATTAGTAATATAATCTCTATAAAAATGAAATAATATTACAATATTATAGAAATGTTACAGAGGTATAATTTTATAGAAACAACATAACCTAACTGTTAAAAATGAGATTCTTTAATCTTATACTAACAGTTGCATAGAAAGGATTTGCTATGAGACAAGAAAAGAACACTAAAGCAATGTTCAACCGACACTACTTGCTGGGTCTTTCACTCGCTTCTGCTGCGACTTTGGCAGCTGCTTTGATTTCCACCGGAACAGTCCAAGCGGAGAACAAGTCAATCCCAGACTGGGCTTCTAGGCGTGAAGTTGGTATTTACGATCCTAGTGTACCCGACATTGAGGACGACCCTACTATCTTTGATGATTCTGAACCTATCAAAGTTCCGGAAGCACCTAAGCGTGAGTTCCCTGGCGCTTTTTATGATGAGTCTGGTGAAAGAATTGAAAATAGAATCGTTCTTCACGAGGGTAAATACTACAGGGCGGACCGCTATGGTAATACATACAAAGTTCAAGATGACCCAGCTGAACAAATTCCGACGAATCTAAAAAAATCTTTCTATACCAGCCCAACTGGGAAGACGTATTATTTCGACGAAAAAGGACGAAGGGTCATCAATACTTACACTATTGATGGCAAACTATACTTCTTTGATTCTAACGGAGAAATGGTTAAAAACAGATTTGTTAGTTACTCTGAATATACTTATTACTTTGGTGAAGATGGAACAGCTTATGAAAACGGTCTTTTTAAGATTGGCAAGTATTACTATTACTTTGGTGAGTATGGTGAACTTTATAGGGAAACTATTGTCAACTACAAAGGAAAGACCTATTATGCAAATTGGTATGGCGTTGTCAATATAAAAGACGAAGAAGTTACACCATAATGAAAAACACCAGAAATGAGAACGTGTGTCTTCGTTTCTGGTGTTTGTTTTATTCAAAACCCCTCTAATGGGAAATTCATTTTTTAGCAGATGGTTATTGTTCTTCTGATTTTCTTACACTAATACCTAGCCCCAATCCAGTCAGAAGCAAACCAAGCCCCACAACACTATAGACTGCCTTTTCGCTACTTCCTGTTTTAGGAAGAGACTGTTCAGATTTGGCCAAAAGTGTTGGTGCTTGAACATGATAGACGGTAGATGTAGGCATTGTAGTACGACGTTCAAGATAGAATTGATAACTATCTTTTATGATTTTATAGTAACGAGCTTCATTGACACTTTCAACAATCCATGAAGTGGTTCCTTTTGTTAGAGCATCAGCTAGGTTATTTTCGATATCAAGCACTCTGCCTTCTGTTGCAAAATTTTTGTAAATTCCCTCAATCGCTTTTACCGTTGCTACGGTTCTTTCTATACCAGCAGCCTTCAAAGCCGCAAGTGTATCAGCAACCGTTGGAATTGAAGGGTCTTCTTTCATTTCAGCATCTGTTAATAAAACGACGAATTTCTTATTTTTAGATGACTTAGACCAATCATAGGTCGAAATAATCTGGTTCAGGGCAGGAGTTGGTGTTTCTGGAGTATCTCCTCCACTCGCTATACGAATCGCAGCTAACGCTTTTTCGAGCTCAGCCGGATCAGTTGTAAAATAAGATGACCCAAACCGTGTTAGAACCGTATCTTCATCTTTGCTGCCAGAATTACGGCCGTAAACTTCATCACTAAATGTTGCCAAGCCAAAACGTGCTGTAATCCCCTCTTTAGTAATATTTCGTACAAATTCATTAATATTTGCACGAACAATATCAATTGTGCCACCCATGGATCCTGAACGGTCGACAACAAATACAATATCAGCTGAACCAGCTTTTGTCACAGTTGGTGGCGTTGAGGTGTAGGTAATAGTTGTAGTCTTATCTACTCGCTCATACTGCGTATAGGGATTTCCATTTTCATCTGTGCCAGATAAAGTATTTTCAGTACGTCTAGTTATTGGCTCTGGCGCCTTATCAACCTTTGCCGGAGCCACTTCTGTCTTTGTAACATCAACAGTCGACATTTCTACACGGACTGTTTGATTGCCTTCTTGACTTTCTTTGACATCAACAGGTGATACATTTTTTGAGACATCGATCAAATCTCCTGGTTTCGCTGTAGATTCTTCAACAACAGGTTTCGTCGTATCAGCAGCAATTTCAGCACCAGCAGCTTCAATCGGAGAGCTTACTGCTTCAGTTTTTGCTATACCGCTTGATGAAGGTGGTGTACCAACCTGGTCTGCAAAAACATGCGAAGCTTGTGAAAAGGCAAATAGAAGAGTTGCTGATGCTAATCCAACTTTTAATTTATATAATGAAAAGCCTGGAAGTTTAAATGATTCTTTTTCCATAATTTCTCCTTATCTTTTTAGATTTAGAAACATGATTGCATCTATTTTATATAGAATAACATAAAAAAATAGGAACTGCAAGCGATTTCAAATTTTTATTAGTCTAAAAATTAAAATTTTAGAATATTATCAGAGTTTATATGCTAAAATTGATGAGCAACATCATGAATTATTAAATAAATGCTTTATCGTGCCGTCTCTAATAAGAAATCCCCATGCTCAATATCCGAGCATGGGGATTTCTTATTAATTATTTAGCGATTGGGTAAACAGAAACTTGTTTCTTATCGCGTCCTTTGCGCTCAAAGCGTACTACGCCTTCAACTTTTGCGAACAAAGTATCATCTCCGCCGCGTCCAACGTTGACACCTGCATGGATGTGAGTGCCGCGTTGACGGTAAAGGATAGAACCACCTGTTACGGTTTGACCGTCAGCTGCTTTAGCTCCCAGACGTTTTGCTTGTGAATCACGTCCGTTAGATGTGGAACCTCCACCTTTTTTGTGGGCGAATAGTTGCAAGTTAGCAAGATTCATTTTTAACATAATGTTTTCCTCCGTGTTAGTTTTCTGTGATAACTCTGGTTTGGACGAACTCAGATGAGTCCTCCGATAAGTTTGCCATTCCTAGGAAAAATGATTCAAAGAAAAGCTGAGTCATCTCTCTCTGGCTCGGTGCAATATCTGTCGGGATTTCAACCCGTAAGAATCCACCTTCATCTTCGTTTAATTCTAAGGTCGGTTCGTAGCCTGCGAATTTCTCAACTGAATTGACAAAATTAATGGCGAGCGTCGAAACGGACGCACACACGACATCATAGCCGTATTCGCCACTCGCGGCGTGACCTGTGATTTCTGCACGCCTCAGTTCGCCATCTTCGGCTCTTTCAAAGACTGCGTGTATCATTTAATCTCCTTAAAATTAAGCGTTGATAGCGTTGATGACAACTTTTGTATATGGTTGACGGTGACCTTGTTTACGATGGCTACCTTTTTTAGGTTTGTACTTGTAAGTAACAACCTTCTTTTGCTTGCCTTGTTTTTCAACAGTTCCGACAACAGAAGCTCCAGCAACAAGCGGAGTTCCGACAACAGTGTTTTCACCACCAACAAGAACAACTTCGTCAAAAGTAACATCTTGACCAGCTTCAGCGTTTAACTTTTCAACGTAGATTGCTTGACCAACTTCAACTTTAACTTGTTTTCCGCCAGTTTTAATGATTGCGTATGTGCTCATTATGCACCTCCTATGATTTTTAGGGTTTCCCCGGATTTTGTGAAGACTCGCCTAGCATCGTGGGACGAACCACTTAAGAGAAAAGCTCTAAGTATAACAAAGAATAAACTAGGAATTGAGCCGAAGGCATAACTTGTGTTAGGCAAGGCGATAATGACGAAGTTTAAATTTGTTATACGACGAGCAACGATGTTCGTGCGGTTGCACAGGAATGTGCATAGTCAACTCTATAAGTATAGCACTTCTGCAGCTCTTTAGCAAGCTTTTTCATCTCATGAAAACGGATTTTCAAGGATTATCTTTAGATTTTGTTCACTAATGAACTAGGACTACTTCACCCTTGCTATTTAAATGAACGGGAATATTTGTTGGCGTTTCAAGATTTTCTTTTAAAAATTCTGCCTCATACTGTGTGGCATCGGAAATGTTCACTTTACGAGTCCCTTCTTTTGTTTCAACTATGAAGATAAGATTACTGAATATCTTTCTTCCATACTTACCAGTCGTAGTATGTATATCTATATCGATTAAGCGAACAATATCAGGGTGCACGTTTTGTTCTTTGAAATATTCATAAACATATAGAGCTTCTATAGGTCTATGAACTTCATAAAAAACAAGAACAAGAATCGTAATTGGTAAACCAAAACCAAGAACTAATACAGATTTAACTGGGTTCTTTTGATATTCTTTGCTAATAAGAGCTTTCCAAGAACCTGCTTTTAATTTAGCAATATTTAAACCATAAAAAACAAGGAAAGTAATCAATACGGCTAACAAAGAATGTGAGAAGACACCTAACAAATATGATTCCCCTGGCACCTCTCTTAACAAAGCATTGTCATAGCCGTCTTTCTAAGAAAATGATTGAAGCAAGCCTCTCGAAAAATAATCCCAATATCCCATCTCAAACTCCATCTAGTATTAATTTTGTTACAAATCAGATAAATATTATTTTCTATTGTTATCTGCTAACTGCTTTACTAAATAATTATTAGTTCAAAAAAATTCTAAATATAACGCCGTACCCTATCTTGATAGTCTTGATAAGCTTTCCCAAATCTTTCAAGACACCAGCGCTCCTCAGAGAGGATAATCCAGTGGGCCGCAGCCTGAAAAGTCACTAAAATCAGAAAGAAAATCATTGATTTGGTCAAAAAAGCTATTCCCAAAAAACAAAGAAAGTAAGCTATATACATGGGATTACGGGAATAGCGATAAAGGCCCTCTGTATTCATGCCGTTTGCATCTGGTCTAGTGAAATCCCTCATACTGATAGCACACAAAGCCAAACCAAGCAGGTAGATAGCCACTCCAGCATAGAAGAAAACAGAAAAATCAAACTTGATTTCAAGCAAAACAGGAGTTATGAACAAGGCTAGATTGCTCAATTGATAAATCATATAAGCTATCTTTTCCTTTCCTTGTACTGGTGCAAAATAAGCTGCGCGTGACAAAGCGTTTTTGCCGAAATGACCTAATAAAGGAAAACGAATCAGCAGAAAAGGAATTAAGAGAAAAACAGCAAGCATAAACGTCACCTTCTCTCACTTTTACAAGAGCCCTTCAATCAACTCATCCACTTCGTCGATCTCAGCTTCTGGTCTGATTTCTGTAATCATAATTCCTGCTACAGCACGTTCTACCAAACCTTCAACATCTAGGCGAGTTTCGTACTTCTCAGCATTCTTGATTTTCGGATTGGTTTTAGGCCGGTCTGGCGCAAAAATGGTACAGCAGTCTTCAAATGGCTGTATAGAGATTTGGAAAGTATCAATTTTCTCTGCAATCTCAATTATTTCCAGCTTGTCCATCGTCACAACAGGACGGATAACCGGTGTATTGGTCACGGCATTGATAGCCTGCATACTCTCAATGGTTTGACTGGCCACCTGACCAAGACTTTCTCCGTTGATAATGACTTGAGCGCCTCGCTCCTCTCGAATCCGGTCCGTAATCCGCATCATAAAGCGACGAGTCAGTGTCATCAGGTAGGCTTCTGGAGCCTTGGCCTTGATTTCCTCCTGAATCTCTGTAAAAGGCACTTCGATAAACTGGATGTTGCCACCGAACTTGGTCAATTTTCGCGTCAAATCTTGAGCTTTTTTCAACGCACCTGGACTGGTGTAAGGCGGACTGGCAAAGTGAACCGCCTCGATATCTACACCGCGCTTGAGAGCAAGATAGCCAGCCACCGGTGAGTCAATCCCACCTGAGAGCATGAGCATACCCTTACCTGAAGTACCAACTGGCAAACCTCCGGCACCTCGAATGGTCTCATAGGAGATATAGGCTGCTTCTTCGCGAATCTCAACGCGCAGTTCAATATCTGGCGCTTTCATTTTGACCTGAACATTTGGAATGGCCATAAAAACAGCGTCTCCCAGAGTTTGGTTAAGCTCGCGGCTATCTAACTCAAAGCTATGGTCACTGCGCTTGCTGGTAATCTTAAATGTCATCCCTTCCTGATAGACTTGCTTCATGATGGTTTGAACAGCTTCAATCAAGGCTGGTACAGACTTTTTAACCCTATAAGATGGTGAGAAATTCTGAATCCCAAAAATCTGCTTGAGTGATTCAGCGACCGGCTGATAATCGGTCCCTTGCAGATAGATATGAGTGCGGTCACGGTCGGCCTTGACATGGACCTGCGGATAGATTGATAAGACTGATTGGATATTGCGTTTGAGTTTGTTGATAAAGCGCATGCGGTTCTTGCCCTTGGTTGAGAGTTCACCGTAGCGTACCATAATTTCTGAATAATGCATTTTTTACCTTACTTTTCTTGTTTTTTCGTAAATAATTTTAAAGTTTGTCAAAAACTGCTCCATCTGACTCATATCGTTGTCAAGATCCAAACTGATACGGACAGCTGTCTGAGCGAGCGATTTTTCTACTCCCATGGCGATTAAGGTTCCTGCCGGCTTTCCAACCTTAGAAGAGCAGGCACTGGTAGTCGAGATATAAATCTCGTAGTCTTCAAAAGCATGGACTATAACTTCCCCACGAACCCCCTTGATACCAAAGGTTAGTATATGTGGCGCGAAATCTTCTATGTCTGAGAAAATTACCACATCTGGATACTTCTGCAACTCTTCAAGGAGAATCTTCTTCATCTGAGCCGTCCGCTGGGCAGATACTTCTTGCTTTTCCATAGACAGCCTCAGAGCCTTGGCCGTCGCTGCAATACCAGCTAAATTTTCTGTCGTTGAGCGCTTGTCCGCCTCCTGGCCGCCACCGGTCAAGAGGGGACTGATTTTCTTGCCAGACTTGATATAGACAAATCCTACACCCCGAAGACCGTGAAATTTATGACTGGAAAATGTCGCAAAATCCACGCGATCCGTCAGATAAGCAGCTGTTGGAATCTTCGTAACAGCCTGTACAGCGTCCACATGAAAGGAAATAGTCGGTTTGTTTGCTAGCAGTTCGGATATCTTCTGAATGGGCTGGATACTGCCAATTTCATTATTGACAGCCATGATGGAGACCAGAGTAGTGTCTGGTCGAATCAACTCTGCTAACTTGTCTACATTGACAAAACCTGCCTTATCCACTGGGGCAAAATCTATTTCAAACCCTTGGTTCTGCAACCAGAGGGCTGATTCTTTGACCGCGGGATGCTCAATGTTGGATACGATGATGTGTTTTCCAAAAGGAATCTTATCAAAAGCAACTCCTTTAAGCACCCAGTTGTCCCCTTCTGTTCCTCCGGACGTAAAAAAAATCTCCGAAGAAGACTTGCCTAAAAGCTCTGCTATTTGCCTGCGTGAAGCTTCTAAGAGACGGGTTGCCTGACTGCCTAAACTGTGCAGACTGGATGGATTGCCCCAGATTTTAGAAGCGACCTCTGTGTAAGCGGCCAAAGCCTCAGGATAAGGCTTGGTTGTCGCTGAATTATCTAAATAAATCATGTTCTTTCCTCTAAATTTCAATACTCCTATTGTAACACGAAAGAGAAGCTGGAACAAGAAAGAAAAGCCCTAAATTCTGCTAGAACTTAGGACTAAAAATCATCGGTCATAAAACTCATGCAGCAAGCCAAAGAGTTCCTGTTGTTGAGCTAACAAGCTCTGACCTATGGTAGTAGATTTGATGAGGGTTCGTTCCTCTACATTTTCAATCACCTTTTTCAGAGAGGTCTGAGCAAAAGGAGATTCCACAACTTTTTGAGCATTTTGGAAAGGTTGATGGGTCACCAGCTGGAAGCCATAGGAATTATTGAGCAGTGAATAGCCGGCCGTTCCAGTTTTCTTCTGATAGGCCTCACACAAACCTCCATCAATAACGAAGAGCAAACCACCACCTCGAATAGGAGATTCTCCCTTGCCCGTCTTAACTGGAGTATGACCGTTGACCATCCTAGACTCTTGAGAAAAGAGACCAAATTCTTCCAAAATCAGCTGACAGACTTTCTCAGAATTACGATAAGAAAAATAAGAATTTTCCACTTCCTTGTGGGTGCCCTTATCTTCAATGAAATAACGCTCCAAGGTAGTCATCTTTTCTTTGCCAAACAGGGGTGATAGCTTACCTTTCCAGCAATACCAAATCAAGTCAGTCGACAAATCATCACCCACTTCCTTGTTCTTGGCCGACTGTCGAATATGATACTCAAAGAAATCCAGCAATTCCTTGCCTGAATAATGGGCTTGATTGAGAATGAAAGGCTGGAATTCTCCTGACGGCTCCAGAGGAATGCAGCCGTGAAAAAGCAAGTGATGGTTGTAAATCTTATACATAGAGCCCTTGTTCATCAGAAGACTCATATGCTCAGCCATCTTAAGAGAATTTTGGAATGAGGCCATCATACTGTCTACAGCTTGATTTTCTTCTGGTGTCAAAGCTGACGGATTTTCCGGATTGATAGTTTGGAAGCAGGTGTTAACCAGGGGATGCTTGGTATCGTCAATCGTAACACTTTCTTCCCAATAATCAATCTTGTCCAGCATCACATGGTCCTGCATCTGGAATTCAGGCCGCCGTTTGATTAGTTGATTTTCCAGCTTGAACTGGATAATCGCTAAGGCTTGGTGAACCTTTTCCAGTTGCAGAATTTCCTCATCTGAAAACTCCTGCTCTCTAGCACCAAGAATAGGCCTAAACTTGGGATTAGACTGGTAAGTCTTGTCCGCAAAAAGAGTCAAGGAGCGCAGGTTTAAACCATAATCTTTCTCGATATCCCAGAGATAGCCATAGCGAGCTGCAATGCGCAGCACATTGAGCAAGCAAGCCTTGGAACCAAAAAAGGCTCCCATCCAGATAATGTCGTGATTACCCCACTGAATATCAAGAGAGTGAAAATGCTGCAGTTCATCCATGACCTGAGCACTGCTAGCTCCTCGGTCAAAAATATCTCCAACCACATGCAGATGGTCAATCAACAACTGCCGAATACTTCGGGCTAAGCCTAAGATAAAAGGCACCGCTTCCCGCAATTCAATCACATAAGTCAAGATATTCTCAAAATAGGATTTTTTATCAGCCAAAGCCCTGTCACTATAGAGGAGCTCCTCGATAATATAGGCATACTGGGGCGGCAAGGCTTTCCTGACCTTGGAGCGACTGTATTTCGCACCTGCAAAAGCCAGCAAGTTCAAGAGCTGTGGAATAGTTTCCTGATACCAGTCTTGACCTTTAGTTTCTTCCCCCAGCACAAGCTCAGGATAGGAAACCAGCGCTGACAGCCGATCCTTATGAGCTTCTGACAAGCTGTCCCCAAAACAGTCCTTAATTTTCTCATTGAGGATACCTGCACAGCTTCTCAAAATATAGTCAAAAGCAGCAAACTCCCCGTGAATGTCACTGATATACAGCTCCGTACCTTTGGGCAAGTTTAAAATTGCCTCCAGGTTGGTCAGCTCTGTAATGACCTTCTGCCGACTATCAAATTCTTTCAGTAAAATACGCTTATATTGCTCCATCTTCAGCCCTCACTCTATAACCGCTCTCTCAATCTTCTCTCTTATCTCAATTTCTTCAAATGATCTTCAATCAAGAAAGCCGTTTCCTCGATTGATTTATCGGTGATATTGATGACATGAGCCCGATACTTTTTAAAGACTTCTTTTGAGTAGTCTAGTTCTTCGTATATCTTTTCCAGATCTGTGTAGCTGGTCGACTGGGTCAATCCCAGAGAATTCAAGCGATTACTGCGTATCTTAGACAGTTTTTCTGGCTCACATAAGAGACCGATAATACGCTCTGAATCAACTTTTTCCAAGACCTGAGGCAGAGGGACTTCTGGAATCAAAGGCAGGTTAGAAACCTTGTATCCTTTATTTGCCAGATAAATACTTAGTGGCGTTTTGGATGTACGGGAGACGCCCAAGAGCACCAAGTCTGAGTCTAAAAATCCTTGCGGCGCCTTGCCATCGTCGTATTTGACCGCAAACTCAATAGCGGAGATTTTATTAAAATACTCAGTGTCCAGCCGGTGCAAGGTACCCGGCACCTCTATAGGACTGGTGCCTGTCTTTTCTCTGATAATCTCAAAAAATGGATGCATCAAATCCAGATAAGCAAGGCCATTGGCCTGACTGAACTCTCTAGCTACAGCTGCAAGCTTGCCATCAACCAGAGTACTAATAACAAGGGCATCGTCCTTGATGGCATCACGCAGAATATCCAGCAATTCTTCTTCCTTGTTGATAAATGGAAAACGATAGCTGTTATTAAAAATAATATCTGGGTACTGGGCTGTCACTGCAGACAATAGCTTCTGCGAAGTCCCACCCAAAGAATCTGAAATGCTGTAAACAATAATTTCTTTCTTCATGTTCATTCCTCTTATCTATTTACCTCAGCGCTTCTGGCCTCTTGAATAATATAATCCAGCAGGGCTGACTTGGTCACAGTTCCTAAAATCTTACGCTCATTATCCTCATCGACTACCGGCAGTGAATCAATCGCAAAATCCTGCAAAACTGCTGCCGCTTCCAAAATGTTCATATCCTTGTAGCAAGTTTTAATATGGGGCATTCGTGTCATGCAGACCGCCACAGGAGTGCTGTCAATGTTGGTATTGAGCGAAGCACGCAGCAAGTCTTTACGCGACAAAATCCCCAAGAGTAGCTTATGCTCATCAATCACATAGAGAACATCCGCATCATACATAAATAAGGTGATAATGGCATCTTGAATAAAAGAATCATGAGATACCAAAACAGGAGAAGTCATAATCTCTGCCACTTCCTTTCGAAAGGTATCGAAAAAGAAAAGCGTTTCTAAATCTGAGCCCGAGTACGTGTAACCAACTTTAGGCGTAGCTTTTAAAATCCCAACCAAGGTCAAAAAAGACAGATCCGAGCGCAGAGTCGCCCGAGAAATATCTAGTAATTCAGAGATTTTCTCACCGCTGAGTGGCTGGTGTTCTTTTACAATTTCTACAATTTTCTTTTGCCGTTCACTTAATTTCAAATAGGTCTGACTCCTTCTTTCTTTATATAGATGATTAGCCGAATTTCGCTTAAAATTTAGGAATTATTGCTCATATTTCATTTTTAAACGTTTAAATAATCATCATTTTGTAACACATTATAACAAAAAAAGAAAAATTGTCAATAAAACAGGATGCTTTTTTCGGTTGACAAATATATGTGATGTATATTACAATGTAGTTGTCCTACAATATGACACATATTTCATAATTTTGGAGGTAAATATGGCGAAATGGATTTACTCCTTCGAGGAAGGATGTGCAGATGACAAAGCCCTGCTTGGAGGAAAAGGAGCCAACCTAGCTGAAATGACCAATTTGGGACTGCCTGTCCCTCCAGGTTTTACTATTACTACAGAAAGCTGTATTGAATATTTAGAAAGCCCTTATTTCTTTGAATCTTCTTTAAAAGAAGATGTTTTGAAAGCGATTACCGAATTAGAAGAGAAAACCGGTAAATATTTCAGCGGAAACGACTCAGCCCTGCTCTTAGTGTCTGTTCGAAGCGGAGCCAAGTTTTCCATGCCGGGCATGATGGACACTATTCTCAATCTAGGTCTGAATGATTTAAGAACCCAGACTCTGGCTGAGCAGACCAATGCTGACTTTGCCTACAACTGCTACCGCCGTCTGCTGCAAATGTTTGCTGATGTGGTTTATGGAATTTCCAAGGATGAGTTCGATGACCTCTTGGGCTATTTTGAAAAGAATGCTGGCAAACAGGCCAAGGATTTCACACTGGAAGAACATCAAGCATTAATTGAGCAATATAAGCAGCTTTATCGCGAGCATCATCAGACCTTCCCCCAAAGCTCGAAAGAACAGCTCTATGCTGCTATCAAGGCAGTCTTCAAGTCTTGGAATAACCCTCGAGCTAAGGTTTACCGCAACTTGAATGATATTCCTCATGATTTAGGAACGGCGGTTAATGTCCAAGCCATGGTTTTCGGAAATAGCGACCAAGCCAGTGGTACAGGAGTTGTCTTCACTAGAAACCCTGCCAGCGGTGAGCATCAGCTATTTGGCGAATTTTTGCTCAATGCACAAGGAGAGGATGTCGTAGCCGGCATTCGAACCCCTGAACCTATCGCTGCACTTGAGACAGCTCTCCCTCAGGCCTATGCAGCTTTCCAAGACTATGCTAAGATTCTCGAAAACCACTACAAGGACATGCAAGATATCGAATTTACCATAGAAAAGGGTAAACTCTATATCCTCCAAACTAGAAACGGTAAACGGACCGCCAAGGCATCTTTGAAAATAGCCTTAGATCTGGTAGACGAGGGTATTATCAGCAAAAAAGAAGCTCTCCAGCGCGTATCTCCTGCTACGATTAGCCAGCTCATCCATCCTGTATTTGAAGAAAAAGCTCTGCAAGATGCTCCTTTCTTGGCTCAAGGACTGCCAGCCAGCCCTGGTGCAGCAACTGGCGAGATTGTCTTTACAGCTGAGCGCGCCAAAGACTACCACTCCTTGGGTAAAAAGGTCATTTTAGTCCGTCAGGAAACTTCCCCTGAAGACATTGAAGGTATGGTCGTTAGCCAAGCCATAGTGACCAGTCAGGGCGGTATGACCTCTCATGCAGCTGTCGTAGCCCGGGGAATGGGAACCTGCTGTGTGGCTGGCTGTGGAGAGCTGACCATCAGCGAGGAAAGCAAGACCGTTTCCTGCGGAAGTCTTGTTTTGACTGAGGGTGATGTCATTTCAGTTGATGGCAGCTCGGGACGCATTTATAGCGGAGAGATTCCGACCGTCCTAATCGAAAACGACCAAGAACTTCACCGTTTGCTTTCATGGGCAGACGAAGTCGCACAGCTCAAAGTCCGTGCCAACGCAGAGACCGTTCAAGATCTAAAAACAGCTATTAAGTTTGGGGCAAAGGGCATCGGTCTGGCACGTACCGAACACATGTTCTTTGGTCAGGAACGGATTCTAGAAATGCGACGCCTGATTCTGGCTGACAATGAATTGGAAACCAGATCCGCCCTCAAAAAACTGCTGGAATTCCAAGAAAATGACTTTTATCAAATGTTCCAAGCAGTGCAGGACAAACCTATGATTATCCGTCTTTTGGATCCGCCGATGCATGAATTTCTACCTAAAGATTCACAGGAAATCAAGATTTTGGCTGACAAGCTGCACAAGTCACCAGAGAAACTGACTCACCGCATTGAACAGCTACAAGAAAGCAATCCAATGCTAGGCCACCGCGGCTGCCGTCTGGGGATTACGCAACCAGAGATCTACAAGATGCAGGTCGAAGCCGTCTTCAAGAGTGCTATCAAGCTGAATCAGGAAGGATTGACCGTCAAGCCGGAAATCATGATTCCGCTGATTGCAGACAAGGCTGAGCTGGACTCTGTCAAAGCCTGTCTTATCCAACATATCAACAAGCTCTTTAGGCATAAAGGTCAGGAGCCCTTCCCTTATGAAATTGGCACCATGATTGAACTTCCACGTGCCTGTCTGGTTGCAGACCAGCTGGCTCAGGAAGCGGACTTCTTCAGCTTTGGTACTAACGACCTGACCCAGATGACCTACGGTTTCTCACGGGACGATATTGGAAAATTCATCGGCCATTATAAGGAGAAAGAAATCCTTCCTTTTGATCCTTTCCAAAGTGTTGACCAGGACGGCGTTGGTGAATTGATGCGGATTGCTATCAGCAAAGGGCGTCAAGTCAAGCCTGATCTTCCTATCGGCATCTGCGGTGAGGTCGGTGGCGATCCGGCTTCCATCCCCTTCTTCCAAGAAATTGGTGTCACCTACGTTTCCTGCTCTCCTTATCGAGTTCCAGCAGCTAGGCTGGCTGTCGCTCAAGCTGCACTCCAAGATTAGAAGGCGTGATTACTTTGCTATTCTAGCTCAAGAAACTGCTCAATCCAAATTTGAGCAGTTTCTTTTCTTGACAGCAATCTTTTGTGTGCGTTTTCATAGATAAAAATTTGATTTTTTAAAGACATTTTCAGATAAAAAACGTATAATGAGAGATAAGAAATCATTGAAATTTTAAAAGGAGATTCTTTCAAGCATGGAAAACTATTCTCGCAGCAATAAAAACAAGACAAAATCATCTAAAAAACCTACTAAACAGCATATTAAAACCGGCCTTTCAGCCTTCCAAAAGACCATTGCAACGGTTGCCAGTATCTTATCTATCATCATTGCCAGCATCACGATCATGAATCTGACCAGTCATAAGGATGAAAAATCAAAAACTGATACCAGCAGCTCTACTGCAACAACAACTATTATCAAGGAAATCGAAAAAGAAACAAGCAGCCCTGCTTCAACAACTGCAACTGATACAGCTGCTTCCAGCAGTGATGCAGCAGCAGTTGAGACTAGTGCATCCAGTTCTGCGACAGATACAGCAGCAGGCGACACTACCGCTTCTAGCCAGAGTCAAGACACTGCAACCAATACTCAAACAGAAGCTTCAAATTAGGCAAGCAGAAAACGCCCAGCTCATTGAGCCAGGCGTTTTTTTGTATTCATCAAGCAAACTTGTTTGATGATCACTTCCGATACATCTTGACTTGAAGATAGAGGTCGTTGTAGGTCCCCAGCCATTTAGGGCCCAACTGCTCATAAACTTCCAGATGTTTCATCGTTTCCTCAGTCGGATAAAAGGCCTCATCTTCCTGAATCTCCTTAGGCAACATGGCCTTGGCAGGAAGATTTGGTGTCGAATAACCAACATAAAGGGCGTTCTTATAAGCATTTTCCGGTCTCAGCATAAAGTTAATAAACTGATAGGCAGCTTTTTTATTTTTGACGGTTTTGGGAATGACAATATTGTCAAACCAAAGATTGCTGGCTTCCGTTGGCACGATATAGCGCAGGTCTTCATTGGCCTCCAGCATCTGCCTAGCCTCACCAGAAAAGGTCACGCCGATAGCAGCATTGTTCTGAATCATATAACCTTTCATCTCATCGGCCACAATGGCCTTGATATTTGGCGTCAGAGTGTAGAGCTTGTCGACCGCCTCCTGCAGCTGATCTGCATCTTTGGAGTTGAGACTATGACCATCCGAGTTCAGACCAATTCCCATAACTTCACGGGCTCCATCAATCATCATGATGGAGTTTTTGTATTCAGGTCGCCAGAGATCATTCCAATGCTCTGGAGCTTTATCAACCATTTTTTCATTGTAGACAATGCCCAGCGTTCCCCAAAAATAAGGAATCGAGTACTGATTTCCAGGATCAAAAGGCTGGTCTAAAAAGTCAGATCCGATATTTTCCAAACCTTTAATCTGGCTATGATCCAGCTTCTCAACCAAGCCTTCCTTCATCATCTTGGCAATCATATATTCACTGGGGATAGCAATGTCGTAGGTT
This sequence comes from Streptococcus sanguinis, assembly GCF_019928825.1. Classification (GTDB taxonomy): domain Bacteria; phylum Bacillota; class Bacilli; order Lactobacillales; family Streptococcaceae; genus Streptococcus; species Streptococcus sanguinis_L. The sequence continues at coordinate 346,947 of NZ_JAHZOP010000004.1, read as the reverse complement.
GTGCCGCCCTGCTTCACTTTCGTATACATGGCTTCATTGGAGTCAAAGGTATCGTACTGGATTTGGACACCAGTTTCCTTAGTAAACTCAGTCAGAAGCTCAGGATCGATATAGTCACCCCAGTTGTAAATGACCAGCTTATCGATCTCCTTGCTCTGCGTCCGACTTTCGATCTGGTGACTAACACCCCATAAGACTAAGATAATCAGCAGAATTCCCGCTAAAAATGAATAGAGCTTTCTCATACGATCTCCTCCTTCTCACGGGTGATAAAGTAATACCCAATTACCAAAGCAATGCTGAAGAGAAAGACCAAGGCTGACAGGGCATTTATTTCCAGAGAAATTCCCTGACGAGCGCGAGAGTATATCTCAACAGACAGAGTAGAAAATCCATTGCCAGTAACGAAGAAGGTCACAGCAAAGTCATCAAGTGAGTAGGTAAAAGCCATGAAGTAGCCAGCGATAATGGCTGGAGTCAGATAAGGCAGCATGATTTCCTTTAGCATTTGTAATTGGCTAGCGCCTAGGTCGTAAGCAGCCTTAATCATATCATCATTCATTTCCTTCAGACGCGGAAGAATCATCAGCACCACAATCGGAATGGAAAAGGCCACATGGCTAGCCAGCACAGACAGGAAGCCCAGCTGGAATTTCGCAGTGGTAAAGAGAATCAGGAAACTGGCGCCAATCATGACATCCGGTGCCACCATGAGGATATTGTTGATAGACAGAAAGGCATCTTGATATTTCTTGCGGACTTGATAGATATAGATGGCTCCAAAAGTTCCAATCAGCGTCGCAATCAACGAAGACAGGAAAGCCAGAAAGAAAGTTTGAACCAAAATCAAAATCAAGCGCGAATCCTCAAAGAGATTTTGAAAATGACTGAGACTGAAGCCTGTAAAGCGATTCATGTCTTCCCCAGCATTAAAAGCATAAGCAATCAGGTAAAAGATGGGGATGTAGAGCACCAAAAAGACAAAGGCCAGATAGAGATTTGCAATTTTTTTCATCGCCCTCTCCTTTCCTTGGTTGCCCACATGGTAAAGAGCATGGCAACAATCAGCACCACTCCGATAGTAGAGCCCATGCCCCAGTTCTGAGTGGTCAGGAAGTGCTGCTCAATGGCTGTCCCCAGAGTAATTACCCGATTACCCCCGATTAAGCGGGTCAGCATGAAGAGACTGAGACTAGGGATAAAGACGGACTGCACTCCACTTCTGACACCATTCAATGACAAAGGGAAAACGACCCGACGGAAAGTCTCCCAGCGATTGGCTCCCAAGTCATAGCTGGCATTGATAAGATTTGGATCCAAATCATCCAGAACGTTGAAAATGGGCAGAATCATAAAAGGCAGCTCGATGTAGCTAGCTACAAAGATAAATGAAAAGTCCGTAAAGAGAATCTGCTGCGGTCCCACTCCAATAAAAGTTAGAAATTGATTGATTGAGCCATTCTGACCGAAAATACCAATGAAAGCATAAGCTTTGAGCAGGAGATTGATCCAGGTCGGCAGGACAATCAGCATCAGCCAGAGCTGCTTGTGCTTGAGCTGAGTCAAAAAGAATGCGGTCGGATAGGAAATCAGCAGGGTTACGAGAGTAATAATCCCTGCATAAAGGACCGAATTCAGACTCATCTTGAGATAGGTCCAGTTCTGCGATGTAAAGTAGGTCTGGTAATTTTCCAGCGTAAACTGCCCTTCAATGTTAAAGAAGGATTTCCAGATAATCATGACAACAGGTGCCAAGACAAAAAGGAAAATCCAGAGCAGGTATGGCAAGAGAAAAAGATTAGAGGTTGTTTTCTTCATCGCGTTCCTCCTCAATGGCATTGATCAGACCCGCTTCTTGCTCTTCTACTTCAACATATTCTTCGATACGGGCATCGAATTCTTCTTCAGTTTCATTGAGACGCATGATGTGGATATCCTCAGGCTCGAAATCCAGACCGATTTCTTCTCCGACAATGGCCTTACGAGTCGAGTGAATCATCCATTCATTGCCAAGCTCATCATAAGCGATGATCTCATAGTGAACGCCACGGAAAAGCTGGGTGTCAACTTTAACCTGCAGCTTGCCTTCTTCTGGCAGAGTAATCCGCAAGTCCTCCGGCCGAATCACCACTTCAACAGATTCATTTGGGCGCATCCCACCATCCACTGCTTCAAAGCGCTTGCCATTAAACTCAACCAGATAGTCCTCAATCATCTTACCAGGCAGAATATTGGACTCGCCAATGAAGGTCGCAACAAAGTGGTTAATGGGCTCGTCATAAATATCGACAGGCGTCCCCGACTGAACAATCTCACCATCATTCATAACGAAAATCCAGTCGCTCATAGCTAGGGCTTCCTCTTGGTCGTGCGTGACAAAGACAAAGGTAATACCCAAACGCTGCTGCAATTCCCGCAGCTCATACTGCATGTCTGTACGCAGCTTCAAATCCAGAGCAGACAGAGGCTCATCCAACAAAACGACCCGCGGCTGATTAATGATTGCCCGCGCAATGGCTACACGCTGGCGCTGACCGCCTGACAATTTACGAATAGAACGGCGCTCAAAACCTTCCAGCTGAACCATTTTCAGCACTTCTGCAACTCGCTCTTGAATTTCTTTTTTATCAACCTTGCGCAGACGCAACGGAAAGGCTACATTTTCAAAAACATTCATATGAGGAAACAGTGCATAGGACTGAAAAACCGTGTGAACATCTCTTTTATTAGTTGGAATATCATTGATGCGGACGCCATCAAGAAAAATATCCCCGTCCGTCGCGTCCAAAAGTCCAGCAATGATGTTCAGAATCGTTGATTTGCCAGAACCAGAAGACCCCAGCAAAGTATAGAACTTTCCTTCTTCCAGCTCGAAATTAATATCTTTCAGGACGACAGTATTATTATCTTCAAAAACTTTTGAAACGTTTTTAAACTCGATGATTGGTTTTTTCAATTGTCATAAATTCCTTCTTTCTCGTATTAACAGATTAAGGGTTCTGTCAGACCGCTGCTACCTCGTGAGGGCTGTAAAGGCCCTTTATAAATTCCGTGTCGATAGGCTTTCACCCCCTTACTAAGTTGCAGCCAGCTGCAGTTCCTTATCCAGCATACTTCTACTGGAAATCATATCTGTCTTACAGAGATTCACCAATGATGCGGACTTCGCGCTCCAGAGTAATACCTGAATTTTCCCGCACCCTTTCAATCACATGAGCGATAAGATTTTCGTAATCTTGAGCCGTTCCTTTATCGACGTTAATCATAAAGCCGGCATGCTTCTCAGATACCTCTACACCACCGATCCGATGACCCTTGAGGCCTGCTTCACTAATCAGCTGACCAGCAAAGTGACCCAAAGGACGCTTGAAAACAGAACCGCAAGATGGATATTCCAAGGGCTGCTTGAGCTCTCGCAGATGGGTTAAGCGCTCCATTTCCTGACGAATCGTTCTGTGAACACCAGGCGAAAGAGCAAACTTAGCAGAAATAACAATGTCGCCTGTTTCCTGAACAAGTGAGTGACGATAGCCGAACTTCATATCCCGAACGTCCAACGTTTTGACTTGGCCCTGAGGAGTCAGTACCTTGCAAGATACCAAGACATGAGCAATCTCGCCGCCATAAGCCCCGGCGTTCATAAAGACAGCTCCGCCAACGCTGCCTGGAATACCACAAGCGAACTCAAAGCCAGTCAGACTATTCTGCAGAGCGATATGGGTTGTCTGAATCAGATTAGCTCCGGCCTCTGCCTCAATCATATAGCCATCCACCGCTACATTGTTGAGCTTGTCAAACATAATCACGAAACCTCGGATACCGCCGTCTCGCACAATGATATTACTGGCATTTCCCAGCACCATCCAAGGAATGTCTTCTTGATTGGCAAAATTAACAATACGAGCCAGCTCATAACGATTGCGGGGAAAAACTAAGAAATCGGCTGCACCCCCGACCTTTGTGTAGGTGTATTGACTCAAAGGCTCATTGAAGCGAATGTCGATTCCCTCTAATTCAGTTTTTAATTTCTCTAGTTTTTGCATGATTTTCTCTCTTTTATGTAAACAAAATACACTCTATTATATCAAAAATCTATGGCATTTACGATAGATTACAAAGAAAAAGCTGAGAAAGGTCAGCTTTTTAACGCTTATAATTGTCTAGTAGTGAAACGCTGTGTTTGGCTAGAAAGAGCATTCCTGATGGCACCGAAAGCTAGCTCAGTCGCTAGAGCCTGTAATTCTAAATGATCCATAAAGTGAATGATCCTCCTTTAAGCTAGACCCATTATAGCACAGTTAGGTATAAAAAGATAGGGATATCAACTCCATAGCTTAGAAATGAAAAAAGAGGCTCATAGAAAACCTCTTGATGATTTATTTTTCTACTCGCACACCCTCAGTATCCACCTGAAGCTGGAAGATTTGTCCCTTGAAATTCTGTTTTTGCAGAAGCTGATAAATCTTCTCTGTCTTGTGCTTAGGCGATAAGACCATAACAGTCGGTCCCGCTCCTGAGATATAGGTTGCGTAAGATCCATTTTTTCTGGCTAAGAACTTAATATCTGAAAATTCCTTGATCAAAGGCTGACGGTATTTTTCGTGGAACAAATCAGACTCGATAGCCCGACCAGCGATTTTCATATCACCTTTTAAAAGGGCTGCAATCGCAACATTGGCAATGGAGCTGGCCGCAACAGCTTCCTTATAAGAAAGCCGATTTGGCAATACTTGACGGCTCTCAACCGTTCGCAGCTCATAGTCTGGGATATAGGCGATGAAGTCTGCATCCGGAAAGTCCGCTACCACAGCAGACACCTGATTTCTAGATGAGCTAGATACGACCAAATTACCATAAATAGCCGGCGCAACATTGTCAGGATGACCTTCAATCTTTGTAGCAATTTTTAGCTTCTGATAATCCGACAAATTAAGGTGAGCTAGCTGGTTGGCCAATTCAATCCCAGCCACAATGACTGAACTAGAAGATCCAAGCCCGCGAGCCAATGGAATATCACTGGTCATTTTCAAACGGCGCGGCTGAATATCTGGAGCCAACTGCAGGGCAATCTTAACCAGTAAATTGCGTCGGTCCTTAGGAATTCTCGGATTGAGGTCATGCTCAATCACCCACTCCTGACTTTCTTCCAAGACTTCAATTTCCAGATATTTTGAGAGGGCTACCCCAACGGAGTCAAATCCAGGACCGATATTGGCACTGGTCGCTGGTACAATAATTTTCATCTTAATCTCCTAATACTTTGAAGGTATTGAGCAAGTCAAACTCAGCAACTTCTTTGAGCTTAACAGTGACATTTTCCAGCTGTGTCTTGCTGACAGCATGGGTAATAATCACCACGCGAGCCTTCAAACCATCTGTACCTTCCTGCAGAATCTGCTTAAAGGAAATATCCTCAGCATTGAAAATCTCAGCCAAATGCAGAACTTGGCCTTTAGAATCAGGTGCCAAGATAGAGAAGTAATAGCTGCTCTTCACATCTTCTGGCTTAGCTAGCACAAGCTCACGGCTGAATTCATTAAAGGCCTTGCCAACTGTTCCTTCATTCAAACGGCGGCTGATACGGACAATATCTGCCACAACACTAGTTGCAGTTGGTTTTTGACCTGCTCCTGGTCCGTAGTACATGGATTCTCCGATGCCGATGGATTCGACAAAGACGGCGTTCATTACCCCATTGACACTAGCAAGCGGATGCGCTTTTGGCAGAAAAGTTGGAGCTACTTCTGCTGCGATTCCTGATGGCGTTTCTTCAATAGAACCTACCAGCTTGACTACATAGCCCAGATCTTGAGCAACAGCCACATCTTCTGGTGTGATATGACGAATTCCCTGATGACCCACATCTTCAAATTTAACATTCATACCAAAAGCGAACTGGCTGAGAATCACCATCTTGTATGCCGCATCAATGCCATCTACATCATTGGTCGGGTCACTTTCAGCAAAGCCAAGACGCTGTGCTTCAGCAAGAGCGTCTTCATAAGACCACCCCTCTTCTACCATCTTGGTCATCATAAAGTTAGAGGTTCCATTGACCACACCCAAGATACGAGTAATTTTGTCAGAAGCCAGTGAATTAACCAAGGTACGGAGGATTGGAATGCCGCCAGCAACAGCTGCTTCATAGTAGAGAGCCACATTTTGCTTTTGAGCGATTTTCAGCAACTCTGCTCCGTGAACAGCCAACAAGTCCTTATTAGCCGTTACCACATGCTTGCCAGCTTCAAGAGCACGAGTGATGAACGTTTTCGCTGGCTCAATCCGTCCCATCAATTCTACAACGATGGTAATCTCAGAATCGTTCAGAATTTCCTCAACATTTGTGACAAAGTTAAAGTCATTTCCAGCTGCTAAAAGACGCTCTTTTTCAGCATCGTCTTTTACCAAAACTTTAGCAACCTCAATCTCTGAATGAGCTGCTTGAACGATTTTTTCTCCATTTTCCTTCAGCAAAAAAGGCACACCGCTGGCCACTGTTCCAAAACCAAGTAAAGCTATTTTAATAGACATGAAGCACTCCTTGAAAATTTCTTGTATAAAAAATATTATAACAAAATTATAAAAAAATGCCTACAAAACTACTTCTTTATTTGTTATAATAGATGTAAATTTCCGTAAGGAATAGCAATTTATTTTCAAAGGAGATACTATGACAGGAAAACACAGAGGAAATCGCATGCAGCAACGCAAAGCTAGAAAAAGAGCTATTTTGCTTTCTTTAACGAGTTTGTTACTTTTTCTTGTCTTGATTGTTGGTGGCTTTTCTTTACTAGCTCAGCTGCAAAAGTCGCACAATCAAGAGGAAGCTAATAATGTTTCAATTAACCAAGTCAATACTTCATCTAAAACTTCGTCAGCTCCAACTCGGGATAAAAAGACGACATCGGATGACAACAGTAAAGACAAGATTAAATGGGTTAAGCAAGACCAGCCAGTTCAAGTTCCTATCTTGATGTATCATGCCATTCATGTCATGGATCCATCAGAAGCAGCTAATGCCGGTTTGATTGTAGATCCAGCCACATTTGAAAGTCATCTGAAAGCTTTGAAAGACGCAGGCTACTATCCACTAACACCAGAAGAAGCATACAAGGTACTGACGGAGAATGTCTTGCCAGAAAATAAAAAAGTCGTCTGGCTGACCTTCGATGATAGTTTAAGGGATTTCTATACTAATGCCTTTCCACTTCTCCAGAAATATGACATGAAAGCAACAAATAATGTCATTACCGGATTTGTTCAAGCTGGACGCGAAGATATGCTGACGCTAGATGAGATAAAGGAAATGAAGGACAAAGGCATGTCCTTTGAAGACCACACCGTCAACCATCCCGACCTCTCAGCAACGACAGAAGACCAACAAAAAATTGAGTTAAAAGATTCCAAGTCTTACTTAGACAAAAATCTGTCTCAAACCACAACCACCGTTGCCTATCCATCTGGACGATACAGTGATGCAACCTTGCAGATTGCTGAAAGCCTTGGCTACAAGATGGGATTGACGACCAATAACGGACTAGCCACACTATCTAATGGCTTGCTCTCACTCAATCGCGTTCGCGTTAACCCAACCACTACTGCAGAAGACCTGCTAAATGAAATCGCAACAAACTAATCTTAAAAAGCCCGCTTCAGACGAAGCAGGCTTTTTCAATCCCTATGATTATAACTTCTTTCAATCACCAAAAAAACACCAGTTGCAAAGGACTGGTGTAAAGATTTATTTAGACTTGATATAGTTGATACCATCCGCTTTCGGAGCAACAGCTTTACCGAAGAATGCCGCAAGGACTACAATCGTCAATACGTAAGGCGCAATCTGCAGATAAACCTTTGGAACGCTTGAAAGCAATGGCAACTGGTTCCCGATAACCGCCAAACTTTGGGAAGCTCCAAAGAAGAGACTAGCCAACATGGCACCAATAGGACTCCATTTACCAAAGATCATAGCCGCCAAGGCGATAAATCCAGGACCTACGATAGTTGTCACAGCAAAGTTTACTGAGATTGACTGAGCATAGATAGCTCCACCAATACCACCGAGCAGACCAGAGATCATGACACCGCAATAACGCATGAGGTAAACATTAATCCCCAAGGTATCTGCTGCCTGCGGATGCTCTCCGACTGAGCGAAGACGCAATCCAAACTTAGTCTTAAACATGATAAACCAAGCAAGGAAAGAGAAAGCAATGGCAAGATAACCAACCAAGCTTGTATGCTTGAAGAAAATGTCTCCCAAGACTGGAATATCAGATAGGACAGGGAAATTAAACTTCCCGAATGAACGCTGAATATTATCCGTTTGTCCCTTATTATAAATAGCTTTAACAAGGAAAATTGCTAAGGCTGGCGCCAGCAAGTTCAGCACTGTACCACTCACAACGTGGTCCGCACGGAAGGTAATGGTTGCCACAGCATGGATAAGAGAGAAGACAACTCCGACCAAACCAGCAGCAATCAAAGAAAGCCACGGAGTCGCACTACCAAAACTCTTCTCGAAAGTCAGGTTAAATAGAACGCCTGTAAAAGCCCCCATAACCATGATTCCTTCCAAGCCGACATTAACCACACCAGCGTGTTCAGAGTAAGCCCCGCCAATACTTGTAAAAATCAAGGGAGCCGCATAAATCAGCATAGATGATACTAATAAACTTAATACCGTTACAATATTCATCCTAGTTTCCCTCCTTGACTTTTTTAGCTTCTTGGCGACGATTTTTAAAGAAATCAAAGATAGTCATACCTGTCATACGCTCAATCAGATAATGGGCGCTGACAAAGAAGATAATAGAAGCTGTTACTATGTTTACAAGTTCTGTTGGAATCTGGGCCACGTTCATACCTGGAGCACCAACACTCAGAACTGCAAAGAGGAAGGCTGCAAAGAGAATTCCAATTGGAGAATTGGCTGCCAAAAGACTTACAGCCATACCATTGAAACCAACACTCAAGGAACTTCCTTGAACAAAGACATTCTGATAAGTTCCAAGTCCTTCTACTACTCCTCCAAGACCTGCAAGAGCTCCGGAAATAATCATAGACACGATGATGGTACGCTTAGATGACATCCCTGCATATTCAGAGGCATTGGGATTCAGACCTACAGCGCGAATCTCGAAACCAAGTGTTGTTTTCTTAAGCAAATACCAAATAACCACTACTGCAATCAAAGCAAAGAAGATACCGATATTCATCCGAGAGTTAGATGTCAGACTTCTCAACCACTCTGTTTGATAAATCGCATTGGCACTAACACGCTTACTAGAGTCAACACTCTGCATCACAGATTTAGGGAAACTATGAATAACAGCATTTCCAACAAAAAGAACAATATAGTTCATCATAATGGTTACGATAACTTCACTCGTTCCCAGATAAGCACGCAGAATCCCTGGAATAGCACCAACAATACCACCAGCCACTGCTGCAATGACTACAGTCGCCAATAACATCAGAGGACGAGGTAAATTAGGGAAGGAAAGTGCAAACCAACCAGCCAAAATCCAGCCAGCTAAGGCTTGACCAGGAAGTCCAACATTAAAGAATCCAGCACGGCTAGCTACAGCAAAGCCCAAACCAATGAGAATCAGAGGCCCCATCGCACGAGAAATCTCACCCAAACTTCTCAAAGAACCAAAAGCTGTTTTAAAGAGGGATTCATACCCCCAGATAGCATCATAACCAAAGATGGCCATGACAACCGCTCCCAATAAAATCCCTAGAAGAACTGAGATTAAAGGAACCGCAATCTGTTGTGTTTTTTTAGACATTTGAAGCTCCCTTCTGAATCTTACCACCGGCCATGAGAATACCAAGTTCTTGCTTATTAGTTTCCTCTGGAGTTACAATTCCCTGAATCTTACCATCGTGGATAACTGCGATTCTATCAGAAACATTGAGGATTTCGTCTAGCTCGAAGCTAACAACGAGGACAGCCTTACCTTGAGTCCGCGCTTCAATCAAACGTTTATGAATGTATTCAATAGCCCCCACATCAAGTCCGCGAGTTGGTTGACTGACAATCAGAAGGTCTGGATCACGGTCCACTTCCCGAGCAATGATAGCTTTCTGCTGGTTTCCTCCTGAAAGAGCTGAAGCAGGTACATATTCACTAGCCGCCCGAACATCAAATTCATCCATCAACTTGCGTGCGTAAGAATAAATGTTACCGTAATTCAGGATTCCATTTTTACTGAGCGGTTCTTTATAGTAAGTCTGTAAAGCAATATTTTCAGAAATGGACATTGCCAGGACTAAACCATCACGGTGGCGGTCTTCAGGAACATGGCTGACTTTCATTTCAGTTATCTGCCGCGGCTGCTTACCAATAATAGACTGGTTCTTAATTGTAATCTCGCCAGAGCTAGCTTTTCTAAGACCTGTAATAGCCTGAATCAGCTCAGTCTGACCATTGCCGTCAATCCCAGCAATCCCGACAATCTCACCAGCTCGGACATCAAGAGAAAGTCCCTTAACAGCTGGAACACCACGGTTTTCTTCAACAACAAGATCCTTGATTGACAAGATAGTTTCTTGAGGATTAGCAGGCTCTTTCGCAGTCTTGAAGGAAACAGCCCGTCCCACCATCATTTCAGCCAAATCTTGGTTAGTTGCACCAGCGATTTCAACTGTTTCAATGGATTTTCCGCGACGAATAACCGTTACTCGGTCAGAAACTGCCCGAATCTCATCCAGCTTGTGAGTGATGAGAATGATAGATTTTCCTTCTTTTACCAGATTCTTCATGATTTTCATCAATTCATCAATCTCAGCTGGCGTCAGAACGGCTGTTGGCTCGTCAAAGATGAGAATGTCCGCCCCACGATAAAGAGTTTTCAGAATCTCAACCCGCTGCTGGGCACCGACAGAGATATCTTCTACCTTAGCAGATGGATCAACTGCCAATCCGTATTTCTCAGACAGTTCCTTAATTTCTTTAGTGGCACCTTTCAAGTCCAACACACCATTTTTTGTGATTTCACTTCCAAGGATGATATTTTCAGCGACAGTAAAAGCTTCAACAAGCATAAAGTGCTGGTGCACCATCCCGATACCAAGTGAGGCCGCCTTTGATGGAGAGTCCAGTTTAACTGACTTTCCATTCACTACAATCTCACCGCTGGTCGGCTCAAGCAGGCCAGCCAGCATATTCATCAAGGTTGACTTGCCGGCACCATTTTCTCCCAAAAGAGCGTGAATTTCACCTTTTCTGAGTTCCAAATTGATTTTATCATTGGCTACAAATTCACCAAAAATCTTGGTAATTTCTCGCATTTCAATGACATTTTCATGTGTCATGGCTCTTTCCTTTCCAGAATTTCATTTTATTTCAATAAAATTTACTAGCACAGCCAGTGCTAATAAATTCTATTGACACAAAGGCGTCTCAATTTCAAAAAGAAGCGACCCTACACGGTCGGATCGCTCTTAAATTGTTTTATTTGTCAGGAACAGTGATGCTGCCGTCAAGGATTTTTGCTTTCGCTTCTTCAACGGCTTTTTTCGCATCTTCTGACAGGTTTGTAGTTGTCAAGTCAACTCCACCGTCTTTCAGACCGAAGGTTGTAGTTTTACCGCCTGGGAATTTACCTTTAGCAGTTTGGTTAGCAATGTCTTGGACAGTCTTACCAACTTGTTTCAAGCTTGATGCTAAAACAAAGTTAGACTCTTTACCATCCTTAGACTTGTATTTACCTTCTTCAGTTTGGTCACGGTCAACACCGAGTACCCAAACTTTTTCATCTTCATTTCTTGTTTCGTTGATTGACTTAGCTTCGTTAAATACTCCAGCACCAGTTCCACCAGCAACTTGGTAAACCACGTCTGCACCTGCAGCATATTGAGCAGCAGCAATTGTCTTACCTTTAGCAGCATCACCGAATGAGCCAGCATAGTCTACTTGAATCTTGATAGACGGGTCAACTGATTTCACGCCAGCTTCGAAACCTTTTTCAAAACGTGTGATAACTGCGCCTTCTATACCACCTACGAAACCAACTTGTTTTGTCTTAGTAGTTTTTGCAGCAGCAACACCAGCAAGGTAAGCAGATTCATTATCAGCAAAGACAGCTGAAGCAACATTCTTTTGTCCTTCGATAACATCATCGATAATAACATAATTGATGCCAGTGTTATCTTGGGCAGCAGATTCAACCGCATCACGAAGGGCAAATCCGATACCAAATACTAGGTTGTAACCATCTGTAGCAGCTTGGTTCAGGTTGTTTGCGTACTGAGACTCATCGTTAGATTGGTAGTAAGTAAAGCCGTTATCTTTAGAAAGACCGTTTTCTTTACCCCAAGCTTGCAAGCCTTCCCATGCAGACTGGTTAAATGACTTATCATCAACACCGCCAGTATCAGTTACGATAGCAGCCTTCAAATCCGTTTTCGCGTTTGAAGAATCTGAGCGAGAAGCACGGTTTCCACATGCAGCAAGTCCGAATGCTGCGACAGTTACTAGACCAAGACCTAGCCATTGTTTTTTGTTCATTTCTGAACCTCCTAAATAAGATGTGCAACACAGTTGCAAGTTTGAGTTTGGTCAGATGACCGATAACAGACTTATGATAAATCTGTAAAAGAATATGGAAGTAATTCCTTGACCGTCATCACGACCGTCGATTTATCTTTAGCGACCAAGGTCACTTTTAGATCCTCAGAAAAAAATTCTGCCATTACCTGGCGGCAGGCACCACAAGGTGATATGGGTTTTTCCGTCTCACCATAGACAATCAGCTCCTCGAAGTCTAAAGCTCCTTCTGAAACCGCCTTAAATATAGCTGTCCGCTCTCCGCAGTTGGTCAAACCAAAACTGGCATTTTCAATATTAACGCCGGTAAATACCCGTCCGTCTTTAGCGACTAAAACCGCTCCGATAGGGAAATGAGAATAGGGAACATAAGCATTTTTGCTGGCTTGGACAGCCAAGTCAATCAACTCAGTAGTCGCCACTAGCTTCTTCTCCCTTCATAATCGCCACTCCGGCCGAAGTTCCGATACGAGTCGCACCTGCTTCAATAAAGGCCAGCGCATCTTCATAAGAACGAGCACCGCCAGAAGCCTTGACGCCCATGTCAGGACCAACTGTTTTTCTCATGAGGGCGACATCTTCAACTGTCGCACCGCCAGTTGAAAACCCTGTAGAGGTCTTAACAAAATCAGCTCCAGCTTTCTGAGCCAGTTGGCAGGCCTTAACCTTCTCCTCATCTGTCAGCAGGCAAGTTTCCAGAATCACCTTGACCAAGGTACCGTTTGCAGCTTCTACAACCGCACGGATGTCTCGCTCTACCAAATCATAATTTTTAGACTTCAGAGCGCCGACATTGATGACCATATCCACTTCGCCCGCACCCTTTTGGATTGCGTCCTTCGTTTCAAAAGACTTTACATCGGAAGTATTGGCTCCTAAAGGAAAACCAATTGGCACACAAACCTTGACATCTGAGCCTTTCAGCTGCTCCGCAGCAAACTCTATCCAGGTTGGATTGACACAGATACTGGCAAAATCATAAACTTTTGCTTCTTCAATTAACTTCAGAATCTGCTCTTCTGACGCTTCTGGTTTTAAAAGCGTATGGTCTATGTATTTGTTTAATTTCATGTTGACTTCTCCTAGAATTAAGCAATAACCTCGATAATTTCGCTTACTGCAACGCTTTCATCACCTATTTTAACATTTTTTTGAAAATCTGTAACTAGTTCTTGAGAAATTTTTTCATTTGAATAAATTTTTGCGAAAACTTCTCCAATTTCGACCTTGTCTCCGACTTTCTTTTCGAAAACAATTCCAGTTTCATAATCCAAGTCGTCAGATTTAACTGCACGTCCTGCTCCAAGTCTCATAGCAAAGAGTCCGAATTCCATGGCAGGCAGTTCAGTGATATAACCTGCCTGTTCTGCTTTCACTTCTATAATATGAGCTGCACTTGATGGACGATAGAGGTCTTCCAAGTCACCGCCTTGAGCAGCAATCATAGCTTCAAATTTCTTCAAAGCAGCGCCATTAGTCAACTGTTCTCTCACTTCTTCCACCGTTTTCTCAACATCTGCCAGTCCGAGCATAATTTGCGCCAGCTCACAAATGAAAGTTGTGATGTCTTCACGGCCCTTGCCCTGTAAGATATCCAAGGCTTCTAAGATTTCCAGACGATTGCCAATGCTGGTTCCCAAAGGCTGACTCATATCTGTCAGAACAGCTACTGTTTTTCTTCCGACAGCCTTGCCCAAATCCACCATAGTGCGTGCTAGTACACGAGCGTCATCAATATTTTTCATAAAGGCACCTTCACCGACCGTCACATCCAGAAGGATACTGTCTGCACCAGCAGCAATTTTCTTACTCATAACAGAGCTAGCTATCAGCGGAATGGTATCAACAGTTGCTGTTACATCTCGCAAGGCATAGAGCAACTTATCTGCCAGCACCAATTGATCTGACTGACCAATTACAGACAGACCAATTTCCTGCACCTGCTTGATAAAGTCATCCTGACTGCGCTCTACCTGAAATCCTTTAATGGATTCCAATTTATCAATGGTTCCACCAGTATGACCCAGACCGCGGCCGCTCATTTTAGCAACAGGCACGCCAAAGCTAGCCACCAAAGGAACCAAGACCAGAGTTACCTTATCACCAACACCGCCAGTAGAATGTTTATCTACTTTTATTCCCGAGATTTCTGACAAGTCAAACTGCTCACCGGTTCCAACCATTGTCATGGTTAAATCAGAAATTTCCCGAGTCGTCATGCCCTTAAAATAGACAGCCATTGCAAAGGCTGCCATCTGATAGTCCGGCACCGTCCCGTCCACATAACCCTCAATCAGCCACTGAATTTCCTGACTGGTTAGCTCCAAACCGTCTCTCTTCTTTTGGATAATATCAACTGCACGCATCTTGTTTTTCACTCCTTAGTATATAGTAGCCTTTGTCCTTCTTGACAATCTCACAGTTTCCAAAAACATCTTCCATCTTTGACTTGGCGCTGGGTGCTCCCTGCTTCTTCTGAATCACAAGGGTCAAATCTCCGCCTTCTGTCAAATGCTCATAGCTTCCGCTGATAACCTCATGTACAACTTGCTTACCAGCACGGATAGGCGGATTACTGATAATATGGTCGAAAATGCCGTTGACCTTTTCATAAACATTTGACTGGAAGATATGAGCAGATACCTGATTCCTCTCAGCATTCTTCTGAGCTAAGTCCAAGGCCCGCTGGTTGATATCCACCATGGTCGCAGTTACTCCCTGCGCTTTGGCTAAGGTCAAACCTAGAGGCCCATAGCCGCAGCCAACATCCAAGACCCGTTCTCCAGCTTCAAAGTCCAAGACAGACAAAAGAACCCGACTGCCATAATCAATCATCTTTTTACTGAAGACACCAGCATCTGTCAAAAAAGTCAGCCTCTGTCCTAACAGTTCCACATTTAATTCATGAATATCATGTTTGGCATCAGGATTTTCTGCAAAATACATTTTAGTCATACAACCATTTTATCATAATTTTCCTAGAATTGTAAATCGTTTTCATTTCTCCAAAAAGTATGTTATACTAAAGTCCATCATACAGGAGTAACTTATGACTAACGAATTTCTTCACTTTGAAAAAATCAGCCGCCATACTTGGCAAAACCTGCACCGTAAAACAACTCCGCCTCTGACTCAGGCGGAACTTAACTCCATCAAGAGTTTCAATGACAAGATTAGCCTGCAGGATGTGACGGACATTTATTTACCCTTGACTAACCTCATTCAAATCTATAAACGTTCCAAGGAAGACTTGGCTTTTTCCAAGGGAATTTTTCTACAAAAGGAAAGCCGGAAACAGCCCTTTATCATCGGAGTTTCTGGCAGTGTGGCCGTTGGGAAATCCACCACCAGCCGGTTGCTGCAGATTTTACTTTCTCGGACTTTTTCAAATGCAACAGTCGAGCTAGTTACCACAGATGGTTTTTTATTTCCGAATAAAACCTTGGAAGATCATGGCATTTTAAACCGCAAGGGTTTTCCAGAAAGCTATAATATGGAGCTGCTTCTTTCCTTTCTAGATAGCATAAAAAACGGTCAGGATTGCCAAATTCCAGTCTACTCGCATGAAACTTATGATATCGTCCCTCAGGAAATGCAAGAGGTAAAGGCTGCTGACTTTGTTATTGTCGAAGGCATCAATGTTTTCCAGAATCCTCAGAACGAGCGCCTATATATGACAGACTTTTTTGACTTTTCTATCTATGTTGATGCTGAAGTCGAAAATATTGAAAACTGGTATCTGGATCGCTTTAAAAAAATGCTGACGCTGGCTGAAAACGACCCCAAAAACTACTACCACCGCTTCACCACTCAAGCAGAAGAGGAAGTGGTAGCTTTCGCCCATAATGTCTGGAAAAGCATCAACCTTGTCAACCTGCTAGACTACATTGAGCCAACCCGCAATCGGGCAGAAATTATTCTGCACAAAGCTGGAAATCATGAAATTGATGAAATTTACTTAAAAAAATAAAAAAGCTTGTCAAATCCTAACTTTTCATATATAATTAGATAGTTAGTATTTTCAATGGAGGTGAAACAACTTGGCAAACATTAAATCAGCTATCAAACGCGCTGAATTGAACGTGAAACATAACGAAAAAAACTCAGCTCAAAAGTCAGCTATGCGTACTGCAATCAAAGCATTTGAAGCAAACCCATCTGAAGAACTTTTCCGTGCTGCTAGCTCAGCTATCGATAAAGCAGAAACAAAAGGTTTGATCCACAAAAACAAAGCAAGCCGCGATAAAGCACGTCTTTCAGCTAAACTTGCTAAATAATGCATACAAAGGGAGCTCTCAGGAGCTTTTTTTGTTTCTAACATAAAGGAGGTAGGCATGAAAATAGCAATTATTGGTTATTCCGGTTCTGGCAAATCCACTTTAGCAAGGCAACTGTCCAACCACTACTCCATTCCCAAACTTCACATGGATAGATTGCAGTTCCAACCTGGCTGGAAGGATAGCGACCGTGATTGGATGAGTGAACAGATGGATAATTTTTTGTCAAAAAATACCGACTGGATTATTGATGGCAACTACTCTTGGTGTTTTTATGAACGGCGGATGGCAGAAGCCGACCAAATCATCTTTCTGAACTTCTCTCGCTGGAACTGCCTCTATCGAGCTTTCAAACGCTATCTAAAATACCGAAATCGGACCAGAGAAAGCATGGCTCCCGGTTGCCCCGAAAAGTTTGACTGGGAGTTTATCTGCTAGGTTCTTTGGAAAGGACGATGTCAGACTGCACTGGCAAGATATAAGAAAATCCGACAAACCTTTCCTCAGAAATTCTACGAATTAAGAAATCAAAAAGAACTAACCGACTTCTTACAGAACCTAAAAACAAGCGAGCCCTAATGACTCACTTGTTTTTATTTGATTTTCTTTTTCTGTGGGAAAAGAGGCAGGCCTAAAGAAGCTATTTTTTCAGCTGGAACCTTCATACCGTCCTTAATCCACTTGGAAAGAACGGAAACAACTGCCGAACTCCAGAAGGAATTCATGTAAGAATTAGTTGTTTTCTTAGCATTGCGATTTCGCTTTTCCAAAAAGTCGAACACGGCCTGGGTCAGCAGCTTTTCAAAATTATAGTCAATAGCTAGACTGATAACCCGAGCTTCTTTCTTGGCTTCCTTAAAAAGAAAAAGCCAAATCTGGTACATCTCAGTTTTAAAGTTAAACTCTTCCAATTTATCCGTAATACCTTGAACAGTGTTTTTAAAAATCTCTTCCAGAATCTGCTCTTTAGAGCTATAATTGCGGTAAAATGCAGCGCGGGAAACCCCTGCTCGCTCAACCAACTCTGAAATCGTAATTTTTTTGAGTTCTTTCTTCTCCAGCAGCTGCATGAGAGAAATTTCCAGAGACTCTCTCGTGATTTGATTGGATTCCTGATTGTATTTCTTTAAATTCGCGAGTGATTTTTCCGATATTTTCTTTTCCGACATAACAATTTCTTCCCTCTTGTCTCAGCTGACAGTTTCCGCTTTCTAGTAAGCATCCTTCATGTTATAATTTTAAAAAAAGACAGGTTTTTTGTCAATTTTTTTATTGTACATACTTGACAAAAAAGGAGAAAAATATGACTTGGAAAATTATAGCTGACTCTGGCTGTGACTTTCGTGAAATGGCAAACTTGGCTAAAGACACCCAGTTTGAAAGTGTTCCCTTGACCATTCAAGTGGAAAATGAGATTTTTGTAGATGATAAGCAGCTTGATATCGATCTTATGATGGAGAAAATGTATGCTTCTTCTGCCGCTTCTAAGTCTGCCTGCCCTAGTCCAGATGACTATCTCAAAAGTTTCGAGGGAGCCGACAAGATCTTTGTGGTGACTATCACTGGAACTTTATCCGGAAGCAATAATAGTGCACAGATTGCCAAGAAAATCTTTTTGGAAGAACACCCTGATGCCCAGATTCATGTCATTGATAGTCTTTCTGCTGGCGGCGAGGTGGACTTACTTGTGACTAAACTCAATGAACTCATTCAGCAAGATCTCAGCTTTGATGAAGTCGTTGAAGTCATTAATCGCTATCAAGAGAAAACTAAGCTTCTCTTCGTTCTGGCAAAGGTAGATAACTTGGTCAAAAACGGCCGACTTAGCAAACTTTTGGGAACCGTTGTCGGCTTGCTCAATATCCGTATGGTCGGTGAAGCTAGCCAGACTGGCACGCTAGAGCTTCTGCAAAAGGCACGCGGTCCGAAAAAAGCTCTTGCTTCTGCAATCGAAGAGCTCCTCAAAGCTGGTTACAAGGGTGGCCGACTCATCATCGCTCACCGGAATAACGAAAAGTTCTGCCAGCAATTTAGCCAACTGGTACAAGAAAAGTATCCACAAGCTCAAATCGAAATGGTGCCGACTTCAGGACTCTGCAGCTTCTATGCTGAGGAAGGTGGAATCTTAATGGGCTACGAAATTTAATACAATATCTAAAAAGTAAAGGATTAGGCTGAGATAATTGACCTAATCCTTTACTTTTTCGATTTAATTCGCTATAATTGAAACAAGTAAAGGAGTTGATATTATGGCCAGAGGAAGAGGCGCCGCAAGCCCCCAAGATAAGGAAGCAAGTCTTCTTATTTCTAAAAAGCTCAAAGAACTTCTCAAGGAAACAGGTAAAAAACAAGTCGAACTATCTCGTGAAACAGGCATTCCTGCTAGTACACTGACTGGCTATATCAAAGGGACATCTCTGCCTATCGCAGCCAATTTAGAAAAGATTGCAAGATTTTTTGAGGTAGAGGTTGAAGAAATCGACCCTCGTTACCGACTAATCGCTGACATCCCTCAACAGTTCCCCGAATTAAATCGTATTTATCAACAACTTGACCAAGACAGACAGGAACAAGGATTAAAGCTGCTGGAAACCAGCCTGGCTGAACAAGAAACACAAGCTAGCTTAAAGGATGGCTACTTCCCCTACTTGGTCTATGAAAACTACTACCTCTCTCAGCATAAACCAGATCAGGCTGATTTGGTCTGGCTGGACAGAGAAATTGACTACGATATTGCTCTTTGGGTACGAACAGACTCTCTGGAGCCCAAGTACCCGAGAGACTCTGTAGCGCTAATCAAGCAGACTCATTTCGAGCTTGCCGGTGCTATCTATGCCATTGACTATGACGGCCAAACCATTATTAAAAGGGTTTTCAATGATCCAACAGGAATTCGCTTAATTTCTCTTAATAAAAAATACAGCGATAAGTTTATCCCGCATGAGGAAGAGCCTAAACTGATCGGTCGAGTCATGGCGACTTTCATGCCACTGGATGTAGAAAAAATAAAGAAAAACAAATAACAGTTCTGCAAATGTACAGAGCTGTTATTTTTATGATTATCAGTCAAAAAATCAGAAAGTCTTTCGACTTCCTGATGCTTGTTTAATAAAATACTGCTAACTCTTCATTCAGCTTTTTCATGTAGTGTTTGTGGACTATGTAAGACAACACAGCTAAGCCTGCTAAAACTAGAGCGACTATCGTATAAATTACCAGGGGCGCAAGAACATTGGATATAAAGAAGAGAAGAGTAATGACAATCAACATTCCTAAAATCAGAGCGATAGCTAGAAGAGTTTTCACCATATTGTTATCTCGGCTCATCAATTCTGTGACATTGGACCAATTGGTCACCAGATGCTTATAGTCTCGGTAGTAACCCCAAGAACTCCACATTAGACTAATCAAGGCCCAAACAATCACCATGCCCAAGAAAGTCATTGGATGCATACCGGAAACAAGGCTGGTTATCAAGAGCAAGGTCAAAGGCAGGATAGACTGGACGGCAAAGAGCTGCCAAAACTTCAGATGAATATACTGCTTCAAATCAAAGGGGAGAACCTTGAGATAATCAAAATTTTCCCTTTCCAGAGAAATCCCAATAGCCGTAAGGTTGCTGCCACCTGAGTTTAGTGTTGCAATCAAAACAGCCAGGGCCATCATTGGTAAGAGGAAACGTGGTCCCAGATAAGGAGTCAAAGACAGGCCGCCTTGTATCATGCCCAGTCCCATACTGAAAATGACAATGTAAGGGAGAAAGGCCGACATAAAGATGGCCTGCATAATGACAGAACCCTCGCTCAAGAGCCTGATATTGTAGCGCCAGACAAACTTTTTGAGATTTTTTGCTTCCGCAATATTGATGTCATGCACGCGCTCCCGCTTTCCTACTGAGGAACCCGTCATGAGAGCTGCCTCATAAAACTCTGGAATCACCTTGGTCTTTACGATGAAAAATAGAAGAGCTGCAACTGCCACCCATCCCAAAAATCCCAGCAAGGAAGCTGTATGAAAAGGATGAAGAATAAAATCATAAAAAGCTTGAACTGGCGGGAAGAAAGCTTTGACCTCTGTACGATTTATGACGCTTCTGCTGTTCATTTGATTAATCATAAAATAGAGGAAAAAGGATCCGACGGAAACAAGAGCCAGAATGACATTGGACAGGATGGTCTTGTACTTCCTGAAAAATGCTGTCTTGGTAATAAAATGGACGGCAATCAAAATCAGAAAGGTGATAACTGAACTTAAAATCAGAATAGCAAGCAGAGCCAAGGGCAGCCCCAAGAAAGGATTACCACCTTGAAAAGCCAAAACCAAGAAATAACTAAACATAGGAAGAATGGCAATCAGCAAGGTCAGAATAACTGAAATGCTTTTGCCGACGATGATTTCTGCTTCGCTAAAAGCATAGGGACGGTAAGATTGCAAGTCCTTGCTTTCATAAAATACATTGTAAAAGACCAGAAAGCCCTGAGACATAGAAAAAAGAGCAAAAGCAGAAACCAAATTGGCAAAGAGACCAGGATTACCAACCAGTTGGTTCAGGGAGCCCATCAAACCGAAAAGAAAGAGATAGACCAGTCCTAAGATCAGATACATGCGGATAGCCTTCAGCGATACATTGACCTTGCGCTCAGGATTCTTAGCTTGCATCTTGCGGTACTGCTGCAGCTGAGACGGCTGAATGGCATAGAGAATGTTGATATCAACAAGTTTTTTTATAGCTTTAATGCGCATCAGGACTCACCTCTTCTCTACGGCCTGCCAGACCAAGATAGATGGTTTCAAGAGACTGTTCTGGATGTTGGCCTTTTAGTTCTTCAATGGTTCCATAGAAAATCAATTTCCCTTTTTTGAGAATAGCTACCTTATCACAGAGCTGCTCTGCAACTTCCAAGACATGGGTTGAAAAGAGAACTGTATTTCCTTTATCTGCATGCTCCCGCATCATCTGCTTGAGGTCAAAAGCTGCCTGCGGATCAAGACCCGTCAGCGGCTCATCCAGCACCCAAATATCCGGGTCAGACAAAAGCGCAGCTATGACAAAAACTTTTTGCCGCATCCCATGAGAGAATGAATCAATGACCTCATACCGATGAGAGCCAAAGTCGAAAAGATGGAGCAGATTTCCCAATCGCTCTTCTACTTCAGCATTTGTCATATCGTAAGAAGTCGCTACCAGTTCCCAAAACTCATTGGCAGTTAGACGCAAAAATAGATCTGGTGAATCAGCTACATAGCCAATTTTTTTCTTGATTTCCAAGCGATTAGCGGATAATTCTTTCCCATCCACAAAAATCTGACCACTGCTAGGATTGATAACACTGACCAATGACTTAATGGTAGTAGATTTTCCGGCGCCATTGTGACCAATCAGACCGACGATTTCTCCGCTTTGCAAGGTCAGATTCAACTGATTGAGAGCTACCGTTCCTTCATAAACTTTAGTGACATCTTTAAATTCAATCATAAGAGAGCTCCTTTACCGATTTCTATACAGATTAGTATACTCTTTTTGCGGCTTTTTGTCTCGTCTCTGCCTAAGGTCGGATACAAGATAAAGCTAAAAGCAGCTAGAACTTCATCTAACTATGAAGTTCTAGCTGCTTTTTGAACAGAACCACTAACGTTGTGAGTATTTCTTTGCTAAACTAGATAAGCCTAGTGTGCTGACCAGCAGAGTCAGGCCAAGATGTAGGATTCCCTTATCTGAATTGCTTCCGGTTTTAGGTAAGGCAGCTGGAGCTTGCTGCTTGCTTATCTTCTGAACTTTTCCTACTGCCTGATCATAATGTTCTGCATAGTGAACCGCTAACTGAACTGACGGAACTTCTCCGCCTTCCTCGCTATCTAAGATATACTCAGGAACTTCTAAAATTGCTGGTGCGACTAATTTTGCACCAATAATCTCTGGTAGAGCTGCATAAGCTGTATCAAGAGCATTCGGTACATAGTTCGCCTTTTGCAGACGACTAGCTTCCAAAGTAGGTATTAGGGCACTGATGGAGTCCGTCTTGAAAGTCACTTCATATTGACGATCAATCGTGAGGTCGCTTGGGTCATAAGTGTTGAAAACCAGAGCAAGCTTATGGCCTTTTTTCACCGTATAGAGATTAGGCTGCAAATAGACTGTATAGTCGTGGAATTGACCAATTTGAGGAACAATACTATTTTGCGAGCTAGACGGTGTATAGCCCGACTCTGGATTAGCCAGATTGACCCATCCTTTGGCAATGACTTTGTATTTGGTTTTGACAGTCGCAAAATTTTTGATATCCATATTGCTGAGATTGCTGCCCATCCAGAAGCCATCTTTCTGACTTTCATCACTGGCTGCGCCGTTTCCAACCACATCAAACTCTTGGTCTGATACATCTACTAGGAGAGCATTGACCTGCAGATTATTGCCACCCCCCTTTGCCAGAGCCGCCTTGAAATGGACTGGGATATGTCCTTTAATGGTCATATCCTCTTTGACATCTGTCATAAAGGTCAAATTAGCTTTAGAAGAAGCTTTGCTAACCGCTTCATCACGCTTGCTGGTATCAATCCCCGCTCCCGCATAGTCACTGGAAATCGTTTCTTCTAAGCGCTTGGACTGAGCTGTCAGAATCAAACGATTACTGCTTTTCCAATCATCATAACTGGTCCATTTATTGGGATCATAGTTATTTTGTGCTAAAACAGCAGGAAGTTTGCTGACATCATTTTCTACATCATAAAGGTAATGAGAGAACCAGGTATTGAGTAAGTCATAAAAATCTTGCTTGTTAGCTGTAATACCAAAACCTCTTGATACGGCAGCTGGATTGATATGATTTCCTTGGTGAAGATAAAGTTTCACATCTTGACCGGCTTTTTTTAGCGCATCATACATGAGCTCAAAGTGTTTGGTTTTGACATTGTCATCATTCAAACCATGAACTAGCAGGGCACTTGTTTTTATCTTTTCTGGATGCAGTGTATAATCCCGTTCCTGCCAAACCGGACTGTAGTTGCGGCCGTGGGCATTCTGGTCCTTATTTAACTGATTAATGTAGTCAGCATACTTGTTACTGATAGCAGCCCAATCTTTTTGATCCAGCAACCGTGTAGCAACATAGAGCGACAGCCAAGATAAATCACTGTAGGGCGGATTGGTGTAAGCCGACCCTTGACTATTGAAATAATCATACCAGCTGGCAATTCCAGCTGCTGGAACAATGGTTTTCAAGCCTTCAACGCCAGTCGTTGCCACACCGAAAGTTGTCGTACCAGCCCAAGATAGACCAGTCATACCGACCTTGCCATTAGCCCAGTCGGCCTTGATTTCGATATTATTAGTCCTATCTGTGTAGGCCGTTCGTTTACCATTGATCCATTCGACAATATTTTTAAATGCTTCAATTTCTAAATCAGAGCCAGTTGTATTAAAACCTTCAGAACCTTTGGTTCCTAGACCAGCGCTAGAAACAAAGGCATAGCCTCGGACGAGGAAATAATCATACCAGTTCAAGTTTTCATAGTCATAAATCCCCTCATATGGACTGTAATAATACCAAGCCGATGACATTGCTCTTTTTGCTGCATCAATACTGCTCATGCTAGAAACTGGCTGGCGCTTAGCTGGCTGATTGCGCAGGCTCTTCATGTCATAAGAACCGTTTGTCGGCAGATTGAGACTTTCTAGCGTCACATGGTCTTCGTCCAAGGTTCCAGCGACATAGGGACGAGCTTCCAAGATTGTCGCAGCCTTATAATCACCCTTAGCAACTGCTTTAGGAAGCTGCACAATAGCCTTAACTAAATCTCGCTTACCGTCGCCATCCGTATCGTAGTCAGTCTCTACATAGACTGGGAAACGAACAATCTCACTGCCTTCATAAGTATACTCCTCATATCTGTCTTCACCACTACTATATGGAAAAATTGGCTGTGAACGACCATTTAAAAAGAGGGGCTCTTTCTTTTCGGAGCGATAAGCATCATGCAGTCGCTTGGCAACCAAATACATAGATTGCAGATTAGCACCCTGGACACTGGCTGTCAAATCAGCCTCTTTTTCAATCATCCCCAGACTCTTTGCAAGATTTGCTCTATCCTCGGCACTGCTCCCCAACTGAGAATCACTGACTGCTGCCCACTTGAGTAACTCATCCACAGCCTCTTGCAGGGTTATTTCCTTATCTGAGAGGGAAGGATTTGAAAGAACGCCAGTATAGGCAGATAAATCTTGGCCTTTCACAGCAGTTGAGGCAGCGGAGGGTGCTGAGCTGACATCTTTAGCCAAAGCAAGAAGCTCCTGCTCCTGCGCTGGGCTAAGGCTAGGTACCGTTCCCTCAGCCGCAAGCGGTGCCTTGTCTTGCTTTTCCTGCACCGAATCTTCTGAAGAAGTCTGATTTGAAGTTTCTACTGCCGTTGACTCTTGGTCCTTGGAGCCAGTTTCAGAAGCCTTTGCAACTGTTTCTGTCTTGAGATTGTCCGTGCGCTCGCTGCTAGCTTGAGTCGCCTCATCCGCCTGAACAGCTTGCGCCAATACCAAAGGTGCAAGTAACAAACTTGGTAGGAGTAATGTAACTAGTCTTTTCTTTCTCATAAAGACACCTTTCTTTAGATAAAATCTTTTATAATAAGTCCATTATACTATGTAAGCGCTTTTATTTCAATCTATTCTATCTTTTATCTATGAAAGATGTCAAAATATCTATAGAAGCAGAAAGACGCAAACGATTGCGCCTTTCTGCTTCTTTTGGTACAATAAAGCCAATCAGTGAGAATGAAGAGGAAAATTTATATGGAAAACCAAACCTTAATGCAGTATTTTGAATGGTATCTGCCAGATGATGGTCAGCATTGGAATCGCTTGGCAGAAGATGCACCAAACTTAGCAGCGAAAGGAATTCGCAAAGTCTGGATGCCACCAGCCTTCAAAGGAACAGGCTCTAATGACGTCGGCTATGGTGTATACGACCTTTTTGATTTGGGTGAATTTGATCAAAAAGGGACCGTCCGCACCAAGTATGGATTGAAAGAAGAATACCTCCGAGCGATTGAAGCACTTAGCCAGAACGGTATCGAAGCTATTGCAGATGTAGTCCTCAATCACAAGGCCGCAGCAGATTACAAAGAGCGTTTTACTGTTGTTGAAGTTGATCCTAACGACCGCACAAAGGTCTTGTCAGAACCTTTCGAGATCAAAGGATGGACTAAGTTTGTCTTCCCAGGCCGCAATAAAACATACAATGACTTCGAATGGCACTGGTATCACTTCACCGGCACTGACTATGATGCAAAAAACAACAAGTCAGGCATTTTCCTCATTCAAGGGGACAATAAAGGTTGGGCAGATGATGAGTTAGTAGACAATGAGAACGGCAACTACGACTATCTAATGTATGCGGATATTGATTTCAAGCACCCTGAAGTCATCCAAAATCTATACGACTGGGCTCATTGGTTCATTGAAAGCACTGGTGTACATGGATTTCGCTTAGATGCTGTCAAGCACATCGATTCTTTCTTTATGAAGAATTTCATCCGCGATATTACTGAAAAATACGGTGAAGATTTCTATGTCTTTGGGGAATTTTGGAATAGCGATGAGAAGGCCAATAACGATTATCTAGAAAATATTGACTACCGCTTTGATCTAGTCGATGTTAAACTTCATCATAATTTATTTGATGCCAGCAAATCTGGAGCAGACTATGACCTACGAACTATTTTTGACCAAACACTTGCAAAAAATCACCCCGAATCAGCTGTGACCTTTGTGGATAATCACGATACTCAGAGAGGTCAGGCTTTAGAGTCTACAGTTGAAGAATGGTTCAAGCCTGCGGCCTATGCTCTCATACTTCTAAGAGAAGCCGGATTGCCTTGCGTCTTTTACGGAGACTACTATGGCATTAGCGGAGAATTTGCCCAAGAGAGCTTTCAAGAGGTATTGGATAAACTCCTAGATATCCGCCTCAATCTTGCTTATGGTGAGCAGACCGACTACTTCGACGATGCCAACTGTATCGGCTGGACTCGTCAAGGCAAGGAGGATGGTCAACCCATCGCTGTCCTTATCAGCAATGACCAAGCAGCTAGCAAATCCATGCTAATTGGCACAGAATGGGCAGGCAGAGAATTCAGTGACTATCTAAGCAATAGCTCCCAAATCGTAACCATTGACGATCAAGGCTGGGGAGAATTCCCTGTGGAGGAAAAATCAGTAAGTGTCTGGAGTGTTAAATAGGTCACAGAAAAAATATGAAAAAGAAAAATAAGACCAAATTGGCCTTATTTTTTTCGTTCTTTCTTGGAATATAGTAAGCTAAAGGAAGCCAAAAGGCTGATAATTGCTGCTCCCAAGAATGATGAATTTGTGTTTCCAGTATTTGGTAATTGATGTTTGGACACTCGAGATAGAACTGGACTGGTCTCAGATTTTTCAACCCTTACAGGACTCTTCTGCTCAGAAGTTTCTGTTCCCAAAGGTGTTTGAGTATGCGTTTTTGGCTTGTAAACATAAGTGCGAACGCCATTGGCATCTGATACAGAAACGAATCCATACTCCTCAATAGTCTTAGCATCTAGCAAACCAAATTCCTCAGCTGCTAAAGGTCTTCCTTCTACATCTACAAAGCGAGTGATTTCAATAGCCGGCTTGTCCACAATCGGAGCTTCTGACGGTACTTCATGCACGCTGGCACGATAGACATGAGTGCGAATGCCTTCTTCGTCGCTGCTTGACTGGAAGTCAAAGCCGGAAATACTCTTAGACGCTACCAAACCGTGCTCAGAGTCTGACAGCTCTTGACCACTTTCATCTACAAAGCGGGTCATTTCCATGACTGGCTTGTCCACAATCGGAGCATCTGACGGTACTTCATGCACGCTGGCGCGATAGACATGCGTGCGAATGCCGTCCTCGTCAGTACTGGACTGGAAGTCATAGCCGGAAATACTCTTAGAAGCAACTAAACCGCGCTCTGGGTCTGATAATTCTTGACCTGATTCATCTACAAAGCGGGTCACCTCCAAGACTGGCCGTTCTTCTCTTGGAGCGTCTGACGGTACTTCATGTACAATGGCGCGATAGACATGAGTACGAATGCCGTCCTCGTCGCTGCTTGACTGGTAGTCATAACCAGCGATAGTCTTAGAAGCTACTAAACCGCGCTCTGGGTCTGATAATTCTTGACCTGATTCATCTACAAAGCGGGTCATTTCCAAGACAGGCTTGTCCTCGCTTGGTGCATCATTTGGAAGCTGGAACTGGCTGAGTTCATACTTATAGACGATTTCTTTGGTTCTTCCCGATTCATACTCTCCCGATTCATCATCATAGTATGCTAGCCGAGATTTATAAGTATAGAGCTTGTTATTATAGGAAATTAGAGGTTTAGGGCTGACTGTGTATCTGGTCGTACCTGGTTGCTCATCCTTAATAGGGTTAGCAATTGCATGCCCCTGCTCGTCTTGGTAACGGACAAGAACCTTGCCCGGTCCGATCTCTCTCTCATTAACCTTCTTAACATCTGAAACTTTAAAGACGAAGCCTTCAGCTTTGACCGTTCTAAAAGCTGCATCTATGCCCTTTTGGTTAATTTCTAAGCCAAGTAATGTCTTACCTCCCCTGTAAAAAGTTGGTTCAACAGATTTAAGTCCACCATCAGGCGTCTCAATTAAATTATGTACACCCTCAATTTGGATCGTATAGTCTCTATCGATATAATAGCGAGTCCTGTCATGAGGTTTCATCAGATACAGTTTGTAGTGGAAGGTTTTAATATTGTTTTCACCAAACCAAGGTGGCATTACAGTCGGATTATTGCCCAGCCAGTCGATATACACTAGGTCGTTATATTTTTCTAATCCCATACGATCTAGTCGAAAAATTCTACCAATTTGAGACTCAGTGAAACGATAATTGTGTTGTCTCCATGGTGCATTGGGTTCTCTATAACCAAAGGCTAAGGGATCCGTATCTCGTGTATCAAGCAATCCAATCTTTAGATTCGTATTGTAATTAGGGACATCAAAATCAATTTCCTTTTGATTAATAACAATTTTCTGAAAGTACGGATTAATAGGTACTCGTTCAGCCAATCTCCTTTCACTAGGATACGCATCAACTCGGAACATATCTGGATTTTCAGAATATATTTGCCTTATCTCTTTCATAGATAAAATCCTACGATCTGACTCAGGCAGATATTTTCTAGAAAAAGCTTCTTCATAGGTTATCCCATCCCATTTTGATGGAGTATACGCTGTCCTCAAAAACACTCTTTTGGGCATAGATTCATCAACTGTCAAATCCAATTCGGAGCGTGGAATAATAGCCTTTGGTATTTTAGCTACTTCTTCTGGAGTTGGATTTACATTCAATATAGACTCCCACTTATTCAAAAAGAAAAGGGCTGTATTCTTTTGGATAAATGACTCCCAACTAGATACTCTTTTTGATGGAACTTGTCTAAAATCCTCATCTCTAACTAGATTTAAATTTTCTACTTCTTTTAAGTCAATGTATTTAAAAACACCATCTATCTTGCGTATAGCATAAGCATGATCATACTTTTTTGCTGCTTCTTCTATTTGCTCTACTGACTGTATCTCTGGCATGACAGATGTCATGGTTGCAGCCTTAGTTATTTCATAGCTCTCTTCCTGAGTATGATAGTCATAAAATTCTTGAGCTAACTGTTTGATTTCAGGCGTGACTTGGGCTGCGCCATTTTCTCCTTGTTCCGAGATACTTAGACCAGAAGGTCCCTCTACTGGTGTATTTTTGATTGTACCATCATTTGGCAGTTCTTGAGTGATAGGAGGAGTCGACTGATTATTCTGGACTTGATTCCCCTCTGTTTCACTAATTACCTCCTCAGCCTGCACAGTCACTGCCATTGTCCCAGCAAGCAGTAAAGACAGAGGAATTGGGACTAATTTCATTCCCAGTTCTACTTTTTTCCCTAAACTCTTTTTCATATTATTCTCCTTTTAATCTCCTATTTTTGACATTTTAAAAACTTTTTCCCATAGATTGACTAGTAATTCTTTGTGATAACGATTGGCAAGTTCTTTAGATCTTGCCGAAAATTCCCCCCATTCTTTTTCTCCAAATTGGCTAAATCGCTCTAGATGGAGAATATATTGATTAGCGTCATTCTGCGGTATCAGCCAGCCATTCTCTCCATGCTTAATATAAGCGCGATTTGCATAACGCACATCCAAACCTATCAGAGGTAAGCCATTAACTAGAGCTTCGTAAAGAGATGTCGCAAAGGCTTCCGATAGGGATGAGCTGATATAGGCATCATAAGCCTGATAAGACACCTGAGACTGATAGCCCTTAAAATGAACCATATCTTCCAAATCATTGAGCTGAACGACATCTTGCAGCATGGCCATATCTGGACCATCTCCATAGATATCTAATCTAAATTGCTCATACCCTTTAAATTTGAGCAAAGCCATGATTTTCAGCAATAACAGAACATTTTTCTCCTCAGACAAACGACTGACTGTCACCAGACGAATATCCTCTGGATCAAAGACTCTCACTCTTGGATATTGAATCACTTGATCCGCATAGGTTGTTGGAATAAAGAGGGCCTTATCCCTCATCTTTTGAGGCAGATAAGACTCTTGGCCTTCCCCAACCAAAATCAAAGAGTCTAACACATCCTGATCCAGCCAGCTCATCACCTTTTTATTTAACTCTTGTCCGAGGGCAATCATATGATCCTGATGAAGGACGCGACCTACATGAAAATCTTGCTCACGTCTCAAGAGAACATTTTCTGGAATATCCAAACGCTCCATCATCAGCCAGTCTTCTGGCTCAAGCTCCTCCTCAGCAAACTCCTGCAGACTCCTGCCGGCTAATTCTATGCCCAGAAAACGAACTTTACTCCTATCGATTCCCAAGGCTTCATAACTATCCAGCACAAGCTGCCTAGAAGAGGCATTAGCATATATATCTGTATCTGCTTTAGAAACCCACAATTCATAAGGAACTTTCATTTCTTCAAAAAGCTCAAATCGATTGCGGAGGGCAATGTCAATCCCAAATGCCCTAGAACGGATACAAGCATCCACACAAACTACTTTCATTTTCTCCCTTTTAACCTAAAGTAATTCTATATAACAATATCTCACAACTTACAATTTTATGCAAGCGTTTCAGATGATTTTTTTAAAATTTGATTTCTCACTCCACTAAGCCACTTCTTAGATAAGCGTCCACCATTCGCTCTGTCGCAACAACTGAATCAATATGGGTACGCTCATAAGAGTGGCTGGATTCGATGCCAGCGCCTAGCAGAGCATGCTTGACTTCTGCTCCTGCGCTCATTGCTGCAGAGGCGTCTGACCCGTAAAATGGATAGATGTCCAGTTTGTAGGGAATGTCCTGCTCCTTAGCCAAATTTACCAAATGCTGACGGAAGCCATAGTGATAAGGTCCTGATGCATCCTTGACACAGATGGAAACCGTATACTCATCTGTCTGCTGGTCGTCACCCATAGCCCCCATATCAACAGCCAGATACTCCACCGCTTGCTCCGGCAGACTGGAGTTAGCCCCATGACCAACCTCTTCAAAGACACTGAAAGCAAAATGAGTAGTCACCGGCAGCTGAATATTTTCCTCTTTATAAACGCGCAAAAGATTGAGCAAAATAGCTGCGCTGATCTTGTCATCCAGAAAGCGGGACTTGATAAAGCCTGACTCGGTAACAGTGGTACGCGGATCAAAGGAAATAAAATCCCCGACTTCGATTCCTAAATCTCGAGTTTCTTTCTCACTTGTCACCTTTTCATCCAAACGGACTTCCATATTGTCCTGAGTTCGCTCAACCGTCCCAGCATCCTTATAGACATGGCAAGATGTCTGGTGAACTAAGATAGTCCCACTGATAGTCTTACCATTGCTAGCCACATGGACTAGACAGTTTTCTCCTTCAATCATGTTCCAAGGGAAACCACCAATCCGATCCAGCTTGAGACGACCGTCAGATTTAACAGCCCGAACAATAGCTCCCAGTGTATCCACATGGGCAGTCACCACCCGATGCTGGGCATCATTTTCACCCTTAACCACAACATGAACGCCGCCTTTATTGGTCCGGACAGGCTCATAGCCCAATCCTTCCAGCGTTTTTACTAGATAGTCTGCCACCTCAGCCGTAAAGCCTGTTGGGGAAGGGATAGCCGTTAATTCTTGTAAATATTGAACAGTTTGATTCATGAATGTCTCCTCATCGTTTTTCTTTATTATAGCACAAAGAAAGCCTGAGCAAATAGATTTTCAGCAGGCTTTTAATGATTAAGTGCAATAAAAACTCCTCAATTACTATCGCTGTACCGCTAAACTTTCTTCTCCTGGACTTCAATCTTTTGCAACTCCCAAAAGAAGAGATTGCCCAACAATCCTAAGAGAAAAAGCAAGAGAGGAATGGCATAAGGTGCTAGGGGATTATAAGCTTCTCCAGCACTAATTTTCATCTGTGGGCCGTATGGAGCTATCAACTGATAATAATTAAGACCGCAAAACAAAATCGAAAAGAAAAAGATAGAAAAGTAAAGACGATAGAGATGCCCTAGCAGCTGTCCTTTGAATAAATAAGTAACTTCCCCCATCAGTGTTGCAAAATTCATAACAGCAACTACAAAATAAGCAATGACAACAGGAACTAAAAAAAGAAAAAGGTAAAGATAACCATAAGCAACCCCCGGTTCTGGCTCAATTCCCCAATAACCGTACTGAAAAACCAGTAGATACAAAACTAGGGGCAAAAAAAGAATCACCCTAAACTTCTTATTTTTCATCAACATCTCCCTTTAAATAAAGAAACTTTTTCTTATTTTATTATAACAAACCTTCTTTATAAAACAAGTATTCACTGAATGTCAAAATAAGGTCAGAAAATATTAGTCACCGTAAAAACAGCCATTCAAATGACTGCTTTCTTTAGAGTTTATATGTTTAACCGTCAGCACATTATCTAGAATAGGTGGTGACAAACACAAGAAAAAATCATCTCAGCGAGCTGAGATGATTCGTTTAGCTAAAACTAATTAGCTTTTTTGAAACGATAAACAAGAGCTGATAAAAGAATCAGAGCAAATCCTGCTGCTATCGCAAAGATAGATGTTTCACTGCCAGTTTTCGGCAAAACTTTTTTGCCAGTTGCTGATCCAGTAACATCTTTTCCATCTTTATCTGATGAATTACCTGGGGTTCCATTTTTCGAACCGCCTGGTTTATCACCAGATGATGACGGTGGTGGTGTCGAATCTGAAGAAGATGGTGGTGGTGTTGGTCCTTGTGGACGTCTAGCTTCAAATGTCCATGTGCCTGTAAATTTGACATCTGAGCCTGCAATAGTTTTACTATCCGCGTCATATTTAAGGAATTTCCAAGTACCTCCAGTTACTTCAATAGAATCCTTAGCTGGCTGAACCGCTTGAACTGCAGTACCATCTGTGTATTCATTGGCATCGGTCGGCAACAATTCTGTTACCTCTGCTGGTAAGGCGCGATTCGGATCTGCGCTTACAAATTCATACGTCACCTTATATTTCGGCGCTGGAGTGAAATTCCATTTACCAGTAAATTTAAGGTCCTTATCCGCAACAGTCTGTGCATTCGTTTCTGCATAGCCTTCGAAAGTCCATGTGCCTTCAGTAACTGTAACACTTGTTTTAGCAGGCTGCTTAGCGTCTACATTAGTACCACTAGTGTAGCGATTAGTATCTGCTGGAAGCAAATCCGTTACTTCTTTTGGCAGGTTTGGATAGGCTGGGTTAGAGCTGAGAAACTCATAGCTGACACCATAGTCTTTATAACTGTTGGTGAATGTTGGATTGTTACCTGCGACAGCAGCTTCCAATTTAGCATTGTTTTCAGTCACTGTGACAGTCACAGTATGTTCTTTACTGTCATACGTTACTCCAGCTTCATTTCCAGCTACTTCTGTCAGCTTGTAGGTATAAGTCCCTTCTTTATCATAGTTGATTTCAGGAAACTTGATATCACCATTAGCATCATTTGTTGCTTGATGTTCCACGTTATTTCCGCCAACCTCAGTCAGCTTGAAAGTGTACTTACCAGCTTCAAGTGCTTTACCATCCAGAACTTTCTTAGCGGTAATCGCTGCAGTTGCTGGCTCTAACTTGTATGTATTGGTGAAAGCATCACGGTCATAGGTAACCGCTGCTGTCTTAACGCCGTTGTTGTCTGTTACAGTAACAGTAACATTGATGTCTGAATTGGCATCATTTGTCACACCCGGCAGATTGCTTGCTCGTTCACGAATGACATAGTTAAAGGTTCCCTCATTTTTGAAACGAAGTTTCTTAAAGGTTACGGCACCGTTTTTGTTTGTTACCGTTTGAACAACTTTGTCGTTGTCATCCTTATTGATCAAATCAAAAGTAAATTCACCATCTGCCAAATTGCGGCCAGTCAATTCCTTTTTGACTTTGAAGATAACTTCATCAGAACGGGTACCTTCCCCGACACCATCAAGTGTTGTCAAAGGCGCGAATGGACGTGCTAACAAATCAGGCATCTTTTGCCCATTAGATGTAACGGTTACATCGTTAAAGGCTTTTTTGGTTACCTTATCTACTGGCTCAGTCAAACGAGTCCGGTAGATAACATAAATACCTCTTCCACTCAAATCCCCAGCATTAACTGTGAAATGATTGGAGTCTGTAATTGAAACGACATCGCTTGGGTTAAAGGATTTACGTGTGCCAGAAGCACCTTCCCACTCAGTAAAGTAGTAACCTGTAATCCCTGAATCTTCATCCAGCTCTTGACCTTCTGGAATAGCGTCCTCAATGACAACTTGACCAAGATTTTGGACATCACGATTGACACGGATACGCCAGTTGACGTAGTTTGGATCCTTAGAATCCTGAACACCCCACTTGGAATACCCCTGAGGTTCTTCATCAACCTTGATACGCTTCAGCCTATAGGTTCTAGCACCTGGGAAATTAACTTCTTGCTCTTGGTCATAAGGCATATTATCAGCCCAAACCACTGTGAAAGAAGATTGAATACGCTTGGTATCTGGCATTTTCGCAAAATACTCAGCATTTGTGACAGTAATGGTCGCTGTATTGGTAACAGGATCTGTCACCAACTTGGCAACAACAGTACCATCCGGTGCACTTATGTTTTCCTCCAAAGTTCGCTCAATTTTGAACTGTGATGGAACACGATAAACCATGGTATCACCATTATTTAATACTTTGCTATCCTCAAATGTATAGGTCGGAGCAATGTAAAATTTACCTTCACCGTAGCCTGTATCCTTTAAAGGATTAGTATTAATAGTGACATCTGTAGTTAGCTGATAATCACTTTCACCTAACTCTGCAGCAGAAACCCTAGGACTTGAGCTTAACAAGGGAAGAAAGGTTGATACCAAAAGCAGCAAAGTCATCAGAGCATGAGACACTTTATGATAAGTTTGTTTCACCTTGAATGCGGTCCTCCTTCTTTTTATATTTTATTTTAGACAAATGCTGGCAGGCACACCATCACCTGTCTACCCCCTCATTTTCAGCCGATTTTAAATCAAGATTTATTACCAAACTAAAAATGATAGTACTCGTATATGATAAGCAAATATGACATATACATATCAATTATAACATAAAAATTATAATTTACGCCTTGTAAACTGCAATTTTTATTATCATTTTTCTATTCTTTGTCTACTTTCATTACAAAAAAGTTACAAATTATTTTTTTAATCAAACTCGGATGGATTATTATTGTTTTATTAGAAATAAATAGCAGAAAAAATACCAAGACTATAAAGAGTCTAGGTATTTTTAAATATATACGGAAAACAACTTATTGCTTACTTATTAAAGATTGATTGCCTGAAGTCGTCTGTTTCACGAAGATAAGCATTGTAAATCTTCTTTTTGAGCAGGTTGACCCAGCTGGCATC
Source organism: Streptococcus sanguinis (assembly GCF_019928825.1). GTDB lineage: Bacteria > Bacillota > Bacilli > Lactobacillales > Streptococcaceae > Streptococcus > Streptococcus sanguinis_L. Next base: position 311,158 of record NZ_JAHZOP010000004.1, on the reverse strand, counting down.
AACACGGCTAGTTGCATTGGTAATGTTGCGTACATCCTCTGCTACTGCTGCGTCCATCAGCCTTTGCATGTCTGCATAAGAGCGAATGGTTACTTTCTTAGTACTGTTTGGATTTCTGAGTTCGTACTCAATAGTGATTGGTTTAAGCTTGGTCAGCTGATTAATCCGCTCTTGGTACATAGCTTTCTTGAAGGCTACCCAGGAGTCATATTCACCCTTGAATACATTTTCCAAGACTTTCTGGTCAGTCACGAGACCTACATCTCTTCCGGACCATCCATCCCAAGTTTTCTTACCTTCATCAAATGCTTCCTTAGAGTACTTACCAGAAACATAAGGGATAAATCCTTCATGGTAACCCTTGGCTGCCAGCAACTCATAGGCCGTACGGCGGAACATGACATCACCTGGCGCTCCATTTGGATTACTCAAGGCTGAGTAAATTGGTGAGAAGAGGCTGAGACTGAGGTAGCCATTTCGGCCATATCTTCCACTATCCTTGTTCTCCCGACGAGTGATAACATCATTTTCAATCAGGGAGTTAAAGGTCTTCAGCTGCTTGATTTCTTCAGCAGTAAAACTTCGCGTCTGGTTTCCAGCATGGGTCTCCTTACCATACTTATCTGTAACATAGTAATTCTCCATCTTCCTGAACCACTGAAGCTTAGCATCATCGCTCTGCTTCAGCATAGAGGTACCTTCTAGGTAATCTAGGGTGTAGATCATGTCAAACATACCATGGACATAGTGCTGCAGATCTTCTGCATTTTGAACGCGTTCCTTGAAGTTATATGTGTGTAGGCGCGTCTTAGAATCCTTGTCCACCTTGAAGAGGGTATTGAGCGTAATGGTTGCCTCATCTGCACTTGGAGTGGACTGCAAGAGACCGCGAGCATAAAGCTCAGCTCCCAGACCTTCGCGGCGGCCATTGCCCTCAAAGTAAATGCCACCGTCAGAGTTATGGGTCATTTCATGCGTGTAGACAGAGTTACCATAGTCTTCTAACAATTTAGCTGCATCAAAGTGGGTTACACTTCCTGTAGCATAGGCATTGTAGCCCTTGCTTGGATACCACTTGCCGGCTGGTCCAAAGAACTCCTGCATAGCCAGTGATTTTTTGTCATTAGCTGGAGCCCAATATTTTTGACCATTCTTGTCAACCAATGAGAATCCATCGTAAACCAGAACAGAACGGAAGAGCTTGTCCTTGCTTTCATCGCTTAGAATCTTATACCAGAAGTCATAATGATCGCGCTGGTATTCAGCTGTTTTTCTCACTCGGTCTTCAACAAATTCAGCTAGCTCTGCATCTGTCCGAACCCTGCCATTGGCATCAAGGCGATAACGGTCATAAGCCCCCATGGAGATGGTAGACATATTGGAGATAGCATAGACACCCTTCTCAGTCATGGTCAAGAGTGGCAAGAGCATGCCCTTGTGTTCCCAGTTATCAGCAGTAATCTTGTCATAAACGCCGACAGAATACTTGCTCTTACCCTCGGCTGCATCCTGAAGCTGTCTAGCTTCTGGCACATCCGACTTGGCCTCAACGATATAGGCTTTTGTATTGGTCTTGAGCCATTCATTGTTGCTCTTGTCCGGAAGGAAGAGTTGACGATAGCCTTCTAGATAATTGAAGAGGCCTCGTTTACCAGTCGCTTCAGAGAGCGAGGTATCATAAGCCATATAGTTGTTCTTGGCTTTAAGATTATTAAAGCCTGACTGACCAAGTGAAATAATGGTATCCAGCGTTGAAGCATTATGATTTCCAAAGAAGTCAAACTTATAGGCAGACAAATCCTTGACATTGATATTGTCATAGTTGATATTATACCAACGGTTGAGATAGGTTAGACCAAGTAAGAAGGCTTCTTTATTGTCTTTAATTTGCTGAGCTATATAGTCTGATACAACATTGCCTTCCGTATTGATAGACTTGTCCATAGCCAGTACCTTGCGTAACTCTTGTGACAGCTTGGTCTTGACTTGGTCAAAAGCCGTATCCAGATAGAGATCATCCAAAGAAGTGTCAGCATTCACGCCTAAAACAGTTCGCATAGCCGGTGAGTCCAGGACAACCTTGTTCAACTCCGGCAGCACTTGATTTAGAACTCTGCTATAGTCTGATAGGAAGGCTTCTGGAGTATAAAGGAGATCTAAGCCATTTACACTGTACTCTGCAATTGCCTTATATTTGAAATCTCCCTTATAGGTCAGATCCAGATAGTCAACCGTATTATCCTCAAAGTGCAGCATCAGACGGTTAATTCCGGTCTTATTGCTATTGATATCAGTGATAATCTGGTCGCCCTTCATCGGAACAACATCCAGCAAGTACTCTGTATTGAGCTTGTGATTATCTGGAAGTTTATTTCCATAAGCAACGATGGTCTCCTTATTGTAGAATGGAAGGAGTTTTTCCATGTTAGCATAAGCTATCAGACGGTCTTCTCGAGCATTCTTTTCCTGGGCATAGTTGACAGAATAAAGGTTGAGATTTGTGTCTTCTAGAGTGGTCGTAATGTCTAAGCTAGCTAGCTTCTCTTCTGCCTCGTTCAGAGTCAGTGTTGAAGTGATAAACTTGTCATTTTCCAGTGTTTTATTTCCTTCAACGGCATAAGCTTCTGTGATACGGTTGTTCTCATATCCCTGATCGCCAGAAATACTGTAAACATTTGTACCGCTGACATGGCTGATGACATTATCAATCAAGCCATTGAAGTAATTGGAACCAACCACACCACCAATCTGACCGTTCTTAGTAGAGTTTTGAATCTTTCCAGCTACATAAGAGCGGCTGATGCGGGCATTGCTTTCCAAACGGCCAACCAGACCGCCGAAGCGTTGGTTGTTGGCTCTAGCGCCTGCTAGAATGGTCACATCTGCCCTGCTTTGGCTAATCAAGGAGTTTCCTCCCTTGAGATTGGCAACCAAACCACCGACATTGTATTCTTTGCCCTGTTTATCATTTGACACGATAGTTCCAGTAAAGGAGCTATTGGTAATTTGCGTATTGTTAGCAATAACGACCAAACCTGCCACCTGTGAAGCATTTTCTTTTACTTCTACTCTACCTTGGACAGAAACATCTGTGATTCGAGCATTTTCTGCATTGCGAGCTAGGGCAGCTGAGTCGTAAGTACCGACAATATTGACCTCTTTCAAATCCAGATTAGAAATAGAGGAACCACTCTTGAGGTTTTCAAATAAAGGCTTGGCTAGATTATAAATAGCGTACTGCTTGCCATTATGGTTACCTGTCAGATTGCCTGTGAAGTTCCCTTTGAGGTAGACATAGTCTGCAGGTGCCAGACTAACTTCGCTAGCATCCAAATCAGCCCCCAGAACATAGTTGCCGGCCATATTTTTCTTCATGGCATCTATCAAACCAGCAAAGCTAGTGTAGACATTTTGTTGACTAGTGACTGCCTTGCTGATATAGAAGTCATAGCCAGACTTATAGCCTGTCTCACCTTCTTGGACCAGCTCAGGCAGAGATACTGTCACCTTATAGACGTCCCTGCCATCCTTATGACTTTCCGCTATGCTGTGAACCGGCAGAAGCATTTCCTTAGATTCACTTGATTTGACTTTGACAAAGTAGGTAGACAGATCCGTAGGCATAGAGCTCATGGACACGATGCGCTTAAACTGGTCGTTTTCTTTTCTGTAAAACTCGGCCGAATCAATATCTCGGAAGGCAATCTTCTTGTATTCCAATTCAAAATTGCGGCTGTCCGTTTCAAGTTCTGTGAAGCTGCCATTATCCAGTTCATAAGTCAGCTTGGTTTTCAGGGTATAGCCTGTGTAGTAGTCTAAGTCGTCAATCTTCAGACTTCCTGCGAAATTGGTAATCGGAAGAGTGCGGACAAGCTGATCTCCCTGGTATAATTCTGCAGTCGCTGAACGGAAGGACTGGGTCTGGTCTTCCAGTCTATATTGGACTGTAACCGACTTATCATCAGGATTTTCTGTCAGACTTAGAATGGAAACTGTTGGCTTGACTTTAGGCACTCCATTTAGAGCATCTTTGGCTGCTGTCAGGCTAGCAAAAGCTTGGTTGACCTTCACTTGTGTAGCAGTTTGATTGTTCAGAACTACTTCTGCCTTGGTTAATTCGTCAGTATAAGCTGTCTGCTTATCTGAATCAGCATTCTTATATTTAGCACTTGTTTTAATAATTGGATTTAAATCGTACTCGTTTTGAAGAGCCGTTTTGACAACCTCAAGACCACTTAACTGAGCCTTTGCTTGATTGATTTGTTCCACCAGTTGGTTAACTTCTGCTTGGCTAGCATGTGATTGACTTAGAATCGCTTGCCCCGCCGCCAAAGCAGTATCATAGCTAGATTGATGACTCAGACTATCGTTGAAATAACGTGCCTGAGCTTTAATCTGATCCGCTTCCGCTAATAGATTGTGCAGTGGAATTAAATCGAACTCTTCTAAAGCTTCTGCTTTTGGCGCATCGTTCGGTACCATATTTGGCTTAGCCGTACCAACTTTAACAATTTGTGTTACTGGCGCTAGAGTCTCTTCATTAGATAGTTCTTGACGATCAATTTCCTGACCGTTGGAGCTGTAGATACGAGTCTTGATGGTCCGCTCGCCTTGAACTCCCGGTGTTGCGATTTGACGGGCATCTCGTACAAGCTCGTCTGTCTCTTCTTCGCGAATGGTGAAGTTAATCTTCTCAACTCGCGTTTCGTCGGTGTAAGTCAGTGGATACTCTGGTAACACGTCTGCTTTCGGAGCTTCACTTGGCAACATGTTTGGCTTAGCTGTTCCGACTTTGACAACTTGCGTCACTGGAGCTAGAGTCTCTTCATTAGAAAGCTCTTGGCGGTCAATTTCTTGACCGTTAGAGCTGTAGACGCGGGTCTTGATGGTCCGCTCGCCCTGAACACCCGGTGTTGCGATTTGACGGGCATCTCGAACCAACTCGTCCGTTTCTTCTTCACGAATAGAGAAGTTAATCTTCTCAACTCGCGTTTCATCCGTGTAGGTCAGAGGGTACTCTGGCAAGGCGTCTGCTTTTGGCGCTTCGCTTGGCACCATGCTTGGCTTAGCCGTGCCGACTTTGACAACTTGCGTTACTGGAGCTAGAGTCTCTTCATTAGATAGTTCTTGACGATCAATTTCCTGACCGTTGGAACTGTAAACACGGGTCTTGATGGTTCGTTCACCTTGCACACCTGGAGTGGCAATTTGACGGGCATCGCGAACTAGCTCGTCCGTTTCTTCTTCACGAATCGTGAAGTTTATTTTCTCCACTCGAGTTTCATCCGTGTAAGTCAGTGGATACTCTGGCAAAGCGTCTGCTTTTGGCGCATCACCTGGTACCATGGTTGGCTTAGCAGTTCCGACTTTAACAACTTGCGTTACTGGAGCTAGAGTCTCTTCATTAGATAGTTCTTGACGATCAATTTCCTGACCGTTGGAACTGTAAACACGGGTCTTGATGGTTCGTTCACCTTGCACACCTGGAGTGGCAATTTGACGGGCATCGCGAACTAGCTCGTCCGTTTCTTCTTCACGAATCGTGAAGTTTATTTTCTCCACTCGAGTTTCATCCGTGTAAGTCAGTGGATACTCTGGCAAAGCGTCTGCTTTTGGCGCATCACCTGGTACCATGGTTGGCTTAGCAGTTCCGACTTTAACAACTTGTGTTACTGGAACTATAGTCTCCTCATTCGATAACTCTTGGCGGTCAATTTCTTGACCGTTAGAGCTGTAGACGCGGGTCTTGATGGTCCGCTCGCCCTGAACACCCGGTGTTGCGATTTGACGAGCATTTTGTGGCAATTCATCCGTATATTGTTCCTCTATGTTGAAAGCAATTTTCTCAACACGCGTCTCATCCGTATAAGTCAAAGGGTATTCTAGAAGAGCCTCTGCTTTTGGTGTATCATTCGGTACCATGGTTGGCTTAGCAGTTCCGACTTTAACAACTTGTGTTACTGGAGCCAAGGTTTCTTCATTGGACAACTCTTGGCGGTCAATTCCTTGACCATTGGAACTATAGACGCGAGTCTTGATGGTTCGCTCACCCTCAACACCTGGAGTAGCAATTTGACGAGCGTCTTGAGGCAATTCATCCGTATATTGCTCTTCAATATTGAAGGCGATTTTCTCAATACGCGTTTCATCGGCATAAGTCAACTGGTACTCTGGCAAAGCATCGGCTTTCGGAGCTTCGTTCGGTACCATGTTTGGCTTAGCAGTTCCGACTTTGATGACTTGCGTTACTGGCGTAAGAGTTTCCTCGTTAGAAAGCTCTTGGCGGTCGATTTCTTGACCATTGGAACTGTAGACACGAGTCTTGATTGTCCGTTCGCCTTGCACGCCTGGAGTCGCGATTTGACGGGCATCCTGTGGCAAATCATCGGTGTATTGTTCTTCAATATTGAAGGCAATTTTCTCAACACGCGTTTCATCTGTGTAAGTTAGCGGATACTCTGGCAAAGCGTCTACTTTTGGTGCATCACCTGGTACCATTGTTGGCTTAGCTGTGCCGACTTTGACAACTTGTGTTACTGGAGCCAAGGTTTCCTCATTAAACAATTCTTGGCGGTCGATTTCTTGGCCGTTGGAGCTGTAGACGCGGGTCTTGATGGTCCGCTTGCCCTCAACACCTGGAGTCGCGATTTGACGAGCATCACGAACAAGCTCATCTGTCTCTTCCTCACGAATAGTGAAGTTGATTTTTTCAACTCTAGTTTCGTCCGTGTATGTTAATGGATACTCTGGCAAAGCATCTTCTTTTGGTGCATCATTTGGTACCATGTGTGGCTTAGCCGTGCCGACTTTGATAATTTGCGTTATTGGAGCCAAGGTTTCTTCATTGGACATCTCTTGACGATCAATTTCTTGACCGTTGGAGCTGAAGATACGAGTCTTGATAGTTCGCTCACCTTGCACTCCTGGAGTCGCAATTTGACGGGCATCTCGAACAAGTTCGTCCGTTTCTTCTTCACGAATTGTGAAGTTGATTTTCTCTACACGCGTTTCGTCCGTATAAGTCAACGGGTATTCTGGCAAAGCGTCTACTTTTGGTGCATCATTCGGTACCATATTTGGCTTAGCTGTTCCGACTTTGACAACTTGCGTTACTGGCGCTAGAGTTTCCTCATTTGAAATTTCTTGGCGGTCAACTTCTTGACCGTTGGAACTGTAGACACGAGTCTTGATAGTTCGCTCGCCCTGCACACCTGGAGTGGCAATTTGGCGAGTACCTTGGGCTAGCTCGTCCGTTTCTTCTTCACGAATGGTGAAGTTAACCTTTTCAACACGCGTTTCGTCGGTGTAAGTTAGCAGGTATTCTGGTAGTTCTTCAACCTTTGGTGCGTCAGCCGGAATCAGGCTTGACTTACTTGTACCGACCTTAATAATCTGAGTGACTGCTGCAAGTATTTCTTCATCTGATAAAACTTGGCGGTCAACCTCTTGGCCATTAGAGGTATAGATACGAGTGGTAATAGCCCGCTCACCCTGGACACCTGGTGTGACAATTTGGCGACTGCCTTCTGGAATCTCATCAGTATACTGTTCTTCAACGGAAAAATCTATCTTTTCTCTTCTTGTTTCATCTGTCGCAGTCAGCTCTAATTCTGGGGCTTGATGCATGGGTGCTTCATCTGGTGCGGTACCGTAAGTTGTTAGTTCCGGAACTTCTTGTATTGGAGCGGTATCTGGCGCAGTGCCATAAGTGGTTAGCTCTGGGACTTCTTGAACCGGTGCTGTATCTAGCGTTGTGCCATAAGTCGTCAATTCGGGAACTTCTTGTACGGGAGCAGTATCCGGTGCAGTGCCATAAGACGTCAATTCTGGGACTTCTTGAATCGGTGCGGTATCTGGTGTTGTGCCATAGGTCGTCAATTCCGGAACTTCTTGCACTGGAGCGGTGTCTGGTGCAGTGCCATAAGTCGTTGACTCAGGCACTTCTTGAACCGGTGCAGTATCGGGCGTTGTGCCATAAGTCGTCAATTCGGGAACTTCTTGCACGGGTGCTTCATCTGGTGAGGTACCATAAGTTGTTAGCTCTGGAACTTCTTGCACTGGTGCTTCTTTTGGTACAGATTTGACTGCAGCAGTTCCAACCAACACAATTTCCGAAACTGGCTCTGCAGTTACCTGGTCTGAAACGACTTCGCTTTTTACAATCTCTTTACCTACAATATAATTGCGAGTGACGACAGTACGTGTACCAGCGACACCTGCACGAATGACCTGAGATTGCCCCTCTGCGAGTTCATTTGAATATTGGTATTCTGTTTGATAAGGCAGGACTTGGGTCTGGCTGCTTTCTTGGCTCTTGAATTCCAGTTCTGGTACTTCAGTGACTGGAGAAAGCCGAGCAAATTCACGTTCTTTGGCAGCAATAATCTCTTTTTCTTGCTCTGTCAGTTTCTCTGTTTCATTAGATACCGGCTTGTTGGCAGTACCCTGATTCCCAGAAAGACTAGCAGATTTACCTGCCTGCTGATCGACTTCGACAGCTGACAAGTCCTTTTGTGCCGTAGGAAGCTGATGACTTCCTGCTGCGTTCTCCTTGCCCTGTTCACCGCTTTTCAGATAGCCAACATATTCGAAACCAGCAATCTCTATAGGCTCAGGCAGCTTATCTCCCACTGTCAAATTCAGCCTTTGATTGTAGGCGGCTAATTCAATATTGGTCACTGCAAATACAGAAGGAGCTAGGAGAATAGAGCCTAGACCAGTCACCAGCAAAATAGAAGACAAGTACCTCTTGCCATTTCTACCTCGTGCAATTACTAAGACTGCTAAAGTCAGCCCAGCAGCTGCAAAAGTTGCTTCCCACAGACTTGAGTAGCCTGTCTTTGGCAAACTTTTTGCCGAAAGCCCCTGAGTCTTTGGACGGTAAACCAGGTAATAAGCATCAGAGTTTTCTTCCACAAACTTTGGAAGCTCCTTAACAACAGCATTCTTCTCAGCTTCAGTCAGTTCAGACTCTACTACGTAGTGATACTGGACTGGAACGGTTTTGCCTGCTGAGACTTCTGCAGCCTCAACCGTGCTTATATTTCCCCCTATTGCGGTACTCAAAAAGAAGCTTCCGATAGTGGCAGAAACCAATCCTACTGATAACTTTCTAAAAGAATAACGCTGGAGCGTATCGCCAGTGATTCTTTTTTCCATAATAATTCCCTTTTCTTCATATAATAATCTCTTAAAATTTTACAGAATTTCCTACAAAAATTCAATGCTTTTGCTTAAAAATATATCTTTGAAGGCTGAAATCTTTTGATTTTTGAACAACCTGAAAATAGTGTTCATTTTTAACTAAAAAACAAATCTTCGGTTAGAAAATTTGCTTTTTTGTCTATATTTTAATTTGTTAATCAAGAGTTTAAATCCAATTCAAAGAGGCCATACTCATGCTTGTCCCCTTGCAGTTCTGCCGCATAGTGGCGCGTGACAGTTTTTTGATGAATCAAGGCCCCAATAGCTGAAGCTTGTCGCTTCTGCGCTTCTTTAAAAATCGGATAGGCCAAGGCAGAGCCCAACCCCAAGAATTGCTCATCTACTCCTAGATACATAATCGTATAACGTTTTGGAAAACGCTTGGTCCAAAAAAGCTTGGCTAGGTTAAGCGGAGTCAGTTTTTGATAAACCAGAGAGCCGTAGTCCGGCATGGCAATCAGAAAACCAGCAAGCTTACCCTCCTTATAAGCCAGCTTAACCATTGAAAAATCAAGAATATACTGGTATTTTTGAAAAATCTGACTGAACTGCTGACTAGAAATTGACCGATAAATCGGAAAATCTTGATAGAGACGATTGAGAAGCTCAAAAACCTGCAGCGAGGCTTCTTCCCAGTCCTTCTTTTTGGGAGAGCAAATGGTGAAACCCGCTTCTTCAAAAGACTCAAAGCGATGAGCCAGCTTGTCCTGATGAGTTTGATTGCTGACCTTGGGATAAAAATTGGACAGATAGCGCTCCTTGAGATCAAAACCAGCAGCCTGCCATAGCTGGGGATAATAGTCTGGATTATGAGGTTCTCCAGTAAAAGGGAGCTCTTCTGTTCCAGTCAGCTGCATTCGATAGCCCAGCCAAAAACTTGCCTGTACGGGACCAATTATCTTAATCGCTCCGAGACTGCGGGCGAAATGTGCTAAATGTTCGATAAAAGCAGATGCAATCTGCTGGTCATTGATTGACTCGAAAAATCCCAAGTAAGCAGCCTCATCACCTGGATAGAAGGTCAGGATCCCTCGAATACAAGTCCGACTGTCCACATACCCAATAAAAGCATAGGTTTCTAAGTCAGAACTCAGCGGGTGACTACCCTTAATCAAAGCCAGCTCTTCCTCTTTCGACTGCATGAGGTGGTCTGGCTGGTAAATCTGTTTGGGCAGGGCTAGAAAATCGGCCAACTCTGTAGTATTGGGTTTGACTGGTTTAATTTCAAGCATAACCTTCCTCCTTGATTAGTCGGATCTTGCCAGTCAGGCCATCCATTTCAATCCAATCACCGTTTTGCAGCTGGCTGCAGGCACCTCTGACATTGACAATGGAAGGAATACCTAACTCGCGGGAAATAATGGCTGTGTGCGAGAGCAAAGAGCCCTGCTCAGCAATGACACCCTTGGCTTGAGTCAGAAGATAGACCCAGCCAGGATCGGTCATCTTGGTCACGATAATCCGGTCCTGAGCAGACTCAATCTTTTGCACATCTTCCACGATCAAAACCTGAGCCTTAACGCAGCCAGGTGAGCAGCCAATCCCTTGTAGAGCTTGATTGCCCGTATTATGACTGCTGGTGTGGTTTTGCGGTTTGAGGTATTTCTCAAAGACCTGCCCTGCAAAAACATAGCGACTAAAGGTTGGTAGTTCCTTATCCGCCTCCATCTTTTCTCGACGATCAGCTATCAAACTGCTAACATCTCTGGGCTTTCTGGTCAGCTCAAACAACTCTTCTTTTGTCAGGTAAAAAACATCGTCAGGCGTAGCTAGCAGTCCTTGCTCGGCTAATTGCTGGCCCAGAGTTCGGAAAATCTGCCGCATCATGCCATAGATCCGTGTGCGGTTTAAGCGTGAGCTTTCCCGATATTTAACACCAGTCATGGCTCGCTTGCGAAGAAAATTCGTCCACCAGCCTGATTTTTGCACTTCTTCTTCAAGTTTCTGAGGAGCCAACCTCTTCTCCTCTTGCTGGCACGTTTGCAACAGGAGCTTGAGCAGACGCTCTGGATGCGTTCGGAAGGTGGGAGTTTCTAACTTCAACTCTTCTGGAGCCCGATCACCAAATTCATGGATAAAATGGACTATTTCTTTGACCAAACGATGCTGGCGAGTCAGAAAAACTTCTGAGCTTTCACTAGTCATGGCCTGTCTAATCTCTGCATTTTCTTCTGCTTTCAGCTGAGCTGTTAAAGCCTGCAGAGCCAAAGCCGGCCGCATACTTTCAATCTGCTCAATTCCTGCAATCTCAGCCTGAACAGCTCCGCCGCGACGCGACTTCTTCAGGAGTCCAGTATAAACAAAAGCATAGAGGTCATTGACCAGAGTAATGTCCCAGTGAGCCAGAATATCCTCTTTTAGCTTACTGACCAAGGCAATCAAGGTCTCCGCATCTGTGTCGGGAGAAAAGCTCACTTCATATTCTAGCTGAATCCGGGCAAACTGTTCTTCCAATTGCCGCATTTGCTCGGGTGCTGTCCAAAACTCTCTGATGATACGAAGCATGATTTGCAGACGTTTGAAAGCAGACAGGTGCACTGGCATCTTAGGTACCTCTTTCTCTCGCACTCCCAGCATATCCTGCCAGATAGGGATGATTTTCTTAGAAAAAGGTAAAAGCTGTAGCAGCTGATACCAGCTCTGAATCTGGTAATAGACCCGGCTATTGACCGGCTGCAGCATATTTTGAAAGGTGGCTTCATAGGCAGCCAACTCTGGAGCATCCTTGCCAACCAAGCGCTGGGCCAGACTGCGGAAAATGCTAGCATAGGCCTCCTGGATAAAGCTAATGGTCAAAGGACTAGAAACGCCCGGATAACTCTCGACAATGTTACTGTTATCCAGAATAATCCACTGTCCCTCTGGCAAGGTGGTAATAGGTCGAGCCTGCAAGAGATAGAGCTGGCTATTGGCGAAGGTGAACTCCATATCCATATAAGGTCCGAAAAGCTGACTCACCTGACCAGCCAAGTCTTGTAACTCCTCGAGTTGTTCCTGTGATACGTCTGGTGAGTCCTCCGTCTGCTCTGTATAAAAAAGCTGGTCCTTGGGATGAAGCGTCACCATTGTTGTAGGAATCTTATCCTCAACAACCTTATTGCCCAAGCCCCGACCGATGACAATGATGTGCTCGTTAAGAATGCCCTTGGGATTAGCTGTGAAGTAAATCCCAGATAAGTCTCCCTCCTGCATGACCTGAACAAGGCAAATCATCTGCGCTTGCTTCAAAGATAGTCCCTGCTCAAACAGATAACTAAGAGCTGACTCCTGATAAAGAGAGAGCAAGGTCGCTTGAATAGCTTCTTTAAGCCCCTCTGGCTTTACATTGAGCTGGCTCTCAAACTGACCGGCAAATGAGGAAGCCTTGCCATCCTCAATGGTTGCAGATGAGCGGACTGCAAAGCGACAGTCTTTCTGAGAAAACTCCTTACGAACCCAACTTTCTGCTGCCGTCAGGTCTTCTTGACTAAACTGCTCTCTGGCCCAGTCCTGCAGTTGCTGACTGAGATGGGACAAGTCCAACTCTCCAGACCGATAGGCTGCTTCCATCCGCTCCAAGTCAGCAGAGCTGGCAGATTTTTGAAAAAAGTCAAAAGCAAACACTGCAAAGTCAGGAACCGGCAATCCAGCAGCCTGCATTTTCAGCAAATGATAGGCCTTGCCTCCGACCTGATCAAGCCCTGTCTGCTTGATTCTTTTCATCAAAGTACCCCCATCAAGAGATAGACAGCAACGGACAGAACCATGGTTGTCTCCGTGATATAAGTATAACGCTCCACCCGCTCCCGGATATTAAAGCGAGTTGGATCCTTGATAAACTGCTCAAACTGGACAGTCATCCAGATGACATTCAGCACCAAGACCACCACTCCGACATGGGAAATATTCCAGAGAAGAGCGAAATTGGTCAAGATATCCAGCAGAGTCACCACCTCGATAAAGCGGGTGGCTTTTTTGTAGCCAAAAAGCATAGAATAGGTCACATACTCGGTCTCGTCTTTTGGCGCCCGAATCTTGCGGCAGACTTCCCAGATCAGACTTGGGAAATACATGGTAAAGGCCAGCAAAACGGTCGGCAGGGACAAGAGAGGCAGATTGTACTTGTAGCAGACAAAAGAGATAGTATAGAGATTCAAAATCATCATGACCGGATTATGGGTCACAAGAGCCAGAGGCAAGGAATTTTGAATTTTGTCTCGCTTAAAGAACCAGAAGGACATGAGGGTTCCGTAGATATAGAGGAAGAGGAACCAGCCGATATTGTTCATAAAGAGAATATTGAGAATCACAGACACAGCTACGATAAAGCTGAGGGCAATAGCCAAGTCCTTCTTTTTCACCCGGCCAGATGGCAGAGCCCGATGAGGAAAGAGACGTCTGTCGGTCTCATAGTCCTTGAAATCATCCGCAATCCGCAGAATCATCAGAAAGACAAAAATCGTAAAAATCCCAATCAACTCCTGATGGTCAAAGTGAAACTTGGTCACTCCGTCATTGAGCAAGAGGACAAAATAAATCTCAAAAAACATGATGGCAGCCACAAAAAAGCGCGGCAGCAAAGGGAACATTTCCTTATAATAAACAGCTAATCGTTTAAACATAGCTTTTCTCCAATCTTTTCACCCATTTGAATCTGGGTTTCTATTCCGAGGTCTGAGTAAGTCAGGATATCCTGATCCAAGCGAATCGTGTCTGCCGGATAGAGGACAAGAATGGTTGAGCCGCCCAGACCAAAGCAGCCCTTCTCCTGTCCTCGGACCAAACGGTCCTGATTGTGATTGTAAATTCTTCCGACCAAGAGCGCCCCTACTTCCATCTGCAAGACTGGCCCTAGCTCGGTATCTAAAAGACAGTATTCTCTTTTATTTTCCTTGTAAATCAAGCGCCGCTTCTGGGCTACCTGTCTGACCGTATGCAGGCGTCCCTTGATTTTTCGTCTTTGGGTAATTCTGCCGGATTCAGCTGCCAGATAGCGGTGCAGGTCTTCCACTCCCAGTCGATAAACCAGCGCTGTTCCGCCACTAAACAGCTGAACCAACTCTTCATCCAACAGTAGGTCAGCTAGCCTGTATGACTGCCCCTTAATCATCAGCCGCAAGTCCTGACTGATGGTAAAAGCCTCCAGCTTGGCATCCGCCACTGCCAGCACTTGACTGTCAGGACAGATTGGACGCAGTTCTGGCTTGATTTTCCTCTGGAAAAAAGCCGCAAAGCTAGGATAGGGGCCATCTTCATAGTCAGCCAGATCCAGCTGATAACTTTCCACAAAAGCTGCTATTTTCTTGCGAGATAAAGGAGTGTAGTCTTTCAAAGTCAGAAGATAAGACAGGCTAGGTCGGGTCAAGATAGGCAATAAGAAGCGACCCCAAGCAGTACCATAAAGCTTGTCTAACAGACCCGCCTTGTATTCTGTCGGTTCCACTACTTGGCCAGTCTTTCTCTGATAGACCTTAACCATGCGGGAGAACCCCCAGACCAATCAGACTTGCAACAGCTAGAATCGCAAAGACCAGATAGGCCAGCTTATTCGGCTTGGGAATTCGGCAGTTGTATACAAATAGGAAGGTCAGCAAAAGAGACAAGCCCAACCACACCCAAGCAAAGAAACCAGGCGCCAACCATTGACATACCAGATAGGTCAGAGGGAAAAAGAGGGCGCTGTAAGTCACTGGCAAGCCGATAAAATAAGAGCCAGATCCTTCATCATGCTTGGCCAAGCGATTAAAATGAGCCAAGCGTGTAACCGCAGCTAAGACATAGAGGACAGCCAAGATGATATTGGCCCCTCCCAAGGGCAACTGGATCATGAGGAGCACAGCCGGGAGAGCCGCAAAGCTAATCATGTCGCAGAGCGAATCAATTTCAATGCCGAAGCGCTTCTGACTTTCAGTCCGCTTCATCCGCCGCGCCACCACACCATCAAAGAGGTCACAGATACCGCTAACGATAAAGGCCATCATAGCTAACCGCAGCTGGGACTGAATGATGGCATAGACTGCCAACAGTGCAAAAGCAGCGCCCGTATAGGTCAGGATAACAGATTTGTCGTATTCACCGATAAACAAAGGTTCATTCTTCTTCATGAATTCTTATTTCTCCTCTTCTTCCATCTAAAGTAACCAGCATGCCAGTTTCTAGCAGCTGAGTTGCATTCTTAGCGCAGACCAGAGCTGGAATCCCGCATTCCCGAGCGACAATGGAGGCATGGCAGAGAACCCCGCCATACTCTGTCACAAGACCTCCTAGAATACCGAAAACATAGCTCCAGCCCGTATCTGTATAGCGAGTGACAAGAATTTCTCCCGGTTCAATTGTCTCAATATCCGCCAAATCCAAGAGAACTCGAACCCGACCGGTCACCTGACCGCTGCTGGCTGGCATCCCTGTCAGAAGAGTCTGACTATCATGGGCTACCTCTTCCGGGCTAATCTCTTTGTCGGTCAAATCCCCCGCTGGCTCAAAATTCCGATAGGCCTGGCAATAGTGCTGATTATCTGCTGCTTCTTCTTGGAGCTGGTCAGCAGTCATTTGCCCTTCCATAAAGGAAGTCAGGCTTTCTTTCTTAATGTAAAAAATATCTTGTTCATTTTTCAGAAAGCCTCGCTTTTCATAGGCTCGGCCGAGTTTGAGGCTAATCTGGCGAATGAGGTGGTAATAGCGCGTGGAAATATCCTTGAACTCCTCCCGCCACCAAAGCAAGTTCCGCAAGTCTTCGCTGATTTTTTCTATCTTTTTCTGCTTGGCTCGAGATAGATGAGCCAAATCCAGCTCAGGCTCTGAGACAGGACTGAGCGAAGCTTTGGCCGCCTGGTAGTAAGCTGAATCAACAACCAATTGCTGGACTGCTATCATAACCTGATGAGCATCTTCTTCGTAACTAGCTACTCGCAAGTCCAGCTCCCGATCCGAGTGATAGCCAAAATCCTTTTGGAAATCCTGAATCTTGATGAAATCAGCTCGCTCAGGATATTGTGCAGTCAGTTCCTGCAATTCTTCCACCGATAGCTTCAACCAGTCGTCTGTCAGCTTTTCATCTGCTAGAATAAGATCCGCAACTTCCAGCATTCGAGTTAAAGGCTTGGTGTGTGAAACATTTCCCAACTTAGCAATCAACTGGAAAAACTCATCTACAGACAGCCATTTGAGCAGACTGGTCTTTTTCATAGACAGCTGGACCGTATTGATGTAGGCCTGCCAAAAATAAGTTCCCTCACTGTCTAAATAAGCCTGATTTAGCACTAACTGCCAAAGACTCTCGACCTGATGCAGCAGGCTTTGGTCGTTCAGTTCTTGGATTTCTTGATTCAGGCGGGTAAATTGCTGGCGCAGGTCTTGCAGCTTGTCTGGTGCCTGATGCAGAAAATTCTTAGTTACTTTTTGCGTTTTCAAGGCTACCCGCAGGAAATTCAAGAGCAGGGCTGGACTTAATTTGCTGGTAAAACCTTGACCTTGGTAGTCTTTATTGACTCCCAGCTCATCATCAAAGTCTCGCTCAATATAACCCGGAATCTGCTCCATGCCTTGCTTGACTACGCCTAAGTTCCAGAAAGGCCGAGCATAATGAAGACGCATCAGCGGAGGCATCACACCTTCAGGCTCTAGGCCAATTGCCAGCAAAAAGCTAGAGAGTGCCTCTTGCCAAGAATGGCAGTAAAGGCTCCACATCAGGTTGGGACAGGGCTGGGCCGCCACTCCTCCATCCCGAAAATTCGCCGTCGTCCAGCGACCACTGTCGATTTTAGTTGGTACTGTCGTGATGGGCCGAGCCTGCAGCAGATAGATTTGCTCTTGGACAGCACACCACTCAATATCCATCGGCCGACCAAAATACGCCACAATCTCCAAAACCTGCGCGTGCAGTTTCTGCAAGACTGCCAGAGGGATTTCAACTTTTTCAAACTTGCTCCAGTCCGGCTTGTACCAAGAAAGAGTCAGCTGCTCAGGATTGACTTGACCGCTAACCAAGCTCTCAGCTGAGCCTTTTACATACTCAAGAAGCATGGTCTGGTCCTGATTGGTCGCCACGTCTAGGGAAAAGCAGACACCGCTAAAGTCAGACTCTATCTGCTCCTGAATCAGCACTGCCATAGCAAAATCCTGCTCAGCAAGCCCATGACGCTGCCAGTAGGCCAATGCTTCTGGATTAAAGAGGGAAAGCAGACAAGAACGAATGCCCTGCTCAATTTCTGACAGTGTCCGGCAGTTGCCAATCGAGTCATATTGACCGGCAAATGACATGGTCTGTCCATCTTCTAAAAGGGCACTGCTGCGAACGATATAAGCTTGATTTTCCTGACAAAAAGCTACTAACTCCTGTAGCCAAGCTGGATCCAAGGGATATTGCTGCAAACGCTCCGCAATTTCCTCCTTGCCCAGTTCGATTAATTCTTTAAGTCCCTGTTTTGAGTATTCTGGCAGAGCTACTTTTAGCCAAGCCATGACTTGGTCTGCCGGCAATATTAGAGCCCTAGGCACCGAAAGCCCCAGCTGACAGAGGTTGATTAACTGATTGATTTTACCGCCATAGACAGCCGAAGGCTCTTTTTCCAGCCATAGTTCTTTCATCAAAAGCTCCCACCTCACATACGATTTTTTCTAAGTTTAGCCCAGTAGAGCAGACGATTGACTCCTAGATGCGTGCCTGCCCCGAGAATAAGTATGCCCAGCATCTGCTTCCAGGACAGAGGAATATAGAAAAGCAAGAAAATGATACAGCCAATCAAGGAATCAATCTGGTCTATCCAGATAAAGGTCCATTTCCAGCCATTCTCCGCCGTCTTGCCCTCTCTTATTTCCAACCGGCGCTTGATGAAGCTATTAGGCAGCTCAAACAAAACATAAGCCAGCCCCAAAAGAGCCCCAAGCATCAGATTAAAGAGCACGGTATTTTCGTAGAAGGCATAGACCAAGTGCAGCTTCTCTAGGGTGGGAATACCCTTTAAGAGCAATCCCCAAAGGATCTGCGCCAAAGCTCCCCAGACAATCATGCCCAAGAAACCTTTCCAGGTCTTGTTAGCCCCAAAAAGCCTCTTCCCATCCTTTAAAATCAACCCAGCATCCATTGGTCGATAAGCCGCCTCTAACAGTGAAGACTTGCAAAAGATCATATTCAGAACTCCAGCCAGAATGACCGGCATCAGGGTGATATATAAGGCAAGAATCGATTGCATACTTATTTCCTATTCTCTTTATGAAAATCAGCTTGAAAAGATTAAGAGACTTCTCAAACTTTTATGACTTCATTATATCATAAGTCACTAAAGCCCTTACACAACAAACTGTCAACATCTGTCTCATCTGATAGTGGTTCAAAAAATTCGCTATTTTACATTCTTATTTCTCCTTGTATCTGTAGCTGCCATGATTTTTCAAGATATACTAAGAATTAGTAGCAACTAAACAAGATTACAAATAATATGTCAATTAATCTTCCTTTTATTACAAGAGGCTTTTAAAAATTTGTAAACAAGCGTTTTATAATTCAAAGTAAAAAACCAGCTTTTCTAGCTGGTTTGTCAGTTTATCCTCTGTCATCATAGCCATTTGGATGACTGGAATGCCATTTCCAAGCGGTTTCGATAATGGTTTCGATATTGTCAAATTTCGGCTGCCAGCCCAGAACATTTCTTGCTTTCTCAGAGGAAGCAATCAGCGTATCCGGATCCCCTGGGCGCCGCTCTGCTATTTCCAAAGGAATAGGATGGCCGGTCACCTTGCGGGCGGCTTCTACAATCTGAAGATTGGAAAAACCAGTCGAAGAGCCAAGGTTAAAGGCATCAGATGGTTGACCAGCACGCAGGTGCTCGACAGCCAAAATATGGGCGTCAGCCAAGTCGAAAGGATGGACATAATCGCGGACATTGGTCCCGTCCGGAGTATCGTAATCATCGCCAAAGACGGCAATCTTCTCACGTTTGCCCTGAGCCACCTGAAGCACAATGGGCAGGAGATGGGTTTCAGGACCGTGATCCTCACCGATTGAACCGTCAGGTTTGGCACCGGCCACATTGAAATAACGCAGGGCTACAAACTTGATGCCATAGGCCTGGTCTGCCCAGCGCATAATGGTCTCCATCATAAGCTTGCTCTCACCATAAGGATTGATAGGCTTTTGAGGAGTCGTTTCCAGAATCGGCACTTCCTCAGGAATGCCATAAGTCGCCGCTGTCGAAGAAAAGACAATATTTTTAACACCGCATTCCTGCATGACCTCCAAAAGAGAAACCATGCCAGCTGTGTTATTGTCAAAATACTTGAGTGGATCCGACATAGACTCTGCCACCAGTGAAAAGGCAGCAAAGTGAATGACTGCATCGATGGATGGATGTTTGGCAAAAACGCTAAGCATAAAGTCCTTATCCGCCAAATCCCCCTCATAAAAGACCGCTTTCGGATGGACGGCTGCCCGATGGCCAGTCACCAAATTATCAACGACGACTACCTCTTCCTTGCCTGCTGCTACCAGACGGTCTACCATGTGCGAGCCGATATAGCCAGCTCCACCTAACACTAAAATTGCCATAAAACTTCCTTTCCCTGTTACGCTAGATTCATTATAACACATTTCCTAGGGCTGGATGCCAACGGATTGGACGAAGCGCATGAAAGCCTCCTGCCCTTCCTCTGTTCGCTTGTAAACTCCCGCATCTTCCAGTACTCGGCTGAAAATTTGTCCAACCGATGCCTGAACTACTCCTTCCACCGTCTCAGCACTAACATCTGGATTCTGGTCTTTGAGTTGATTGGCCCACTCCTGATGATAGGCAGCAACCTGACAGTCTTCTCCCAGCAAGAAAAGTTCCACCTGCTTGAGTTCTTCCTTGAGTCGAGGTGGCAGAATAGCCAGTCCCATAACTTCAATCAGACCGATATTTTCTTTCTTAATATGCTGCACATCCCTATGAGGATGGTAAATGCCGTCCGGATGTTCTGGGGAAGTTTGATTGTCCCGCAAGACCAAGTCTAGCTCAAAAGATCCATCTTTTCTGCGCGCAATCGGTGTGATAGTATGGTGAGGCTCACCCTCCGACTCTGCCAAGACCTGCACACTCGGGTCAGAATAGGTCCGCCAAACTTGCAAGATCTTGTCAGCCAACTCAATCAACTGTTCCTTCTTCTCAGACCTTAGACGAATAACGGACATAGGCCATTTGACAATACCTGCCTCGACCTCATCAAATCCGCTAAAAGTAAAGCTGCAATCCAGCTCTGCTATTTCCATAGGGAAAGTATGACGTCCTCCCTGATAGTGGTCGTGGGTCAGGATAGAGCCACCGACAATCGGCAGGTCGGCGTTGGAGCCAGCGAAATAACCCGGAAAGGTCTCCACGATGTCCAGCAAGCGCTCAAAGGTCAGCCGACTGATAGCCATGGGAAGGTGCTGGCTGTGCAGAAAGATGCAATGCTCATTAAAGTAGGCATAGGGCGAATACTGGAAGCCCCATTCCTGTCCAGCCAAGTCAAATCGGACAATCCGATGGTTGGCGCGGGCTGGGTGGTCCAAGCGACCTTGATAACCTTCATTTTCCATGCAAAGCTGGCAGGCCGGATAATGGCTGTTCTTAGCCTTTTTAGCTGCCGCAATTTCCTTGGGATCCTTTTCTGGCTTAGAGAGATTAATGGTGATTTCCAAATCTCTATATTCAGTCGGTGCTTTGAAAGCAATGTTTTTAGCAATAGCCTTGACCTTGATATAGTCATTCTTTTGACTAAGCTGGTAAAAATCAGCTACAGCTTGCTCGGGATTAGAGGCATAAGTCGTCCAGAAGTCCCGATTGAGCCGACTAGGGGCAGGGGTGATGAAGTTCATGAGCTCTGCTCCCAGTATATCCTGCTCAGCTAGGGTATCACCAATCGTCCCATTCTTGACAGCCACAGCTACCAAGTCATCCTTAAGTTCAATTAGCTGCTCAGCTTCCGTATCCTCCTCTGCCACTGCCTCTCCGACCAAAGCCATAACACGATTGCTCAGATAGATGGTGTCCATTTCTTCAAAAGTGCTATTGTCAATCACTGCTGATACGAAAGCATCCAGTAACTTCTTGGACATAGATCTTCCTTTCTCTTGCTAGTAAAGAGAGTGGGACAGAAATCGGTAATTCGTTAGAATTCGATTTCGTCGTCCCACCTCCGCACAGTTGATTAGGGCTGTAAAAGCTGATGAAATCAGCGTAATAGAGCCCACTCAACCACTGCGTCTTGCTCGACAATCCAAAGACAATTGAGAGGCTAGGACTTTTGTCCCAGACCCAAGTTCCTTTTCTGTGATTTAGTCCAGCACTCGGCTTCCGCCAGCTACTTCTGCAATGTAAAAGCTAGGGGCATAGCCGACAACCTCTTGATACTTGCGGCCAACATTTTCTTTGAAAGTTTCCACCGCATCCTTACAAACTAAAGCAATGGCGCAACCACCGAAGCCTGCTCCAGTCATACGAGCCCCCAGAACACCTTCTTGCTCCCAGGCTGTGTGAACCAAGGTGTCCAGCTCTAGACCAGTCACTTCATAGTCATGCTCCAATGAAACATGGGAAGCATTCATGAGACGGCCGAATTTGTCAAGATTGCCTGCCTGCAAAGCTACCCGCGCTTGCAAAGTCCGTTTATTTTCTAAAACAGCATGGCGAGCTCGTTTGAGACGATTTTCGTCCTCTATCAAATAGCTATACTCATCAAAAGACCACTCGTCCAACTCACCCAGAGTTGCGATAGACAGCTTACGATTGAGCTCTTCAACAGCTTTTTCGCACTCAGCACGGCGTTCATTGTACTTAGAATCCGCCAATTCCCGACGCTTGTTGGTATTCATAATCACTACAACATTGTCCTTGAGATCAAGAGGAACCAAATCATACTCAAGAGTATTTGTATCTAAGTAAATAGCTCGCTGGTCAGCACCCATTCCGATAGCAAACTGATCCATAATGCCAGAATTAACTCCGATAAATTCATTCTCAGTGAGTTTCCCGATTTTCACTAGGTCCAAACGTTCCAAGTTCAAATCAAAGAGTTTCTCAGCAATGATACCATTTAAGAGCTCTAGCGATGCTGAAGACGACAAGCCAGATCCATTGGGAATATTTCCATAAACGTAGACATCCATGCCTCGGTCAATCTTATGGCCCGCCTCCTGTAGAAAATACAGAACTCCTTTTGGATAGTTGGTCCAGTTATGCTCAGGTTCAAAGTGAAGGTTTTCCAGTGGCACTTCAATAATCCCTTTTTCTTCAAAATTTCCTGAGAAGAATCGCAAGAGCTGGTCATCCCGCTTGCGAGCTGCTCCATAAGTTCCTAGGGAAATTGCTGCAGGAAAAACATGGCCACCGTTATAGTCGGTATGCTCACCGATCAGATTGATCCGACCAGGTGAAAAGAAAGTGTGATCCGCTTCTACTCCAAAGACCTTGGCAAAATCTGAGCGGATTTGCTCTACTGAAATGACATTTGACATAAGCTAAACTCCTTTAAAATGAATGATCAATATTGTAATCGTTTTCTTATCTTTATTATAACTGTTTCCGAGTAAAACTTCAATATTTTTAGTAAAATTTTACTTAATTTAGCACCATGCAAAAATTTACTTAATTCTTCTTTGTTATTTACTAATTTTTGAGTTATAATTTATGTAGACAGTAAATTAAAAAGGACCAAATCAAATGGCTACTATCAAAGATATCGCCCAAACTGCCGGTGTTTCTCCCGCAACTGTTTCGCGGGTTTTGAACTATGACAAGTCCATGTCTGTCAGCGATGAGACGCGTAAAAAGATTTTCGATATCGCTGAACAGCTCAACTACAAAAAAAGCAAAAGGCAGAAAAAGACTTCACCTCAAACCCATCGCATTGCCATCGTGGAATGGTACACAGAGCTGGAAGAGCTGGATGATCTTTACTACTACTCCATCCGCTTAGGCATTGAAAAGAAAGCCCGGGAACTGGGCTATGATATCGTACGGATTTTCAACAACGACTCTCTAAGCCAGCTAGAACAGATTGACGGCGTCATTGCCATCGGAAAATTCAGCAGCAAGCAAGTCAAGGAGCTGGAGCAATACAGTACCGCTTTAGTATTCGTTGATAGCGATACGCTCAACCAAGGTCACAGCTGTGTAACAACGGACTTTGAGCATGCCGTTACTCATGTTCTCGACCATTTTCTTGAGCAGGGTATTCGAGAAATCGGTATGATTGCTGGACGTGAAGAAACAGCAGATGGAACGATAAGTCTTGATGACCCGCGCTTGGCCTGCTTCTGCCGTTACCTTAGTGAAAAAGGTCTTTATCAGCCGGCCTATGTCAAGATAGGCAGGTTCTCCTCAGAATCTGGCTACCAGCTGATGAAAGAATTGATTGACCAGCAAAAAGAACAGATGCCCAAAGCATTCTTCATAGCTAGCGATGCTCTGGCTGTCGGTGCCCTCCGTGCTTTTCAGGAAGCGGGAATAGCTGTTCCCCAAGATGTCCAGATTATTTCCTTTAATGATACATCCATCGCCAAATATGTCTATCCGCCCCTCAGTACTGTGACAGTCTTTACAGAGGAAATGGGCAAGCAAGCTCTGCAGATGCTGGACCAGATGATTAAAACTGACGAAAGCCCCATCCCCTATATGATCAAGCTCTCTACCAAGCTGACACTAAGAGAAAGCAGCCTTTAAGCTAGAAAGACCGCCTATGAAAACCTACGAAAAAATCTTTGACATCCTCAGTCAGGCTAACGACTATGTCAACGGTGAAAAAATAGCCCAAGAATTGGGCATTTCACGAACTTCCATTTGGAAGGCCATTCAAAAACTAGAGAAAGAAGGCATCCAAATCGAATCCGTCAAGAACCGGGGTTATCGATTGACAGCGGGTGACCTACTGATTCCTGACTGGATTGAAACACACTCACCTCTTCAGGTCTTCTTCAATCCTGACTGCCAGTCCACTCAGATGGATGCCAAGGCTGGCATGGAGGCCGGACGCCCAGCCAACACTCTCTATCTGGCCGCTGCCCAGTCTGCTGGCCGTGGCCGCTTCGGTCGTGCCTTCTTTTGCCCCAGCCAGGGCGGCTTTTACATGTCTCTCCACCTCAAGCCCAACCTCCCCTTCGACCAGCTCCCCTCCTATACTATCTTAACTGCGGGTGCCATTTACAAGGCAGTGAAAAATCTAACCCTCATGGAGATTGATATCAAGTGGGTTAATGACATTTACTATCGAAACAAAAAAATTTCCGGCATCTTGACCGAGGCTACAACTTCTATCGAGACGGGTCTCGTCACCGATGTCATCATAGGTGTTGGCTTTAATTTTTTCATAACAGACTTTCCAGCCGACATCAAAGAAAAAGCTGGCTCCCTCTTTGAAGAGAAACCAGCCATTAGTCGCAATGAGCTCATTGCCGAGATTTGGAAATGCTTCTACGAAAGTGATCCAGAAGAGCTCATCTATCTCTACAAGCAGCGCTCCTTGGTGCTAGGACGGCAAGTGACCTTTAGCCAAAAAGGCGTGGACTACCAAGGTTTGGCCAAGGATATCTCAGACAGCGGGCAACTCTTAGTCCAGCTGACAGATGGTCAGGAAATCTGGCTCAACAGCGGCGAAGTCTCGCTGACCAGTTGGTAATCAAAAATTTCATTTCAAAAGGACTGAGTTCTAATGACTCAGTCCTGTTTTCATTATTTCGGTCCTAAATGTTTATCGATTTCATCCACAATCCGCCCCATGACATAGGAAATCTGCAGATTGCGTAGCACTAAAACAGCCCAGAAAGCAGCCATGAAATAGCGCCCAGCCATGATGGATTCATTGAAAAAATAGGTTTCTAAGGCCGTAAAAACAGCCATTACAATAAATTGTCGTCTGTTCATAGATTTATTATAACACGAAAACCTAGAAAAATCTTTTTTTAGTCCTCTTGAATGGTAATTTTTTCTGCTAAAAAGTCAAATCCTTCTGGAATTAGGCTTTCCTCTTCCTTCTCTTCAGCCTCTGCCTTGCCATTGCGGCTGCGAGCTGAAAAGTCCGCCCGAATCTTGGTCCACTCTTCTAAGGAAATGGCCAAAATCTCTGGTGAAAATCCAGCTGCATTGCTGAGGATATTACCAAACATAGTATTGAGATTGTCCCGCTTCATGGTCTGCTCAGCGTTAAAATTAGACTCAAAAGCTAAGATAGCATGGCTTTCGTTGGCAGCCACTGGCTGCGATCCTGCCAGCAAGGCCTTATCAGCTCCAGCCAGACTTTCGATAATCTCACCCCAAGCATTCTGCAGCTTGGTCAAATTGCTGCGAGCAAGGCTTGGATTGTCAACAGCCTCTTCTAGGATGGCATTGACCTTATTGCGGTCTGCTCGGTAGCCCTTAGATTTCTGCGGCCGAATATCCGAAGTTCTGACAGTTGCTGCAGGTTTGCCATTGCCATTAGCCAGATGCTGCTTAAGACTATCAATCTCTTGTCTCAGTCCCTTAAGCTCATCGGCTAGATTATCCGGAATCGCTGCCACTGCAGGATGACTGCTAGTCTCTGCCAGTTGAATGGTCATCATTTCTGTATAAATCTTAGGCTGCAGGCTGTTCTTGATGTCTGCCAAACTCTTGGTCGCTATATCAATCATGGCAAATAGGGTATCCTGCGGTGTATTGAGGTTTTCCAGAAAGAGCTCACTGGCATGATGATTCTCCCCGCCAGTTTTGACAATGATTAGATCACGCAGATATTGCAGGAGGTCCGTCACAAAACGGGCCATGTTTTTGCCGCTATCAAAAATCAGATTGAGATTATCCAAGGCTGCTACTGCATCATGAGCAATCAAAGCTGCTACATAGGCATCCAAGGCTCCCAAGCTGATAGAGCCAGTGATCTCTTCAGCTATGTCTGTGGTCAAACGATTTTCCTGGGTTAAGCTAAGAGCCTGATCGAGGATAGACAAGGCATCCCGCATACCACCCTCAGCTCGACGGGCAATAATCTGCACACCTTCCTGCTCAAAATCGATGCCTTCCTGCTCCAAAATCCACTCGATATGGCCAATAATGTCCTGCGTCTTGATAGACTTAAACTCAAAACGCTGGACACGGGAAAGAATGGTCGCTGGAATCTTATGCAGTTCTGTCGTCGCTAGGATAAAGACCACATTTTCTGTCGGTTCTTCCAAGGTCTTGAGCAAGGCGTTAAAAGCCCCTGTCGAGAGCATATGCACCTCGTCAATGATATAGACCTTGTGCTTGGCAAGACTAGGCGCATAGGTAGACTTGTCCCGAATATCACGAATCTCATCTACCCCATTATTTGAAGCAGCGTCGATTTCGATGACGTCTTCAAGGCTCCCCTCCGTGATAGCCTGACAGATATAGCAGTCATTACAAGGCTCGCCGTCCTTTTGATTCGGACAATTCATAGCCTTGGCAAAAATCTTAGCAACACTAGTTTTCCCTGTTCCACGTGGGCCAGAAAAGAGATAAGCATGGCTGATTTTCCCTTGCTCCACAGCCTGACGCAGGGTGGTGGCTACTACCTGCTGCCCAACCAGCTGACCAAAGGTCTGACTGCGGTACTTTCGATATAAAGCTTGATACATTAGGCTTTTTCTCCAAACATTTCAAAATTCCAAGTCGTTTTTTCAAGCAAAATCTGGACGAACTTTTCCAAATATTCCTGATCTACCTTATCATAATCACCCGTCAAGTCTGAGTCCAAATCCAACACCCCCAGAAGTCGACCGTCTTTTACCATGGGCACCACAATTTCGCTATTAGCCCGGCTATCACAGGAGATATAATTGGCATGCTGGGTCACATCATCTACGATAATCGTCTGCTCTTTCTCCGCAGATTCCCCACAGACACCCTTACCTAGCGCAATATGGACACAGGAAACACCACCCTGAAAAGGCCCCAAAATCAGCTCGCTCCCATCAAAAAGATAGAAACCAGTAAAAACAGAATTAGGCAAGGCTTGATTAATCAGGGCGCTAGCATTGGACAGATTGGCCAAAACATTGGTCTCACCCTCCAACAAGGCTTCTAGCTGAGCCAATAAAAGTTGATAATTTGAAATTTTTTCTTTTGTGTTCATAGAGTCTATTATATCAAAAAGCCGGTCTTTCAACCAAGCTTTTCTTTAATTTTGTTATTCAAAAATTCATTAATCAGTCTATTTACAATATCGGGTTGGTCGGTATTAGAATTATGTCCTGCCTCATCAATCCATTGAACAGACTTCCCAGTATTTCTTTCATAGGCTTTCAAATATCGTCTGCATGAACCTGCACGATCTTCTTTTCCACATATAACCAATTGTGGACATTTTACTTCATAAGAAAGCTTCTTCTCTACTGCTTCTGAAAATATCTTATATCCATATCCCGCAAGACGAGCATACCTTTTTTGATCGCCATCATAAACCATCATCATATCATACATCAGTTTTCTTCCATAGTCTGTTGTTGATACGCTTTTAGGGCCTGATTTCAAAAGAGATTTCCATGGATAGATTCTATAAATTGCCTCCATATTTTTTAAGAACCACAATTCCATAGCTGTATAATACTTCCTTTGCAGGGAAGGTGAATCAATCGTAACAAGGCCTTTTAATTTCTCAGGAAAAAGTTGAGCATAAACCTGTCCTACATATCCTCCCATTGACTGACCAATTAATATTGGATTTTTTATTCTCTCTTTGACAAATATTCTATCTAGCCAACTTGCTAAATCAAATAAAGTAAAATCGAGACGAAATGGATAAGATGAAGCGTGTCCAGGTGCATCCCAAACCAAGACTCTATATGTATCTTTAAAATATTCTATTTGTTTTTCAAATAACCTATGGTCAGCAGTTAGCCCAGGTAAAAATATAAGAGCACTTTCGGATGATTCATCAACCTCATTTGTCCAATAGTGAATGACTCCACTTGATGTTTCGTATGTCTTTTCAATCAAAATACTACACCCGCATTCTTATTTATTTTCCACCAAAACCTTCACTTCCTCATCCTCCACCAGCACTGCTTGGCGATTATTAAGGGGCAGCAAATTAAGCTTGTCTCCATAAGTATTTAGGATTGCCTGAGCACTTTCAGCAAAGGGTTCTTCGCCAACATGAGGCAGGAGATAAAAATCTGCCTCATGTAACGCCACCGTATCAGACAGTTCCCCTGCTACTTCCTTATCGTCCATAAGTCTGATGTAGTCAATATCCTCAGCAGTGATAACAGCGCCAGCAGATTCGCCCACATAAACCATTCCATCCGCAATCTGCTCTTTTATCAAGGACAGAAGCTGCTTTTTCTTTAGTTCTTGCAGAAGATAAAAAGTATTGCCACCAGAGACATAGAGGAGCTTGCTTTGGAAAATTTTGACCTGAGCCGTTTCTCTATCACAAGCTGAAATATCCAAGACCTCTACTTGAAATCCCAAGTCCGCAAAGGTCTGCTGGGCTTCGTCAATATAACCCCTGTACTCTTCTACATTTCCAGCCGTCGGGATAAAAAGTACTTGTTTTCCCAATTGCTTTTCAGACGCATATTGTCTGAACAAGTCCTTGACTCCCGCAAAATATGAACATAAAAATAATTGTTTCATAGGATACCTCCTTAGTTTTTCACGATTTTATAAAGAATCCATTGGCCCTTTTTTTGACTATCGATGAGATGTAGGTCCAAGGCTGTCAAGAAGCTTTCCAGTTTTTCGCGCTTTTTAAAGTCTGGTAGGTAGTAAGCTAATTTACTCCATTCACATGCCAGTAGAATGGTTCCATCTTGCTTTAGTATCCGTTTAAGTTCTGTGAATGCCTGAGTTAAATCCGACCAATGAAAATGGGTCTGAAAGGCTGCAATCAAATTCTTTGATTGGTACATTAAGTAAAGAAAAGCAAGAATAATCAGAAAGCCAATCATTGGATAAATCATCTGTCTTCCCTCTCATATCTTCCGCCATAAAGCTTTTTAGCTTCATCTGTATAGTTCTTGATAAAATCCGTTTTAGCCTCTGTATAGGCATCACGATTGTGCTCATATTGCTTCCACAAGGACAGCTTGAGCTTTTCATAGTCTTTAGCTACAGCAGGATGCTCCTGTAAATAGTCCCTAAAGTACAGTTCATCATGATCGCCTTCATAGCGCAGATGCAGATGGAAAACGCGCTCTGCAAAACCACTCGGTGTGTAGCCTTTATTAAATGACATCCGCTCTTGGCTTTCTGACATGAGCAGATAGCCATTTTTCAGCAGCAAGTCTCTCATTGCTGCCATATCTGTTTCTTTAGGAATTTCCAGCATAATGTCCACTATTGGCTTGGCCCAAATGGTCTCTACCGATGTTGAGCCAATATGGCTAAGACGAACAATCTGATGTTCTGGCAAAAAACTCAAAAGCCGAAGCCGTTCCTCCGCATACCAGTCTTTCCACTCATCCTGATGCTCTCTTAAAAAAATCGGAAAAAGCTGCCACAGCTCCTCAAGTGACATTTCCTCTAAAGATGGACTCATAAGCACCTCCTTAGGTAATTTATACAAGCGTTTTCTCTAGTTACGATTATAGAAAAAATACACATCCTAGTCAAACCTCGAACTTATTGAACAAATATTTATTTTTGTAATATTTTTGAAAAGTTTTAGTTGTCAAACAATCTATTTTTTAGTAGAATGATGTCGGAGATATATTATTTAAAAGGAGTTCTTTATGAAAAAGTTTAGGTTTGGCACTTGGCTTGTCCTGTCAGCCGGCTCTTTGTTGTTACTTTCACAGGCTCTTCCTGCAGAAAATGTTGCTGCTAATCAGAAGAACCAGATTAAGGTCCAGCTGCTCAACCATAGCGATGAAACAGCTATCGGCACTCTGGAGTTGAATGGAGAGTATCAGCTAAAGCTTGGGAAAAAGGACAAATACGGTCGGGCTACTGCTGCTCATGTCCAAATGCAGGAGCAACACAAAGCCAAAAAGAAAAAGGAGACCAAGGTCACATACAATCCCATCGGTTGGCACAATTATAAATTTTACTATGGAAATGGAGATGATCGGGCTTGGCTCATGAATCGCGCTCACCTGATTGGCTTTACTTTCAGCGGTCTCAATAACGAAGGGAAAAACCTCGTTCCAATGACCGCTTGGCTCAACTCTGGCAGTTTCCAAGGACTGGATGACAATAACCCAGATAGCATGATCTATTATGAACATCGCTTGGAGCGCTGGTTAGAGGAAAATCCTGATTATTGGCTGGATTACAAGGTTACTCCGATTTATACGGACAATGAACTTCTTCCTCGCAAGATTGAGCTCCAGTATGTCGGATTAGACTCAGAAGGCAATATTGTCAGCATTCAGCTAGGGGGCAAGGAAACAATTGATGAAGACGGAATATCTCATGTCATCCTAGACAATGTCTCTCCTAATGCAGAGATTGACTACCAAACAGGCACTGCTGTCAATACCATGATTGAGTAGAATTACAGATAAAAATACAAAAACAGACCATCCTTACTATGATGATCTGTTTTTGTATTTATTTTTACCAATAAAGACAGCCGTAAACCAGCAGGACTGCAATCATACTGAAAAGCGAGCCAATCAGGTAGTATTCAGCAAAGGACTGGCTTTCTGAAATCTTATTATAGCGGGCGATAGACTTAGCTGTAAAAACTAGCCCAATCGCAGTAAACTGCCCGAAAATAAGGGAAAGTCCCATAATCAAGCGCTCCAAAATCCCAATCATGGCTCCAGCCCCCGCAATAGTCTCTCCGCTGTCTTCCCCTGCCTGATACTTGCTGAAGAAGAGTTTAAAGAGGATATTAATCGGCTTACCAGTAAGGGCGAAGAAAAAGAGAGCCTGCAGCATGAGGTAACGGTCAGTCAGCCAATTAGGAACTGGAATTTGCTGCTGCCCTAAGAGAAAATAAAGAGCAAAAATACTAATCAGATGCAAGATCTGATCCAGTATGAAGGCAAGCTTTTGAGCATGATGCCGGACAATCAATGAATTCAGCCTATTCTTCAAGAAGTCAATAAGCGCATGACTGAACCAGACCAAGGCGAAATATAGCAGATAATTAGGTAAGATGAGCCCCAAGAGCAACAGGGGCAAGAGAACAATTCCCAAGTGGAGAATTAAGAAATTCATCCGCCGGCTTTTTAGGTCGGCCATTTTCTGACTTTGAAGCTGAAAATCAGCTAGTACATGAGCCAGCAAAGTCAAAACAAGAATCGGATTCTGCATGAAAAATTCTGAAAATCCCATAAAATTTGTCATTCTTCAGCCTCCTTTGCTGCCTGTAGAATCATTCTCATAGCTAAACGGCGATTTCTCAGATAAATCTTCAAACCAGAGGACTTGAGTCGCTTACTAAGCGCACTGGGACTAATCTGCAACAGCTCTGCTATTTCTCCATGAGAAAAATTCTCGTCATAGATATATTCCATGAGCATCCGCTCCAGAACCTCTTTCTGACTGGTATTCCACTTGCTTTGGATAAATGAAGTAGCTGCCAGCACTGTATTGACCGCCTGACTGAGCTCTTCATCTCCCAAGGATACAGCTATACGGCTGCTGCCGTAGTCGTTCTTCTCATGAATAACATCAATGGCTGCGCGTGCCCTCCAGTAGGCCGGACCGTCCGCACCAATACTCTGCTCCCGATTGATATCCGTCACAATCTCTCCCAGACCAAGTCCAAAGCGAATCGGATGAGGAAAGCCCAAGGCAATCTGATCAAGGAGCTGCATGATCTCTGGATTAGGCCGCAGCAAAGCTTGGAACTCATCTCCAGTCGTTACCGTGAAAGGTGACACCAGACAATCCCGATAATCCTGATTTAGCACCGCCATCATGTCCTGCAGGTCCTTCTGCGCCTGCTTACGATTTTTCAGCTGTTTGGATTCTATTAAATCTCCAATAAGAGCAATATAAAGCATACCAAACCTCCTTTAAGTCCATTATAAAGGAAAATTTTAAAAATGTCTATTTAAACGGCAACTTTTTAGAATATCCATTGAAAAGGAAAGGCTATTTTTTCTTTTTTGGTGCTGGTAAGGTAGGATAGGCAGCGTCAATCAAACTGCAGAGAAAGGAAGCGTCTTCTACTTCTTTTATACGAAGCATTGGCTTTGCGCCTGGATAAGGAAACTCATAAACCGGATTTTCAAAAAAATCCAGGGCTGGCTGGACTGACTTAAGCAACAAGCGATTGTCATAAATCCCGCCAAATAAGCGCCCCCGATAATAGAGCAAATACTCTCCCATCATCTTGCGAAAGCTAATTTCTTGCCCTAAGCCCTGCAGCTGCTTCAGGATAAAATCCAAATATTCTTGACTAGATGCCATCGGAACACCTCCATGAATTGATACTTTATTATACCAAAAATGGATGAAGATTTCCTGACTAAGAGATCAACTCATCTCCTTCCATCCTTAGTCTGTCTATCCACAAGTAAGCAAAAAAGCTAGACCATACAAGTCTAACTCTTTTACTTTTTATTTTTTCAAAAGTCCTTCCTTGACCAGATAATCACGCGCAACAGCTTCGGCATTTTTACCTTCGATGCCAACTTGATAATTCATCTGGCTCATCTGACTTTCCGTAATTTTGCCAGCCAGCTTATTGAGAATACCTTCCAACTCAGGGTGTTTTTCTAGCAATTCAGCCTTCAGGAGAGGGGCACCTTGATAAGGAGGGAAAAGGTGCTTATCGTCTTCTAAAACTTGTAAATCATAACGCGCAAGTTCTGCGTCAGTCGAATAGGCATCCGTGATTTGAATATCACCCGACTGAATAGCTTGGTAGCGAAGGGCTGGCTCCATGGTCGCTACATTAAGATTAAGGCCATATAGAGATTGCAAACCCTTGTTCCCATCTTCACGATCGTTAAACTCTAGGGTAAAACCCGCTTTGAGCTTATCCTGAACCGTCTTAAGGTCAGAGATGGTTTTAAGATTGTATTCTTTGGCGATACTCTTAGGTACTGCGATAGCATAGGTATTTTGATAAGCCATCTGATTGAGCAAGACTAGATTGTCCTGTTTTTTGATTCCATCACGTGCTGCTTCAAAAACTTCTTCAGCATCATTGCTGACCTTTGGAGCAGGCTGCAAGAGAGTTCCAGTAATCGTACCGGTAAACTCAGGATAAATATCAATATCACCTTTTTTTAGAGCTTGATAAAGGAAGTCAGTCTTCCCAAAATTAGGTTTGACTGTCACAGTCATATCCGTATTTTCCTCAATGAGAAGTTTATACATATTCATGAGAATTTCTGGTTCTGGACCCAATTTCCCAGCAATAACCAGATGATCCTTCTCCTGCTTGCGAATCAGACTCGGTGTATAAGAAGCGCCGAGGCCGAGGATTAAAACCGCAAAAGCTGTAAATACAGTCCGAAGCTTAGCCTTTTCCATCCATTTAAGGAGACTGTTGAAAAGAATAGCCAAAACTGCAGATGAAATAGCTCCAATCAAGATTAGACTGGCATTGCGACGATCAATTCCTAGAAGGATAAAAGAACCTAGTCCACCAGCTCCGACAAGGGCTGCTAGAGTTGCTGTCCCGATAATCATAACCGTCGCTGTCCGAATTCCTGATACGATGACAGGCATAGCTAGAGGCAGTTCAAACTTTTTGAGTCGCTCCCACTTGGTCATCCCAAAGGCGATTCCAGCTTCTTCTAAACTAGGATCAATCCCATTCAAGGCAGTGACGGTATTTTCTAAAATCGGGAAAATAGCGTAAATCACCAGAGCAGTCAGTGCCGGCAGTGTGCCAATCCCCATGAGGGGGATAAAGAGTCCCAGCAAAGCCATTGAAGGAATGGTTTGAAAGATTCCCGCAATTTGCAGCACCCAATTGGCTGCTTTTTTATGACTATGAAGATAGATAGCGAGCGGAATGGTCAGGAAGATGGCCACTAGTAAGGTCAGAAGAGACAGCTGGAGGTGCTGCCCTAAGGCTGCCAACCATTCGCCAAAGCGCTCCTGAAAAGTAGAAAACAAATTAGCCATGTTGAACACCTCCAAACAAATCTGCTACGAAGTTGGTTGCAGGTGCAGATAGGATTTCCTCAGGTGTCGCCACTTGACGAATCTCCCCGTCCTGCAGAACAGCAATCCGATTGCCCAACTTTAAAGCCTCATCCGTGTCATGGGTAACAAAGATTGTTGTCATCCCAAACTGGTCATGGATACTCTTGGTCAAGCTCTGCAATTGCTTACGCGAGATAGCATCAAGAGCTGAAAATGGCTCATCCATCAGCAGGATTTTGGGTTGGGCGATAATGGCACGGACAATCCCCACCCGCTGTTGCTCACCGCCAGACAGCTCACTCGGCATACGCTGAGCATAGTCATCAGCAGGCAAGCCCACTAGCTCCAGCAATTCATCGGTCTTCTGCTGAATATCTGACTTGCTCCAACCTTTCATCTCAGGAATAAGAGCAATATTTTCAGCCACAGTTAGGTTTGGAAAGAGGGCGATCGCTTGTAAGACATAGCCTGTGGAAAGGCGTAGCTCACGCTCATCATAGTCTTTGATGCGCTTGCCATCCATGTAAATATTTCCATCAGTTGGTTCCAAAAGACGGTTAATCATCTTGAGCATGGTTGTCTTACCAGACCCAGAAGGACCCACTAAAACCATAAATTCACCATCCTCAATCTGTAGGTTGACATCTCTCAAGACATCCTTTTCTGTATAGCGTAGCGCTACATTTTTATATTCAATCATTCTTTGTCCTCATTTTAAAACTTCCCTCGATTCGTCAAGTCTTCTACCTTAGGCATGACTTCTTTATTGTCCCAATGCTCAACAATCAATCCATTATCATCCAAAACGAATGGTTCCATTGTAACACTTGTGATTTCAACTATCAAGAATTTTGTTCTATTTGGAAATAATTTTAAACTGGGTAAAGAATTTAAAATTAAAGTTTCAAACTAAAAAACCCAATGTAATGAGGAAATACCTCTCCCACACTGAGCTTATTTTTTTATCTTAGTAATATTCACCCTGACGGTAATCCCATGAGTTGAAAGTATCGGACAGGTGCATCATGATTTTGTCAATATCCAAGCCTTTACGGATGACTACTGGTGCTGGTGAGATGGAACGTTGGCCACCTTGTTCTGGAATCAGTTTTCCATCCTTGTCAACCATAGAGACCATGACACCTTGCTCGTAGCGCGTTTCAATGGTCTTGTCTGGCTGGATAGAGGCTACATAATCATCTGCTTCAATGACGAGGTCAACAGCATTTTCGATGCGCTCGCCAATTCCTTCAACCTTGCCGCGGTTTCCTTTACCAGATGGGTTAGCTGAGGATGCATAAACCATCTTGCCTTCTTCCCAAAGCTTAGCTGCCAGCTGCTCGCCCGCCTTACCAAACTTAATAACAAAACAGCTAGTGCCACGAACATCTGTCATCAGCTCTTCCCGACCGTCGCCAAATGCCTTGAGCTTTTCAAAAGCTTCTGGCTTCCATGGTAGGATACAGCCCAAGAGGATGTCTTCATCCCAATGCTTTTGATAAAAAGCTTCAATTTCCGGATTCAGCTGAGCCAAAGCACGGAGCTCATCCATACTACCACAGAGGACAACACCTGGCTTATTACGGTTACGAGACTTAGCTTCGAACTTACGCTCCAAGCCAGCTTTATCGCTAGTCATGATGATGTAACCCACCTTGGTAGGGCAAACGATACAGCCACCATCACCTTTCAAGATGTCATAACCTTCTTGTGAAAGCTGTCCGTTCCATTGAATGTGTTTTGTCATAAGTTTCTTCCTTTTCTATTAAATTAAGATTTATTTTACCATATATTTTTATCGGAGACAAGGTTTTTTCAGAATTTTCTCAATATAGCAAAAATAAGGTTACTGCCAATAAGATGGACGATTTTTTTCATATTCTGCAATCAAATCCTCGTACTGCAGCGTAATGCCGATGTCATCTAGACCGTTGAGGAGCTTGTGCTTCCATTCACCATCAATGTCAAAGGAGAATTCTCCCACCGGAGAAAAAATCTTCTGCTGCTCCAAATCCACCGTCACTTCATCCGTTGGCTTCAGATTAGCCAATGCTTGCCGCACTTCAAGAGGCTGGACGATAGGCAGCATACCGTTATTAAGCTCGTTATTGTAGTGAATATCGCCAAAAGATCCAGCAATGACTACCTTGAAGCCATAGTCAGCCAAGGCCCAGGCAGCGTGCTCGCGAGAGGAACCCGCTCCGAAATTGTCCCCTGTAATCAGAATAGTCGCCTTGCGGTACTCCGGTCTATTAAAGACGAAATCCGGATCTTCGGTGTACTGGTTGTCCAGATAGCGCCATGCGTACATGAGGTACTTGCCAAAGCCTTTTTTATCAATCAACTTGAGAAACTGCTTGGGTAAAATTTGGTCCGTATCAATATTATCGTTCATGAGGGGAACCGTTGTCCCCGTGTAGATTGTAAATTTTTCCATAAAACTTCCTTACTGGACCTCCGGTAGCTGGCGGACGTCTACGAAGTGCCCGGCAATAGCTGCCGCTGCAGCCATGGCTGGACTGCAAAGATGAGTCTTAGCGCCAAATCCCTGACGATCCTCAAAGTTCCGATTACTAGTAGAGGCACAGTGGACTCCGTCTGGCACCTTGTCTGGATTCATCCCCAGGCACATGGAGCAACCCGGATCACGCCACTCAAAGCCTGCATCCATGAAAATTTTATCCAGTCCCATCTTTTCAGCAGCCCGCTTGACCGGACGAGAGCCTGGTACAACGATAGCTGTCAGATTGGGAGCAATGTGCTTACCAGCGACAAACTTAGCTGCCAGCTGCAAATCGCTGAGTCTGGCATTGGTACAGGAGCCGATAAAGATATAACCTAGGTCAATATCTTCTGCTTTCTTACCCGGGGAGAGGTCCATGTAATTGTAGGCCCGCTCATCGTTCATATCACGGATTTCAGGGAAAGCCGAGCCGAACTCTACTCCCATAGAAGGATTGGTTCCCCAAGTGACCATAGGTGCCAGCTCAGAGACATCAATCTCAATGACCTTATCATAGACAGCATCAGGATCACTGACCAGAGTCTTCCAATCAGCTACCGCCGCCTCAAAGTCCTTGGGAGCACCCGGCCGTCCTTGAACGTAATCATAGGTCTTCTGGTCGGGATTCATAATGCCCATCTTAGAGCCAAACTCTATGGACATATTGCAGATGGTCATGCGCTCTTCCATAGTAAGATGGTCAATCGCATCACCAGCATACTCGACCACATGACCGACACCTGCAGCCACACCATATCGGGCAATCAAAGCGAGGATAAAGTCCTTGGAATAGACACCTTTAGGCGGCACTCCAGTAAATTTTACCAGCATTTTCTTAGGCTTGACCTGCCAAATGGTCTGCGTGGCAAAGACGTGCTCCACCTCTGAAGTACCGATTCCAAAAGCAATAGCTCCAAAAGCTCCGTGAGTGGCCGTGTGACTGTCACCGCAGACGATAAATTTGCCCGGCTGAGTCTTGCCTGTTTCCGGTCCAACCATATGGACGATCCCCTGCAACTCCGATCCATGAGCCGCATGCTCGATGCCAAAATCTTTGACATTCTCAGAAAGTTTATCAATCTGTGCCTTGGAAATCACATCCCGAATATCATAGATATTGACCGTAGGAACATTATGGTCAAAGGTTCCAAAGGTCAAATCCGGCCGTCTAACTTTGCGCCCTGCATCTCGAAGACCTTGAAAAGCCTGAGGGCTGGTTACTTCATGAATATAATGTTGATCCACATACATAAGCTGGGGCTGGCCTTCTTCACCAGTTATCAGATGCCTTTCCCACAGCTTATCAAAAATCGATTTTCCAGCCATACTAGCTTCTCCATATGTAATATAAAATTCCGATTTCAACTATTATTCCGCAAATCCAAGCCAGCCAGAAATACCATTTTCTGGTCTTGTGATGAAAGAGGCGACCGCCTAATAAAGCGCCCAAACCTGCGGCTGCCAATGCTGACAGCAGCAAAGTCTTCTCTGGAATGCGGTAGTGATTTTTCTTAGCCTTTCGCTTATCCCAGCCATAAAGTAGGAAAACGACAAGGTTCCATAGCAGGCAAATACCCGTTAATATCCATTTCATAAGTTATTAATAATAGCCTCCGTCATTTGAGCTGTCCCTGCCTGACCACCCAAATCTCGGGTTAAGATACCCTGAGCCAAAGTCTTCTCCACTGCTGCTTCAATCGCTTCTGCAGCTTCAAGCTCTGCAAAACTATCCCGCAGCATCATGGCCACAGAAAGTATCATACTGATAGGATTGGCAATGCCTTGCCCTGCAATATCTGGAGCAGAACCATGGATAGGCTCATAAAGACTTGGTCCAGCTGCCGAATGACTGGCCGATGGCATAACTCCCAGCGTCCCTGACAGAACACTGGACTCGTCTGATAGAATATCCCCGAAGAGATTTTCTGTTACTACAACATCAAATTTAGCAGGATTGGTAATCATGAGCATCGCAGCGCTGTCCACCAGCTGGTGCTCCAAGGTCACATCTGGATAATCCTTGGACACTTCATCTGCCACTCTGCGCCAGAGTTTGGATGTCGCTAGTACATTTTGCTTGTCAATACTGGTCACGCGCTTTCTGCGACCACGCGCAATATCAAAGGCTTTACGGACAATTCGCTCCACCTCTTCATAGCTGTAGTCATTGATATCCCGCGCGGTTTTGTCCTCCAAAATATGCTCGCCAAAGTAAATCCCACCAGTCAACTCGCGCACGACCACGAAATCCACGCCAGCAATTCGTTCTGCCTTTAAAGGCGACAAATGCTTTAGAGCATCAAAAATCTTAACCGGACGAAGATTGGCATAGAGTTCAAGCTCCTTGCGCAGAGCCAGCAAGCCTTGCTCCGGCCGAACTGGAGCATTATCATACTGGGGACTGCCGATAGCTGCTAGGAGAATTGCATCTGCTTCCTTGGCTGCTTCTAGAGTAGACTGAGGGAGAGGATGACCTTCCGCATCAATACCAGCACCTCCAAAAGCCTTCTCCGTGATATGATAAGTAAAACCGAACTTGTCCGCAACAGCAGCCAGCACTTGGAGACCAGCCTCCATGATTTCTGGGCCGATACCATCACCCGTCAGAGCTACAATTTCTTTTGTCATAGTCGCTTCCTTCTAATTATTTGCAGGCAGATCGCGGTAAGACACCTGATGGCCGATTTCACCTGCATTTTCCTTTTGCACAAAGGTGTTGGCATGGATATAGGCAATGGCGCTGGCCTTAAGAACATCAAAGTCAATACCAGAGGAGTTGAAAATCGTATCTGTATCCGTATTTCCAACAGCTACCAAGACGCGAGCCTGAGAGTCAATACCATCCGTCACCGCCTCGATGTTATAAGACAAAAGCTGGACAGACTGGTTAAAGAATTGATCGATGGCATTAAAGATGGCTTCAACGCTTCCTTTGCCTTCTGCCACACAGTTAATTGTCTCACCATCGCCATTAACCAGCTGCACATCCGCTGTGATGGTATGGTCGTCATTGGTCGTCAACTGCAGATCATCAAAGTGGAAGCCTTCAGGATTTTCGACGGTCGTTCCGGCAATCAGAGCCCGAATATCAGCGTCTGTGACTTCATTTTTCTTATCAGCCAAAAGCTTAAACTTAGCAAAGAGATCATTGATTTCAGATTCTGCAAAGTCCAGAGCCAATTCTTTGAGTTTTTCGACAAAGGCATGGCGGCCAGACAGCTTGCCAAGCGGCAGCGAATTGCTCTTAACTCCAACCAGCTCAGGTGTAATGATTTCATAGGTCAGTGGATTCTTAAGAACGCCATCCTGATGGATACCGGACTCATGAGAGAAGGCATTGCCACCAACGACCGCCTTGTTCTTAGGCACTGGAATACCTGAGAAGCGGGACACCAGCTCAGAAGTGTTGATGGTTTCATTAAGGACGATATCCGACTCAACTTGGTAATAGTCCTGACGAATCTCTAAGGCAACTGCTACTTCTTCCAATGCTACATTTCCAGCCCGCTCACCGATTCCATTGATAGTTCCCTGAACACGACCAGCACCGTGCTTGATAGCCGTCAAAGTATTGGCCGTTGCCATGCCAAGGTCATCATGGCAATGAACACCAAATACCACCTTATGATCAGAAGTCACATTTGCCACTAGGTAGTCGAAAATATTTGCAAACTCTTCTGGCGTGGTAAAGCCGACTGTATCTGGAATATTGATATAAGTCGCACCTGCATCCACTGCTGTTTGTACCACCTGAAAAAGGAAATCCAGCTCTGTTCGTGTCGCATCCTCTGGTGAAAACTCGACTATATCGAACTTGGAGCGCGCGTAGGAGACATGCTCTTTCACAGCTTCTAAAATCTCTTCCTTGGACTTTTTCAGCTTGAACTCTCTGTGAATAGGACTGGTCGCAATGAAGACATGAATCTGTGGATCCTTGGCATCCTTGAGCGCTTCATAGCAGGCATCAATATCGGACTTGACCGAACGCGCCAGCCCAGTAACAGAGGCTTTTGTGATGACTTTAGCAATCTCCTGCACCGCCGCAAAAGAATCTGGACTCGCAGCAGGAAAACCGGCTTCAATGACTGAAATCCCCCACTTCTCTAACTGCTTGGCAATAGCCACCTTTTCCTTGATAGAGAAATTCACTCCTGGTGTCTGCTCACCATCCCGGAGGCTGGTATCAAAAAA
This sequence comes from Streptococcus sanguinis, assembly GCF_019928825.1. Lineage (GTDB taxonomy): Bacteria > Bacillota > Bacilli > Lactobacillales > Streptococcaceae > Streptococcus > Streptococcus sanguinis_L. Next base: position 270,274 of record NZ_JAHZOP010000004.1, on the reverse strand, counting down.
TTCAACTTTGCGTGTCATAGACAACTCCTTTTCTAAATACATAGACCATTTAGGAAAAACTCTTCCCCAACTTCTAGGTCGTGTTCAATGACTGAGACGGTATGAGACAAATTGATTTCAGAAAAATCAAGATGTAGCCGCACTCCCGTCGCTTCTTTAGAAACCATTTCTTCCTCATCAGAATTTGAGGTAAGATTGGTGAAATAAAAAACATCTCACTTGAGGAACAAGCGAGATGTTGATTTACTCCCGCTTGGTAAGCCAAACAGGACTAATGCTTTTGCACTAGCCCGAGTAACGCAACAACAAAGCAAAGTTTGAAGATTGGGTTGACTTCATGTTTGACTAACTCCTTTTTGAGATGGTTTCTTATTGTTTAGTATTTTAGCACAGTATCATAGGCCTGTCAAGAAAAAGTCGATATTTTCTGAAAATTTTTAATATGCTGGATTATTTTTAGAGGTGATTAGCAAAAAGAAGAGAAAAAGAAGCAAGGTAGCTCCTGCTTCTTCTATTTTTTTCAGGAATCACAACATAATCTAATTCCACATTATTCATCTCCTCGCATACTGAACACCTCGGAAAAGGAGAAAGGCTGTTAGAATCAGGGAAACAAGCCAGATGGTCTTCAGGAGGTAAAATTGAATCAGATAGGTAGAGATGATGGCTCCCACTACAAAGCTTGCCAATAGGGCTACAAAGAAAAGGCCTTCTTTCAAATCTTTCGCTTTCTTGTTTCGAGCATAGTTGCCAAAAGCTACCATGGTTTTCTTGATATTCCCCGTCATAAAAGAATTGTTATAGACAATGCCATCCACCTCGCCAAAAGCCGTCGCAACCAGGCCCATGCAGAAAGCCAGTGGTGGCACAATATAGAGATAGGGCACATTTGCTGGTAAAAATCCAGCGACAGCTGTCGTCAATATCAAAGGAAAAACACTGGACAGCCTGCGCCAAGAATGCTCAAAGTGATGCTGAAAAACGGTCATCAGAAAAATACCCAGCATAAAGGCTAGCATAGTTGCCAATTTTACTTCAATTCCTCTTGTCTCTTGATTGATAAGCTCAACCGAAAGGAAAACGACATTTCCCGTCTGCCCTGCCACCAAGGTGCCTCCCCTCTCAATGAAGGTATAGGCATCGATAAATCCTGCACAAAAGGTCAAGAGGCAGGCAAAAAATTTTGAACGAGAGTGAAACTCTCTTTTTACAAATTGTTTCATAAACCACCTACAAAATAAGGGAGTGACCAGACTCCGAAATCCCTAGATTTCAGTCCGTCCACTTCCCCTTGCTATATTACATTTAAAAAATCTTGCAGCTACTGCTTTTTACCAGATTTACAGCTATTTATTTCCTCAAACGACTAATCTAGAAAGCTGCTTTTCCTAGCCTTCTCTGGCTTCCTTAAGGATTTTTTCAATCTTGGTCGTAATCAGGTCAATAGCCACCTTGTTAGAAGCGCCCTCTGGGATGATGACATCCGCATAGCGCTTGGTCGGCTCAATGAACTGATGATACATAGGCTTAACGACACCCAAATACTGCTCAATAACACTATCCAAACTGCGTCCACGCTCTTCCATGTCTCGCTTAATTCGACGGATAATCCGAACATCATCATCTGTGTCTACAAAAATCTTAATGTCCATCAAATCCCGCAGGCGCTGGTCCTCTAAGACCAAAATCCCCTCAACGATAAAGACATCCTGAGGATCCTGACGATAGGTCTTTTTGCTGCGGGTATGCTCCGTATAGTCGTAAGTGGGAATATCCACTGGTCGACCAGCCAAGAGCTCCTTGATTTGCTCAATCATCAGGTCGGTATCAAAGGCAAAAGGATGGTCATAGTTGGTCTTCACCCGCTCCTCAAAAGTCAGATGCGTCTGATCCTTATAGTAGGAGTCATGCTCAATCATGGCAATATTTTCATTTGGAAAATTAGCCAAAATCGCTCGAGAAACACTGGTTTTTCCGCCTCCGGAACCACCAGTTACACCAATAATAATAGGTCTATTTTGCATTATAAGCTCCATCTCTTGTTATCTTATCTATTTTACCGCAATTCATGTTATAATGAAAGAGCTAAAATAAAAAAAGTACATGCTTAAAAATAGAAAAAAGGAGGTTTTTATGCTCAAACTTGGAATCATCGGAACAGGATCTATTTCTCATGAGTTCATCAAGGCCGCTCACGCAACAGGAGACTATCAGCTTGCAGCTGTCTACTCCCGGACTCTGGCTTCTGCTGAACGCTTTGTGCAAAACTATGAAAATACGGCCATTTTTACTGAAATGCTGGACTTTCTGTCGTCTGATATCGATGTCGTTTATATCGCCAGTCCCAACAGCCTGCATTTCAATCATGCCAAGGTAGCCATTCTGGCTCGTAAACATGTCATTGTCGAAAAGCCGGCTGTCTCCCGTCCTAAAGAATGGCGGGAATTGGTCAAGCTGGCTGACGAGCATCAAGTCTATCTCTTTGAAGCTGCCCGCAACTATCATGAGCAGGCCTTTGATACGATTAGTGATTTCCTCAAGGACAAGACTGTCTTAGGAGCCAACTTCACCTATGCCAAGTATTCTTCAAAAATGCAGGCTCTGCTTGCGGGAGAGCAGCCTAACGTTTTCTCAGCTAAATTTTCTGGCGGCGCTTTGATGGATCTGGGTGTCTATCCAGTCTATGCGGCTATCAGACTTTTCGGCCATCCGCGCTTCTCTCGCTACAGCGCCCAGCAGCTAGCCAATACGATTGATTTAAATGGAGCCGGCTGTCTCATCTATCCAGATTTTCAAGTTCAGATTCAGGCCGGTAAAAATATAAACAGCAATCTGCCTGCGGAAATTTACACGGATCAAGGAACTCTGACTTTAGACGGAATTGAATTTATCAGCTCTGCTATTTTCCAAACTCTGGACGGTCAAGAGGAGGTGCTGCCTATCCAGCGTGCTTCCCACACCATGCTGGAAGAAGCTCAAGCTTTCGCGCGAGTGCTCAAGGGCGGACAGGATGCGGATTATGAGAAATGGTTGAATGCGGCTACGGCTGTTCACGAAAGCTTATTTGCCATGCGCAAGGACGCTGGCATTAGATTTGAGGTTGATGATGATTAAGGAACAATTTCCCCCAAGCTGGCAAAATCAGCTGGCTCAGCTAGGCTTTGAAGATTTGACGGCTATTCAGGAGAAGATGTTTGAGCCTATTTCTGCAGGCGATACCGTGCTGGGAATCAGTCCGACTGGTACTGGTAAAACTCTGGCCTATCTCTTTCCCAGCCTGCTTAGACTGACACCTAAAAAAGCCCAACAACTCTTGATTTTAGCTCCTAATACTGAGTTGGCTGGACAAATCTTTGAGGTCTGCAAGACTTGGGCGGAGCCTTTAGGGCTGACAGCCCAGCTCCTGCTCCCCGGCTCCAGCCAGAAGCGACAGATTGAGCGCCTTAAGAAAGGTCCAGAAATTATCATCGGAACGCCTGGGCGGATTTTCGAGTTGGCCAAGCTCAAGAAAATCAAGATGATGAATGTCGAAACTATCATTTTGGACGAATTTGACCAGCTGCTCAGCGATTCTCAGTATCACTTTGTAGATAAAATCACCCACTATGCGCCTCGTGACCACCAGCTGGTATATATGAGCGCTACCGCTAAGTTCGACCACGATAAGATTGCTGAAAATACTCTAGAAATCAGCATTGACGACCAAGTTTTAGACAACATCCAGCATTTTTACATGCAAGTCGAAAAACGTGATAAGGTGGACTTGCTCCGCAAATTATCCAATGTTGAAGATTTCCGTGGACTGGTCTTCTTCAACGCTCTGTCAGACCTGGGCAGTGCCGAAGAAAAACTCCAGTATCGTGAAGCCAACGCCGTTTCTCTGGCCAGCGATGTCAACGTTAAGTTCCGCAAGGTGATTTTGGATAAGTTCAAAGAACACCAGATTACTCTCTTGCTAGCCACTGACTTGGTTGCTCGCGGTATTGATATTGACTCCCTAGAATGCGTCGTCAATTATGAGCTTCCGCGCGATTTAGAAACCTATACCCACCGCTCTGGACGAACCGGCCGCATGGGCAAGGAAGGCTATGTGATTACCTTCATAAGCCATCCAGAAGAGCTGAAAACATTGAAAAAATACGCCACCGTCCGAGAAATTGTATTAAAAAATCAAGAACTTTATGTAACGAGTTAAGCTAAAAAAGCTTTGGAAATCTAATGTTTCCAAAGCTTTTTGCTTTTACTGATTACCAACAATGACTTCAAAAATCTAACCCCAAGAATCATCTTAGTCTCTGCCGTAATAAATACGATGGGGCTCAAGCTGACCTTCCAGCAGCTCATCAACCGTTACCAAAGTATATCCGTTACTCTTCAGATACTCGAGGACACTTGGCAGAGCGTCAATACTGGTCTGGTGAATATCATGCATGAGGATAATCGAACCTGGCTGAGTTTTAGCAATCTCTTGCATAATAGCTTTAGTATTGCGTGTCTTCCAGTCTAGGCTGTCCACATTCCACATGATAAAGGACTGGTCAACCGAATTTTGGATTGTAGCATTAATAGCTCCATAAGGAGGCCGCGTAATCGTTGGCTTGATGCCTATGACATTGTTAATAGCGGTCTGTGTATCAAGGATTTCTTTTTGGGCCGACTCCAGAGGGAGTTTGGTTAAGACTGGATGGTCCCATGTATGAATCCCAATCTGATGACCTTCATTGTGCACGCGCTTGACGATCGCTTCATTACCAGCAATGTTTTGACCAACCATAAAGAAGGTCGCCTTGGCACCATATTTCTTGAGGATATCCAGAGCCTGCGGTGTTGTCTTAGAATCTGGACCGTCATCAAAGGTCAGAGCAACCATCTTCACATGCTTCTTAGCTTCAAAACTCTGATAAGCTGCCAAGTCATCTCCAGTCAGATAGTCCGCATTGATCTGGTCATAAAAGCTAGACAAAGGAACATCAATGCTGGTTAAGCCTTGCACTTCCTTACTCAGCTTAATAGAAAAATGGCTGTACTCATAACGGAAGGACCACTGACTCAACTCCGTTCCATTAAGGTTATTGAGAATTTCCGTCTGCACCGCCTCATCGGCCTGCCTAAAGGTCAGCTGGCTGGATATTTCGTTGATGAAGATTTCCTTAGCTGCATCGGGATCCTGAAAGACCTTATCCAGAGTGAAACGGCTGCCGTCTGCACCGAGATAGCTGTCAGCAACTTCCCGCTCTTCTCCTTTACTGATTTTCATCTCTTTGACATGATAGTCCTTGCGATGCACCAGTACTTCTTTGACATCCTTCAGGCTCGTTTCTTTTTCCTCAGCATAGTAGAAGGTCAATTCCTCAATCTTATCGCCCTTCTTCTGATTATCCTTAATCGTCTGGCTATCTGCGTCCATCTGCTCCTTGACGCTTGCCATAACCTGACCATCTAGCAGAGGATAAAAGGCCTCTACATAGTGGCTGCCAATCATCTTGCTCTGCCTTTCAGTATTTTCAGCATGGAAGGTCTCTTCTTGGATAATCAGCACACTAACCTTCTCTTGCAGTTCCTTTTCTTGGAAAATAGCGTAAATCTTTACAGCACCCAGAAATAGAGCAGCAACAAAAGCTAAACCGAGCAAGCTGAGAACAATGAGTGTTTTCTTACCGTGTTTCTTGTTATTTTGTCTTTTCATACACCTGTCCTAAATGAATAAAAATCATCATTTATCTTGCAAAGTTCACTGCAGCTAGATGTTAGAGACTCTTCTCACGAATGACTTCCACCTTGTAGCCATCAGGGTCTTTTACAAAATAATAATTAGGCGGGTTGCCAGGAAGACCCTTTGGATCTGTCACTTCATAGCCTTTGGCCTTGTGCTCAGCGTGCAGACCTTCCAAGTCTGGCGTGCTAAGTGCCACATGGGCAAAACCGTCCCCAATCACATAAGGACCATGGTCATAGTTATAGGTCAGCTCCAGCTCATAATCATCGCCTTCCAAACCTAGATAAACGATAGTAAACTGATAATCTGGAAAATCCTTGCGACGAAGCTCCTTAAAACCAAAAGCCTCTGCATAAAAAGCGATAGACGCTTCCAAATTCTCCACACGCAAACAAGTATGTAACATTTTTGATGCCATAATTTCACCTCATTCTTTCTTGTTTATTATTATACCCTATTTTGGGCAAAACTTATATTAAATTTTTAAAAAAGTAAATGGAAGTCAGGAAAAAGCAAGCCATTAAGGCCTGCTAAGAATTGTTTTTCAAAAAATGTTCAATGAAGTCGCCATACGAATTCCATTGAGGCATGGGAATGCTTTCTTTCTCAGCACTTCTTTTGATTTCAAAATATTGATCAACCCACTCGGCATAGCCTGAATGCATGTGATTTGTGACCATTTCGGCAACCAAAGGCTGACTCAACATGAACTTCATTACTGGGACCAAGAGAAATAGGGGCAGGGATAGATATTTAGTAGGTTTATAACGATGTTTAGGAATGCCATATCGCTGACAGAGTTCTAAACCTTCTCGCCAAGCGCAAATCATCTTTCGAATTGCTTTTTTATCTTTCAAGAGTGCATCAAAAGTCCCCGTTTCTGCAACTGCACCTGCCATTACCGCCTCCTGAAGGCAGTGAACCTTCATCCAAGAAGCCAAGTCAGGCATAGCATCAATGTCTATCCCACTAGCTGTGAAGATAGGAGACAACTCTGATGTGTAAGAATCATCATCAAGTAACGTAGCTTCTTTGAAAATGATAGCTTGGATCCGACCATCACTCTTTCGCCCTCCTCCAACAGAAGAAGGAAAAGCTAACGACACCTGCTTTCTGTCCAAATAAGAAGGAATCTTGGAGTTGATATTCCAGTTATTCTGTAAGATAAGTATATGAGATTTTTCCTTTATAGCCGCCAAATGATTCAATGCCTGCTCTAGTTGCAAACTATTTACCGTTAAGAGAATCAGGTCATAGTCTTGAGCAATGCTCGTCACCAACGGCGGCTGGAAATGATGTTCTTTATAGACCTGATCATCTTTCCTTAAATCTTTAATAGAAAGTGTGAAGCCTTGCTCTAAAGTCGACAGCTTATGCTCTCTAACTAAGACAGTAACTTGATGTTGATTAGACAGTAACCAAGCGTATGTCAAACCGATCGTGCCAGCACCATAAACCAAAATGTTCATATTAGGCCTCTCCCGCTATTTTACAGAACGCTTTTTCGTTTCTTTCAATAGCAGTTTAACTTCAAAGACCGTACCTTTTGGTTTGTTGTCCTTGACATAAATGGTGCCCTTGAAAGCATCGACAATCTGCTTGGCCAGAGAAAGTCCCAGACCAAAGCCACCTTTCTGACGGGTCCGAGCCTTATCCACCCGATAAAAGCGATCAAAAATCTTCTTCTTATCTTCGTTGCTGATACCAGGTCCATTATCTGCTACCCGAAAGATGAGGTAACGATCGGTTGAAGCAGCCATAACACTGATTTCGCCGTCATCATCTGTGTACTTGATAGCATTGTCAAATAGGATAGTCATCAGCTGCTTGAGGAAAATTTGATCTGTCACAATGGGGTTCTTGATCATATTTTCTGAATGAAAAGCTTTTTTATTTTCCCTTGCGATAATGCAGTAATTAGCAAAGGTCGTATCAAAGAACTCCGGTTCTACCTCACCATATTGGGGCTTAATACCATCATCGCGACGAGCCAGATTTAGCAAATTGGTCGTCAGCAAGCGCATATTGCGCACTTCATCCAAGCTAGAAGCGATATTTTCACTGCTCTGCATAATTGTAGCTTCAGGCTTACGAAAGAGCGTCTCTAAGCGGCTCTGCAAAACAGCCAATGGTGTCCGCAGCTCGTGACTGGCATTTTCCACGAAAGCCTTCTGCTTCTGGATACTTTCCAGCAAGGGCTTGACACTCATCCGAGCCAGATAAATACTGGCAATCAAGGAAATCCCCCAAAAGCTGACCATAACCATGGCAATCAGTTGCTCATGCTTACCGCTAGTCTGCTCCAGCTGACTGATGCTAGTCATGACCACAGCATACTTGATATCTGGATATTCATTATTAGGGTCAATATCAAAGAGATAAGCCCGGTAGCTTTCTGTCTGGCCAAAGCTATTGCCAATCACAATTTCCTTAATCTGATTCAGATAGGACTTGTTAAAGTCCAAAGAATTAAAGTCCAGAAAGCCATCGCTCTTGCTGGTGGAAATATTTTTATAATTATCATCCAAAAGCAGGGCGAAAGTATTAGAACTGAAATTTGGCGTCGTCAGATTGTCAGGCTTAGGCTCTTCGTTTGGATCGCCATCTGGTTCTTTACTGCTTTTAGGACTTTTAGTGTTGACCTTATTGCTCGGATCAGACTGCTGACCTGTCGTCCGATAGGCCAAATCTGCTACCGAACTAGGATCATTACTCAGGTTTTTAAGATTTTCATCAACAGACGTATAAAGGCTGGAGCGCATAACCTGAATAATAATCAAGGTCATGGCTGAGAAGATTAATGTAAACAGCCCAAAATAGCGAATGAAATAAGAGAAATCATCCGCATAAAAGGTCTTCTTGATTTTATTCAGCATCTTTTAAAATGTAGCCGACACTACGAAGAGTATGTAGGTTTTTCGCAAATGCCGTTCCTTTCAGTTTTTTACGAATCTTGGAAACGTACACTTCAACAACGGAAACAGTGGTATCACTGTCAAAGCCCCACAGACGGTCAAAAATTTGAGTCTTAGGCAAGATTACATTTTGATTTTGCAGGAAATAAACCAAGAGGTCGAACTCTTTACCAAGCAACTCTACGTCTTTACCAGCCTTCGTGGTTGAATTTGTAGATAAATTGACAGTCACATCACCATAAGAAAGAGTATTCTCGTTGAATTTACCAGCACGTTTCAAGAGCGCTTGGATCCGCATTTTCAGTTCTTCCAAATAGAAAGGTTTGGTCAGATAGTCATCAGCGCCGAGCTCAAAGCCATGTCCTTTGTCATCCAAGCTTTCCTTAGCTGTCATGATGAGAACAGGGGTTGTGACTCCTTTTGCCCGAAGATCTTTCAGCACTTGAAAACCATCCTTTTCAGGAAGCATGAGATCCAGCAAGATAAGGTCATAAACACCGCTCTCTGCTTCATATAGACCTTCTTCACCATCAAAAACCTGCATTACATCTGCAAAATCATCCAAAAAATCAAAAACTGAGTTTGACAGTCCAAGGTCATCTTCTACCAATAGAATTTTAATCATCTTTCTTTCCTCCAATAAAACTTACCAAGATTATGTCTTTTGGTTTTTGTTTTATTTGCTATTCTTATTATATCATGACTTGGGTTCAAAATCAGTAAGTTTTTTCCTACGACTGCGACGTTTTATTTTCTTTTGTCGACTTATTATTGTTCTTGTCCGATTGTTCACTTGTGTTCGTTGAAGACTTTTTCTTGTTTTTCTTCCCGTTGTCATTTTGTTGAGCAGAAGAATTCTTGCTCTTGTCATTGTCAGACTGCTGGCCGTCTTGAGACGGCATGCCTTGGTCTTGACCGTTCTGTCCTGGTCCACCATCCTGCGGCGGCATTCCATTACCTGGTCCACCATTTTGACCATTCTGACCTGGCTGTGGTGGCATTCCATTTCCTGCATCCTGGCCATTCTGACCCTGCTCCGGTGCTCCAGGCATAGCAGCTGGCTGTTGAATAGCTGATTGCTGATTGTTTGTACCGTGAATAGCTGTCGCAAGACCATAGCCACTCAGAAGTCCGACTGCTAGAGCACCACCCGTCGCAACCGTCAGCCACCATTTAGTGCTTTTTTCTACAACAATCATTTTTTCCATATCCATTTAATATGTTCCTTCTTTCTTTTGTAAATTTTTCTATCTGTTTCTATCAAACAAGAAGCTAATGCAGCTTACAAGTCATCCCATACACATCCTTTCACTTGAATAGCATTATCATATAAATTTTTACTTAAACAGGACTGAATTTTTTCTTAAAAAAGGCTGAAAGATAGGGAAAATGGTTTATGAAAAGTGTTTTTTCAATATATGGCTATATTTATCTAATAAAAGAAAATCAGCTAATCTTGAAGACAGAAGATTGAGTTTAGCAAACAAAGATGCTCCTCGCCCCATCAGGATGACTCTTTGATGAGACTTAATACCTTTTAGCAAAGCTAGGCAAACTTCATCTGTAGTTGAAATCTTAATCCCCATTTCCTTCCAAACAGGATGGTAAGGCTTTTCTGAGGGTGTATCCGCAGCATTGGGACAAAAATAGGTTAAATACACCTTTTTCTGCTCCTGCTTTAATTCGCGATTCATTGATTCAATAAAAGAAAAAATCCCTGCGCGACTAGCCACATCTACGCTATAGTAAGGGAAAGCGAGCCGCCCATCTGCAAAACCGCCAGAATGAACAATTGTAGCACCTTTTTCATTTGCTAATAAGGGCAGAAAAATCTTGCTAATCAGAATGGCGCCAGATAAATTGATCAATAGTGTCTGCTCTATGTCCTCAAGGTAATGCGCTGACAAAGACTTTCTTACATCAAAACCAGTTGCATTGATAACAATATCTATACATTCCGACCACTCGTGTATCTCTGATACTACATTTTTTAGAGACTCTTCACTTGTAATATCAACTGAGCTTATTGGAATAAAAGACGAAAATTCTTGCACAAATATCTTTAACTTCTCTATATCTCTTCCTAAGAGAAATAACCTAGCACCTGCTTGATGAAAAGCTCGTGTATAGACTCTTCCCAAACTGCCACTTGCACCAATAATTACAACCTTTTTATTTTTAAAATAATTATCAAACATATCATTCTCCATTCTCTAGTGAGTCTTTTGTGATAAATTCAATAAAACAAGTCCGACAATAACTAGACTTATCCCTAAAAGGCTTACAGCTGTTACTTTTTCGTGCCAAAGCAGAATAGATAATATCGTTGTCCCTACTAGACCTATTCCAGACCAAATAGCGTAAGCTAGATTTAACTGAATGCCCTTTAAAGATAGAGATAAAAAGAAAAAGCACAAGCCATAAAACATCAAAGCAAGGCAACCGAAAAATAGTTTCGAAAAACCTTGAGATAGTTTTAAAAGACTTGTGGCGGCAATTTCAAATAGAATTGCGAGAGATAAATAAAAATAGTAAAACATTGTTTTCCTCCTAATATTCTAAATAACTAAAAAGTTAGCAGGAAAATCAATAGAACTATCCGAGAGATGAAACAAAGCAAGTCCAAAGTGTACAGGCATTTGTCAAAATCATTGATTTTATGCTCGAATCTTTGGAGATAGATAAAGCTTTTCGACCGCATAACTCGTCTAATGAAATCTGGTAAAAATCGGCTAGACGAATAAGACTTGCACTATCTAGAATCGTCTTATCATTTTCCCAGTTCGAGATGGTCTGCCGAGTCGTTCCTAATGATTCTGCAATCTGAGCTTGGCTATAGCCTCTTTGCTCCCGTATAAACTTCAATTGTTTTCCTAACATTATCTTTTCCTCCTCATCATACTTATTTTTTATTTGTTTGGCTAGATGAAATTCTTTAACATTAGTGATTATTGTAGGTAAAAATTCTTTGACATGGCTATTATAACACGATTTACGTTCATCTTAAAATACTTGCCTATCTAAAACACTTGATACATCTATCAAACATTTGCCCCAAAAATCCGCAGCAAAAAAGACTGGGACAAAATTGTCTCAGTCTAAATTTATCATGTTCAAAAGCTCTGGATGCAGGAGCTGTTTATCTTTTTATGACTTTTTCTTAGAAAAGCGGAAACCAGCTGAAGCTAGCAAGGCCGCAAAGCCAAGATAGGTGAGAAGAGAGCTCGCATTGCTACCAGTTTTAGGCAATTGACCTTGACTGGTTTGGTAGCTGACGGATAGCTGCATGTTGCTTGGTTGCTTACTTGCAGATCTTTGATGCTGCCAATCCTGATTTGAAAGAGGCTCAAATTTTTGCGCTGTTTGAACAGTAATCTCTGCAGGAGGTGTCGAAACACTAACCTGATTGGATTCTATCCGGTATTGATTATTAATCAGCAAGCTGAAATGATTGGTATAGGTTCTGCCTGGATACAAGAGTCGACCGACTGCTGCTGGAGCTAGGGTCTCGGTCGCAGTATTCAAGTCAGCATTGTAGCGTTCAAGCAGACCTGGTGCAGCAACAAAAATCAAGACTCTGGTGCTCGGGTCATAAGAAACTTCATAACCAGGACTTTTCGCTCTAGTCGCTTCTAGATCCAATTCAAAACCTTCCGGCAGACGATCTTCCAATACGAAAGAGTGAATTGGCAAGCGATAAGCAGGCAAAGCATCCGTTACCAGATTAAGGACAGCAAAACTTCCCTGGCTAACCTCTTGTTGATGAATATTCTTCTTGGACTCATCCTCCAACTCTTCTCTGACTTTTAACTGGATAAAGAGCTGGTTATAGTGATAAGTTTGAGTCGGCGCTTGAGGACGGCTTGGCAAAGCTTGATAGCTAGGCTCAGCCGGCTTTTGAGGAAGCTCTTGATAGGTCGGCTGATCTGGCTCCTCCATCAAAGGCAAGTCACTTTCTCTGACAGGTGACTGAGGCTCAGGCTGAAGAACTGGTTCTTGAGGGAGCTGAGGTTCCTGCAGATAGCTTGGCTCCTGAGGCAGGTCCTCTAAAGCAATTTTTTCTTCATAAACAGGCGGTTTCGGAGTCTCACCCGTGTTTACTTCAGGATCTTTTTGAGGTTTCTCTGGTTCCTTCAAATAAGATGTGAGCTGTGGTTCCTGTGGCAGCGCTTCTTCAACCGGAGCTTGGGGAAGACTCAGCAAGGGCTGCTCCTTCTCATAGGTCGGCTCTTCAACTGCAGTCGGCTCTGTCAATAGAGAAGGGGAGCTAGGTTCTTCTGGCACTTCCTGATAAACTGGCTTTTGAGGTTGAAGCGGCTCAGGCAGATAAGTTGGCTCTTGCGGCAGAAGTTCCAAATCTCTTTCCGGTAAAACTACTGGCTCCTCAGGCCGATTGGGAAGGGGAAGAGGTTGAGTTTCTGTCGGCTGTTTAGGAACTTCTTGATAGGTCGGCTGATCTGGCTCTTCTGGCAAAGGTTGATAGACTGGCTGACTCGGAAGAGGCTGCAAGGCCTTGACTTCCTCATAAGCCGGTTCCTGAGGTTGAGCAACTTCTGTCGGAGCAACAGGCTTCATTGGAACACCTTTGGCTTTAATATCAGAGTTAAATACAAACCAAGCAGAACCCCGATTTCGTGAACCAATGTCAAAGGAAATGATATAGCCTTTCGCCTTACCAACAATAGCGCCATACCAGTTATAAGGACTGTTCGGCGAGTCCCACTTGTTATACTCAAAGCGAGAGCCTTCCTTCTCATGGTTAATAGAAATATCGGCATGAACACTGGTATCTGGGTGAATGTTAATAGCAGATCCTGTGATAGGAACATATTCACCATTAAAATTCTTAATGTACTCAATCGCAGCTTTGTTCGTATTTAAAGATGAGAAGCTGACTAGCGAGCCTGTCATATCAAGCTTTTCTCCTGCCTCATCGAAAAACTCAGCTTGAACATTGACCCGAGAATGGCCATGAAAATCCAAGGTCCAGACAGTCAAGGTCGGATCCTTAACTAAGAAAACTGGCAGCTTATCCTGACTCTTCGTTGATTCTTTCAGAGTATAAGTGTAGACAACTTTAGCGATTTTCTTGCCCTGAATACTGGAATTTTTGATATTAGTATAAGTAGCTACCAGAGGCACATCTTTTTGTAAAATGACTTTAGTCTGATGTTCTTTCCCTTTTAAAACACTGGTCAAAGCAGTTATTCCTTGTTGATCCATTCCCCAAGAACGAACCTCATCAGTCAGCTCATCATTGGTATAGGTTCTAATAGAGGGATCAAGCGTCAAGACAGCCTGGGGCTCAGATTTGAAAACAAAAGGCTGGCTTTCAACCTTACTGAGATAACCTTCTTCATTTTTCTTAGCTTCAGCTTCTTGCAACTCTCTCTCAAAAGTTACAAGAGCTGCATCATACTTAGTTTTGGCTGTATCATAGGCAGCTTTTGCCTTCTTATATTCTTCCAAGAGCTTATCAAAGTCAGCTTTCAAGCGGGCATTTTTTCCCTTAATGCTTGCATTTTCCTGCTCAATCACAGCGTTCTGCGCTGAAATAGCCGCAAGGTTTGCCTCATAGTCTTCTTTTAGTCTTTGATTTTCTGCTTCAATCTTTGCAAGATCTGCTTGGTAGGTCGCTAAGTCAGCCTGATAAGCAGCTAGTTTATTCTTGTTTTCCGTCTCAATCCGAGCAGTTTCTTCTTGGTAGGTAAGCAAGGCTTTCTCATATGCTTCTCGACTTTTCTGGTTGCTTTCGGTGATTCGAGCCACATCCTGCTCATATTGGGCTAATTGCCTTTTATAAAGCTCTTGTTTTTCCTGATTTTGCTGACGAATTTGGGCGTTTTCAGCTTCAATGGCAGCATTACGGGCTGTTACTCCTGCTTTTTCTGTCTCATAGGCAGTTTGCCGCTTCTTATTTTCAGATTGAACACGCTCAAGTTCAGCTTGATAAGCAGTCAAAGCCGCTTGATAATCTCTCGCTTTGGCATCATTGGCCGCCTCGATTTGAGAGCGATTCTTTTGATAATCTGCTAATTTGCTCTCATAGTCTTTCTCTGCCGCTTGATTTTTTTGTCGAATCTCAGCCAATCGCTCTTGATAAGCAGCTAAATCAGCCTGATACTGCTCCTTTAAGGCTGCATTTTTCTTCTGAACAGCTAGATTTTGGGTCTCAATCTCTTTATTCTGCTCTTGGATTTTAGCCAAGGCTGTCTCATAAGATTGTTTTGCTGCTTGATTGGCTGTTTGAATACGTTCTACTTCCTGCTGGTAAGCCGTCAATTCTGACTGATACTGCTGCTCTAGCTCAGCATTTTCTTTCTGAACCCGAGCCAATTCTTTCTCATAGTCAGCCAAGGCAGCTTGATAAACAGCTTCTTTTTCTGCCTTAACCTGAGTTAGTCTGGATACTTCAGCTTCATACTGCTTGACTGCTTCCTGATAGGCCTTTTCAGCTGCCTGATTTCGTTCTGCTATGGCTGCATTTTCAGCTTGGGCTGCTTTGTTGTGAGCTGAGACATGAGCAAGCTTTTCTTCATAGCGACGCTTTGCTTGAGCATTCTTCTCCTGAGTAGCTTTCAGCTCTGTAGCATAACTCTCCATAGCAGTTTGGTAGTCTGCTTTCGCTTGAGCATTTTCTTGTAAAATTTGTGAACGCTCCTCTTGATAGGCTGCTAAAGCTGCTTGATAGGAGGCTTCTTTCTCTTGATTGATTTTTACTATACGGTTTAATTCTGCTTGATAAGCCGTCCGTTTCTGCTCATAGTCTGCCTTTAGCTGAGCATTTTCAGCTTGAATACGGTTGGACTCTTGTTCATAGGAAGCCAGAGCATTGTCATATTGGTCTTTCAAGGCTTGATTGGCAGACTCTTTCTGGCTGAGTTCTTTCTCATAAGTCTTCAGTTGCTCTTGATAAGCTGCTGTGGTTTCACGTATTTCCTTGACTTGGGTCGCATAATCTGCTAGCGCTGTCTCCCGTTTACTCGCAGCTTCTTCTGGATTTCTAGCTGTTCCTAAATCAACAGTCGGCTCCTGCTTTAGCTGAACTCCTGTTTTCTCGGCCTCTGCTAAAGCTTGGTCCAGATCCGCATGGGAAACCTCCAAGGGAAGCTTGTCTTGACTTACTGGCTCCGACTGAGCAGGGGCAGCAGTTGGCTGGGACGCTTCGGTTGGCGAAAGTGCAGCTTCAGAAAGGGCAGACTGATCTGCTGCTTCAGCTGCCTTTTCCTCAGCCTGAACCGACCCAGCAGCTAGCAACAAAGCCGCACCCAAAACAGCTCCGCACAAGCCCTTAGAAAGGCGGCTCTTGCGGAAGCCATAGACTATTTTCTTTTCCATTATAATCTCCATTTCTCCTTTAAACAGTTACCTGTTTATTGTCCATATTGTTCTATTTTATCAGAGCAAAAGCAAATAAGCAATGTTTAAATACTCAAAATGATAAAGAAAAAGCCTGAGATAGATAATATCTCAGACTTTCTAGTCATTATAATCAAATCCATTAGATTGCAGCTCGAATAGCTTTTTCCACTGCTTCTTTCTCACGCTTCACCAATTCAACACGAGCAGCGATTTCCTTGATTCCCATGCTGATGTTTCGGCTAATCGCCATATCATCCAACTGTGGCTCAAAGAAGGCTTTGTACTCTGTTAATCTCTCTTCTGTCTTGAAGACCACTGCTGGGCTAATGACAAAGCTATCAAAGCTCATATCGCCACCTAGAGCTGCCTTAATCCAGTCCCAATTCTCACGCGCCCAAGTCCACACTGCTTCTTGAGTAAAATCACGGCTGAGGAAACGGGCATACCAAGCTGACAAATCCTGCGGTTTCACAGTAAATTTATCCTTCCAAGTCGCTAAAAGTTCATCCAAGGTTTCTTTGTTCTTCGTATAAGAAAGGGCTGTAGAAAGAGCATTTTTGAAGCTTCCATCATTTGAAGCGACATATAAGTCCAGATAAAGCTTAGTCAGCTCCTTGCTTTCATGATGCTTGATTTGGTTGACCAATACCTGCAGACGAATAGCGGCAGGAAGTTTTTCCAAATTATCACGATACTTGTCAAAAATCTGGCTTGCTTGAGCTTTAGCTGTCTCATCGTCAGCCTTAATCATATTACCCACAATTAGCTGACGAACCATCTCGTCCTCATCGCTTTCGCCTGCCTGTTTTTCAAAACCAAGACGGTCGAAATTGCTTTGACTGAGAACTTTCAACAGGGCTTTGTAATCTTCTTCAGTCTGACTGCCCTCATCCACAAAGCGATTCAATCCTTCCAGCACTTGGGAAACAGCCGAAACTACCATATAAGAAGTTTCGTTTGCCAACTTGCTGATAACTGGCAGCAGGTCCGCATAGGAAATCTTACCAGACTCTGCCAGAAGTCGACGCTCCTGCACGATTTGTAGTTTGCTGATATTGTCCAAAGAGCTGAGATTATTCAGAAGAGCATCTAGCAACTCACCCTGATAATCTGTAATATAGTGAGCAGTGTTTTCTGTATTGAGACGCAGGGCTCCTTCATTTTGCGCTGCTAAGGCTGCATAATTAGGAATTTCCAGTCTTTCTGTCGTCAGAGTATCAGGAAGGCCTTGCCAGTTACTGTTGAGCGGTACTGGCCAGAGGCGACCTTTGTCTTCGTGCTCCCCAATGAAGAACTGCTTCTGGCTCAAAATCAAGCAGTCATTTTCGACTTTAGCAGTGACAACTGGATAACCCGGCTGCTCCAGCCAAGCATCCATAAAGGAAGCTACATCACGACCAGAAGCTTGAGAAAGAGCGTCCCAGAGGTCGCGACCGATGGTATTGCCATACTGATGCTTCTCGAAATAGGCACCTAGCCCCTTACGGAAAGCATGATCTCCCAGCCAACGGCGCAGCATGTGCATAAGACGACTACCCTTGGCATAGACAATCGCTCCATCAAAAAGAGTATTGATTTCATCAGGATGCTTGACCTCTACATGGACCGACTGGACGCCATCTGTCGCGTCACGCTTGAGGGCATAAGGAGCACCACTGGTCTGGAAATCTTCAAAAATCTTCCAGCTAGGCTCAATCGCATCAACTGAGACATACTCCATCATATTGGCAAAACTTTCATTGAGCCAGAGGTCATCCCACCACTTCATGGTCACTAGATTTCCAAACCATTGGTGAGCTAGTTCGTGCGCAACAACCAAGGCAACTGTCTGACGGCTCAGAGCTGTTGAATTTTCATCCACCAGCAGATAAATTTCCCGATAGGTCACCAAGCCCCAGTTTTCCATAGCCCCAGCAGAAAAATCTGGCAGGGCCACGTGAAGTGACTGAGGAATAGGATACTTGACTCCGTAGTATTCTTCGTAAAATTCAATACAGCGAACCGCAATGTCCAAAGCAAACTCTAGATTGCTCTCTGGGTGGGCCTTGGTCGCATAAACTCCTACCAAAGTTCCATTCTTGGTTTTAGCAGTAATTCCTTGCATATCACCTGCAGCAAAAGCCAAGAGATAGGAAGACATACGTGGAGTCGTTTCAAACTTCCAAACGCCAGTCGCTTTGCGGTTTTCAACATCAATTTCTGGCATATTAGACAGAGCCAACTCACCCTCTGCTTGGTCAAATTTCAAAGCCAAATCAAAAGTTGCCTTAGCTTCTGGCTCATCTACACTCGGAAAGGCTTCGCGGGCAAAATGGCTCTCAAACTGCGTAGAAATAATCTCTTTTTTTACACCATCTACCGTGTAGTAAGATGGGTAAATCCCTGTCATATTGTCCGTAATCTGACCAGTATAAGTTATTGTCACCAATACAGGCCCAGCCGCTTCCAGCTCGATATAAAGAGCTTCATTGTCCTTATCAAGAGTGAAAGGACGAGCTTGGCCAGCCACCTCTACAGCTTCAACTGTCAAATCTTTTTGATGTAGGGAAATCTTACTCGTCTTAGCTTCTCCAGTAATGGTCACCTTGCCTGAAAAAGACTTGTCGGCACGATTCAGATCCAAAAAGAGATCATAGTGCTCAGGAACAAAAGTTTCAATAAAATGTTTAACTGCTTGCATCAGCTTCTCCTCATCTAGCGAACAACATGGCAAGATTACTCTGCCGCCCTTGTCCGCTTATAATCTGTTATTATTGTATCATATTTAGAAGATTTCGTTGCAGAATAAATGTAAACAAAAAGACAGATGTAGTACCTGTCCATGTAGTTTATGAAAATGGAAGAAAGGTTAAGAGTTCTTCTTTTCTTTCTCAAGTTCCTCTAATTTTTTATTATAGATTCGATTTTCTTCGTGATAAGTTTTGTTTAGCCGTTCTTCATAACGATGAATTTTTCTCTCAAAAATTTCTCTATTTTCCTCTATTTGGCTTAATTCATATGAGGGGACGGTATTAGGACTATTGCGACAAAAAGATAATATCCATTCGCTCATTTGCTCTGAAACATTTTTAGCTTCTCGTCTCATGTCCTGATAATCCCATTCATACTCGCTGACTTTCTTTCGAAAAGCTATATGCTCGTCATCAAGGCGCTTAATTCTTTTCTGAATATCCATACGGCCTCCTACAGGATAGGGCTGGCTAATTCAGGCTTTGGAACAGCACCTAGCACCTCTTTGACTGAATCTGCTGCTCCACCTGTGAAGGCCCCAGATAAGTCCGCAGGTACTTGAGTAGAGGCAAAAGTTTTCATAGTCTCAGCTTGACTATCTAGCCAACTCTGCAAAGCTTGACTTTCTTCAAGAAGAATGGCTCTTTTAGCTGAAATCAAGCCACGAATAGCTGTGCGTTCCTGAATCTTTAAATATTCTTTTTTTATCCGTTCGGCTTCAGCTCGATCTTCTGTATTTGGTTCAATCATGCTCTTCCTCCTATTTTTTTGTGAAAATCTGGGCGCCTTTTTGATCAATCGCTACGATATTATCAGCGGCCTTGTTTAAATTACCAGCGATTTCCGTCATTTTAGTCGTATATGCACTTGCTGAGGCAAGAGTAGAGGCTTCTGTCTCCCCATTCCAAGCTTTGGATAAGGTCAGTTCAGACAAAAGATCTTCTACTTCACCAGATGAAAGGTTGTGAGCAAGGGTATGAGCTGCATTACTTAATTCAGATATATGTTCCTCTACTTTTGATTTTGAACTTGCTAACTTATCTTTAATCTCTTGCTCATAGACCTCAGCTTGAAGCAGAGCAGTTTGAGCACTTGTGCGAACGAGTTCCTCTCTTAAACTAATTTTTTTGTCGCCAGAACTAATTCTTAAAGAAGCATGCAATTCATCAATGTATCTCCTATTTATGGAGATTAAATCCTGCTTAGAAGGCTCAGGAGCGAAGCCTCCATATTCTTTTAGATACTCAAGAACATAATGTTCAGGATCTTTTTTAGCATAGTCTAATCCAAAATTTGCGGTTACTGGATTTATTTCGTACATTTTTGCTTTATGTTTTGCAATCTTTCTGACTTGCTTTTCGGTCATACCTGAGCAAAAGAGACCATTTTTTTCATACCATTCAAGATCTGGGCTATTACCTTTAATCTTTGGCAACCCAGCATTATGATGTTTTCCCTCTACGGTAAATACTTTTCCATACGTAATGATCCCACCATGGCCATCCCAACTTGTTAAATCCTTCCCTTGATCACTGTATGAATGTAAGTGTTTATTAATATATGCTAATTCTTCATCACTAATACCTCTATAGTCGGCTGTATTTTTTGTCAACGAATTCCACGCACCCCAGTCCATGAAATTTGTAATCTTTTGGACTTTCATTTCCGCAGCTACTTTAGCAACTGCTGGTCCCGCTTGACTGAATCCCGACATATTACTGATATCAACTTCTTGTCCTTTGCCAGCCATTTTTTTAGCACTAGCTAATGATTGATTATAAAATTCTCGAACGTCCTTTGTCTGTTCTGTTAATTGATTTCTTGCCATTACCGCATTGAATACTGATTCTGTAACATGGTTATTAATTTCGTTATTAGGTGATTGAGTACCAGCAACAACAATAGTAGTTTGACTGAAATCTGGATTCCCTTCCTTATCAAGAGGCGCAACAGCAATAGCTTGGGTGGTTTCATTGATTTCGTTGATTAAGACATATTTTTGTCCTCCCCTTTTTAACGAAAAATCTTCACCAACATCATGGTCTTTAATTATTTTTAGAACTCTTGTTTGCAATTGCTGTACCTGTTCATCATTCAACGCCATTCCCACTCATTTCCTTTCCTAATTTCTGTATTATAGGCAACTTCTGCTTCTAGGCTGCCTTTTTCACTTTTAACCACATCTTTTAGTTGTCCATCTTTAACAAGTGCTTCAATATTTTCATCCATTGCGGGGTTGATTGTTAATTTAGCTTTTGGAGGCAAACTTTTGTAATTCGTTATATCAAGAAATTTACCATCTACATCAATTTCAATCACTTCCTCATCAAAACCATTAAAATCTAACCGTAGATCTCCTAAAAGACCGTAGCTTGCATATCCATGCTTACCAACTTTTCGCCCTAAATAAGCCTTATTCCCATGATTGTCATAAATTACGGGAACGATATTAGCATCGAACATAGTCTGCCCATCCCCACCTTGCACAAAAATTGGTGAAAACTCAATTTTACTAACTCCTGAATAGTGTTCTTTGATATAAGTTGCTAGTTGTTCTTCCAACAAACGAAATCCGCGTTTGTAAAGTTTTACTCCTTTATCGTCTAAAACATCACTAACATTATACGGCGAGTTTTGATGTTCAATCCATTTTGTCATACAGTATCCCCCTCCTGAAACTAAGGTAATTAATACAGCTATAATTGCAAGTTGTTTTTTCTTCATTAACTGTCACCTCTATATCTAAATGAAAACGAATCCATTTTTTCTGTTTATAGTATATCACAATATTGTATTTTTTGCCGAGTACTTCTGCCATATTATCCATAAACAGAAACCTCCCCATTTAATCAAAGATTATCCCTATTCTGAATAACTCCCTCTTTTAATTTATAAGTTGTAGTCTAATTTCGGCATTCGGACTTCCTACATCTGATTCCTTAACATCTTTTAGCCTTACTAAGTGTTATTTAATATAAACAATGCCATTCTGTCAACGCCAATCCAAATAGTCTCCTTTCTTAATTTCTGTATTATAGACAATTTCCGCTTTTTGACTACCTTTTTCACTTTTAACCACATCTTTTAGTTGACCAGCATTGACAAGCGCTTCTATATTTTCATCCATTTCTTTAACAGAATTAAGTTTTACATTTTCAGGTAAACATTTACTATCAGATATATCAATAAATTCACTACCAACTCTTATTTCAATGATTTCTTCATCCAATCCATCAAAATCGAGTCTGATACTACTAAAATCATCATAATGAGCAAATGTTCGATTTCCAATTTTTTTACCTAAATACGCCTTATCTCCATATTCATCATAAACTATAGGAACAATATTGGCATGAAACATATATCGTCCGTCACCTCCTCGAACTAGTATGGGTGAAAACTCAATTTTACTGACTCCTGAATAGTGCTCTTTAATGTAAGTTGCCAGTTGTTCTTCCAACAAACGAAATCCGCGTTTGTAAAGTTTCACTCCTTTATCGTCTAAAACGTCACTAACATTATCGGGTGAGTCTTGGTGTTCAATCCACTTTGTCACACCAAAGATTCCACCTGGAATGAGAAGCATCAGAACTGCCAAGGCGAAAATGATCTTTTTCTTCATAAACATTCTCCATTATGTACTAATATAAAAATATATATTTTTTGAATCTACACTCGTAGTATAACATAGTTAGTTGTAAGTTAAAACACAAAACAGAATTCTGACAATTCTTGAGAATATACAAAAAAGATACGAAACAAATCGTATCTTTTATCATCACAACTCAATAATTTTACCTGTTTCAAAGTAAACAACCCATTCACAGATATTCTTGGCATAGTCGCCGATTCGTTCCAAGTAAGAGATAACTTGGAAATAATCGCGGCCAGTTACAATCAGTTCTGGATTTTGTTTGATTTCCTCTGTAGCAAGATCGCGAATATCATCAAAATATTCGTTAATTTTCTCATCTAGCGCTGCTACGGCATAAGCTTGGTCTACATTTCCATTGAGGTAGACGTTTAGGGTTTCTTCGACGAAATTCTTAACATCGCGCCCCATCTTGCTGATAGCATCCTCTACGGACTCGATGCGGACTTCTCCCTTCATCCGAACAGTAGCTTTGGCGATAGATACGGCGTGGTCGCCCATGCGTTCCAAGTCACTGCTGGCTTTCAGCACGGTGATAACGGTTCGCAAATCCTGAGACACAGGCTGTTGCAAGGCGATAATTTCCAGAGATTTTTTCTCCAGTTTGACCTCGTAGTCATTGACTTCAGCGTCGTCTTCAATAACCTGACGAGCCAGTTCACGGTCATGCGTGACAAAGGCACGCACTGTCCGGTTAATCTGCGATAGGACTTCATTTCCCATCGCATAGAATTGATTATGAAGTTTTTCTAAATCTTCTTCAAATTGTACTCTAAGCATAAGATTCCTTTCTGTTATCCGAATTTACCAGTAATGTAGTCTTCGGTCTCTTTGTGGGCTGGATTGAGGAACATCTTCTTGGTTTCATTAAATTCAATCAAGTCTCCGCCAAGGAAGAAGCCAGTCTTTTCAGAAATCCGAGATGCCTGCTGCATGGAGCGAGTGACCAAAAGCATGGTATATTTGTCTTTCAGACTGTAGAGGGTTTCCTCGATTTTCCCAGCTGAGATTGGGTCCAAGGCTGATGTCGGCTCATCCAAGAGAATAATCTTAGGGCTAGTAGCTAGCACGCGAGCCACACAAACCCGTTGCTGCTGGCCACCGGAAAGACCGATAGCGGAATCATTCAGACGGTCCTTGACCTCATCCCAGATAGATGCACCAATCAGGGAGCGCTCAACTGCTTCGTCCAAAACAGCCTTGTCCTTGACACCATTAATCCGAAGTCCATAGACCACATTTTCATAGATAGTCATAGGAAAGGGATTAGGCTGCTGGAAAACCATTCCGATTTCCTTGCGAAGCTCTACCGTATCTGTCCGCGGACTATAGATATTGTGACCGTTATAAATGACCGTTCCTGTAGTCGTTACTTCTGGATTCAGGTCCCCCATTCGGTTAATGGCCTTGAGCAAGGTTGACTTACCTGAGCCTGACGGTCCAATCAAAGCTGTAATCTCATTTGGCATGAAATCAAGTGAAACGCTATTAAGGGCTTTCTTTTTATTATAATAAACCGACAAGTCCTTGACTTGCAAAATAGGTTCTGTCATACGTTTTTCCTTCATTTTATTTTACATTCAACCAAAGACTAAGCTTGTTGAATCGTGATGAATAGGGACAGCTGCTTAACCAAAGTGGCCTGAAACATAGTCATTAGTGGACTGAAGCTTGGCATTTTGGAAAATATTGGCCGTCTTATCATACTCAATCAAGTCGCCCAGATAGAAGAATCCAGTGTAGTCACTAGCACGGGCAGCCTGCTGCATATTGTGGGTCACAATGATAATGGTATAGTTGTTCTTAAGCTCAAACATGGTTTCTTCCAGCTGCATGGTCGCAATCGGATCCAAGGCTGACGCTGGCTCATCCATGAGCAGAATGTTTGGCTTGACCGAGATAGCACGGGCAATGCAGAGCCGCTGCTGCTGACCGCCAGAGAGAGTCAGGGCTGACTTGTGCAAGTCATCTTTGACCTGGTCCCAAAGAGCTGCTTGTTTGAGCGAAGTCTCCACAATCTCATCCAAAACCTTTCTATCTCTGACACCAGCCCGTTCATGGGCAAAAGTGATATTGCGATAGATAGACTTGGCAAAAGGATTTGGTCTTTGGAAAACCATACCGATATGCTTGCGCATTTCATAAACATTGATTTCAGGGCGGTTGACATCAATCCCCTCATAGAGGATCTCTCCAGTCACATTGGCAATATCAATAGTATCGTTCATGCGGTTGAGGCTGCGGAGATAGGTTGATTTCCCTGAGCCAGAGGGGCCAATCAAAGCAGTGATTTTGTTTTTTTCAAACTGCATATCAATGCCCTTGATGGATTCCTTTTTACCGTAGTAAACATGCAAATCCTTGGTTGACAAGGCTACCTTTTCTTCAGGAAAAGTAATGATATGTTTTTCATTCCAATTATATTCTGTCATTTCTTCTCCTTTAAGCAGAGGTTAATTTCTTATGCAGATAGCTGCCCAGTTTGCGGGCTCCCAGATTGAAAATCAAAATGAAGATCAGGAGAACTGCTGCTGAACCAGCAGAAACAGCTGTGCCATCAGGAATAGTTCCTTCACTGTTGACCTTCCAGATATGAACAGCCAAGGTCTCAGCCTGACGGAAGATAGAGATAGGGCTGGTAACACTGAAAATATTCCAGTTGGACCAGTCCAGAGCCGGAGCTGACTGACCTGCTGTATAAATCAAGGCTGCTGCTTCACCAAAGATACGACCGGAAGCCAGTACAATCCCTGTCACAATACTAGGCAAAGCTTCCGGGATGACCACATGCAGAACCGTTTCCCAGCGGGAAATTCCCAAGGCCAAACCAGCTTCACGTTGGGTGTGGTGGACATGGCGAAGACTATCTTCGACGTTCCGCGTCATCTGAGGCAGATTAAAGACTGTCAGAGCCAAGGCACCAGAAATGATTGAGAAGCCATACTCAAACTGGACAACAAAAATCAAATAACCAAAGAGCCCAACTACTACTGAAGGCAGTGAAGACAGAATTTCAATACAAGTGCGGACAAAGTTGGTTACTGGTCCTTTCTTAGCATACTCTGACAAATAAACCCCAGCCCCCATAGAAAGAGGAACAGAGATAATCAGAGTAATCACCAGCAGGAAGAAGGAATTGTATAGCTGAATCCCAATGCCACCGCCAGCTTGGTAAGAAGAGGATTTCCCTGTCAAGAAAGACCAGGAAACATGCGGCAGACCTCTAACTAAGATATAGAGGATAAGAGAGGCAAGGATGGCAACAATGATACTCGCTATTGTGTAGAGAACACCAGTCGCCAATTTATCTAATTTCTTAGCGTGCATAGTTTTTCTTACCTCTTTCTTTTGTAATTAGTTTAATCACACTGTTAAAGGCTAAGCTCATCATCAAGAGCACCAGAGCCAGAGACCAGAGAACGTTATTATCCACTGTTCCCATAACTGTATTTCCAATTCCCATAGTCAAGACAGAGGTCAGTGTAGCTGCTGGTGTTGTCAAGGAGGTTGGAATCACCGCAGAGTTCCCAACGACCATCTGGATAGCTAGTGCTTCACCGAAGGCACGCGCCATTCCAAAGACCACCGCTGTAAAGATACCTGAGCGAGCAGCCTTGAGTGTTACCCGCCAAATAGTCTGCCAGCGCGTTGCGCCCATAGCCAGACTTGCTTCACGGTAATGACGTGGCACAGCACGCAGACTGTCCGTTGTCATAAAGGTTACTGTCGGCAAAATCATGACAAAGAGCACAAAAATACCAGACAAAATCCCAAAACCAGTCCCGCCAAAGACTGTACGGACAAAAGGCACCACGATTTGCAGACCGATAAATCCATAAACAACAGACGGAATACCAACTAAAAGCTCAATCGCCGGTTGAAGTATTTTCGCTCCTTTTGGAGAAACCTCTGTCATAAAGACAGCTGCACCAATCGCAAAGGGAGTTGCTATCAGAGCTGACAGAATGGTAACGATAAAGGAGCCTAAAATCATTGGCAGGGCACCGAATTCCTTACCAGAAGGATTCCAGACGCCACCAAAAAGAAAATCAAAAACATTAACGCCGTTGACAAAGAAAGTAGATAGACCCTTCTGAGCAACGAAGATTAGAATCATAGCCACAATCACCACAATCAGTGACAGACAGGCAAAAGTCAGATAGCGGCCAAACTTCTCCAAGCGAGAATTCTTAGAAGGCGATAACAACTTTTTGGTTAATTCCTCATTTTTCATTTTGAATCTCCTTCTACTGCTGTGACATTCCCATCAGCGTCCTTGCTGACTTTCATATCGTTGATTGAGATATAGCCCATGCTGGTAACAACGCCTTTTTGAACATCATCTGACAACATATAGTCCAGAAACTCAGCTGCCAGACCAGTCGGCTTGCCTAGTGTATACATATGCTCATAAGACCAGAGCGACCAGTTATTGGTAGCAACATTTTCTGCTGTTGGCTCGTAGTTATTAAGTTTCAAGGTTTTTACAGACTCATCAACATAAGCAAAGGCTAGGTAAGAAATCGCACCAGGAGTTTGCGAAACGATATTTTTTACCATACCGTTGGAATCCTGCTCTTGACTCTGCACAGCTGATTTCCCATCCATGATGACACTGTCAAAGGTTGCTCGGGATCCAGAGCTAGCCGCACGATTGATAATCGAAATCTCTAAGTCCTTACCGCCCAGCTCTTTCCAGTTGGTGATTTCACCAGTGAAAATTTTCTGCAGCTGTTCGGACGTTAGATTATCCACGTCAACTTCTTTATTGACAATCACAGCAATCCCAGCCACTGCGACCTTATGGTCCACCAAGTCAGACGCTTTGATTCCTTCCTTCTCTTCAGCGAAAACATCCGAGTTCCCGATTTCAACAGCTCCTGACTGCACTTGAGACAGACCTGTACCAGATCCACCCCCCTGAACATTGATTGTTTTACCGATGTTGTTAGAGCCAAAGTCATCAGCTGCCGCTTCAACTAAAGGCTGCAGGGCAGTTGACCCTACTGCTGTCATAGATTCACCACGGTCAATCCATGATGAACAAGCTGATAAGGTGAGTCCTAAGCCCAGAGCCGTCAGCGCCAAAGCAAATTTTTTCAATTTGTTCAAAAGATTTCTCCTTTAATAAAAACAAGAGGATGGGAAGTATCTTTAGTATTTCTTACTTAGCAGAAAGAAGCTTCTTTTAAATACATTCACATCTTCAACTATATCATATAATACCAGCTTTTCCTAATATTTTATCTAAATCTCAGGCCTTTTGGAAAATAATTTTTCAGGGTTTTTCCAGTGACTTTTGCAAAGCCCAGGCCGTTCCCGCCAAGGACTAGTTGGTACCAGCCATTTGGCTTCGTTTCTGCCAGTTCAATCGTCTCGCCAGCCGCATATTTCTTGAAGTCCTGATTATCGATTTCAACTCGATTTAGAACTTCGCTGGGCTTCATAGCCAAGCCTAGGGCAAAGCTAGGCTCAAAGCGATTCTTCTTAAACGTTCCTAGATGCAAGCCGTTACGGGCAATCCTTAGCTTGGACAGGTCTGGCAGGCCAGCTGGTAACAAATAAAGATTGTCCCCAAAGGTCTGCAAGTCTCCGATCAAGACTTTTTTTAAATGCTTCCTCTCAAAGTCTTGCCAGAGTTTTCTTTGCTCGCTCGTCAAACGATTCTTAGCTGATTTAATCTTCTTGCAGCTATTCTC
Organism: Streptococcus sanguinis; assembly: GCF_019928825.1. Lineage (GTDB taxonomy): Bacteria > Bacillota > Bacilli > Lactobacillales > Streptococcaceae > Streptococcus > Streptococcus sanguinis_L. The sequence goes on along the minus strand of NZ_JAHZOP010000004.1, from coordinate 242,200 downwards.
ACCAGTAAAGCGAAAGTGAGCTGCAAACTGACCTTCACCTTTGAAGCGATGCGGATACATCCGAGCTGTCTCAGGAAAGCCAATCCCTTCAGCTATCCCGTTTATCTTAGGAATATCAATCAGTTCAAGTGGAAATTCTTCCAGTAACCAAGCAACGACGTCTTCGTTTTCTTCAGGAGCCCAAGTACAGGTTGAATAAACTAAGCGACCATCCTTGGCAAGCATACTCATAGCAGCTGTTAGAATCTCTCTCTGGAGCTGGGCGCATTGTACTGGATAATCCGGAGTCCAATACTGGGTAGCATCCGGCTGCTTGCGAAACATGCCCTCGCCCGAGCAAGGTGCATCTAAAACAATCAAATCAAAATAACCTTCAAAAACCTGAGCCAACCGCTCAGCTGATTCATTGGTAACAAGAACATTTCTGGCACCAAAGCGTTCAATGTTCTCCACTAAGATTTTAGAGCGTTTGCTGTTGATTTCATTGGAGACCAGCAGGCCTGTATTATCCAGAAATGACAAGAGATGGGTTGATTTGCCACCTGGTGCAGCCGCCAAATCTAAGACTTTCATTCCCTTAGATGGCGCTGCTATCTGGGCTACCATTTGAGCTGCTGGCTCCTGCGAATAAACCAGACCAGTCACATGCTCAGCAGACTTACCAGACACCTTGCCATAAAAGCCCCAGTCTGTCTGAGGAATGGCATCTGAGAAATTCTGCTGGCCTTCTTTTAGAGGATTGCTGCGAAAGGCCGAAATCGGCTCCTCGTCAAAAGTCGCAAAAAAGTCCGTCGCTTCAGTGCCTAAAATCTGCTCATATTTTTCTTTAAAACCTTTAGGAAAGTCCATCTACTGCTTCCCCTTTTCTAAATAAGGCTTCAGAGCTGATAGTTTGCACTTAGGTGCCATCATGACAGGCTGCCGAGTCTGGAAATTTAGCTGACTGCAATCCAAGGTTTGGACGATAAAGCCTAGCTTCTCCGCCATAATCGAAGCCGCCGCATAATCCCAAGGCCAGTTGTAGGAAAAATAAGCCAAGAGGCCACCAGACAGCACCTTGCTAAAGCTAATCCCAGCACTGCCATAAACCCGAACCCCTAAACACTCCCGAGCCAAGTCTGCCAAGCCCCAATCATTGGCTTGCAGCATACCGGCATTAGAAGCCATGAGAAAGTCTTGAAAAGGCCGGTCCTCAAAAGCAGGAAGTTTCCGGTCGTTACAATAGACATCAAAGTCCCCGCCACCATGATAGAGCTGGTCTCTGGTCACGTCATAGATCAAGCCAAAACGACCAATGCCCTTTTCAAAATAGGCAATCATAACGGCAAAATCAGCCTTCTGAGTGATAAAGTTGGTGGTTCCGTCAATCGGATCAATCACCCAGACATTGCCATCAGCAATATTATGTCGGAGTCCATTTTCCTCCGCTAAAATAGCATCCTGAGGATAGCGGGCTAGAATCTTAGCCACCAAATCATCCTGAACCTTCCGGTCCATCTGGGTGACCAAGTCAGTGGCACTGGTCTTTTGACTCACATCCAAATCATCATAGAGATGTTCCCTCAAAAAAGCACCAGCTTGGTAGATGATTTCTTTAGCAAAATGAAATTTATTTTCCAAGAGAAATGCTTCCTTTACCTTTACTTTTTGCCTCTTGAACAGCACGATAAAGCGAATAACCACTGACGTTTTCAAACTCACGGCCAATTCGCTTCTCTTGGCTCTTGCTAGGAACAACTTGCTTGAAAGCCGCATAGGACTTCAAGAGCTTTTCCACTTGGACTTTCTGTTCATAAGCTGCTTCTACATCATTAAAAAAAGAGAGCACCGAAGCAAGCTCTTCAGTGCTCCACGATAAATCTAGTGGGTAACTATAATTTTTGTTCATCTTTACTGAATATCTGCCCGCATGGTTGCGGATCTTAACTCTTCCTTACGATAACTCCGAGGCAGGAAAGCACGAATTTCATCCTCGTTAAAGCCGATTTGCATCCGTTTGCCGTCTAAAATAATTGGGCGTCGCAAAAGACTGGGATTTTCCTCAATCAACTGAATCAAGGTTGAAATGGATAAATCCTCCACATCCAAATCTAATTTCTGAAAAATTTTTGAGCGAGTTGAAATAATGTCGTCTGTACCGTTCTCTGTCAAAGAAAGAATGTGTTGCAATTCGGGAGCTGACAGAGGGCTCGTCATGATATTATGTTCCTGAAAGGGCACTTCATGATTTAGCAGCCAAGCACGCGCCTTACGGCAAGAAGTACAACTCGGCGATAAAAATAATGTAATCATGCGTTTCTCTTCTAATTCTGTATAATAACTACCTCTATTATACTAAATTTTATTTGGCTTGACTATATTTTTTTGAAAATAACTGCTGAATGTCATGAAAATATAAATTTTTCAACTATTTCGATAACCAGTCCAACTTCTAGCGATCCGTTCATCGCTCTGCAACTGAGCAATCAAGCTGTCAATACCTTCAAACTTAACCATCTCGCGAATCTTGTCCAGCCAGAAAATTCGAATGGTATCACCATAAATATCCTGAGAAAAATCAAAGATATTAACCTCAAAACGGAGTTCATCACCGTCAAAAGTTACATTTTTCCCAAAACTAGCCATACCACGATAGCGCTGACCATTGTGCTCAACGTCCGCTACATAAACGCCATCTCCTGGGAGATGAACTCGATCCAAGGGAGCTAGATTGGCTGTTGGATAGCCAATCGTCCGTCCTCTGGCATTGCCATGAACCACGATACCGCGAGTGGACAGAGGATAGCCTAGCAATTCTTGAGTTTTCAGCATATCTCCGACAGCAATCGTCTCTCGAATCCGTGTGGAAGAAATCTTCCGATTATCCAGATTAACCGAGGGAACGATAACAATCTTGCCATTAAAATAATCTCTCAGCTCATGTGACTCTTTGCGGTCTGAGCCAAAATGATAGTCAAAGCCAGCTACCACGGCTTTGGCACGCAGACGAGATACATACTTCTCAAAAAAGTCTCGGGCTGTATTCCCCGCAAAATGACTAGTAAAATCAATCAGGTAAAGATAGTCAACACCTAGACTTTCCAGCTGTGCCATCCGGTCTTCAGGACTAGCCAGATGCAGCATGAGCTCAGGCTGATAGCGGACAAAGGCCAGTTTAGGCGACTCTGGGAAGGTCATCACTGCAATCTTGAGACCTTGCTCCGCAGCAATCTCTCTCGCTTTCTCAAAGAGTGCCTGATGGCCCTTATGCAGCCCATCGAAATAGCCTAGAACAAGGACTGTATCTTCTGTCTGATCAATCCCTTTTTCATCTATAATTCTCTTGGTTATCATCATTCCTCTATTTTACTACGCATTTGCTATTTTTACAATATCCGTTCCGCGCGAAACTGCAAAATATTCAAAAAGATTTTACTGCCTTAGTCACGGCGTTGGTCAAAATCTGAAAAAAGCAAAACAAAAGGACAGCAGTTGTGCAGTTGCTGTCCTTTTGTGAGGTTTAATGAAATTATTATAACATGCAAGCGCACATTTCATATTACAAAAGAGTAACAATCTTTTGACAATTCTACTGCGGATATTAAAGGAAGACTTTGCGGGGCTTGTAGGCGGCTTCCCGCTTTTCCAAAATGGCTACTAACTTCTCCTTATAAAAGCCAGCTAGCTCCGCTTCTTCTGACATCAAGCTGATAAAACGACCGTTTCTGACGTCCTCAACTTGCTCGTCAGAGAGCTCAACTCTCACTAAATCTCCGACTCCTAATTCGAGTGGTTGGAGGAAGGAGAAATCATCTACTGCTACTCGCTCTGCTATTTCATCCAATGTCAAGGCATCATCTAAGCTCATACCTGCTGAGGAAGTCCGTGTCAGCTGGGACATGTGACTGGCAAAGCCAAGCTTGGCTCCCAAATCAACAGACAGGGTTCGGACATAGGTCCCCTTGCTACACTTGACTCGAAAACGAAAGCGGGCTTGCTCATCTTCATAGGCAATCGGACTGGTGCGCTCGAAACTATAGATGGTCACCTGCCGCTCTGGCCGCTCCACTTCTTGACCCGCTCTTGCATACTCATAAAGCTTGCGGCCATTGACCTTGACTGCAGAGTACATGGGCGGAATCTGGCGAATCTCACCAGTCATGGACTCCATCGCTTCATCGATAAGGGCTTCTTCTAAAAGCTCTGTCACTGGCGTCCGCTCTAAGATGTCTCCGCTGGCATCCTCTGTCGTCGTTGAGCAGCCTAGAGTAATCTCCCCCTCGTAGACCTTGCCTTCCTCCTGCATAAACTCGACCAAGCGCGTCGCCTTGCCCACAGCAATCGGAAGCACCCCGATCACATCTGGATCCAAGGTTCCCCCATGACCAATTTTCTTGGTTTTTAAAATCTTTCGCAGCTTAAATACCGCATCATGCGAGGTCATGCCCGCTTCTTTTCTTAGGTTGATAATTCCGTTCATTGGTTAACTTTCTAAAAATAGTAAAACTCTCTTTTGGAAATCCTTATGCTGTTCATAGAGTGCGTGGCCACAGTCTGGCAAAATAGTGAACTGGCTATCTTTGATATGGTGATGCAATTCGAGCGAAGCTTCTACACCTAGAACGTCATCTTCTTCTGCTCCGATGACTAGCGTAGGACAGTTGATCTTTTCCAGAACTGCTAAACTATCATGTCTTAAGCAAGATATGGTCTGAATAGCAATCCGCTGTTTATCTTTAATACGACCAAAGATTCCCATTATTCGATAAAGGTATTTAAACTTTCCAAAAGATTTAGCCGTATAAGAGTGACTTGCAATATCCAACATCAGCTCCTTATAGGATCCAGTCTGACTCAACTCAAGCCAGCGAGTAATCCGCTCCCTACCAAGATTATTCAGTTTCGCAGTAGTAACTGTCAAAATCAATTTTTCAACTCTTTCTGAGAAATCTGCTGCCAACCATTGGGCAATCATACCACCTTGAGAAATTCCTAGGACAGCTACCGTTTTCAAACCTAAAACATCCATTGCTTCAGCTATATCAGTCGCCATATCTCGCGTTGTATAATTTTCTGGCAACTCATTAATTCTGCTAAAAACATAGACCTGGTAAGCTGTTGCGAAGCCCCTATAAGCTAGGGCAAGCATTTGCGTCATTCTCTTAACAGTCGCCAAACCATCCCCTAGACCTGGAATGATGAGCAGCGGCTTCTTCCCTTTTCCAGAGGTCGCATAATCCATGCTTTTTTCGTTAAAATATAAGGTTTTCCCTTTTGTTGAAGACATTACTTCGTTTCCCTTACTATTTTATCATGTTTATTCATGTTGACTTTTTAAATGCAGAGCAAAGCCGGCAGTCACTTTTTCAAATCCAACCGCCTGATAAAACTGATGTGCAGCATTTCGTTCAGCAGTTAATCCACTATTTAGAGCCAGTGCCTTAACTCCTTCTTTTACCGCTTGCTTTTTCAATTCATCGATTAGCCTACTAGCAATTCCTTGTCGTCTTGCTTCTTTTGCAACTGACAAAGCCAAAATACGATAGTAAGATCCATCTGCTTCAAAAAAGAAGAGCTTTGCATAACCCAAGAAACCTAAAATTTCTCCGTTTCTTTCAGCTAAAAGACAGCCATAATGCGGCTGAGAAAGAATCGTTTCTAAACGTCGAGCCAGCTTAGAAGCGGTCGTTGGATAGCCCAAGTCTTCGTATAGAGACAGTAAGGCTTCAGCATCTTTCATGGTTGCTTTTCGTATCTGCATAGGATCCTCCTAGTCTCCTTTCAAAGCTTCAAACTTAGCTTTCATGGTAGGATTTTTGCGTGTCAGTTTTTTGACAGAGACGTCGTCCAGTTTGTTGTTTGCTAAGCGCAGCTGGTTTTCAGAAGTTGTCAGGAATTTCTTGATTTCTTCCATCCTACGGATAGCTTTGTCAATCTCTTCGATGGCCTTGCCAAAATTGGTCGAAGCAGACTGATAGTTCTTAGCGAAAGCTACTTTAAAGGCATCCAAATCTTCCTCAAAATGCGTAATATCAATGTTCTGCTCCCGCACCAAGGCCAGTTCCTGCTTGTACTGAAGCGAGTTGAGCGCAGCATTACGCAAGAGTGTAATCATGGGGAGGAAGAACTGTGGTCGGATAACATACATCTTCTCATAGGCATAGGACACATCGACAATACCCGAATTGTAGAGCTCGCTGTCAGCCTCAAGAAGTGTCACCAGAATAGCATACTCACAGCCTTTCTCCCGCCGATCCTTATCCAGCTCTTTGAAGAAATGCTCGTTTTTCTTCTTGGTCGCCGTCTCATCGCCTTCATTTTTCATCTCAAACATGATGGAGAGGATTTCTACACCATTTTCATCCACTTCACGGTAAATGTAGTCACCCTTGCTGCCGGTTCTGGCATCATTGTCCTTGCCAAACTCAGCTCGTGGGAACATCCCCATACGGTTCTTGTTAAACTCGTACTCGCAGTGCTGTTCCAAACTCTCACCAATCATCTTAGTGGACTGCTTGGCTTTAAAATCCTTGTAGAACTCTATTGTCTCATCTTTCTGCCGCAGCTCTACCTCATAGCGCTCTTTAAGCGAGGTCTGAGCCAGCGCTGCTTCCTTTTCTTGCAAAACTAGCTGATTCCTAACCTCGTCTCGCTCTTTTTCCAGCGCAGATAAGGTCTTTTGCAGTTGATTTTCATGCTCCAAGCGCAGAGTTGTCAGCTGACTTTCCAATTGCTGAACTTCCTTTTCCTTCTCCTGCAATTGAAGACTAGCTGCTTGCTCTGCCTCTTTCTTAGCCAACTCCTGCTGGGTCTCAAACTGAGCAATTTGACTTTGAAGATTGCTAATTTCCTGTTCTTTCTGCGATAGGAGAGCTTGTTGGGCATTCTGGGATTTTTGCTCTGCTAAAGCCAGTTCCTGCTCAATCCGAGCATGAATCTCCTTGTCAAACTCTGCTGTCCGAACCTGCGACAAAAGCTCACTGTACTGGCTCTCATTGACAGTAAAAACCTCCCCGCAGTTGGGACATTTGATTTCGTTCATGGGTTACCTCACGTTATGTTTAATTTCAATAGCATTCATAATTAGTTTACCCAAATTATTTTTTTGATTTTCTTCTAATTGATTGATTTTTTCCAAAAATTTATTTGCAAAATCATCATTGTACGAAATGTTATTCAAAACTAACAGTTTTCGTTTGTTGACCTCACCATTTGAGTAAGAAGTGTGTGTAGTTACGAGATTATCCATTACAAATTGATAAAAGGTTGAATTATCAAACTCAAATATCGAATTAATTTTACTAGCAACAGCTTTTTGAAGTTCTCCTCTTAGAGTCTTGCTAAACAAAAATATCATATATGGATTCTGTACGCTGAGAATTTCAAATTCATCATCTTCTTTGAACGTTTTATTTACAAGAATCTCATATTCCTTAGATGACTCCGAAACAAATCTTGGAAGCAAAGTCAATTTTTCAGATAAATCAAGTTCAGAAATTTTTAAAATATACTTTTCAAATTGTTGGGCTGGCATCACAGCAAATTTACGTTGTAAAATATCTCTAATTTTATAAATTATACTTTCCAGATAATCAAGACTAAAATTTGAAAGACCAAAACCATCAATCTCTGCATTCAATGATATCAAATTAGTTAATAGGGATGAATAATTTTCTTCAGTAATATTTTTAAAACTATGAGCAATCATATCATCATCTAACAATTTATTAATATCTAACAATTTATTAATATCTAAATATTCTTTACTTAGAAGATTATAAAATTCCTCTTGTTGGTCATTATCATAAATTTTTCTTAGTAGATTAATCTGAGTAGCCTTATCAGATTCAAAAATTGTCTGAACATCAATTTTTGATATACTATTATTCACATTAAAGCCTACTAAATACCTTTCAAAATATTGATCTTCAGTAAAACTAGAATACCTGAAAACATTTCTCTCTTTATTTTTAAGCGCTTTATTAATTAAATCCGTGATAATCTCAGAATAATTTGTGTTAGTCATTCTATAAAACTTCGATTTATCATGAACAATCTCATTATAAAATCCATGGTGAAATTCATATATGTAACACATTAAAAGTAATTCGCTAAAATTTACTTTTTCTTTTTTGTTAGCGTATTCTTTTTCAAAAACTTCTAAAAGATGAATCGAATCTCTCATATTACGTTGTTCTACAATAAATGCATTCTGAATATCTCCTAACAGAATAATATCTGTTTCAGAGATATCTGCAAAACCACTCATTGATTCAAGTGTCTCACGGAAATGATACCACACATTTCGAGATGACATGCTATGTGGCATTATAATAATTTTATCAATGATTTTCTGAATAAAAAGAGACTCCTCACTTTTTCCCTTCAATCTCTCATATTCCCCAATAATAATGATTAAATGATTGTTAAATGCGTTTAAATTAGACAAAACGGCATATATGTCATCTCTGATATTGGAAGGAATACGATCGAAATCATCAACAACTATTATTAATTTCTGCTTTTTAGTTTTAAATTTTTTAGTTACAGAAGATTCATACCATCCTTCTTTTATGGCTTTATCTTGAAAAACAGTTACTATCGATGTTAAGATCAATAGCGGAGCTAATAAATTCCAATTGACCGGATTAGAAAACATCCAATTTATAAAATTGTTTAACAGAAAAAATAGAGCAACCACAATCGGAGCTAGCCAATTAAGAATAATATTAATTCTAGGGTATAGATTAGTAAAGATATAACGATATATCGTTTGTTCACCTGAAAACGACCAAAAATTTAATCTGATAAATTTAATTTCTTTGTTCTTAATTGCATAATTTTCTACTAAATTAATATAGCTAGACTTTCCGACGCCCCAATTACCACTTAAAAGAACTGTACCTGTATAGTCTGAATCAATATATTGTTCATAAAATTCTTTAACATGATTTTCTAAGCCAAACCTATCTTCCTCTATTGAATTAATCTCTCTATTTTTACTCATAATTCCCTCGCTAACGAGCTCTCGCTTCCTCCAATGTCAAACTCTTTCCCACTTGGGAGTTCGGACAAGCTCTTTCCTATTCTTCTACATCATTATAGCACACTTAGCTGGTCTATCATAGCAACAAAATAGAGCTCCTGCAAGCAAAAACAGCAAGCTATTGGCCTGCTGTTTCAGGTTATCACTCACCCATCTCAATCCGCCAGCTGGCAGCTATTTTTCTTTCTTGGATAAATTTGCTGTAGATACCTTGTTTGGCCAGTAAGTCTTGGTGTTTGCCTTGCTCGACAATGCGGCCTTGATCCAGCACCAGAATCTGGTCTGCATGCTCAACCGTCTTGAGTCGGTGGGCAATCATGATAATGGTCTTATCGCGAGTCAGAGCCTGAATAGCCTGCATGAGGGCTTCTTCGTTTTCTGGGTCAACATTGGCTGTTGCTTCATCCAGAATGATAATAGGAGCATCCTTGATAATTGCTCGTGCAATGGAAATGCGCTGACGCTCACCTCCAGAAAGACTGGCACCTCCTTCACCAATCTTGGTATCATAGCCATCAGGTAGCGAGAGGATAAAATCATGACAGGCAGCTTTCTTGGCAGCCTCTATCACTTCTTCCTGACTGGCCTCCGGCTTGCCAAAACGAATGTTATTAGCAATGGTATCCTCAAAGAGATAGACGCTTTGGAAGACAAAGCTGAAATTACGAATCAGGCTGTCATAGCTGTAATCCCTAACATCATGTCCGTCCAGACTGATACTTCCTTGGTCCACATCCCAGAAGCGGGCGATGAGGTTGCAGAGCGTTGTTTTGCCTGATCCAGAAGGTCCAACCAGAGCAGTTGTTGTTTTTTCTGGAATGGTGAGGGAAACCCGGTCAATGATTTTCTTATTCCCATAAGAGAAGCTAACATCTCTCAGATCAATCCGGCTACTCTTAGGCTCAATATCCTGACCACTGATGTCCATCGGCTGGATAGCTAAGACTTGATTGACCATATCAACCGACAGATCAACAATGCGCAGGAGAGAAGAGAAAGAGCCAACGCCGTCTAGATTTTCATAAATCATAAAACCACTGACAATCATCATAATGGTTACCAGCAGCTCCATACTGCCATTGAGATAAAAATAGATAGAGAAAAGACCCATAAAGAGACCGGTCAGCTTGGTCACCATGCCCTGGAGGGCAATGTAAGGTGAGGTCACGAGTGTCATTTTAGTATCTAGCTGACTCTTGCCTTCAATAGCCTTGGACAGCTTCTTGGCAGAACGGTTGACCAGATTGTAGTTCTTAACTTCAGCAATCCCTTGGCTGTACTCCAAAACAACGGCTACCAGGTCCATATCCGCCTGATACTTGTCATCTGAAACCTTGCCAACTTGCCAACGCATGAGGGTATTTGGCAGGAGAAAGAGGACGAGACCCACCAAGAGAACCAGACCAACCCGCCAGTCATAGAGAAAGACCAAAATAGTGATGAGACCAGTCGTCAGAAAGCCCTGCACAGTCATCATAACCACTCGCGTAGCTACATCAGACAGTCCTTCCAGCGTATTGGTCGTAACACTGGTAATCTTGCCTAAGCTATTTTGATTAAAGTAACCCATGGGTAGATAGCGCATGTGCTCGGCAATTTCAATCCGCTTCTGAGCACAGGTATGATAGCCTGCTTCCGTCTGCAGCATGGTAATTTTCAGGGTAATCCAGACGTTTAGAACAGTGGATACCAACATGATACCCAGAGCCAGCCAGAAGGTCTGCATAGAGAGATTCTTCTCAATCAGTCCCATAACGACTAGGCCGATTGCTGGAATACGCAGAGCGATGATAAAGGACTTGATGATGCCCAGATAAATGGATTGATAAAATTTCCTACGGTCCTCTGACGTACAGAAATCAAAGAATTTCTTCAGTATATTAAGCATGAGTCAGCCCTCCTTCCATCTCATCACTATCCCTAGTAGCTATATGGGCTTGCCACATGGAAGCATAAAGCGGACTTGCTGTCAGCAACTCTTCATGCCGGCCTCTAGCTTCAATCCGACCGTCATTTACCAAGACTATCTGGTCTGCACTCATAATCGTTGACAGCCTGTGGGCAATGACAATCAAGGTCCGTCCCTCAATCAGACGAGCTAGACTGGACTGAATCCGCGCTTCATTTTCCGGATCTGTATAAGCAGTCGCTTCATCCAAGATAAGAATCGGCGCATCCTTAAGCATGGCACGGGCGATGGCAATCCGCTGGCGCTCACCACCAGATAGATGCCCGCCGCCAGATCCGACCTGCGTCTCAAAGCCGTTTTCTAAGTTCATGATAAAGTCATAACAGCCACAGCGACGGGCAATTTCGATGACCTCTTCATCAGAAGCTGCTGGATTTCCCATCCGAATATTTTCCATAATAGTCTCATCAAAGAGATAGTTATCCTGGGTCACGTAAGCAATCTGCTGACTGTAATAGTCTAGCGGAAGCTGACGAATATCCAAGCCACCATAGGTAATCTGACCAGAACTGACATCCCAGAATGAAGCTAGAAGCTTGGCAATTGTAGACTTACCTGAGCCTGATGGCCCAACTAAAGCATTGATGCTGCCAGCCTTAATATCTAGCGAAATACCATGGAGTACTTCCTCTTCATCTGTATAGCCAAAGCTGACATCCGTCATGACCAGATCCCTTCCTTTTGGAAGTTCTCTCAGCTCCTGAGGCCTTTCCAAATCAGGCTTTTCCAAAATATCAATGACTTGGCCAAAAATAGTGCCGATTTTCCGTAAATCGTCCATATAGCTAGCCACTAAAATCAGAGGAGTCAGAAGACTGAGCGAAAGAATAATCATCAGAATGAAATTACTGGCAGTCAAGCTACCTTGCAGATAGAAATAACAGCCAGCAGGCAGCAGAAAGAGCAAGCCTGATGGCAGAAAAGCAGTCACAATACCCATCTCCAGATTGAACTTGCGCATCCACTCAATAAAGCAGTCTGCTCCTTCTCTAACAGCCGTAACAAACTTATCGTAAGAGAACTTTTCCTTGCCAAAAACCTTGATAACCTCAATCCCATTGATGTATTCCACCGCTGTATCATTGAGCTTTTTGGTCTTGACCAGAGTATTTTGATAGTCTGCTTCGCTATTAGCAACCATCCGCATATAGGCCAGCGCCACGATGGGAATAGTCAGGAGAGACAGCAAGGTCAGCCGCCAATCGATAACCAGCATAGCAATGAGAACAATAATCGGACCAAAAATCCCAGCAGTAAACTCTGGAATTAGGTGAGCCAAGGTCGTTTCGGTCGCATCTACCCGCTCAACGATAATGTTTTTATAACTGCCTGATGACTGACTGAGCACTGTGCCTAAAGGCAGCCTAGCCATCTTGTCTGTCAGGCGGTGCCGCATTTCCGCTAGAATCTTAAAAGTAGCCGTATGTGACAGCATGGTGGAAATACCATGGAATCCCCAGTAGCCAATCCAAGCTAGACCTGCCCAAGCTGACTGCTGCAGGTAAAAATCCCAGTTTTTATTGCCAGCCAAGAGCTGATTAATCATTCCACCAATAAAGAAATAAGGCAGAAATCCTGAAAGCACAGAGGCAAAGGCAAAGATCAGACTGAGCACAAAATATATCTTATGAAGGGAAACAAAGTCCCAGATCCAAGCAAAGACAGATTTTTTCTTCATAGAATTTCCTTCTTTCTATCAAAAACCTAGCAAACCTCCCCAGTCAAACAAGTCCATGATGGAATGGCAAAATTCCAGCGCCTGCTCTTGGGGCCAGTCTTGAGCCAAGGGCTCAAATACAGCTGTATAATAAGCTGTCATGCACGATCGCAGAAACTCGTGTTTGACCAAATGATTGATCTTACCCTCTTTGTATGCCAGCTCCAGATAGCGATAAGTCTCGTCTGCAGCCAAATGAGGCAGACGCATCCTGAAGTCCGCTTGCGAAGAACCCTGAGATTTAAAGAGCAAGAGCTGCATAATATCCTTATGCTCATAGAGAATCCGCATCAGGGACTGGAGATCCTCTAAACGATGAGTCCACATATCAGATAGGTGTCCCTCTTCTAGGAAAGCATAGTCACGTCGCTTCTGCTCTTGTCCATACTGGTCTAAGGCTGTCAGAGTAGGTTCAAGCAGAACACTAAAGAGACTGTCCTTACTTTCATAGCGCTTATAAAGCGCCCCAGTCGTCAAGCCAGCAGCGCGACAAATTCTCCGCAGTGAAGCATCCTGATAGCCATTAGCTAAGAACTCACTCCTCGCGCTTTCCAAGATTTTTTCGTTTAACTCATCTGTTTCTTTTTTCATGGTTTCAATTCGATAACGCTGTTATCGCCTTTCTTCTTTTATTATAAATTCTGACAATTTAACTGTCAAGGAAAAACAAAAGAGACCGAGAAATATTTTCATCGGTCTAGTTCTATTCCTTTTCCTCTTGTAAACATAACAAAAGGAGCTTGCGAACAAGCTCCTCTAGAATTTTATTTTTTATTAGGTGCATAAATCATGCCAGTACAGTCGAAATCTTCCTGCCTGCGAAAGCCGAGCTCTTGATAAAACGCTAGATTTTTATCTGACTGCTCCGTTGCCAGCTGGATTTGGTAAACGACCTTAAATCTTTCCAACGTCTGCTGAAGAAGGCTTCGGCCAATTCCCTGACGCTGGTAGTGTGGATACACCAGCAAATCCTGAATAAAGACAATGGTAAGCCCATCTCCGACCACTCGGATCAAACCAGCCAACCTGTCTTCGTCATAGGCCGCCATCACAAACAAAGACTGATGGTATGCCTGCTCTAACTGCTGAGGACGATTGGTGTAATTGCTCCAACCAACCGAAGCATAGAGGTCTAGCACTGCCGCAAAATCTAGCTGCGGATTTGTTTTATAATGAATCATAGTCCTCTCCTTGTTTTTTCTCTGTTTGTTTGCAAAACACTTCTAAAGCTTTATCGAACTTGAGTCAGCACTCCGTCTTGCATCTCATAGACCTTGTCAACTTCGTCCAGCAGGCGGGTATCATGAGTAATCATGACCACGCTCTTATGGAATTTCTGGGTCACCTCTTTGAGCAGATGGACCACGCGCTTAGCCCGCTCTGTATCCAGACTAGCTGTTGGCTCATCAGCCAAGATAATATCTGGGCTATTGTAAAGCGCTCTAGCGATAGCGGCTCTCTGCCGTTCTCCGCCGGACAATTCTTTCGGATACTGCTTGAGTGATCCTTGTAGATCTAGCAACTCAATCAGACTGTCTAGATCCGTCCTTTCCTTTTTAGATAAGCGGTCAATCAGCTGGAACTGGTCTTCGATTTTCAAAAAAGGAATGAGATTAGAAGCCTGCAAAATAAAACCGAAATCATTGAAACGCAGGGCTGCCCGTTCCTTTTCCTTGAGCCGGGAAGTATCTTTCCCATGCAGAAGAATCTGTCCTTTTGAGGGTGTTTGTAAATGCCCCAGCAAGGTCAGAAAGGTTGTTTTACCCGATCCTGACGGCCCAATAATAGCTACAAACTGCCCCGCTTCCAGTTGGAAATCAGTTGGTTTCAGAGCTTGAACCAGCGTATGTCCCTGGCCGTATTCTTTTGTAACCCCTTTTAGTTCTATGATTGACATTTACTCACCTCCGATTGCTGTGATAGGGTCAATTTTCAGAACCCGGTGAATGGACAAGAGTCCGCCAGCCAGTGACATGAAAACAATCAGGACAATCAATCCAGCATAAGCTCGCCAGTCACTATAAAAAGGCATAGAAGCCGGCAAGACTAGCTGGGTTCCCAAGAGAGCCAAGACAGCTAAGCTGATTCCCAGAGTGGACAGGATGAAAATCTGCCAGAAAATAGAAGCAATAATCTTCCCACTCGCAATCCCTTGGGCGCGCATAATACCGTAAAGATGCGTCTTTTGGATGGTAATGATGTACATGAAAATTCCCAATACCAAAAATGTAATCAGAACCATGGCCCCAATCATAAAGGAAAAAGTCAGTACCTGAGGCTGATAACCAGGGATATTTTCTATAAAATCACTCATAGAGAGTTGACTAAGTCCTGCTTCTTCAATCTTCTGACCATCCTTGACCACAAGTGCACTGATATTCTTAACCTGACTTGAGCCGTACTTTAATTCCCTGAAATCATCTAAATCCATAAAAATTACAGGTTGAGTAAAGAAGCTATTATCCTCTGTGAAACCAACAACCTGATAGAGGCGCTCACTGCCATTGAGCTGGAGTTGGTCGCCTAGTTTGACACCTTTTTGCTGCAGACGCTTATCCGCAATAACTTCATAAGCATTCTCAGCAGGACGTCCCTCAATAATGTCAGGCGCTAGAAAACTATCCCAAGACAGACCAAAAATCTGAGCATTGATTTTATCAGTGCCATCTTCATAATTGGCCACTGCTGACGTTTGTCCCAAAGCAGCGATTGAGTCCCCTTGAAGCAGGCGGCTGTATTCCTCTTCCTTGAGAGTCGAAGCTATTAGATTCTTATTGGCGTACTCCGACAAGACGATTGACTCAGCCTGCCATTGGTCCAAAGCCAAGCGATTGAGCCTAGCCAAACCGACGGAAAGACTAGATAAAAAGAAAACCATATAGGTAATGAGAAAGACCACAGCAACCACTAAACGATAGCGTCCACGGCTGTAGACAATCTCTTTAAAAGCTAAAAACAAGGCTGTCCTCCTTTGAGATATTCAAGACTATTATATCATAAAGAAGCAAGCTGGAAAAACTATCCTGTCAATCCCCCTGCATATGCTCTCTGACAAAGCCTGCCAGACCGACAGCGGTCACCCCAGCATGAAAATCGCTCATTTGCTGAACCTGATAACAAGGATGAGCCAGCCAGTAAGTCAGGGTTCCCATAAAGGACGCGACCTGATGATTCAGCAGCAAATCTGCTTCTATCTCCTCTAAATGTGGATTCCCCAAGGAAATACTCTGCGAGAAAATCTCCCTCAAAGCTTCCTGCAACCGCTGCGAACTAGTTGGACTGCCATTTGGACCCAAAAGAATGGCCAAGTCTTCCAAGTAAGGCTCAAAAAAATGAAAAAGATTTTGTTTCTCATGGATATAGTCTTCCACTTTAAAATCCTTTTCTAACTTGAACAAGCAGGCAGATTCTAGAGCCTCTTGATAATAGGCCTGCAAATTACCTAGAAAGCGGTCTTCTATCTTCTCCAGCAGATCATATTTATCCAGATAATGCCGATAAAAGGTACTACGATTCACCTCTGCCAAATCAATCAATTGGCGAATGCTGATGCTCTCAAAAGTCTGCTCTTTCATCAGCTGCAGCAAGCTAGTCTCTATCTGCTTTTCTGTCTTTCTTCTTTTTTTCTCATACATGCTATTCACCTCAAAATGCAACAGTCTATCTAAAATTGATGCTTGTCTACCATCCAGCTCCCACTATATAATAAATATAAGCAGAAGACAAGAACAAGAGGATTAAAAGATGAAGATTATTATCAATCAAAAGGAAGTTAGTCAAGAAAGAATTGAACAATGGAGAAAGCAAAAAATCCTTAAAGCAGCTAAGATACTTAATCTACAGCTACCTAATACTGACAACACGGAGATTTTAGACCAAGCCCTACTGGAAGCAAAAATGAAGCTGACATACGAAGAGCTAATCCAGCAAATCGGAACCAAACTCAAATGGAGCCAATATTTGATGAAATGGGCGGCCAAATGGTCCAATAAACCACGAAAAAGAGCTATCATCACGATTTTTGCAAGTGGTCTGACTGCTGCTTCTTTCAGTAAAAGGCTAGAAAAGTTGATGTTAGAAAAGACAGATGTTCATAAAAGAGTCAATCTTGGTGCCTGTCCAGACCATTATGCCATGCAGCCACACGGAGACAAACTTGAAGTCATTGAGACGGCAGGAAACAGCCCGCTGCCGACACAGTTTTTTCTTGATCTTGGTGGTGAGGCTGAGATAGAGGAACCTCGTGATGCGTCTTATCCCTTCCAATCTGTCGGTGTCGCCAGACTAGCGAATGGTTGCAATATCGGTGGTATTCGCCATCAATTTCGCGACACAGAAAAAGGCCTAGAAGCCCGATTCTGCGTTGAATTCCCCAGCCTTTGTCCAGACAGCCTTATCAAAGAACACCAGCTCCATCTTGCCGCCGAATGGTCAAGGTGGATAGCTTGGTGCAGAGAGCATAAAGAATGAATTTCCTTTCATGAAAAGAACTACCAAGCCATGCAAAAACAGCCTACTGCCATCTTAAAGAGACCGCAGCAAGGCTGTTTTCTTCTTTACCTAATCAAAGACAATCATGGACTTAATAGTCTTGCGTTCATCCATATCTTTATAAGCTTGATCGATATCTTCCAGTTTGTAGCTTGAAGTAAAGACCTTCCCCGGATTAATATCGCCGTCAAGAACTGCCTTGAGCAATATTTGCTTGTCGTAAGTCGTGACAGAGGCTGCTCCGCCTGCCACTGTAATATTTTGAGCAAAGGTAGAACCAAGTGCTCGGTTATTATAGTGTGGCACACCGACAAAGCCTAAGCGGCCGCCGTTGTGAAGGACTCCTAGAGCTTGATCAACAGCAGCTTCTGTTCCAACACATTCCAGAGCTGCATCTGCCCCACCACCAAGGATTTCACGGACCTTGGCAATTCCCTCTTCGCCACGTTCTGCAACAACGGCTGTTGCACCGGATTCCAAGGCCATTTTTTGGCGATCTTCGTGTTGGCTCATAAGAACGATTTGGGAAGCACCACGCATTTTAGCTGCGATAACAGCGCATTGTCCAACAGCTCCGTCACCAATCACGACTACCTTATCACCAGGCTTAACGTCTGCCACACGCGCGGCATGGTAACCCGTCGGCATGACATCTGCCAGTGTCAAGAGGGATTTGAGCATACCTTCTGTATAATCAGAGGGCTGACCCGGAATTTTGATAAGAGCCCAGTTAGCAAATTCGAAGCGCATATATTCTGCCTGCACCCCATTTGACCAGTTATTCCCAATATGAGAATCACAGGTGCCATCAAATCCTGCCCAACAGGCATCACATTGCCCGCATCCATGAGTGAAAGGTGCAATAACGAAGTCACCAGGTTTAACAGTCGTTACTGCATCCCCGATTTCTTCGACAATTCCAATTGCTTCGTGCCCACTATTTTGATGGCCTGCTTCAATATCTGGACTGCGGTAGCGCCATAGGTCAGAGCCACAGACACAGGTCCGAACAATCCGAATAATGGCATCATCTGCCTCAATAATTTGCGGACGATCAATCTCAGTCAGTCCAACTTGACCTGCTTTTGAATAAACTGCCAATTTCATCGTTTCTTCTCCTTTGATATCTTTATAGTAACTATTATACAACTTAGAGCACCCTTCAAGTCAAATTTTTGACATCATTTAAGAAAAATTCTTATAAAAAAGGAAACTCCTTTCTCAGAGTTTCCTAGTTTGATTCCCTCACTGCTCATCCTGTTGTCCTGAGCAGAATGAGAAGCGCTTTACTGCTTGGTAAAGGTCAGAGTGTCTGGATCATCATCCAATTCGTCCACAATCAGCTGATTGCCATTTTGGCGGTAACTTTTGACATCATCACCGACAATTAGTCTTTGGTTAGCACTATCTACTTGTACCTGCTTGATTTCCTTACTACCATCAACCTCGGTCTCAGTCCAAGTACCAGTCGTACCATTGATTTCTAGGACATGTTGGTCGCCATCATGGTCGGTTGCTTGGTAGCGCCCGTCTAGATTTGTGGCCTGCCCTGCATTTGATGATGACGAAGGCTGATTAGAGGATGATGCAGCTGATGACTGCGAAGTCTGATTCTGCGCAGATTGTGATGTTTGGCCTTGAGTATTCTGTGATGAACTAGTATCCCCTCCTTGGTTAGTATTGCCTGAGCAGGCAACCAATAGAACTGCTGCTGTCAGAGATAGAATTCCGATAAAGGCTTTTTTTGTAATAGTCATATTCTTTTCTCCTTTTTCTACATTTGTAGTTTATACTTATATTCTACACTTGTCTGTTTCATTTGTCAAGAAAAAGCAGTTTTTATTAAAAGGAAATACACCCTAAGCGCTAGCAATAGTTTTCGGATATACCCTACCAGCAGAATTAACTATTTTATTTGCAGAGAAATTTTCGATACAATAGACCATAATCCCTAATGAAAGTGAGAAATCTTATGACAAAATCAAAATTCCAACTGGTTGGATCACTTCTGCGCCCAGAAAATCTGCGCCAGTATAAGACAGAAATTGAGCACCGCGATGATATTCAATACCCCTTCTACGACAGCTTCCCAGGCTACCATGAGACGGAGACAGCTGACATCAAGGAGATTGTTGCTGAGCAAAAGGCAAAGGGAATTGACATCCTGACAGATGGAGAATACTCCAAGTCTATGTGGCATCTGGACTTTGTCTGGGGACTTAAGGGAATCGAGCGCTACATTGCTGACCACGGCTATACCTTCAAGGACCACGACGGCGGGCAATATGAGACCCGTAAGGACATTGGTATCCGCATCACAGCACCACTCTTTGGTAAAAATCATCACTTTATCGAGATTTATAAGCTAGTCAAGGATGAGGCTGCTGGTGAAGATACCAAGCTGACTGTCTGGGGACCTGCCCATGCTTATACTGAGTTAGCTGTCTTTGACCGCTTGGCGGGACCAGGACAAGTTTATGAGACCAATGAAGACTTGAAAAAAGGCTTGATTCAAGCTTATAAGGAATTTTTGGACGACTATAAGGCCGCTGGCGGACAGATTATCCAGTTTGACGACTGTCTCTGGGAACTCTTTGACGAGTCCAATCCTGCCAGCTTCTTTGCTGAAGGCAATGCCAGTCTGGCTGACCTGGCAGACGAGTTTGTCGCTATTAATAACGAAGTTGTAGACTACGCTCATGAGCTAGGACTGACTGTCTGGACCCACAACTGCCGTGGCAACTACGAAAGCCGTTCTGCTGCTGAAGGGACCTACGAAGCTATCGCGGAAAAATTCCTGCGCGACCAACACTATGATCGTTACTTCCTAGAGTGGGACAGCGATGTGGCTGGTGATGTATCAGCCCTAGTAGCTTTGAAAGACAAGAATGCAGAAGTCGTTTTAGGACTTCTTTCCAGCAAAACGACAGGCTTGGATGACGAAAAACGCGTCCTAGACCTGCTCGAGAAAGCAGCAACCGTTCTACCGAAAGAGCGTCTCCTGCTCTCCCACCAATGCGGCTTCGCCTCTTGTGACTCTGGAAACGAACTAACCATTGAACAACAATGGGCCAAAATCAAACAAGGCCAAGAAATCGCCCAGAAATTCTGGGGAGAATAAGCAAAAAAAGCGGTATGACCGCTTTTTTCAATGCTTTTAAAATCAATTTTGGGCTGAATTAGATTTCTTTGATGAACTCCAGTTTCATCTGCATCTGTTCAACATATTAAATCTTGTAGTATCAGGAAAGTTCAATTCGCTTGAGCCAATTTTCAACCAAGGCCGTAAAGAGAGCCTCTTGATCTATCTGTGCATTGTGGCCAGCAAGATCCATTACAGCATGAGTTGCCCTTGGATAACAGCGAGACAGTTGGGCTAACTGCTGGAAGCCCACGACTTGGTCCTGCTTTCCTGCTATAAAAAGACTGGGCTTATCGTAACCCTTTCCCTGTATTTCTTGATCCACTTCAAACGAAAAAGCATAGTTTTCTTGCAACTTTTGGACAAAGGGAGCATTCATCATCTGAAGCCCTGCTAAGATTTCTTTTTCAAACCGTTGATAAGTTTCTTTAGTCTGTAAAATCGCTAAATCGACGAAATCTTTGCTTTTGCCTGCTATATCAAAACCTACCTCTCTAACTACCAGAGTATCTTTGGGCAAAATTCTTTCTTGCGGATTGGGTGCAACTACTGGACAAATAAGCAGCAAACCATCAATCTCCAACCTTTTCTTAGCCAAAATTCCTCTAGCAAGATAGCCACCATAAGACTCTCCAGCTAAGAGAAAGGTGTGTCCGCTGATTACAGTCTCTATAAAGTTTAAGATCATCTCTAAAATCGCATCCGCACTTGCAAAAGCAGGATTGGCATCAGACCTACCCATGCCAGGCAAATCTAAATAAATCCTTTTATAGTCAGCATGTTTCTCAAAAATAGGTTCCAAACATCCTTCCATCAATTCAGATGAACAGCCCAAACCATGAATTGCCAAGACTGGCTTTCCTTGACCAATCACTTTATAATATAATTTATTTCCCTGATAAGTAAAAAACATTTTTTCTCCAATCATACCTTAAAGACACGTTTTGCTCGAGGTGGAGCCTTTATCGAAACCAGTCAAAATAATATTGTTAATAAGCCTAACAAATTATTCTTACGATCTACACCCCTCAAAGCTACTAGACGAGCAAACTTATTCTTTCCCCTTGATTTCAGAGCTTCATGCCTCATCCCCAAATAACAAGGTCGACTGCTGCAGATAAGGATTAGGGTACTTTACTAGCAGATCCCTTACAGCTCTTACCAAGTCTTTTTGCTCAGCCTGACCGGATTGGTAACGAAGCAAAAGATGCATAAAATCTTCTTTTTCTGAAGTGCTGACTTTTTTCTTAAAATAGCCCCAAACATGCTGAAAGGCATTGCAGACCTGACCGCGGTTTTCTGGCAGGGCTACCGCCTGGTCAATCAAGTCTTGGACATGTGCTGCTTCCACCGAGTCACTTTTTAGATATTGGCGGATTTCCAGATAGATCTTACTGGAATGACTGAGAACCAGATATTTATTTCTAGCCCAAAGAGTCTGACATTGGGAGATTTGGTTTGAATTTTCCATGATTACTTTTCCTACTGATTTTCAATTTCGAATACTTCTCGTGTCGTCTACATCATTACTCGTATCCCAGTAATAAGCTTACCAAGACAGAAAGCTAAGCGAACCTGTAAATCAACTATGATTGGAAAAAGATTTCGAAAAGTATTAATCAAAATCCCCAATCACATGACTGGGGAATCGTTCATTAACGTACCTCTGCACCAAGTTTTTCGGTCAGAGATTTTTCGATTTTTTCCATATATTTAGCCACTTCTTCGTCGGTCAGGCTAGCTTCTGGATTTTGGAAAGTCAGGCTGTAGGCCATAGATTTGAGGCCAACACCCAGCTTGTCACCAGAGAAGATATCAAAGAGCTTAATATCTGTCAAGCGCTTCACACCAGCTGCTAGGATTGCATCAAGGACCTCTTGGTGAGTGATTTCAGCCTTGAGCAAAAGGGCCACATCACGGCTGACAGCTGGGAATTTAGTGATTTCTGTAAATGGCTGGGCTGGCTGGAGCTGCTCTTCAATAGCAGACAGATTGAGCTCAGCCACATAAGTTTCAGGAATATCGTAAGCCTTGGCTGTCGCAGGATGGACTTGACCGACAAAGCCGACAGGCTGGCCATTGATAGAGATTAAAGCAGTCCGACCAGGATGCAAACTCTTAATCTGGTTGCTAGCCGCGTATTCAGCTGTCAAGCCCAACTTAGCAAAGAGTGCTTCCACTACACCCTTAGCATAGAAGAAATCAACTGCTACTGGCTTAGTTTGGAAGTCTTTTTCATTAACCAGACCTGTCAAAGCAAAGGCAAAGCTATTGATTTCATTTGGCAGGTCTTCCTTAGGATTGCCAGTCTGCTCAAAGACTTTTCCAATCTCATAGAGGGCTAGATTCTTATTTTTACGAGCTACATTGTAGGCTAGGGAGTCCAAAATGCCGGAAACCATGTTCTGACGAAGAACAGAACGCTCCACTGTCATCGGCCACATGAGCTCAGTCAAATTGCTAGGATTGAGAGTGAACTCAACCGCCTTTTCTGGCGTCGTCAAAGCGTAGGTGATGATTTCTGTCAGTCCAGCTCCCTCTGCTAAGGTCCGTACTTGACGGCGCAGTTGCTGCGTTGCAGTCAATTCACCAGCAGTCCCGTCATCTTTTGGCAGGCTAGCTGGCAATTTGTCATAGCCGTAAATGCGGGCAATTTCTTCATAAAGATCCGCTTCGATTGAAATATCCCAGCGACGGCGAGGTACGCTGACAGTGAACTGTTCAGCATTTCCTGACAAGCCAAAGCCAAGTCTGCGGAAGACATCCACAATATCTGTATAAAGTAAATCTGTTCCCAAAACTCGGTTGACATCCGCGAGACTGGACACCACTTCTACATCACTAGTGTCTAAGCTACCAGCAGATACGATACCAGCCTGAACAGTTGCACCTGCCAAGTCCGCAATCATACTTGCTGCCGCATCCAAAGCTTCATTGACAGTTGCTACATTGATGCCTTTTTCAAAGCGGGAAGATGATTCCGAACGCAGATTAAGGCGACCGCTGGTCTTGCGGATTGATTTTCCATCAAAAACAGCCGCCTCCAGAACAACACGAGTGGACTTACCGGAAATTTCAGTCGCTGCACCGCCCATGACACCAGCCAGAGCAACTGGCTTATCCGCCACAGTAATGACTAGGTCGCTGACTTCCAGCTCGCGCTCTTCGCCGTCCAGTGTCACCAGTTTTTCACCAGCACGCGCTTCCAGGACGACAATCTGGTCACCCTCAAAAGTATCCAGATCAAAAGCATGCATGGGCTGACCAAAGTAGAGCAGGATGTAGTTAGTCACGTCCACTACATTGTTAATCGGACGGATTCCTTCGTTCATGAGAAGATTTTGCAGCCACTGAGGACTTGGCGCAATGGTGACATTTTCCAAGATACGAGCTGCGTAATAAGGGGCTTTCTCTGTCTCAAGGGCTACTGAAAGACTGTCAGCTGCCTGCTTTTCATTCTCCACCAGTGGGAAGTCTTTGAAACGTACAGACTTGTCATAAATCGCAGCCACCTCATGAGCCACCCCACGCATAGACAAAGCATCTGCCCGGTTTGGCGTGATGGAAAGCTCGATAATCTCATCGTCCAAGTCCAGATAAGAGAAGACTTCCTCACCCGGCACTGCTTCTTCAGGCAGGATTTGAATGCCATCCGCAAATTCCTTTGGCACGACAGAATCAGAAATACCTAGCTCACCCAGAGAGCAGATCATACCCAGTGACTCCAATCCACGGATTTTTCCTTTTTTAATCTTATAATTGTCCGCAATGCGAGCACCCGGCAGAGCCACCATGACCTTGATGCCTGCACGAATATTTGGAGCACCGCAGACAATCTGACGGTTCTCCTCTTCTCCGACATTGACTTGACAAACATGCAGGTGGGTATCAGGAACATCCTCACACGATACCACCTCACCAACGACAATTTTTGACAGGCCAGCAGCTGGTGAAGTCACACCTTCCACTTCAATTCCTGTCGTTGACATTTTCTCAGCCAGCTCAGCGCTCGCCACATCAATGTCTACTAACTCTTTTAACCACTTATAACTTACTAGCATATTTAAGATACCAAGGGCGTCAAAAACGACTGAAAAACAGGAGATTAACTAAGCATTCGACGAATGATCGCAAATCTATCTTTTTTCGAGTTTTTAGCCCGGGTTCAATTCCTTTCTCTATTCTATCGCTGAGGGACTAGACCGACCAAATTTTAGGGATTTGTCTGAAATCCTGATTTCAGAAACAAATCATCTAAATTTAAAGCTTTTAGGTCGTATTCATTTCCTCTCTTTAAAGTTTCTTGTTTATTTCAATTTCTTGCGCAGCAGCCAGTCGGTGTCTACTGTCTCACCAGTGATATAGTCGTGCTGGCTGAATTTTTCAAAGCCGTATTTGAAGTAAAAATCTTGAGCTCTAAAATTCTTCTCCCAGACGCCCAGCCAGACCCAGTCAAAACCTCGTTTTTTGGCTTCTTCCAAGGCAAATTCAAACATTTCCTTGCCTAATCCCTGACCATGATAGGCTTTCAAAACGTAAATTCGCTGAACCTCAAAGGCCTGTGGCAGTTCTTGCTCTGTTTGAGCCTGTCCCCAGTTTACCTTGAGAAAACCAGCAATTTCACCGCCTTTGACAACAAAATAAGTCTCTGACTCAGGGTCTGCCAGTTCCTTTTCGATAGTTGCAAGCGACAGCTCATTGTCAAAATAATGAGCCATATCAGCTTCCTTGATAAATGGACCAAAGGTTTCTTGATAGGTCGCGACTTCCAACTCTCGCAGGAGGTTCGCTTCTTCTTTTTTGACTCTGACTAGCATACTGCACTCCTTTCTCAGAAAAGCTGCATCTATGAATATAGGTTTCTACTTAAACTGCTGAGAAAAACGAATATCTCCTTGGTAGAATCCACGAATGTCGTTGATACCGTAGCGGAGCATAGCTACCCGCTCTTGGCCAAGACCAAAGGCAAATCCAGAGTATTTCTCTGCATCAATGCCGCTCATTTCCAACACGCGCGGATGCACCATACCAGCTCCCATAATCTCAATCCAGCCGGTCTTCTTGCAGACATTACAGCCGGCACCACCACACTTAAAGCAGGAAACATCCACTTCAACAGACGGCTCTGTGAACGGGAAGTAAGACGGACGCAGACGGATACTGCGATCTTTGCCGAACATCTTCTGGACAATCAGCTGCAGCGTTCCTTGCAGGTTTGCCATGGAAATATTTTCTCCAACCACCAAACCTTCAATCTGATGGAATTGGTGTGAGTGAGTCGCATCATCAGTATCCCGACGGAAGACACGCCCCGGTGAGATCATCTTAAGTGGCCCTTTAGAAAAGTCATGAGCATCCATAGCTCGGGCCTGTACTGGACTGGTGTGGGTTCTGAGCAGGATCTCCTCTGTAATATAGAAAGTGTCCTGCATATCCCGTGCTGGGTGGTCCTTAGGCAGATTCATCCGCTCAAAGTTGTAATAGTCCTTTTCCACTTCAAAGCCGTCCACGACCTGATAGCCCATCCCGATGAAGATATCTTCAATTTCTTCACTAGTTTGGCTAAGAATATGACGGTTCCCAACCGGAATTTGACGGCCTGGCAGGGTCACATCCAAGGATTCCTCAGCCAGTTTCAGAGCTACTAATTGCTCTTCCATCTCTTGAGCAGTCTTTTCAAAGGCTGCTGTCAGAATATCACGCGCTTCATTGACATGCTTCCCGATAATCGGCCGCATTTCAGCTGAAATATCCTTCATCCCTTTCAGGACTTCAGTCAGCGAACCCTTCTTACCCAAGACTGCTACACGCAAGTCCTGCAGTTCCTTTTGATTCTCAGCCTTGAGCTGCTTGAGAGAAGCTAGAGTCTCTTCACGTAGGCTTTTCAGTTGTTCTTCAATCGTTTTCGTCATTTTCCCTCCAAAATAAAAAGCGCGCCAATCTCCATAAGCGGAGCGTTGACACGCGGTACCATCCGTTTTTTATCTGGCAAGCCAGACCTTACTTATCAATCCTAGAGCAAGTGAATTCGCCTAGCTTTCATCTAGAGAGCTTTCAGTCGCTGGCTCCCCTCCCTGTTAAACTTCCCCTAGGTTACTGGTCTTGCGGATTGCTATTTAGTTATATTTCATTCTAACAGATTTCTAAACATTTCGCAAGCTAATCCAGCTGATTTCCACGCTCGAATGGAAGCCCTAGCCTTTCATCCTCTTTTTGAAAATCCAGACAGAAGGGATAAAGAATAGGAAAGCATAGAGAAGAACCCAAAAAAGATGAGGCAAAAGTGAATTCAAATCTTGAGCCAATGCCAACTGAACAACCTTTGCTGCATGGGCAAATGGCAAGGCATTGCAAAATGCTTCAAAACCACCTCCTATCATCTCAATCGGAAGCACTGCTCCACTGAGAAAAACCGTAGCATTGACAAGAATAGTTCCAAAACCACTGACTGCATTACTGCTAGAGAAAGCTGACCCTAAAAGCAAGCCCAAAGAAATAAAGAGCAGAGCTACTGGGATCAAAACCAAGAGGACGTAAAAAGTTCCCAGATTTAAGGATAAGCCAAAAATCATTGCAGTCGCAAAACTGGCTATGCCCTGTAAAAGAGCCAGAGGCAGAACTGGAATCGAATACCCTAAGATATAATCCACGCTTCTAAGCGGTGTAGATAGGAGACGCATGAGAAAAGAGTTATTGCGGTCCGTGGCCATTAAACTGCCGACAAAAATAGTCAGCCAGGAAGCACCAAATACCATCATACTAGGAGCAAAATTTTCAATGGAAAAGATAGCTGGCATCCCTTTGAGGCTCTGTTTCATAAGGGACAGGGCGATAATCAGAAAGACAGGAAAACCAATTCCCATCAAACTGCTGACATAATCACGCATGATTTCTTTGAAATTGCGCTTTGCAAAAATGAAGGCTCTCATGCTAATTCCCCTCCTTCCGTATAGGACAAAAAGGCCTCTTCAAAATCCTTCTTGCCGGAAGCTTGGATAATTTCCTCTGCTGTTCCCAAGATCTGCACCACTCCCTTATCCATAATGCAAAGTCGGTCGGCCAAAGCCTCGGCTTCTTCTAGATAATGGGTAGTCAGAATAACTGTGACTTTTCCCTTTAGTTGCTCAATATTCTTCCAAAGTTCTCTTCTAGCTCGCACATCCAGACCCAAGGTCGGCTCATCTAGGAAAAGAATCTTGGGCTGACTGATTAAGGCCATGGCAATACTGAGCTTGCGCTGCCAGCCACCTGACAAGGACTTGGCTCGATCATCCTGCCTATCCGTCAGGTCAAATGTCTCCATCAGATGCTCTGTCTTTTGCGCCGCTTCTTCCTTAGAAAATCCATATAGACGAGCAATCATCTCCAGATTTTCCTTGACTGTCAGCTTGGGAGCAACAGCTGTTTCCTGAGGTGAAACATTAATCATTTCCTTGACAGCATCTTCCTCCTTGCGGATACTATGGCCTAGCATCAGGGCATCTCCTATCGTCGGCTCAACTAGACAGGACAGCATCTTAATCGTTGTTGTCTTCCCCGCACCATTAGAGCCCAGCATGGCAAAGAATTCACCTTCTTCAATTTTTAGATTCAAACCATCAACAACCGTTTTTGAGCCGTATTGCTTGGTCAAATCCTGCATCTCAACTGCATACATAAGGACATCTCCTTTCATCAGATATGAGGAACTAAAAAACGAAATGTTATTTAAAGATATGACTTTGACATCTAAAGCTAGTCACAACTTACTCATTTAAATAAAAACTAAGCTATTTTAATTCAATCTCGAAAGAGTTTGGTATAAGTTGTATAACTTCTTATACTTATTATACACCCATTCATTAGTAGTAGCAAATAAAAGCAAAAGAAAAAATCTGCTTGAGCAGATTCCGATTTTATAAATCACTTTTTGAACTTTTGTCTCCATTGAAGGTCTGATTAAATAGATCTTCATAGAGCTCGTAACGCTGGATGGCAATGCCTTGCTGGGCATCTGCAAAGAGGACCAGAGCATCCCCAGGTTGAATTTCAAACATATCTCTCACTTCTTTGGGAATGACAATCTGCCCCTTGGGGCCAACCTTGACCGATCCCATATAGCGGTTTTTTTGAATATCTTCTTCCATTCTTTCTTGACTAACTCCCTTTCCGCTTCTATCTTTTCGTAAAATCTACTGGAGCAAACTGCACTTCATTTGCTCTTCTCATTCACTTGAGCCAATTCTATTATACAACTGTGAGAAAGGTTTTACAAGAAGAGACTATCGAGAAAAAGAAGCCTGTCAAACAACAGACTCCCTTTCTTTCTATTTAATCACTTGTCCTGCTTCTTTCAGAACATCTTCTGGTACAGTAATGCCAAGTTCTTTGGCATTTTTGGTATTGATAACAGATTTACCTGTATCAAAAATATCTACTGCAGTATCAGCAGGTTTAGCACCTTTAAGGACTTTAGCTGCCATTTTACCAGTCGCAACACCTAGGTCATACTGGTCTACAACGACAGAGGCAAGACCACCTTCTTCTACCATGGCTGTTGCACTTGGATAAATCGGTTTCTTAGCTTCTTTATTGCTGGACACAACTGTCGCAAAAGCTGATGCAATGGTATTGTCAATTGGAATCCAGATAGCGTCAACCTTGCCAGTCATGACATTCATGGTTGAAGCAATTTCATTGGTCGAAGGAACAGAGTATTCCTCTACCTTGTAGCCTGCTTCTTCAGCCAATTTTTTGAACTCTTCCACTTGAGTTTTAGAGTTGTCTTCACTGCTAGAGTAGAGAGCACCGATAGTCTTGACATCTGGAGTTAATTTTTTAATCAGCTCTAGCTGTTGCTTGGCTGGATTGCGGTCAGAGACACCCGTGATATTGCCACCTGGCTTGTCCAGATTTTTCACTAGATTTGCTCCAACTGGATCTGTGATAGCTCCCATGACAATAGGCTTGTCCTTAGTAGCTGCAGCCAGTCCTTGTGCAGACGGAGTCGCAATCCCGATCAGCACATCGTTGTCATTGGAGACCAACTGCTTGCTCATAGTAGAGACCTTACTCTGATCACCCTCAGCATTCATAAAGTCAATCTTAATCTTGTCGCCCTTATAGCCTTCCTCAGCCAGACCATCCTGGATTCCCTTGTAAATCAAATCCAGCGAAGGGTGGCTGACATACTGCAGCACGCCTACCTTGACTGTCTGACTGTCGCCACTAGTCTTAGTGGTGTTGCCTTTGCTGTTCAAGCTGGAATAGACAATCCCACCGATTGCCAAAATGGCCAGAAGGCCTAAGATAGTTATTAATCGTTTATTTTTCATGTTCTTTCTCCATTTCTATGTTTTATAATTTCCTATTTAATCCCTAGGGACGCCATCGTTTAAACATAGGCAATTCTCCTTGTTTTTTATAATAAGCAACAAAAAATCCTCACACAGGTATTCTGTGTGAGGGCGAAAATCGCGGTGCCACCTCAATTATGGAAAATAGCTAATATTCCCCATGTCTCTATCTTGTCATCAAACAAGCTGCACTGTAAGGTGTGCCTACCGAATTCTTATTGTTTCAAATTCATTTTATCCATTAGCCCAATTTCATAAAGATTTGCTGCTCATTTCCACCAACCACAAGCTCGCTAAAAACAAATACATTTACTACTTTTCTAATTTCCTATATTTTAAGTTTTTCCTGAAAAGATGTCAAGGCCTTTTTGAAAATTTTTATAAAATGTTCGGATTTGGTTTATAGAGGCAGTCATAGGCAAAAACTAAATTGCTTTTTGGCGAGACTTTAGAAGCTTTTAGCTTGATTTTTTGTTATAATTTTCTGTAGCAACTTTCAAGGAGAAAAGCATGTCTTTCGACGGATTTTTTTTACACCACATGACAGAGGAGCTGCGCCGCGAATTGCTGGGCGGCCGCATTCAGAAAATTAATCAGCCCTTTGAACAGGAGCTAGTTTTACAGATTCGCAGCAACCGTAAAAGCCACAAGCTGCTCCTATCAGCCCACCCGGTCTTTGGGCGCGTCCAGCTGACAGATACCACGTTTGAAAATCCAGCTGTTCCCAATACCTTTATCATGGTGATGCGCAAATACCTGCAAGGCGCTGTTATTGAAGCAATCCAGCAAGTGGAGAATGACCGGATTTTGGAAATCAGTGTTTCCAATAAGAACGAAATCGGCGATAGCGTGGCTGTGACTCTGGTCATCGAAATCATGGGCAAGCACAGCAATATCATTCTCTTGGATAAGGCTAGCGGTAAGATTATTGAAGCCATCAAACATGTTGGATTTTCTCAGAATAGCTATCGAACGATCCTGCCTGGCTCAACCTATGTCGCACCGCCTCAGACAGGCAGTCTCAATCCTTTCGCTGTGGGTGATGAAAAGCTCTTTGAAATCTTACATACTGAAGACTTAGAGCCCAAACGCCTGCAGCAGATTTTTCAGGGATTGGGCCGGGATACGGCTACTGAGCTCAGTGGCTGTCTGACAGCTGACAAGCTCAAAACTTTCCGTGCATTTTTTGCCAGTCCAACTCAGCCAAGCCTGACCGAAAAATCCTTCTCTGCTCTGCTATTTTCCGACAGCAAGACCCAAATGTCCACGCTATCCGAGCTTTTGGACACTTTCTATAAGGACAAGGCTGAGCGAGATCGAGTCAACCAGCAGGCTAGCGAACTGATTCGTCGAGTAGAAAATGAGTTGGAAAAGAACCGAAAAAAGCTGGTCAAGCAAGAGGAAGAACTTCTAGCAACGGAGAATGCAGAGGAATTCCGTCAAAAAGGGGAGCTCTTAACTACCTTTCTCCATCAGGTACCTAACGATCAGGACCAGGTTGAGTTGGATAATTACTATACAGGTGAGAAGATTATTATCTCGCTTGACAAGGCCCTAACCCCCAACCAAAATGCCCAGCGCTATTTCAAACGTTACCAGAAGCTCAAGGAAGCCGTCAAACATCTGACCAGCTTGATTGAGGAGACTCGGGCTACGATTCTCTACCTAGAGAGCGTGGAAACTGCCCTTGCTCAGGCCAGCCTGACTGAAATTGCAGAAATTCGGGAGGAACTAATCCAGACTGGCTTTATCCGCCGACGCCAAAGAGAGAAAATCCAGAAAAGACAGAAACCGGAGAAATATTTGGCAACAGATGGCCAAACTATTATCCTAGTTGGACGCAATAATCTACAAAATGACGAGCTGACGTTTAAAATGGCCAAGAAGGACGAGCTTTGGTTTCACGCCAAGGATATTCCAGGTAGTCATGTGGTGATTACTGGCAACCTCCAACCTAGCGATGAAGTCAAGACAGACGCTGCCGAGTTAGCAGCCTATTTTTCCAAAGCCAGACTCTCCAATCTGGTCCAAGTAGATATGATTGAGACTAGAAAGCTCAACAAACCAACCGGTGGAAAGCCAGGATTTGTCACCTATACGGGCCAGAAAACCTTGCGCGTCACACCAGATGAAGAGAAAATTAAAAGCATGAAGATATAAAGTTACCTCTTTAACTATCAAACAGACTTAGGAGCAGGACAGTCATTAGCTAGCTGAAGCATTCTATTATCTCCATCAACTCCAATAATTTTTGATAACAAAACAGGTAGAACATAAGTTCTACCTGTTTTTGCGCTTTTCCGAAATTCTTCTAGTTCATTAATAGAATTTCTTCAAGCCTATGTTAGTCTTCAGACTTTTTCTTTCTCTTCTCTAAGCCAATCAATCCCAAACCAGATACTCCCGCAAGTAAGCTTGCCGCCAAGTAGGAGGTTTCTTCTGTACCAGTCTTAGGAAGGGATTTTGCACCCTCACTCTTGGAAAGAGACGGTGGTGCAGGCGTAATCGTCCGCTCTGACTGAACAGGAGCTTCTGTTACAGTCGGAATGTAAACCGCTGAAATCGTCTGACCATTGCGGTCTTTGCGAATCACTGTCACGCCGTCAGCTTGACCGACAAAGTCGGTTTCCGGTACAAAGGTCACAGTGCCATCTGGCGCAATCGTATAAGTACCTTGGCCTGGAACAACCTTTTCGGTACTGCCATCCTCGAAAGTTGGCGGAACGGTTGGATCTACATCGCCTTCAAAGATAGGCATACCAGTTTGAGGCTGGCCTTTAAGACCCGTGCTGCCGGTATCTTCTGTGGCAGTATTTCCCAAAACAGTTGGGGTATAGGTAGCCGTCACAGCATTGCCATAAATATCTGAACGCTTCACGACAACTCCGCTAGCAGTTCCGACAAAGTCGGCTTCCGGCACAAAGGTCACTGCCCCTAGCATATTGAACCTGTAAGTTCCCTCACCTGGGACAACCATTTCGATGCTGCCATCCGCAAAGGTCGGTGCTACTGCCTGGTCAATGGCCCCTTCAAAGGTTGGCGTGCCCGTTTGAGCTTGGCCCTTGCGACCGCTAGATACACTGTCCTTGCTAGTTGATGGTTCAACTACGGTCGGAATATAGCGAGCCGTCACTGAGGTGCCATTCTTATCGCGACGGACAAGAGTAACACCGCTTCCCTGACCAAGGAAATCAGCATCAGGAGTGAAAGTGACTGTACCGTCTGGTGCGATGGTGTATGTTCCCTGACCCGGAATAGTCTTTTCCTTGCTTCCGTCTTCGAAGGTTGGCTCTACTGACTCATCAATTGGAACCAATGGATCACCTGCTTCGAAGATAGGTTTGCCAGTTTGAACATGGCCTTTGATATTCGTAGAGGTCGCATCTTTACCAGTTGGGACTACTGCTTTCACTATTGCTTGATATTTGACAATAACAGGAGTTCCGTTAGCGTCTAAACGAATTAATCCCAGTTCTGATGTTTCACCCTTGAATTGTTTTATCGGGGTGAAGGTCACCTTGTTATCCGCATCCACTTCGAACTTACCAACATTTGGCACTTCTTTAATATTCTTTCCGTTACCAAAGAGTGGAGTAGATCCAGCAGGGAATGGAACTAATTTATGTCCTGGCGTGAAAGTCACCTGACCTTTTTGAACCTGACCTTGCAGACCTTCTGTCTTAGTGCCAGTACCTGTCGGAATTACCTTGGTGAACTCTGGGCTATATGTCGCAGTTACTGGTGTGCCATTTTTATCTACTCGTTTCACAGTGATTGGATCTGGTTTGCCTACAAACTGCTTGTCTGGTGTGAAAGTCACTGCGCCATCCGGAGTGATGGTGTACGTTCCCTGACCTGGAATAGTCTTCTCCTGGCTGCCATCTGCAAAGGTTGGCTCAACAGTATCATCAATCGGAACTAGTGGGTCCGCAGCTTTGAAGGTCGGAGTGCCAGTTTGCGGAAGACCTTGTGGGCCAGTGCTCGTCACGGTGGTACCTGTTGGAGTTACCTCTTTCACTACTGCTTGGTACTTAACTGTAACAGGGGTACCATTGACATCAGTGCGAGTCAATTCAAGTTCTGGCGCTTCACCCTTGAATTGTTTATCTGGAGTGAAAGTAACCTTACCGTCTGCGTCCACTTCGAACTTACCAACATTTGGTACTTCTTTGACAGAAGAGCCATTGTCAAATAACGGAGTCGAACCAGCTGGGAATGGAACTGAATCATGACCAGGCGTGAAGGTCACTTTGCCTTCTTGGACTTGGCCTTGAAGACCTTCTGTCTTGGCGCCAGTACCAGTTGGAGTTACCTTGGTGAATTCTGGTATATAAGTTGCTGTCACTGGCGTACCATTCTTGTCCACACGTTTCACAGTGATTGGGTCAGGTTTGCCAACGAATTGCTTCTCTGGAGTAAAGGTCACTGATCCATCTGGAGTAATGGTGTAAGTTCCCTGACCTGGAATAGTCTTTTCCTTGCTGCCATCGTCGAAGCTTGGCTCAATTGTTTCATCAATCGGAACTAGTGGGTCACCACCTGTGAAGGTTGGAGTACCCGTTTGTGGTCGGCCTTGTGGACCAGTGCTAGTTGCGGTAGTTCCTATTGGGGTCACTTTCTCAACAGTAGGCGTGTACTTAGCCGTCACTGGGGTACCATTCTTATCTACTCGCTTAACAACAACTGGGTCTGGTGTTCCAACAAATTGCTTGTCCGGTGTGAAAGTGACAGATCCATCTGGTGTTACTTCGAAGATTCCGACATTTGGAACTTCCTTGCGTTTGCTTCCATCATCGAAAGTCGCTGGAGTATCATTATCCAGTGGTACATTCGGGTCGCCACCAACAAAGTTTGGTTTACCAGTTTGTGGACGGCCTTGTGGGCCAGTGCTGGTTGAGGTGGTACCTATTGGAGTTACCTCTTTCACTACCGCTTGGTACTTGACGGTTACTGATGTTCCATTGGCATCCACACGAGTCAATTCGAGTTCAGGTGTTTCACCCTTGAATTGTTTGTCTGGAGTGAAAGTTACCTTACCATCTGCGTCCACTTCAAACTTACCGACATTTGGTACTTCTTTAACTGCGGTACCATTATCGAATAATGGAGTTGAACCAGCTGGGAATGGAACAGAGTCATGGCCAGGTGTGAAGGTGACTTGTCCTTCTTGAATTTGACCTTGCAAGCCTTCTGTCTTAGTACCGGTTCCTGTCGGAGTTACAGCAGTCACAGTCGCTTGATAGTTAGCCTTAGCTACTGTACCATTGGCATCGGCACGGCTGAGTTCGATTTCTGGTGTCTTACCGATAAACGTTTTAACTGGAGTAAAGGTAACATTACCCTCCATATCAACCTCGAACTTACCAACATTTGGCACTTCTTTAACTGCGGTACCATTATCGAATAATGGAGTTGAACCTGCCGGGAATGGAACTGAATCATGGCCTGGCGTGAAGGTGACTTGGCCTTCTTGAACTTGGCCTTGCAAGCCTTCTGTCTTAGTGCCAGTACCAGTTGGAGTTGCCTTGGCAAACTCTGGACTGTAAGTCGCAGTCACTGGTGTGCCGTTTTTATCGACACGTTTTACAGTGATTGAATCTGGTTTACCCACAAACTGCTTCTCTGGCGTGAAAGTCACTGCTCCATCTGGAGTAATGGTGTACGTTCCCTGGCCTGGAATCTTTTTCTCCTTACTTCCATCTGCAAAGGTTGGCTCTACTGTTTCATCAATCGGAACCAGTGGATCGCCACCTGCAAAGGTCGGTGTGCCAGTTTGCGGAAGGCCCTGAGGACCAGTGCTGGTTGCATTGGTACCAGTTGGAGTTACCTTAGTGAACTCTGGACTGTAGGTCGAAGTCACTGGTGTGCCGTTTTTGTCCACTCGCTTAACTGTGATTGGGTCCGGTTTACCTACAAACTGCTTGTCTGGCGTGAAGGTCACTACGCCATCTGGAGTGATGGTATAAGTTCCCTGGTCTGGAATCTTCTTCTCCTTACTTCCATCTGCAAAGGTTGGCTCTACTGTTTCATCGATTGGAACTAGTGGATCCGCAGCTTTGAAGGTTGGAGTTCCTGTTTGCGGGATACCTTGTGGACCGGTGCTCGTAACGGTGGTAGCTGTTGGAGTTACCTCTTTCACTACTGCTTGATACTTAACTGTAACAGGAGTGCCGTTGGCATCCACACGAATAATTCCTAATTCTGGTGTTTCACCCTTGAACTGTTTGTCTGGAGTGAAAGTTACAGTGCCATCCGCATCCACTTCGAACTTACCGATATTTGGAACTTCTTTAATATTTTTTCCGTTACCAAAAAGCGGAGTCGAACCTGCTGGGAATGGAACTAATTCATGGCCTGGCGTGAAGGTGACATGGCCTTTTTGAACCTGACCTTGCAAGCCCTCTGTCCTGTCACCAGTACCGGTCGGAGTCACAGCGGTCACAGTTGCTTGGTAGTTGGCTTTTGCTGCTGTACCATTGACATCTGTACGGCTAAGTTCAACTTCTGGTGTCTTACCAACAAACGATTTGACTGGTGTGAAGGTAACATTACCATCCGCATCAACCTCGAACTTACCGACTTTGGCAATTTCTTTGACGTTCGTGCCAGTATCAAATACCGGTGTGCTGTCGGTTGGGAAGCCGACTTGCGGACTTCCTGCTTCAAAAGTAACCTTGCCTTTTTGAACTTGGCCTTGAAGCCCCTCTGTCTGAGCACCTGTCGCTCTTGGAGTCACTTTTTCAACTGTTGGCGTATACTTGGCTGTCACAGGAGTGCCATTTTTGTCCACTCGCTTAACAACAACTGGATCTGGCGTCCCAACATATTGCTTATCTGGGGTAAAAGTAACAGAACCGTCTGGTGCCACTTCAAAGATACCGACATTTGGAACAACCTTGCGCTTGCTTCCGTCATCGAAAGTAGCCGGAGTATCATTATCCAGTGGTACTCCCGGAGTGCCGCTCACGAAGTTTGGCTTGCCTGTTTGTGGACGGCCTTGCTCACCAGTGCTGGTGATATTTGTTCCCGTTGGAACCACTTCTTTCACCACTGCTTGGTATTTGACGGTAACAGGAGTGCCATTCACATCTGCTCGAACTAATGTCAGCTCAGGAGTGGTTCCCTTAAACTGCTTGTCTGGCGTGAAAGTCACCTTGCCATTGGCATCCACTTCAAATTTACCAACGGTTGGAATCTCTTTAACAGTCAAACCATTGTCAAAGAGCGGAGTTGTTTCAGCTGGGAATGGTACAGAGGCATGACCAGGTGTGAAGCTAACATGACCTTCTTGAACCTGACCTTGCAAGCCCTCTGTCTTGTCACCAGTACCAGTTGGAGTTACCTTGGTAAACTCTGGACTGTAAGTCGCCGTCACAGGAGTGCCATTCTTATCCACGCGTTTTACAGTGATTGGATCTGGCTTGCCTACAAACTGCTTCTCTGGTGTGAAGGTCACTGTGTCATCTGGTGCAATGGTGTAAGTTCCTTGACCTGGAATAGCCTTTTCCTTGCTATCATCTTCAAAGGTTGGCTCGACTGCTTCATCAATCGGAACTAGCGGATCACCACCTTGGAAAGTTGGGGTACCCGTTTGCGGAAGACCTTGAGGGCCAGTACTAGTCACATTAGTTCCTGTTGGAGTTACTGATGTAACCGTCGCAACATAAGTGACTTTTGCGGCAATACCATTTGCATCTTTGCGAGTAATGCTAATTTCTGGTGTTTCACCCTTGAACTGTTTGTCTGGCGTGAAGGTGACATTGCCCTCCGCATCTACTTCAAACTTACCGACTTTGGCAATTTCTTTGACATTCGTACCTGTGTCAAAGACTGGCGTGCTGTTGGCTGGGAATCCTACTTTTGGATCGCCAGCTTTAAAAGTTACACGGCCCTTTTGAACTTGGCCTTGCGGACCTTCTGTCTGATCTCCAGTTCCTGTCGGAGTCACAGCGGTCACAGTCGCCCGATATTTGGCCTTGGCTACTGTACCATTAACATCTGTACGGCTGAGTTCGACTTCTGGAGTTTTGCCTACAAAGGTTTTGACTGGAGTAAAGGTGACATTACCCTCTCCGTCCACTTCGAACTTACCGACCTTGGCAATTTCTTTCACATTCGTGCCAGTGTCAAAGACTGGGGTGCTGTTCTCTGGGAAACCAACTTGCGGACTTCCTGGTTCAAAAGTAATCTTACCTTTTTGAACTTGACCTTGAGGGCCTTTTGTCTGAGCACCTGTTGCTCTTGGGGTTACTTTCTCAACAGTAGGCGTGTACTTAGCCGTCACAGGAGTGCCATTCTTATCTACTCGCTTAACTGTTACTGGATCCGGTGTACCAACATATTGCTTGTCAGGTGTGAAAGTGACAGATCCATCTGGTGCCACCTCAAAGATACCAACATTTGGAACCACCTTGCGCTTGCTTCCGTCGTCGAAAGTCGCAGGAGTGTCATTATCAAGTGGTACATCTGGGTTGCCACTGACAAAGTTTGGCTTACCTGTCTGTGGACGGCCTTGTTTACCAGTGCTGGTGATGTTTGTCCCTGTTGGAGTAACAGCAGTGACTGTTGCCTTGTAGATAGCTGTAGCTGTGCTGCCATTCCTATCTGTACGAGTAATCCTGATGTCCGGCGTAAGGCCTTTAAATTGTTTCTCTGGAGTAAAGGTTACATTTCCATCCTCATCCACTTCAAACTTACCAACAGTAGGTACTTCTTTAACAGTAGAACCGTTGTCAAAGAGCGGAGTGGAACCAGCCGGAAAAGCCACCGTTTGTTTTTGACCATTGACTTGCGCAGAACCTTCTGTGAAGCTGACTTTTCCTCGCTGAACTTGGCCTTGTATACCACTGGTTTCAGCATTCGCCGCACTTGGTGCTGCTGCTTTTACATCAGCCTGATAGGTAGCTGTTACTTCTGTTCCATTGACATCTACTCGCTTGATAGTCTCTGCTGCTGGACGTCCAGTATAAGTCGGTAGTGGAGTGAAGGTAACTAGGCCTTGATTATCCACCTGATAGGTACCAACACCAGCAACTGTTTTAGTCTGACTGCCATTATCAAAGGTTGGCAACTTCTTGCTATCAATAGGCACACGATTATGGCCCGGATTGAAGGTCAATTGCCCTGTCTGAACTGCACCTTGAATGCCCTCGCTGCTGGCACCTTGAGCAGTCGGTCTAACAGGAGTCACCTTTGGCTGATAAACAGCTTGATGCGGAATACCTTTGCCATCAGTCAGCTGAACGGAAACAGGGTCAACAGTCCCAACAAAGTTTTTGTTTGGTTTGAAAGTAATCTTACCTGTTGAAGACTCGACTTCGAAACGACCAACTTCCCGACCATTTGATAAAGCTGGAACTCTAGTATCATCTGTAGTCGTTCCATCCGCTTTCACAAATTTCACAGGATTTGCTGCAGTCGGATTTGCCGGAGTTTTTCCAGCATCACCATCATTAAAGACAGGCGTCTTTTCTTGCGTTAGTCCTTGAGCATCCGTTGTTTCATACTTAGGAACATTGAGCACAGTTGGTACATAGCGTCCATCCATGGTGTTGAGCTGGT
Organism: Streptococcus sanguinis; assembly: GCF_019928825.1. Lineage (GTDB taxonomy): Bacteria > Bacillota > Bacilli > Lactobacillales > Streptococcaceae > Streptococcus > Streptococcus sanguinis_L. The sequence continues at coordinate 202,960 of NZ_JAHZOP010000004.1, read as the reverse complement.
CATTGATGACTGCTTCAGCCTGATTCTTGGCAATCCAATCCGTACTTGCGCCGTTAGTATCAAAACGACGGATGTTAATCCCCTGAGCTGTGCCGACAAAGCCTGCCTTAGGCTCATATACCACATCTACATCCGCACCGTTTGCTGTTACTTTATAACGGCCTTCAGCAGTGTTATACCAGCCTTCTGCATCAGCTGTCAGGGCATTTCCTCTCGCATCCAATACAATCGGAGCTTTAGTAGTATCAATCGCTACTCTCTTATTTTCAGTATTTTGAGCAATCCCCTGCGGAGTAAAATGAAGAGTGGCTGTCTGTCTCTGATCACGGATTCCAGTACTTTCCTTCTTCTCACCTTTTGGTGGGTAGGTCAGTTCAACTTCTAGATCTTCCACCTCACCACTAAATGCTGTTCCAGTAGGCTTTTCAATATCTCCCTTGTTCAAGGCGATACGAACACGCATTCCCAACTTGCTAAGTTCAGGATTGGTCATAGCTGGATTCTTCTTAAAGTTGACAGTATAATCTCCCGCAGTTGTTACTTCGGTAAATTCACTGGCTTCGTCTTCATCGAAGACGCCATTATTATTGAAGTCAATCCAGGCACGGACATAGGCTTTTTCATATCCGTTAGCCGAAGCATGGATGCGGAGAGAATAATCTCCGTCACGCAGACGGTTGACTGGAAAGAGACCATTGGTTTTCCCGACTAAATCATCAGACAAGAGCTGATTAATACCTTCATCGGCTAAATCATTCTGATCGTCATGCTTCCAGTTGTTTCCAGATGTGGTATCAATATCAGCCGCAACACGGCCCAAGAATGGCTGTGGATTTTGACCGCCAGTTTCTGCATTGTATCTTGAAATAGCATGGATAGCTTTTCCATAGGAATCCGGTGCATCCCCTTCATCGATTGCCATAAAACCAATCATCGCAGCCTGCTGGCCAGAAGAAGCTATATAAATACCAACCTCTGATGCACCACGTGTCATGACAAGCGGAATTGTATTGTGTCTAGAAACGTTCGGTCCAAATACTTGGCTTCCCAGTCCGCCAGTCTTTTGGTCAGGACTGACATAGGCCTGCCAATGAACTCCAGTACCGTCATTTCCAATAAATTGTCCTTCTGTAGTAGGCTTCATTGGCTTATAGGTTTCTGTAATCTCAGTAGTCACACCATTTGCGTCTGTAACTGTACGCTTCCACTCGGCCAAATGTTCCCAACCCTTACCATTGGTTGTAAAGATAGCATACTCACCAGGGTTTGCCTCTTCTCCATCAGCCATGACAACGGTTGCTTTAACTGGCTTCCCACGATATCTAGCTTCAACTTTGAACTTCACACCATAGTTGGCTTCATCTTTAGGAACCTGCAGTTGGGTTTTACGTCCTTTGGTATCAATCCCTTCTGACTTAATAGCAGACCATTGATTCTGAGCAGCACCAGTAATTTTAGGGCGATAATCATCACCATACCAATACTGATAAGCATAATTATTACTATTGTTATATTGAAGCCAAGTATTTTTTGCATTGGGATCATAACTGCTTTCGTACTCAGTTCCCTTTACTCGATCACGATAGATCTCTGTCGCATAGAAAGGTTTCAATTCCGTCACAGTCAGTTTTACCACATAGCCCGGCGAAATTTCCTTCTCATATACTGTTCCAACTTTAAAGGAGCCATCTTTATCTAGATTTCTCAGTGATTTAGTATCACCAAAATCTAGCCAGTTCACTTGCTTCATCAACTCATCAGAGCGTTTTCTTACTGATTCTTCCAGTGTTGGTTTAGAAACTGTAGGATTAGGTGTTGCATCTTGTATAGCAGAGCTAGCTTGACCAGCAGGACTGGCTGTACGGAATGAAGTTCCTGCCTCCATTGGCTGACCATTACGATCAGACCTTGGCATAGCCGCAGAACTTGGTTTTGGCGTATATTGCACTGAATAAGAGCGAGTCCGACTAGCTTCAGCTGGTCTGGCTTCATTAGAGGTCTCAGCTGTTTGATTAGCTTCTTGTGCCTTTTCAGGTGTCGCTTGCTCTGGGGCAGCAGCTGGACTTACCAGCTGATTTTGATCAGCACTTGCTTCTAAGTTAGCTGTTTCAGGAACAGCAGATATTGCTGTATTCTCAAGAGCAGGCTGACTGACTGGCTGACTCACAGCAGAGTCCGTCGGTTTTTCTGGCAATGAGATATTATCATCTACAGATCCGCTGGAAGTTTCATCTGCATTGACTGTAGCCGCAGTACCTAAAAGGAAAACGGTAGATAATAATACCGAGCAAACTCCGACATTTAATTTTCGAATCGAAAACTTGTTTAAATGGGGGTTAAATAATTCTTTTCCCATAGAATCTCCTATATTAATATTTAATAGCAATTGGTATTATACAACATTTATATTTAGTTAGCCATGGATATGACTGTAGTTGAGGGGCATAGTGTCCAAAAATAGACACATAAAAAAAAGACTCCATTTTTATAGTAAAAAAAGAAGACTCGCAAACGAATCTTCTCACTTTTAACCTTCTGATAAAACCTTATCTAATTTTTCCTGCAGGGCTGTTAATTCCCAACCTTCGATTTCTTTTAGCTTATGATTGGTTACTGCCAGCCCCTCATATTCGAGTCCGCAGTTCTGGCAAAAGCGACTCATCACGTAGTCCAGCATTTCAATTTCTTTGCTGGGTTGAGAGCCTTGCAGGAGGAAAAACACCTTTTTGCCCTTGAGTGCTTCCTGCGGCTCATGCACATCTGCCACTCGGTCCAACAGGGTTTTTAGCAGACCCGAAAAAGACCACCAATAAATAGGACTGGTAAAGACCAGTACATCAGCCTGACTCAGTTGCTCATAGACCTGAAAGAACTGGTCGTTTTCTGCTGACTGGCCATATTGCTCAATGTGGTAATCCACTAATTGAAGAGCCTCATAATCTCTATCCCGCAGAAAAAAATGCCCCAGCTTAAAACTATTACCATTCCTATTCGGGCTGGCGTTTACCAAATAAATCATAGCTTCTCTTCTCCTCTATTCTTTTTCCAATTATATCAAAAAAGAGGGAAGCAAACAATGCTCACCCTTGCTATTTATTCCGACTTTTCCATATCTTCTTTCATTTCTTCCATATTAAACTTAGCAAAGAGATACTTGCGATCTTGTACTGGGAAACGCTGATCCAGCTGGTCTACAGCACCCAACTCGACGACACCTTCCTTGATGACAAAGTCCATGACGTGTCCGCCAAAAGTCAGATCATCCGATACAAAATGCAGATGATAGCCTGCTAGACTAACCCCGTGGAAAATCTCAGGCGTCCAGATACCAACGATGGTGCCTGTGACATTTTCCTTACGATACTCAGGCTGATTGACCGCTACTTCTGCAAACTTCCGCTCTGTCGTAGACTTGGGAATCATCCGAACATGCATGCAGGCGAAATCGCCGTGAATCTTGATAGAGCGGAAAAGATTTTCCCCATCATAGTAAGACTCAATCCGCTTCTCCAACTCCTTGTCATCCATCTCAAAGCGCTGACGGAAAATGACCTCCGCCTGATGAGGAACAACTGCCGCGTAAGGTACTGTCATATCTGGTGACACCTCAACCACTTCTGGCACTTCTCCAGAGCCCTTTGCCTGATAAGCCTTACCATTAAGAACAATGAGCTCACCATCAATAGAGTCCAATGTCCCCAAGCCCAAATCTCCATACTGCAGCAACTCCCCAACAGTCATACTGCCGTCGTAAAGACCAGCCATCAAGGCTCCCAAAGTATTATATTGAAATAATTTGATTGGTTCTGCCATTCTTTTTCCTTAATCTTTCTCTTCTAAAAATATTATTGCCCATCCAGCTAAGATTTTTTCATCCTAATTACATGTACTTACTGAATTTCTACCGCCAATCATTATACCATAAATTGTGGGAAAGAGCTGAGCAAGTGCTTCTTGAGCTTTTATAAGCTTTCATAAAGCTCCTGCATACTAGCATCATCAGGCACTAATCTTAGATAAGAAGCAGCAGCTCTTTTAGCTTCTTCAAATCTGCCTAGTTCACGCAAAAGATAGACATACTGCTCTAGAAACTCTGGATTATCATGCAATTCACGAGCCAGTTGATCATAGAGTTCCTCTGCTTTTTCCAGATTTTCCAAAGCCTGATAAGCACGCGCCAGATTCCAGCGAGTCAAGGCATTATCGACTTCTTGCTCTGCAAATTCTAAAATATCCTCATAACGCTCCTGCTCCAAGTAAAGAGTAGTCAGTCGCAAGGCAATCTCTTCTAAATCATCCGCATCTTCCTGAGCCTGCAAAAGATAATTTTCAGCAGCTTTCTCATCATGAAGTTCATAAGAAAGCTGTGAGGCTAAAAGCAAGAGTCGAGTCTCAAAAGGATTCTTAGCCAAGCCCTGCTGGGCAAGAGTCAAGGCTTCAGCCGTCCGATGCTCCGCATGAAGAGACAGGGCATAGCCATATTCGTAGCCTTCAAAATCCGGTGACAGAGTATCCAGTTGCTTGAAATAAAGATTGGCCTTCTGGTATTCTTCCTGGTCCGCTAATATAGTTGCTAGCTCATAAACCGCTGCATCGTCGTATTCCAGCTCAACTGCTTTCTCCAAAAACTCAATGGCAGCTGCAAATTTTCCAAGACTGGCATAGCATACCCCAATCCGCTGATAGGTTGAGACGCCTGTCTGTTCAAAGATTGTACGATTGTCTAGCTGAGCGTATTCCTTAATCGCCTGTGAAAAATCCCCCAGCTCCAAATCAATCTCAGCCAGACCAAAGGTTACCAAAGGCTCATCAGTCAGCTCTGCTGCCTGAGCCAGTTTCTCACGAGCTACATCGGGCAGACCCTCTAGCTGATAGAGGTCAGCCTTAGCCAAGAGAGCAGCAACATACCAGTCACTGTCTGGCTGAATCTCCTCCAGATAGGCAAATGCCTGCTCCAACTCTCCATCATCACTGGCAATAGCTGCCAAGCTGATATAAGAAGCCGGATAGTCAGGAGCCAACTTTTCAAAAATACGCTTGGCCTGAGGGAAAAAGCCGATACTCTCTAAGTAATCGGCCAAATCCAATAATTCTTCTTCGCTGTCTGTAGTCAGGGCTTGCTCGAAATAGCGATCAGCCAGAGCTAGGTCCTGCTCCTGTAAAGCTGCCAACATTTGCTCACTCTTGCTCACTGATTTCTCCTTCTTGTTCAAAATCGGCTTCATAGAGGCCACTTACTTTCTGATACCACTTAAAGATGGCCGCAATGGCAACCTTGGCTGAAGCATAGGCGGGAATTCCCAGGAAAACGCCCCAAATGCCAAACATAGTACCAGAAGTCAATAATACGAATAAAATCGTAATTGGATGAATGCTGAGCTGACTGCCCAAGACCAAAGGAGAAACAAAACGCCCCTCGATTGTCTGCTCAACGATAAAAACGACAATGACTTTAGCCAGCATCACTGGACCACCAGCAATCAAACCGATTGCCAGAGCTGGAAGCATAGCCAAAAAGCTGCCCAAATAAGGCACCAGATTGAGAACGCCGGCAATTACTCCAAGAGTGACACCATAGCGCAGACCAATAATCTTGAAGAAAACGATAAACATCAGAGCTACAATGATAGCAACCGTCACCTGACCGCGCACATAGTTGGCCAGCTGGCTATTGATATCCGTCATCACTTGACCAAAGGAAGCGCGGAATTTAGTCGGCAGAAACTGGGTCACATAGCCTTTCAGATTTTTCCCATCTCTCAGCAGGTAAAAAAGGATAAATGGCATGATGATAATAGCCACGATAATCTGCGAAGTTGTACTGATTAAGTTCCCCGCCCAGTTAACTGCTCGCGATGAAAAATTGCTGGCCCAATCAGTAATCTGGCTAGACAGATTGCTAGTGTATTCCTCAATCTGCGGCTTGAAATCTGCCGAAATATACTTGGTCACAACATCGTCGATGAACTTGTCAGCCTGTTTCAGATAAGCTGGAACATTTCTGACAAAGGCCATGACCTGATGCTGCAAACTAGGAATAGCAACAGCCAAGCCCCAGATAATCAAAAAAGCAATTAAGACAAAGACAATGGTAATAGCAACCAGTCGATTAATCTTATGCTTTTCCATCCAGTCAACGATTGGATTTAACAGATAATAAAGCAGGCCAGCTAAAATAACCGGCAGCATAATCACTCCCAAAAATTCAATGACTGGACTAAAAATAAAACTGATTTTACTAAGTATAAAAATATTCAGCCCCATCAAAAGGGTCACTAAAAATACTGTAATGGCCTTGTTATCTAAAAACCATTTAAAAAACCAGGATAGGCTAAAATCTTTCTCTTTGTGCTCCATATTCTCCTCCTTTAACTCGTCATTTCATTGTAACATTTTTCAGAGAAAAATTCTCTGCTCAGCTATAGGGAAAAGCAAAAAAGAGAGGAGACAGAAGACTTGTATTTTTCGCAAAATACAGCTTCTGACTTCTCTCTTCGGTTCCTGCAAGGCCAGCTAGAATGCAAGGTTATTTCTCGACAGTTGGCAGATAAATGCTAAAGCGCATCTTCCGCCCATCAACGGCTTCAAACTGATATCGCAGACCATGCTTGTCCAAAATCTGCCGAACGATAAAGAGTCCCAGACCAGTCCCGCCATCCTTGCGATTGCGACTGTAGTCTGGCCGGTAGAAAGGCTGAAAAATCTGCTGGATTTGGTCTTTGTTCAAGACGCGTTCCGCCTCATTTTCGATGACTAGCTTATGCTCTTCCAGCCTAAGTAGAATTTGTCCACCTTCTACTGTATAATGAAAGGCATTGTCCAGAAGATTTTTGATAGCCTTGAGCAGATAGGTGCGGTTCCCCTTGACCTTCGCTTCTGCCAGTTCAACCTGAAAATGGTAGTGTCTGACATCTGCTAAAACTCGATAGGTGCTCAGATTTTCCTCCAAGACCTGCTTGAGTGAAAAGACTTCCTGTTCAGTTTCAGTCTTCATCTCCAGTTTAGAAATGGCTAAGATAGACTGGACTAACTCCGACTGCTCCTCTAGGATTTCTCGGCACTTCTGCAAGTACTTGTCTCGATCCTTGAACTCTCCTACTCCATAGATCATGCCATCAACCATCCCCATCATGCTGGTAATGGGTGTCTTAAGCTCATGCGATGTCATCCGCAGAAACTCAGCCTTTTCCCGCTCGCTTTCTGCTACCTTTTCATTTTCCAGGCGCAGAGCCTCGATACTGGTCAGTAGATTAGCATAGAGATGATTGATGTCTTGAGCCAGTTCGGCAATCTCATCACGCCCCTTGACCTGACAGGTCACATCTGGAGCCAGACTCGTCATTTGACGGGTGCTTTTAGAGATGGCTTTAATCCGCTGACTAGAAGTCCGGCTATAGAGATAGGCAGCCAGACCACCCAAACTCAGAGATACAAGCAAGACAAATGGATAGAGATTAAGCAAAATCCGACTAGCATCAGAAACCGGCTGTAAGGAATATTCCCCTCTCAGGACAACTTCTTTACCATCTGAAGTTCGAAAACTTTCTGATAAACTCTTGCTCTCATATTCGCTGTTGGCTATCGTTGGAACAATTGTCAGCTGCAGAGAACTTTCATCTCCTGCCTCAAGAGAGGGATAGAGAATCGTATTGTCTTTCGCAAGCAAGGTAAACCAAATCAGATTACTCTTTTTACTATAATCACTCAAGAGCTCGCCGATTTCCTGACTGGACTTTCCTTTAACTTGCTTGGAAACTTGGTCAAATTCCCTCTGAGCTTCTCCACTCTTAACCTGCTGATAATACACCGGCATGGCAAAGTAAAGACTGGCTAGAACGATAGTCACCACCACGAAAATGATGGACGAGGTCAAGAGAAAGTTCTTTTTGACAATTTTCACTTGTCTTCTCCTCCAAGCTGATAACCCATACCCGTAATGGTTTTCAGCGGTACACCAGGAATCTTTTTACGGATATTCTTGATATGATTATCCAGCACCCGACTATCCAGCTCGCTGTAACCCCAAATGGTATTCATCAGCTGATCTCGGGTCACCAAATGCCCCTTCCTCTTAGCCAGAGTCTGCAAGATTTCATATTCTTTCTTGGTCAGAGGCATCTTCTCACCCTGCCAATAAACCGTGCAGTCATCAATAGAAACCGTCAAATCTCCAACAGCAATCTCTGAAGTAACAGTATTTCTACGCAGAATATTCTCAATCCGTTTGACCAAGATTAGCGGTGAAAAAGGCTTGGTTACATAATCACTGATGAGGTGATTAAAGCTGACCAGCTGGGTATACTCGTCATCAAGTGCTGTCAAGATCATGACCGGAATCTGAGAAGTCTTGCGGATTTCCTTCAGTACTTCCAGACCGCTCTTGGTCGGCAGCATCATATCTAAAATGACCAGATCAAAGGGCTCTTCTTCAAAAGCCTGCAAAGCATCGCCACCATCAAATACTGGCCTTACCTCATACTGACTTTCCTTTAAAAACTCGCAAATCACTTGATTAATCGTCGTATCATCTTCCACCACTAGAATCTTGTGCATACTTAGATTTTTCTCCTTTACCTATTCAAATCGCAGGGCCTCGATTGGATCCAGCTTGGATGCTTTCACAGCTGGCAGGAGCCCAAATACTACTCCTATTATACAACAAAAGAGCAAACTTACAAAGACAGAAAAGAGGGATAAAATATACGGATATGCTAGAGACTGGGTGATGGCAAAGCCAGAGGCGATACCAGCCACCACGCCAATAATTCCTCCCATCAAGGTTAGGATGACTGCCTCTATCAGGAACTGCTTGAGAATGATCTTCCGTCGAGCTCCCAGAGCCTTTTTAATTCCGATTTCACGAGTCCGCTCTGTCACTGAAACCAGCATGATATTCATAACACCGATACCTCCGACTAGGAGAGAGATGCTGGCAATACCTGCTAGCAAGACGAAGTTAGACTTATTGAGATTATCCAGCTGCCGTTCAAATTCCTGCAGGTTGAGTACACCAAACATATAGTCTGACGGTGGCATTTGCTGATTGAGATAATCACTGACCTTCTTGGCCACCTTTTTCAAATCATCGGCCTTGTGGGTTTGGACAGTCACTTCAGGACTGACATTAATGGTATCAAAAATCCGATGCCACTGCTGCAGGGGAATATAGGCAACCTTTTCCGCACCAGCTGTTAAGCCACTCTGCTCAGTTGACTCAAATACGCCAATAACCTTAAAGGGATTGCCCAAGACTTCCACATATTTGCCGATACCATCACCCTTTGGAAAAAGACTATCATAAAGCGACTTTTCCAGATAGGTCACCTGCTCTTGATTTTTAAAGGCTTCTGAGTCAAATCCTTCACCTTCTAGTAAACGTTGCTGCTTGATGTCAGCAGCTGTCTGCGAAACAGCCTGAATCTTCCCAGACGACTTTTGGCTTAGGTAGTAGATCTTCTCATCTGTACCATAGGTCAGCAGAGCATTCTTGACCCCAGAGATTTCCTTAATCTTACTCAGCACATCCTCTCCCATAAAGGGAATATAAGAAGGTTTCTGAGCTTGAGATTTCTCTGGAATGGTTGGATCGATGGCGCTTTTCTTGTCATAGACGACCTTGATTGTGTTATTGTTGCCACCGATAAGCTGACGCTTGGTATTTTCCGTATTTCCCTCAATGATGGAAAAGATAGCGATGATAGCGCCTATCCCTATGATAATCCCCAACATAGTTAGCATAGAGCGCATTTTATGCGACAAGATTGAATTCAGAGCTACAAAAATATCTTCCATACAGCTTCCTTTCTATCCTATCGCTTTGCTCTCTATATTACCGTCCCGTAGGATTACCGTCTGCTTGCAGAGTTGGGCTACTTCCGGCTCATGGGTAATGATGACAATGGTCTTTCCCTCATCATTAAACTGCTTGAAAAGGTCCATAATCTGCACACTGGTCTTGGTATCCAGGGCCCCCGTTGGTTCGTCACCAAGGATGAAGCTGGGATTGGTTACCAAGGCTCGCGCAATGGCTACCCGCTGCTTTTGACCACCGGACAGCTCCATCGGCTTGAAATCACTTCTTTCTTCCAGCCCGACCAATCGCAGCATTTCCAGTGCCCGCTCCCGTCTCTCTTTTTTAGGAATTTTCATGTAAGTCAGAGGCAGTTCCACATTTTGGCAGGCCGTTAGCTTGGGCATAAGATTAAAATTTTGAAAAACAAAGCCAATCTTCTGATTGCGCAAATCGGACAGCTGATTGTCAGACAGCTCAGATACATCGGTCCCTTCGATATGATAAGTCCCCGAACTTGCCTTATCAAGACAGCCGATAATGTTCATCAGAGTGGACTTGCCAGATCCAGACGGTCCCATGATAGCTAGAAAATCCCCCTCTTTCACATGCAGATCAATTCCTTTTAAAATTGGAAATTCCTGACTGCCCTGCTGATAAGATTTGTGGATATCCTTAAGCTTTAACATGCTGTCCTACCTCCATCCCTTCTTCCATACCTGCTCTTGGGGTCGAAATGGTATCTTGCATAGTCAAACCTTCTGTAATCTCCACCAAACGGTCAGAAACTTTCTTGGTCTTGACTTCCTGCATTTTCAGAGTCTTACCCTCTACCTTCCAGACATAGGTCTTGCCATTTTTACTGAAAGTATAAGCCTTATTGACAACTACCTTGCCGGCCTCAGGAGCATTTTCCACGATATTGACATAGGAATGGGAACCCACTAGCGGCATCTCACCACCCTGATCTAGCTCTACAGTATAAGGAAACTTACCTTGGTTGGGATTTTCCTGTTGCTTATTCCCACCATTATTATTGGAAGTATTTTCTGCTGTCAGACTGCCGACCTGAGTTACCGTACCACTCCAGCGTTTCTTAGGATCCTTGCGATCCACCACTTCCACTTTCTGGCCGACACTCAGCTTTTCACGGTCAAATTCACTGACTGTCCCTTTGACCAGAGTTTTGGACTTGTCCATAATCTCAATAAAGTTTTCTTCTTCCTTTTTGGCCTTGGACTGATTGGGCAAATCCTCATTCATAGAGGTAACTGTTCCGGCTGTATCGGCAGTTACAGTATCATACTTCATCCGGTCTGATTCTGTCTGAGCTGTCACCTGAGCCTTTTCAGCCTCAATCTGAGCTGTCGTTACTTCATTATCCGCAGTCTTAGCATCGCTCAGCGCCTGAGCCAGCTCGTCTTCAGCTGACTTTATCTGCTCCAGCAGTGACTCATCCTGACTGGAATTGTATTTGTCCTTGAGAGAGTTAAGACTGGCCAGCTTGCGATTATAGGTTTCCCATTTAATCGCAGCGCTGTTTTGAGCGGCCGTGATGCCATTAGCCTTGGACTGGGCATCATATTGAGCCGACTGAGCTGTCAATTGCTGCTCTGTCGCATAGGAAAAGAGCGGCTGTCCTTGTGTAACGGTATCACCATTTTTGACAAATACTTCCTTGACTTCCCCTTTAGAAGGGTCAATCTTGACCTTACTGCTATTGTTGGCAACTACTTCCCCAGATAAAACCAGGCTTGTTTTTTTACTGTTATTGACAGCTTCTTGGACCGTCAGCGAATCAATCGTCTTATCTACCATTTTCATGGCCTGTTGTTGATTGATCTGTCTAAAATACAGATAGCCTCCCAGTCCAGCACAAGCAAGAATGACCGTGCTGCCCAATAGAATGGTCTTACGATTCATTTTTTTTCTTCGAAACATATTGCCTCCAACCTACATGTTTTAATCTTTATTCAGCTTCTGAGCTAGATCCTGATCCATCTTCTGGAATTTCCTCACCATCTGCTGGGATTTGGATAACATTTCCATCAGGCATTGTGTATTCTGTCACTTCTTTGCCATCAACTGTCTTGGTCTTCTTATCAACAGCATCCTTCTGGAAGTCTACTTGTTTCCCATCCTTAATTTCTGAGTTATCAGCTTCTTTATTTCCGCATGCGGCTAAAAAGAATCCTGACATTCCGATAAGGGCAACGAGCATAGCAATTTTTTTAACGTTCATTTGATTTCTCCTTTGTTTTAGCAAGCAGGAACTTTGTTGTTTCCTGACAGTAATTGTTTTTTTGAACAATTCTATTCTAACAAAGCCATCTATCCCCTTCCTACCCACTATCTGTTTTTTATCTGTTTTTTCAAAACCAATACTATTCTTTTGAAAATCAGGCAAATCCTCCGCTCTAAGACCTATCATCTGCTTTTATGATATAATAGTAGCAAGCAATCTAAATACATACGAGGTAATGGAATGACACAAACGGTTTACTTTGGAACTTATACTCGCAGAGATTCCAAGGGAATTTACAAGGCAGATTTTAATTCTAACAAAGGAACTTTAGAAAACTTGACCTTGCTTGCTGAAGAGCCCAGTCCAACCTACCTAGCCTTTGATAAGGCTGGACATCTCTATTCTGTCGGGGCAAAGGACGGACAGGGGGGAATTGCAGCCTTTGACAAGGCAGGTCAGCTCCTCAACCATGTCGTTGAAGAAGGAGCTCCGCTTTGCTATGTGGCAGTTGACGAAGAGCGTGACTTGGTTTACGGTGCCAATTATCATAAGGGACAAGTCTTGGTCTACAGACAACTGGCTGATGGAAGACTGGAACTGGCTGACTCAGCTAGCCATCAAGGTCAAGGACCACACGCCAACCAAACCTCTGCCCATGTCCACTATGCTGACCTTACACCAGATCAATACCTGATCACCTGCGACTTGGGAACTGATGAAGTCACCACCTATGATGTTTCTGAAGATGGAAAGTTCGCTCCTCTGAACACTTACAAGTGTGCCGCTGGAGCTGGTGCCCGCCATATCGTTTTCCACAATCATTACAAAATCGCCTATTTGATTTGTGAGCTTAATTCTACTATTGAAGTCCTGATTTACGATGGAGTCGGCCATTTTGAACACCTGCAAACTATCTCCACCTTACCAGAGGACTTTGAGGGTGCAAACGGAACAGCTGCTATCCGTCTGTCTGCTGACGGCAAGTTCCTCTACGGTTCCAACCGTGGCCATGACTCTCTTGCCGTTTACGAAATCTTAGCTGACGGCAGCTTGGAATTAATCCAGATTGCACCTACCAATGGTCAAAATCCACGGGATTTCAACATCACACCAGACCAAAACTATATCATTGCGGTCCATCAAGACTCTGACAATGCAACCATTTTCAAACGCGATGCTGAAAGTGGAAAATTAACAGAAATCTCCCATGATTTCTACGTTCCCGAAGCTGTTTGTGTGACCTTCAAGTAAGCAGAATTCTTGTCTTTCTATTAGAAATTTGATTAAATAGTATAAAAAAATACCAAGGAGCAACAACTATGAATCCAGTAGATTTATTTAACCAAGTAAAAGAAATGATTGAAAAGAAAGACTTTGATGGCGCTAAAAAGTTTATCGAAGAAAACAAAGACAAACTCGGAGAATACCTAGAACAAGCTAAAAAACTAGTAGCTGGAAATGAAATAGCTAGTGACGCTATTGATAAAGTTAAAGGTTTGTTCGACAACTAAGAAAACAAAAGAGAGTGGGACAGAAATCGGGAATTCGTTAGAATTCGATTTCGTCGTCCCACCTCCGCACAGTTGAGTAGGGCTGTAAAAGCTGATGAAATCAGCGTAGTAGAGCCCACTCAACCACTGCGTCTTGCTCGACAATCCAAAGACAATTGAGAGGCTAGGACTTTTGTCCCAGCCTCTTTTTGTGTATTCTTTTTTATAAAATCAATGGTAAGAAAATTTGTGCTAAGCCTAGAAAAGCTAAATAACCTAACACATCTGTTGCCGTGGTAATGAAAATGGTCGAGGCTAGAGCCGGATCCTGATGCAGGGTCTTGATAATCAGCGGTACAAAGTAACCAAATAGAGCACCACATGCTAGATTGATCATCATAGCCAATACCACAATAACAGACAGATAGAAATTTTGATAGAAGACAAACATGACAATCGCTGCAATCAAGCCAGTAAAGAAACCATTAACCAAAGCTAGCACGATTTCTTTGAATACTAAATACCGATCTTCTTTCAGATCTAGTTTGCCCAAGGCAATCCCCTGGATAACCAAAGCAAGTGTCTGAGAGGCAGAATTTCCGCCCATTCCCGTGATAATAGGACTAATCGCTGCTAATGCTACAACTTTTGAAATCGTATCATCAAAAAGTGCTACTGTCGCAGAAGCTAGAAAGGCTGTCACTAGGTTAATCATCAACCAAGGTAAGCGTTTCTTGAGTGATTCTACGAAAGGCCCTCCAATTTCTTCACTTTCTTGGACACCACCCATCCGCAAGATATCTTCTTGATACTCTTCTTGCAAAACATCGACGATATCGTCAATTGTGATGATTCCTAGCAGTACCTGCCGATGATTGACGACCGGTACAACAGATAAATTATATTTGGCAGAAAGCTGTGCCACTTCCTCTTGGTCAACCTCTGGCGTAACAGTCACTAACTGAGTGTTCATAAATTCGCTGAGTTTCATCTCCGCATCATGAATAAATAAATCACGGATATCAATCCAGCCAACTAGCGAATGATGTACATTTCTAATAAATAAGGTATCAATAACTTCCGTATTGGGTGAAATTTCCCTCAATTTATTGAGAGTTGCTGAGACGGTCAGATTTTCATTTAAGGTAATGAATTCTTTCGTCATCAGACCACCAGCTGTCTGAGGATCGTAAGCCAACATAGCTTTCAAATTCTCTTGACTGGCATTTTTCATCATACTTAAGTATTGCTTACGCAAGTCCACACTCAAGTAACCCAAAATATCTACCACATCATCATCTGGCATAAGATAAAAAAGAGTGCTGGTACGTTTGAAAGAAATCGATTGGATAATCTGTCGTTGCAACTCCGGCTCGGCTTCTTTTAAAATCTCTACCAATTGATCATCACTAGCCATTTCCGTAAAGGTTTTAAGAAGATTCCCTTCCTCATCCTCCAAGGCTTCCAAAGAAAGAGCAATATCAATGGGATAGTAATCGTCAAATATCTGATTGAAAACTTCCCTATCCTGTGATAGTAAGACCTGATGTAATAATTCTTCCATTGTACTCCTCCTTCCACTTTGCTAGTATACCATAAAAGACTGATTTTGATGCAAGAAAGCTATAAAATCCTCAGTAAATCACTCACTTTTTCAACCATGTAGTCACAAGGAAACGCAGGAATTTCTTGATTATATTTTCCTAAACCTTGTCGAATCCAGATTGTTGTCATTCCTAGCTTTTTAGCAGGAATCATATCATTGTCAATACGATCTCCAACGTAAATAGCTTCCTGTGGAGAAATACCTGCTTTTTCCAAAGCGTATTCAAAAATAGCTAGATCAGGTTTACTGAATCCAATATCAGCAGAACCTACTACTACTCCAAAATAAGAGCCTAGTTCAAATCGTTCTAAACGCTCTGCTAGATTTTCTTGCTGATTGGCAATGATGCCGAGGCGATAAGATTTGCTCAATTCTCCCAAAACAGTTGCTACATCTTGAAAGAGAATATCTGTTGTATGATCCCATTTGGGACGTGAAAGAGCACTCGGTGCAAAGAAAGTCCATGTCTCCTTAACAGGATCTTTATTTTCCTTAGCAAAAGCTATCATTTTAGCCTCAAATTCCTCAAGAGATAAAGTATGCCCAGCCTCACACAGAACTTTTAAGCAATGTTCTCGGAAAAGATGATAGGTCTCCCTTTCATCAATTAGGGTTGACCCTAAATCAAAAAATATCCATTGTTTCATCTTTCTACCCCAAAAAAGCTAGGACTAAGTCCTAGCTCCTCTTATAGGCTGTTAGATTATTTTTTCAAGTTATAGAAAGCTTGAAGACCTTTGTATTGAGCAACTTCACCAAGTTGATCTTCGATACGAAGCAATTGGTTGTATTTAGCAATACGGTCTGTACGTGAAAGTGAACCAGTCTTGATTTGACCTGCGTTAGTTGCAACAGCGATGTCAGCGATTGTTGAATCTTCAGTTTCACCTGAACGGTGTGATACAACTGCAGTGTAACCAGCTTCTTTAGCCATTTCAATCGCTTCAAAAGTTTCAGTAAGAGTACCGATTTGGTTAACTTTGATAAGGATTGAGTTAGCAGCACCTTCTTTGATACCACGAGCAAGGTAGTCAGTGTTTGTTACGAAGAAGTCGTCACCAACAAGTTGTACTTTCTTACCAAGACGTTCAGTAAGAGCTTTCCAACCATCCCAGTCATTTTCATCCATACCATCTTCGATAGTGATGATTGGGTATTTATTAACCAACTCTTCAAGGTAGTCGATTTGTTCTGCAGATGTACGAACAGCAGCGCCTTCACCTTCAAATTTAGTGTAGTCGTATACTTTACGTTCTTTATCGTAGAATTCTGATGATGCACAGTCAAATCCGATAAATACATCTTTACCTGGAACATAACCAGCAGCTTCGATAGCAGCGATGATAGTTTCTACACCATCTTCAGTTCCTTCAAAGCGAGGAGCGAATCCACCTTCGTCACCAACGGCAGTTTCCAAACCACGAGATTTAAGGATTTTCTTAAGAGCGTGGAAGATTTCAGCACCGTAACGAAGAGCTTCTTTGAATGTTGGAGCACCAACTGGCAAGATCATGAACTCTTGGAATGCGATTGGAGCATCAGAGTGAGATCCACCATTGATGATGTTCATCATTGGAGTTGGAAGAACTTTAGTGTTGAATCCGCCAAGGTAGCTGTAAAGTGGCACTTCAAGGTAGTCAGCAGCAGCACGAGCTACAGCGATAGACACACCAAGGATTGCGTTCGCACCCAATTTACCTTTGTTAGGAGTACCGTCCAAAGCGATCATTGCACGGTCGATGGCTTGTTGGTCACGAACATCGTAACCGATAATAGCTTCAGCGATAACGTTGTTTACATTATCAACTGCTTTTTGTGTACCAAGACCACCGTAACGAGATTTGTCGCCATCACGAAGTTCAACTGCTTCGTGCTCACCTGTAGAAGCTCCTGAAGGAACCATACCACGTCCGAAAGCACCTGATTCAGTATAAACTTCTACTTCAAGTGTTGGGTTACCGCGTGAGTCTAGGACTTCGCGAGCGTAAACATCAGTAATAATTGACATTTCTTACTCTCCTTATTATTTAAAATTATTTACTAGTCTATGATACCTCAAAAACGCTTTTTTTTCAAGGAAAAATAGAGAATCTAAGCAAATTTGAGAAATTTCGCACAAGAAAACGATTCCAAATTTACTATATAAATGTTTTTCCAGCAAATCAGAAAGAAGATTTGACCTTTTAGAATTTCTCCTTTTATGGTACAATTTTATTATGACTGATATTAATAAAGTAATCATGGAAAAATCTCAGGGCGGAGTCAAGCTCAACCCTGATGAACAACGCAAATTTTTAGGGACTTTTGAGGAGCGAGTGCTGGCTTCCTGCTCTATTGAACAAGCTAACGGCTCTCTCATTCGCAGTCATTTCAAAGAAATGCTCAACAGCATCATGAAAAACTGCCAACCAGTAATTGTCAAAATTTCCCCAGAAGTCGAGTCTGGCAATCAAATCTTTTATCTAAAAACTGCTAAGGAGCAGGGTTGTGAAGCCACTATCGTCTCTAGCGATTACCAGTCTTCTCCTTTTGGTCTGATTGTCCATAGCGACCATCTTGTCCAAGTAGATGACAAGGACATGATCCAACAGTTTGCTAGTCTCATTCAGCCAGCAGAAAAGCCAGTAAAAGAAAAGCGCCCTCTCTGGAAAAAATGGTTTGGGTAAGATGACAAATTTAGAAAAACTTTTTGCATTTTTTGAAGCTGAAAATCAGCGCGATTGGCAAACCTATGAGACCTTTCTTTCTGATCAAGTTAGCTGGGAATTACAGGGTGACACAACCGAAATCATCAAAGGTAAAGCTGACTACCTGACTAAAATTCAACAAGTCTACCATAACAACCCCGTCCAATTTTCTTGCACTTATTATCAACCTAGTCCTGACCAGAATCGGATTGTGACCATTTTAGAAAATGACTTTGGTGACCTGTCTTGTGACATCTTCTTCTTTGAAAAGGGCATGATAGTTAAAGAAATTGAATACCTACTAAAAAAAGCGGACTAACCGCTTTTTTTCATTTTTAGTAAATTGCCAATATTTCTTGCTGTGCGAATCAAATTTTGCTCCGCCTGCTCTAAAATCCTATCCAAACTATCTGCTCGCGCAATAATCGGAAAAGCTGACTGGATATTCTCAACTGGGAAATCCGGTAAATCATCAGCCAGGCTACCGCAAATCGCCAGTACAGGGATACCTTCTGGCGTTCGTCTTGCGACCCCGACTGGTGCCTTGCCCGCCAAAGACTGACGATCCATCCGTCCCTCGCCAACTACGACCAAGTCCGCTTTTTTAACTCTGTCATCAAAATCCAGTAAATTTAGACAGGTTTCAATACCCGAAACGATTTTTCCTCTGGCAAAAGCAACCAGTCCTGCAGCCAGTCCGCCTCCGGCTCCGGCTCCCTCCATATCAATCACCTGAGGATTAACCAACTGATAGAAATCAGACATAGCTTGATCCACTTGAGAGAATAATAAGGGAGATAGACCTTTCTGACCTCCGAAAACAGTTGTCGCACCGCGCACTCCACAAAGAGGATTGTCAACATCAGTCAAAATCTCAATCTCAACTTCTTTCAAGAAAGCAGGAACCTGCTCAGCTGAAATTCGAGCGACCTTTCCCAAAGACGAACCAATGGGGCGCAGTTTATGGTTATCCGCATCGAAAAATTCATAGCCAATGCCCGCTGCCAGTCCAATCCCACCGTCGTTACTAGCCGAACCTCCAACACCAACTAAAATCTTTCTGACACCGTCTTCAGCCAGGTGCAAAATCAATTCTCCCAATCCTTTGGTCTCTATGGCCAAGGGATTTCGTTTTTCCTGAGGAATAGAGGCAAGTCCGACTAAATCAGCCATTTCAAAAAGCGCTTGCTGACCATTTCTGGCGTAGGGCATTTTTACTGGCTGGCCAAAGGGTCCAGTCACAGTGTGGTAAAATTCAGCCCAGCCCAAGGCTGCTGTCAGCGCAGCCATTGTCCCCTCGCCCCCGTCACCCACCGGCAGCAAGTCAAAGCTGGCATCTGGTATGGCCTGAGAAAAGCCCGTCTGCAGAGCTTGAGCAACCTGAGGAGCTGACAAACTTTCCTTGAAAGAATCCGGTGCAATTAGAATATGCATGCTTCTCTCCTATTCTTTTCTATTGTCTAAAAGATCAATGACCCGATAGAGATTGCATTCTTGAATCTGATAAGGAGCCCGCTCTCGCACGATTGGCTTGGCCATAAAGGCAATTCCTATCCCTGCTGCCTGAATCATAGGCAGATCATTGGCGCCGTCCCCCATAGCAATTGTTCGATTTAATACTAACTTATTTTCAGCTGCCCATGCTTTTAGCATGGCAAGCTTGGTATCCTTAGTGACAATCTCTCCTAAGACTTGGCCTGTTAAAAAGCCCTGCTGGATTTCCAAACGATTTGCCTTTACATAGTCAATTCCAAGCTGCTCAGCCAGTCTGTCCACCGTCTCATGAAAACCACCTGACACCAAGCCTACTTTATAACCACGTTTATGCAGCTCCTTGACCAAGTCCTCGGCTCCCGGAGTAAAGTGAATCCTTTCTGCAATTCGAGCAAAAATATCCTCCGGCAGGCCTTTTAAAAGAGCGACACGCTCACGTAAGGCAGCTTCAAAGTCCAACTCTCCTCGCATGGCACGCTCGGTAATTGCCGCAACCTGAGCTCCTACACCCGCTTCCTCACCTAGCAGGTCAATCCCTTCTTCCATGATTAAGGTGCTGTCTACATCCATGACTAACAAGCCTTTGACTGTTTTCATTGTCCGACCTCATTCTTTCTATTTTTTTGTATTATACAGGAAATTCTATTTCAAAACAAGCTGGGAAAAATTGAAGTCTCAGAATCCTTGTTACTGACTGTTCTCTAGAGTTCGCTTTGCAAAAGAAAAAAGTTCCCGAAGGAACTTCTTTTAAAAACGAATATTCTCGCGTGTTTTTTCGTAGGATGTCACAAAGCGCTCTGTTACGCCTGGCTCGACAAGATCCAAAGCTTTTGAAATGATTTCCAAGGATTGAGCATAGTCGTAGTCATGTTCAAAGACATACAAGGACTTGTTGAAGGCTGCTTGTACATTATCGTCAAAGGAACGATAGCGGTTTGAATACTGCAGCAGCTGCTCAGTCAAGGTAGCATCTTGGACGATACGATAGGTTTCTTCTTCCAATTGCTCCATATCATTTCCTAGAATTTCAAGCCAACGGTTAACTGATTCGATATTGACTCGTGTAGCCTCCAATTCCTTAACCAACTCTTCAATATTATTGCTGGTTGAGAAGAAAATTTCTAAGAAAGAATCTGGAATACCTGGCAAATTGCGTTTTTCCATATATCTCTTAATGGTATGCAATTTGTTAGCATAGATATTGACTTTCTGACGAGCATTGGCATCATCTTTTTCAATCTCTGCAAGTGCTTCGCCAAGAGAAATCTGCTCATCTTCGATTTCTTTCAAACGCTCTTGAATAGCTTCCAACTCTTCCTGAACCACTGAATAAGCTTGCTTGGTTTCAGAAGAATCTTCTACCGCGCTCAACACCACATCTTCCTGGGCAGAAAGCTCAGCCTGCAACTCCTTGACATGAGAAGTTTCCGTATCAGAGAGAAGGAAAGTTTGAGACAAACGTTCTATCTCCTTTTGGAGTTGCTGGTTGTTTTCCTTTGTATGAGCCAGATAGCTAGGCAAGTTTTTAATCAACTTCTCCACTACTTTGTGGGCTTCAATTTCCCGCGTAAAAATTTCATAGAGAGCGTTAATCTCTTCTTGCGCTTGCTCATTTTCATACTCGGCATTATCCAGCTCTAAGGCAGAAATGTTGGCTTCGTTGCGTTTGAGGCTTGCATGAAGCTGCTGGAAGCGAGACTCTATATCTGTTTCGATAAAATGATAACCAGATTCCAAGAGCTTACGGTGACCAGATTCTAAGTCTTCCAACTGATCTGGCAGTTTCACAGTCAACTCTTCGACAATGGCAGGAACTTTCTCAACGATATGTGTCAGAGCAAGAATATGATCCTCTGCCTTATCCAAGATTTCAGCCGCCTCAACCGGGTCACCTGAAGAATTAAGGGTCACAAACTGAGAAAACTCTGACTGGATATTTTCCAGCTGTTTTTCAATCTCAGCTAAGGCTTGCCCATACGAGTCCGCATTCTCCGCCACCTGAGTTTGCAGTTTTTCAAACAAATCCAGGGCATGGAGCACACGACCGCTGTTCTTAGACTCTTGCTCTTTAAGATCTTCCAAGGCTGCACGAATCATCTTGATATCTTCGTCAATCAAGTCGATCTGACTCTCAATATTGCCGATGGCATGCTTGGCTTTTATGAAACGGAAAGAATTATTGTAACCTTCTGCTTCAAATAGATTATTTTCGATATCAGCAAATGAATTTAAGGACAAGTCTACCCATTTTTGATTCCACTCACGGAAGGCTACCTGACTCTGCCCAATCAAATGCATATTTTTTACTTCTTCAACTTCATCATTCACAGGGAGATTATAGAGTGCTTCTTTTCTCTCCTCCAAATTTTGAAGTAAAGCTTCATTTCTCTTTCTCATCAGAACTGCAGTACCATAGCCGACAACCAAAAGCAGAGCTACCACAGCAACGAGAATAACTAGTCCAATAGACATATAGAACTCCTTCACATTGTTACTATAAAGCAAACATAATGATTATATCATATTTTTGCCCATAATGGTTGATTTTTCTGATTTTTTTAGACGTCGAGCGTACTGTATACAGCATTTTCTTCGATAAATTCACGACGAGGTTCAACGCGATCCCCCATCAGCATGTCAAAAATCTTGTCAGCTTCCGCTGCATCATCCACTGAAACCCGAGCCATCAAGCGATGTTCAGGATTCATAGTTGTCTCCCACAGCTGATGGTCATCCATCTCTCCGAGACCTTTATAGCGTTGAATGGTTGGCTTGGAGCGACCTTCACTATAGCGAGCCAAAGCAGCCTGAAGCTCTTCTTCCTGATTAGCACCTGGCTGGATATATTCTTTGACTTCACTTCCGACCTTGACACCATAGATTGGTGGCTGAGCGATATAGACAAATCCAGCTTCCAGAACTGGCTTCATATAGCGGTAAATCAAAGTCAAGAGCAGGGTCCGAATATGAGCACCGTCTACATCGGCATCGGTCATGATGACTAATTTTTGGTAGCGGGCCTTGCTGACATCAAAGTCAGCTCCAAAGCCAGTTCCCATAGCAGTAAAGAGACTGCGGATTTCTTCATTGGCCAATATCTTGTCCATGCTGGCTTTTTCAACGTTGAGAATCTTACCGCGAATTGGCAGAATAGCCTGGAATTCACGGTTACGGCCGGACTTAGCTGAACCACCCGCTGAATCCCCCTCCACGATGAAAAGTTCAGCTTCCTGAGGGTCGTTAGACGAGCAGTCAGCCAATTTACCTGGCAGATTGGAAATTTCCAAGCCAGACTTCTTGCGGGTTACTTCCCGAGCTCGCTTGGCAGCAATTCTAGCCTTAGAAGCCAAAATTCCTTTTTCAACGATTTTTCGAGCTACCGCAGGATTTTCCAAAAGGAAATCAGAGAAAGCTTCGCTAAAAAGTCGATTGGTAATCTTGACCACTTCGCTATTGCCCAGCTTGGTCTTGGTCTGACCTTCAAACTGAGGGTTGGGGTGCTTGACAGAGATGACCGCTGTCAGTCCCTCACGCACATCTTCCCCAGTCAGATTGTCCTCGTTTTCTTTGAGAAGCTTGTTTTTCTTGGCATAGTCATTGATAACCCTTGTCAGGGCAGTCCGGAAACCTTGCTCATGCGTTCCACCCTCGTGGGTGTGGATGTTATTGGCAAAGCTCATGACTGTTTCATGGTAGCCAGTTGTATACTGCATAGCGACTTCAACCGTAATGTCGTCCATTTCGCCATCGGTATAAATCGGCGTTTCAAAGATTACATCCTTGTTTTCATTGATGTATTGGACATAGCTGGCAATCCCACCCTCATAGTGGTAATCCTTAGCCTGCTCCATTCCATCCCGCTTATCAGTGATAGAAATTCTGAGACCGCGGTTGAGGAAGGCCAGTTCTTGCACCCGCTTATTAAGCTTTTCAAAGTCAAATTCTACTGTTTCAGTGAAAATCTCTGGATCCGGTGTAAAGTGAACTGTCGTACCTGTACGGTCTGTCTCACCGATGACTTTTAGGTCTGCGACTACTTGACCGCGACTGTATTCTTGGTAATGAATCTGACCGTTCTTATAAACGCGGACATCCAGCTGAGTGGAGAGGGCATTTACAACGGAAGAGCCCACACCGTGCAGACCTCCTGATACCTTGTATCCGCCACCGCCGAATTTTCCTCCTGCATGGAGAACAGTAAAGACGGTTTCCACGGCCGGACGGCCTGTTTTCTCCTGAATATCAACAGGAATTCCCCGACCGTTATCCACTACTGTGATGGAATTGTCTTTTTCGATAAAGACCTGAATGTGGCTAGCAAAACCAGCCAACGCCTCATCAATCGAGTTGTCAACAATTTCCCACACTAAATGGTGCAGACCTTCCTTGGAGGTCGAACCGATATACATCCCTGGACGCATACGAACGGCTTCTAGGCCTTCTAAGACCTGAATCTGACTGGCATCATATTCTTGGGCCTGTATATCTTGTTGCTTTTCTTCTGTCATAGTGTTCCTTTTCTAATCAATATCTATAAATTCTTCAAGATGCTGCATATTATCAAAGAGATAGGTATCAAAGCCAGCTGCCTGCCCTGCTTCAATATCCAGAGGACGGTCACCAATAACCAAGCCAGAGGAAATTTGATACTTGTCTTTTAGATAGAGCATGGAGTCTGGTGAGGGTTTCCTTGAAAAGCCATTCGCCGATGTCACCACTTCTGTAAATGCTGATGAAATGGCAGTCTTTTCCAAGATTTCCAGCACTTGGTTGTCCCGGTGGGAGACCAGAAAGTTCCGACCGCCCTTGGCCACAATCCGCCTAAGCAACTCTGCCGCGCCGTCAAATAAGACAGGGTGAGTCAACTCTTCTGCTTCATTGGCCTTATAAAACTTTAAAAAGTCTTTTTCTTGGGGAGCAAACTGCTGGACAGCATAGTCTGTAGACACCTTGAGGGCCTTATAAACTTCGTCGTGACCAGCTTGCAGACCAAACTCTTTCAAGGTTTGAACAAAAGCTGCTGTCGAAGTTTCATAATTATCCAAGAGTGTTCCACCTAAATCCCAGATGTAATCTTGATAATTCATACCTTTCATTATACCATAATTTTCATGAAAAAGGGGCTAATATTTGCCCGAATCCAGCACTTTTCCGACTTTTTTCAAGCCTTTTTCTAAACAAAATATCTCAAAGAATCTAAAATTTAAAAATGGCTGCTGGTTTCGTCCTTTCCAACATCTCTAAACCCGCTCCATATAGAGGAGCGCAAATGTATATTAGACTTCAAAAAAGCTGGGAAACATTATGAATCCCAGCATATTTTTAATTCCCGAATACATCTGTATAAAGCATAGCATCAGCCAACTGGTCAGCGTCTCCTCTCAGCTGACGAACCAGCTCATAGGCAAAAGCCAAGGCAGTTGATGGACCACGACTAGTAATCAACTTCCCATCAACAAGAACTGTTTCTTTACGGTAAGTTCCATTTTTAATATTGTCTTGCGCACCATCATAGCAAGTGAAATACTTACCAGTCAAGATACCTGCACGGTCAAGAGCAATGGGAGCGGCACAAATAGCAGCGATGAATTTATCGGCCTGCTGAAAATCCTGCAAAAGCTGCATCAAGCGATCATCATCACGGAGATTGGCCGATCCCGGCATCCCCCCTGGCAAAATAACCATATCATAGTCATCCAGCCGACCCTTCCAGATCTGATCTGCTTTAACAGTGATGGCGTGAGAGCCAGTCACTGATTCATCAAAACCAATCATATGGCAGACAAGACCGGCACGGCGCAAGACGTCCACAACTGTCAAGGCCTCGATTTCTTCAAAGCCGGGAGCTAAGAGTAAAGCTGCTTTTTTCATGAAAATATCCTTTCTGAGATGAGCCAGTCACAAAATCGCATCTGATTTGTGAGTCAAAAACTTGCTTTATTTTTATTTTAATTTCTTCAGTACGACTTTTTTACGGACAGCTGGAATTCGCTCCTTCTTTTCATCCGTCAGGCTGTTCTGATAGGAGACGGACAGCAGGAGACCAACACCGATAAGATTACTGATGATAGAAGAGCCACCCTGTGAGATAAAGGGCAGCGGAATCCCTGTCAGAGGTAGAATCCCTGTCACCGCTCCAATATTTTCAAAGATATGGAAGAGCAGCATCATGATAAAGCCAGTTGAGATGTAGGTATAAAACTGGTTGTTGGATTTAATCGTAATCTTGAGCATGCGGTAAATCAGCAGTAAATAGAGCATGATAACCAAGGTCGAGCCTAAGAAACCAAAATCTTCTGCAATGACGGTGAAAATCATATCACTTTCCCGAACAGGCACCAAGAGATTCGAAACATTAAAGCCTTGACCAGTCAGACCACCACTTCCGACAGCAATTTGTCCCTGTGCTTGCTGGAAGGTGGTCGTCTGAGCATAGTCAAAAGGATGAAGCCAAGCCAAAATCCGATTTATTTGGTAGGTTGGCATGCCTAGATTATGCAGAAAGGCACGGCCACCATCGGAAATAAAGATAAAGAGAAATCCTCCCAACAGCAAGACTCCCGTCAGAAAGACCGGCAGGATAATCTTCCAAGAAACACCTGACAGAAGAACGATACCGCCATATATGGCAACAAAAACTAGAGCAGTTCCCAAATCACTCTGAAGGGTTAACAGAACCAGAACAGGCACAGTGTAGAGCCCAAGCTTCAGGATCAGAAAAAAGTCTAAAGCCAAGGTTCGCTCATCCTGCTTGTGCTGCTGGAGAAAATGGACCACCAGCCGCGACAGCATGAGAATATATGAAATCTTCATAAACTCTGAGGGCTGAAAGAGGGTCACACCACGAATAGCAATCCAGTTTTTAGCACCAGTGGAGGCTACCAGGGATTGGCTGTAAAAAATCAGAGGCAAGACCATGAGGCCAAGACCAAAAACATAGAGATAGGGCGTGATTTTCCAGAGAAACTTGGTATTAAAAAACATGAGGATAAAGCTGAGCAAGAAGCCTACCGCAATCCAAGCGATCTGCTGACCAACCATGGGCCAGGCATTATCAGGATAATCATGACTAACAGCAATGTATATAGCTACAACACCGATTGAAAGCAGCATCAAAACTGGCAAAATTAAACTATAATCAATCCGGGACTCAAACGTCCGTCTTTGATAAGGCATAGTCCCTCCTTTTTAGAAAAAATACTGGATAATCAAGCTAGAAACAGCGACGCAAAACCAAGCGAAGGCACCAGTCAGCAAAGGCGCTGCTCCTGCTTGCTTAAACTGCTTAAAGGAGACCTTTGCGCCAATAGCTGCCAAGGCCATAGCCATCAGCCACTGAGAAATGAATTTTGTATAAGGAATGATAGCAGCCGGCACAAGTCCTAGACTGCTGACAAGTGAAGCAAGGACAAACCAAGCTATAAACCAAGGAAAAATCTGTTTCAAGTTTGTCTTTTGCGACGACTTCTTAGACTTGATATAGCGATAAGCTGCGAAGATCAAACAGACCGGTACAATCATCAGGGCTCGACTCAGCTTGACAATGGTCGCCAAGTCGCCAGCTGACGGACTATATGTATAGCCTGCTGCCACTACTGACGAAGTATCATTGATAGCTGTTCCGGCCCAAGTCCCGAAAAAGGCATCCGACATCTGCAGCAAATGCCCCAAAAAAGGGAAAATGAATACCGCTAAGATATTGAAAAAG
The DNA here is from genome assembly GCF_019928825.1 of Streptococcus sanguinis. Taxonomy (GTDB): domain Bacteria; phylum Bacillota; class Bacilli; order Lactobacillales; family Streptococcaceae; genus Streptococcus; species Streptococcus sanguinis_L. The sequence goes on along the minus strand of NZ_JAHZOP010000004.1, from coordinate 175,940 downwards.
AAAATAGTGGAGATGGACAGGGCGATTTCCTCTTCATCAGCTTCCAAGATTGGTGAAGCAGCCGCAATGGCAGAGCCACCGCAGATGGCTGTTCCAAAACCGATTAAAATAGTCAAGACGCGGTTCATTTTAAAGAAACGGCCAGCCAGATAGGCCGCCAGAAAGGCTATCAGAATGGTGATAAGACTGATACGAAGAGAAGAAAGCCCCGTCTCAGAAACCTGACCAATGGACATGGAAAATCCCAAAAAGATAATGGAATACTGCAACAATTTCTTTCCTGAATAGCTGAGTCCTTCCTGAAACATAGCCGGCAGCTTCATGCTGTTGTTCAAAACAATCCCAAAGACAATAGCCAAAACACTAGAGCCTATCAAGGGAAGCAAACCACCTAAAAAGATAGAAACAGCTGCTATGCCAAAGGATAACAGAATTCCTGGTAAATATTTTTTCACGAACACCCCTTCTTTCCTATGCCTCTCATTATAACAAATTCTGTCCCAAAAATCTGAATGAACCTAAAAACTCAGCTGATAAAACTCAGCTGAGTTTAGAAAGTTTCAGTCAAAAAAGTCTTGTAATTCCTGCATAATGGCTGCCTCTGGCAGAATGTCCAAAGAAGCTAATTGTGACAAATGATGCTGAATCTGCTTGCCATAGCGTTTACTAGAGATTCGGTTGTCCAAAAAAATAACAGCTGACTTCTGATGTTCATTTCGACGGGTCCGGCCAATAGCCTGCTTAAGCCGTAAGATGGCAAGAGGCAGTTGATAATCATAAAAGGCATTCTTACCTTCCGCTTTCAGGCGGCTGTTAATCTTCTGCACAAAGAAATCCTTGGGATTGTCAAAAGGAATCCGAGTGATCAACTGAATAATCTGGTCTTGCTCAGCAAAATCCGCCCCCTCCCAGAAGCTGCCAGAGCCTAAAAGAATACCTGCCTCTCCTCTATCAAAACGCCGCTTGATATTGCCGGCATCGCCATTTTTATATTGGGCCAAATGCGGAAGAGCCAGCAAGTTCGAAACAGTCAAAAGCAAGTCTTTAGAGGTGAAAAGGACGACGATAGGCAGACCAAGTGCTGCCACTTCTTGCAGGCAAGCAACAATCTCTTGGGCAAAATCTTCAGTTGACAAATCCACTACTGCTGGAAAACTCTCATCTAAAAAGAGCTTCTGCAGTGGCTTCTTCTTGCTTTTCAGCTTGTAAAAGTGATAACTTTCAAAGCCTAGTAACTGCGCCAAATTGACCTTAGAGCTGATTTCCAGAGTGGACGAAACCAAGACAACCTTGGCCCTTTCAGGTAAAAAGTCTGTGAAATGCAGCAATTCTGAACGGCCAGCATGCAGAGTCATCAAGCGATGATCTGCCAAAACTTCATCAACCAACCAATAATACTGGTATTTACCACTGAACAAGTGCTGCAGCTCAGGCAGTGCACTCATCTTTAACTCAGACACATCCTGAAGCAGCCGGGCAATCTTTTCCTGACTTAGCTCAGATGTTTTCTTACGATGCTTCTCTGCGGCATCAGCCAGCTCAAACTGAATGCTTTGCAATAGGCGCTGCTGCAAAAGTTCTCCTTCTTCCTGAAGGAGATGATTTATCTGCTGCAGCGTTTTAGTCAGATTTATACTGGCTTGAGAGAAGCTTTCCAAGGCGAAAAACATCTTCTGAGCTTCATCTACTACCAGAATACGATTGTCCAGCAAAGACTGGTCATCCTCTAAACGCGTCAGCAGGTATGCATGATTGGTAATCACGACTCGACTGGTGGCCGCCTTGACCTGTCCCAGCCGCCAAAAATCTTCCTCATAAAAAAGAGAATGCTTGCTTAGCTTGCCATCATGACGGATTTCATTGAAGTAGCTTGAGAAGCGATGAGCTTGCCCGATTTCATTCAAATCACCCGTTTTGGTTTCTGTTAGCCAAACCAAGAGTTGCAGCTTACAGCGACTAACCAGACGGTTGTCATATTCCCTGTCAAATGACTGATAGAAATGGTCCAGCTTGATATAATTCTCCGGACTCTTGAGACTGTGAAAGGAAATCCCAAAGACTTCCTCCAACAATCGTCCTTCCTTTTGCAACAGCTGGTCCTGCAGAATCTTAGTCGGAACCGTCACTAGTACTTTTTCTTGACCTCTAGATAGAATAGGCAGCAAGTAGCCAAAGGTCTTACCTAAGCCTGTCTGCGCCTCTAAAAAACTAGGCTCCTGCTGGTCCAGAGCTTCCTCCATAAAACGAGCAAATTTGAGCTGTTCAGACCGCTCTTCTAAGCCCAGCAGGTATAGATTGGTGAGGAAATCCTGCGACATTTTCTTTTCCGAAGTCAGCTTTTGGGGACGCCGCAGGAAAATACCATGGCAGGATTGCAGTTCCTTATCTTGCTGATCCGGCATCGTCTGATAAACTTCCTCAATCGCCAGACGCGACTCATAGATAATGCTGTCCGCCAAAGTTAGCATTTTCTCAACCAAGGCCTTGGGCAGGCTCTTGATTTTGTCTTGTATTTTTAAAAAAAGCTGAGCCGTTGCTTGAGCATCTGCCAGAGCAGTGTGGGCGTTTTCCAAAGAAATATCCAGCAAATTACAGAGATTGCCCAAGGAATATTTATCAAAGGTCGGGTAGAAGACCTGAGCCAACTCTACCGTGTCCACACGCGGTGTCAGCAAGTCAAACCCTTCCCAGAAAAGAGCCTCTGCTAGTAGATTGGCATCAAACTTGACATTATGAGCGACAAAAATCGCATCCTGAATCAGCTCATATACCTCAGCTGCTACCTGAGAAAACTCCGGAGCTCGGCCAAGCCGCTCATCATTTAAACCCGTCAGCTCTTTGATATGCTCATCCAGTTCCTCATGAGGATTGACATCTGTTTCATAAGTCTTGGTAATGATTCCATTCTCAATCAGAACAATGCCAATCTGGATAATCTTTGCACTGCTGCCCGTTCCTGTAGCCTCCAAGTCCACAACGGCATACTTATAATCATTTTGTGTCATACTGCTATGATTATATCATAAAAGCCATTCTGAGACATCTGAAAATTTTCAGCTCTAGCCTAGAAAGCAATTCTGTGCAAAAAAACCGCTTTTCTGTTACACTCAATAGCAGAATACATTTTCCGAGGAAATCATATGAAAATTCATAAAATTATCAACCTTGTAGCATTTGAAAACACCTATATACTGGAAAACGACCAGAGCCTCCTAGTCGTCGATCCAGGCAGCGACTGGAAAAAGATTAATCGCAAGCTAGAGGAACTAGCCAAGCCTGTGATTGCTATTCTCCTAACCCACACCCATTATGATCACATTATGAGTTTAGAAAAGGTTCGAGAGCACTATGCTACCCCGCCTGTCTATGTGGCCGATAGCGAAAGCAGCTGGCTCTACACACCGACAGATAACCTATCTGGTCTGGCGCGCCATGCTGATATGGATGATATTATCTGTCGACCAGCAGAAGAGTTTTTCTCCTACAAAACAGACTATGATCTTGGAGGCTTTCACTTCTATGTGCTTGCAACACCTGGCCACTCTATCGGTGGTGTCTCTCTAGTCTTTCCTGATGACCGCCTTGTTTTGACGGGCGACGCTCTCTTTCGAGAATCCATCGGACGAACGGATCTGCCGACAGGAAACATGGAGCAATTGCTGACGTCCATTCGTGAGAAACTTCTGGTTCTTCCCAAAGACTACGCTGTTTATCCCGGTCATGGGCATGACACCACTATTTCACATGAAAAAGTCTTTAATCCATTTTTAGCTTAGTAGACATTTAAGCAATTACCTATAGTTATCTATAACAAAACCAGAGTTTGAAATTCTTCAAACTCTGGTTTTTTATGTATTATTAAATCTTCAAGAAGCGTCTCATAGAGAAGACAGATCCCAATGATCCGATAAGAATACCCAATACGAAGAGTATTGCTATCATAATCGGACTAAAGAGTTTCGGATCAATCATAGAAAGCCCTTGACCGACTAGGCTCTTATTCATAGTCTGGAAGGCTATTTTGTATATAAAATACACTGCCACTGACGGAATTGTTGCCCCTAGCAAGCCAATCCATGCCCCTTCAAACAGGAATGGTCCACGGATATAGCTATTCTTGGCACCAACCAAGCGCATGATTTGAATCTCGCGACTGCGGGAAATAATGGTAATCCGAATAGTATTGGAAATGAGAAGGACAGCAACAAAAATCAGAAGCGCTGCACCAATCAGGCCCCACGTTTGGATAAAATTAGAAAGCGCAAAGAGCTTTTTGGTATTGGTACCACCATTTTGAACCTCAGAAACACCATCAATCTTCCGAGCATCTTTTGTAACAGATTCTACATACTTAGGCGCCTTGGTCTCAACAATATAAGCATCGTAAAGTGGGTTAGCATCACCGTCAAAAATCTTCCACTCGCTACCCATGGTTTCTGTCAGCTGCTCATACTGCTCTTCCTTACTAGAAAAAGTAACCTTATCTACATTTTTCATAGAAGTCAGAGCATCATATACCTTGTGGTAGTCCTCATTCTGAACTGTTTGACCTTCTTTTACAATCGTTTCGCTATTATCGGCAACATCCTTACGCATGTAGACCATAACGCGGACATTATTTGAAATATCATTTGCCAACTTGGCTGTATTTAAAATTACTGAAGCAAAAACAGCCACTAAGCTCAAGGTAATCATAACCGAGCTGACAGCCGCTACAGTCATCCAGCCATTCCGCGTAAGACTCTTAAGCGACTCAATCAAATGACGAAAAAATCTTCTAATCATCGTATCCGTATTCTCCTTCCGCTTCATCACGTACCACACGGCCATTTTCAATAGCAATAACGCGGTGACGCAGAGTATTTACAATCTGGCTGTTGTGGGTTGCCATCAGGACAGTTGTTCCCTGAAGGTTAATCCGCTCCAGCAGGTTCATAATCTCCCAAGAATTATCTGGGTCCAAGTTTCCTGTCGGCTCATCCGCAATCAGGACTTTAGGGTTGTTAGCAATAGCACGAGCAATGGCAATCCGCTGCTGCTCACCACCAGAAAGCTCGTTAGGGAATGAGCGGACCTTGTGCTTAAGACCAACTAGGTCCAGCACTTCCATAACCCGCTTTTTAATATTGCGGCGGCGCTCACCGATAACTTCCATGGCGTAAGCAATATTCTCATACACCGTCTTTTTAGGAAGAAGTTTATAGTCCTGAAAGACGACTCCAACCTGACGGCGCAGCATTGGAACATCGCGCTTCTTAATCTTAGCTAAGTCGAAATCAGCTACTTTCAGACTTCCCTTATCCAGCTTTATCTCCCTGTAAAGCAAACGAATAAAGGTTGACTTTCCTGCTCCTGAAGGACCTACAATATAGGCAAACTCCCCAGGTTCTACATTAATAGACACACTACGCAGAGCAGTGGTCCCGTTGCCATACTTCTTGACAACATCTTTCATTTCAATTATTGACATCTATTGAAATTTCCTTTCAATCTAATTCTAATCTCTTACATTTCCTAGTTCAAACGCCATTTCAAATAAGCGTCGATGAAACCATCCAAATCTCCGTCCATAACCTTGTCCACCTGTGCTACTTCGTAACTGGTCCGATGGTCTTTGACCATGGTGTAAGGCGTAAAGACATAGGAGCGGATTTGGCTGCCCCAGGAAATCTCCTTCTTATCTCCCTTGAGTGAATCGACTTCGGCTGCTTGTTTCTCTTGCTCTAGCTGATAAAGCTTGGCCTGAAGCATCTTCATCGCCCGATCACGGTTTCCATACTGGGTCCGGTCAACCGTAGACTGCACTACAATTCCCGTAGGAATATGGGTCAGTCGCACACCAGTCGAAACTTTATTGACGTTCTGCCCGCCGGCTCCTCCCGAGCGGAAAGTGTCCATCTTAATATCGTCATCGCGAATTTCCACCTCAATGGTGTCATCCAGCTCTGGCATGACCTCTACTGAGGTAAAGGAAGTATGGCGACGTTTAGCTGAGTCAAATGGTGAAATCCGGACCAAACGGTGGACTCCCATTTCTGACTTGAGCAGACCATAAGCGTGCGGCCCTTCAAATGAAAGAGTCACTGACTTAATTCCCGCTTCATCTCCTGCTTGATAGTCCAGGACCTCTACTTTGAAGCCCTTGGCATTGCCAAAGCGTGTATACATACGCAACAGCATATCTCCCCAATCCTGGGCCTCTGTACCACCAGAGCCCGGGTGAATTTCAAGGATAGCATTGTTATTGTCGTAAGGCTCAGATAGAAGCAGGGTCATTTCATAGCTGGTCATCATTTTCTCGAGTTCGTCCAGCTTTTCTTCCAACTCTCCCTGAACCGACTCATCCTCGGCCAGAAAATCAAGCAAGATTTCCGATTCATCAAAAAGCTCAGTCATCTGATGGAAATTTTCATAGGTTTGCTTGAGTTCATTCAGCTCTTGAGATGTCTTCTGAGCTGCAATGTTGTCATCCCAAAAGTCGGGTTCTGTCATCTTATTTTCTAAGATGGCAATTTCTTCTTCCAGACCTTCTAAGTCAAAGAGACCCCCTGAAAGAAGCTAATTTTTCACGATTTGCGTCAATCTTTTGACGAATTTCTGAAATGTCCATAAATACCTCTTTTCACATATCGTTTAATTATAACATAAATTAAACAGTTTGCCTAATCTCACATTCAGCAGCTTACATTTTATCGGATTTTCCCTAGCTAGGCAAGACAAGCGACTCCTTGTCACCTAATTGTTAGAAAAGTAATATAATGACATGGGCCTGGAAGAATTATTTCAAGCCTTCCTAGACTCCATTCATGGATAAACGAAATACAAAATTACAAAAATTTATGAGATATTCAGATAAAAGGGAGACACTCAATAGGTGTTCAAGCATTTTCAAGTTTTGAAAAATATGCTAGACTAAAACCATGACAAAAATCGGATTTATGAGCGACCTCCATCTGGACTCAAACCAGTTTGGAGAGTTTGAGCGCCAAGCTCTTCGCCAGCTTTTAAAAGAGGAAGGGATTGACCACCTACACATCGCGGGGGATTTGTCCAACGACCTGACCAAGATCAGTTTGCCCTTTATTGAAACTTTGAAGCAAGAGATTCCCCTTTCTTTTAATCTGGGAAATCACGATATGCTGGGACTTTCTGAGCAAGAAATTTCAAACTATGATTTTCAGGTCCAACAGTTCGGCCAGACCAAGCTCGTCAGCTTTTCTGGCTGGTACGACTACAGCTTTGTTCCAGAAAAAAGCAAGGAAGAGCATCTGAGAACTAAGACAAATTTCTGGTTTGACCGCAGATTGGAGCGTCAACTCGACGACCCTAGCATTACAGCTCAGACGCTGCAAGAGTTAAAAAAACTGCTGATAACTTTAGATGGTCCCATTATTGTTGCTCTGCATTTTGTCCCCCATCAAGACTTTCTATACGACCATCCCTATTTCCAGCGCTTCAACGCCTTCCTAGGAAGCAAAGCTTTTCATCGGATCTTTGTCAAATACAAGGTGAAAGAAGTGATTTTTGGTCATCTACATCACCGCCACCAAAGCCGTGTTATCGAAGGTGTCCGCTACCATATGCGTCCTCTGGGCTACATCCGTGAATGGGAACTGACTCGGAATTTTTTTAATGACTTTCCTCAGTATAAGATTCCCCAGATGTACCGCCTACACAAGCGTTATAATGCTGTTAAAGATTTAGCCGAATTTCGAGACTATAAGAAAAAACACCTGGCAGCTGAACTGCGAGATGCTTTAACAGTAATTGAAGTTCAGTAATGGAAATATTGAATTGCAGCTCTCAGCTCATCTGAGAGCTGTTTTTTGCTGTCCAACTGCACATAGACTTCTAATAAGCAGGAGCGAAAATTGGAAAAAGCAATGAAGTCCTGATTGCTATAAAAAAAGCCATCCGAAGATGACTTTTTGCTCTTAAATAGCATTTTTATCCATACCTAATTTACGTTGGATGAACTTAACAATTTCAACAATGACAATCATGGCAAAGCTACCAATCAGAACAACTGTCCATTGTGATAAGTCCAGCTTGGTCACATGGAAAATCTTTTCCAGTGGATCAATTACAATAGTCGAAATCAATAGGATGAAAGAAACCAGAATAGACCAGTTAAAAGTCTTAGACTTGAATGGACCAACTGTAAAGATAGACTGATAAACAGATTTTACATTATAAGCATGGAAGAGCTGGATGAGGCCAAGCGTTGCAAAGGCCATTGTCAGAGCATCCGCATGGATAGCCTTGATATCACCGGCATGAACGGGATTAGAGATAGCATAACCATAAACCGCCAGAACCAAAGCCCCTTGCAGGACCCCCTGATAGATGATAGAGCTCATCACTCCACCTGAGAAGAAGCTAGACTTACGGCCGCGAGGCTTATGACTCATGACACCTGGCTCAGCAGGCTCAACTCCCAGAGCGATGGCAGGGAAGGTATCCGTTACTAGGTTAATCCAAAGCAGATGAACTGGCTGCAGCACATCCCAACCAAAGAGGGTTGCCAAGAAAATAGTCAGCACCTCAGCTGTATTAGCTGAAAGGAGATACTGGATGGTCTTTTGAATATTAGAGAAGACCTTGCGTCCTTCTTCCACGGCTACAATGATGGTCGCAAAGTTATCATCTGCCAGAATCATGTCAGAGGCACCCTTAGATACTTCTGTACCTGTAATGCCCATACCGATACCAATATCCGCAGTCTTCAGAGCTGGTGCGTCATTGACACCATCACCTGTCATGGCTACGACCTTACCTTGGTTTTGCCAAGCTTTGACAATCCGTACCTTATGCTCAGGCGAAACTCGGGCATAGACAGAGTATTGGCCAACAACCTTTTCGAATTCTGCATCAGAAAGCTCATTGAGCTCTGCACCAGTCAGGACATGGTCTTCAGTATCTCCTTCTTCGATGATACCCAAGCGCTTAGCGATAGCTTCAGCTGTATCCTGATGGTCACCGGTAATCATAATTGGACGAATACCTGCTTCCTTGGCTACACGAACGGCTTCTGCAGCTTCTGCACGTTCTGGGTCAATCATACCGATTAAACCAGTAAAGATTAAATCATTTTCTAGATTTTCAGATGTCAGGTCAGTCGGAACTGCATCAATAATCTTGTAGGCGCCAGCCAGCACACGCAGAGCTTGGTGAGCCATGTCTGAGTTGTTCGACTTAATCAGCTGTGAAGTAGCATCATCAATTTCTGCAACATCTCCAGCCTTATCACGGGCAACACAGCGTTTCAAGAGTTGATCTGGCGCTCCCTTTACTGCCACAAGGAATTTCCCATCTGGCAATGGATGGACAGTAGACATGAGCTTACGATCTGAATCAAAGGGCAGCTCAGCTACTCGAGGATATTTCTCTAAAAAGGCCTTCACATCATAGCCCTTGTCCAGAGCATATTGGATAAAGGCTGTTTCTGTTGGGTCACCAATTAGCTTCCCTTCCTGGTCAATCTTGGTATCATTGGCTAAGACAACCGAACGTAAGAGCGGCAGCTCAAGTCCAAGTTCAATATCTTGTCCAGCTTCATTCAGGACTCCGTCGTAAAAGACTTTTTCGACCGTCATCTTATTCATGGTCAGGGTACCAGTCTTATCTGAAGCGATAATCTCAGTTGATCCCAAAGTCTCAACAGCTGGAAGCTTACGGACAATTGAATTCCGCTTAGCCAAAACCTGAGTTCCCAAAGCCAGCACGATAGTAACGATAGCAGGCAGACCTTCTGGAATAGCCGCAACTGCCAAAGCTACAGAAGTCATCAGCTCATCCAGTGGATTTTTCCCTTGAATGAAGACACCGACTACAAAAGTCACTGCAGCAATCACCAAGATAGCATAGGTCAGAACCTTAGACAGACTATTAAGATTTTGCTTGAGCGGTGTGTCCGTTTCATCCGCATCCTGTAACATACCTGCGATATGGCCTACTTCCGTATACATCCCTGTATTAACAACTAATCCAACCCCACGACCATAGGTCACATTTGAGTTTTGGAAGGCCATATTCACACGGTCGCCAATACCAGCATCTGCAGCTACCTCGATAGTCAAATCTTTCTCAACCGGAACAGACTCACCTGTCAGAGCCGCTTCTTCGATTTTCAGTGAATTAGCTTCCAAAAGTCGCATATCTGCCGGGACAACGTCCCCGGCTTCCAGTCTAACGATATCGCCAGGTACCAACTCCTTAGAATCTACTTCTGTGACATGGCCATCACGCAGGACACGCGCAGCTGGGCTGGACATAGATTTGAGAGCCGCAATTGCTTCTTCAGCCTTGCCTTCCTGATAGACACCAAAGATGGCATTGATGATTACTACAGCTAAGATGATTAAAGCATCTGCAATGTCTTCACCACCTGATGTGACAACAGACAAGACCGCTGCTACCAACAAGATGATAATCATCAAATCCTTAAACTGCTCCAAAAACTTCATTAAGAGAGATTTTTTCTCCCCTTCATCCAGTTCATTGCGGCCATAATCAGCTAAACGCTTGGCTGCTTCTTGACTGGACAAACCTTGCTCTGAAGCGTCCAAAGTTTTGAAAATTTCCTCAGGACTCTGGGTGTAAAAAGCTTGGCGCTTTTGTTCTTTTGACAATGTATTCCTCCTCTTGGCCTCTTTTATTTCTAAACTTTTCTGACCACTACGACTCATCATCTTGAGCCACATCAGTCATATCCAAAAAGTCAGAAACAAAAAAGAGACCTGTTTATTAACAAGTCTCGCTATTTCATACAAGGCCGGAAATTTCTTTCGTATTGACGACCTTGTAACGGTTATTCCGTTAGCTACTCCCTTGAGTTAGAAACTATTATACCAAATTTTCAAGCTTTTGCAAGGGGAAACATCATGATTTTCAAGAGTTTTCTCGGAGAATAGTAGCTAGCCCCAGCTAATCTCCATTTCATAGCTGGCAAAAATCTGCTCCCCATCAACAGTTTTTAGCTGATAATGAAGTTGCAGAACCTGCTTGGTCAAGTCAACCTTATAGAAAGGAGTATCGGTCACAAACTGCTGCAAGCCCACAGGTGTATGGATGCCAACCAGCGCCTGCCCTTGACTGATGAAGCGCATGATGGACTTAGGCTCAGAAAAGCGGGTCATAACCAGCTCTTTATCGTGAAACTTCAGAACTACTTTCTCCCCTTCTTCATTTTTGTATAGCAGATAATGAAAGTCTCCTTTTTGCGTCCAGTCCGTATCGTAGACCTGATCAATTAGCTCGGTATGTCCGTCCAGCTGGATGTGATTTTTTATTCTGATTTGCATCTTTATCTCGTTTCTCTTTTTCTTTCCCTATTCTATCAAAAAAATGACAAAATTGCTCTTCTTTCCCTTGCAGCTTTGATTTTTTTCCTACTGTCTTTTATGGTATAATGGTAACATGATTGAAAAAGTATTTCGGGACCCGGTTCATAATTATGTCCATGTGGACCATCAGGTTATTTATGATTTAATCAATACCAAAGAATTTCAACGGCTGCGCCGCATCAAACAGCTGGGTACGTCCGGCTATACCTTCCATGGCGGCGAGCACAGCCGTTTTTCGCATTGTCTGGGAGCTTATGAGATTGCTCGGCGCATCACCAAGATTTTCAATGAAAAATACCAAGCCAACTGGGACAGCCACGAAAGCCTGCTGACCATGACAGCTGCTCTCCTTCATGACTTAGGACACGGAGCTTATTCACACACTTTCGAGCGCCTCTTTGATACTAATCACGAGGACATTACGCGGCAAATCATCACCAGTCCAGAGACAGAGATTCATCAGGCCCTGGTGCAGGTTTCACCAGATTTTCCAGAAAAGGTAGCTAGCGTCATCAACCATACCTATCCCAATAAGCAGGTGGTCCAGCTGATTTCCAGCCAGATTGATGTGGACCGGATGGATTATCTCTTGCGAGATTCCTTCTTTACTGGCGCTTCCTATGGGCAATTTGACTTGACTAGAATTTTACGAGTGATTTGTCCTGTAGAAAAGGGCATCGCCTTCAAGCGCAATGGCATGCATGCGGTAGAAGACTACGTAGTCAGCCGCTACCAGATGTACATGCAGGTCTATTTCCACCCGGCCAGCCGAGCTATGGAAGTTCTGCTGCAAAATCTGCTCAAGCGGGCCAAGTTTCTCTATCCAGCTCAGAAGGATTATTTTGCCCTATCATCTCCCAATCTCATTCCATTCTTTGAAAATAGAGTGACCCTGCAGGATTATCTGGCCTTGGATGATGGTGTTATGAATACCTATTTCCAAGTTTGGATGGCTAGTCCAGACAAGATTTTATCTGACTTGGCTCAGCGTTTTATCAACCGCAAAGTCTTTAAGTCTATCGTCTTCTCTCAGGAAAACGAAGCGCATTTGGATATCATGCGAGACCTAGTTGGACAGGTTGGTTTTGACCCTGATTACTATACTGCTATCCATCGTAATTTTGATTTGCCTTATGATTTCTACCGGCCTGACGTTGAAAAACCTCGGACCCAGATCGAAATTCTGCAAAAAGATGGCAGCTTAGCAGAACTGTCCAGCCTGTCACCTATCGTCCATTCGCTAGCAGGGACCAGACAGGGCGATAATCGCTTCTACTTCCCTAAGGAAATGCTAGCAGATACAGGACTTTTCAGCGAAAAAAACCAGACCTTTATGCACTATATCAAAAACGACCAATTTACCTACGGAGAATAATATGTCTATCAAATTAGTTGCCGTTGATATTGACGGTACCCTTTTAAATAACCAAAAAGAAATCACTCCTGAAGTCTTCAGCGCTGTTCAGGATGCCAAGGCTGCTGGCGTTAAAATCGTCATTGCAACCGGCCGTCCTATTGCGGGTGTTCAAAAGCTTCTCGAGGAGCTAGAGCTTAATCAGCCAGACAACTATGTCGTTACTTTCAACGGCGGACTGGTGCAGGATACTGTCACAGGTCAAGAATTAATCAAAGAAACACTGACCTATGACGACTATCTGGATATCGAACTGCTCGGGCGAAAATTAGGCGTTCACATGCATGCCATCACTAAGGACGGAATTTATACAGCTAATCGCAACATCGGCAAGTACACTGTTTATGAGTCCAATCTGGTCAGCATGCCAATCTTTTACCGCACACCTGAAGAAATGGCCAATAAAGAAATCGTCAAGTGCATGTATATTGATGAGCCGGAAATTTTGGATGCGGCCATTGCTAAGCTGCCACCAGAATTAGCCGAAAAATATACACTGGTTAAGTCAGCTCCTTTCTATCTGGAAATTGTCAAAAAAACTGTCAATAAAGGAGCTGCTATCCTTCATCTGGCTGAAAAACTTGGCTTAAGCAAGGAGCAGACCATGGCTATCGGTGATGAAGAAAACGACCGCGCCATGCTGGAAGCCGTCGGCTCTCCTGTTGTCATGGAAAACGGCAAGGAAGAACTCAAGAAAATCGCCAAATATATCACCAAATCGAACGACGAATCTGGCGTAGCGCACGCTATTAGAGAGTGGGTTTTAAAATAATGTTTAGTTACAAAATTGGAATTTCAGCTCAGGAACACGACGATTTTGTCACAGCTCATCCGCAGGCCAATCTCCTGCAGAGTTCAGCCTGGGCTCAGATCAAAGATAACTGGGCTAATGAGCGCTTGGGCTTCTATAAAGACGACCACTTGGTTGCTGCAGCCAGTGTCCTGATCAAACCACTACCCTTGGGGATGACCATGCTTTATATCCCGCGCGGTCCCATCATGGACTATAGTGACAAGGAGCTGCTGACCTTTGTTTTGGCCTCGCTCAAGAAATTTGCCAAGGAGAAAAAAGCGCTCTTTGTCAAGTTTGACCCCAGCCTCTTTCTGGCAGAAAGCAAGATGGGCGGCGAATTGCAAGACAAGGCAGAAACAATTGAGCTAATTCAAGAGCTACAGGAAGCAGGAGCTGTCTGGGTCGGACGGACCGAGTCTCTGGACGAAACCATCCAGCCTCGCTTGCAGGCCAATATTCATAAAGAAGACTTCAGCGAGGAGCTGCTTTCTAAGAGTACCCGACAGGCTATTCGCACTGCCCGTAACAAAGGCATTCAAATCCAATTTGGCGGAGCAGAATTACTGGATGACTTTTCAGGCCTGATGAAGAAAACGGAAAACAGAAAAAATATCCACCTGCGCGGCAAAGACTATTACCAAAAACTCTTGGATACTTATCCTGAGCATTCCTATGTCACCTTATCCAGCATTGATCTAAAGGCACGATTGGAAGACTTGCATACTCAGCTGACCAAGACACTTAAGGAAGCAGAGAAATTTACCGAGAAAACCAAGCCCGGCAAGATTGAGAATAACCAGCAAGAACAGAAGCGCCTCCAAGAAGAGATTGACTTTCTGCAGGACAAAATCAGCCAAGGTGCTACTGTCGTTCCCCTGTCTGGCACACTGGTCTTGGAATACGGCAAAACCTCTGAAAATATCTATGCCGGAATGGACGAGGAGTACCGCCGTTATCAGCCAGCCATCATCACTTGGTACGAAACGGCCAAACATGCTTTTGAGCGCGGAGCTGATTGGCAAAATATGGGCGGAATCGAAAACGATCTCAAGGGCGGTCTCTACAGCTTTAAATCCAAGTTCAATCCGACCATTGAGGAATTCGCTGGTGAGTTTAATCTGCCAACTAATCCCCTCTACCATCTCTCCAATTTGGCCTACACTCTCAGAAAGAAACTGCGCAGCAAGCATTAAAAGAAAGGAAGCCTATGACCTTTAAACTTCTCAACCAAGAAGAATTCATCCAGCATACCTCAGCTAGCTCCCAACGCTCTTTTATGCAGACTGTGGAAATGGCAGAGCTTCTGAGCAAGCGTGGCTTCAGCACCCAGTATGTCGGCTACACTGACCCGCAGGGACAGGTCGTGGTGTCAGCTGTCCTCTATAGTATGCCTATGACTGGCGGCCTTCATATGGAAATCAACTGCGGCCCTGTCTCTACCGATGCTCAATACTTGACTCCCTTCTATCAAGCTTTGCAGGCTTACGCTAAAAAAGAAGGCGCTCTAGAGCTCATCATCAAGCCCTACGAGACTTATCAGACCTTTGACAGCAATGGCCAGCCCACATCTGATGAAAAAGTCGAGCTTATCCAGCAACTGACTGATTTGGGCTTTGACTTTGACGGCTTACAGACAGGCTATCCAGGCGGGGAGCCTGATTGGCATTATGTCAAAGACCTAACTGATCTGACAGAGAAAGACTTGCTCAAATCCTTCAGTAAAAATGGCAAGGCGACCGTCAAAAAGGCGAATACCTTTGGCATCAAGCTAAAAAGGCTAGAACGTGACCAACTCAGCGTTTTCAAAGACATCACAGCTGCTACTTCTGACCGGCGGGAATATGATGACAAGCCACTAGACTACTATCAAGATTTTTATGATAGCTTTGGTCAGCAAGCAGACTTTATGACAGCCAGTCTCAACTTCAAGGACTATCTTCAGAACTTACAAAAAGACCAAGAGAAACTGGGCCAGAAAATCCAGAAACTGCAGGCGGACTTGGAAAAAAATCCTCAATCTGAAAAGAAGCAAAACCAGCTGCGAGAGCTTTCCAGTCAGTTTGATAGCTTTGAAACCCGCAAAGCTGAAGCCCAAGAATTGATTGACAAGTACGGCGACCAAGACCAAATTCTGGCTGCCAGCCTCTTTATCTATACTCCTCAGGAAGCAACCTATCTTTTCAGTGGCTCCTATCCTGAGTTTAATAAATTCTACGCCCCTGCCCTGCTGCAGGAATACGTTATGACCGAAAGCATCAAGAGAGGCATTCCATTTTACAATTTCCTCGGCATTATGGGAATTTTCGACGGTTCTGACGGTGTTCTGCGCTTCAAACAGAACTTCAACGGCTTCATCGTCCGAAAAATGGGAACTTTCCGTTATTATCCTAACCCTCTCAAATTTAAGCTACTTCAGCTCATAAAGAAAATTCTAAGACGTTAAAAGAGAGTGGGACAGAAATCGGTAATTCGTTAGAATTCGATTTCGTCGTCCCACCTCCGCACAGTTGAGTAGGGCTGTAAAAGCTGATGAAATCAGCGTAGTAGAGCCCACTAAACCACTGCGTCTTGCTTGACAATCCAAAGACAATTGAGAGGCTAGGACTTTTGTCCCAGCCTCTTTTGTATGTTTATTTATAACGAGGTGTCGCAAAACCACGGATATTTCCATGACCGATGCGGTAAGTATTGCGTTTAACTACGTTATTGCTGTTGCCTTCAATCGTGTGAATGATGCCATTTTCTACTTTTTCGACAATACCGATATGATCAGCCCAGCCATCATTTTGCTGGGTATCTTTGTCCCAGTTAAAGGTGATAATATCGCCTGCGCTAGGAGTCGAATTGCCATCTTCATTCCAGATACCTAGTCTTTGGAAAATATGAATATGACGCTCTACGCCACACTCGCGGCCGATAAGATCGCTCAAGCCCTCTCTTTGGAAAATAACTGTAGTAAAAATGTCGCACCAGTCATCCGTGTTCTTCACAGCATAGCCAACTGGCAGCGGTCTGACACTGTTATAATCGTTGACCAAGCGCTGATGCTCAGCACTGCCTCCCCTGACACCTACCATAGCAGCTGCCGCTGCAAGAACACGGTCTCGCTGACTAGCTGCCTGAGGACGGTTTACAGAGATAGAGGTCTTTTCTCCACCAGCTCCCTGCAGCTGATTTTGATTATTTAAGTAATACAAGTGAACATTGTACTCACCTGCATTATTCTTATGGTCACGCGCATATACATGCTTACGATAAGTACCGTCAGCCTGACGATCCGCTGTGTACCATTGGACATCATCTTGGCCATTCGCTTCTGACCAAGTCGGCAGGTAAACTGTCTTGAGACCTTCTGGTGCCACAATGCCTGATACTACAATATCAAAATCTCCAGTGTCACTATTCTTATTTTGAATACTGATTTTACCCTGTGGCTTACTGATTGACACATTGGTCTTGATGCCACCTGCTCCTGCTAGCTTGCCATCATTTTGGACATAGTAGAGATGTACATTATATTCGCCCTGAACGTTGTTATGGTCGCTCGCACGAACTCGCTTCTTATAGGTACCATCCGGCTGACGTTCTGCGTTGTACCACTTGATATCATCCTGACCATTGGCCTCTGACCAAGTTGGCAGGGAAACAGTCTTGAGACCGCCTGGAGATACAATATCTGAAACCACAATATCAAAATCGCCAGTTTCGCTGTTACGATTTTGGATACTGATTTTGCCCTGTGGTTTAACTGCTGACACATTGGTTGTAGTACCACCAACACCGACTAACTGCCCGTCGTTACGGACATAGTAAAGATGGATATGATACTTACCAACTGAGTCTTTATGTTTACTAGATTCAACAGTAACTTTATAGGTACCATTAGCCTGCTGAGTAGCTGTATACCAAATAATATCATCTTGACCGTTAGCTTCAGACCAAACCGGAACACTGACAGCAGACACTTCATAAGGGGCAGAAACGTTTGAAATCACAACATCAAAACTGCCGTTGACATTATTCTTATTTTGAATACTGATGTTGCCCTTCGGCTTGCCTAGAGAAACATTAGTCTTGATGCCGCCAGCACCAACCAGCTTGCCATCATTTTGCACATAGTAGAGATGAATATTGTACTCGCCCTCAACATCTTTGTGATCACTCACACGGACTCGCTTACGATAGGTACCATCCGGCTGACGTTCTGCGTTGTACCACTTGATATCATCTTGACCATTGACCTCTGACCAGGTTGGCAAGGAAACATTCTTAAGACCGCCTGGCGATACGATATCTGAAACTACAATATCAAAATCGCCAGTTTCGCTGTTGCGATTCTGGATGCTGATTTTCCCCTGCGGCTTACTGATAGTCGAATTGGTCTTGATGCCGCCTGCTCCTACTAGTTTGCCATCATTTTGCACATAGTAGAGATGCACATTATATTCGCCTTGGACATTGTTATGGTCGCTCAGACGAACTCGTTTACGATAAGTGCCATCAGCCTGATGTTCTGCGTCATACCATTTGATGTCATCTTGGCCATTGGCCTCTGACCAAGTTGGCAATGATACGCTTTTGAGACCGCCTGGAGAGACGATTCCTGAAACCACAATATCAAAATCGCCAGTTTCGCTATTGCGATTCTGAATACTGATTTTGCCTTGAACTTTTGGTTTTTCTATAGAAATAGTCGTTTTAGTGCCGCCCACACCGACCAAGCGGCCATCATTCTGCACATAGTAAAGGTGCACATTGTACTCACCCTCAACATTTTTGTGATCGCTCAGACGGACACGCTTACGATAGGTGCCATCAGCTTGACGCTCAGCGTTGTACCATTTGATATCATCTTGGCCGTTAGCCTCAGACCAAGTTGGCAGGGAAACTTCCTTCAGACCGTCCGGAGATGAAATACCTGAAACCACAATATCAAAATCGCCAGTTTCTTTGTTTAGATTTTGAATACTGATGGTGCCCTTAGGTTTACCAAGAGAAACGGTCGTTTTAGTGCCGCTTACACCAACCAAGCGGCCGTCATTTTGAACATAGTAGAGATGGACATTGTACTCGCCCTGCACATTATTGTGATCGCTTATGCGCACCCGCTTCCGATAGGTGCCGTCAGCCTGACGTTCAGCAGTATACCATTTGATATCATCTTGGCCGTTGGCCTCTGACCAAGTCGGCAGAGAAACAGTCTTGAGACCGCCCGGAGATGAGATACCTGAAACTACAATATCGAAATCACCAGTTTCGCTGTTGCGATTCTGAATGCTAATTTTACCCTGTGGCTTGATGACAGATACATTGGTTGTAGTACCGCCGACACCGACTAATTGACCGTCGTTGCGGACATAGTAGAGATGGACATTGTACTTGCCAACTGAATCCTTATGTCTGCTAGAATCAACAGAAACTTTATAAGTACCATTGGCCTGCTGAGTGGCTGTGTACCAGATAATATCGTCTTGACCATTAGCTTCAGACCACACTGGAACACTAACAACAGACACTCCATAAGGAGCAGAAACGTTTGAAATCACAACATCAAAGCTTCCGTTGATATTATTCTTATTCTGAATACTTATGTTACCCTTTAAAGGCTGATTAGCAAGAGCAGACTGCTGGGTAAATCTCCCAGTGTAATCAACGCTATGGTCAAATACATGCTTGCCAGCTAACAGCTGAGCCTGAGCTGTAAACTGCCATGCTCCAGCGCCACTGTTGTATTTGAGAGATTTAGCTCCATCAAGATTTAAATTAGAAGACGGATACTGGGCCACCCAGAAGTTGCTATAGCCAAATTGCGATGTATTAACCGGTCCCTTGCTGCGAAGATTATTTTGATCCAGCCAGCTGGCGCTAGTATAATACATTAGGTTAGAATAACCCTGTCTGCGCATCTCATCCGCCCAAGCTTGGGTATGCTGGTTGATCCCATTTTGCATTTTAGGATCTTCCATGTCATTCACCATGACTGTATTTTTAGGCAGACCTAGTCTATTAGCAAAGGCAGCGTAATAACGAGCTTCAGCTCTCGCTTCTTCATCGTTAGTATAGTGCGAGAAGGCATAGGTCGATACTTGTAAACCAGCACCCTGCGCATTTCTCACTTGAGACTCGGCAAATGGATTGGTGTAATGGGTTCCTTCTGTCAGTTTGACAACGACACCTCCAACCCCTTGCTGGGCTAATTTACGATAGTCGTCTACGCTGATATGGCCATTGTGGCTGCTGACATCTACAAAGGAAGTACCTTTAATCTCCGCTTGGGAATTCCCACGGGCTGCCTGAGCCTTTGACCCAGCATTATAAAATACATTTTTTCCAGCATTATTAGCTTTTGGTGCTGATGCTACCGCAGGACTGGCCTTGGGCTCTGAGGAAGTAGCAGAATCTGCAACAGAAGAGCTTGCTTTTGCTGACTGATCAGCTGCAGTTTCATTCTGACTAGAAGCATTTGCTTCCGACTGAGTTTGCCCTTCTGGCTTAGCAGGTGCCACCTGGGTTTCTACAGTGGCTGATTGAGCTCCTCCTACAGACTCAACAGCTGTTCCTACAGCATTCGTTGCTTGCTCCTCTTGCTTAACCGCTTGAACTGACTGTTCTGCAGATGATACTGCTACAGTCGGCTGATTAGACACTTGTGATGCAGCCGCATTGACTGCTTGATTCTGGGAACTAACAGACCTTTCTGTTTTTAAAACTTCTGACTCAGCGATCGTATGTTCCTCAGCTTTTGCAACATTGGCAGTCGCTGCCAGCAAAATAGCCGTACTCGCTAAATAAACTAATTCTTTCGATTTCAACTTTTCTCTCCAACTTTTAAAAAACTTGTCACCTTTGGGAGGACAAGTCTTTTTTCAACATTTTTTTATTTTACAAAATCAAGCAATGCCAAGAAGCTTTCAGCTTCAAGTGATGCACCACCAACAAGAGCACCGTCAACATCTGGACAAGCCATGTAAGACGCAACATTTTCAGGTTTTACAGAACCACCGTACTGAACGCGAACCTTGTCTGCTACTTCTTGACCAAAGTCAGCTGCAACAACATCACGAACTGCTTTACACATCTTTTGAGCGTCGTCTTGAGTTGCTGACTTACCAGTACCAATAGCCCAGATTGGCTCATACGCGATAACCAATGATGCAACTTGCTCAGCTGTCAAGTCTTTCAAAGCAGCTGATACTTGAGCACCAACGAAATCTACTGCTTTACCAGCTTCGTAAGTTTCTAGCGACTCACCACAGCAGATGATTGGCACCAGACCATTGCGGAAGATAGCATGCGCTTTTTTGTTGATGTCTTGGTCTGTTTCATGGAAATAATCGCGGCGTTCTGAGTGACCGATAACAATGTAGTCAACTCCAACTTCTGCAAGAACTTTAGGGCTGTTTTCACCAGTGAAAGCACCTGCATCTTCAAAGTAAGCATTTTGCGCTGCAACCTTAAGATTGCTTCCTTTAGCTGCTGCCAAAACAGTTGTCAAATCAAGTGCTGGAGCAGCGATACCAGCTTCTACTAAATCTGAAGAAGGTAGCTTAGCAGCAACTGCTTCTACAAAAGCCTTTGCTTCTTCAGGATTTTTGTTCATTTTCCAGTTACCAGCAATAAATGGTTTACGTGACATATTCACACACCTCTTCTATTTTATTTATAGTAACATTGTAACACAGTTGCATGAAATAATAAAGGTTATCCACAGAATTTCATCAAATTGAAACATCTTTATTTTAAGGGATAAGATCTGTGGAAAATTTTTCTCATTATTATCATTTTCCATTCGGATCTTCAAGCCAGCTCTTTCTCCACCAGAGCATGCACCTGAAAATCACTTCTTCAGTCTGCTAGAAAAAAAAAACAGAACCTAGTCTGAGACTAAGTTCTGTCGCTTTTATCAACTTCAAAGAGAATCACTGTTTCTTCTCTTGTTTGTAAAACTCTTTTAAGGCATCCTGCCAAGTCGGAATGACAAAGCCTGTCGCTTTAGCCTTGGTCAGACTCATAGTTGAGTTGAAAGGCCGCTTAGCCTTGGCTGGGAACTTGCTGGAATCAACCGGTTGGACTTCCACATCTGTATCTTTAAGAATTTCCACTGCAAAGTCATACCAAGTGGTGTCCTCTGCAGCGTCATTAGACAGATGGTAGTAACCAAATTCCTTTTGATTTTCAGCCAGATGAGTCATAAACTCAGCCAGCGTACGAGTCCAAGTCGGACGGCCATGCTGGTCATTGACTACAGTCAAAGCTTTGTGCGTCTTGGCAAGATTTTGCATGGTAAAAACAAAGTTTTTACCGTAGTTACCAAAGACCCAGGCAGCACGGATAATATAGAAACGGCTGGAATATTTCTCAACCAGCTCCTCACCCATACGCTTGGTACGGCCATACTCAGTCTGCGGATCTGGACGGTCATCTACTTCCCACTCCTCACCGACAGGCTTTTGGCCGTCAAAGACATAGTCTGTCGAGATGTAGACCAAGGTTGCTCCGTGTGCTTCTGCTGCTTTTGCCACATTTTCTGTACCGGTCACATTGATGGCATAGTCCAGCTCTTTTCCTTCGTCCTCAGCAGCATCAACAGCTGTATAGGCTGCGCAGTGATAGACCAAGCTTGGCTTGACTTCCGCAAAAACCTTGTCCACCATTTGGGCATTGGTAATATCCATTTCTGCCACATCAACAGCCACATACTCCTCATTGCGCTCATCCAAAAGATAGCGGAGCTCTGTACCCAGCTGTCCATTTGCACCTGTAATTAAAATCATTTGTCTTTCCTTTCACATCATAAACATTCAATAAGTTTATTATAACAAAAAAAGCAGAAAAAATCTGCTTGGTCGAATCATACCTCTAGTCTTTTTTAGGAAATAAAATCTCATACTTTTTACACTCCATATATAAATGATGCAACATTATGCAAGTGATAATCAGAAAACTTAGCATCATTTTAAATTGACTGTATAAACTTTAACAATGCATAATCATATTAAAATGAATCTTTTCTTTATTTCTCTCTTAGAAAGATTCTACTTCATGATAACAAATAATTCATTATTTTTAAGATAAATATTATATAACTTTGTTTCTTCAAGTAATGTATAGTTTTCACTACTAAAATCTATATTAGCAATATCGATTAATTTGAAATCGACGTTTAAATTCGTTATGCTATTAAATCTCAATGTCATATCCCAAGAAACATTTGTATTTGGCATAATCAAACTTTTTAACATTGGATAAACAGAAGCTGTATTGCTAAATACTGGCGAATCAGAAAGAAAGCGATTCACATTAATAACTGTTTTTTCGGGTGTAATGTACTTGTTTAGAGAGGAAGCTAGCAATATGCTCTGCGCTTTGAACATTTCATTTTGTTGTTTTAAACTGCTTACATAAGTAAAAGAGAAAGATAAGAAATAAAAAACTAATAATCCCGAGACGAAGGACTTCCCTCTACGTAGAATTTTACTCTTTTCAACGCACTCTAAGCTAACAATTAAGATAATCGCTAAAAAAATTCCGAAACCATATTCATATCTTGGTCTCATAAGATAATAAGGATTAGACAAAATCAAATAAGTTCCATAACTAAATACACTTCCTAAACTTAGCCAAATCAGCATGTAAATAAAGTTTAAAAGGAATTTAGTACTGGATAAGCGAATCACACTGATAGTTAAGAGAAATATAGCAATTATCGTTAATAAAACCCAGATAGTTGAACTTTGAAAAAATATATTGTTCAAATATCCTGTAGCATTCACCCCAATTATTTTAATTATCTCTAATCCCTTTGGAATATCAGCTTGATCAGCAAAAATAGGAGGCTTTATAAAAAGTTGTATACGATATAAAAGCAAACCAACTACATAAGACAAGATAGAAATAACAATTTTAGGAATTTTATCTTTAAAATAACTTCCTTGCAATAATTCTAAAAATACTAGCGTCATGGTTACAATAATGTACACTCCTGAAGAAGCTTGGTATGAATTGCACATTAAGAATATACCAACAACTGACATAACTCCAAATATTTTTTTATTATCCCAGAAAATAAATGGAATGATAGAAACTAATATACTTAAAGTCATAAAAGGATTGTCAAATCTAAAACTTAATGGCTCTAAAAACCACGGATTAATCCCTATAATAGTTGAAACAGATGCTGTTATAAAAGAAATCTTTTTATTGGGATATAAGACAAATAATAAAATTAAGCTCGCTAAAGTTAAAAAACAAGCTGACAGAATATTTGAAGTCAAACCCAATTCTGTCAGATGATCCCCACCTTGTATTAAACGAGCGGAATACTCACTTAAATATCTTGAATAATGTTCAGAGAATTTTGAATAGCCTTGTAATTGTCTTCCAATATCATCAATATAGGGATACTCAGCTAAACCGATATTAATATTGACTACTGAATAAATAATAAAAATAACTAGGGCAGACGATTTATTTAAAAGAAGATAGTTTTTAAAATCAGAAAAACGTTTCTGGAAAATCATTTACTCTTCTCCTTAATCACATAAATCGGCCGATGCTTGGTTTCCATAAAGATTTTACCAATGTATTTGCCTAGGATACCGATGGTCAGCAGCTGGAAGCCGCCGATAAGGAGAATGACAGTCATAAGGGACGGCCAACCCGATGTCGGGTCACCAAAAACCAAGGTGCGAATAATAATCACTGCCATCAGGATGAAGGCTAAAATCCAAGACAGGATACCTCCTAAAAAGGCGATATTGAGCGGCGCATCAGAGAAATTGACGATGCCTTCCAAAGAATAGTTGAAAAGAGACCAGAAATTCCAAGAGGTCTTGCCAGCTACTCGTTCGACATTTCTGTATTCCAAGTACTCGGTATTGAAGCCAACCCAGGCAAAAATTCCCTTGGAAAAGCGATTGTACTCTGAAACTTCCAGAATGGCTTCTACCATCTGGCGTCGCATCAGTCGAAAGTCACGCGCACCATCTACCATCTCTACCTGACTAATCTTGTTAATCAGCTTATAGAACAAATTGGCAAAAAAGCTTCGTATAGGCGGCTCTCCCTCGCGAGTAGTCCGACGAGTCCCCACACAGTCCAACTCAGGATTCGAGTCCAGCAAAGCCTTCATCTCAATCAGGAGCTCTGGCGGATCCTGCAAGTCTACATCCATGACCGTCACAAAATCCCCACTCGCCTCTTGCAAACCAGCATAGAGGGCTGCTTCTTTCCCGAAATTACGAGAAAAGGACAGATAGTGCACATCTGGACAGCGACTACTGAGCTCTCGCAAAACAGCCAAGGTCCGGTCCGTCGATCCGTCATTGACAAAAATATATTCGAACTGGTCACGGATTTGATATTTGACCGCTTCCATGGCTTTATGAAACAGAGGAATAGACTCTTCTTCATTGAAACACGGAACAATCACCGAAATTGTCATTTTAATCTCCTACTATTTTATATATTTCATCCTATTATAACAAAAAACTAGGCGAAATGCACTGCACCCCAAAAGTTAGACACAAAAAAATCTAGCTTTTGGGGGTGCAGCTTATTTCCAACCTAGTTTTATTCTTATTGCTTAGTCTAGAGGCCTTGAAAATTATATAGATTCCAAGGCGATTCTCAAATCTTCTATCAAGTCATCCACATTTTCAAGACCGATAGAGAGACGGATTTGATTTGGTGTAATGCCTGCTGCCAGCTGATCTTCTGGCGACATCTGACCATGAGTCGTCGTAGCTGGATGGACAACCAAGGACTTAGCATCTGCTACATTGGCCAAGTCAGAGAAAATCTCCAGGCTGTCAATAACCTTACGAGCTTCTTTCTCCCCACCTTTGACATTAAAGGTGAAGATAGAGCCCACGCCTTTAGGGAAATATTTTTCTGCCAAAGCATGATATGGACTGTCAGCAAGCTTGGGATAATTGACCTGCTCGACCTTAGGATGCCCTGCTAGGAAATCTACAATCTTCTCCGCATTGGACACATGGCGCTCTACGCGCAAAGAGAGAGTTTCCAAGCCCTGCAAGAAGAGAAAGGCATTGAAGGGGGACATGGCTGCGCCCGTATCTCGCAAGAGCTGAGTCCGGACAGCAGTAACAAAGGCTGCTGCTCCGACATCGCGCGTATAACTGATATCATGATAGCTAGGATCTGGATCCACAAACTGTGGAAACTTGCCAGAAGCTTCCCAGTCGAAACGACCGCTATCCACAATTACACCACCGATGCTGGTTCCGTGACCTCCGATAAACTTGGTCGCAGAATGTACCGCAATGTCCACTCCATGAGAAAAAACATTGATCAGATAAGGAGTGGCAAAAGTATTGTCGGAAATCAGCGGAATCTTATGAGCATGAACCAGCTCTGCCAAAGCTTCAAAGTCAGGAATATTAATCAGAGGATTGCCCAAACTTTCAATCAGAACCAGTTTGGTATTGTCCTGAATGGCTGCTTCTACTTCAGCCAGATTTTCAATATCAACAAAAGTCGTGGTAATGCCATAGCGAGGCAGGGTTTCCTTGAGCAGATTAAAAGTACCACCGTAGATGGTAGAGGCTGCCACTACATGGTCGCCAGCATGCGCCAAAGCTAAAATTGTATAGGTAAGGGCTGCCATACCAGAAGCTGTTGCTAGAGCTCCGACTCCACCCTCCAAAGCCGCAATCCGCTCCTCAAAAGCAGACAGGGTCGGATTGGTAATCCGAGTGTAGATATTGCCAGGCTTGCGTAGGGCAAAAAGATCTTCTCCCTCCTGAGTATCGTCAAACACATAGGAAGTTGTCTGGTAAATAGGCAGAGCCCGCGACTTGGTTGTCGGGTCCACTGTCTGTCCAGCATGAAGCTGCAGAGTTTCAAATTTAAATTCACGTGTCATAAGGTCACCTCACTATAGTTATGTGATAAGTCTACCACTAAACGCCCCGCTTGACTAATAGAATTTCCTTATCAAAAGAAATAAAGAGAAGCTATATCTTATAGCTTCTCGGTTATAATCTCAAAAGTCGCTTGATTGCTGGGCCAGTACAGCTGCGACGAAACTTTGTCTAAAGCTACCCACTGAGCTCCTACATGCTCATCAGAAATCTGGATTTCCTTCTGTTCTGTCAGAACTAGAAAGAGATTTTTGTGGATGGTCAGATGTTCATCAATCTTTACTGTGAAATTTCCAAGACCTGTCAGACTTGAACAAGCTAAGACCAAGCCGGTCTCTTCTTTTATTTCACGAAGGCAGGCCTCTTCTGGGCTCTCACCACTCTCAATCCCACCAGTAATGGGCTGCCAAAAGGAAACTTTCTCATTCTCAACTTTCAAGAGCAAGATTTCTCGTTCCTCTGGATGATAGATCCAGGCTTCAATTGACTGTCTTATCATGATTTTTTCTCAATCGGCGCTATGCTGGCCAGCACTTTCTTCAGACCAACTTCTGGGAAATTGATCTTAAGCTCTTGACTATTTCCGCTGCCAGAGACTGCCAGAACCGTCCCATCGCCCCATTTCTTATGGTGGGCAATATCTCCGATAGCCCAAGCAACTTCTGGCTTAGATGGCTGGCTTTGACCGCCCTTTCCAAAAGGCAGACTGCCTGTAGAAATCGAACTGGGAGCCGCCTGACGCTTCCGCTCCTGCAGGGCTTGAGCCAGACTCATGCCCTGACCGAATTTGCTAGTATCGCTATTGGTATAGCTGACCTTAAAGGAGCTATTTGCCGGTCGAGCCAGTCCCTGATAGTCAAGCAAGTCTGAGCTGATTTCTCTCAAGAAGCGGGTCGGCTGATTATAGTTGGTTTTACCATAAAGCATACGGGAATTGGCATTAGTCAGATAGAGAACCTTTTCTGCTCGGGTAATGCCGACATAGGCCAGACGCCGCTCTTCTTCTAACTCATCCTCATCTTCAGATGCCCGACTTAGAGGGAAGACATTTTCCTCCATACCAACCAGAAAGACGACCGGAAATTCCAATCCCTTGGCTGCATGGAGGGTCATCAGAGTCACTTCGGAACTCTCCTGATCTCCGTCATCTGTGTCTGCAATCAAGGCTAAGTCATTAAGAAAACGGCTGAGCTTGTCAAGACCAGACTCATCAGCAGGATTGTCTGGACTTTCGTCAAAGTTCTTGGTTACAGACAGGAATTCTTCGATATTTTCAATCCGTGCTTGGCTTTCCAAGGTTGCCTGGGCTGCCAAGGCCGCAGAATAGCCTGTCTTTTCCAATACGGCTTCTACTAGCTCAGTCACTGTATAATCATCCAGGCGCTCCCGCAAATCGAGAAGCATATTGGCAAAATCATAGACCGCCTGAGCCGCCTTGCCCTTGACCGGTGACAGCAGGATATTGGCCGATGCATCCAGTAAAGAGATTTCCTGACTGGACGCAAAATCCCGAATTTTCTCCACTGTTCCTGGTCCGACACCACGCTTGGGCTCATTGACCACGCGCTCATAGCTGATATTGTCGCTAGGATTGGCGATGAGATTGAGATAAGAAATAACATCCCGGATTTCCTTGCGGCTGTAGAACTTGGTTCCACCGACCATGGTATAGGGAATATTGGACTTGAGCAGGGCTTCCTCCACCGTCCGGGACTGGGCATTGGTCCGGTAAAGAACTGCAAAATCCTTATGGCTATAGCCTTCTCGGCTCAACTGATCAATAGTTCGAGCGACAAAGAGAGCTTCGTCCTGCTCATCATTAGCCCGATAGTAGACAATTTCCTCACCGTCTTCGTTTTGAGTCCAGAGATTTTTAGGACGGCGGTTGCGGTTGTTTCGGATGACTTCATTAGCCGCCTGAAGAATGGTCTTAGTCGAGCGATAGTTTTCCTCAAGCAGGACTACCTTAGCTTCTGGATAATCCTTTTCAAAGTCCAGGATATTCTGCATATCTGCTCCCCGCCAGCCATAGATAGACTGGTCAGCATCTCCGACCACGCAGATATTCTTAAAGCGCGAAGCCAAGAGCTTGACTAGCTGGTACTGGGCATGGTTGGTATCCTGATACTCGTCTACATGGATATATTGATAACGCTTCTGGTAGTAGGTCAGGACATCTGGATTTTGGTCAAAAAGGCGCAAGGTCAGCATAATCAAATCGTCAAAGTCCATGGCCTCGGACTGGCGCAATTCCTTTTGATAAGCCGTGTAGCACTTGGCCACAATCTCTGTATACATATCACCAGCTAGATTCGCATAGGCCACCTCATCAATCAGGTCATTTTTAGCATTGGAAATGGTCCCCAGAATGGCGCGCTCATTCCACTTTTTAGGGTCCAGATTGAGATTTTTAAGAATTCGCTTCATCAGAGTCCGCTGCTCACCCGGATCAACGATGGTGAAGTTGCGGTTGTAGCCAATATGATCTGCTTCTCTCCGCAGGATTCGCACACACATGGAGTGGAAGGTAGCAATTAAGCAATCTTGAGCTTCCGTTTTAAGTTTTTCAGCCCGTTCTCTCATCTCCCGCGCCGCCTTATTGGTA
Organism: Streptococcus sanguinis; assembly: GCF_019928825.1. Lineage (GTDB taxonomy): Bacteria > Bacillota > Bacilli > Lactobacillales > Streptococcaceae > Streptococcus > Streptococcus sanguinis_L. Next base: position 146,899 of record NZ_JAHZOP010000004.1, on the reverse strand, counting down.
AAGGTAATGGCAAGGATATTCCAAGGATTAACCATCTTCTCATCAATCAAATAGGCAATACGGTGGGTCAGGACACGGGTCTTACCCGAACCAGCTCCCGCCATTATCAGCAAAGGTCCTTCTGTTGTCTGAACCGCCTCAGCCTGACGGTCATTCATACCGTTTAATAAAGGATGCATTTTTCTTCCTCTTTCAAAGTCAATGCTACTATTATACCAAAAATCCTGATGAAGCTAAACCAGAAAGAAGAGGAATTTCTGATTTTAGATTAGATTTTAGGCAAAGTCATTTAAGTCGCCCTAAGCCCGACGGAAATTGAAAACCAGGTCTATTTTTGCTATAATATGCCCATATGAGACTTAAAGCATCTGTCCATAGATGACATTTTTTCTCAAGTCTCTTTTCCATTCTGCTGCCCCACTTAGAAAGAAAGGCTGTCATGAAAAATCCTAGTAACAATCTGAAACTAGCGGAGAGAGGAGCCATCCTGTCCATCGCTACTTATCTGATTCTCTCAGCGGTCAAGATTATCGCAGGCTCGACCCTCCAGTCCTCCAGTCTGACGGCCGATGGCTTCAATAATGTCTCTGATATCGTGGCTAATATCGCCGTTCTAATCGGCCTGCGTATGGCCAGAAAACCAGCCGACCGTGACCATCGCTTCGGCCACTGGAAAATAGAAGATCTGGCCAGTCTCATCACATCTTTCATCATGTTTTTCGTTGGATTTGATGTCTTGATAGAAACCATTCAGAAGATCATCTCCAACCAAGAAGCCAAGATTGACCCAGTTGGTGCCGTGGTCGGAATCATCTCGGCAATCATTATGTTGGTTGTTTATTTTTACAATAAAACACTGGCTAAAAAAGCTCACTCCAAGGCTCTGGATGCTGCAGCCAAGGACAACCTGTCAGACGCTGTAACTTCTATCGGGACTTCAATCGCTATCATTGCCAGCGCCTTTAAATTCCCAATCGTTGATAAGCTGGCAGCCATTGTCATTACCTTCTTCATTCTCAAGACAGCCTATGATATCTTTATGGAATCTTCCTTCAGCCTGTCCGACGGATTTGATGAAAGCCTGCTCCAAGACTATAAGCAAGCTATCCTGGAAATTCCTAAAATCACTCAGGTCAAGTCACAGCGCGGCCGGACCTATGGCAGTAATATCTATTTAGATATTATCTTGGAAATGAACCCAGATTTATCTGTTTTTGAAAGCCATGAGATTGCGGATCAAGTTGAGGATATGCTTATGGAGCGCTTCGGAGTCTTTGACATTGACATTCATATTGAGCCTGCTCCTATTCCCGAAGATGAGATGTTGGACAATCTTTACCCAACCTTGCTCATGCGTGAGCAGCTCGTGGAGCAAGGCAGCCAACTGGATACACTTCTGTCAGCAGAATTTCTCTATATTTCCCAAGATGGCCGACAGCTGAACAAGGCTGAATTTCAGGTAGAAAGAGCCTCAAAAACACCTATCAAAAACTTTGAACTCCTCTCTGTCAGCCAGAAAACCAAACTCATCCGCTATGAAATGGACGGTGTTATCCATACCAGCCTCTGGCGCCGCCACGAAGTATGGCAAAACATCTTTCACCAAGAGACACGAAAAAACCAGTCTGATGATTAAGTCAGTCTGGCTTTTTCTTTGCAACACATCCTTCATTTCCCCGTATAATAAATAACAGTAATGCAATCTAGACTTTGCAAATTTGTTGGTTTCTCTTTAGCTTTCAGGCCGTCTTTTTCAGGATTGTCAGACAAATAATAGTTGTCATAGATATCATCTAGGTCGGTATAAATCTTTATCTTATCATTAACAAGTAAAGCAGCATATCTTGCCTGTCCAAAAGGCTTTCTTGAAATCTTTGTAAATTCAATTTTTTCAACATTTTCATAGTGATTCAGTAAAAATAAAGCCAGACCCTCTTCCTGATTGCGCACCTTTACTTCTTCCTCAGTCGTCAGCCAAGCATTTTCTCCAGAATAAATAACATCCGTCTCACCCGTATCTTTAAAATTTGTGACCTTCTCTTTCTTTTTCAGACGAAAAGTCAATTCTGTCGAATCAGTGTGAGAGCTATCATTTATATTATAGTTTTCATCTTTTGAGTCCAAAGAAACATGTGGGATATAACTGGTGTCATTTACTATGAGACTAACGGAATCCTCTTTCCATAAATTTCCCTTGGAAAATTCATCAAATTCAATTTTTTGAACATCTTCATAATGATTAATGATATAAAGTGCAAGCTTTTGCTCTTTCTTATGAAGCTCAGTCATTTCTGTATCTGACATCCATATTTTTTCACCATCTCTATTTATTATGCTGCTACATGCAGTCAGAAAAATCAGTGCAAGTATAGCCAAAAATAATAATTTTTTCTTTCTTGACTTCAAGAGCAGTCTCCTTTAACGGTCTTTTGATATTAGTATACCACATCAGGACAAGTATCTTTATGTTTACTTGTAACTTTAAAGTTGATTTTCAAAGAAAAAAACCAAGACTTGCCCTGCCTTGGTTGAAAATAGACTTCAATTTACTTATTTTTAATAAAACCAAATTCATTAAGAGGTGAGAGTCGGAACTCCACCACTCCCTTGATTTGACTGGCTTTGATGAGTCCAAATTCTCGGCTGTCCTTGGTATTTTCACGTCGGTCATTAAGAATCAGATAAGAATCTTTAGTAATTTTATCAGACTTTGAGTCTTTTAAATCCATAATAGAGAAATCATGAGTATAGTAACCCGAACTTCCTGCTGAAGCCAAATATTTCTCGCGCATTTTCTCAATGTATTCTTCCGACATGACCTGGCCGTTCAGGTAAAGGAGATCATCCATATAGGTTACCTGATCTTTTTCTTGGGCAATGACCCGGCCGACATAGTCTTTACCGTCCACTTCATAGAGGACAAAGTCTCCACGCTTGATGTCTTGCTTTCTCGTCGCCAAGACCAAGTCATTCTTTGCCACATAAGCATTGCTGTCTTGTTCAGTCACCCGATAAGGCGTATAAATAAAAACTCTCAACCCTATAATGATAGCTGCTAGAACTGAAAAAATAATGACATTTCTTAATAAATCTCTCTTTAACATCTGTCTCTCCCATCTCTTTTATACCATTATATCATTTTTAGACAAAATAGACAAAGGGACAATCTTATTTCAAAAATCAAAACGCTGACGTGTCCTTCTTCCCACACAAGATAATGATCATCACTTCGACAAGAGAAAAAACCGATGATTTTTCAATCAACGGTTCTTTTTTATTATCTTAGATTAACGTACTGTACGGGTGTGTCTCGCTATTCGCCTAAAAAGATAGAATAGCGTTAAAACGCATTAAATAAGCGTATAAAGAGATAAAACTATCTATGTTTTTTGTCATAAAAATACAAAAGTTTTAAACTTATGCCCCCTTTTTGCCCCTTGAGCAAACAAAAAAGCCCCGACCAATCGGCCAGGGCAGTGTATTATTTAAAAGTGTCTTATAAAGGAGCTAACTCCTTTCTGTTCTTATCCGTGAGCTTTTGAAAAGCGAAGGAAGTCATCATCTCCCAGCTCAACGATAGCGAAACCTAATCTATCTTTCATGCTGTTTACTGACTTGATGTCGGACAATCCAACGTATTTCCCGCCTACGAAAACTCCGTATCCATATTTTTTGCTAGTTACGATAAATTCTTTCATTAGTTTTAAATCCTCCAAATTTTTGATTACGATATCTGCTTTTGGCGCATCAAATGGCAATTCAAACCAGCCGAGCATTTGCTGTGCTGGTGCTTGCCAGTTGACATAGCTAAATGTGCCGTCGCTAGATAGATTGCGAATAACCTTGCGTGTCCATCCGCCATTGTAAAGAGCATCGGCATTACTATCGATGTTCTGCTCAATCGTCGTGATTGTGCCGTCCGGATTGTTTGCCACCACGAATCCGATATGTCCGAACTCGTGATATGGCAAGCAGTTTGATACAAACACAGCGCCTACAGGCGGGTTATTAGAGCCGTTAAAGCGTGTTACTTTAAGACCGAGATTTGCAGCCCGGTCTAAGCAATCAATAGCGTTGACATAGCTAAAATTAAGCTTGTATAGCCCTTGATATTGCAAAATGTTGTCAATAAGACTAACGCATTGCCCTCCGTATGGATTTGTAGGAGCTTCCATGCGCTGATTGACTACACTTTCCAGCTTATCAAGCAGTTGTTTTTGAGTCGTCAAAAGACCACCCCCTTATTAGTCTTGTTTAGGTTCTGTATAGTTCAGCGCATCAGCACTGTCACCAAAACCTTTAGTTGTAGGGTCTGGAATGATGTTTAGGATATTAACGATAGTCAGCCCTACAAGGTAAGGGTTATTGACGAATTTTACAAGCAGAGAGCCTACAGCGTTCCAACTTGTCAAATCTTCAAACTTGATGCCGAAATACGCCAATACAGGCAGTGCCAAAGCTAGGATAAGACGTAGGTAAAATTGACGGTTTTTAGAATTAAACCGTACTTTCCAGTTGATTTTGTTCATGATTTAACTTCCTTTCTTTTCGATCATGATTTTTAGTTCTTTGACATCTTCTGTCAAATTCTTGATTTGCTCTGTCATGGCGACAAGAGCTTGGTTCTGCTTGTCGTGGTCGTCCAAGCGCCGAGTGTGGTCTTTCGTCTGCTGCTCCAAAAAGCCTAAGCGCAATTCCAGTGAGTTGATTTTGGTTGCTTGCTCAATGCCTTTAGCACGCAGAATATTATAAAAACCGTAGACTGTGATGATAAAACCGCCCACGGTCATTAACAGCTGGTACTCTGGTTTCAAATAATAATCACCCCCTTTCTAGCTAATTGCTGATATTTGGCAGTACGATAGTCCATGCCCCAGATTTCAGCATGTCCTCTGCAGACTGGCCTGTGTAGTTGTAGCCGGTCATGCCAGTATATTTGACAATCGTCCGTGTTCCCTTTTGCCACTTTGGATTGGTATCGTAAGGATAGTTAATAGTGACAAACGTTGGCCCTGTGTATCTCTTGCCGTTGACTGGTGCATCAATCTTCTGCGCTAGTGCTGTGTAACTATTGATGTCAAGCCCACCAGAAATACCAAGAGCGATGTAAGTGACAAGCTCGAGCAGTTCTTTAAGCTCTGCACGCTGCAGAGTAGCTTCTTGCTCTTTCTTGTCTGCTTCCTGGAATTTCTTCTTGATTTCCTCGTCCTGCTCTTTCTTAGCACGGTCTGGGAAATTCTCTTGATAGACGACTTCTAGGGCTTTCTTTTCCAGTTCCTCGACTGGTAGGTCAATGGCTTCTTTTGGAAGCAATACTGGATAGAAAGCGCCCTCTGCATTCGTCAGAATGACATGAGTACCCTCTACTTCGTTGTTGGATGAAGAGTAAATCCAACTCTTGCGATTAAAATTTAGTTTAGACATATGTGTCCTTTCTGTTTATTAAATAGACCAAGTGACTTGTGTTCCAATATATGCATCGGTCGTAGCAAGCAAGGTCATGCTGCCATTGCCATTTATTTGCAAATGTCGGTCATTGGTTGATTGGGTTTCGAAAGTAGGCACATTGAACATCGCTCCCTCCCGATGCGGAACTAATTCATCAGGGATACGTCCAAGGAAGATATCTCCCCTTGTTCCTTTGATTCTTATTTCAAGTGTAACGATGTCTCCCTGTCGCTTGTATCGTACGCCTGAAACACCCGTTGATGTCCACTCAGTGCGTTTTAGGTTGGCGTGGTCGCTCCTTGCATTGGTTGACCATGCGCTCCATTTACCGGCGAGCAGAACACGCTTAGCTGGCTCTGCGGTTGCTATTGACGGAAAGAACATCTGAAAGCACTCATTGTTACTATTGAGAACCAACAGCCAGCCATACTGACGAGCTGGATTGTTGTTTTCCGTACCATTTTTGAAATAGACACCAGTCGTCCGTTCCTGGTCAAAGTCTTTTCCGTAGGCATAGATGGCAGTGCCGTTCTTCTGCGTCAAAGCGTGCATCTGGATAAGCTTGTCGTTGGCGTAGATGTCGCCTTTAACATCAAGCGCCCCACGTTCCCATATTTTATTAATGCCAACCCCGAAACGACTGTAAGAAATGACTGCGCCCTCTGTCGTAATGATTGCGACAAATTCTGCGCTTGTGACTTTATCCTCAAGTCTGCCAACAACCTCCCAAGTCTTATCAGCCGGATACTGTCCGGATAGGTTTGCTGGGCTATTAACAAGCTCTGATATGCTTGTCCAAGAGCCGGCAGCAGGACCAGTGTCCGATGTGTAGCTTTTATCCGCAAGAGGTTTGACCTTAAATGTCAACGTCATCTTGTTCTTTTGCGATCCATTGACCACGAGAGGGGCGACTTTTGCCGTCCTTGTAATGGTCAGCGTTCCACCGTTCAAACCAGTTCTTGCGACATCGAATTTTAGGATTGGCGGGAAGTAGTCAAGAATAGTTACTGTACGTTCTATGGCGTTGCTCGTTCGCCCTCGACTGTCTGTCACTCTCGCTCTGATTACTACTTGGCCATCATAGTTCATCAGTCCAAGGCCACCGCCGTTGGTTATCGTGGACTGGTTCTTGCCAACGATTTCCGCATAGTAGCCTGTGATAGTCGAGCCATAAGCTCCTGACGCAGCCCCAAAATTAACTCTGATGTCAGATAAAATCTTGATGAAGTGCTCGCCGCCAGAAACGATGTTAGCAGCTATCGCATTGCCGTCTGTTAGGGTAAAGCCTGTCAAAGTCGGCTTGACGCTATCCGGTATAGAGAGATTAAGCCTTTTAACATCACGGCCAATCTCTCTGCTCCCGTCATAAGTGATAATGGTTATATTTCCGAAACCACTAGCGCTATTTGGCGTCTGTTCGCAGAGTTCTAGGGGGGGCGTCCAAGAAAAGCTGGTATCAACATTAGCAGTCGTTATCTGCTTATTAAAACTGCCGTATGTCGCCCATATAGCGTGTTTAAAGGCGTCATTCTTGCGATTGATGTTAATCGTCACTGGTTGACCGATAACGGCTGTCACACCATTCCCAGAGCTTGCTCTTGGTATGTCTGGTAATCGTCTATTAAACCCGACAGAGGCGCTTCCGTAACCACTGACATTGATATCTAGTCGCGCATTGATATTGACGGTCTTTGTTCCGTTCTGGTCGTGTGGGACTCTAAATTCGTTGTCGAAAATCAGCTTGTTTTGATTTTGACCGATAGTTGCGTCCGCTGTGATGTTCCGGGTCTCTCCGCCGACAGTAATAGCCAGTGATTTGTTTGCTCCGTCATAAATTGCTGCATAGCCGTTCGATATGAGCCTTACTTGCACGTTGATGACCGAAAAATTACCAGCAATATCTTGTCTGTATCCCTCTGAAACAACTTCGAGTTGTAGATTGTGCCCGTATGCGCCACTAAAATTAGCTCTGACCATTAAATACCTCCCACATATCTGATGACGTTCATGTCTGGATTGAGCTGATACTGTTCCTCACGGAAACGCCCAATTTGAAGCGTCCGTGTAAACACCCCGTTTTCAATCTTGAGGACACCTTGAGAGATATAGGCCACCTCAGAGCCGGCGGAGTAAAAGCTGATACGGTCGTGGTCAATACGGACAGAAGATGACCCATCTTTCTTACCGATATTCAAACCGTCATTGCTGGCGCTCATGTAGAGGTCTAGGAAACTCCATCTTTCAGCCATGTCGCCTATATTATTTTCGACCTTGGTTAATCTCTGACTTGCCGATACAAGCTTAGCTTCTGCTGCAGCTCGTCCAGCTTCATCTGCTTTTACATAGTCTTGATAGGATTTAACCCATTCATTGACTGTATCAATGCTGGCTTTGGCTTCAAGTTCAGCCTTGGCTAGCTGCATAGCTTCCGTTAAAGCGTTCAGCTGCTCTGCTGTCAGCTTTTGGTCAGCCTTGCTATCAATCTTGTCATTAACTTGTTTTAGTTGCTCCTCGTCGAGCGCACCTTTATCGCCTTTAGGTCCTGGAGGACCTTGTGCGCCTGGATCGCCTTTGTCACCTTTCGCCCCAGCTTGACCGTCAGCCACGTTGCTGAAAGTCACCTCTGCGGTTGCCACTTTCTCGTCGTTGAGATAGGCTTCTACAGTCACTTGCAGAGTTCCCTCAAAGTCTGTCGCACGGACTAGCATTTGGCTACCGCTGCCGATAATCGAATCACCTTTTTTGTAAAAGATGATAGGCTCATATACCTTGCCATTCTTTTCTAGTGTAGCCATGAGCAGGCTCTGCCCCGTGCTGTTCTTAAAGGTCGTTCCTTGGTCTGTAGATAGTTTTAGCTCGTACGGTATAGCCTGCTCTGCAAGTTTAGCCATGCGAGTTAGCAAGCTATCTGATACCTTGTTTTGAAGAGCTTGAAAGTTTGCAAAGACCGTCTTGTTTTCGCTTGGATTAGTAAAGCTGATTTGTTGCTCACTGACACGAGCTTCCAGCACCAACATAGGACTAAAGCCTGTGTCTTGGATTTTGACAGTGTCACCAATATCCAAATCAAAATATCCGTCTGCTTCGTATGTGATAGCTGGATAGCAATATTTCCTAAGATTCCGCAAGGCTGTGGAGATAAGCACTTCTTCGCTATCTGTATCGACTTCCATGTCCTTTCGTATCCAGTTATCGCTTGTCTCAGTACCAGTCAAAACTGACGGATAAAGTTGCTTCGATAATGGTGCGAATAGCAAACTGTCTTTGAGATAAAACTCAACCTCGCCCTTTTCGTTTTTCCATTCTTGTTTCTTCTTTGGATCAATGACCACTTCTGTAGTGCTGACAGATATTTCTTTAAGGTCGATGTCTGGAACTGAAACATCCACCGTTCCTCCGGTCACTGTGCTACCCTCTACGGTCTTACCTGCTTTTAGTTCTGGTGGATAGCAAAGCGTCTCAATCGCTCCTAGATATGCTTGAGCATTATATGTTCCAAGTGTCACATACTGTCGGCCTGCATAGTTCTGCTCAAGTACCGTCACGGTACTGCCATTATTAGCGATGATGATAGAGACGTGACCATAAGGCCCTGTTCCTTGATAGCCATTATGAGCTTTAATATTTGCTAAAGCTCCAGCTTTCAGCTCATTCGTTCCTCTTGGTCGCACTACAGACCAACCAAAATTAGCCCAAGCGTAGTCAGTTCCGATGTAGGCAGCAGCCATGCCGGCGCCGACTTTTCCAGAAAAGCCAGTTACACCACCGCCAAGACCAGGGCCGCCTAATTTCATAGAGTACCAAGCCGCTAAACCGTAACATTGACCACTTCCGACCGTCCGACCTTGTAAGCCTTTCATCTCGTTAATAACTGCTATCACCTTGTCGGCTTTGACTACTCTTGTTACCGGCTGGCTAGGGCTGCTTAATTGATTGTTAGGCTGTCTCCAAAGGTCGTCTAGCTTGTCCAGGATGTTCCCATTAGAGCGATTAACGCCGCCCCTTATATCCCTCATTAGAGCGATATAGTGGCCATATCCAGCAGCTGCATAGTCATACAGCGCACCGCCAATACGAAAAAGGCCACGAGTGTAGTCTTCAATGTTCTGCTTGCCTTTGACACCGTAGAATTTCCGCCCTCCGCTAGTCTGTTCAGCCAGCAGATAAGCATAGTCTTTCATAAAGTCGTCTACGCTAGCATAGTGGAAGTATGTTCCGCCCTCGTTAGCAGGTCTAGCGCTCCCTGTCGTGACCTTGACGCCACTTGGGCGAGTCTGAGCAGAGCCAGACATACCAGACCAGTTATTATCAACTCTGGCAACGTTAGAAGCCCCCCAGAAGCTTTCTAGGTATAGCTGACAAATCATACCGGACGGCAAAATGTTGTATTGCACACAGAGATTTAAAATAGTTTGGACTATCCCTGCACTCATAGTGTGTCCTGCATAGTTTAATCCGCCACCAGTGTATTTCTTACCACTTGCAGCCTGTGTAGCTGACGGATTGGCAACCTTTGTTGATGTCTCTTTGGTTTCTTCCTTGCGCCCAACTGGCTTGATAGCGTTGTATAGTTGCGTCTTGTCAACGCTTCGTTTGATACTACGCACATTCTTGCCGTACTTTAAGACAACATCATTTCGCTTGCGTCCGACGCCTTGATTTTCAGCACCATGTGCCTTGTAGACATTCATTACAAAGCGGTCGAGCTGACTATTGGATTTCAAGTGAGTTTCAAACTCAATTTCTGCGTCAAAGTTGCGAGCAAGAGAGATTAAACGTGCAAGCATTGTCTCTTGCCCCTCCCACTGCAACGCTCTGCGCTGGTCTGCTATCTCATTGATGCCTATCTCTAGCTTAGATACTCCTAAAGTCCCCCAAGTTTTGAGGTATTCTTCAAAACTCATTGCTTTTGGTGCTTTATATGCTTCGTTATATTCGAGCAACAACTCGAGACTGAGGTTTTCGCAGTAACACTTGATAATTTGCTCGTTTTCTTCAGTCTTCATCACGTTAAAGAGATAAGACCGGCCTTTGTACTTAAAGCTTACAAAAGCACGTTCGTTGAGGTGCTTATAGGCTTGTTGAACGTATGTGTCAGACCGAATTTTCTTCTTAAAGACTGAGAACTCAAAGACTGATGTCGCACTTTCAAGCGAGCGTGTCCACTTATCATTGAAGAAGTTCAAGGTGGTCTGCTTGTTATTATCGATAAAAGCAACCTTTTTCAAGGCGCTATCGTGAATTGTTAAAAGCATTAGAGCCACCTTTCTTCAAATTCGATAGATACAGTCGGTTTTTTCTTCGCCCAATTTGACTGCAAGATTTCGATTTCTGATTTCCCTGGAGGAATAACTGGCCATAAAGAACCGTCCACTACTTGGTCAAGGTCTGGGAGATTATTCAGAAAAACAGTGTCATTTTCGCTATTGATGATAAGCGTACTCCCTGCAGCATAGCGATTAGGGATATCCTTTGTACCGTTGACAAAGTCTTTTCGGTAGACAATGCTATCAAGATACATGCGTGTTGGTATGGGTTTGTCGCCAAAAGCTCCCATAGCAACATGGACTTTGATAGACTTCTTGCCTTTGATTTCAGGGACAGTGAATTTCTGATACGAACCATTCCAAAACAGTTGTACTTCGTCATCTCTGCGTAAGATGTCGGATTGACCGCTATCTTTGTTGAACGGATTTTCGTTTGGATTGTGAGTCGGCCAGAACGTCCATTGTTTTACCAATTTATAGCTTCCACTTCCATTAGCAGCTAGGAAGTTATACTCTGTATTTAGGCCGTTTCCTCGCTTAATAGTTTCAACTCCATAGAGGAACTCACCATTTTCGCCAGTGAATGAAATCTTGATGAAACCGTACTGATTAGCAGGATTTACCCAGAAAATCTGTCTCCACCAGATATACTCATGAAGCGCTCCCTTTTCTCCTACGCTATCAGCGGGAATTTCCCAAGTGACTGATCCAGCGTGATTTCCAAGAGGGCCACCTCCAGGATTGGCAAGGAACAAGTGAGGTCTTCCCCAAGCGCTTTGAATGGCCAATGTGCCGTTCAAATTTTGAGAGTTATCATTCAAGATTGCCACGTTCTTCTGGCCGTCAGCAAGCCCTTTGATGATGCCATTGTCTGAAACATAGTCCCAGAGGATTTCAGAATGCTTATATGGCACGATATCGGCTTCCTCGATACTTCCTGCTTCAAAAGCAAATCGGTCGCTTACAAGGCCATAATAGCCGTTCTCGTCGTTAGCCTTAAACGTGATAATCGGATAAGCGTCTGCCGTTCCCTTGTTATCAATCGCAAAGACCATCTTGCCTTGGCGCTCCTCGTAGTCCACTACACGCTTGTAAGTTGTAGAGTGTGCCACGCCGTCTGGGATCAAAAAATCAATTTCTGCTTTTTGTAGCCAGCGAGTAATATTGTCTGGAGTAATGTCATCGTAAGCAAAGCCCATGTAGTACTTACCTGGCTTGAAGTTGAAAGTGATACGCTTTGCTTCAGATACATTCAGTACACCAGCAAGTTCATCTTTCAGCTCTTCCATCTCTTCCGGAGTCCTGGTTTGCATCTTGATCTTAACTTTAATTCTCTTGGGTCCGATTTTGACATTTTGAACGTTTACGCCCAAAAAAGGAGCGTCGCTTGTTGCGATACTCCTTGTGTTTCCTATCGGGATAATAACATCCAAGACCTTAAAATACTTGGACATATCAACTCCGTTGAAAGTCATGATTTTTGTCAAATTTCCACCCCTCTCATCCTGTTGCGAATAAAGTTTTGATTATCCTGCCAGTTTTTGAATTTTTCTCCTGTCTTAGCTACTAGTGTGCCGTCATCCAGAACAGTATAGACAGGTCTCTTCACGGCTTCCTCTGCCACTTCTAACGCCTTGCGAAGAAATTCATCCGCTTTATCCTTGACGCTCTTATTTTGGCCACCCTGCAATCGATCACTGGCTGATTTAAGCTGCACTTGACTTGTGATAGATCCTGCAGATTGACTGATCATTTTCTCTGGATGGAAGCTGTAGCGCATCATTTCTCTCTGGACTTTGTCAAGACTGTCTACCACATCTGAGGTATTCTGCTCAATACCTACAGCTATACCTTGAGCGATATACCGACCAACTTGGTCTCTAAAGAGCCTGGATGGCGAATGGATATCTGCTCTAGCTTTTGCCGCTCTCTCTGCCTGGTCCACGAGCGCATTAGCCGCTGATGTGACCGCTGGCAAAGCGGCAATCATGCCACGAGCTAGGCCGTTTCCGATTTGAGTGCCGATATTAACCATGTTCCTGGCGCCGATATTTCCGACACGTTGGACAGACAATATAAGAGTATTCATGGCGCTTGTAGCTTGACCTACACCAGACCGGATACCATTGGTAACTCCACGAGATACACCTTGGCCTGCTTGTAGTCCTGCTGCAGTCATACGAGCTGCGCTTGAAACAATGACCGTCACTATCAAGGTCATGCCAGACTGTACGCTTGTTACAGCTCTAGCCATAGCACTGGCAATAACTGGTGCTAATGCTGAAAATCCAGAAGCTAAAGCAGGAAGCGCTGCTGATACTGACATAAGCGAAGCAGAAGCGCTTGCGCTATATGCTTGTACCATTGCCATTCCTTGGCCTAGTGCTTTCATGCCATTCCCTGCAGTTGCTATTCCTGCGCCATTTGCAGCAATCGCACCAATCCCAGTGGCTACTGCGGCTAGACTAGCGGCCATATCGCCAAGGTTTGTCTTGGTAATCATGACCACGCCCTCGGCCATCAGTTTAAAGCCTTTTCCGGCATTTAAAGCAGCGTTTCCGATTGCGTCGAATATCCCAGAAATTCCGTCTAGTATATTTCTTACCGCTCCGCCAAAGCTTTCAATCACGCCTTTAGCGCCGTCAAGAACAGTCTTGATAGACTCTCCTAAGCTCTTAAAGAGGTTAGCTATACTGTCGATGATTGGGCTTATCTGACTAACTAGCGTCGTAAATGCTTCGACAATTGACTGCAGTACAGGAGCTAATGCTTGTACCATTTCCGAAACAGCGGGCATAAACGGCGCTAAAGCTTGAACAATCTTAACGATAGCGTCTGCTACGATTTGAGCTATATTAGTAAACACATTCCCTACAATCTCAACGATAGGTGTTAATGCTGTTACGATAGCCGCTGCGCCCTCAGTCAAAGCTGTGATAACTGGCGGAAGCACAGAGATGATAGATGTAAATGCTTCTCCTAGGGCTGTAACGAATGGAGATGCTGCCGCTATTGCTTGCCCTACTGCTACGACTAACGGAGATAGCCCAGCAAGTGCCGATGTAACTGTCGGAAGTACTCCCGCTACCGTTACAATCGCTTGTGCGAATGCGCCGATAATAGCTGTTGCAAAGGCAGAAAAGGCTTGGCCTACCGCTCCAATGATTGCGCTTATTCCTTGGCTTTGAGTTGCCAAAAGAGCAAAGCCAGCGGCGATAATAGCTACTCCTGCTCCAATACCGACTGCAGCAATACCAACCGCAGCACCAAAGGCTAGGATGTTAGCCACTCCTGCTGTTTTAAGCGCTGCACCAAAAGCCATGATAACTTGTGATACACCGCCTAAAGCTGCTTTAATACCTACTCCGATACCAACTGCAGCAGATTTAATCGCACCGCCGATAGATTTGATAACTGAACTTAGGCTATTCAATATTTGAGAGATTTTAGATTTCCCTTGTGTCACAGCTTCAGCTGCCCCGTTAGATGCATCTGCTGCATTCCGTCTGAAAATACTAAACGGATTGAATGATTTTAGGAAGTTGAATGCTTTAAAACCTACGACAAGACCAACTAGAGCTGTTGTTATCCCTTGAACGATAGACGGATCTAACCCTGCAATGAAGTCTCCGATGGCTTTTACAACGTTTGATATGACTGTTACCACATTCCCGATAACAGACCCAAGCGTCGACCAGATAGATGCATCTCCTATGCTAGTGATTACATTGTTGTAAGCATAAATTAAGCTGTCTATGGCTCCTTTTGCTGCCTTTATTGCTCCAGTCTGCGCAAATGCGTTGACGAAGTTCTCTACAATTTTCGCTCCCGCTGAAAATGTGTTGATAACAGCACCTACGATGTTACTGATAGTATTTAGCCACGCTGTCTTGCTTCCGGCACTTGCGAATGCGTTTCCGACTGCAGAAATAGCCGCTTTTACATTATCTATAGCAATCGATAGCTTAGCTATTGTTAAGTTTGCATCTATCCCAAACCCAGACATCATGGTTTTAAAAGCCTGCTGTATCTGTGGCCCTGCTTCAGATATTGCACTGGAAATAGCACCAGGAAGTTGCCGCATAATATTACCGACCATAGGAATAAAATTCCCAAGCAAGAAAGTGGACGTTGTAGAAACTAAGTTTTTGAGCGATGGACCTATATCCATACCCAGAGCTAACTTCCCGGCCAAGCTTTGCCAAGCAGCTTTCATTGATGCAAAAGAACCACTCAGGGTTGAGCTAGCTTCCTTAGCTGTCGTCCCTGTTATTTCAAGTTTCTTCTGCATAACTGAAATAGCGTTCACGATATTCCCAAAGGACATATTGCCATCTTCTACAGAGACATTCAACTCGTCTTGGATGTCTTTCATCGCCGCCGCATCTTTAATCAATCGCTGCATTTCCGTCTTGGTGCCACCATAGCCCAATTTGAGATTGTCCAACATAGTGAAATTGTCTTTTGCAAAACCTTGATAGGCGTTTTGGATCAATTCCATGTTAGTACCCATCTTGTTTGCGTTGTCGGACATGTCAATCATGGCTCTGTTAGCTACATCTGCAGCTTTCTCTGTGTCACCGCCCAAAGACTGCAACAAACTAGCAGAAAAGCTTGTCACGTTTTCCATGTAGGCATTAGCGGATAACCCAGCAGTCCTGAAAGCCTCGTCAGCATATGCTTTGACTTTATCTGCTGAACCCTTAAAAAGCGTCTCGACTCCTCCCAGCGATTGTTGAAGGGCAGCGCCTTCTGAAATGACTGTTGAAAAAGCACCCTTTATGGAGCCAGTCAAAGCTTCGATACCACTCATTAGAGCTCCACTTATTAGATTCGCTCCTAAGACAGACTTGAAAACTGATCCGACCTTTGTTCCGGTATCGCTCAATCCGCCTAGCAAGCCCCTTAGCTTACTAATGCCGCTCTGCGCTCTGTCGCCGTCCATATCAACTTGAATAACGACTCTTCCGTCCGCCATTTAGTTCCTCCTTTCGTTAGTAATCAATTTCTTCTGGCAATGCATATTCTGTTTGTAGCTTTCGCATGCTGCTGATGTATTCCTGAGTGTCGTCTTTTTGAGGCTCCCACGAGCGTATTTTCAGGACTTCTGCGAACTTCGTATTGCTTGGAAGTCCATTTAAAAGAGCATTAAACTTCTGCCAGTGAAGTTTACCCTGGACCTCAATTAAATCTATATTGTACGCCTGCAGAAATGAGGAATAGATGTAAACACCGTCATATTTCAAAGAAAAAAGCGGTTCTTTTTCATCTTCTTCCTCGTCATCATCTATTGGTGTACGTTCAATAAGGTTGCCAGCCAAGTCATACTCTTTAACCTCGCCTCTGGAACTTTTGATGACGACGTGTTCCTCGGAAATCCGTTTATAGATTTCTAAGGTCGTTTCAATATCCAGGTGTTCCAAAAGACTATCAGCCGCCCGCTTCTCGCTATCAGTGCTGGTCTTCAGCAATATTTTCAAGGCAAAGATAGGCTTGGCTATAACAGGGATGTAGTCATCATGTATCATGTCGAAGAGCCTCAAAACATTGTCAAAAGACAGGTCAAGCGGGTAGCTCTTATCATCAAGGACTAGTTCATCTCTAAATCTCCTTGATAAATCAAACATGGCTACTTACCAAGATATCGATCAAGCAATTCTTGACTTTCTTTCGAGATTTGCTCCTGTTCAACACCCTGCATAATCTCAATGAAATAATTAATACAGTCGACAGTGGACTGTCCAGAGAGATTATAGACCTTGTCAAAAGAACCATCGCCAAAGATACCATTGTAGGCAAGTTTAAGAATTTCTCTTGCTTTGGTTACATCTCCTTTGCCGTCCTCGTCCACAATTTTCTGAGCCTCTAACTGCAGATCTTGAGCAAATGACTGCATCTTCTCGATGTTTTCGTCACTCTTTGAAAATTCAAACTGAAACTCTCCAAAGTCGATCGGGATTACCTTGTTCCGTAAATTGATTACTACCATTTGATTTTTTCTCCTTTACACAAAATAAGAGGGCGCATATTGTACGCCCTCACTCAAATTTAACCAGGGACTACAGCAGATTTTTTCGGTTTCTGATCCCACATGATTTTAGCTTTAAAGCCTTCATGTTCAGTCGCTTCGCCATCTCCAATTTCAATTTCAGAGACAGTGGCTACTCCTACCCGCTGGTTTTTGCCGTCAGCATCCACTTCCTTGTACCATACTTTACGGCCGTCTCCCACTTCGTCCTGCATATCTGCAATCATATTCTGAGCTTCGTCAGTGTCATTACGCTTGCCTTCAAAAGAGCGTCCGCGCTTGACTGATGTGATTGTTTCTACAGGCGTTCCATCACCTGCGAAGTCTGCAGAGTCGTCTGTCTGTTCGTCAACTTCCGGAGAAGACGATGTGATGTCCTTTGCAAGCCATTTGTATTTTTCTTTAGCTGGCTCTGTATCTTGTGTTGCCGGATCAAACGGAGCGATGTAGTGTTTCCGTAGGGCGTTTTTGCGTTTTGCCATGTTTTTGTTATTTCCTTTCTATTTCGAGGCTGGCTGTGATATCCAGCTGATAAATGTAGAAGCCTTGTTCGTCTAAGTCATTCAAAAACGGCTTAGCTACTTCAAGACCTAAAAATTCGTATGACTGATTCAGACTAGGTAAGTCCAAATCAAGCTGCGATAGAGAAGTATTAATAAGCCACAATGTGGCGTTGGTTAGTGACTGATCCTGCGACTTGATAGCAATTTCAAAAGGCAGGCTCACTGTCTGCGTGCCTGCCATATCTTCTGCCTCTACCTTGCCACCTGGCAGCGGATAGATAACCAAGTCCTCATGTTCTCCCAAGTAGTCAAGTCTAGCTGGTATAGCCAGATTCAGTTTCTTGATATGATTTAGCAGAACCGTCGAAAAGTCGTTGTTATTGATCATGTTCGTACTCCCATGGCTCTAAGGCCGACCTTGGACCAGTCTTTCGCATGGATAGCTGATGCCTTCTTGTCCCACCTTGGGCCAGTTCCTGGAGTTGAATACCTCCTAAATTTAAAGCTTCTGTTCTTGTTGTAAGAACTGCCATAGTATTGAGCTCTAGCATATGGCTTTGAGTAAGTGATTCGGTCTCTCTGGACGCTTCCGCTCCCTCTCAAGTCTCCTCCTTTACGAGGGACAAATTGATCCATATCCAAGAGCATCTGGTTAGCTATGGCTAGCTTTCCTTTAGCCAGAGCCTGAGGAGAAACCTTTCTCTCAATCCCATTGAGATTAAAAGACACCTTGACACCTCCAGACATCAAATCACCTCGATTTCATAAGCTAGAAGCTTTCTGGTTAGCGGATGATACTGCGGGATGATACTGCGTACAAGATAAAGGGTGCCGTCATCATCGATGACACCACCCAAGTAAGACTTGTCCAATTCAACCGGACAGAATTGAGGGTAAACAATCACCGTTGATGGTTTCGTCTCGCTTCTGTTGCTTCCGGCTCCTGTGTGAGATAAGACTCGGTCAAACTTGCAAGGGGATAGTAACAAGGGCTCTGAATAGGTTTCTTTGCCCCAGTCATCCTTTCCTGCTGGTTTCTGGATTTTAACAGAGTCAGGAAGCATTCTCTTATCTATCATATTCTACCCTCACAAATCCAAATCCGGCCGATTTCAACCAGTTTTCTGCATCCCGAGATAGATTATAGCGAGCAGCTAAAGAAAGCCCCTGAGATGAGCTCTGAGAACTGTTTTGATAGCTTACAGATGTTCGACCTACTGACATGCTGGCCACTGCCTGCTTGTCCTCGGCCGTCATGATGCCCGTGCTATCCAGATAAGCAACCTGAAAGGCCGTGGCTCGCTTTACAGCCCGCCGCCTTGGCTCAAAATCACGCTCAAAGTCATTGTAAGAGTAGAAATCCCGAGTGTAGAGATCTACAGCCATTTCAGCACGCTTAAGCAAACTATCAAAGTCTGTCGTCTCGCCAAAACCGAGGTCTTTATACTCTTGTTTGGTCAAATAGGGCATTTAACACCTCCTTAAGAGGTTGATTCAACCTCTCCGATTCTTTCTTCACGATATTTCAGCCATTCCTCGCCATAAACAGCTGTGATTTGCTTGTTGATTTCGTCCGCTTCGTATGTCTGCAGGTCATAGACCTTTCCTTCGTCAAATTGACGGTCAGACTTTTCCATGTAGAAGTTCTTAGTTGCTATATAACTAGCCATTTAGTCAAACCTCCTTTTTGTAGCCTTGTTTTTCAAAAGCCGAAATCACAAAAGGATCAGACAGAGTAAAAGATACCCCGTCTTTAGTTAAAGTGACGTTGACTCTTTCGGAAATGGCATTGGCGTCTTTAGACTCTTCCAATACAGTTTTATCGATTTCGGTATTAGCCATTACCTATCTCCTTTAAGCAGTTTTGTGAACATAGATAGCTTTCTTCTTGTTGTCAAGAACGAAAGCGTCGTAACGGATACGACCCTCGACGAGCTTGCCGTTAATTCCTGGCGGGTTGTCGTGGATCTTGTAGTCTTCTAACTTAACAGGAGATGTAGTGGCCACAGGGTGAGCGATAACAAACTCTACATTTTGAGGCAAACGTGATGTAGGCGTCAAGACTACTGGCAAACCGTCAATCATACCAACTTGGCCCTTGATTGTGATTTCTTGACCAAGGTCAGAATTTTTCACAAAAGTTGGGTCGAGTTTGATTAGCTTGTAGAATTTAGGAGAGACATGAAGAACGCGTCCAGCTGTTGGGATGAAAGCATCTGTCAATTTCACTTGTCCATCAAGAACGAGTTCATAGGCATTAGTCTTGGTCACCGCTCCAGTTGCAACATGTTCAGCGTCAGCTCCAGCCACGATAGTTGCAAATCGGTAAGTATCGATTTCAGGGATCACAACTTCTGACAACTGACGAGCTAGAGCCTTGCCGGCTTCCATTACGCCATTTGTATCCTGCTCTGATTTCTTGTCGATAGTGAAAGTGAATGAACGGTCTTTTGTCAACACCATTGTTTGTACTGTGTTACCAAGTTCTTCGGCTTCTCCGTAACGATTTTGACCAGTTGTCTTGTAATCGTTCATCTTAGATGTTGGTACTGAGTATACTTTTACCGTATCAACCCCTGTGAATTCAAAATCTTGGTTGATGATACCTGTAGATAGGGCTTCTTTAGCAAAGCGCTCATCAACTTTGCTGTCAAATTTAGCTGCATAATTTACTGCCATTTAGTTTTTCCTCTTTTCTTTATTTTGGTTTTATACGCTATCGAAGCCAGCGAATAAGGCTTTATCTTCTGCCGATAATTCTGCGCCAGGATCTGCAGGTGGATTTCCACCAGCTGAAAAGCGCGGTTGCGGCTTTGCTTGCTCTTGTCCTTGTTGGAACAAGTAAGGGCTAGACTCTTTAAGACCGTTGATAGTTTCTTCTAGGACTGGTTTCCCGTCCTCGCCTAGTTCAATCTTGTCTAGGTCAATAAACTTCATGAGGTCCTCAGAGTTGTAAGCTCCTACATCTTTCAAAGCAAGGGCTACAGCATTGGTCTTTTGCAACTGTGCAAGATTAGCCTCGCTGTCCGTCTTGTAGGTTTCAAATTGAGCCTGTAGGTCTGCTAGCTGCTTCTTAGCTTCCTCACTCGCTCCCTCTTTGTCCTGTAAGTCCTTGATAGCTTGGTCTCGTTGCTCAAGTTGCTGTTTGTAACTGTCAATCTCTGCCTGCAATCCGGACTTCGCTGACTCAATCCCTGACCCGTACGCTGCCATGATTTTATCAAGCTGCTCTTTGTCCTCAATACCGGCTTCGACTAACATTTCTCGTTTTAAACTCATGTCTAAAACTCCTCCTTTTTTACGTCACATGGACGAATTCAGACAGTTTTACGCCATGCTCCAGGGCAAGAAAAAAGACCGGCAAAGCCAGTCTTAATTTTTAAACGTTAGAAAAGCGCCTAGATTTAACTATGCGCCAGTTATTACTTGGATTGACGAGATATCTCTCTCATATAGAGAAACCTCGGTCGGGCTGTCAGGATTTAATCCGTCAATGAGGATAGTGATTTCATCTTGCTCGTCGTTATCTATTTCATCGACAAAATCCGTAACAAGTCCGCTAATGACATTGCCATTAATATCAACTACGCGAACTTTTGAGCGTAGATAATTCCATAACTTCTTACTCATTTTCGTTTCCCTTTCCCTTTGATAGTTGGTACGATATGCGCACCGGTTTTACTGTAATGAATGCGGAAATCAGTAACATCTTCGATAACTTGCCCAGTTTTAGGGTCTATATAAGTTCCGATAGGTTTGTTTTGTGAGATGATTTCCTGCATTTTATCTGTTTTTGGATTGTACTTAAATTGTCCAGTTCCAGCATAGCGATCCACTAATTTCTGGCATTCTTCTTTTGTGATTGTCAGATAACTTGGCATGTTCTTTCCTTTGGCCAGGTTAGAATTTAGATAATCTTCATACCCTCTAGTCCCTTTAACATGCCGCTCAAAATGCTCGTTGTTAATTTCTGTCTTAATTATACCACTTTCAACAGCAAAATTGAACTTTTTCTGCATTTCTTTTTGCTCTGATCTGCGCTTTTCGAGCTTGGCTAGATTTTCCCTAAGCTTAACCTCTTTCTTGGCCTGTGTGTAGGGGTCGCTGTAGTACTTTTCCCGACTGTAATCCCGATGTAAGAATGGCTTATCTTTCAGGTATTGCCTCATGGCTCCCTGCTGGATTTGTACTTTGTTTTTGTAGCGATTTATAAGCTCCGGGTCACCCAGCTTTTCGGCGACGTGCAGCTTTTCCTTGTTGTTCCGAATAGAACGCTCTAGGGCTCTCTGCTTTGCTTCTGCATTGGCGTTTTCTATCGCCTGCTCAGGCGTGATATCCTTTACATCTGGCCCAAGTTCAGGCTTGTAGTTAGCTCCAACTACAAAAGGTGTCATGACATGGCTACAGTTGACGCCTCGGCATCCTCCTGGACTTCCGTAACCGTAGTCATCCAGAGCCAAAATTTTCTCACCATGCTCCGTCCGAGCTTTTCCAGTGGTAACTATCCTGTGCTGTAGAGGAGCACACATTTCTCGGGCCGCTGGCTTTTGTGAGTAGTAAAAAGTATCTATCCCGAGTTCCTCAGCTGGTGCTGTTCTGGCCTCGTTGTATGTCCTCCAGGCGGTGGATTTAATCAGGTTCCTGGCATAAGTATCTGCTTTCCAGCGTTTCCCTGAGCTATCTGTAAAGCCATAAAAGCCTTTGTCAGCCCATTTCATGACAGTGTCTGATATGGCCTTGTCAGCGGTCTTTAAACCTGTTATAACAGCCGCCGCGGACTCCTCAACTATGGATTGATAGACACTTCGGACACTGGCCGGCAGGGTTGAATTTGTAAGGTTGCTGATGTCGCTCATGGTCTGGCTGACATACGAAGCAAGGAGATCTTGAAGTTCACTATTTACAACACTCCCTGACTTTCCCAGCGTATCTAAGAGTTGTTGCTTGGTGTCTTGGTAGACCCTGTATCCCTCGCCCTCTATGACATGTCTAAGCTGTTGCTCAGCTATCCCTGACCGCTCAGCAATGAGCTTGACATTGTCATCATTGAGCAAGCCCATCTCTGACATCTTCTCAAGCTGCCAGATGTAGGGGTTCTCCTCAAGACTGACCGTCCCCCTCTCTTTTAATCGATCAATGACCTGGTCAAAGAGGTCTAAGGTTAGCTGGTGGTAGATGTCCGCTGCTTGACTAGCCTCTAGCAAGAGCTGTTCATCATTCAGTTTGATTGGCTTCTTCTTGCTTTTGGCCATGTTGTTTATTCTCCGTAAATGTCAATGTCTTCTTGAGTTCTGGCCTGACTACTGGCCGCCAGAGCTTCGTTTTGGATAGCTACAATCATCTTCTTAGCTTCTTCTTCCGATACTCCCAGCGCTTTCTGGATAGCATATTCACGGCTTACAAGTCCGCTTGCCAGCGCCTTGGTGTAGTATTCCAGCTCATTGTTTTTGTCCGTAAATACGCCGTCGTCAAGATTGACTGTAATATTGGCCATCTCCGGGACTTCTCCATGATAGAGGTTATAAAGCTTGCCTATTTCACATATTGAGATGATTAACTCTTTGATTGATTGCTCTACCAGGCTCACAATACTGTTGCGCATTTGATAAGTATCCGAGTTCTCTGAGACTACTTCTGTGGCCGTCTTCAAGCTCTGGCCGTCAAAGGTAAACATCCCTGCAGATACTCCTAGAAGCATCTCAAAAAGGCTCAGCCCCTCGTTAATAGTCTTGATATAGTCTTCAGCTCTGATAGGAGTCGTTAGATCTGTGAGCTGACCTCCATCCATATCGCTTGTCGAAAGTCTCAGATAGACATTCTGTTCGCTGTCAAATCTTTGGACAGTACGAACGTCACCATCTGTTGAAACCATCCTTGTCTCAGTTAGATTTTCAGGCACTGCTACCCTGCGTTGCCCCATCTTGACTTCCCATTTAAATTCATCGTAAGTGGTATTGATAAAGTCGATGGTGCTCTTAGCATTGTCAAAGATAGACAGACCGAGGGGCGAATTGATGTCCTTGTTATTCATCCCTGGTGGTTTTAGGTAAGTAAAGAGCGGGCGAGATAACCCGTCAAGTTCTACCGTTTCTTCAAGGTCCTCGTAAAGTTCGGCCAAAGCCACACGATCGCCAACCTTATCAACATCCTTTGACTTGTAAAGTTCGTTCGTGACAATATACTTTCCATCCTTTGCCCATTCGTGAAACTCAATCAACGTGTAATACACATTTCTCTTGTCTTCAGACTTTACCGTCTTGGTCACGATAGCGGCGCTTGATACATCCTGAGTATTGGATTGTAAAGGCAAGAACACCGGCGCTTGCACGAATGACACCCGCACTCGTTCGTTATCCACATAAGGCCGCATAGCAAGACCTCCAAGAGCTAAACAACTCTCAAGGTACCGTTCAAAGTTCTTGTTAAAGCGGTCATTTGTCAGTGTCTTCTGGACGAATTTGTTAGCAATATCGTCATCTAGTTTGATTTCTGCCTGCTCGTTAAATACCAGGCTCGCAATCTTCTTAGCTGCTGTTCGTGCAATCGGTAAATGATTGGCTTTCCTACGCTTCCTGATTCCATCTGTATTTAGATATTCAACCTTAGGCCACTTGCTTTGAAAATACCTCAGATTATCGTTAATGCGTCGATATTCTGCGCTAGTGACAGCGATTTTTGGGTGGTCTGTAATGCTTGTCAGACTGTCTGTCGTCATTGCGTACTGTCCTCTCTTAAATAGATTTCTAATAGTCTGTATGATGCCCATTTACTGGCTCCTTGTTGCTAAAAATTGGCGTATCGTGTATAGAACACGTTCACGCTATATCTACATTCATCCATTGCGTGGTTATCTTTATCAATGGGCCTGCCGTTATCATCTCGGCTGTAAAGACCGATTTCTTTCAAAAAGTGATAATGATCGTACTCCTCTTCAGAGTGATTGATAAGCAAGAACTGGCCAGATGAGATAATATTTTGACCACGTTCAATCCCTACCTCAATACCTTTCGCTTTGCTGCTGACGTCATGAGCGTTGTTCATGGCTCCTCTGGTCTGTATTCCAAGTTTATGTAGCTCTTCTCTCAGAGACCTACAAGCCGGGTCAATCCAGACATCTGTATAGCGCATCTGGTACTTGCTAACACACCACTGAATAAATGCTTTGAGCTCGACTGCATAAGTGGACATTGCTTTAACCTGTCCTGTATCCGCTCCGCTATGGTAGTAATGAGCAACACGGTTGAGACGGAAGAAAGTCTTGTCATCTTCTCTGTGTCTTGTTACGATATTGCAGCTCATGGATGTCGCATCTGATTGGCCACCATCACCGCAGAAATACATCTCTACAGGCTGTCCGGTCAATATATCGCTGATATTCTTCTCGAGGTCAAACAGGCCATATATGACGCCTTGAGGCATGACACGTTGGCCGAGTACATCCCGCTTATAGAGATAAGGGTTTTTCTTCAGCGATTGAATGATGGACTGCTTCCGCTCATCAGAAAGAATAGGATTGTCATCCATAGTCCAATGCGTCCAGCGTGTGTTTTGCACGTCGAAAACATCCTTGATGACCGGGTGCTGAGGTGCTGGAGGGTTGAGGTCTGCTAGATGATAGCGTAGCTTAGCCGCCCAGGTACGCCGCAGCGCTTCCTGAATAAAATCCATGTGCAAGAGATTGATCTCACAAAAAACCACAGATCCTAGTGACATACCAGTAATAGCTCCAACGCTGTTTACCTTGCCGCCGCCTTTGTAATAGACCCGTTTCTGCCCGTTTGGCGTGTCGATAAGCAAGTGATCGCCATGCTCGTCGTGCTTGATTTTACAAGCGCCGTCGAAGATGTGCATTAGACCTGTGCCATCACCATCGATAAATAGACGGTAAGCTTGCTCTTGGTTATAGGCTGCTATAAGGTGATTTTCGTCCGGAGACTCAATCAGGTACCTGGCGTATCGAAAGTGGCCAGCCGTAGTCTTGCCACTTCGGGGGGTGCCTTCGTTGACCTCTAGCTCATAATTAAAAGGCCGCTTGATGATATCTAGCTGCTTCTTAGAAAAGGTTATATCCAAAGCTAGTCACCGCCTTTCACGGCTTCCAAAAGGGCCGTCATGAGACTTGTATCAGACTTAGAGCCTTGGCCACTCTCAATCTTAATCTTAAGCAGCTCGATTTCTTTCCTCAGCTTCTCGTCTGTCAGCTCTAGATCCTTCCATGCCATTTCATTCATGCCATCCAGAGCAGAGAGAAAAGCATTGGAATTGGCTTGTCTGATTCCGTCTTGTTCAATGCTTGCTCGAGCTTTGTTTTTTAACCACTCATATTCATTGAAAGCTTGCTCCCTGGACCACAAGGACATGTTAGAGAACTCCTTTAGAAGCTCTCTATACCTTTTCATAACCTTTGCATTTTGCAAGAGGACTACTGCCTTGCTATCCACGCTACTATCTAACCACTTTTTGGCTGATGGATAAGCCTCTCTATATGCCTGTCTCTGAGATAGTCCGGAGATTATACCTTGGACGAACTTCTCTTGCTTAACCGTAAGATTACCCACTCACTGGACTACCTCGCTTTCTTGTGGAATAAAAAAGCAAGGCAATAAATGCCTTGCCTTGCGATATTAAAACATCCTACTCTATCGCCACCAGTAACCCAAGCTGGCAGTTTTTGTCGAAGCTTTTCTAGGCTTTTTACCTAAGGTGTCTTAACTTCAAATCTTGATACTACCATTCTAGCACATCAGAGCCACAGTGCACACTAGATTTATCTAAGTTATTCCAAATTATTCCAGAATTTTATCCAGTTCTTCAATGGCAGTCTTCCGCTGCGAATAGTAAGAACTCTGACTAATGTCTAGCTTATCGCATATATCGAAGACATCTTGCTTGATGATATAAGTCATCCTAAGCACCGTCCTATGTCTTGGATTTTTCAGCTTATTGATCATTCGTCCAAGTTCAATCTTTCGCATGATGATTTTGCTTGTGTCCTGTTCTATGGCTTCCTTCATCACGATAAGCTGGCAGTAGACATCATCAATTTTCCGAGTTGGCCCTCCTTTGATTTTATCAGACTTAAACTTAGGGCTCGAAAGCAAACCAGCTTCAAGCTCGTTGATTTCATCTATCCTGCTCTGAATATCTAAATCTAGACTTTGCAGCTCGTTTAATAATTCTTTAGCCTTACTCACTTTTTGCCTCCCTTTTGTGGTATAATAGGTTTATCGAAAATATACCGAAGGGCTGCAGTGTGTCGGCCTTTTTTATTTAAGTAATTTTGGTGTCATCTGTTTTCTCCTTTTTTGCGTTCCTGAAAATGATATAGGTTGCAATAGCCATCTGAGCTAAGCTTGGAAAAATTCCTACCCATTCATCAAATTCTTTTGATTTCGGCAGCCAATCTTTGGAAGCTCCAAAGTCATAATCTGCGGGCTTTTTATCGGAAAAGATGAAATCAAGCAATCCGAGAAATGTCAATCCGTCGTCTATCATTTCCAAAAAATAATCCACACGTTCCGTAACTGCTTTTGGCAAGTCCGGTTCAGGCGCCTTGATTTCCTCGTTTTCTACAGACCAGCCATAAATTGCGTCAATCATTTCGTGAAGTTTATCTATCATTTCCTTATCGCTCCTTCCACTTGCTCCAGCCTTGTTGTTAGTTCTTTGATTTGATTAAGTTGTCCTTGAGCCGCATAAACAAAGACTAGTAGTGTTGCAATGAGAACTGCCATGGCCAACGTTGTCAATATCCGCAGCCTGGCCACTTCGTGCTCAAGTCTCTCAATTCTTGATTGCTGCATGTTCCAACTCCTTGATTTTCTCTTCTAAATTGCGGATATTCTCACGCATCCGTTCCCTGCGTCTAGTTGCTGCTCCATGGCCAAAAGAGGATATAACTTCTTTTTCCGCCTGTTTGTCTGCTAGTCGATTTCTGCAGCGCTCAAGACTTATTTTGTAAGCCTCTAAATCTGACTTCGTCATACTGTCACCTGCTCAATCTATGACTTTCTAGTCCGTCCTTAAAATCAATCATTTCAACGAAGTAGCGACCAATCATGATTGCGTCTGCTTCGTCGTCCTTGACTTGTTTCTGATAGAGTTGGCTAACTAAGCTGATGGCCTGCTGTTTCAGCTCTTTCTTCCCTCGGCCCTTGATAGCACTGTACTTGCGCCAGGTTGAGACATTGACAAAATAAACATCATCAGCTATCAGTTTCCCTAGAATGATTCCTGTTGCAATACCAATCTTAATGACTGATTGCTGATTGACACCTCCGACATTGTTCTTTTCAATGGCAATTGACTCAAAGGGTTTTCCTCGCTCTTTAATTGTCCGCAGCTGGACTTTTCGCAACTCTGAGGCCATAACTAGAGCTCGCTCTAAAAAGCTGCCCTTGGCCTTGATCACCCCGCTTTCTACAAGCTGTGAGCCGTCAAAAACGGCCCAACCTGTAGCGCTCGTGCTTGCGTCAATGGATAGTATTAGACTCATTCCACAACTCCCATCACACCTGTCATTTCAAACAGGTTTTTCTTGTTGTCATTTACGAAGTCAAAAAACTTCATGATTTCTGCAACTTCTTTTTTGTGCGTGTTTGCTTGGCCAGATGATGTAAGAGACAATTTTTGCTTAGGTTTTGCATATAATGCCAGTTCAAAGACAGGCTCAAAGATGTCACCGCTCTCGTCAAGGCTAACGTCTTGGTCTTGATGTGCAAATTCCACTCCAATATCCCAAGGCAGGCTTGTAGTAACTTCGATTGTGCGATTTTGACGCTCAATCAGCGCTTCAATATTTTCTGTAACTTTTATCTTGTGCATATTTTCTCCTTACGCTGCTGTAGTGGTTTTAATTAATTTGACTTGCTGCATCCAGTCTCTGGCTATATCCCAGACCTCGTCAGGGACGCTGTGGTTATATTTCCCTCTGAACTGGACTATATGACCCGCTTTTACTTCTAGAGTGTATAGTGGGCATTCTGGGGCGTTCTCAGCCCTGACAAAAACGATTGTTGTCTGGCCTTTAAAGTGCTTATCGGTATATGAGCTGACGCAGTGGTGAAGTTTCTTGCCTTCGTAGATAAGCTCTGCGACCTTGTCCGGCACATGGAACCTGTACCCACTGACGACCTTGTCCAGTTTCTTACGTCGTTTAAACTCAGTCTCCAGCTTCTTGTCTTCCTCGGCTTTCTTCCGCTTGCGCTCGTCCTCTAAGAATTGATTATAAAGCTCTACTGTGTGTTGGTGCATAGCATTAAAGTCTTTAGGAACAAGCATGGCATCACCCTCAGGCTCAATTCCCATTGCGTCCAGCATTTTTAAGTAGTCCATATACTCTTTAAAATCAAGTTTTTGCTTAATGACCCAATTTTGGAATTTATTGATCCCGACACCTTTCGGTATATGCTTGATATCATGGTAAGTAAGATAAGACTCAATACCTGGCGCAAGTTTGCCGTTTCGTTCTTTAATCCGGCGACTAAGCTCGAACTCAGTGAAACTGCGATTTGAATTTTTGAAAAATTGTTTATTCTTCTGGAGCCATCTGCGGTTTAAGGTTCGCATATCCACGCCTTTTGTATAACCGGTAGATGGTGACCAGTTGTACACATAACCCATGATTTCATTGGCTAATTTGTAAGCATGAATTTTCTGGACAAATTCAATTTCAAATTTGTATTTGTAGAGACGTTCGATTTCCCAGTAGGCAATATCCCCAAATTTCAAATATTTAAGTTCGGATACTTTTTTCAGCTTTTCAATCCAGTTGTTCGGATAGAATTTATTGCCTGTATAATATCCGCCTCCAAAATAATTGGCAAATAGATACGGATAATATTGTCCGGTGTAATCTTGGCCGATTTTCACATGCTTATCATTTTCAAATCGCTCTAAATTTGTAAAATTCCAATCAATGAACTGCTTTCCGTCGACTAATTTTGATCGAAATTCATAAGATTGGATCTCGATGCGCTTCGAGGTGCTGAGAATGATAGAGAAAAAGTAGGTCTTATCGTAAAAAGTAAGCCGAGACGACTTTGTGAGTCGCTTTTCGATACAATAGCCAAGGCCCAAATCTGAAGCGATTATGGTCTTGTCCTTATTACTCCACTTGTATGTTGTGATTTGCGAGTAGCACCAGCTCCAGAAGTCTGCAGGTGGTTTCAATCGTCTGTCAGCTTCTCGCTTGCATTGTTCGTTGATCTTGCTCATGCCAAATCTGCGAAAAGGTCCAACTGCCCTTCGACTACTCCTTTCTCTTTCTTAATCTTCTTCTTGAGTTGCTCAGGCTCTTGAACCTTGACAGCTGTTTGTTGTGGTTTAGGATTAGTGTTAACTTGTTTCTTCCTAGCTTCGACCGGTACTTGGCGCAGTGTAGATACACTGGAATTGCTCAGGAAGTATTCCTTGACCCAGCCATAGACCGTTTCGTCATCAATGCAGGCGACACCATTCTCTGCAAACTTGCGTGCCTTGTTCTTTGCGTAGTCAAGAGAGCATTTAATTGAGTACCCATCTTTCAAGATCCCCTGGAACAAATTCTCGTCTTCTTGGTCGCATATCCAGTTATGAATGCGGTCCATTGCGATATCATGCGGTTTGTTTAACTCCTCCAGCATCTTCGCTAGGGCTTTTTCTTTGATTTCAGTCATATCATTTCTAAAAAAATGCGACTGCCTTTGTGTGAGTTTGGCTAAATACGGGCAGTCGCTCGTCCATTGGTCACATAACCGATTGACGCTTTCTAGTTCGCAGTTTTACAAGGATGCCCGACTTGTTTTATTACTTTTTGCTATTGCGTTCTCCGACTAGGTATCCTAAAAATACCCATAGCAGAGCCATTCCTGCTTCTTTGATAAATTTAATCATTTCACATTTCCACCTTTACTGATTTTGATTTTGGTTCAAACTGCACTCCGTGATCGTTGAGCCATTCTTTAAATTGATCTTTGGTTTCCTTTGCGTTCTCCGCTGGGAAAATCAAATCAACGGTAAATTTAAAACCATATTTTTTACCGACGTCTTCTTGGTTTAAATCGCTGTCAGTAGCTTCTGAGGCGCCATAAAATTGATTGTAAAGTAATTCATCCGCTTCTGATTGCGTATTTCGCCTAGTTTCAGCTTGAGCCCGCCTCATTTCCGCTGCGTCTGCATGCAGGATGTTGATGACATCCAGGGCAGACTTGCCAGCCTTGAGCATGTCAACGTATTTCTGGGGAGCTAGGTTCTTAGCTTCTGCAATAGACGTTATTTCCTCAATGCGCTTTGCTAGTTCTGCCTTTTCCTTAGATCGGTCAGCTAGTTCCTTATCATCAAGAATGGCCTGCAGAACATCTCCTAATGCCGCGCCTTGCTCGTAACGTCTGATATAGACAGCCGGGCCAAAGCCAGCCTTTCCGGCTGCTTCTGAGATTTGTATAAGACCAGTCTCGCGTTGCTGCTTTTTAGTCGCTTCTTCTGCTACCAGGTCGCTGATAATCTTAAGCGTCGCTTGATTAATGCGCACGTTGTCGGCCATAAAGCATTTTTTCTTAGCCAGGTCGTCAAAGTGGATGGCAAAGAGGTTGATATCAAGGTCCGTCTCTTTCTCTGCGATTGCAGCCTCAAAAGCTTCCTTGACTGTCTGTTTGCGATTTTCGGTTTCTTTAGCTTCAAAGTTCTTGATTTGCTCTGCAATATCTTCCTTTAGCGCTTTTACCGGGCCAAGAATGTCTTTGACCCATGCCTTAACCTCGTCAAGCGGATTGCTGTATTCGTCTAGCTTTTCCTTGACTGCTGCTGTGAGTTGGCGCTCTACTCGTCCTAGCTCGTTCTTGACAGCAGTGTCGCCGACAATGGTATCTTCAGTTACGACATAGCCTGCATATTTCTTCTGGTAGGCTGCCAGGGCCTGCTCCAGAACTTCCTTGCCTTCAATTTCAATTTTGGCCGGCGTCAGTTTAAAGTCAAAATTTAAGTCAGTCACCGGAATCAGCTCCAAGCTATCTGTCACATCTTTTGTTTTTGTGGCCATCTAAAACTCCTCTCCCTCCAACAGATCCATTTCTTGGCCTAGCACTTCGCTAGTTTCAGGATCGACTGATGGTGTAGCTTCTGCTTGCTGCTTTGCTTCTCGCTCTGCAACTTCCTGTTTCATCTGTTCGATTTGCTGCTGCTTGCGAGCTAGCACTTCTTCGCGGCTTTCTTGCGGTGTGACATCTTTAATACGGTCAAAAGTCTCCCCGCCGTCATCTTCGGTATACATATTGCCAAGGTCTTCTGGGAATGCTTCACGAAGTGCATTTACTAGAGCTGTTTTCCGTATCATAGTAGCCGGCATTGAGTTCCAAGTGCTCTGGCTTTTGTTGTACTCTTTCATGCTGACATAGACTTCAACCGGCACACGAAAATCTTTTCGATAAACTCTAGCCCATCCACCGACAAGTTCGTCATTAGGCAGAACGAGTGCGCCTTTTCTTTCCTCTTGCAAACCGCTTTCGTTAATTACAACAATTCCAGCTTCAAAGCCTTCAAGCTGCGGATTGCGATTTGCTCGTTTTAGGAAAGCTTCTTTTGATACAATCAAGCTAAACTCTGTTCCGCCGTTCTTTTTACGATAGGCGACAATGTAAACCTCGTTGGCTAACGGATTTAAATCTCGCCCTTTAATGAGCGACAACGCCATCCCAACTTGTTTCGGCGTCAAAAGGTTGTCTGGGTCAAAATACTGTTTGATGTCTTGGGCTGTCCAGTCCATTGTATTGATTGATATATCTCGCTTTGCTTTTTGTGTCGATATTTCATTTGCCATTCTATTTTCTCCTTTTTGTCTGTTTCAAATTCCAATTTTCACGTTTGAGACGCTTGTTTTCTTGGCTAAGTGCCAAGATTCTATCTTGCTGCTCGTTGATAACTTCGCCCAGCTCATGGCCGAGGTGAATATACTCAGAGCGCCATCTATCAATTTCTTTCAGTAGGTATGCTGTCATACTTCGTCCCCCACATACACCCACCTCCCAGAGATATAAACCCAATTGTCGGGATCCGGACGCTCTGGTTTTTCTTCAGGTGGTGTCGTCAGCCACTTGTCATAATCAAACGGTTCGAGCATAGACTCCCTCCTTTAGTGCCTGGTGGAACTTCACCAAGTCGACTGATTCAACTTTTGATACTCGGCGTTGCGAGGTCCTTATTTGACCTTTGTAAGCCTGCAGACCCTCCTGGCGCTCTTCTTCATTCCTTGGCAGATAATAGCCATTGTGCCCGGCTTGTTTGATTGCCACGATAGGAATACCATCTCGATAGATCAATCGCTCGATAGCCTTTTCTACAGATCGCTTGCTCAGACCAAGCATTTGTTCAATTTCCCTCCGTGGTCTCGGCCGATCACTTCCTACAGGAATGGCTTGTAAAATCCGTTTGTGTAATTTATCCATTTTCTTCTCCCTTGTATTTTCGCCAAAGTTTTCCTAACTCCTTAACAAACTTAACCACATCATGTTTCTTATACCATTTCAGGCGTTTGCGCTCGTTAGGCGTGATATGATATAGCAGCGCTGTTTCAAGCTCTGGTATTGTCATGTTTTATCTCCTTTTTGAAAAAATCTAGTCACTATTTCCTCTACTGGCCTTTTGAGAATGTAGGCGCACATGTTAAATGGATTTAGGTGCATGTTCACATGCTCTCTACACATGTCCACAAATTCCACATATTGCTTTCTGGATAGCTGCATGTTGAACCATTTAGAAAAAGTGTTCTTGTACTGCTTATACAGAGACTCATTCCCTGCGACTTGATCGTAGTTAATTTTAGTCATCTTGTGCTAAGAACTCCTCTCTTGATAGTATCGTTGACTCTTCAGGCGGTTGGTAGTTAGGATGCTCCTTAGACCATTCTGGGATATTAGAGTCTGGCTTATAGATGCCTTTCTTTTCAAGGTATCGCCGCTGTTCTTCATCCTGCTGGGCAACCGTTCGTATGCCGTTTTGCGCCCAATTCTTCAAAATGCGGTTTATATAACCAAATGATCGCTTGCTATTGTCTGCAGCTTTCCCGATAGCACGTTTGATTAGGTCAGGCTCCATTTTGTCTTCCGTAATATAATCAATCAACATCTGATATTGCTGACCATCAAGAACTCCTATTCTGGATTGATAGAGTTTTGAAATTTCAGCAGTAGTTAGAGTTTCATCCTCTTTCTCTACTCTAACTTCTAACTCTATATTTATATCTTTATCTAAATCTATATTTATATCTTTCTCTATCTCTCCGTTGCACTTTGTTGCATCAGTGTTGCATTGCAACGCTTTTTGTGTGCTTCGATGCTTGCGAGACCTACGGGTGCTTGCGGTTTCGCTGCCTATCATCTCTGGCACTTGTTCCAGTTTATAGGCAAAATTGTCTGATGTCGTCAATAGCTTTTTTTGCTCCAGGAACATCAGTGTCATTCTGACCGCTTCAGCGTCTTCGTCGATGATAAGAGCCATTTCTTCTGCAAGACTGTCAGCCAAACCCTCAAAATAGATATTTCCATTGTCTTGTAGACTAGCTAGCATGAGTTTGAGATAGATGATCGTGTGCTCTTCGCCTCCTGGAAGCCGTCGGAGGAGCTTCATTTCTTTCGATTTGAAAAACTCCTCGGACAGCTGCAACCAATAGAAGCGCCTATTTTTTGGATTTGCTATTTCAATCCCCTCCTTACTTTTTCTTGTTATCGTGCCAAATCATCGCTCCGCTAATCAGTAGGGAAATACCGAAGATTGACAGAAATACATTGCTGACTTCTCCCGTCTTTGGTAATTCGTTTGTAGAGACCTCTAATTTGCTCTCTGTTGCGTTTTTAGGTTCATTCTTGGTATTTGGAGCGGGCGGCTCTTTTTCGAGCGTTTTAGGCGGCAATTCTGGCTTAGGCTCTTCTGGAATAACCAACTCTGGCCAGTCTAACACAGGAGGGTCATTGGGTACTGCTCCTCCGTTCCACTCAGGCTTGTCAACTGTAGGAGGATCTAACGGTTTGGTACCTCCTTGCCACTCTGGAAGCTCATGGATTGGAGCTGGTGGCATTTCTGGGATACCTGATATGTCAAGTTCTGGTTTCTCATGCACAGGTGGGTCTAACGGAACAGCGTCTCCTGTGTACTCTGGAATGTCATACACTGGTGCTGGTGGAACGTCCCAAGAATAAGGGCGGATAGTTCCTTTAGCTGAACCCTTGGCATTTGCAACCACAATCTCACGCTCAAAGCTATACTCCTGACCACTTGCTGTGAAGCGTAGTACATTCACAGGGTTCTGAAGCTTATTCTTCAGGCGTGTTTTATATTCCACACTCACAATGTTAGTCACATGAGGAAGGTTGAACTTGAAGCCATTCTTATCTTTGAGACCTGTTGATTGCATGAGTTCAACTTCGTTCGCTAAGCGTTGAAAAGTGATGCCATCACCGATGAACTCAAATTTACCACGATACCAATGAATTTCATCGACATCAATCATTTCTTTCTCTTCTTTGAGCCAAGCCCTAAAATTCGGTATCATTTCAAATCCTCCCATTTCACAATTCCGGATATAATGCATTTGCTATCAAGTTTACTTGCCAGCGTATCGCGAAGATAAATCCCATGCGTGGTATTAATTATATTTCCGTACATATTTTTAATTTGTACGATTTTAAAAAACTCACCATTTTTTAAAATTTTGACGTAGTCACCTGTTTTTAATTCCATATTCCCTCCTAACGATCAACGATTAATCATGATAATGTAGTCTGTATTTACGAGATAGCTTTCCCCTTTTTCAATGATCTCTACTAAGTCTTTATCACCTAAAAGTTTTTTCGTGCTGTCGTCGACCTCTCTTACTTCGCAATCATTAAATTCAATTAGTTCGTCCATTGTCACAATTCTTTTAAATATCATGACAAAACCTCCGCATATTCAAACGCTGGCGTTATAGCTTTTCTAGCCATCGCCAAAGCGTCCATTTCGGCTTGCCGCTGTTCTTCGTGATACAGACGCATATCTTCCTCGTACTGAGCCACTAGCTCAGCTTCCAAGCGTGCCAAGCGCTCTTTCTTCGCACGTTTGTGAGCGTCCATGCGGTTGCCGTACCAGCCGGCAACAAATGCGATGGTTGCAATCAAAGCAACTCCCATGATTTGACTCCCTAATGTTGGTTCCATTGTTTTTTCTCCTCGTTGTGTGATATAATTAAGCAAATACTTTTTAGAAGCCTAATCGCTTCGCTAGTGCCTTGTCCGACTCTATCTCGGCAAGGCTTATTTTTTTAGCACGGTAGCGGTTAAGCTGCTTCCACTTCCAGAACTTGCGGAAACCCTCATAGTCTACAAACATCAGCTTGTGCGTCGGATTGAAGACATATTGCTCGAATTCTGCATTTTCTCGCATTTCTTTGACAAATTGCTTTGCCGTTGGAAGTGTCAGCCCTTGCCACCTTTGAATTAGATGTTCATAATCTCCGCCTGTCGGTTCTTCAGTTCCGTTGGTTGGCGTGTAGATAATTTCTTTTATCTTTACCTGCGGCATCTTATCCCCTACCTTTCTTCAAAGACAACCCAGCTTTCTTGGATTGAAAGCTTTTTCTTCACCTCTAGCTTCAAGTCATCGCTTCCTCGCCCCTCTTTTAGCAAGAGCGTAATAGCAGCCGGTGAAACTCCTACAACGGTCGCAAGGTCTGATTTTTTCCAACCTTTTTCTTTCATTCGCTGCTTGACTAGCTCAATCCATTTTTTGTGTTGTTGGCTCATGTTTTCTCCTTTCTTAATTAGAAAGTTAAAGAAATAGTAAATTATTTTATAAAAATGCTTGACAGTTTTAAACAAATAATTTAAAATGAAACCATAATTAAAAGACTTGATAAAACGATATATCTATCAATTCAATGCGCTCGCCAAAGCTATTTAATTTTTAGATAAGTTTTTACAAGGTTTTTTACTAAATCTTTAACTTACAAAAACTATTTTAAATTATTTATTTAACTTTGTCAATACTTTTATATAAATAATTTAAATATTTTTTGTCAATCTCTGAGAAAGGTTGATAAATCAATGTTCTTAACATTTGAAAGAATCAAAGAACTTGCTAAAAAACGAGGTCTATCTTTAAATCAAGTAGAAGAAAAGCTCGGATATAGCAAAAACACATTATATTCTTTAAAACGTCAAAAGGTAAGTTCTGACCGTCTTCAAGAAATTGCAGACTATTTCGGAGTATCTACCGACTACTTACTAGGTCGGACGGATAACCCAGCTATTGCAGGAGAAAAAGCTCCAGAGCATGAAATAGAACTTGATGACTTGGACGGCCGCATCATGCTCTTTGACGGTAAGCCATTGTCTGATGACGACAAGCGAGCTATTAAGGGCATTATAGAGGGCTACCTCAATAGCAAGAAATAAGTTTAGGTGAGGGAGATTATGGATAAAGAAAAAGAACTGTTGGAGCAGTATGAGGTATCACTTTATACTTTCGAGCCAGACCAATGGGCTGGGCGTGGTTTCTATGACGCAGAGACAAGGACTATTTTCTTGAACAGCTCCTTATCGCCTGCAGAACGCCACAGAGTATTGCTACACGAATTAGGACACTTAGAGCATATCGGCTCTATCTATCGTCACTCTGCTATGCGCTGCGAGAATGAAGCTAATCGTTTCATGATCCGCCATCTGGTCCAGGAAGAGCTGGCCAGCTATGATGACCCGACAGCATTTAACTGGTCTAACTTTGCTAAAAAATATAATTTAAAAACGACCGCAGACGAACTCATGATACAAGGCGAGTATCTGAAGTTTGCCGGAGGTCTTTAGGAGGTTCAAATTATGGGGATTTTTAGCGCTCTATTTGGAAAGAAAAATAATGCAAGGGTTGATTTGGTTGTGAGAGGTAAATCTAGCTTCTCTGAAGACTATTACGATATTTTGATCACTCGTCCTAGTCTAGTAGATTATTTCGGCCGCAGTTTTGATTTGCCGGCTTACAATGACAGTTTTAAGACAGGCGACGGTCACAAGCTTAGAGAGTGGTTGCTGCTCGTTTGGTGGGGGAAGACTAAGCAAGGGCGTAAGTCATCTACAGCAATCCCCAAATACTTCTTTAGCCAGTATAATCTTAATGCTGAAAAGGTAACCCGAAAGCTCAAGGTCGAGGGATATCTAGAAGATTTGGGCGAAAAAACAAAACTTACAGCCGCCGGGCAAGAATTTTATGATAAATATGCCACGCTGTGGGAGATTCACTCTTTTAAAGGCTTTCCTACTAACTTAGATATTGACTTCCCGACTTGGGACAAGACTAGATCTGAGATAGATTACTACAGGATGAAAGAAAATTATCTGCGAGATAGTATCGCTTTTTATAAGCGGATGATTGATTACTTAAACCAGTATGGACATCCTGGTGGAAAAAGAGAAGCCAAACAAGACATAGACTATTACATCAGCACAGCCAATAGTGAAATGATTGAGCTGGAAGATTTGAAACAGAAGATAGAAATTTTGTTAGAAAAATAAAAAAATCCCCACATTCTCGGCCGGCAAGCTTGAATGTGGGGAAATCCTGTATAAGAAACAACCATTCAAAAGGTCGTTTTCTTGTACTCATTTTATCAAAAATGAGGAGAAAAAACAATGTGGATAGAGAAATTAGAAAGCGGAAAATATAAATTTTTCGAGAGATACAAAGATCCATATACAGAGAAATGGCGCAGAGTTTCAGTTACTTTAGATAGTGGCTCTAGTCGAGCCAAAAAAGAAGCCCAGAAGATTTTAGAAGAAAAGATTGAGAATGTTCTCCAGAAGCTTACGACATCAGACAGGCTGTTTGTCGATGTCCTGGAAGAATGGTGGACATTTTACCAAAAAGAAGTCAGGCGGTCTAGTGTCCGTGCTCGTAAACCAGCATACAAAAGACTATCCAACAACTTTGCGCCTAATGTTCCTATCCGCAATATCGATGTCTCTTATATTAAGAGATATATTGCTAATTCTGACTACACAGCTTCTCAACTAAACCATATCAAAGTTGTCTTAAACGGAGTGTTTGATTATGCTCAAGAGCTAAGGATCATAACTGACAATCCTGCCAGGGCTACTACTCTCCCTAAACGTGTATTGACGTTGGAAAATATGCAATCAGTCACTGAGAAATACCTGGAGCCAGAAGAACTAAATGCACTCTTGAAAGAATTATATAAAAACACTAGAACATACAGAGCGGGGCTATTGGCTGAATTTATGTCTTTGAATGGTTGTCGAATTGGTGAAGCTGTAGCTATCGAAAGACACAATTACCACAAAGAAAGCAGAGAGCTTGATATACACGGCACACTAGACAGTATTGACAGAAACGCCAAGAAAGAACTGACGAAAACTATATCAAGCTACCGCACGACTAACTTGACTAACCGTGAAATCGAGATCATCGACGAGTTTATCAAGCTAAATGAACTAGCCACTAGTACGAACCCTGAACTCTCTGATACAGATTATATTTTCCTCAACAACCATGGAAAACCAATTCAAAGAAATGCTTTTAACATTACCCTGCAGAAAGCCAATCAGAGACTAGATAAGCCGATTAATAAGCCCCTCAGCTCCCACATCTTTAGGCATACACTAATCAGCATGCTTGCCGAAAGAAATGTACCAGTAAAAGCTATCATGGCAAGAGTTGGGCATAAAGACTCTAATACTACGATGCAAATCTATACACATGTAACAAAGAGCATGAAATCCAATATAGAGAATATTTTAGACACAATTGCCAATGACCGAAAATAGATTTTTGCCCCTTACTTGCCCCTTATAACAAATAAAAACCTTGCTAACAACGCTGAAACGTTGATATAGCAAGGTTTTTTAATTCCTATTAACGTACTGTACGGATACGCATTGTGTTGGTACGAACTGCTTCACCAAGCGGCACACCAGCAACGATAACGATATCATCACCAGATTCAACCAAGCCTTGCTCAACTGCAATCTTCTCAGCGATGTCAAACATATCATCTGTGTTAGATGGAGTGTTTGTAGTCACTGGAATTACACCCCAGTTCAGCATAAGACCGCGTTGAGTCAATTCGTCAAAAGTGATAGCCAAGATATCAGCATTTGGACGGTATTTAGAAATCAAACGAGCTGTGTGACCAGTCTTAGTAAGGGTAACTACCAACTTGATATCCATTGAGTTTGTAGCATCTTTAACTGCTGAAGCCATAACTTCAGTCTTAGAGTTGCGCTCAAAGTTATCAGTTGTCAAACGGCCATATTCATTAAGAAGGGTTTGAGCATTCTTATCGATAGTAGCCATTGTTGTTACTGACTCAAGTGGGTATTTACCGTTTGCAGACTCACCTGAAAGCATAGTTGCATCAGTTCCGTCAATAACAGCGTTAAATACGTCTGATACTTCTGAACGAGTTGCACGTGGTTTTTCTGTCATGGTTTCAAGCATGTTAGTTGCTGTGATAACCACTTTACCAGCTGCATTTACCTTAGTGATGATCATCTTTTGGTAAACTGGAACCATTTCGAATGGTACTTCGATACCCATGTCACCACGGGCAATCATGATACCGTCAGCAGCTTCAATAATTTCGTCCAAGTTATCGATACCTTGTTGGTTTTCGATTTTCGCGAACAATTGAACATGGCCATTACCAGTTTCTTCACAGATTGCACGAACTTCGTTGACGTCTTTTGCAGTACGTACAAATGAAATCGCGATGAAGTTAATTCCTTGCTCAAGACCAAAGCGGATATCGTCATTGTCACGCTCAGCAAGCGCTGGGAAAGGAATCTTAGTGTTAGGAATGTTCACACCTTTTTGCTTAGCAATGATGCCGTCGTTTTCAACTTCTACTTCAAATTCACGAGTAGCATCGTCTTTAGCGACAACACGAAGACCAAGTTTACCATCGTCAACCAATACTTGACGGCCAACTTCAACATCATCGTAGATGTCCAATCCACCAGCAACGTTCAAAGCAATTACTTCACGAGTAGATTTGATACCTTGCTTAGTAGCAACACGGATTTTTTCACCAGTCTTGTATGAATACTCTTTTGCATCGCCTTCGAACAATTCTGTACGAATTTCTGGTCCTTTTGTATCAAGAAGGAAACCAACTTTTTGACCGGCAATTTCTTCTGCACGCTTAACAGTTGCCATGCGCTCTCCTTGCTCAGCATGGTCACCGTGTGAGAAGTTGAAACGGAATGTGTTTGCGCCAGCTTCAATCAACTTAGCAATGTTTTGAGCTGATGCTTCAACATCCAGCTTTTCTCCCCAATATCCGTCATCACCGAATTTTTTACCACCGCGGATTTCTACCGCAGGACCTAATGTTGCAACGATTTTTACACGTTTATTCATGATTGTATGAAACTCCTTCTTCTATTTGGCCTCTTGGCCTGAATAACAAATAATAATTAAATATTGATGCTGCGGTTCAAATCAGCCAAGCCCAGATCAGCCTTGTGCGGGTTATTGACGACAATCTTACCTTCAGCAGTCAAGCTAAAGAGTGCTCCTTCTTCAGCAGTTCCTAGGATTGGGCTTTCAACCATCTGCTCATTGCGGATTCCAACAGCAACTCCACCGATACCTGCTTTAAGCAGTTTAACAGCATGAGCTCCCATACGAGATGCAAGAACACGGTCACGCGCAGTTGGTGAGCCTCCACGCTGGATATGTCCGAGCTCTGTGACACGCAAATCGCTCATATCTCCAGCTTCTTTCAGCTTTTCAGCAAATTCATCCGCTGACATGACACCCTCAGCCAAGACGATGATGTTGTGCTTCTTACCCTTGGCATAACCACTCTTAATGCTTTCAACAACTTCTTCGATCTTGAAACCTTCTTCAGGAACGATGATTTCGTCCGCACCAGATGCAATACCTGCCCAAAGAGCAATATCACCAGCATTACGTCCCATTACTTCGATAACGAAAGTACGACGGTGACTGGATGAAGTATCCCGAATCTTGTCAATCGCATCCATGGCTGTAGTAACAGCTGTATCAAAACCGATAGTGAAGTCTGTTCCGACGATATCATTGTCAATGGTTCCTGGAACACCGACAGCTGGGAAGCCATGCTCTGTCAAGCGCATCGCACCGTGGTAAGATCCATCTCCACCGATAACAACGACACCTTCGATTCCATGTTTTTTAAGCTGCTCAATCCCTTTCAGCTGCCCTTCAACTTGGGCAAACTCAGGGTAACGAGCAGAGTGAAGGAAAGTTCCACCGCGAGAAATAATGTCACCAACTGATGTCGCATCAAGTGGGTAAATCTCGCCAGCAACCATTCCAGCGTAACCATCATAAATCCCGTAAACTTCCATTCCTTCGGAAATTGCTTTACGAACAACTGCACGGATGGCAGCATTCATACCAGGGGCATCGCCACCACTAGTCAAAACAGCAATACGTTTCATTTCGCTTTTTGCTCCTTTTTCTTTTTAACATTCTTATAGATTATACCACAATCATCATGAAAATTCTCTTATTTTCCATATTTTTTAACGAAAAATCGTTTTCATAGTATAATTCTTCAATTCCTCTTGTAGTTGCTCTGATTTCTCCACTCGAAAATGCGGTGCAGACATGGTTCGCTTCTCATCTTCATAACGCAGGACAACCGGAATATTACCGGGGTATTTCTGCAAAATCTGAGATATTTCTCGATCATGTTCATGGCCAGCAAGTTTTATCCAGAAGCGTTCTGTAGTGGCTTCTTCTATATCTGACAAGACCAACTGTAAACGGCCATCCCGCTCCTTCACCTTGCCAGTCAAGTAGTAAATACCCTTCTCCTTAATACGGTCACCCAACTGACGATAGGTATCAGGAAAGAGGGTAACATCCAGTTTTTTCTTCGTATCTGAAACCTGCAAGAAGGCCATATTCTCGCCCTTTTTAGTCCGAATAGTCTTGACAGTCTGGACTTGAGCTAAAATCCTAGCTCTGCTATTTTCTGTCAACTCACTAATCCAGCTAAAGGGCTGATCTGCTTCTTTGGCCAGTTTAACCAAGGGGTGATCGCTAAGCCCCACACCGATAATGCTCTGTTCCAGCTCAAACTTTTCAGCATCGCTAAAATCCTGAGCCTCTGTCCAAGAATAAGTCGTATCCGCAAAGAGACTGCCCAGCTCATCCGCAAATACAAACAGATTAGGCAGATTGGCTAGAATTTTTTGGCGGTTTTTCTCAAAACTGTCAAAGAGCCCCAGCTGAATCAGAGGAGTCAGCAGCGGAATCTTATGGTAATTCTGAGGCAGGCGCAGAATAAAGTCTTCCACCCCAGTAAAGGCAGCATTTTGTCGCTCTTCGATAATCCAGTAAGCCAAATCCCTAGGCAGGCCTTTGATATTTTTCATGCCTAAAAATATCTTCTTATCCTGAAACTTATCATGGTAGGGAATATTATTGATACTGAGGGGCGCTGTTTCAAAGTCAAAACTCAGGGCATCAGTGATATAGTCACTGCTAGAGTAATTGAGCATGACATCAAAGAAAACATCTGGATAGTGAGCCTTGAAGTAAGCAAGCTGAAAAGCCAGAGCTGAGTAGGCATAGGCGTGGCTGCGGTTAAAGCCATAGCCAGCAAACTTCTCCATAATAGCAAAGACTTCCTTGGCTTTGGATTCCGAGTGACCTAGCTTGAGAGCACCTGCAACAAAGTCCTCCTGCATGCGGTGCATTTCAGCAGCGCTTTTCTTGCCCATTGCTCTTCGTAAAATATCGGCTTTCCCTAGACTAAAGCCACCAAAGCGCTGGGCCACCTGCATGACTTGCTCTTGGTAGAGCATGATACCGTAAGTCGGAGCTAGAATATCAGCCAAACTTTCATCAATTAACTCCACCTGCTCCAACCCATGCTTTCTCTTGACAAAATTGTCGATGTAATCACTGGCTCCAGGACGATTGAGAGAGGTTGTGGCCACTACTTCCTCAAAGCGAACCGGCTGAACCCGCTTGAGTAGACTGATGGCACCCGGCTGCTCAAACTGGAAAATCCCCTTGGTCTGGCCAGCCGCAAAGAGTTTCAGAGTGTCTGCATCCTCCAAGTCAATCTCTGCAATCTCAATATCTACCTTATATTTTTTCAGGGTTGCTTCTTTCATCCGCTGGACAAAGGTCAGATTGCGCAAGCCCAGAAAATCCATCTTGAGCAGTCCATTGCTCTCCACACCGTGG
Organism: Streptococcus sanguinis; assembly: GCF_019928825.1. Classification (GTDB taxonomy): domain Bacteria; phylum Bacillota; class Bacilli; order Lactobacillales; family Streptococcaceae; genus Streptococcus; species Streptococcus sanguinis_L. The sequence continues at coordinate 103,451 of NZ_JAHZOP010000004.1, read as the reverse complement.
GCATCATATTGGGTAATATACATGTCCTCGCCGTATTTGAGCGGTATCTGATCAGTCAGGTCACTGTCGCTCATCACAACGCCAGCTGCATGGATAGAAGTCTGACGGGGATGACCTTCGATTTTTTTAGCAATATCAAAGGCCTTTTGATATTCCAGCTTACTATTGATAATCTGACGAAAGGCCATATTTTTCTCATAAGCAGAGGTCAGACTATCCCCGAAGCGGATTTTCTTGGTGATATTGGTCAGCTCATACTCTGGCAGACCGAAACGCTTGAAAACATCGCGAATGGCCTGCTTAGCTCCAAAGGTCGAGTAGGTCACAATCTGAGCTGCATGCATACTGCCATAGCGGTCACGAACATAGCGGATAAACTCTGGCCGGTAAACATCAGGAATATCGATATCAATATCGGGCATGGTATAGCGCTCTAGATTGAGAAAGCGCTCAAAGAGCAGGTTATTCTTGACTGGGTCAATCCCAGTAATCTCCAAAGCATAGGCCACCAGACTGCCAACAGCAGATCCTCGGCCCATGCCCATATAATAACCCTGACTGCGACCAAAGCGCAGCAAATCCCAGACAATGAGGAAATAATCATCAAAGCCCATCTGATGAATGACATCCAGCTCCTGATCCAGCCGTTCCTGATAAAGTTTACCTGTTAAACCGCGTTTTTTCAAGCCAGCTTCGGAGCGCTCCCGCAACTCTTCCACGGCAGAACGTTCCCGATTAAAGCGGGGCAGTTTCAGCTCCCTATTGATATCATAGTGAACATGACGGACTAGCTTCTCAAGATTAGCCAAACTCTCTGGGAAAGTTTCCTTAAAAGCTCCTGCCAGAGCATCTGGTGCCAGCAAAAACTCATGATTGGGAAGACTGCCAATCTCCCGCAGGCTGGCATTTTCTCGAATAGCTCGGAGCATCTGCAAGGTCTCCAAATCCCCCCTATCAAAATATCGGACAGTATGCAGGGGCAGGGTTGGCCGACCAAACTCCTGCTGGGGCGTTGCTGGAAAGACACCAATATAAAAATCCAACCCCAAATCCAGATCTGCTACTCCGTCAAAAGCAGGAACAATCACAGCCAATCCCTTAAAGAGATGCTGGAAATCCTCCCAGTTTTTTTGTCCCATCATCTTGAGAGTCGAGACTTTCATCAGATTGCGGTAGCCCTGACTGTCCAAGGCCAGCAGACGGAGATGAAGCTCCTGCTCTGCCTTAATCAGACTCAGTTCCAAGCCTAAAAGCGGCTGCAGTCCCGCTGATTCGGCTTCCTCTAAGAAATGATAGGCTCCATAGAGATTGTCCACATCCATCATGCCCAGATGACTGTATCCTAAGTCCTTGGCTTTCTGCACATATTTCTTTATCGGAATCAAGCTATCCATAAAACTGTAAACAGTCTTGGTATCAAGTTGTATCACCACATTTTTCTCCTTGAACATGCTTTGCTTCTTCTTATAACTATTATACCGCAATTCACTGAATGAGGGAAATAGGAGTTTGACTGAACAGAAAGATTCCATTCACCCTTTCCGGCTTTCTTTGCCATTTTCCTAAGGAAAAGGTACAATAATTGTAAATTGCAGAAAATAAAGGAGACATGTATGAATCAGTATCCTCTGGTCTATCTTGACCATGTCCATAAAAATTATGGCGACGCACCCGCTCTGTATGATGTGAGCTTAAATATCCAGCCCGGCAGAATCATCGGACTTCTAGGCCCTAATGGCAGCGGCAAGACAACTATTATCAAGCTTATCAATGGTCTCTTGCAGCCGACCTCTGGTCATATTTATCTCAAAGGCGTCAAACCCTCTCCTGATACCAAAAGAATCGTTTCCTATCTACCAGATACGACATACCTAAGCGACAGCTCCAAAGTAATCGAAGCTGTAAAATATTTCCAAGATTTTTATGATAATTTTGACAGCGCGAAAGCCATGCAGCTTCTAAAGGATCTTCATATCGATCCTCAAGCGCGCATCGGAAGTCTGTCAAAAGGAAACAAGGAAAAAATGCAGCTCATTTTGGTCATGAGCCGTCATGCGGAACTGTATATCCTAGACGAGCCTATCGGTGGTGTTGATCCGGCTGCTCGTGACTATATCCTGCAGACCATCATCCAAAATCGCACACCTCAGTCTTCTGTCATCATTTCCACCCACTTGATTGCAGATATCGAGCCAATCTTGGATGAAGTAATCCTGATTAACCAAGGTCAGATTCTTTTGCATGAAAATGCTAATCAGCTGCGTCAACAGTACAATCAATCCATTGATAATCTCTTCCGCAGCCAGTTTCGCTTTTATTAGGAGGACTTCATTATATGTTTGGAAAACTGTTTAAATACGACTTTAAGTCTAATTACAAATGGTATTGTATCACCTTTGCCATTCTTCTTACTCTATCAGTCTTCATGGGATTCGTGGCTGGCAGCATCTTAAAACCTGAGGTCATGGAACGCTATAGTGACTACCCAATGGCTACTAGTGGTGTTATTATCACTTTCTATCTACTATTTCTCTTGCTGTTTTCTGCATCTTGCGCAGTCTTTCTATCCAATACCATCATTATTATCCGTCGATTTTATAAAAATGTCTTTGGGAGAGAAGGCTACCTGACTTGGACCTTGCCGGTCACCCCGCATCAGATTCTTCTGTCCAAGCTTCTTTCCGCATTTGTTTGGACCCTCTTGTGTATGCTGACCATGTTTATTAGTGGTTTAGTCATCTTTGGCATTGCTCTTCCCCTTGTAGGTTTTTCATTCAATGAGATTTTTAAATTTATTGGTGAAATACCAGATTTATGGCTATGGATTGTCAAATACGGCTTCCTTAATCTCCTTCAAATCCTTTCTGGTATTCTCTTCTTTTATCTAGCGATCTCAGTCGGACAGCTTTTCAAGAAGAATCGGATTATGATGGCTGTGCTCTTTGGATTTTTGATTTGGACTGTTCTGGCAGTCCTGTCACTCTTATTACCTAGTTCTTTTGATTCATATGGACTACTTAGTTTATATGATTACAGTTACTCCTCTTCGGAATTTGAACAGATGCTAGATGGCTTCATTATTATCAGAGTCGTCTTTGAACTGGTCAAAATTTTTGGTTTCTATTTTACAATCCATACCATTGTAAAAAACAAACTAAATCTGCAATAAGCAAAACAAGGTTGAAACAAAACGTTTCAACCTTGTTTATTTTTACTTCAGAATAATGGCTGCTACGATGGGGCTGACCAGAACGTACATGAGGCCGGTCACGCCAATCGCAAGTCCTGCCATAGCTCCTGCGACCTGGCCGTATTTAAAAGCGGTTCCCGTTCCTACCGCATGGCCTGTTCCCCCTAAAGCTAGACCGATAGCTACTGGGTCTGTGATTTTTAAGAGCTTAAGAAGCGTTGGTCCTAAGACACTGGTCAGAATGCCCGTCGCAACCACCACCACTAAGGTCACTGTAGCAAGACCTTGCAGCTTGTCTGTGATACCGACAGCCATGGCCGTTGTGACAGATTTCGGAAAAAGAGAAACAGCCAGAAAGAAGTCCATTCCGAAAAACTTAGCCAGCAGAGCAGTGAAGCTGGTATTGACTACAACCGCCGCAAAGGTCCCAATCAAAATACTGCGTGCATGGTGCTTCATCAAATGAAAAGTCTTGTAAAGCGGAATTCCCAAAGCAACCGTAGATGGCACAATCAGGTTGTTTAAATAGGAGCCGCCGACATAGTAATCCTTGTAGGAAATACCGGTTAATTTTAAAAATGCAATAACCAAAACTGCTGCAATCAGCAATGGTGTTGTCAAGGGATGGGGAAATCTCCGAAAAATCAATAGGCCACCAAGATAGGCCAAGATAGACAAGGCAAGGCCAAAGAGAGGGTTGCTCCATAAATCAGACATTGCTAGCGTCTCCTTCCTCATAATCTCCTTCAAAACGAGTCTTAATCAGCTGCACTACAACTGCAATCACGCAGACATTGAGCACAATCGCTCCTAAAACAATCAAAATAATCGGCAGCAGATAAGGCGCAATGACCTGAAATTTATCCATGATGCCAACTGCTGGAGGCAGAAAAAGGATGGTCATATTTGCCAAGAGAAAATTGCCAACCATACTGATATGACGCAGGCGCAGGATCTTGAATTGCAGAGCCAAAAACAGCAAGACCAAACCAATGATACTGCCCGGAACAGGTAGGTGGAAAACACTTGAAATTCCTTCTCCAACGAGGGAAATCATAAAAATAATCATCAACTGAACGTATAATTTCATACCAAACCTCCATCACTTGTATATCCAGTTTACTCCTTTTCAGAAAAATATCAAGTTGCTTTCAGAAATTAAAACCTTTACATCCAAAATTTGCTTATAAAAATTCCCTCCATTGTCTGCAATAGAGGGTCTTTCTTATTTAGCAGTCGTCTGAGTAACTTCCTAGACAGATGCTAGAGGGATTGAATCATAAAGAAAATCATGAGCACAATCAGGGCAAGACTTGCCAAAAGAACTAAGATTTTCTTTGCGAGGTGGGTTTCCCAGTAGCCTGACTTGCCGATCGATGTATTGGTGTCTCTGTAAAATTGCTGGTTTTCTCTGGGAAGAAGACTAACCAGCAAAATCAAGACAAAGGCTGCTACAATGGTAAGTGTAATCAATATTGTTTGCATTTTATTTCCTCAAGGCTCCAATCAATGTAAAAATCAAGCCAATCAAGATCATCAAGCCCAAGGCGATGACAAAGGCCTTGTTGAGGTTTTCACCCAGGCTGGCCTTCTCCTTCTTGGGCTTGCCATGCTTAAGCTCATCTAACCGTCCCTCAATATCCTTATGAAATAAATCTTTTTTAGCCATGCTGACCTCCTAACAAGCTTTGGAGAGTCTCCTGATAAAGACTGACGGGTACATCATTGGCATGTTTGCCTTGAGCTTGCAAGGCTGACCGCATCTGCTCAACACCAGATAAGGCTTCTTCCAAAGTTGATGCCAGTTGAGCTGGCTGGCTGCTGTAGAAAATATGCTGTTGGGCAATGTAGTGCCTATCATGCAGGGTCTGCTCAAAGCCTAGAATCAAGAGATTGTTCTCAAAAGCCTTGCGCACTGCCTGCAGGACCTGACCGCCGTGATTGATATCCAGATAAATGTCCGATTCCAAGTAAAGCTGCTCGATCTGCTTGAGACTGGCATTTTGATAAAGGACGACATTCTTATAGGACAGCATAGATAAGAGTTTAGGTGACATTTCCGTGAGGGCAGCAATGCGAAAGACTAGCTGTGGCAGGGACTGAACCAAGGTCTCTAAGCCTTCAATCTGATCTGAATGGGTCAAAATTAAAGCATCTTTTCGTAGGTAGTTGTCCCGCTTGAAGTCATAATGATAGCCCAGATGCAGGAACTTCTTCTGCTGGTCAGTCGCTGCCAGACTCTTGGCCTTTTCATAAGTTGCTAAATCTGGAATGACAATGGTCTGCGTCCGCAGCTGGCTATTTTCCAGAATCAGCTGCATATTGCCCGGAAGCTCGTCATACAGAGGTTCCTGCCAGAAAAGAATATCCTGCCCAGCTCGGCCTGTCAAGCTGTGGGAAACCAGGAAAGAATAAGCCAGCGAATTAAAGAGAATGTGATCCAAGTCCAAGTCTAGCCGCTCTAAAAAGAAACAGATAAAATCCACTCGGCTTTTAAAAATCCGCAAGGGCTCTTGGTCCAGGGTTAGGATGATGTCACCGGTGGCGTGATTTTCCACAATACGCTCCTGACCATCAGTGCTGTAATAGGTCGTGTTGAAAGCCTCCTGGCCTGATTTATAAGCTGTTTTGGCAAAGCAGCGGCCTTGCTTATTATAGCGCTCACTCAGTCGCAACTGGCCTTTTTTATCCAGCCAGTCCACCTGCTTGACCAGCCGGCCCTTGGCCTGACTGGCATAGTGAATCCGTGCTCTTTCTTCTCCCATGTCACTGACACGCGCCGCCTGATGGTCGCCTGTGATTTCCCAGAAAGGGGGCACCGGCACTTGATTGAAAAAGAGCGGGTGGTCTGCTCCCTCTTCATCCCCCAGAAAGTAAGTATAGGGGGAGATCATGTCGTCCGGCAGAAAGCCATTGGCCTCAATGACAATGGTCGGACAGTCATAGCCAGCTGCAAGGAGGGAATCATGCAGATCCTGGGTTTCCTGATTGTAATAATCAAAGAGCTGAATCATCTCTGACCTCCTTTAAAAGCTGGGACCAAGCCTCTTCAACCCGGTTGGTCAAATAATTCTCGGCTACTTGATAAGAGTGTTGGCTCATCTCCTGCTGGCGTCCTTGGCTAAAGAGAGCTACTATTTTTTCTACAAAAGCAGCAATAATCTGATCCTCGACCTGATTGGAACTGACCGGCAGCAGATAGCCATTTTTACCATCATCAATAAAAGTCTGATTGCCATAGCGGACATCAAAGCCGATGAGAGGCAGACCCGAGCCGACTGCTTCCATAAGAGTCAAACCAAAGCCTTCGCTGGTTGAAGCAGTCAGATAAAGCTCATAGCCTGCATAAATCTGACTTAAATCTGCATGCCCTTTGAGTCGAATGTAGTCCTGCGCTCCTGCTTCCTCAATCCTTCGGCGTAGCTTGTCCTCTTCGCCCCCCTTACCGTAAATATCAAGAGTCAGCTCAGGCAGCTGGTCATGGGCTTGGACAGTCGCTGCCACTAGCCAATCGATATGCTTTTCCGTAGCGAGACGCGAAGCCGTAATCATGGAGAAAGGCTTGCGAGGCTCTTTGGGATAAGTCAGCTGGCCAAGACTGCCCACCGGTATGGTGACAATCTTGGGCCGCTTGTCCGAGTAATGCTGGAACTGCTGCTCTAGAATCGTTTTCTGAGCCTCAGTTGCCACGATGAAAAAGTCCACCTTGTCAGCATTGGTAAACTGGTAGTCATAGAAATTGTTCCAGAGAATGTAGTCGTCACTGCTGGCATTTTCACTGAAATGCTCTGCATGGACCACTACTCCTAGCTTAGCCTTCTGGCTCTCTTCAAAGACAACCTGACCAATCCCTGTCTCCCTATCCAAGATGACCACATCATCTGCCTGCAGCTGCAGACATTGGAGGAAATAACGGACCAGCTCAGCCTTGGAATAGAAAATCCGATCTGGAAAGCGATAAAGCTCTTCCTGACCATCTTCGATCAGCATGTCATAAGCCACACTGCCGTCTTCATGGTAGAAACGGCGCTGGTAGAGGGTTGCAGCGTCATTGTGAGGTGCGAAATACTCGCTAGCATAGCGGACATAGGAGAAATAATCCTTGCGAATCAATCTTCCCCGCGAGACATACTCCACATGCTCCACAAAGTCTTGGTCTTCCTGCCGCAGATAGCAAGTGATAAACTGATCATCCTGCGGATAGAAATAGCGGACAATCTTGCCCTCTCTCTCCGAGCGCTCCGGCTGACCTGCGACTTGAGCCAGCACCTGGTCCAGCGTCACCGTCGTCGGCGCAATCTTGATATCAGTAAAGTAATTATAAAGCCAGATAACTTCCTCATCCAGAAAACCGATATTTTCCGTTAGATGCTGGATATTATCTGCTAAAATCATATCCATAAAGATAAACTTAGCCGGCTGCTGGATTCTGCGCAGTAGCTGGGCCCGATAAGCTTGGGCGTATTCTACACCGCTGCTGGCCCAGCCGATGCCTAAGTTGATGTTATATACTGTCATATTCTCCTCGTCTTACGGGAAGTACATGATGACTTCTCCTTTAGGGTTGAGTGCCAATTCACTCATCAAAAGATTCTTGACGATCTGCTGCTTCATGCGCTCCTTCATATATTCAAAGCCATCGTAAGCCTCTTGGTAGTATTCTACCAGAGGATTTTTCATAGAGAAATGCTGACCGCTCAAGGCTGTCTTGAGCTGCTGCAGATAGTCCACCTGCTCGACCCAGTTCTCATCAATAGCCTTGAGAACGGACACCCGCTGAAAATGGGTAAAGAGCTTGTCAGACTTGAGATAGGCTTTCTTTGCCTGCAATTCCTGCTCGGCAATATCCTGCAAGAGCTCTGCAATTTTCTCCGGCGAATAAATATCGAAATCATAAGGAATGCGCTCAGCATGATAGCTGAAATAATCTAAAATAAAGCGATAGAGGTCAGCCCGCGTCCCATAGGACCGCTCATAGGCCGCCTGATGAATGACCTGACGGAGGACACGGCTGATTTCTTCATCAATCCGCTCTTCAGCTTGAATCAAGCGATTGCGCTCAGCATAGGTAATCTCCCGCTGAATCTTCATACACTGGGCATATTCCAGCGTCATCCGACGGGACATCTTGGCGCTGCTTTCGCTAGCCCTCTGAGCCTTAGCCACCAAGTGTCTGAAACGACGCTGTCCCAGCTGGACTGGATGCTGCTGAACCTCTTCAGCAGAGTAGTCCTTGTAGAACTTCTTGAGCCAGTCTGGTCCCCACTTCCTGAGCAGATCATCCTCTAGCGAGATGAAGAACTTACTAATTCCCGGATCACCTTGACGGCCTGAACGGCCACGAATCTGTAGGTCAATCCGCTGGTTTTCCATCCGCTCAGTGCCAATCACCACGAGACCACCCAAATCAGCGACACCCGGTCCCAACTTTATATCCGTACCACGGCCGGCCATGGATGTAGCCACCGTCACCGCACCTTTCTGCCCAGACTCAGCGATGATTTGAGCCTCACGAGCCGCATTGTTGGCATTGAGCAGGTTGTGGGCGATGCCTTCTCTCAGCAAGAGGGAAGAGTAAATCTCTGACATCTCCACTGAGCCGGTAAAAATCAAGAGCGGATTGCCTTGAGCATGGTAGTGCTTGACCTCGTCCAGAGAAGCAAAGACTTTTTCTGGCAGGGTCTGGTAAAGCTGGTCTGGCAAGTCTTGGCGTATGACTGGCCGGTTGGTCGGGATCTTGATGACAGACATGGAGTAAGTCTCCATAAATTCGCTCTCCACCACCTTGCCGGTTCCAGTCATACCCGAGATTTTCCGGAAGAGCCGGAAGAGATTCTGATAGGTAATGGAAGCCATGGCTCGCGTTTCCTCTGTCAGCTTGACATGCTCCTTGGCCTCAATAGCCTGGTGCTGACCTCCCTGAAGCCGGGTCATTTCCAGCAGACGGCCGGTTGAGCGGTCCAAAAGTACGACTTCAGCTTCTTTCTCACCCTGGCGGACAACATAATCCTTGTCCTTCTTGTAGAGCTTGTGGGCCCGCAAGGCTAGATTGAGGTGGCGAACCAACTCTTGATTTTCCTTGGAGAAAAGATGCTCCAAGTCAAGAAAAGACTCTGCCGACAGAATACCTTTCGATGTCAGCCAGACTTCATTCTTCTCGTCATCGTAGTGATAATCCTCGTCTTCTTTCAAAGTCGTAATGAAGGTATCCATGATACCATAGAAGTTTGACTGAACCCGAGGCGCACCAGAGATAACTAAAGGCACTTGAGCGCTGTCCAAGAGGATAGAGTCAATCTCGTCTATGATGACATAGTTGAAAGGACTAAGGTACTGACTATCCTTATTCTCAGCTAGATTTTCAATCAGATAGTCAAAGCCCAAGGCACTATTGGTCGTATAGACAATATCCGCCTGGTAAATCAGCCGCTTCTGCTTGGGAGTCAAATTTTCAGTCTCATCAGCTACCACCGCTGCCTCAATAGTCATCCCCAGAAAACGATAGACCTGTCCCATTTCCTTAGCATCCCGCAGAGCCAGATAGGTATTGGTGGTCACCAGCATAGCTCCTTGACCAGACAGGGCATTGAGATAGAGCGGCATGGTAGCCGTCAGAGTCTTGCCCTCTCCCGTAGCCATCTCAGCGACATTGCCCTCATGAAGAACAATCGCCCCCATGACCTGCACATCGTAAGGAAACATGCCCAGCACCCGCTTGTCCGCTTCCCGCACTACAGCATAAGCCTCCGGCAGCAAGTCATCTAAAGTCTCACCTGTAGCCAGTCTCTCCTTAAATTCCTGTGTTTTCTTTCTCAGATCAGCGTCTGACAGGCCAGCCATTTCTGACTCAAAGCTCTTGACTTTGGCTAAGATTTTCTTTAAGCGCTGAATTTGAAAATGATTTTTAATCATCAGACTCCTCTATGATTTGGTCAATGTTTAGGCAATGAAACTCTAAGGACTCAACTCCTGCACTCAGCAGCTGAACCTTATAGCTATAGGCTTCGTTTGGATAGATAAACACCATGCTCTCCGAGCGCTCCACTTGATTGCTGATTTCTTTCTCATAGCGGTCAAAGAAGATGATTTTCAGAAAGACGCTGGATTCAGGATAGGTGGTCATATCTCTAGACAGGCAGTAGCGAGCTCCCTTTTTGAGCAAAGGGAGAGAAGGCACCTGCCGGTCTCGCTGATAGTTCCATTTGGAAGACCATTCATGGATGGTCTGGCCGGAGGCCATTAGTTTATTTTCAAAAAATACATGTGAAGGAGAATGCATGATAAGGGTAGTGCCGTAGAGATAGGTAAAGTCAGTCATTTTACCAGCTGCCGAAACCCCTCTCAGCTCTCCCCAGTATATGCCCTTTCTTTTTTGAATTTTCATTTCTTTCTCCCAAATTCCTTTTCCAATATCATTCGATAGTAATTCATAAACCAAGACACAGACACAGCTAAGTCGTCATTATGGCGTCCAGGGACACCTCTGCTAATCAGCTTGGCCTCGGTCAGATGAAGAGCTGCCACCAGGTCCTCATAGGCCGTCGGATCATAGTCCTCTTCTTTCATATAGGCGATACCAAAGGTCGTACGGCTGAAATCAGCCTTCTCAAACTTACGCCAGTAGCGTTGATTCAGATCCTCTACATGCTCCTTATCTTTGCCACCCGTGTGACGGTGAAGGACATCTAGAGCCGTCGGAAAGACCTCGGGCAGGCGTAAACGACCACGTTGGGCAATAGTGCCTAGATTTCCCAAGGGCTTGGACAAAACGATAGCCCGCGGACGAAACTCTGATCCGTAATAAACCGCACCGTAGGTCCCCATCGACATGCCTGATAGAATCAAATCCCGCTCGGTAAAGCCCAGAAAGTCCAAATGCTCTTGGATAATGTTATGAATACTGCTCTCCAGCTCCTGGCTGCCCAAATAAAACATACCGCCATCCACGCGCGGATCTGAAAATAAGAGAAAAGGACAGCCCAAACTGCGCATCATTCCAAAGCCCTCAAAGCCTTCCGCCCGACGGTAACCAGAGAAATAAACAGCCAAAGGCGGCTTCAAATCTCCCGGATAAAAGAAGTAATTAATCTCCTGACGGTGACTATCACGAAAAATTTTCCCACCCAGAACATACTTACCAAACTCAAAGCGGGTCAGACGCTGATGCAGAGCACCGACCTGAATCTGTCCCTCACCTCTAGCCTCCAGACTGACGCCCAGATAGGAAGTAAAGTCATTGTCCAGAACCATGGATTCCCGCATGTCCTCTTCTGTGAAAATAGTCTCGCGAGCAATATCTGCAGTCGAGCCTTCCTGGATATTATAGAGGCGCAGCCGCAGCTCACAGCTGCCTGACTTTTCATATTCAAGCCAAAGTTCAACTGGATTGAACTTGTTGGCTATAATATTATATTTCCAAGACAGGATTGGCTGAAAGTCCTGACCAAAATCACCTTCCAGCTCTAGATTTTCATAGCCATTGTAGCAAATCTTGCCCCGAAATCCAGGGCTGACCACCATATCGAGTGGAGTCATCTTATCCCCATACTGGCCGGAAAAGAGAGCTTTGGACAGCTTGCGAACCAGGTCAGCTCGATCACTCATATCCGTTGGCTGAGCACAGTGACGCTTAAGGAAGTACTCAATATCCGCTTCCTGGGTTTCCTGTTCCTGATCATAGAAAACTGTATAAGGGATAATTTGGGGCTCAATCATAAACAAATCTGGAATCCGACGCAAATCGTCTACCAAAATCGCATCAAACTTGCCAATCTTATCCATTTCCATGACTTTTTTGATAGCTAGATTGGAGTTAGGAAAGAAATAATACCAGGCCATATTGTCTGGAATAGCAAGCTCCTTGCTCCAGTCGCTTGAACCAATCTGTAAGATTTTCAGCTTATTTTGCATTCTCAGCCTCCTTGAGCCACTGCTCCCAGCGGCCAATCAGCTCCAGACCAGTATTATGATGGATTTTTTCAATAGAATAAATCAAGGCCTGGTTCCAATTTTTCAAACCTTCCAAGTAATAGTCTGCAGCAGTCGGTAGATCAGAGATAGAGTCCAAGATATAGCCATTTTGCAGATGGGTCACATAGTCCGAACCCACCAGATTGATCTGCGGAATCCCAGCTGAAATCCCAGCAATCTGCGTATAGAGATTGGGCTGCTCACTCAGGTCAATGATTAATCGTGTATCATCCAGCTCCTGAATCAAGCTGAGCTCGTCCGTAATATTCTTAATGGTGAAACGAAGGTCCTGCTCCTGATTTTCCAGCAGGGCATTCTCAGCCTGCTCACTGCGACGGTAGTTCTTGACAAACTCATACTGGTTCAGATACTCATCAATAACCTCCTGCACCTTGGTCTCCACTTTTTGGATCCCTTCCTGCCAGGCATTGTAAACACCGATAGTCAGCTCTGTATCCGGATGCTTGGCCACATAGTGGAGAACCTTGAAGATGGCATAGTCATTAAGCCCTTCTTCCAGATTAATCTGATAAAAAATCTTGGATTCACGCCGGCGTTGACTCTTGCCCAGCTGCAGACGGGTATCAAAAGGCGACAGGTAATGAACCTTCTGAGCCTGTCTAGGCAGGTAGCGCTGAATAGCCTTCTTGAAGTCCATACGATCAGTCAAGACTAGATCTGCCTGCTGCAAATCTGCTTCTAAAGCCTGCCAATCTACTGCATGATTGCGCTCGTGGAAAAAGCTGAGAATGATTTGAACATTCTTGGGCAACAAGCGCAAAATAGCTTGAGTGTATAAGGGATGCGTTGCCAGGACGAAACGGCTGTTCGCTCCTGCATTGCGCTCGATATAATGACCTAATTTCTCCAAGATTAAGTCCGGCATCCGCTCATACTCCAGCTTATCAAAGTCCAGTAAGTAAGCAGGATTGACCTCTACTCGGCTATCGTCAGGCTTCAGATGCTCGCGAATCCGCCAGTCACCATCCGGCTGCAGGTAGTCCTGATAAAGGGGCTGCCCCTCTTCATAATAGGTGATACTGGAAACAAAGCCCCGATCATCAAAGATATACAACTTCTCCAGCTGGTCATCCTTGAAAAACTTGATGAAGCTGATAAAGCTTTCTACTCCAAACTCGACATGGGCATAGAGCTGTCCCTGCCTGCGGACCATGATTAGAAAGGGCGTATAGACAAACTCGCAGTCTGGCTCCCAGTCCAGATCCTTGATTTGCAACACCTGCATTTCTTTAGACTGAATTCCCTGAATCTCATCAAAGACCGAGTAATAGTCCGTCTCAAAAATATCCTGCCGATGCAAGAGGTAGCGGGCATGTGGCATATAGGCTGGCAAAAGCAGCTGGACCGGCAGATTTTCACTTTGAAAAATCCGAATCTGATGAATCGAGTCATCAAACTCCAGTCGCTGCATGGAGCGGTACCAAGGGATAATATCCCGGTGCCAAACCCGATCCCCACTGCCACTCCATGAAGGAATAAAGTAATACATAGTTTCTCCTACAACAATGAACGATAACGGTCATTAAGCGTCAAGGCATCCACCTCGTCCTTAATAGAAAAGACCATTCCGATAAAAATCATAAAAATCCCCGGAATCATACTGAGGCGCAGATAGCGAATGTCCAGAAGCACCACCATCATAGGCAGGCCAGAAATCAGGATAAGATAGAAAGCTCCCACTAGTGCAAAAAAGGTTACCAAACCATTGATATACCGGCGGGTTGCTCCTCCCGGATAAACATTTTCAATATACTCTCCACTCTTTTGCATCCGCTCAGCAATCTGGTCGCCACTGATATTGATAAAGGCGAAGGCCAGCGCCAGGATGAAAATGGTCAGCAGATAGAGGATAAACCAAGCTGGACTTCCCATAGACAGCGCTTCTATCCACTGATCAATCAGCTGATTGTCCGGCTGGAGAAAGTGGATAATCAAAAGAAAATACTGGGGAATGCTGACCAAGGTCATAGCGTACATAATCGGCATCCCACCAGCAGGATTCAGACGAATATCCAAATAAGAGTATTTCTTAAAACGGTTATGGATATTGATCTTATTGACTGGAATTCGGTACTTGGACCGCTCAACTGTAACAGCCAGATAGAGAAAGACTAGACTGAAAACCAGCATCAAGGCTAGCCAAAGTGAAGAAATCTTCAGTTCCTGAATGGAGTTCCAAATATCCTGCGGAATGTAGGCAATCATACTGGCCATGACAATCATGATGGAGCCGCCAAGTCCCATAGCAGCATTCAAATCCGTCAGCCAGATGAGAAAATAAGTCCCAGCCATCAAGACCAAGGTATCTAAGACCATAATCGTAGTCATATCCACCCCACCTGCTTCTTGCAATGGCAAGTTTAGGACCAGTGCCACAGACTGTATCAAGGCAATGACCAAAGTCAGCAGCATCCGCCGCCTTTCCTGCACTTCCAGAGGGAGCTTACTCAAGCCTAGGCGCTTGGACACAGCAAACATCTGCCAGATCAGCATAGAGGACATCCAAGGAGACAGGCCGACAGAAAAGAGCGACATACTGCGCAGATTCCCACCCATCAGGGCTGTCGCATAGTTCAAGGTAGTAGAGGTCCCGTCCATGGCAGCTGCCTTAATCATATCGATGAAAGGCAGGGTCAGCTTGGTTCCCAAGACATAGATAAATAAGAAAAATAAGGTCCACAGAAACTTTTTGATAATGACCGGTTTAAAAAATGACTTCACACTGACTCCTCATGACGATGGCTGGAAAGGCTCTAAGATAAGACTTCCATCACCGCATCTACTAAGACTTTCTTGCTAAAATAACCTTCCTTGAGCAGGAAAGAGAACTTTCTAACCCGCTCGACCATAGCCTGATATTCCTCTGCAGTCAGATTTTCAACGATCCGACTGGCCTCTTCCAGACTGTCTACTACAAAGCCCAGACCGCGCTCGCGAATCAGCTCTGCATTGGACAGGTAAGAAGGGACGATGACCGGAATCCCAGCTGCCAGATAGGTGGCAGACTTATGAGAGATATTGAGACCATAGTATTCCGGCTCGTCTGCTGGATTTTCCTCAACGCCCCAGACCAGACCTAGACCGCCCTTGGACAGCTCCAAAAGCAACTCTGGCCGGCTGACCCAGCCGCGATAGCTAACATTGGCATCTGGATTTGATTCTTCCTCAGGCGAAAAAATCTCCAGCGGCGTTGCATAAGACCAGTTGCTCAGATGCGGAAAACGCTCCACACTTCCCGCGAAATACAGCTTAGGCGCAAACTGAGGCTGGTGCAAGGGCAAATCATAGGGATGATCCCACATGCGTTGGATCAAAATCTTGTCCACAGTCAGACCCTCTGCCAGAAGCTTATCCCGCATCTGCTCAGAAGGGACGATAACCACATCGGACTGATTATACATATCGATATACTCCGGCATCAGATAGTAGTTTGACGGGAACATCAGCGGCGGCACATCATGGATAAAGGTAATCAACTTGGCCTGCAAAATCTTCAGCTTGCTGATAAAGGCCTGGTCAAACTCCCGGCCATTCCAAGTGGGCGACTGATAGATAACCACATCGCCATAGCCTACACTGGCCATGATACCGTCCAGACGCCGACTGAGCTCCGACTGGCTGTCGCTGTAAATATCGTAAAAATAAAAACTCAGTTCATTGAAGCCCAGCTGCTTGGCTAGCTTGGTCACATCATTCTGGGCAATCAAAGCCGTACTCTGGCCAGACATACCGTATAGATTGGTAATATTAACTTTCATATTCTTTTTCTAATCTTCATTCCTGAGCCAGATTGGCAACAATCTGACTGTCATAAGCCTGGTCATCCCTAAACTCAATATCCTGATCAAAGTTGTGCTCAGCCGTATGCTTGTGCGACAGCTTGACCTTGTGCGTAGCCCCCATCTGGAACCACTCATACTCTGAGTCAATATGTCCAATATCCAGGGCCCGATAACCTTCCTGAACCAGATCGTAGACCAAGACCTTGGCCGTCGGACCCAGCATGGTCAAAATCAGACGATTATCCGCATGCTCTCGAACAGCCTGCTTGATGGCCTCCAGTTTGCTGTAGGCATTGCGAGAAGGACAGATAATCCGCTTGATGGATTTAGCCCCGTCAAAGAGGTCATTGCCCACACCAGAGCGGGAAGTCAAGCCCTCTACTATCAAGAGGTCCTTGTCCTGCCATAGCTGCTTAAGCTTTGTAAAGTAGCCCGCAGACGGCGTCTTATCTTCCAAGTCGATATAAGGACGAGAAATAAAGGTCGATCCGTACCAAGGTGCTTGGCAAATATTTTTATATTTCTCAAGAAAATGTGGCAAATGATTTAGACTCCAAAAATTTTGGGCATCAATGGAATAGCGCTCTAGCCCTGTAAAGACATCGGGCAGACAGATCATCAAATGCTCATCGCTTTCCATAGACATAATCTCTCTCAAACGCGCTGACAGTTCTGGATCAAAGTCCTGATAGACGATACTACGGCCCGCAACCAAATCCATCTCCCCATCTCCAAAGCGAACCACTGAAGCACCTTTCTCTAAGAGATAATCCAGTGATTGGTCGATAGAGAGTACAGAAATCTGCCGCTCCTCAGGCTCGGCTAAGCCCAGCTTCTCAATAGCCTGCACCATGACTTCAGGGTTATCAGCTGGAAAGACTTCCTGCCCTTGCTGGCCATGGGCTGTGCTGTCAAAGGCAAAGACTGACTTGCCAGCAGACTTAAAGCGAGCAATAATATCCCCCACCTCATCACCGGCATTGATATCCAACAGCAGCTGAGACTTGGCTTCCAGCGACTCCAAGAGAGCCGGAATGCCCGCAATATCTGAACTGACGCTGACATTAGGATACTGGAGCAGACGCGTGATTGGCTCTGCTACCACTACCGGTGCCGCGATGTAGAAATGACAGGCAGGCAGGGCTTGAATCAGATAGTTGATATGCATCAGGTCACAAGAGTAGGTGTAGACTAGGCAGGACAGACTTGAGCCCTCTTCACCTTCCACCATCTTTTGAGTCAGGGCTCCGACTGGCTCCTGCATATCCGACCAATCCAATCCCTGATAGAACCACCAGACCTCACGATAGATGGACTGGGTGTACTCTTTCCAAGGCTTTCGCTCGGTCAGATAGTGAATCACCGGCGGATAGAGACCTTTTTCAGGTTCATAGTCCGAAAAGATCGTGTGCAGCGTAATGCAGTTATAAGCAAAAGGCAGCTCCATCCAGCGGTTTTCAAAAAGCATATTGAGAATGCTTTGGTCACCAGACGGTACCTTGTCATGCCATTCATTGGTCAGTTCAATCAAACGTTGGCGAATATTTTCCTGCTTCCAAAGGGCATTATTGATTAATAAGAACCCAGCATTAAAGATGTGCTGATGAAAATACACTTGCCCACCCAGATCCTTGACCGCAGCAAGTGGTGCATCTCTAAGTTCTGTTTCAAATAGGGAGCTTAAATCCCGCGTGACAACGATATCGCAATCCAAATACAAAGCCTTGTCTTCCTCAACAAAATCCGCTACAAAATAGCGCAGGAAAACTGTATAACTAATATCCGTTTTAAAATTTGACACTAGCGAAGCAGACACCCGAGCATTAACGATCTGGCAGTCCAGCTTGGCCAGTCTCTTTTGCATGCTGACAAACCACTCTGTCGGAAAGTCACTGTTGATGACATAAAACTTGATAAAGCGATTGTGGCAGACGATGGACTTAATGGTGGTTAAGACCTGCTCACTATAGGCAGCATTAGCCGCCAACACCACAGCCCGAAAGGCTTGCGGCTTCTCTTTTTTCATCAGACTGCGCAGCTTTTCCACCATTTCCTGTGGATTTTCATGCTGAAAGACCAGTTCTTCCTTTTCATTTTTCTTAGTATTGTCAAAAGCCAGAACTGGCTTGTCAAGCGCCTTGAAACGACTGCTCAGCTGATAGTGCTCGCTTCCATGGTGAATATCCAAATAGACCTGGCACTTATCAATGAGCTCATCTAGCACAGCATGAATAACCTGCGGATAGAGATGGATATTTTCATAGCGATCCAAAGAACGCAGATAATCTCCCATATCTGTGTAACAGGCTATATAAAAATGAACGCTAGGCAGGGACTGGGCTAAAAATTCAATCTGCTCCAGCTCCTGTACATCTGTCAGGAGCATGCAATTCAGAGCCGCCTTCTCCCATCGGTCTTGCAGCTCAAACTCTCCCCGATGATGGGCTGAAATCTCCGCCAAGCTCAAGGCCTGAAAGTCCCACCAAAGCTGACGGTACCGATAGCTAACTTCCGAGTTCCATGGCTTGCGGAAGGTCGTATAGTGGATAATCAGAGGTTCCTGATCTAGCTCAAAATGACCATTCCAGCCGCTGTAAAAGGCCACCAAGTCATGGCCTACCTGCAGATTGTAAATCTTATCCAAGGGCAGCCAGTCCTGAGCCAGCACATGATTTAAAACTGTCTGATCGCCGTTGAAATCCTCCATCTGGCCAGACCGAACCAAGCCCATGATGCGGTCCGTTTCCTTAATAAAGGTCTCCTGTAGCTGCCTTTCTTTCCATGCTCGATTATCAATTAGCAGAACTCCTGAGTTAAAACCGTAACCTCCGGCATCTCCAACCGCTGCCACAAGCTTGCCTTCCAGAGGAATATCAAATAAAGGCTTCAAATCTCTATTGACCACCAGATCACTGTCCAGATAAAGGACGCGCTCCTCTGCCACAAACTGCGGAATGAAATAGCGAGCATAGGCTGCTGAGCTGATATGGTCCTGAGTCAGCCACTCTGGACTGATAGTCACTTGCTCCAAGCTGATATTGACCAACTCACTATCCAGCTGCTCAGCCAGCTCATTAAAATCACGAAACCATTCGTCGCTCAATCCCTGATTGAAAACATAGATTTTTACATTTTTATTGTAATATAAAATCGACTTAATTGCAGTCGAAACTTGCTCCTGATAGGCTTGATCCCCAACCAAAACAATCGTTTTCATTTCTTCCCTTACTCTTTCATTTCATAAACTCTAAAACATCATTTCTATACTTGATATTATATAAAATATTGTCCAAAAAATCTATATTCTCAAGGACTTTCCTGCAGAATAAAGGACACTTTTTTCTACTAAATTGTCAAAAAAACAGGAAGTTGTCAAAACTTCCTGTTTCTATAGCCTCTCGGTTTCTTTTTACTAGTTTCTAGTCTAGGATTTTAGGAAGCAAGCACCAGAAATAACCAAGTTATTTCCTTATAACTTGCTCTGTCCATCACTTCCACAGCTCACTAGCTGAGTGAAATTTCGACGGACTAAAAGATAAACTGATTGGCTCTATTTACTGCTACTCCTCAGAGTCGCTTTTCTTTTTACGTCTCTTGAAGGCCAAGCCCAATGCTCCTAAGCCTAAAGCCAGGATGGAAGCCTTGCTCTCCGTTTCCCCTGTCTGAGGCAGACGACCTCTGGAAATCAGATCCAGCTCAGACTGTCTTGCTGAAGCGGACAGACTTTCAGATGTGCTCTGACTAGCTGACAGGCTCGTAGACAGGCTTTCTGATACAGACTGGCTGACACGGGCAAGCTCGCTGAGGCTGACCGCTGCTGACAATGACTCGCTAGTAGAAAGGCTGAGTGAATAGAATTCCTTCTCATGAACCAGATCCAGCTGACTATGCAAGACTGATGTGCTGGTGCTCACTGAGGTTGACTCACTGATTGACTGAGAATCACTAATCGAAGCACTTTCTGAACCAGACAGGCTAGCTGAAGTACTTGCGGATTCTGAGGCACTTACTGAAGCAGATATACTTGCCAACGCTAAAGCAGATGCACTTACTGAAGTGGATTCGCTCGTTGAAGCGGATGCACTGGTGGATGCGGATGTACTTGCTGATACTGATGCACTGGTTGATGCGGACATACTTGCGGATACTGAAGCGCTCGTCGATGCCGATGTGCTGGCGGATATTGATGCACTCGTCGACGCAGAAGTACTTGCACTCACGGACGCGCTCGTTGACGCAGACGTACTTGCGCTCACGGACGCGCTTGTCGATGCGGACTCGCTCGCAGATACAGATGCACTGGTTGAGGCCGAGATGCTTGCACTCACTGACGCGCTGGTGGACGCTGACATGCTTGCTGATACTAACGCGCTAGTCGATGCGGACGTGCTGGCAGATACAGACGCACTTGTCGATGCTGACGTGCTGGCGCTCACAGACGCACTAGTTGATGCTGATGTACTTGCGGATACCGATGCACTCGTTGAGGCGGACGTACTTGCGGATACTGAAGCGCTCGTTGATGCCGATGTGCTTGCTGAAACTGATGCACTCGTTGATGCAGATTCACTCGCTTTCGCAGATGAGCTAGTTGAAGCCGATTCACTTGCGCTCACTGACGCGCTCGTTGAGGCCGATGTACTTGCGCTTACTGATGCACTGGTTGACGCGGACGTGCTGGCACTTACCGATGCACTCGTCGATGCGGACGTACTTGCGCTTACTGATGCACTCGTTGATGCAGACGTACTTGCTGATACTAACGCGCTAGTCGATGCGGACGTGCTGGCAGATACAGACGCACTTGTCGATGCTGACGTGCTGGCGCTCACAGACGCACTAGTTGATGCTGATGTACTTGCGGATACCGATGCACTCGTTGAGGCTGACGTACTTGCTGATACGGATGCACTGGTTGAGGCCGACGTACTTGCGCTTACTGAGGCACTTGTTGACGCAGACGTGCTGGCACTTACTGATGCGCTCGTTGATGCAGATGTACTTGCTGATACCGACGCACTCGTTGAAGCTGAGGTACTTGCGCTTACCGACGCACTCGTTGATGCAGACGTACTTGCACTTACTGATGCACTCGTGGAAGCGGAGGTACTTGCTGAAACTGACGCACTTGTGGACGCAGATGTGCTTGCACTTACTGACGCACTCGTTGAAGCCGACGTACTTGCACTTACTGATGCACTCGTCGATGCGGACGTACTTGCTGATACTGACGCACTCGTCGACGCGGACGTGCTGGCACTTACTGAGGCACTAGTTGATGCTGACATGCTGGCTGAAACTGACGCACTCGTCGATGCAGACGTACTTGCTGAAACTGATGCGCTCGTTGACGCAGAGGTACTTGCACTTACGGAGGCGCTGGTGGACGCTGACGTGCTGGCACTCACTGACGCACTCGTTGATGCTGAGGTACTTGCACTTACTGACGCACTCGTTGATGCGGACGTACTTGCGCTGACTGAAGCACTCGTCGATGCTGACGTGCTTGCACTCACTGAGGCGCTCGTTGATGCGGACGTGCTTGCGGATACAGATGCACTCGTCGACGCGGATGTACTTGCACTTACGGACGCACTCGTCGATGCGGACGTACTTGCGCTGACTGAAGCACTCGTCGATGCTGACGTGCTTGCACTCACTGAGGCGCTCGTGGACGCGGACGTACTTGCGCTTACGGACGCGCTCGTGGACGCGGACGTACTTGCGCTGACTGAAGCACTCGTCGACGCTGAAGTACTTGCAGATACAGATGCCCTTGTCGACGCTGAGGTGCTTGCACTCACTGACGCACTGGTTGAGGCTGAGGTACTTGCACTTACGGACGCACTTGTCGACGCGGACGTGCTTGCTGAAACTGATGCACTCGTCGATGCGGATGTACTTGCGCTGACTGAAGCACTCGTTGAAGCGGACGTGCTTGCACTTACTGACGCGCTTGTTGAAGCCGACTCACTTGCACTTACAGACGCACTGGTGGACGCTGAGGTACTTGCGCTTACTGAGGCGCTCGTCGATGCAGACGTACTTGCTGAAACTGATGCGCTTGTTGAAGCCGATGTGCTTGCAGATACAGATGCGCTCGTTGACGCTGAGGTGCTTGCTGATACGGACGCACTGGTTGACGCGGACGTACTTGCGCTTACGGACGCACTTGTCGATGCTGAAGTGCTTGCACTTACGGATGCGCTCGTTGAGGCAGACGTGCTTGCACTTACTGACGCACTTGTCGATGCTGAAGTGCTTGCACTTACGGATGCGCTCGTTGAGGCTGACGTGCTGGCTGATACAGATGCACTCGTTGATGCGGACGTACTTGCGCTCACTGACGCGCTTGTTGAGGCCGATGTGCTGGCACTTACCGATGCACTCGTCGATGCGGACGTACTTGCACTTACTGAGGCACTCGTTGATGCGGACGTACTTGCACTTACCGAGGCACTCGTCGATGCGGACGTACTTGCACTTACCGAGGCGCTAGTTGAAGCGGACGTACTTGCTGAAACTGACGCACTTGTGGACGCAGATGTGCTTGCGCTTACTGATGCGCTCGTTGACGCTGAGGTACTTGCGCTTACGGAGGCACTCGTCGATGCGGACGTACTTGCGCTTACTGATGCACTTGTCGAGGCGGACGTGCTTGCTGAAACGGATGCGCTCATTGAGGCTGAGGTACTTGCGCTCACTGACGCACTCGTGGACGCAGACGTACTTGCTGAAACGGAGGCACTCGTGGAGGCGGACGTACTTGCACTCACTGACGCACTCGTTGAAGCGGACGTACTTGCGGATACAGATGCACTGGTTGATGCGGACGTACTTGCAGAAACAGAGGCACTTGTTGAAGCCGATGTGCTTGCACTTACGGATGCGCTCGTTGACGCTGACGTACTTGCGCTTACTGATGCGCTCGTCGATGCTGATGTACTTGCGCTTACAGATGCACTCGTTGAAGCGGACGTGCTTGCACTTACGGACGCACTCGTTGACGCAGACATACTTGCGCTTACTGATGCACTTGTCGACGCTGAAGTACTTGCACTTACTGACGCACTCGTTGACGCAGACATACTTGCGCTTACTGATGCACTTGTCGACGCTGAAGTACTTGCGCTTACTGATGCACTCGTCGAGGCGGACGTACTTGCGCTCACGGACGCACTCGTCGACGCGGACGTACTTGCACTTACTGATGCACTCGTTGAGGCGGACGTACTTGCACTTACTGATGCACTCGTGGAGGCTGAGGTACTTGCGCTTACTGATGCGCTTGTGGACGCTGAGGTACTTGCGCTCACGGATGCACTCGTTGAAGCCGAGGTGCTTGCGCTTACTGAGGCACTCGTTGAGGCGGACGTACTTGCGCTCACGGATGCACTTGTGGACGCTGAGGTACTTGCACTTACTGATGCGCTTGCTGATACGGACGCACTTGTCGATGCAGATGTACTTGCACTTACTGACGCACTTGTTGATGCTGAGGTGCTTGCGCTTACTGATGCACTCGTTGAGGCGGACGTACTTGCACTTACTGATGCACTCGTTGAGGCGGACGTACTTGCACTTACGGATGCACTCGTTGATGCTGACGTACTTGCGCTTACTGACGCACTCGTTGATGCCGATGTGCTGGCACTCATAGACGCGCTAGTAGACGCTGAGGTGCTTGCTGATACGGACGCACTTGTCGACGCTGAGGTGCTTGCGCTCACTGAAGCACTCGTCGAGGCGGACGTACTTGCTGATACGGACGCACTCGTTGACGCTGAGGTGCTTGCACTCACAGATGCACTGGTTGAAGCTGACGTACTTGCGCTCACTGACGCGCTAGTAGATGCTGACGTGCTAGCAGATACAGACGCACTTGTCGATGCGGACGTACTTGCACTTACTGATGCGCTCGTTGAAGCTGAGGTGCTTGCAGATACTGACGCACTCGTTGAAGCAGACGTGCTGGCGCTTACTGATGCGCTCGTCGATGCGGACGTACTTGCTGAAACTGAGGCGCTAGTTGATGCGGACGTACTTGCAGATACAGATGCGCTCATGGATGCTGAGGTGCTTGCGCTCACTGAAGCGCTCGTTGACGCGGAGGTGCTTGCACTTACTGACGCGCTGGTCGATGCTGAGGTACTTGCACTTACTGACGCACTCGTTGAGGCTGAGGTGCTTGCAGATACTGACGCACTCGTGGAGGCAGACGTACTTGCTGAAACTGACGCGCTCGTTGAGGCTGAGGTGCTTGCAGATACTGAAGCACTCGTCGAGGCGGACGTACTTGCACTTACTGATGCACTCGTTGACGCGGACGTGCTTGCGGATACCGACGCACTCGTGGACGCAGATGTGCTTGCGCTGACTGACGCGCTAGTAGACGCTGAGGTGCTTGCACTCACAGATGCACTCGTGGACGCTGAGGTACTTGCGGATACCGACGCACTCGTCGAGGCTGAGGTACTTGCGCTTACGGACGCACTTGTCGATGCGGACGTGCTTGCTGAAACTGATGCGCTGGTAGAAGCGGACGTACTTGCGCTCACTGATGCGCTCGTGGAGGCGGACGTACTTGCACTCATAGACGCGCTAGTAGACGCGGACGTACTTGCGCTTACTGACGCACTTGTCGATGCGGACGTGCTTGCAGATACAGATGCACTTGTCGATGCTGAGGTACTTGCGCTTACTGATGCGCTCGTCGATGCAGATTCACTCGCAGACACAGACGCGCTCGTTGAAGCAGATGTGCTTGCTGATACTGATGCACTCGTCGATGCAGACGTACTTGCACTCACTGACGCACTTGTGGACGCGGACGTACTTGCGCTCACCGATGCACTAGTGGACGCGGACGTGCTTGCTGAAACTGATGCACTCGTGGAGGCTGAGGTACTTGCTGATACGGACGCGCTCGTGGAGGCGGAGGTACTTGCGCTCACGGACGCACTCGTGGAGGCGGAGGTACTTGCAGATACAGACGCACTCGTGGAGGCTGACGTACTTGCACTTACTGACGCACTCGTGGAGGCGGAGGTACTGGCACTTACCGATGCGCTTGTGGACGCTGAGGTACTTGCTGATACTGATGCGCTCGTTGAGGCGGACGTGCTTGCACTCACTGACGCACTCGTTGAGGCGGATGTGCTGGCACTTACGGACGCGCTCGTTGAAGCCGAGGTGCTCGCACTTACGGACGCGCTAGTCGATGCTGAGGTGCTTGCACTTACTGATGCACTCGTTGAAGCGGACGTGCTTGCACTCACAGATGCACTCGTTGAAGCGGACGTACTTGCAGATACTGACGCGCTCGTTGAAGCCGAGGTGCTTGCTGACACGGATGCACTTGTTGAGGCTGATGTGCTTGCAGATACGGATGCACTTGTTGAGGCGGAGGTACTTGCAGATACAGATGCGCTCGTTGACGCGGACGTACTTGCACTTACTGATGCACTGGTTGACGCGGACGTGCTGGCGCTCACTGAGGCACTTGTTGAAGCGGACGTACTTGCAGATACAGATGCACTGGTTGACGCGGACGTACTTGCACTTACGGACGCACTTGTCGATGCTGACGTACTTGCAGATGTTGATGCACTTACAGAAGCAGATTTACTATCTACAATAGACTGACTCGCTGAGGTCGATGCACTAAGGGACGCTGAGGTACTAGCAGACACTGAAGCACTGGTCGAGGCGGATGTAGAAGCTGATGTTAAAGCTGAACGACTTGATGCAAGATCTTTTACTACTCTATTTGCAGTAATAGTATCTGTAGAATTGTCTGGATAAGTAATGGTGACTGTTCCATTTGGAGAGACAGTAATTCTAGAAGCTTCAGGAATCTGAGGATTGGCTGCTCTTACTGCCGCCTCTACTGCTCTTTTCTCACTTGAGGATAAACTAGAAAGCCTATCTACATACGTTATTGTCGGATCTGCAGGATTATATTTTTCAGTTTGCTCTCTATATTTTATTACAAAAGGAATATTTGAAGAGACTAGACCGTTAACATCCCAAGCCCTAATAGTTCTAGTATACTGAGCCTTGCTTTTATTAGCGGGAATTTGTTCATCTAGTGGAACTCTACCGTATGCTCTAACACGTAATGGATTAGCAGAGGTAGCATTCCCAGGTACATTGAAATTATCCCGTGAGATTTCTAACCAAGATAAATTCAATGCTTGACCAAAAGTACTTAATTCTACATTTGTAACTTGCCCGCTGTCATCTGTTATTTCAAAATAAAATTCAAACTCTTCACCACGATAGACTACTATTTCATTGGGAACTGTAATTGTAGGTGGGGTTGTATCTGGAGCATTTGCTACATCACGACGTTTCCGGACACGGGCAGTTTCTCTTGAGGTACTGGCTGAGCCATTATTAGAAGACCTATTGGTTTCGGATGATGCGCTTTGACTGTTTACAGTAGATTCTGACTTGGAGCTAGCTGAGGTCGATGCTGGCTGAGATGCACTCACTGAATCAGATGTACTTGAAGACACTGAAAGAGACTCAGATACACTTAAGGAATCTGAGACTGCTTGAGATGTGCTGGCACTGATAGAGGCAGAGCTAGACTGCGAGATTGACTCTGAAGCTGAGATGCTGGCTGAAATAGATGCACTGACAGAAGCACTGGCACTAGCTGAGGATGTATCTGATACAGACTCTGACTCAGTATGTGAGCTTACCGTTGCGGTTGCTGCTTCAGCAGCACTGCTTTCTTCTCCTAAAACTGTTTCACCACGTGTCGCTAAAACGTCTGTCGTATCAATGACCTTTTCCAGAGCCTGACCGTCTTCTGCATGGACAGTTGTGCTTGTCACAACAGCTCCGCCCAGCACGGCTCCCGTGGCGACAATGCCCCTCAAAAAGTCTATGCCGCTCTTTTTATCGGTAACTTGTTCTTCCGTTACCTTGAGCTCGATCGATGAAAGGCCTCCCCCCTTCATTGATCTAAAAAGGCCGAACTGTGATGTCGCAGCACGCAGCCAATGCTTACCCGATTTAATCAACTTAAAACGAGTCACACGCTCTACTTCGTGGTACTTACCTTTTTGACGTTTAAAAAACATAATTCTCCCTTTAATTTATATCCTTTTTAAAAATCCATTAATCCCATTTTACCACACTATTATATAAAATGAACAATAATTTACTTATTTTTTTGCTGAAATTGTTTTCAAGCATTTCCAAAAAACTCATTTTCAAAAAGAATCACCTTACTTTCATAACCTTTTTCAAATAGAAAAAACGCCAAACAGCGTTTTTTGCATCTTATGACGGAAGACATGGGATTCGAACCCACGCACGCTTTTACACGCCTACTGCGTTTCCAACACAGCCTCTTAAGCCTCTTGAGTAATCTTCCACAAAAGAGAAAGCCTAGCTTTCTCAAAACTTTAACCATTATACCACATTACAGCCCCAACCGCCATAGTTTCCGTTAAATTTTTTCACAAATTCAACCAAAGTCCAAACATTCTGGTTCAAATCAAAGATTTCCGTCGTATCCATACGAATCACATGCAGCTGATATGGTTTGTCAGCATCTTCTATCTTTTCAGCTGATACGAGGCTATAGCCCAGCTCTTCGACTTCCTTTAGGAAACCATCCCGTTCTTCCTCCGAAGCAAAATAAGCCCAATGGTCAATCTCGCGCTCCTGACTATGGTCATCGCCGTCCTGCTCCAGCTGGTACCAGACCCGCTGGTTGAGAATGGTCTGATACTCGTATTCATTAGGATAGAGAAAATCAAAGTATTGATTCCATTCCTCGTCTTCTAGGGTTGCCGAGTCATAGCGGCGGTCTGGAAAGTCGCGCATCACGTTTGCAATCGGCTCTAGATGGCTTTTCTTGTCTTGCAGATAGTAGTAAAACTCAATATTTCCATCTGTCGTAATCACACCGACATGAATGCCACCGACTTGCCCTAAAGCCTCAGAAAGCCGGTCCTCAATCACATTCAGCTCTTTAAACTCATCACTAGATGGAAAACCTGTCTCCCCATCGTACTGGAGAAGCGTTACCTTGAGCCTCATAGCATAGGCATAGAGAGGATAGGGTGCCTTATCAGCCAAAGCAAGATTCAGACGGATACTAGCCAACTTGTCATCAATATAGGTCGAGAAAGATCCCCACTCACTCGGAAAAGGATCTTCAGAAGGCACATCAAGCTCTGCTTCTTCTACATTTTCTACTTTCTCTTTCTCTTGCTCTCGCTTCTTACCAAACAGATTCTTAAAAAAACTCATATCCAACTTCCCTTAATACTTATGAAATTGACCAACTAGAAATACCAATATTTCCTTTGTCATCACTAACATCATTGTATTACTTTTTCAGATAGAAATCAAGATTTCCTGAACATCGTAAAAGCAAAAAACGCTGATTTCTCAACGTTTTAGAAGGACTTTAAAATAATGGAGCCGGTGGGAGTCGAACCCACGTCCAAACACCTGCTAACACATTTGTCTACAACCATAGGCTATGTATTGATTTAACTTCACTTTGACACATAGCTCAAGCCCAAGTCAAGCGAGTCTATCAATCTCTTGCAAAATCCCTAGACCAGACTTTGCCGTAGCTTGCTCATAATAAGACCTGTCATCAGACACAAGCAATCCGAATCGGGTCACGCTGGCTGGTTTTTAGGCAGCTACAGCGTAAGAATTGTTATTTTTTGCAGTTATATTTAACTGGCGTTTTACATCCGCTAGATGGGTTGCAAAATGTGCCGCATAATGCCTGTCGAATCCGTAACGACCCCAAGACAATAAGAACATTATAACAGAATCTACTAAAGAAAGCAAAAGCCTGCAAACAGCAGGCCAGCACTTACTATCAGTTCTTAGCGAATCCCCAAAGCAATCCGAGCATAGCGGCTCATCTTTTCCACCGTCCAAGCTGGGTACCAAACCAATTTAACATCCGTCTTGGTAACCTCTGGAACATCAGACATGGCATCATAGATCTGGTCAGTCAGAAGATCCGCCAGAGGGCATCCCATGGTTGTCAGGGTCATATCGATTTCTGTTTCCCCATTGGTCTCGTTAAAACGGATTTCATAGATTAGACCTAGATTGACAATATCAATCCCAAGCTCTGGGTCAATGACCTGCTCCAAGCTCTCTAATATACGTGTTTTAATCTTTTCAACTTCTTCAGGGCTGTATTTTTGTTCTGACATGCAATATCCTCCTTATAGATATAGCAGAAATTTCAAGTTAGCTCGAGGGGCTCTTGTTTTCAGCTAGGATTGCCGACTTTATGCTTCCTACTGAAAAATTTCTGCCCCTTCTTACTCTTCAGTTCTTAATCTTCGATAAAGTCTCTGAGTGGTTTACTGCGGCTTGGATGGCGAAGTTTACGCAGGGCCTTGGCTTCAATCTGGCGGATCCGCTCGCGGGTGACATTGAAGACCTTGCCGACATCTTCCAGTGTCCGCATTTTTCCATCGTCCAGACCAAAGCGCAGGCGCAAGACGTTTTCCTCGCGGTCTGTCAGCGTATCTAAGACCTCATCCAGCTGCTCACGAAGGACGACACGAGTTGTGTAGTCAACTGGGTTTTCAATCACTTCATCTTCGATAAAGTCTCCCAGATGGCTGTCATCTTCCTCACCGATAGGGGTCTCCAGAGAAACCGGTTCTTGAGCAATCTTAAGAATCTCACGAACCTTGTCAGGTGTCATATCCATACGCTCAGCGATTTGCTCTGGTGTTGGGTCTTGCCCCAATTCCTGCAAGAGATTGCGTTGCTCACGGACTAGCTTGTTAATGGTTTCTACCATGTGGACCGGAATCCGAATGGTCCGAGCTTGGTCAGCAATCGCACGGGTAATGGCCTGACGAATCCACCAAGTCGCATAAGTTGAAAACTTAAATCCTTTGGTGTAGTCAAACTTATCAACGGCTTTCATCAGCCCCATATTTCCTTCTTGAATCAAGTCAAGGAACTGCATACCACGACCGACATAACGCTTAGCAATGGAAACAACCAGACGAAGGTTGGCCTCAGCCAGACGCTGCTTGGCTTCCAAGTCTCCCTGTTCTACCAAGATAGCCAGCTCCTGCTCTTCTTCATTGCTGAGAAGGGGCACAACCCCGATTTCTTTCAGATACATGCGGACTGGGTCATTGACCTTGGCTGAATTGCTGCCTAGGAGTTCTTCATCCGTCAGTTCTGCTTCTTCCTCTTCGTTATTTAAGACGCGCGCGCTGGGATTTCCTTCCTTATCTGTAATTGAGATGCCAGCATCCTGAATGCGCTGCAGCAAATCCTCAATCCCATCAGCGTCCAAAGTGAAAGGAATAACCAGTTGGTCATTAATTTCATCATCTGTCGCAACCCCTGTCTGCTTGTGGTTGCGGATAAATTCTGCAATTTGAACGTCTAATGTTGTTACTTCTTTTTGTTTTGTAGCCATTCCTACTCCATTCTTCTTTTTTGCTCAATCAAGCGCTCCAGCTCAGACAGGGCTGTATCCGTATCTCCGCTGTGAGAGGCTTCTCGAATCTTCTTACTAATAAACTGATTATGCTTGCGCAAAATCTCCCGCTCTCTGGTTTCTTCCACTTCTTTCAACTCATCTTCCAAAACCTCATTCGGCAAGTCTTCTTCTAAAACGCGGTACCAAGCCTGTTGAACATGATCTGGCAGCTGGGACAAATCCTGCGGTGTCACCTCACCATTTGCCAGCAAAATCTCATACAAGGTCTGCAATTCTTCCGAGTCAAAGACAAAATCTTCTCTCAGCCGATATTGGTTCAAAATCAAAGGATGATGTATCATGCGGTGGAAGATATGATTTTCCGCCCTCATGAGCCGACTCAGCCGGTTCGAAGGCGAAAACTGCATGACGACTGGTTGAGACTGCTGAGTGGGCGCCTCCTGACTGCGACTAGAGCGCTCAGCCAGCCGACTGTTATTTACCGTCTGCTCCACCTGCTGATAGTCAAAGTCCGGCAGCAACTCAGCCAGCATGTAAATATAGGAGTTCTGAGCTGTGATGGACTTGGTCTTCGCAATAATCGGCGCCATCTTCTCTACAAACTCAATCTGAGCCTGTAGATTTTCAATATTATCTGGTTTCAGATGATGCAGCAGAAACTCCACATTACTTATTCGCGTTTTGCTCAGCAAATGCTGCAAATCTTCCTCAGAATTTTTAGCTAGAAATTCATCCGGATCCAAATTATCTGGAATCCGAACAATTTCCACCGTCATATCTCTCAGCTCATCTAAAGCCTTAGCAGTCGCTGCCTGCCCAGCCCTATCTCCATCGTAAGACAGGATAATCTTCTTGCAATACTTGCTCAGGTGCTGGACATGCTCAGGTGTCAGAGCTGTTCCCATAGAAGCTACAGCATTTTCAATCCCGGCCCGATAAGCCGCAATCACATCCATAAAGCCTTCCATCAGATAGACCTCATGGCTCTTCTTGATAACCGGCTTGGCCTTATCCAGATGATAGAGCTCGTAGCTTTTATTGAAAATAGCGGTGCTGCGACTGTTTTTGTACTTGGCCTGATGGCCGTCTGAAGCCGCCTCTTGCCAAATCCGCCCGGAAAAGGCCACAACCTGTCCGCTGTCATTGGTCAGTGGAAACATAATTCGGTTCTGAAAGGCATCATAGACCAGATTATTCTCCGCCAGATTGAAGAGGCCCGAGTTCATGATGGTATTCTCATCAAACTTGCCAACCATGCTCTTATGAAGATAATTGCCCTCATTAGGAGCCAGCCCGATTTGAAAATGCTTAAGAGCATCATCTGTCAGCCCCCGCTGGTAGAGATAATCCCGCGCTTCCTCTCCCATCTTGGTCGTCATCAGGACCGCATGGTAAAACTTCGCTGCCTCAGTATGGATATCGTAGAGAGCCTGATGCGGATGACTTTGTCTCGGTCGGTCATTGCCCGCTGTCTCTACAGCCAAGGGAATCCCTGCCCGCTCTGCTACAATCTGAACAGCATCCATAAAGGAAACGCCTCGATAATCCTCAATGAATTTGAAGACATCGCCCGACTTGCCGCAGCCAAAACAGTGATAAAACTGCTTGTCCTCTACAACGTTAAAAGAGGGAGTCTTTTCGCCATGAAAGGGACAGAGTCCCAGGAAATTCCGCCCAGCCTTAGTCAAGGCCACTGTTTCTCCTATGACATCGACGATATTGACGCTGTTTTTAATTTCAGAAATGATTTCTTTATCAATCAAGAGACAATACCTCCAATTTATCATAGAATATCATTCTATATTTTATACTAAAATGATGCAAATGTAAAATATTTGACAAGCAAATATCTTGAGGATGTCATATAAATAAGCTATAATATAATCTCATTAATAAATTCTTGAAAGGAAAGAAAGAATGTTAAAGGATCTTAAAGAATTCTTGCTGCGCGGGAACGTGATTGATTTGGCAGTCGGTGTGATCATCGCCAACGCCTTTGGAGCAATCGTCACTTCATTGATTACTGACGTAATCACTCCCCTCTTCCTCAACCCAATTTTGAAAGCTGCAAACTTGGAGCAAATTTCTCAATTGAAATGGAACGGGATCGCTTATGGTAACTTCTTGAGTGCTGTAATTAACTTCTTGGTAATCGGTACTGTTCTTTTCTTCATCGTCAAGTCTGCTGAAAAAGCACAAAGCCTTGCTAAGAAGAAGGAAGAAGTTGAGGAAGCGCCAGCTGGACCAACTGAATTGGAAGTCCTGCAAGAAATCAAAGCTTTGTTGGCTGAGAAAAAATAAAGAGAATTCACTGATGAAAATCAGTGTTTTTTTCTTGTCCATTGCACACAATCTTCCTCTTCTCTCCAAAGAGTGAAAACAAAAAACAGACCGGAGTCTGCTTTTTTGTTCAATTAGAATTTTTTACGTTTACGAGCTGCTTCTGATTTGCGTTTGCGTTTTACAGAAGGTTTTTCATAGAATTCACGTTTGCGTGTTTCTTGAAGAGTACCAGCTTTAGTAACCGCACGTTTGAAACGACGAAGTGCATCATCAAGTGATTCATTCTTGCGTACTACTGTTTTTGACATTTTTTTCACTCCCTTCAAGTCCAAAATCTATATAATCATACCACATATAGAAAAGAGTGTCAAGTATTTTCTGTAAGTATGATGTAGCTCCTTTTTATGATACAAACAAGAAAACCAACTGCTATGATGCAGCTGGTCTTCTTTTACTTAGAGGGTTTTACGCTTCTTAGCAGCTTTGGAAAGGGAAATGTCCTGCACCTTATCATAGAACAGGAACTGCTGAATGAGCTCTCTGTCGCTCATGTCAGGATTCAAGTCAACAACATAGTCCAGCTTGATAGACTTCTTTTCAGCCGACTTGAGAGAGGTCAGTTCGGCTGATTTACAAGTCGTTTCAAAGATAGCATCAAAGAGTACTTCGTAGTCAAAGTCAGCTGGAACCTGAACCTGGACATAACGTCTGGTCGGACTGACTGAAGTAAAGCTCATCTTTTCAAAGAGCATCCAGATGCCTGAAATAGCTAGAGTAAAGACAATTCCCAGTGCTACAAATCCCATCCCTGTTGTAATCCCGATAGCCGTCGCCATAAAGATGGCTAGAAGCTCCTTGGAGCCACCTGCAGCTGACCGGAAGCGAATCAAGCTGAAAGTTCCTGCTACGGCGACACTGGTACCCAGATTTCCATTAACCAAGAAGATGATAATGGAAATAATGGCTGGCAAAAGGGAGAGGGTGACGACAAATTCCTTGGTATAAATGGTTTGGCGCTTATAGACCTTGGCCAAGATAATTCCTAAAACCACACTAGTTGCTAGTGAGAAAATCAATGCTAAAGGATTTATCTTGACTTCCGTAGAGGAGTAGATACTGTTAAATAACTGATTGAGCATAGACTACCTCCTTAGGCCTTGACTGTTTGAGTCAGCCTTTCTTTAGTTTTCAGGTAGGCATTGCCGTATTTTGAGAAGGACTGGTCTTCAAGACCGTATTTGTTCAGAATATCAGCCAACCACTGAGGATATTGACCAGGAACCTTGATTTCCATAATCACCTTGTCGTCATCCAGCAAGGGCAGTCCATAGCGGCCTAAAGCCAAGTCTACATCATAATCACGGTAGCGGATGTTGGAATCAACTGTCACACGGACTTTTTTATCTTCCAAGCCTCTCATAGAGTAGCGGTCATAGCTAATCACCATTTTTGGCTTCAAGTCTATATAGCGCTCCTGCAACTGCTCCACTTCTGCCTTGACCCGATCATCGGAAATAGTATGGTCTGCCACACCATTCACAATATAGTTGGTCACAGAGAGAGGATTCGAAACCAAACGGTATTTGAAACCTACTTCATCGCGTTTCTTCTTGATTTCCAAGAAAACTTGACTATCATCATTTGGCTGCTCAGCATAAGTGCGCATCCGCATCTTTTCGCGACCACCTTTTCTGGCAATGGAATCCTGAATCATCTGGAACTCATCATTATCAAAATACACATTGGAAATGGTTGATGTCGCATAATCATCTGCGGTGAGGTACGGTCTCATGTCAGCTTCAAGACGATTTAACATCGGCCGATCAAGAATATACTTCGTTTCGATTCGTTGGAAGTTTGTTTGGATTTGCTTTTGTTTCATTTGAATTCTCCTTTGATTCTACAAATGTAGTTTATGCTTTTAAAAGAAATAGAGCTTCCGCTCTGCATCCTACAAGCGTCTGGATAGGCTTTGCTTTCTTCTCCTTTCCAAGCAGTATTTTTCAAAAACATTCTACAAATGTAGTTTATAAGTATATTCTACAATTGTCGTTTATGAATGTCAAGAAAAAAGATAAATAATCTTTCAGTTTTTTTTGCATTAGGAAACGAAGTGCAAACTGTAAGCAAAATCGTCCTAAAATAAAGATAAACTGATGACAAACTGCTCTTGGAGGATTGCCAAATCCCCCTTTGAGAAGATAATAAAATTCTACCAGTCTAATCTTTTAAGAAACTTAAACTGGCAGAATCCTTTATTTAATCGTCATCATGGTCATCATCATCGTCCGAATCATCAGTGTCTGTCGTATGAGAGGAACTGTTCTGAGACGGAGTTTGAACTGTTGCTGTACTGGCTCCAGTAGAGCCCGCTGCTCCCGTATTTCCTGCGCCTGCAGTAGCGCTGTTGTCGGCTGGAGTTGATGCAGCAGACGAGGATGGACTGACTTCTTTTTCGACCGTTACTGTCTTTTCGACAATGGTATGCTGCTTGGATTGGATCAATTTTCCATCCTTAGCATTGACAATGGTTTCATGGGCCGTTTGCCCGTGTGAGAAGCGAATCTTATAAGTGTCTTTCTCACGAGAAATTTGTAAATCTTTAATATCTTTTTCAGAAAGAGACAGCTCTTTTAAGACGGACGCTAGAGCCTGACGCTGACTGAGCCCTCGAGACTGTTTTTGTTCGGCCACAGGTCTGCTTTGTTGAGCAGCTGGACTTTCTAGAGCAAAGACCGAGCTAGTCAAGAGCAAAAGGAGAGGAACGGCCACTACAAAAGCAGCAGACAGAAACCTCTTAGGCAGGCGATTATCCATAATACCGACAATCCGACGCTTGAGATTAAACTTGTCAGAGTAAAAGCAGGTCGTCAGAGCAATCGGGGTCTTCTTACTGCGGTCTATCATGGTCAAAATCGTTTCACCGTAGAAAGTCCGATACTCTGTATCTCTACAGCTCAGAACATCGTAGTCACAGTACATTTCTCCTGCTTCCTGAGTTTCCCGGCAGGCAAAGCGGACAACCGGATTAAACCAGTGCAGACTCTTGGCAAAAATTCCCAAAAGATTAACTAAAACATCGCGGTGCTTATAGTGAGTCAGCTCATGCTTGAAAATCAGCTGCAGCTCTTCTTCTGTGTAGTCCAACTCTGGCAGCACGATTAAAATATCTCTGAAACCTAGCAGCATAGGACTTTGGGACATAGGATAGTGGAGCAGACGAATCCGGCCCTTAACTCCCATCTCCTGCTGAACAGCCCGCAGCTGAGCCATCGCTTCTTCGTCCTGAAACTCCGTGCCCCAGCGCCTCAGCATCTTTCTGAAGCGAATATAAGAATAAGCATATCTTCCAATACTAAAGACAAAGCCAATCAGCCAGATGGCAAAGAGAATTTCAAACCAAGGTAGGCCCAGAAAAGCCTCCCATAGATTTGTCTGGGCAGCATTTTCAACTGCTTGAGAAGCACCCTGAGCTCCACCTGTCTGGGTAGCAGTCACTGCTGTCTGAACTACCGATCCTGTATTCAGCCGAATCAGGCCTGAGCCAAATTGGGGACGGAACGGAAACAGAAAACTCAGCAATATCAGAAACCAAATAAAATACTTCACTCTGACCGAAATCTTAGTTTTAAAGGCCGTAAAAAGCAGACTAAGCAAAAGCACCAAAATGGATGTTGACAAACTGGTCAGAAGAAAAGAAAGAAGGAATTGTTTCATGCTTATCCCTCCATCCTACTTTCCTTGGTTGAGCAGACTGCGCAGCTCATCCAATTCATTTTCCGAAAAGGAGTTAGAAGAAAAGAGTGTTTTGACAAATCCGCCCATAGAACGGCCGCTGTGACGCTTCAAGAAATCCGAAGCCTCAACTTCCAGATACTCATCTTCTGAGATCAAGGCTGTATACTGCCTTTCACGTCCCTTGCGGACACTTTCTAAAAAGCCCTTTTCCGTCAAGCGAGCCAAAACTGTAAGCAAAGTCTGGGGCTTCCAGTGATTGTCTGGTCCCAGCTTTTCCATGATACGGGCAGAGGTCGTCGGGGTAGGCAGCTGCCAAATTACTTTTAAAATAGTAAATTCCCCATCTGGCAAACGTTTAATAGGTCTTTTCATCGTTCCCACGCGCTTTCTAAATTAATGCTATTTCTATCTTTATTCTACACTTGTCTAACAAAAAAGTCAATCATTATATAAAAAAAGAATGGGAAATCAATTTTCCGCACTCTATTAGAAAAATAAACTAAGTAGGGTCAGCATAGCCAGTCCTCCCTGCTTGAACAAGATTTTAGGGTCACTGGTCACTGCACCGTATGCTGCCACCAAGATGATATAAACCATAAAAATTCCCAGCCAAACCGGACTAGGCTGTACAAAGGCTGCAATCAAGACCAAAACAGCTATCAATCCGTTGTAAACTCCTTGGTTTTTGAAAAGTGTATTGACCGACTGCTGCTCCAACTCCTCTTGTGACATACCGAAAACCCGAGCTGTTGCTGCAGAAGTCGTCGCAATGGTCTCCAAGTACAGGATGTAGAAAAATTCCAAGGCAACCAAACTTGCCAAAATCAGTGTAATAATAGACATTTTACTCTCCTAAAATAAATAACGAAACTTAGTATAACACAGACTGACTGGATCTGCGAAAATCTTGCTCAAAAATGGACAGTTTGTATAAAAAGTGTGACTAAAAATACTGAAGAAAAAAAGCGTAGCAGAAATCAGCAATTTCTGACTGGATGTGATACAATCTTTTTGAAAAATGGAGGTAGTTTATGTTAACCTATGATTTAATTGTCATCGGCTTTGGTAAGGCCGGTAAAACATTGGCAGCCAAAATGGCGGCCCAAGGAAAAAAAGTTGCTTTGATTGAGCGAAGCAAGGCTATGTATGGGGGAACCTGTATTAATATCGCCTGCATCCCAACCAAGACCCTGCTTGTCGCAGCTGAAAAAGGCCTGGCTTTCGACCAAGTCATGGCTGAAAAGAACGCTGTAACCAGCCGTCTCAACGGGAAGAACTACGCAGCAATCAGTGGCGCTGGTGTTGACATCATCGATGCGGAAGCTCATTTCCTTTCCAATAAAGTCATCGAAATCACAGTTGGCGATGAGAAAGAGGAACTGACTGCTGAGACCATTGTTATCAATACTGGTGCTGTTTCCAATGTCCTGCCAATTCCAGGACTGACTGAAACCGAACATGTCTATGACTCAACCGGCATCCAAAATCTGAAGGAACTTCCTAAACGCTTAGGAATTCTGGGGGGCGGTAACATCGGCTTAGAATTTGCTGGACTCTACAACAAATTGGGCAGTCAGGTGACTGTGCTGGATGCTGCTCCTGTCTTTCTCCCTCGAGTAGAGCCTTCTATCGCTGCTCTAGCTAAGCAATACATGGAAGAAGACGGAATCCAGCTCCTGCAAAATGTGCAAACCAAGGATATTAAAAATGATGGTGCTGAAGTTGTGGTTGTGACAGAGGATGGAGAATTCCGCTTTGATGCCCTACTCTATGCTACTGGCCGCAAGCCGAATGTTGAGCCACTGCAGTTGGAAAATACAGATATCAAGCTGACAGAGCGCGGAGCTATCAAGGTCAATAAACACTTGGAAACATCTGTACCTGGCGTTTTTGCAGCGGGCGATGTCAATGGCGGTCTGCAGTTCACTTATATCTCACTGGATGACTTCCGTATCCTTTATAGCTATCTGGCTGGCGATGGCAGCTACACACTGGAAGACCGTAAAAATGTCCCTACCAGCATGTTCATCACACCGCCATTGGCTCAAATCGGATTGACTGAAAAGGAAGCCCAAGAGCAAGGTTTACCGATTGCAGTCAAGGAGATTCCAGTCGCAGCAATGCCTCGTGGTCATGTCAATGCTGACTTACGTGGTGCCTTCAAGGCTGTTGTCAACACTGAGACCAAGGAAATCGTCGGAGCAACAATCTTCTCAGCAGGAGCTCAGGAAATTATCAACATCCTGACTGTAGCCATGGATAATAAGATTCCTTACACCTACTTGAGCAAGCAAATCTTCACTCACCCAACGTTGGCTGAAAACCTCAACGATTTATTTGCTATCTAATTTTAAGCCCCTGATGGGGCTTTTAAGATGTCTTCAAAACATTTGCTTACATTTCAACCCCTTTTTGTGGTACAATAATGCTAGTTTATTTTAAAAAGATTGAGGAAGATTATGTCTGAACTGTATGATATTACGATTGTCGGCGGTGGACCAGTTGGCCTATTCGCAGCTTTTTACGCTCATCTGCGCCAAGCCAAGGTTAAAATCATTGATTCCCTGCCTCAGCTGGGTGGTCAGCCGGCCATTCTCTATCCAGAAAAGAAGATTCTGGATGTGCCGGGCTTTACCAATCTAAGTGGCGAAGAGCTGACACAGCGTCTGATTGAGCAGCTGGAAACTTTCCAGACTGAGATTTGCCTCAATGAAACGGTTCTGGATATCGTTAAATCTGATGATGGCTTCACCATCACGACTTCTCAAGCTCAGCATCAGACCAAAACCATTATCATCGCCATGGGAGGCGGCGCTTTCAAACCGAGAGCTTTGGAACTAGACGATGCTGAAAGCTACAATAACCTCCACTATCATGTGTCAAACATCAGCCAGTACGCTGGCAAAAAGGTTGTCATTCTGGGAGGCGGTGACTCCGCTGTTGACTGGGCGCTAGCTTTTGAAAAGATTGCGGAAACCAGTCTAGTTCATCGTCGGGACAACTTCCGGGCTTTAGAACATAGTGTAGAAGAACTCAAGGCTTCTAGTGTTGAGATTAAGACACCATTTGTACCCAGTCGATTGGTCGGCGAAAATGGCAAGGTTACCCACTTGGAAATCAGCCAAGTCAAGGGAGAGGAAAGTCAGCTTCTGCCCCTAGATCATCTCTTTGTCAACTACGGTTTTAAATCCTCTGTCGGCAATCTCAAAGATTGGGGCTTGGAGCTCAACCGTCACAAGATTTTGGTAAACAGCAAGCAAGAAACTTCTGTGCCAGGTATCTATGCAGCCGGAGACTGCTGCAGCTACGAGGGCAAGATTGATCTGATTGCAACTGGGCTAGGTGAGGCACCTACTGCTGTCAACAATGCCATTAACCATATCTATCCTGAGCAAAAAGTCCAACCCAAACATTCTACAAGCCTATAAAAAACAGCTGCCGAGCTCAAGCTCAGCAGCTTTTATAATTCATCTGCGATTTTATTGATTTTTCTCAAGCGATGATTGACACCGCTCTTAGTCAGTGGCCGGCTCAGACTATCAGCTAGCTGCTGGATGGAGTATTCCGGATGTTGGATACGAAGCTGTGCTACCTCCTGCAGGTCCACAGGTAGACTTTCAATGCCAATATTATCGCTGATTTTGGCAATATTGTTGATGATTTTCATACTGGCTGTGACCGTGCGGGCGATGTTCGCTGTCTCCGCATTATTAGCGCGATTGAGGTCATTGCGCGCTTCCCGCATGAGCTTAAGAGATTCAAACTCAGCCATGGCTTCCATAGCACCGATGACAATGAGAAAATCCATGATATCCTCAGCCCGCTGCAGATAAGTAACAGCCCCTTTCTTGCGTTCGATGGTCTTGGCATCCAGTAGGAAACGACGCATCAAGGCAGCCAAATCCTCAGCATGATCCAGATAAACGGACAGAATTTCCAGCTGGTACTTGCCTGAGTCTGGCTCCCGCATGCTACCATTTGAGAGAAAGGCTCCCCGAAGGTAGGCTCGGCTAGCTTCGTCATCTGACAAAATGGCCTGGTCAATCCCGGCCTCGATACCAAAAAAGGAGTCAGCTAAGTGCAGGTCAGAAAGGATTTCTTCCACTTTCTGATCTAGAAATACTGTATAAACGCGATTCTTGCGCAGATTGGTCTTCTGATGGTGGCGGATTTCTGACTTGACCTGATAAAGGTCCGACAGCAACTCATAGAGATGGCGAGCAATCTTGGCATTTTCTGTTGTGACAGACAGGGTCAAACCACTACTGGCCAAGCCCAGACTGCCAGACATCTTGATCATGGCTGACAGCTCATTTTTATCTCTGCTTGCCAGACTCAGCAGTTCTTCTTTTACTTTTACTGTAAAACTCATTTGCGTACCTGTATAATCTGCATCAATTCGTCAACGACCAACTCGCCATCATGGAAAGCTCCGCCATTTTCTAAACGCAGAAAGTTTGAAGAAATAACGCGCGGAACCTGTTCTTGTAACCCCTGAAAATCATGCTCCACCTGTACCAGATATTCGTCAAACTGATTACTGTCCATGTACTCATGAGGGACAGGTTCGATATTGACCAAGACAGTATCTACAAACTTCCTGCCTAAATGACGGTGCAACACCTGAACGTGGTCGCTGTCTGAAAAATGCTCTGTTTCGCCTCGCTGGGTCATAATATTGCAGACATAGGCCACTTCTGCCTTGGTGTCTAGAAGAGCTTGGCCAATTTCCTCAATAACGAGGTTAGGCAAGATAGAGGTAAATAGTGAACCCGGCCCCAGAACCACCATATCGCTTTCTAAGATGCTCTCAACCACCTTTTTACTGGCAGCAGGCTTCTTGTCATCATAGGTATTGGTCACATAAACCCGCTCAATCATCCCGGTCTTGCTGGTCAGATTGCTTTCACCGACAACTTCCGTCCCATCTGTAAACACAGCATGCAGGGTCAGCGGATTGTCGCTAGAAGGGTAGATTTTTCCTGTCGTATGGAAAAACTTGGTCAAAAGCTGCATGGCATTATAGGTTGATCCCTGCATTTCGGAAATACCGGCAATAATCAGATTGCCCAAGGGATGTCCCGCTAGAACACCGTCTCCTTCCGCAAAGCGATACTGAAAGACCTTCTCATAAAACTTTGGCATGTCAGACATGGCTACTAAGACATTTCGCAAATCACCCGGCGGAGTCAGCTGCTGGATGTTTTTCCGCAGCTCACCAGAACTCCCGCCATCATCTGCTACTGTGACAATGGCTGTAATTTCTACGTCCTTTTTACGCAGGCTGTCTAAAATAACAGAAATGCCTGTCCCACCGCCAATGACTGTAATTCGTGGCTTTCTCATGAGCGGTTCACCGTTTCTTTCCGACGGTTTTTGTCGCGGTGACTGGCATTGACCGGCCAGTTTTTAGCCAAATCATCCGCTAAGCGCTGAGCAAAGGCCACACTGCGGTGCTGACCACCCGTACAGCCCACTGCAATCGTCAGGATAGACTTGCCTTCCTTCTGATAGCCCGGCAAGATTGGCTCAATCAAGCCTAGCAGATGCTGGTAAAATTCTTCTGACTCTGCATGGTTCATGACATAGTCAAAGACATCCTTGTCCAAACCTGTCTGATTGCGTAGCT
Organism: Streptococcus sanguinis; assembly: GCF_019928825.1. Classification (GTDB taxonomy): domain Bacteria; phylum Bacillota; class Bacilli; order Lactobacillales; family Streptococcaceae; genus Streptococcus; species Streptococcus sanguinis_L. The sequence goes on along the minus strand of NZ_JAHZOP010000004.1, from coordinate 61,368 downwards.
CAGGTTTATAGTAGGGATTAGGCAGAAAGCGCACATCAAAGACCAAATCCGCATCCAAAGGCAGACCGTATTTGAAACCAAAACTCATGACCTCAATGCGGAAACTGTGCATCTCGTCCTGATTTGAGAATTGCTCAGAGATGGTCTTTCTCAGCTCCCGTGGTGTCAAATCAGTTGTGTCCACAACATTTTGACTGAGATTTTTCAGAGGGGCCAAGAGCTCACGCTCCAGCTTAATCCCATCCAAAATCCGGCCATCAGCTGCCAACGGATGGCTGCGCCGCGTTTCCTTGTAACGAGCCACTAACTCCTTATCCGCTGCATCTAGGAAAAGAATCTTAAAATCAATGTTCTCGTTTTGCTCTAAATCATCCAAAACGTTCTGGATTTGCAAAAAGAAGGAACGGCTCCGCATATCGACAACCAGAGCCAATTTATCATTGTCAGTGGTCCCTTCGACCAGCTGCAAGAACTTCGGCACCAGAGTTGGCGGCATATTGTCAATGGTAAAATAACCTAAGTCTTCAAAGGACTGAATGGCTACGGTTTTCCCCGCCCCGCTCATTCCAGTCACAATGACAAGCTGAATTTTCTTCTCAGACATAATAATCCTTTCATCAGATAGAATCCGTCAAAAAGCTGTTTTCTCCAGCCCTTTTTTAGAGAATCTCGGCAATAACCTCAATCTCAATCTTCACATCCTTAGGTAGGCGAGCCACTTCTACTGCCGAGCGAGCTGGAAATGCTTCTGTAAAGGCTGTTTTATAAACTTCATTAAAAGCCACAAAATCATTGATATCGCTCAAGAAGCAAGTAGCCTTGACTACGTGGTCAAAGTCTGTTCCAGCGGCTTCCAAAATGGCTGAAACATTTTTCAGCACCTGCTGGGTCTGCTCTTCAATAGTCGTCCCAACGATCTCTCCAGTTTCAGGAGACAGGGGAATCTGCCCGCTCGCAAACAAGAGATTGCCGACAATTTTTCCTTGAACATAAGGTCCAATCGCTGCTGGTGCTTTGTCTGTATGAATTGTTTTTGCCATAATTATCACTTCTCCTACTTATTTTTTTCATTATACCATAAAATAGCAAGCAATGGCCACGACAGATTGATAAGCCTTGCCTTTTTCCATTTTTTCATTGATGGGGCCTTAGAAGCTAAAAGGAAATCTTCTTACCTATCAGAACCCACTTTTTAAGATTTAAAAACGCTGAGAAATCTTTCCCAGCGTTTATGATTCTCAAAATAAAATCTTATTGCTCTTCAGCTTTCGCTAATGCTTCTCTTTCCAGACGAAGCTTGCGTTTGGGGTTGAGTTTATTAAAGAGCTCTTCTAGCTTTTCTGCATTCCAGACATCTGCCGCAGAGACAAAATTTCCATTTTCATCGCGAAAGGATATTGGTTTATCACCCATTGCAAGCCTCCTCAGTCAACGAATTCAAACTCAAACTTGCCGATGCGAACCAGATCCCCATCCTTGGCTCCGCGAGCGCGAAGGGCTTCATCAACGCCCATACCGCGAAGCTGACGAGCAAATTTCATGACTGCTTCATCGCGGTCAAAGTTGGTCATATTAAAGAGCTTCTCAAGCTTGTCACCTGACAGCACCCAAGTCGCATCATCATCACGAGAAATTTCAAAGGCTGGCGCTTCTTCGTCAAAGCCATAGTAAGCTTCCTCTTCCATTTCAGACTCATCATAGAGCAAGAACTCTGGTGTTTTATCTAGTAATTCAGCGGTCGCATCCAAGAGGGTCGCAAGTCCCTGCTTGGTCAGGCTAGAAATCGGGAAGATTTGCGGTAGTTCCGCAAACTCATCATAATTAGCTGATAATTTCTCTTTGAATACCTTGAGATTTTCAGCACTATCTGGCATATCCATCTTGTTAGCAACAATAATCTGCGGACGCTCCATGAGACGAAGGTTGTAGGATTCCAACTCTTTATTAATAGCTAGATAGTCCTCATAAGGGTCACGCCCCTCACTAGCTGACATATCAATGACATGAAGGATAACCCGTGTCCGCTCAATATGACGGAGAAACTGAGTACCCAGTCCGACCCCTTGGCTGGCCCCCTCAATCAAACCTGGCAAATCCGCCACCGCAAAGGACTCCCCTGAGTGAGTGCGGACCATACCTAGATTGGGCACGATTGTCGTAAAATGATAAGCACCAATCTTAGGCTTAGCTGCTGTGATGACACTAAGCAAAGTGGATTTCCCGACAGAAGGGAAGCCGACAAGACCAACGTCTGCTAGTACCTTGAGCTCCAGCAGAAGCTCACGCTCTTGACCCGGTTCTCCATTCTCAGAAATCTCTGGAGCAGGATTTTTAGGCGTCGCAAAGCGGATATTTCCACGACCGCCACGACCGCCACGCGCTACGATGAATTCTTGGCCGTTTTCTACCAAGTCCGTTAGCACCTTGCCTGTCTCCGCATCACGAACCGTTGTCCCTTGAGGTACACGAACAATTAAGTCCTCAGCGCCACGGCCATGCATGCCCTTAGTCATGCCCTTTTCACCAGATTGAGCCTTGAAGTGGCGATTGTAGCGAAAATCCATCAGGGTACGCAGACCTTCGTCTACGACAAAAACAACATTGCCGCCACGACCGCCATCACCGCCCCAAGGACCGCCATTCGGAACATATTTTTCACGGCGAAAGGCCACCATGCCATCGCCACCATTGCCAGCCTTAACTTGAATCTTGGCCGTATCTAAAAACATACTCATTTTTTCTATTCTCTTTTTCTAGTCTAAAAAAACGCCCTGAAGCGTTTGGATTAAAAGATTGCACTGAGAGCAGAAGCAAAGATTGCTCCGACTGTCACGATGAGCATGATAATCACGACCAGCATCGTCAATTTTTCAAATCCTGTTTTTTTGCGTTGTCCGTTATCTCCAAAAGCCACGATAACACCTCTATCCTTTAAAAATTACTAGGTCTATTCTAACACGATTGCTCCGTTTTTTCAAATGGAAAACCATGCAAAAAGGCTTTAAGAGAAAACTCTTAAAACCTTTGAATCTTATCTAGTCTTCTTTTGAAGAAAGACATAGCTTCCAAAGCCAACTAAGATTGCCAAACCTGCAACTGACAGCCAAAGCGTCGTTTCTTGACCAGTCTTAGGCAGAACTTTTTTGTTGCCTCCTGCAGCACCTGGATCATTGGTACCATTGTTTGAATTGTTATTTCCATTTCCTGGATTGTCTGTTCCACCCTTTGGATTATCGGAACTGTTACCAGGGGTATTGTTACCATTACCTGGGGTATTATTCGGATTATTGTTTGGATTGTTGTTAGGGTTGTTATTTGGATTGTTTGGATTGTTGTTATTTCCAGGGTTAGGTGGCTGAACTGCCTTGCCTGGATCATTACCTCTATAGGTATTTGTAAAGACAGGATCCAAATCATATTTAACAGAGCCCAAAAACTCACCATTCACATCTTTAACAGTAACTGTCAGCTGAGCTTCCTTGTCATCATAGATGTAGTTAGCATCATTGCCCGGAATTTCCTTAATGCTGTAGCGGTAGTCACCAGCTGCATTATAGTTCAAGGCTTTGAAATTGATAGAACCATCAGCTTCATTGGTAGCTGTTTGAAGTAAAACACCGTTTTCGTCAAAGAGACCAAAGGTAAATTGACCCTTCTCTAACACTTTATTGACAAGTTTTTTCTGTGCCTGAATCTTCACATCTTTTGCTAGCACAGCGCTTCCTTTACCAGAGCCCTCTTCCAAGCGGACTGACTTAGTAATAGTACGCTCTGGGAAGCCTTTTGCTGTCCAAGACAGGGTGTTGTTAACCACATCCCCCACTTTAGTACCTTCTGGTACACGAGTAGAGTACTCGATGTACATTGGCCAGTTGTAGTTATCGCCAAAGTTAATGGTAAAACCGTTAGCATCGCCATTAGCGTTTTGAGTTAGAACTGCCTTGTTAGTAAAGTTATCAACTACTGGCAGAGTCAGGATATGAGCTTCATTGCGAATACCACCTGCAACAGGAGCATAACGAACTGCACGTAGAGTACCCGGTACCAGTGTCAGACCATCACCAAAGTTGTCTGAAATTACCATGTTGCGAAGCATGTCCTGTCTTGCATTCAGGATAATGCGCCATTTAACAATACTCGGATCAGTGCTGTCCTGGTAGCCATATTTCATTTCATACTCACCAGCAGTTCCTTCTTCTTTCTGGTATTGGAAAGAAAAGTCTGTCTGGCCAAATTTGAAGGAAACAGGACCTGTTTCTTTGACTTTTTCGTTATTGATGCGAACATTAAAGCCCAAAGATAGCTCTTTCTTTTGAGTATAGTTTGTAAAGTAGTTACTGAAAGTCACTGTAACTGACTGAGTCGCTGGGTCAGTTTGAGCTGTACCGACTAACTCTCCCGTATGATTAACAACATCATAGACATCGAAGTTTAAGGCAGTAATCAGACTTAATTCTTCCGGAAGTTTAAAAGTCAGGGTATCCCCTTCAGCGATCGTTTGAGCCGCAGGAAATGTGAAGTTGGTTGTTACAGACAAGGTTTCATTAGTCTTAACAGTTGAGTCACTTGTTAATGGCTCACCATCCTTAGTAATGCTGGTTTGCTGACTGTATTCAGTTACTTCAGAAGCGTGAGTTCGAGCAGCAAAACCTAAACCTGTAACAATAGCTGTTAATAAGATAAGAATTTTAAAAATAATTGTATTTTTATTTTTCATCTTTTTCTCCTTTCGTAGCTTATTATACCAAGAGTATTGCAATTTATCAACATTTTTATTCGTAGTGTTTAAAAATTCATAACAATGTAAAAAAACCAAGACGTTGTGTCTCAGTTTCTTTACGTTTTATTACTCAATTCCAATTTCATCTCGAACAACATTAGCAATGGTATCTACATAATAATTTACTTCTTCGTCAGTTGGTGCTTCAGCCATGACCCTCAGCAGAGGCTCTGTTCCGCTCGGACGAACCAAAATCCGGCCATTGCCAGCCATTTCAGCTTCCATTTTCTCAATGACCGTCTTAATAGCTGGAACTTCCATCGCCTTATCCTTCATGCTGTTTTCCACACGGATATTGACTAGTTTCTGCGGATAGATAGTTACTTCAGCAGCCAATTCAGATAGCTTCTTACCTGTTTCCTGCATGACCTTGGTCAATTGCACAGCTGAAAGCTGACCGTCACCTGTCGTATTGTAGTCCATGATGATAACATGTCCAGACTGCTCGCCACCAAGATTATAACCATTCTTGCGCATTTCCTCTACTACATAGCGGTCACCAACTGCTGTCACAGCCTTTTGAATACCTTCGCGATCCAAAGCCTTATGGAAGCCTAGGTTGGACATGACAGTCGTAACAATGGTATTCTGCGCCAGCTCGCCTTTCTCAGACAGGTACTTACCGATGATGTACATAATCTTGTCACCGTCTACCAGCTCACCATTTTCATCCACGGCAATGAGGCGGTCGCTATCTCCATCAAAGGCCAGACCAATCGCTGCACCAGACTCACGAACAACTTCCTGCAAAGCTTCTGGATGCGTAGATCCAACATTCAGATTGATATTGAGGCCGTCTGGATTTTCTCCAATAATCGTCAACTGTGCGCCGAGATCCGCAAAAATCTGACGGGCGCTGGTAGAAGCCGCACCGTTAGCCGTATCTAAGGCCACATGCATTCCTTCTAGTTCCAAACCAGTTGAAACCAAGTATTGTTGGTACTTGCGCAACCCTTCTGGATAGTCAACCAAGTCACCTAAACCTTCGGCGCTTGGACGTGGCAAGGTATCTTCTGCTGCGTCCAGCAAAGCTTCGATTTCCAATTCACGCTCGTCATCCAGCTTATAGCCGTCACCACCAAAGAATTTGATACCATTATCCAAAGCTGGATTGTGGCTAGCAGAAATCATGACTCCCGCGCTGGCCTTCTCTGACTTGACCAGATAAGCCACACCAGGCGTTGCAATGACACCTAGCTTATAAACATGAATCCCAACGGACAAAAGTCCTGCAACCAAGGCGCTTTCCAGCATTTCTCCTGAAATTCGAGTATCACGGCCAACAAAGACCCGGGGAACTTCACTTTCGTGCTGGCTCAGAACATAACCACCAAAGCGGCCGAGTTTAAAGGCCAATTCCGGCGTTAATTCCACATTTGCTTCTCCGCGAACACCATCGGTTCCAAAGTATTTACCCATTATAAATAGTTTCCTTTCATAAGACTTGGATGTAAAGATTTAGGCTACAAGCGAGGCAGACCGCTTTAATCCAAGTTTATTTTCAAAATTTTATTTAGTTTTTATTTGATGAGCTCGTATTTGAGCTACTGTTAGAGGAGGACGAGCCTGAGTTGTCTGCTGTTTTAGTGTTGACACGCATAGTCGTTTCAAATGGTGTCACCACGCTTGGCATGACATTTCCCTGTCCATCAACAGCCTGCAGCGGCGCTGTCCCGCTGTAGTTGCCAGTGATAATGACATTGGTCGGGAGAATAGCCACGACATATTCAATCTTAGACAGGGTCTCCTCGTCACTAGTTACTGTAGCTTCCTTATTTTCCAAGGTCACACCACTGATAGACACATTTTCAGCCACCTGGCTGTCTGTGATGAGATAGCGGACTTCAACCTTCTTGCTGGCTTTTTTACCAATCTTAACAGAAATCTTCTGGGGAGTGACTGTAGCAGTCAGACCGCTTGGCAGGTTTTCAACCTTTAGCGGAATTTCTACTGTTCCCTCTGTAGCCTTAGAAAGATCAGCTACAACTCGAAACTTCCGAGTACTTTCCTGCATTTCACTGGCTAGATTGACCCGGTTGGAGCCTGTCAGGGCGACGGAAACTTCAGAAGTGAAGCCGCTGATAAAGTAATTCTCGCTGTCATATTTGATATCAATTGGCACATTGGAAACCGTATTGGTATAAGTTTCAGATGTGACCTGTCGAACTCCAGTATTGTTTTGATAACTGCTAGAGGTTGCATAGACAAAAAGCACTAGGGCAAAGAAAAACGAAGAGATGATATAAAGAATTTTTTTACGTTTTTTCATTTCTTCCATCCTCCCATGAAGCGTTTTTTCAAACCTGCTGGCTTTTCCTGCTCTGATAAGAAGACCTTTCTCAGCTCTATCTCAAACTCATCCAAAGTCAGATCATGCTTGAAAATTCCATTGTGCGTAGTGGAAATCCCACCTGTTTCTTCTGAAACGACAAAAGTAAACGCATCAGATACTTCAGACAGGCCAATAGCTGCGCGGTGCCGGGTTCCAAACTCCTTAGAGATGCCGCTGCTTTCTGTCAGAGGCAGGTAGGCACAGGAAGCCGCAATCTTATTGTTTTTTATAATGACAGCTCCATCGTGCAATGGCGTATTGGGGATGAAAATATTGATTAGCAGCTCTCCGGACACATCTGCATCCAAAGTGATCCCTGTTGCAATGTACTCCTGCAAGGTGCGGGTTCCCTGAATGGCCACCAAAGCCCCGATTTTCCGCGGACTCATATAGGCAACAGACTTGACAAAGGCCTGAACCATTTTTTCTTCGTTACTGATGGGCGTCGTAGAAAAAATATCCGTTGCTCGGCCCAGCTTTTCCAATCCTGCCCGAATCTCAGGCGAGAAAATCACCACAGCCGCAATGACCCCATAAGTGATGACCTGATTAATCAGCCAAGAAATGGTGGTCAAGCCGATGATATTGGCAAAAAACTGTGCCAAGATAAAGAAGAGCACCCCGCGGACCAGAATCATAATCTTCGTACCAGCGATGGCCTTGATCAGATAATATAGAATCCATGCGACGATAACGACGTCAATAATATTAATTACAATCCTCCAAGGGTCAGAAAACAAACTGGCCCAATATTGGAGATTGGTTAGTTGTTGAAAATTCATACTTAGACTTCCTACTCCTCTACAAACAAAATCAAACAGCTGTAGCAACAAATCGAACTTATTAAATCCAGTATCAGCCTGATTTTATCTTGTAATTAGAGTTCACTCAATTAACTTCTCTCTTTTTATTTTACAGTGGGTCTTAATGCTTAAAGACTTACCAACCCATTATATCACGTTTGTCAATATTTTTCTGTAACCTTCTTTACTTTTTTATGATAAAATATTTCTTATGAAGATAAATACAGCATTGGGCCTCTTGGCAGGCAAGTCCTCCCACTTTGTTCTCAGCAAAATGGGACGTGGATCGACCCTGCCGGGGAAAGTTGCCCTGACATTTGACAAAAACATTTTACAAAATCTAGCGAAGAACTATGAGGTCGTGGTTGTTACCGGAACCAATGGTAAAACTCTGACTACAGCTCTGACAGTAGGCATTCTCAAGGAGGCCTTCGGAGAAGTAGTGACCAATCCCAGCGGTGCCAATATGATTACGGGGATTACCACAACCTTCCTAACCGCTAAGAAAGGCAAATCTGGCAAGAATATCGCTGTGCTGGAGATAGACGAAGCCAGCCTATCTCGGATTTGTGATTATATCAAGCCTAGCCTCTTCGTCTTTACCAATATATTCCGAGACCAGATGGACCGCTATGGGGAGATCTACACAACCTACCAGATGATTCTGGATGCTGCAGCTAAAGTGCCTGAAGCGACTGTACTGATGAATGGCGACAGCCCCCTCTTTAACTCAGTAAGCCTGAAGAATCCTGTTCGCTACTATGGATTTGATACCGAGAAAGGCCAGGCTCAGCTCGCTCACTACAATACTGAGGGCATCCTCTGTCCTAAGTGCGAGCATATCCTCAAGTATGAGCTCAACACCTATGCCAATCTGGGAGCTTATATCTGTGAGGACTGTGGCTTCAAGCGTCCTAAGCTTGACTACAGCCTGACCGCTCTCAAAACACTTGAGCATAACCGCTCTGCCTTTACCATTGATGGACAAGACTATCAAATCAATATCGGCGGTCTCTACAATATCTATAACGCTCTAGCAGCAGTGTCAGTAGCTCAATTCTTTGGTGTTGAGCCGGCTACTATCAAGGCTGGCTTTGACAAGAGCCGAGCTGTCTTTGGCCGTCAGGAAACTTTCAAAATCAGCGATAAGGAATGTACCTTAGTCTTGATTAAAAATCCTGTTGGGGCGACCCAAGCTTTAGATATGATTGGACTTGCACCCTTTGACTTTAGTTTGTCCGTCCTGCTCAACGCCAACTATGCGGACGGAATTGATACCAGCTGGATCTGGGATGCTGACTTTGAGAAGATTCTAGAGATGGAGCTTCCTCATGTCATTGCAGGTGGTGTGCGCCACTCTGAGATTGCTCGTCGACTGCGGGTAACCGGCTATCCAGCAGATCAGATTACTGAAGTCAAAGATTTAGAAGCAGTATTTAAGGCCATTGAGCAGCAAGAAACCAAGCATGCCTATATCTTAGCAACTTATACTGCTATGCTGGAATTCCGCGAGCTACTGGCAGATCGACAAGTGGTCAGAAAGGAGATGAACTAATGGTTTACAGATCCCTCACTTCTCCTGAAAACCAGGATTACCGTTACGATGTAAAGATTGCCCACCTCTATGGTAATCTCATGAATACCTACGGCGATAACGGCAATGTTCTCATGCTCAAGTATGTGGCTGAAAAGCTATGCGCTAGGGTTGAAGTCGATATCGTCTCTCTAGAAGATGACTTTGACAAGGACAACTACGACATCGTCTTCTTTGGCGGAGGTCAAGACTACGAGCAAACGATCGTGGCTCGTGACTTGCCAGCTAAAAAAGAAGCTTTGGAAAGCTTTATCAATGAAAATGGCGTTGTGCTAGCTATCTGCGGTGGCTTCCAACTCTTAGGCCAATACTATATCGAAGCTTCTGGCCGTCGAATCGAAGGCCTGGGCATCATGGGCCACTACACCCTCAACCAGACCAAAAACCGCTATATCGGTGACATTAAGATTCATAATGATGAATTCGATGAAACCTACTACGGCTTTGAAAATCACCAAGGACGGACTTTCCTCTCTGACGACGAAAAACCTCTGGGCAAAGTCGTCTATGGAAATGGTAACAACCAAGAAGACGGCAATGAAGGCGTCCACTATAAGAATGTCTTTGGCTCCTACTTCCATGGTCCCATCTTGTCCCGCAATGCAAACTTGGCCTACCGTCTGGTGACTACCGCTCTGAAAAATAAGTATGGCTCAGATATTAAACTGGCTGCTTATGAAGATATCCTTGCCCAAGAAATCCCAGAAGAATACGGAGATATCAAAAGCAAGGCTGAGTTTGAATAGATAAACAGGAGAATCACTATGAAAGAAAAATTGCATTATATTCTGCTTTTAATTACCATTCTATTGGTTGCCAGTATTTCCTTGGCAAATATGCAGAGTGTCAATGTTAGCTTTATCCTATTTAGCTTCAAACTTCCCATAATCATATTGATTTTGGTCTCAGTGCTCCTAGGCTCTGTTACGACCTTTCTCATCAGCATGTTGAAAAATTTCTCACTGAAAAAAGAGCTTAAGAAAACCAAAGAAGCACTTAAAAATTCCCATACAGAAAACTAGGTTGAAAATCCAGCCTAGTTTTTTTCTATTTTCTTTTGATAAAGGTAGGAAATCAAAGCTAATCCCATCACTCCGAAACCAATCAGAAGAAAGGAAAGGGTCCGGACACTCGGCAGAAGAGTCATCAGAAAAGTCGCAGGAGGCATGAAAAGAATTGCCAGCGTATAGATAGTCGAAAAAACTCGTCCTAGGTACTCCTTGTCCACCTTGGTCTGAACCTGGCTGAAGAAATGAATATTGAAAACAGTCATAAAAAGCTCGCAGATTAGATTACCAGAATAGGAGAAATATGGATGAACCGGTAGCAAGGCAGAGATCCCCATGACCAGGACTCCAACACCAGTCAATAGCAGAGCTACAAGAAGATTTTCCATACTGGCCTTAACCTTGCTAGATAGAATAGCTCCAACGATTGAGCCTACAGCTCCCAAACTCAAAATAGTTGCATAAGAGCCGGTCTTGCCGTAGAGCTGATTGGTAAAAGGCAATAGATAATTAAAAGCCGCAAAGAAAAAGTTGACTGCAGAAGCTACCAAGAGCAGAAAGAAAATTTCTTTTTGCTGACGGATATAAACTAAACCTTCCTTGATATCTCTCAGGATATTTCCAAGATTGATGGGCGACTTTTGCTTGCTTGGCTCATGATTAGGCAGAAAATAAACCAGGGCAAAAGCCAGAAAGAAGCTCAGCGCATCCAGCTGAAGAGTCACGCGAAGATTTGCATACTGCATCACGATAAAAGACAAAACTGGAGCTGAAACACTGATAACCTGCAAGGCCAGTTCCAGATGAGAATTGTAGGCCACGATGTCTTCCTTGTCCACAATTTCGGTAATATAAGACTTATTAGCTGGCCTAGAAAAAGCAAAGGCTATAGCCTGAACCACATTGGCAAAAATCAGTGCTCCAATCATGAGCTGGTCATTAGATATAAAAGAAATCAGCAGACAAAGACCAGCACAAATCAAATCTGTTACCATCAAAACCTTACGCCTGGAAAAGCGGTCCGTAATGGCTCCCCCAAAAGGATTGAATAAGATGGAAGTGACTAGCTCCGATATCTGGTAAATGCCCAAGACCGTCTGTCCCAGAGCTCCCAAAGAAGCAAGCCAGATGCTATTCCCATAATCGTAAAGCATATTCCCAATTTTATTAATAGCAGCCCGTGTAATCAGCTGTGCTGCCTGTCGATTCATAAAAATACCTCCTTTCATTTCTGAAACTATTGTATCAGGAATGAAAGGAGGTTCTTTATTTTTCCCATATTTGGGAAATTATGCTTTTACAAACTTTTCGAAATGCTCTTGATAATAGGCGACTTGCTCAGGTAATTCCAGCACTTCAAAGATATGCATGGCTTCCTGCATTTGCTTGATGCCCTGCTTCTTCTGCTCCTTCTGATAAGCCGCAAAACCCTTGAGATAGAGGAACACATTGCGTTCATAGAGTTTGATGCCTTTGCCAATGATTTTCTCTACGTAAGCCTCAAAATAACTAGCCTTATCAAAAGAACGACTTTCCAAACAATGCTGGTAACAATTGAGAGCTAGAATCAAGACTAGTCTCTTATGGCGACCGATTTCTTTGTAGTAGCCCTCCCGCTCCATAACTTCCTTGCCCAGACGGTAGACGTAGTCCACATCATAAAAGCTATAGAGATTGCCAAAGAGAATCAGCTCATACATAGTCCAGTCTTCCACTTGGAAAAGATAATCAGCCACCTTATCTAAATCCTCTTGCCTCATGCGAAACTGACTGTCCCGCTGACAAATCAAGCCCTGCATCAAAATCCAATTCAGCTCATAGTAAAGAGGCGTGTTACTAGCTTGGGCCTTTTCCAACTGCTCCGCTTGCAAGTCCTGAAATCCCTTGATGTCATTTGAGTAGTAAAGAGGGATAATCTTACCCATCATGGCCACATGCTCATGCTGCTGGAAATTCCGAGCCTTGTCCATAAAATTTTCAAGGGTCACATGAATATTATCCAAGAGATCTAAAAATTTCGAGAGGGTCATGTCCGACTCACCCAGCTCAAAACGAGACAGCTGAGAAGTCGAGCAAACCTGACCCGCCGCTTCCTTCAATGAATAACGTCCATTTAAACGAAAATCACGAAAAACTTTGCCTAAATCTTCCATTTGTTTACCACTTCAATTCCTTTAATTGCTGTTTCGCTTCCCTACTTACTTCTTTCAAAACTACCTTCACTGCCCCTTGTTCGGATTTTATTTTCAGACGAAGCTCTTTTCGTCAAAATCTTATCGGCTGAAAATCGGAAAAGGCAAATTCTTCTAAGAATCCTGTCTACTTATTCCTACCACCCATACCAATCGTTCTTTTCATCTGTTTTTTAATAAATCCTTGTGTTTTTTTAAATATTTTTTTCCATACCATTCCTCTACAGACTTGCCTTCCCACTCACGGTATTCTTCGGGGTATTTCCATTTGTAGAAAGCTTGTAAATAACTAGGAAATTCGATGTAAATTAGCATAGCAATCACAGCAATATTTAGGATAATCCATGTTATCAAAGGACCTAAGCCTTCCAACGAAGTTGAAAATTTTATGGAAAAACCCTTTATTATAAAGTTTATAATTACTCCAATTACCAAAAAGCTCATTCCATAAATCGCTATCTTATTGACAATTTTATTTCGAAGAGAAGAGCCACTTCCATTACCATACATCAGTTTTTTTAGACTTTCAATTTCAAGTCTAAACATAAAATAGGCTAATATAGAAATAAAAACAAAAATTGCAACAACCATCCAAATAGATAAAGTTGGTAATGATATATCAATAGCTAACAGATTAAATTCAAGACTAAGCCAAATTAGAAATGTGATGACATGGAAATGATAACGATAGGGTAATAAATAATTTCTTTTAATGAACTTTCCAACTAAGATAATGAGTAACCATACAAACAGGAATAAAACATATATTTCAGCTGACAATAAGGGAGTTTTAGATATAGAAACAGCTAAATCTTTTGGGTTGGAATCATGTAGATAAATAGAAATTACTAAAAGCATGAAATTTAAACTTATTGGAAATATCAACGCCAGAATAACACTCTGAATTTTTAATCCTATAGAAGGGTAGCCTTTTTTATAATACTTTTCTAATTTGCTATAGACATCTTTTTTCTGATACTGTAAAAACCCATCATCTTCCAGATTTAAACTCTCTTCAAAACTAGCATTAAAAATAGATTTTTTATCCATAAGTTTGATTACCAATCTTCTTTTGTAGTAGTTCAGGGTGCTTTTTCAAGTACCTCTTCCCATACCATTCCTCTACGGACTTGCCTTCCCATTCTCGGTATTCTTCTGGATATTTCCATTTGTAGAATGCTTCTAAAAAGAAAGGAAATTCCATAAAAATGAGTATGGCAATTAGGACGATATTCAAAATAATCCATGTCAAGAATAGCCCCATGCCTTCTATAGAAGTTGAAAATTTTATAGAAAAACTTTTCAAAATAAAATTAATAATAACACCAATTCCCAAAATTCCCATTCCATAAACAGATATCATATTGGCAATTTTATCCTGCAGAGTAAGAGATTGAATATTCCCGTAAATTCGTTTTTTTAAACTTCTAATTTCACTGCTTAACATTAAATAAGTCAACAATACTAGAAACCCAAAAAGTGCCAAGATACCCCATATTGATAATACCGGTAAAGATATAGTGATTGCCAGCAAATTAAATTCTAACATAAACCATATCATAAAAGTCATGATATGAAAGCGATAACGATAAGGAAGAATATAAGTCCGTTTAAAGAATTTGCCCATTAATACCATTAACAGCCAAATTAATAAACAAATTAAATAGACTTCAACTGTTAGTATAGGATGTTGAGAAATAGGCAATCTTAAATCCTTAGGATCAGAATCATGTAAGGACATCGCAAAAACAAATAACATGAAATTTACACCTATCGGAAACAATAAACTAAAAATTAGGGTTTGAACGCTAAACCAAAAGGAGGGTTTCCCCTTCTTAAAAGCTTTCCCAAGTTTATTATAATAATCTTTTTTCTGATACTGTAAAAACCCATCATCTTCCAGATTCAAACTCTCTTCAAAACTAGCCTTAAAAATAGATTTTTTAGTCATAACTTTGATTTCCAATCTTCTTTTGTAATAGTTCAGGGTGCTTTTTCAAGTACCTCTTCCCATACCATTCCTCTACGGACTTACCTTCCCATTCTCGATATTCTTCGGAATATTTCCATTTGTAATAGGCTTGGAGAAAATATGGTAAACCTATAAAAACAATTATTGCAATCACCACAATATTAGCAAAGACCCATAGAAGTAAAAAACCAAATGCTTTCATGGAATTTGAAATATCTACAGTAAAGCTTCCGAAAATATATTTTATAATAATACCAATCCCTAAAATCCCCATGCCGTAAATAGAAATAATTTTAGCAATCTTATTACGAAAAGTCACTTGTCTATCCTCATCATACATAAGCTTTCTTAATCCTGTTAACTCCATACTAAACATCATGTAAGTGAAGATCATTATTACTCCATATATAGCAATAATTTCCCAAAATGCTAAATTTGCTAATAGAATGTCAAAAACGATTAAATCAATTTCCAATAAAAACCAAAGCATAAATGTAAAAACATGAAGCTGATAACGATATGGTAAAAGATAAGTTCGTTTAGTAAATTTTCCAAGAATGACTAAGAACAGCCAAATAAGAAGTAAAATCAAAAAAACATTTACAGTTAATGACTCGTGCTTAGATATCGGAAGAGTCAGGGTCTCACTCTCATGAAATTCCATAGATACAACAAGCAACATAAAGTTAAATCCAACAGGAAAAATTAAACCTAAAATAAAACTTCTAATTCGAAACCAAAGAGATGCTCCTCCTTTTTTAAAATAGTTAGACGTTTTATCATGCTGCTCTTGCTGCAACTTTCGAAACCCATCATCTTCCAGATTTAAACTCTCTTCAAAACTAGCATTAAAAATAGATCTTTTCTTCATTTTTTTCACTCAAATCCTAGTGCCTTACCTATTCATAGTCAGGATGTGTCCTTATATAGATTGCTGCATATAAAGCATCTATCATAACAGCTGGGAAAGTTAAGTTCATCAAAATTCCAATGAAAACACCAAAAACATTCTCACTGTAACCAGTAAGAATTGCTAGTGCTAGCATGGCAGCTACAAAAGCAACTCCAAAGTTGAACAGCCGTTCTTGCTTTCTACCTTTTTCTTTGCCGCCATATGTCTCCCACCGGTTGAAAGCCCAGATTTTCCCCTGATTTTTAGGAAGGTAATACCAAGAGTAGAGAGTGCATGAAAATAGAAAAATACAAAAGGCTAAAAGATTATAAACAAGTGCCAAGCCTGAATATATCCCACCATTACCAACTAGCATGACCAAGCCTATAAAATTGACGTCAACAAGTAAAACTAAAACAGTTATGGAAACAAATAGATAGATGAAACTTTTAAATTTTAGAATAAAATTATTAAAGAAAGAGATTGGAATTGCAACACCACTAATGGACATACAAATTATGAACAGGATCTTATAGATGCCAACATGGTCTATAAAAGTCGTCCCAAAAAATGCCATAAAAGAGATTGCCAGTGTAATCCAAGGTAGAATCTTAATATAGCCTAAACTAACCCCATTAGTAATTAAAGGTCCGTGATATCGTTCTTTATACATGCTTATCCTCTGATTGAAATTGCTTAATACTTTTCTCGTGCTGAGCTAAGAGAACCGCTAAGACATTCGAAAAATTTGTCAATAGCGGTACTTGGTGATTGGTGATTTTTGCATTAATTGCTTCCTTCACCTCTCCTTTGAGGCTTTCTAAATGTATCAAATTTATAAAAGAGGTCTTAGCTGTCTCAAGCTAAGCATTGATGGAGGTTTTTGAATTAAACAAGGCTGTCTTTTGTTCATAAACCTCTTTCAATCTACCTTCCCTATGCGGTATAGAAAAACAAAGCCATCTGCTCTTAATTATACCATGAATCTGGAGGCCGATAAATAAAAAATCGCTTTGACTCAAGCGATTCTTCTCATACCATATTAAATAGAACCTTTTAGAACATCTGTTGACTTCATCCAAGTTTCGTAATGCTCTTCAAAAGCCTCTTCGTCTTCATTTCTATATCCTTTAACATTTTCTCTATTGAAAAAGAACAAATTATCTGGTGTTTGCCTCCCATTCGGAATAACTACTGAACCGCAGTCAAAATAGACACTCTTAGTCCCTCCTCGTCCATCTTCCACTTCGATTACACTAGCCTGTGAAACAATCATCACTTCTGTATCATCGCCGTTTTTAAGGGTTACTACCGAACCCAAATGTAAAATTTTATTTGTTTTCTCCTTCTTCCCTAAAACGCACTTTCCCTTGGCTGTATAGCTTCATAATCTTCACAAAGCGAACCGGATTGTTTTGGTTGTACACCAAAAAAAGCATGAAGAACATTAAACCTGCTCCCCAAAAATCATAGCCTCGTTCGATCGGTTGTCCAAATTTTTGAGTACAGTCGTAAAAAACGTACAAAAAATAGATAGCAAAGGCAAGTATAATGTAACGAGTTATTCGATAGATTGTAGCAGATGCCTCAGCTGGATCAAAATGTTCATCCCTCACCATCAAATTATGTGACACTGCATAATAAAACACCTTCTCTGTTGTCGGCTGAGCCTTGCGCACATTTTTATAAAGTCCTCGCTCAAGAATTGCGGTAAACAATAGAAACTCAGCCAGCCACAATAGTAACACATAGCTCAAACTAGTCCAGTTATAGACACCAATATCCAAGGCTGAAAGGAAGCCATAGAGACCAGGTCCACCAGCCATTAGAAAAATAACCATTTCAGGAATGTAAGCATTGGTCTTATAAGCACCTTCCGTATTGAGCAGGAAACTTTTGGGAGCTGCTAAAGCCTCTCCAGTCTGCTGGTCATAATAGACCGCCTGACCATCACACTCGCCAATAAATACTCGACGACGTCTAAGAAAAAACATTCTAACCTCTTTCTAATTACTTATTGAAGTTCTATTACTAAACTTTATAATCTCTACTGCTTCACTGACCTTTATTCAATTTCAAATCAGCTAAGCCCCAGCTTTATAATCATGTAGCTCTTTTGTCACGATAGCTCCATCCGATCCGACACTAACTTCTAGATAGACATCAGGATCGTCGTCAGCTCTACATATCACATTAAGTTTTCCAGCACGGAATAAATCCAATATATCAAAACTCTTGGGAAGATTGTTCTGATTATATAATACGAAAGAAATACCTAATAAAAGTCCAGTTGCAATAATTTTAAATATTTCTCCTCCAATAGGATTACCTAACAAGTCTTGATAATTAAAAATAAAATCATAGGCATAGAAGAATCCAACCAAGGGTACTAGAAAAATTAAACCTCTTATCAAGCGTGTAGCATTGCGGCTATCTTTTTCACTCATCTCCATCTCTGCCTCCACTTCCTTGGCTTCGTCTGACTTTTCCATAATCACCCGACAAACCGTTTGAGAGGTGACTTCTGCTCTATTGACATTTCGGTACAAGGCGCGTTCTACGAGGATAGTAATAAAGGCAAACTCTGCTATCCAAATAAGAATAACACTCCAAAAAGTTGTCATGGTATATGTTCCATGTAAGAACAATCTAAAGAAAGAAATTAGGCCTCCTCCACTAGACAAAAATAGGACAACTAAAAGAGGTATATGCCGATTCATCCTGCTTGATTTCTCTGTATCTAATAGTTTACTCTTTGGTGCCTCTAAAAGTTCGTGGGTCTTACAATCAAAATAAATAGCTTTATCGCCATATTGATTAAAAAACATACGACGTCTTATAAAAAACATTCTAGCCTCTTTCTACTTAACTATATACTTCCTATTACCAAATCTCTGGATTGAAAACCAGGAAGACTCATTTTGCGTTTGCAATATAAGCCAATTTCTCAATTCTATCATGAAGGTCTTCTACATTCAAATTTTCTCGAAGGTATTCACAGAGCATTCCATTTTCATAAAACATTTGCTCTGAAAGCTGACCTTTAGGTTCATCGGGGCACTGAATCATAACAATGCTGAAAACACCACCGGGACCAGAATTCTCAATTGCATTCCCCTCAAAATGATAGGTGAAAGCCCGAAAATGAGAACCATTGTAGTTACCTGAAATTACATAGGCAACTTTTACTAGATTTCCACGACCAAATGGATAATGACTAAAATTAGCGTATTTTGCTACATAAGGATTCTGAAAAAGTTTCAGTGTCAGGTCATTACTTGTTTTTTGCTTAGAGTAATCTCTGTAATAATCGTTACCTTGTGCTTTGTCAAATTGATAGCCGTGCTCGGAAGCGAAGGCTTGGTATACTTTATTCTTTTTGGCGGAATGACTAATCGCCCAATAAACTATCCAACCTACGAAAGCAAAAATTGCTAGCATTAAGACAATAAAAATTATTACAAAATCCATCATTTTCTCCTATTTTTCTTAAATAAAACGATTCAGTCATCAAAATCTTTAGTAATACGATAACTGAACCACATTGAATATCAATTTAATTTTTCCTGTAAGCTCTAAGAAGCTCATTTCCAACGGAAACTAGGCATTCTTGCACAGGTTCGATTGGATCCTCCTACACCTTCTCCGCCAGTTCTTCCCACTCTAGCATAGCTTCTTCTTGGGCGGCGGTCAGCTGGTCAATTTGCTGCTGGCTCTCCATGAGTTCGGTGGCGTCATTAGTGGCCTCCATGGCTTCCTGAAGCTGACTGATCTGACTGTCCAAGTCCTCGATTTGCGCTTCCAATTGCTCTAGGCGGCGGGCCAGCCGGCGCTGTTCTTTCTGGTTTTCCTTTTGAAGCTGATAGTCATTGGCAGGTGCTGACTTGTCAGGACTGGCTTGCTCCGTCTCCTCACGCAAGGCTTCCTGCTCTGCCTTTTTCTCCAGATAATAGTCATAATCACCCAGATAAAGGGTAGAGCCTGTCTCAGAGAGCTCGATAATCTGAGTGGCTACGCGATTGATAAAGTAACGGTCGTGGCTAACAAAGAGCAGGGTGCCGTCAAAGTCAATCAGGGCATTTTCCAGCACTTCCTTGCTGTCAATGTCCAGGTGGTTGGTCGGCTCGTCTAGGATGAGAAAGTTGTTGTTTTCCATAGACAGCTTGGCTAGAAGCAGCCGCGCCCGCTCTCCACCCGATAACATGCCGACAGACTTCTTGACATCGTCTCCCGAGAAGAGGAAAGCGCCTAAGCGATTGCGAATCTCGACCTCTGGTGTCAGCTTGAAGTCATTCCATAGCTCATCAAGTACCGTATTGCTGGCAGTCAGTTTACTCTGGGTCTGGTCATAGTAGCCCACTTCCACATTAGCCCCAAGCTGTTCCTTGCCTCTGATGAAGGGTACTTGCCCGATTAGTGATTTAATCAGAGTCGTCTTTCCAATCCCATTTGGTCCGACAATAGCTACCGCATTAAACTTGCGAATATCAAGGTTAATCGGCTCCGACAGCACTTCCTCACCATAGCCAATAGCTGCATCTTCCAAGGTCAGAACAACATTGCCCGAAACCTTATCCGATTTGAAGGTCATATTAGCCGATCGACTGGCGGTCTCCGGCCTGTCCAAACGCTCCATCTTTTCCAGCTGCTTACGGCGGGACTGAGCCCGCTTGGTTGTGGAAGCCCGGACTAAATTGCGATTGACAAAGTCCTCCAGCGCAGCGATTTCTTTCTGTTGCTTTTCATAGTTCTTGGCTTCAGTGGCTAACTTTTGCTCCTTTTGGACCACAAAGCTAGAGTAATTGCCCACATAGCGATCCAAGGAATGCTTGGTCAAATCCAGCGTGATAGTCGCAACCTTATCTAGGAAATAGCGGTCATGGCTGACGATGATCAGGGCACCGCTGTAGTTAATCAAGTAAGTCTCCAGCCAGGCAATGGTCTCAATATCCAAGTGGTTGGTCGGCTCGTCCAAGACCAGCAGCTCTGGCTTTTCCAAAAGCATCTTAGCCAGCGCCAGACGGGTATTCTGCCCGCCCGACAACTCAGAAATCTTCATCTGCCACATGGACTGGTCAAACTTGAAGCCATTCAAAATCGCTCGAATATCAGCCTCGTAGGTAAAACCACCTTTCTGGCGAAAATCCTCTGACAGCTGGTCATACTGGGTCATGAGAGCAGTCAGGTCTTCCCCTGACAATTCTCCCATTTGCAACTCCATCTGCCGCAAGCGCTTCTCTTGCTGACGCAGGCTATCAAAGACCAGCAGCATCTCGTCGTAGATAGTATTCTTCGACTCAAAGCGGCTGTCCTGAGCCAGATAGGACAGAGACAGGTCTCGTTTTTTATTGATCTGACCAGAAGTAGGCTCTTCCTCGCCCACCAAAATCTTGAGAAGGGTTGACTTCCCAGCTCCATTTTTACCGACGAGGGCAATCCGGTCACCCTCATCCACCTGCAGGTTAATATTGTCAAAAAGAAGCTCCCCTGCAAAAGAGCGCTCAATCTTGCTTGCTTGTAAAATAATCATAAGACCATTATAGCAAATTTCCAGAAGCACAGCTATCAGAATTCAAGAGAAAGCGAACTCAGCTCCCCCAAAAGAAAAAAGACAGCCATAGCTGACTGCCTTACATAAAACTATTGAGAATAGATTGATTCTGCAAAATCAGATAAATTCCCAGCAGAATCAGAACTACAAAGACAACAAATTTAATCATTCCCTTGATTATACGAATAGCCAGAAGGATAATCATGGATCCGACTAGCCACATAAAGGCGGAATTGTGAAAAAAGCCCTGAACTGCCTCAACATTCTGACCGAAGAAGACCTGAATGGGCGCCGGAACATGATTTTCCCAAGCCGCTGTCACTCCTAGCTGGTTGGCAATCTCATTGCCACTTTTCCATAGCCAGACAAAGATTCCTGAGTTAAAAACAAAGAGAAAAACTTGCTCTGGAAAGTGTCGAATCAAGTAAAAAACAGATTTTAACATAGGCTTACGATTGATACAAGTCTTTTACAGCCTGGATATCTGTCGGCTGGATACTGTAAAATGAGCCTGCTGACTGCATCACTGATTCCTCCTCATTATGGTCTAATCCGATAGCATGGCCCAATTCGTGCGCTGCTGTATTGACAATCCGCTCATGAGAATAAGCATAGCGACTGTCCAGCAGGTAGTAACTGTTAAGGCGAACCGTGACATGGGTAAACCGCTTGGTTAGGAGGTTGGTCTGCGACTCAGCTTCACCAGCTGCACTGATGTTGCCATCGTTCATCTCCGTCGCGACAATGTCCGCCTTGTCTTTGTCATTGATGATTTGAAAGGTGAAGGCACCTGTTTGATTCCAAGAATCAATAGCCTCCTTATAGGCTGAACGGAAGGTTTCATTATTTGTATCGATATAAATCGTGGCGCTTGGCTGATCCCAACGAGCCCCTGTTGTTGCATGCTCATCTGTCAGCTGATCCGTCTGCGTCTCCTCACTGCTGTGAAGCCCTGTGGAAATACCTTGGTGATTTAAAAATTGATCTACTCTGCCAACAACTGTCTGAACAGCCTGCGTCAGTCCCTCTGTACCCGATTTTGTCGAAGTGGTAAAATAGAAAATTCCGACAATAACCATAAAGCTCAGGACAAAGGACCAGGCAAGTCCCCAAACCACGCGCCCAATCAGACGCATGAGGAATCGGATGCTTTTAAAAATAAGTCCCATCGCAACCTCCTTTACTAGATTGTAAGAGAACGTTGATTTTATCACCGCTTTCTTAAAGAAGGCTGAAAAATTCGCCTTCTTCTTATCTATTAGTATAAAAGAAAATGACTACAAATCTGCAACCATTTCTTTTCATACTGTTGAATACTCTTTGCAAATCCATTTTTGAGTATAAAATTAAGAACCCGTCTCCTGACTGACCCTGCCACTATTATAGTCCAGGCGAATCCCTTTTTGCACATTCGGAATAAAGACATTAAATTCCAAACTACCATCGCTAGATTTGGCCTCTAAATGTGACCCAACCGGTACTAAATCAGTCTCCGTGGCATAAATCAAGGTTACCCGGTAGCGCACTCGCTTGTTCTTATCAAGGGCCTTACGGATCTTTGTCTCATAGTAATTCTGCCCTGTCGAATCCGCTTCATTGGCTTGGTTGGACCAAGCTGTCTGCACAGCAATATTGGCAGGATTGCTAGTAGAAGCATCAAAGCCCTTCAAACCACCAATCAGCGAATAGGCCAAGAGATGTCCTCTGTCCACAGCATGATTGTACTCACCAGGGAGGTTCTTGAGTTGATGCCAGCCTGCCGGTACCCATGAAGTGTTGGCATTTCCAGTTTCTTCCCGTTTTTTGTACTGGCGGGTAGACTTGGATAAAAAGGCATTCGCCACTGTCGGAAGTGGTTGCCCTTGTACAAGCTTGGTCTTATTGTCAGCGTAGGGTTTGCTAGAAATCCCCGCATCCAAGTCTGTCTTATTTCCATTCACAATAAAGGCACCAGCTCCATTCCATTCAATGCTGCCTTTGAGCTGAGCTCGGACAGCATCCGTCAGAACGCTCTCAGCCAATTCCTGGCTAGGGGTGCCCTGATCTTGGACTTGCCCAACCCTGATTTCTGAATTTGGACTCTGAAGTGGCTGCTGACCTTCCTGTCCCCAGAAATAGCCAGCCAGAGCTAAAATCAAAGCCAGAGTCAGCCCAGCCCAGCCTTGCAGGCTCTTAGAATTCCTTTTCTGACTAGTCTTTCTTTTCATCTTTTTTCTTTCAACTTAGCAAACTGGATTCATTTCAGCCAGTCTTTTCGACTAGGAGCTAGTTTCCAGTAAACTTCCCGATCAATTCTTGCCAGGTTTCTGGTGACCAGATAGAGCCCTTACCGTTTCCGATAACATTATAGCCAATCATCAGAGCCACGAAAAAGAGAATCACAGCTACCAAAAGAACCAGTAAAACAAGGCCAATCTGCCGGCCTAAATATTTAAGATTTTCACTCATCGTCTTCTTCCTTTACACGCTTCACTTTGGCTCCCAAGGCTGCCAATTTCTCATGGAATTTATAGTAGCCTCGGTCTAAGTGTACCAGCTTGCTGACCTTGGTCTCGCCTTCGGCAATCAAGCCCATCAGAATCAAAGTCGCACTAGCTCGGAGGTCTGTTGACATGACTTCAGCTCCCTGAAGACTGCCGCCACCCCAGATGCGAGCTGTGTCACGCATGATATCAGAGTGCAGCCCCATCCGACGCATTTCCTCTAGATGCTGGAAGCGGTTCTCAAAGACAGTCTCAATCATCGTAGACTCGCCCTTGGCCATAGCCATCAGCGCTGTAAACTGAGCCTGCATGTCGGTAGGGAAGCCCGGATAAGGAAGAGTCTTGACCGAAACCGGTCTCAGCTTCGAAACATCAGAACGAATCCGAATCCCTTCATCTTCCTCTGTCACTTCCACTCCCATTTCCTGCATTTTGGAAAGCAGGGGACGATTGTGCTCCCAAATGGCATCCTCAATCAGCAGGTCACCGCTGGTCATAGCTGCAGCAACCATAAAAGTTCCTGCTTCGATACGGTCTTGAACCACATTATGCTTGGCACCCCGCAGCTGATCCACTCCGACAATAGTCAAAGTTTCGGTACCTGCTCCTCTGACCTTGGCTCCCATTTCATTCAAAAAGAGGGCTAGGTCAACGATTTCAGGCTCCCGAGCAGCATTTTCAATCACTGTTGTACCTTGAGCCAGCGTTGCGGCCATCATGATGTTTTGCGTTGCTCCCACACTGGGAAAGTCCATGTAAATGTGTGCCCCCTTGAGCCGCTCTGCCTTCGCTTCTATGTAACCCGCTGTCTGGGTAATCTGAGCTCCCATGGCTTCAAGACCTTTTAGGTGCAAGTCAATAGGCCGACTGCCAATCGTGCAGCCGCCCGGCATAGAAACCTTAGCATGACCATTACGAGCCAGGACTGGCCCCAAAACAACGATAGACGCCCGCATTTTACTGACGTATTTGTAAGGTGCCTCCTCAGACAAGGGCTGGGTGGCATCCACAACAACTGTATTTTCTTCCTGATTAAAATCCACCTGAGTGTTTAAACCGCGGACCACATTGTTCATGGTAAAGACATCAGACAAGACCGGAACATTTTTCAAAACAGACTTGCCCTCGCTGGCCAATACTGTCGCTGCTAAAAGAGGCAGCACCGCATTTTTTGCTCCTTCAATCTTGACCTTTCCGACTAAACGATTATCTCCACCTTGAATAATAATTTTTTCCATACCGATTCCTTACTCTAAATTTTTAAAATCATCCATACTATCATACCATAAAATCAAAAATATGACCTTATAAAGTACCATTAAAAATCGCCCGACTCATATCGTAAATACCAATGAAGAAAAGGCTGACTAAATAGCCCAAGGCAATGCTAAACAAGAGAATCAAAAAGCGAATCTTCACCGCATTATCGGCATTAACCTTGAAAAATCTCTCCCACTCAACAACCGTTGACAGCAGATGAAAGACAAAGAAAATAAAGAGCAAATGACTGCATAATTTAAAAACAACTTCTACCATAACTTTTATTATACCACAAGACCCGAGTAAGAGACGAACTAAACAGTCCTGCCCTTTTTCTTTGGAAAAAAAACTGAGACATTCCTGCCCCAGTTTTGCGTGTTCAGTTTGTATTCATGAAACCAAATCTCGTCAGATGAAGGATGACTTCTATCTCCAGAGAAGAATAGCTTCTTAGATTCTTGTTCCGACATTGATCCGGTTGATTGCCCGCTGCAGGGCAATCTTAGCCCGGCGTTCTTGGTCAATCAAATGCTTATCATGGGCTTCTTCGATTTCTTGCTCAGCTCGGAGCTTAGCTCTCTCAGCTCGACTGATATCAATATCTCGTTCACGCTCAGCTGAGTCCGCCACAATGGTAATGACATTGTCTGCAATTTCAATGATTCCGCCGTTGACCGCAATCCAGTCGATATGCTTGTCATCATCAACCCGGCGCACCTTAACCTGATCCACTTCTAAAACAGCGATGGTATTGATGTGGCGGGGCAAAATCCCCAGCTCACCATCAATGGTCTTTACGGAAACAAATGCAGCATGGTGATCATAAATAAGACCATCCGGTGTCACGATTTGTACTGTCATTTGAGCCATCATTCACCTCTTAGAATCCCATTTTCTCAGCCTTGGCCAATACATCCTCGATGGAGCCCACACCACGGAAGGCATCTTCCGGCAGCTTATCGTGCTTACCTTCAAGGATTTCTTTGAAACCACGAACCGTTTCTGCTACTGGTACATAAGAGCCTGGCTGGCCGGTAAATTGCTCCGCCACATTGAAGTTCTGTGACAGGAAGAACTGGATCCGCCGCGCACGCGCTACCAGAGTCTTCTCATCGTCAGACAACTCATCCATACCAAGGATAGCAATGATATCCTGCAATTCATGATAACGTTGCAAGACCCGCTTAACCTCTGCAGCCACTGCATAGTGCTCTTCTCCGACAATCTCAGGAGAAAGGGCACGAGAGCTGGAAGCCAAGGGATCCACGGCTGGATAAATCCCCAGCTGAACCAATTTCCGTTCTAGGTTGGTCGTAGAGTCCAAGTGAGCAAAAGCTGTCGCTGGCGCTGGGTCAGTATAGTCATCCGCTGGCACATAGATAGCCTGGATTGAAGTAACGGAACCTTTCTTGGTTGATGTGATACGCTCTTGAAGTTGTCCCATTTCTGTAGCAAGTGTTGGTTGGTAACCAACGGCTGATGGCATGCGGCCCAAAAGGGCAGATACCTCAGAACCAGCCTGCGTAAAGCGGAAGATGTTGTCAATAAAGAGCAGCACGTCCTGACCTTCCACATCACGGAAATATTCCGCAATAGTCAGTCCGGTAAGGGCAACCCGCATCCGAGCTCCTGGCGGTTCATTCATCTGACCAAAGACCATAGCCGTCTTTTCGATAACGCCAGACTCTTTCATTTCCCAGTAGAGGTCATTCCCTTCACGCGTCCGTTCACCAACACCTGTGAAGACAGAAATCCCACCGTGCTCTTGGGCAATGTTGTGAATCAATTCCTGAATCAAGACTGTTTTCCCTACTCCGGCACCGCCAAAGAGTCCAACCTTTCCACCTTTCAGATAAGGAGCTAGCAGGTCGATAACCTTGATTCCTGTTTCCAGGATTTCTGATGAAGTCGATAGTTCATCAAAGGTCGGCGCCTTCTTATGAATCGGCTGGCGCTCTGCATCCTCTGCAAAAGGCGCATCCAAGTCAATAGTGTCTCCTAGGACATTGAACACTCGGCCCAGAGTTTCCTTGCCGACCGGCACAGAAATCGGACGACCAGTATCCAAGACCTCCAAACCACGTGTCAAACCATCGGTCGACTCCATGGCAATGGTCCGCACCACACCGTCACCAAGCTCAAGAGCTACTTCAAGGACGATTTTTGATTTTTTCTCATCATTTTTATAGACTACAAGTGCATTATTTATCTCAGGTAGTTTGTCTCCAGCAGCAAACGCAACGTCTACGACCGGCCCGATAACCTGAGCAATTTTGCCTGAGCTCATGTTTTTTCCCTCGTTTAATTTCTAATTCATTTGTGGCCTTATTCAAGCGCACTTGCACCCGCCACGATTTCAGTAATTTCCTGCGTAATGGCAGCCTGCCGAGCGCGGTTGTACTGAATAGTCAAATCACTGATGACCTTTTTAGCATTGTCTGTCGCTGTCTGCATAGCAGTCATGCCGGCAGCATTCTCAGCCGTTTTGGCATCAATAATGGCACCGTAAATCATGCTCTCTGCAAACTGGGGCAGCAGTTGGTCCAGGATAGAATCCCGACTGGACTCCAGTTCCAGATTCAGCGTATAATCTTCATCAGCTTCATTGGGGTCCAAGTCAATAATTGGCAGCATCTGCTCCACCCGCATCTGACTGGTCAGACTGTTGACATGGTGGTTATAGCAGACATAGAGCTCATCAAAGAGCTCATTCTGATACATCTCAATGGTCTTGCTAATGATTTTACGAACCTCATCAAAGCTAGGCTGGTCGGCTAGACCACGCAGTTCATAAACTGGCTGAATGCCCCGAGCTCGGAAGAAATCAGCACCGACACTTCCGATACAGATGACTTCAAAGTCCTCTCCTGTCGGATGGTACTCAGCTTTCAGCTCCATCAAAGCCTTGAGAATGGTCGCATTATAGCCACCTACCAGCCCGCGGTCAGAAGTAATGACAATATAAGCTGATTTCTTGACTGGCCGACTGATTAGCATCGAGTGATGACGCGCATTTTCTGCCTCGTGGCCATGCAGCATATCCGTAACTAACTTACGCACTTTCTGGGCATAGACCTGAAAGTTCTTAGCTGCTTCCTCAGACTTTCCCAGCTTAGCAGCAGAAACCATCTGCATGGCATTGGTGATTTGACTGGTGTTTTTCGTGGATGCAATTTTATTTTTAATATCATTTAATGAAACTGCCATCTGACACCTCTATTCTTATTTGAAGCTAGACTGGTCAATAAACTCAGTAATGGCAGCATCCAAGACTTCCTCACTTGGAAGGTCTTTCGTTGTCCGAATGGTTTCATAAATGCTTTCTTGATGTGCATCAAAATAGGCAAATAATTCTGACTCAAAGCGCAAAATATCATCTACCGGCACACTGTCTAAGAAACCATGGGTCAAAGCATAGAGAATCACCACCTGCTTTTCAACTGGCAGCGGCTCATGAATCGGCTGCTTCAAGACTTCTACAGTCCTGCGGCCACGATTGAGCTTGGCCTGCGTTGCTGCATCCAAATCACTACCAAACTTAGTAAAGGCCTCCAGCTCACGATAAGAAGCCAGGTCGATACGCAGGGTTCCAGCTACTTTCTTCATAGCCTTGATTTGAGCTGAGCCCCCAACCCGTGATACAGAAGAACCCGCATCAATGGCTGGACGTACCCCAGCATTGAACAGGCTGTCGCTGAGGAAAATTTGTCCGTCAGTGATTGAAATCACGTTGGTCGCGATATAGGCCGAAATGTCTCCTGCCTGCGTTTCAATAAATGGCAGAGCTGTAATCGAACCTCCGCCCAACTCATCAGAAACCTTGGCCGAACGCTCCAAGAGACGGCTATGCAGATAGAAAACATCTCCTGGAAAGGCCTCACGGCCTGGCGGACGACGGAGCAAGAGGGACAGTTCACGGTAGGCTACAGCCTGCTTAGACAAGTCATCATAGACAATCAAAACATGCTTGCCATTATACATGAACTCTTCTGCCATCGCTACACCAGCATAAGGCGCTAGGAAAAGCAAGGGCGACGGCTGTGAAGCAGAGGCTGTCACGACAATCGTATAGTCCAAAGCACCATACTGACGGAGCGTTTCTACCTGCGTACGGACTGTAGATTCTTTCTGACCAATGGCCACATAGATACAAATCATATCCTGACCTTTTTGGTTCAGGATGGCATCAACGGCAATGGTCGTCTTCCCAGTCTGACGGTCTCCGATAATCAGCTCCCGCTGGCCGCGGCCAATCGGAACCAAGGCATCAATAGCCTTGAGACCTGTCTGTAAAGGCTCAGATACTGACTTACGCTGCATGACACCTGGAGCTGGCGTTTCAACTGGACGTGTCTTATCCGTGACAATGTCACCAAGTCCATCAACAGGACGACCCAGCGGATCAACAACCCGCCCAATCAAGGCCTCTCCTACAGGAACTTCCATGATTTTACCAGTCCGACGAATGGTATCTCCCTCACGAATGTCTGTAAAGTCTCCCAAGATGATAATCCCAACATCGGTTGACTCTAAATTTTGCGCCATACCATAAGAGCCATTTTCAAAGATTAAGAGCTCTCCGCTCATAGCCTTATCCAGTCCATGAGCGCGCGCGATTCCATCACCAATATAAGTGACGACCCCTGTTTCTGTGACGTCAAAATTTGGCTGGAAATTTTCAATTTGTTGCTTAATTAAAGCGCTGATTTCTTGTGCGTTAATCGCCAAAATTCACACCACTTTCTATTTCAATTTTTCTTTTACGACTTGCAATTGACGTTTTATGCTTGCATCAATTATTTTGTTATTGGCAGAAATGACAAAGCCGCCAATTAAGCTGCTGTCCAATTCTTCCTTGAGCGAGCGGACTTTTAGACCCATCTTCTGCTCAATAATCGGCCGAATCTTCTCCTTCTGACTGGCTGTCAAAGGCTGAACAGAGCGCAGCGTCACCTCAAACTCATTGCTGATCTTTTCAAGCTGGTGCTGACTCTCCAGCACAATCTCATAAAAGAGGTCCTCACGATGATTGAGAATGACAATTTCAATCAAATTATCAAGCAGCTGCGAACCTGAGTTTTGAAAGAGCCGCAGACTCTCTTCTTTCTCGCGGTCACTGATGCCGATATGTGACAAAAAGTCAGCAAGGCCGGTCTCCTCGAAAACAGCCTTAATCTGACTCAGTTTTTCAAAAACATCTTCTTGCTGACCTTTTTCAAAGACCGTCTGAACAAAAGGCAAAGCATATTTCTCAATGATTGCATATTGCTTCTTATCCATCAGGCATCTCCTAACTGTTTGATATAGCGATCAATGAGCTCGCTCTGAGCTTCCTTATCCAGCTCCTGACTCAAAATCTTACTAGCCAGAGTCACTGTCAAGTCAGCCACTTCTCCTTTGATGCTGCTCATAGTCTCTGCCTTATTTTGGGCAATTTCCTGATTGGCTTTAGCCTTCAGACGTCCTGCTTCTTCTGCTGCATCAGCTAGGATTCCAGCCTTGTTCTTTTCAGCTGTCTCCTTAGCAGTCTCAACGATAGAAACTGCTTCGACCCGACTACCTGCCAGAGCTTCCTCGCGCTTTTGCGCCAAGTCTTCAGCTTTCTTACGGGCCGATTCCGCACCGTCAATATCGTCTGAAATCTTTTGAGCACGCTGATCTAAAATCCCGATAATATTGCCCCAAGCAAACTTCTTAATGAGAAATACTAAAAGAAGAAAGGAGCCGGCAATAAAGATAAAGTTGCCAATAATTTCACCTACGGTTATATTCATTTTATCTATCCTTTCTTTTTATTCTACCTCACCATTAATTTTTTTACCAAGATACATAGATGTTAGCATGGTAAAAACATAGGCTTGGATACAGGAAATAAAGATGGAAAAACCAGTCCAAACCATGTTCATAATAAAGGCAATCGGATACCAATACGCCGCTTGATGTGCCCAAGTCAAGAGCAAACCAGCCAATACTTCACCTGCAAAAATGTTTCCATAAATCCGCAAGGCTAGAGAAGCAAAATTGGTAAATTCTTCCAAGATATTCATGGGTGTCATGATACCCGGAGTCACAAAACCTTTTAGATATCCTTTTATCCCTTGACGTCGAACTCCTTCAACATGACAGAAAATCGTCACCAAAAGAGAGAAGCCCAGGTCAAAAGCGAGATTGGCTGTCGGCGATGTCCAGAGATTAAAGCCATTGGTTGTCTGAACCTTAGCCATCAATCCCAAGTTATTCGCCACAGCCACGAAAAGAAAGAGGGAGAATAGAAAAAGCGAGTAATTCTTCATATAATGCTCGCCAACGTTTCCCTTGGTAAAATCAATGACAAAATCATAGATATATTCCAAAGCATTCTGCTTTCTTGACGGCTTAATCGTCATCTTTCGACTTGCCCAATAAACAAGTCCAAAAGTTACAAACACCGTCAGCAGAGTCATGGCCAGCAGGGTCAAATCAAAGGTCACAGGACCGACATTGATAGTTGGATTGATACTTTCTTCCAACAGATGACACCCCCTTTTCTAAAGAGAATTCTTTCTTATTTGATAACAAAGGCCATAGCCAGCGTTACAAAGAAAGTACCTTCGACAAAGGCAATTCCCAAGATTAGGAGGCTTCTCAATTGACCAATCATTTCTGGCTGACGAGACGCTGCCTTAAATAAATTACTCATAATCAAACCTTCAGCAATTGATACGCCAAAGCAGGCAAAACAAAGTCCTAAATATGTTAAATTCATGATGACTTCTCCTTAATATTTTTTAATTACTTCCTTAGTTTACTCCTAAAATATCGAATAGTCAATCTTTTACACACTTGTAAGCGTTTTTTGTTTTTTTCTTTTGTTATATAAAATTTTTTACCAAAATCAATTGAATAATTATCAACATACAAACTATTCTGCTATATAAATAAGAAGAAACTGTCTAGAATTTTACTTATTTCCTATATTTTTAAAAGAAAAAAGAGCAAAGCGATTATTTGCTCTTGATTTTTCTATAGTTATGGATGGCTGACAATCAGCTGCAAATCTCCAGACAAGGTCCATTCTGTGATGTCGCTTGGCAGGATGAAATGGTCCCCTTTTTCGAGCGGGTAAACAGCTCCATCAACTTCTAGCTCACCGATACCTTCCAAGACACTGACCAAGCTATAGTCTGCTGTCTTTTTAAAATTGACTGAACCGGCAATATCCCACTTGTAAACAGCAAAGAAGTCATTGGCCACCAAAAGAGTAGAAGTCAAACTATCTGCCTGAATGGTAACAGGACGGCTATTGGCTGGCTCACCGATAGTCAAAACATCAATAGACTGCTCCAAATGCAGCTCGCGAAGATTGCCAGCATCGTCCTTACGATCAAAGTCATAGACACGATAGGTTGTGTCACTGGACTGCTGGGTCTCCAAAATCAGAATACCTGATCCAATGGCATGCATGGTGCCACTTGGTACATAGAAGAAATCGCCAGCTTTTACTGGAATTTTAGTCAGGAGACGGTCCCAGTCCTTGCTCTCAATCTGCTGGCGCAGCTCTTCCTTGCTCTTGGCATTGTGGCCATAAATAATCTCTGCTCCTTCATCTGCAGCTATGACATACCAGCATTCAGTCTTACCAAGCTCCCCTTCATGCTCTAGTCCATAAGCATCATCAGGATGGACCTGAACGCTGAGCCAGTCATTGGCATCTAAAATCTTAGTCAAAAGCGGAAAGACAGGTTCCGAACGATTGCCAAAAAGTTCACGGTGCTCGGCATAGAGCGCATCTAACTTCTGGCCGGCAAATCGTCCGTTCTTGACGGTTGACACACCATTGGGATGAGCCGAGATAGCCCAGTACTCCCCTACATAGTCGCTGGGAATTTCATAGCCAAAGACATCGCGCAGCTTGGTCCCACCCCAAATCTTCTCCTGCATCACAGACTGTAGAAATAATGGTTCTGACATCGCATTCTCCTTAAATATTTTTTTAATCCTGCAAGGAATAATCCTTGGTGTCGAAACGGTTGTTGTTGCTTCTATTATAATATAGCTGGAGGTTCTTTGTCTACTCTATACCGAAAACAGGTCCTTTATAATAAAAAGAGTAAAGCTCCCCAGAAAATGCCGCAAAGATAGCCGACCAGCACATCCTTTGGATAGTGCACTCCGCCAATCACACGCACTGCGGCCAGCCCTGCCGAAAGCAAGAGGAAGATGAGCCCCGGCAGCCAGAAAAAGTAGAGCAAGCACATGGAAATCACTGTCGCCGAAAAGACATGGCGGCTGGGCATGGACTTGCCTGATGTATCCTTGGCCAACAAGGGCTGAATTGGCCATTTTTCGTAAGGGCGTGCTTGATTCAGCCGTTTACGAATAGCTGACAAGAGGCCAAATCCAATGGCTGGTAAGAAGAAAAAAGTAAGCAACCCTTTCCAGCCTTCCGTCAGAAAGGCACTGATTAGAACGAGAGCATAAACAATAGGTATGAACAGTGTCATTCCCCTATTGAAGTAAACCAGCCCTTTCAGCCACTGAGGGCGACTGCGAAAAGGAGTTGTTAATTGTTGATAAAAAATTGTGTAGTCTTTCATGCTTGCTTACCCTGCTTTTCTAAAAGTTGGACTCTCATACTTTCTCTACTATAGCATATTTCTCAACAAGATGGTAGATGGATAGCAAAAGAGACTGAGACCCAGGCCCCAATCTCTTACTGTTCATGTTTTCTGAAGAGTATTATTTCTCCAAGCTCCAAATTTCCTTGGCATATTGCTCAATTGTATCATCTGAGGTAAACTTGTTGGATGTAGCGATGTTGATCAAGCTCATGCGGGCCCATTTTCCCTTGTCACGATAGAGAGCATCAATCTTCTCTTGAGCTTCCACATAAGCATGGAAGTCTTCCAAGAGGAAGTATTCGTCATTATGGGTGATGAGGGCTTCGTAGATTTCAGAGCCTTCTTCACGGACGTTTGGAATGGTGCCATTGACAAAGGTGTCGACCACCCGGCGAATATCTGGATTGCTCTCATAGACACCGCGTGAGTAGTAATCATGGAGGGCATAGTGCTCGTAAACTTGGTCCTTGTCCATCCCGAAGATGACAATGTTGTCGTCACCAACCTCGTCCTTGATTTCGATATTGGCTCCGTCCAGAGTAGCCAAGGTAATGGCACCTGTCATCATGAACTTCATGTTGGAAGTACCAGAAGCTTCCTTGGAAGCCAGAGAAATCTGCTCTGATACATCCGCAGCTGGAATGATGAGCTCAGCCAGGCTGACGCGGTAGTTTTCCAAGAAGACAACCTTGAGTTTTCCTTGCAGGCTTTCATCCTTGTTGACCAGATTGGCTACTTCATTAATCAGCTTGATAACCGACTTGGCAAAGTGGTAGCCTGGAGCAGCCTTGGCACCGAAAATAAAGACACGTGGCACCATATCCTTATCAGGATTGTCCTTGAGGTCCCAGTAAAGCTTGATGATATGAAGCAGGTTTAGCAACTGACGCTTATAAGCGTGGAGGCGTTTCACCTGGACATCAAAGATGGCTTCTGTAGAGACTTCCACTCCGGTTGATTCCTTGATAAAGTCAGCTAGACGAGCCTTAGCTTCTTGCTTAACCCGATAGAAATCACCCAGCACTTGCTGATCATCCTTGAATTCCAAAAGCTTACGCAGCTCATGGATATCACTTCTCCAGCCCTTACCAATCAGCTTATCAATCTCAGCTGACAGAGGCTCATCCGCAATTTGCAGCCAGCGGCGCTGGATAATCCCGTTGGTCTTGTTATTAAACTTCTCTGGGTAAATGCTATAGAAATCACGCAAAGTATCTTCTTTGAGCAGTTCGGTGTGGAGTTTGGCAACACCATTGATTGAATGACCGCCAATGATAGCCAAGTGGGCCATGTGGATTTGATTATCTTTGACAATCCGAGTGTTTTCGATGACTTGCGGATCAAGGCCACGCCCAGCCATTTCAGCTACATAGCGGTTGTCGATTTCTAGGATAATCTGATAAACCCGCGGCAGGACATTCTTAAAGAGTTCTGCATCCCATTTTTCCAAGGCTTCTGACAAGATGGTATGGTTAGTATAGCTCATGGTTTTAACTGTAGCATTCCAAGCATCTGCCCATTCCAAATCATACTCATCCATCAAGAGACGCATAAATTCAGCTGGTGCGACAGCTGGGTGGGTATCGTTGATATGGACAGAGACCTTCTCATGAATATCCTTGAGCGGACGACCTTGCTTGAGGTAGGATTTGATAATGGTCTGCAGACCTGCACTGGTCATGAAGTATTCCTGGATCAAGCGCAGCTCTTTTCCTTCGTAGCTAGAGTCGTCTGGATAGAGAATAGCAGTGATATCTTGCACCCGGCGACGAGCTTCAATGGTCGGGTAGTCCAGTTCATGCTCCTCTGGAATTTCAACATCCCAAAGCCGGAGATTGTTGACATTGTCATTGCCAAAGCCAATCTGCGGCACATCGTAAGGAACGGCCCGAAAGATTTTGGAATTCTCATAAAGAGGCACAATCCGGCCCTTTTCATTGGCGTGGAGGGAAACATTTCCGAAGATTTTAACATCAACAATATCATGGTCCTTGCGCGTCTCCCAGACATTGCCCAGACTGCCAAACCAAGCATCAGGAATTTCTACCTGATAGCCATCTACGATTCTTTGCTTAAAGAGTCCATAGCGATAGCGAATCCCATTTCCAAATCCTGGATAGCCAGTTGTTGCCAGCGAGTCCATGAAGGCAGCCGCCAAACGGCCCAGACCGCCATTCCCCAGCGCCATGTCATACTCAGCATTCTTAACATCCTCAAAGTCAACGCCCAACTCAGCAAAGCCTTCCTTGACCGTATCGAGGATACCTAAGTTGAGCAGATTGGTTTCCAGCATGCGTCCTGGAAGAAACTCGATAGAAAAGTAATAAGCTGTCTTTTGCTGTTGCTCAATCAACTGATTACGGCGCTCCAGCCACAGGGGCGTGATATACTTGCGGACAGTGCTTGCTAAAGCCTGAAAAAGCTCCACTGAAGTCGCATCAGCAACTTTAATCAGCTGTCTTTCATGTAGAATATCCTTAAAATCTCGAATAAAACGTTCTTTTGTCAGTTCCATGGTGGGTGGTTATCTCCCTTTCTTAAAAGCAGGAAACAGTTTTTAAACGCAGGAATACTTTTTTCAATCAAGATAGGAAACACTCGCTTCAGCCACAAGCTGAAAACAGGGTTCCAAAACAGTATGATAATATATAAAAATGTAATTCTCACGGAAATCCTCCCTTGTCCCATGGACAAGAGAGGATTTTCTTATACTGATTCCAAAGTAAATTTTACAGCAGTGATTGATATAAATCACTGTAAGCCTTGCTGGCTGTATCCCAAGAGAAGTCTCTCTCCATCGCCTGCTCTTGCAGAGATTTCCAAGCTTCCTTGTCATCGGCATAAAGCCTCAATGCTTCCTTGAAGGTCCAAGTCAGCCAGTAGCCAGAAAAGTTATTAAAGCTAAAGCCAGTTCCCTGTCCTGTATAGGCATTGTAAGGCTCTACGGTATCACGCAGACCGCCCACTTCATGCACCAAAGGCAAGGTTCCGTAGCGCATAGCCATCATTTGTGACAGGCCACAAGGCTCGAAGCGGCTTGGCATGAGGAAAATATCGCTGGCAGCATAAATCTCCTGAGCCAAGGTCACATCAAAGAGGATGTTGGCTGAAAGCTTATCAGGATAGGCATGGCCAAACCAAGCGAAAGCCTGCTCAAAAGCTGGATCGCCTGTTCCCAAGAGGATAATCTGCACATCTTCCTGCAGGAGATTGTGCAGCTCTTCCACTACCAAGTCAAAGCCTTTCTGACGCGTCAGGCGGGAAACAATCCCAACAACCGGCACATCATCACGCACAGGCAGACCAACTCTCTCTTGCAAAGCCCGCTTATTTTCTAGTTTACCAGATAAGTCAGATTTGTCAAAGTGATGAGCTAATAGCGGATCCGTTTCTGGATTATAGATATCTGTATCAATACCGTTGACAATTCCAACCAGCTTACCGGACTCCATCCGCAGGATTTGATCCAAATTACAGCCAAATTCTGGTGTACGGATTTCACCTGCATAGCTTGGTGATACAGTCGTCACTCGGTCCGCATAGAGAATACCAGCTTTCATCCAGTTGAGACAGTCATTCCAACGCAGGGTTCCGTCTGCATAGCGCTCATAGCCCACTCCAAAAAGTTCCCAAAGCATACTGTCAGGAAATTGACCTTGGAACTCCAGATTATGGATGGTTAAGACAGTCTTGATATTCTGATAGGCTTGAATCCAATGGTATTTTTCCTTAACCAAGAAAGGAATCATAGCTGTATGATAATCGTGAACATGCAAAACATCCGGAATAAAATCAATCCGCTCCATCAGCTCTACGGCTGCTAACTGGAAGTAAGCAAAGCGCTCACCATCATCAAAATCCCCGTAAACATGGCCGCGGAAGAAATAATGCTGATTGTCAATAAAATAGAAGGACACACCGTTCAAGACCAGTCGCTTGACCCCAACGTACTGGCGGCGCCAGCCAACGCTGACTTCAAAGTAGAAAAGGTCTTCCACTTGGTCGCCAAATTTGGCATGGGTCATGTCATAGTAAGGCAGAATAACACCAACTTCATGGCCAGCCTTGACCAGTGATTTGGGGAGAGCGCCGATAACGTCTCCCAAACCACCTGTCTTAGAAAATGGGGCTCCTTCTGCTGCTGCAAATAAAATCTTCATCGAATCATGTCCTCTGTAACTTTTTGGCCCTTCTTAACTACGATTGGGTCTTCTGCTGTTCCTCGAATCACCACTCCTTCGGCAATTTCAACACCCTTGTCCACAATCGCGTACTCAACAGTTGCATTTTCTCCAACTTTCACTCGAGGGAAGAGAACACTGGATTTAACACTGCTTCCAGTCTTAATCTTGGTATTCCGCGAAATCACAGAATTGATAACTTCACCTTCCACAATACTTCCTGACGCAAATTGAGAGCGAGCTACTTTTGAAGACTCAGCATAGTAAGTTGGCTCCTCATTCTTAACCTTGGTGTAAATCTTTTGGTTAGGACTAAAGAGAGAGTAGAATTTCTTACTTTCAAGCATATCGATGTTGGATCGGTAGTAGGTCTCTACAGAATAGATATTCGCCAGATAGCCTGTATATTCGTAGGCAAATGCCCCTTCCTGAGTTGCTAAATCGCGCAGGACATAGCGCAGTTTTTGCGGATGCTCTTTCTTAGCTTCTTCTTCCAGTTTTTCAATCAGCCATGGAGTATCTACCACAAAGATGTCTGTAGACATATTGAAGAGCTCAACATCTTCTCGACCATCAAAGAGTTTATGCCCTCTGACATGGTCCGTCTCGTCAATGTCTAGAACAGCGTTCACATCCGAAATATTTTCCTTATGCAATTTCTTGTAGACAACTGTAATCGGCTGCTCTGTTGTATTGTGCAAATGGAAAACTTGATTGAGGTCAATATTAACCAGGATATCGCAGTTAAGTGCAACCGTTTGGTTGGAACCAGAACGTTTGAGGTAGGTCAAAAGCTGGTCATAGTATTCCTCACCGACTGTAGAACTTTCTACACGAGTATTGTAGATTCCCAGGTAATAGTGGCTGAGCAAGGTAGACAGACCCCACTCACGACCAGAACGAATATGGTCAAAGACAGAGCTAATATTGTCCTGCTGGAAGATACCAAAGACACTGCGGATACCAGCATTGGCAAGACTTGAAAGCGGGAAGTCAATCAAACGGTATTTCCCACCGAATGGCAAGCT
This sequence comes from Streptococcus sanguinis, assembly GCF_019928825.1. Classification (GTDB taxonomy): domain Bacteria; phylum Bacillota; class Bacilli; order Lactobacillales; family Streptococcaceae; genus Streptococcus; species Streptococcus sanguinis_L. The sequence continues at coordinate 22,693 of NZ_JAHZOP010000004.1, read as the reverse complement.
GGCTACTGGACGATGATTTGTCAAAGTTGACATATCATGGAAGCCGACTGTGTTTCCTAAAATTGCTGAGTATTTATCAATCTTCATCTTTTGGTACCCCCACTTTCTCGTTGTATCCGACAACATATACTTCCTCTGTGCCATCAATCTCTACACCATCAGAGATGATAGCACCTTCGCCGATAATGGCCCGCTTGATCTTAGCGTCTTTGCCAATAACAGCTCCACTCATGATGACAGAGTCTTCAATGACTGCGCCCTTTTTGACCTGAGCACCAGTAGAAAGAATAGAGTGTTTTACTGTACCGTCAACGAAACAGCCATCAACGACCAGCGAATCTTCTACATGGGAATTTTCACTGATGAAGTTTGGCGGAGAAATCAAGTTGCGAGAATAAATTTTCCAGCGACGATTGCGGCTATCCAGAGCATTTTCTGGGCTGATGTATTCCATGTTGGCTTCCCAGAGAGACTCTACTGTACCAACGTCTTTCCAATAGCCTGCAAAGTCATAAGCATAAACGCTTTCGCCAGATTCAAGGTAGTTAGGGATAACATTCTTACCAAAGTCAGACATATCCACATTGCTCTTTTCAGCAGCTACCAGCATATTGCGCAGGCGCTGCCAGTCAAAGATATAAATCCCCATAGAAGCCTTGGTGGACTTAGGATTTTCTGGTTTTTCTTCAAATTCAACAATCCGATTATTAGCATCTGTATTCATGATACCGAAACGGTTGGCTTCTTTGAGAGGCACATCCAGAACGGCAACTGTCAAGCTGGCATTGTTGTCCTTGTGAGACTGAAGCATGTCATCATAGTCCATCTTGTAGATATGGTCCCCAGACAAAATCAGGACATATTCAGGATTGATGCTGTCGATATAGTCGATATTTTGATAAATCGCATGGCTGGTACCTTCAAACCAACGATTTCCTTCGCTCGCAGAATAAGGCTGAAGAATGGACACGCCTGAGTTAATACCATCGAGACCCCAGCTAGAACCATTTCCGATGTGACTGTTCAGAGCTAGTGGTTGGTACTGAGTAATGACACCGACATTATGAATACCGGAGTTGGCACAGTTAGACAAGGCGAAGTCAATAATACGATAGCGACCGCCAAACTGTACCGCTGGTTTTGCGATACTCTGTGTGAGCTTTCCAAGACGAGTTCCTTGCCCGCCGGCAAGAATCAAAGCTAGCATTTCATTCTTCATAGACTATTACTCCTTTGTGGAATCTTTTTTAACATTTTTGCGAGCAATCCGACGCTTGATCTTCCAGATGCTGGCTCCAAGAGCTGGCAGTGTAAAGGTCAAGGTCTGTGGATAATCTTTCCAAAGTCCTTCTTGAGACTGAACTGTTTCGTTATGTTCCTTCCAAACACCTCCCCATTCTTCTAATTCAGTGTTCCATACTTCTTCATAAATGGCTTCCACTGGAACACCAATGGTAAAGTTTTTCCGCTCTACCGGCGCCATATTAAATACACAAACTAACATATCTCCTTTTTCCGTCTTACGGATAAAGGAGAGGACACTTTGATCAGTGTTATCCGCATCTATGATTTCGATACCATCATAGCTCAGATCAATTTCCCAAAGCGGACGATTGTCTTTATAGAAGGCATTGAGTGCAGCAGTAAAGCCCTGCATTTTCTTGTTCATCTGATCGTCCAAATTAGACCATTCTAGCTGCTCTTCTGACTTCCACTCTAGGAACTGACCAAATTCTGAGCCCATAAAGAGCAGTTTCTTGCCCGGATGGCAGATCTGATAGGTCAGCAAGTTGCGGAGCCCTGCGAATTGATTGTAACGGTCACCCCACATCTTGTGCATAAGACTCTTCTTGCCGTGAACCACTTCATCATGCGAGAATGGCAGGAGGAAGTTTTCAGAGAAAACGTACATAAAGCTGAAGGTCACCAGATTAAAATCGTACTTACGATAAATCGGATCTTCTTCGTAGAAGCGAAGGATATCATTCATCCAGCCCATATTCCACTTGTAGTCAAATCCAAGACCACCCAGCTCTCTCATACCAGTAATCTTGGTTTCTGAGGAGCTTTCCTCTGCAATCATCATGACATCAGGATGAGCTAATTTGATAACCGTATTGAGACGCTGCAGGAAGTAATAGCCTTCATAGTTGCGATTGCCGCCATCTTTATTTGGCTGCCATGGACCACTGTCATAGTCCAGATAGAGCATATTGCTGACCGCATCAACCCGAATCCCATCCAGATGATAAAAATCAATCCAAAATTTAATACTGGAAATCAAGAAAGACTGAACTTGATTCTTGCCCAAATCAAAGTTGAGAGCTCCCCATCCATAGTTATGAGCCCGGTCGTGATCCTGATACTCGAAAGTCGGTGTCCCATCATAGTAGGCCAAAGCATCATCATTAATAGTGAAGTGACCTGGTACCCAGTCCACAATGACACCGATATTGTTCAAGTGACATTCTTCAACGAAGTCTTGAAATTCCTCTGGTGTTCCATAGGTATGCTCAAAGGCGAAGTAGCCCATAAGCTGATAGCCCCAGCTAAGTCCCAGCGGATGAGCCATAAGCGGCATGAATTCCACATGTGTGTAGTTCATCTCCACCAGATAAGGAATCAAGTCTTCTTTTAACTGGGCAAAGCTATAAGGACTGCCGTCTTCATTGCGTTTCCACGAGCCGGCATGCACTTCATAGATATTGACTGGCCGAGAGAAGAAACCCCAACGCTTCCGGCGTGCCAGCCAAAGACCATCTTTCCACTTCTTCTCAGGAATAGTGCGAATAACTGCTCCCGTGCCCGGACGCTCTTCCATATAGATAGCCAGCGGATCAATTTTCAAAATTTCCTGACCACTGCTGCGCTTGATATTGTACTTGTAAATATCTCCTTCCTTAGGCAGTTCTGTGAAGACTTCCCAAACGCCCGCTTCATTTCGGACCATAGGGATCTGCTCTTCATACCAATTGGTGAAATCTCCAATCAAATGGACACTCTGAGCATTAGGCGCCCAAACGCGGAAAGAATAGCCAGACTTGCCGTCCACTTCATCCTGATGCGCCCCTAGATAATGCTGTAAATGAAAGTTTTCACCTGTTGTAAAGGTTCTTAATGCTTCGTTCTTATCCATGCGATCACCTTTCTATTTGTAAGCGTTTTCTATAATACTATTCTACATTATTTTTATATCTTTTTCAAGTAAATTTCAAATATCCTTACGGAAAATTACCAGAACCGAACATTAGCTGAAATTAGTAATAAATAAGATAGAAACCACTGCATTTTGTGCCTATCGATATCTTTTAATTCCTTTTTCGCTAAATATAGGAGCTATCCCAAACAAGCAGAGGATGAAAATTTTCATAAAGATATAGACCAATATGTAAATTTACATTTTAAAATAATAAGCACTTAAAAATATAAATAGTTGGTTCCTTTTCAAATAGTTCGATAACTTTGTTAGATTTACAAGTTCATCAAGGTAAGAAAAAAGGCCGCACAAAGCCGCCTTTCTCATTATTTCACATCAAACACGATGGATTTCACTTGTGTCATGGCTTCGATACTGTAACGAATCCCTTGCACTCCAGCTCCAGATCCCTTAACACCAAGGAATGGGAAGTTATCTGGGCCGCGTTGGGTCTTATTATTGATATGTACAGTACCCACTTCCAGTTTTTCAGCAATTTCAAATGCTTTCGGGAAATCATTTGTAAAGACTGAAGATTGAAGACCAAATTCTGACTGGTTACAGATTTGGATAGCCTCTTCAACGGAAGTCACACGAATAATCGGAAGAACAGGACCAAATGGCTCTTCCCAAGCTACTTTCATATCCAGTGTCACATGGTCAAACAAGGCAGGCCAGATGAGATTTGCTTCACGTTTGATTTCTGTCAGGGCTGACGCTCCTTTTTCTTGAGCATCTTCAATCAAGCCCCAGATGAAATCTGCTGATGCATGATCAATGACTGGTGTGATATCCGCATTATCAAAGGGATCACCAACCGTCAGTTTCTCTACCTCTGCCTGAAGCAGCGTCGCTAATTTATCTGCTACGCTCTCCATAACAATGACACGTTTAATAGCCGTACAGCGCTGGCCGGAATAACTATATGCCCCACCAACAATCTGCTTAGCTGCATGCTCCAAGTCAGCATCTTCTAGCACGACTGCAGCATCTTTACCACCCAATTCAAGCATAATTGGACGCATACCAGCCAACTTACCAATGCGTTCACCGATTGGAGTGGAGCCAGTAAAGTTAATGTAGTTTACTTCCTTATGCTCAATGATGTAGTCCCCGATTTCTGAACCGCGGCCAGTGATGGTATTGAAAACACCAGCAGGCAGACCTGCCTCAGCAAAAGCCTGAGCCAAGAGCAAACCAGAGATTGAACCTTGAGTAGGTGGCTTAAACATCACGACATTTCCGCCGATAAGGGCAGGAGCAATCTTAGAAGCTGACAGATTAACTGGATAGTTGAATGGCGCAATAGCCAATACAACTCCTACAGGCTCACGGCGGACCACAGCCAGTTTTTTCTTGCTGGCAGCTTCAAAGCCACCGCCTTCCATAACCTGACCGTGAATACGAATCCCCTCTTCAGCCGCATAGCGAATCAAGTCTGCTGTCCGGACTACCTCTCCGACTGCCGCTTTGATCCCCTTGGCAACTTCTTTAGCAAGGATTTCACCAATCTTCTCCTGATCACGCTCCAAAATATCCGCAACCTTATGCAAATAAGCTGCACGTTCAACTGCTGAAAGAGCTCTCCAAGCTGGCAAAGCCGCACGAGCGCTCGCCATAGCATAGTCAACCTCTGCCTGAGTCATAGCAGGAACAGTTCCTAAAGTCTCATTATTGATGGGAGATGAAATGGCAATTTCATTTTCAGAAACTTTCCACTCTCCATTTACATAGTTTTTATATTGTGTCACGTGTCCCCTCCAAAATTTTATTAAATATTATTTTACCAAATTTTCTGAAAATTTCAACTAAAATCCGTAAATTTAAGGAATTTTTTCACAAATTAAATAGATAATCTTAGTTTGTTCATATTCTACTTGCTTATTTGCAATTTTTTCTTTGGTTTCCACTTTTTGCTCCCTCTTACTATGAAGCTACAACAAAAAAAGACCAGGAAATTTTTCCTGATCTTAATTTTTCAGATTAATCGAAGTCAAGATATTCTTTTTCAAGCTCAAGAACTTCTTCCATCGTTGCACATTCAGTCAGTGCACGCTGAGCCAGTTCTTGCATCTTCTTCGTATCCAGCTTCTTCATGAGACTGCGAGTCCGAAGAACAGAAGTCGCACTCATAGAGAATTCATCCAAGCCCATACCTACGAGCAATGGCACCGCTGTTTGGTCGCCGGCCATTTCTCCACACATACCTGCCCACTTGCCTTCAGCATGAGCTGCCTTGATAACATTGTTGATCAAGCGAAGGATAGATGGGTTGTAAGGTTGATAGAGGTAAGAGACTTGCTCATTCATCCGGTCAGCTGCCATAGTGTACTGGATCAAGTCGTTGGTACCGATAGAGAAGAAGTCTACTTCCTTGGCAAATTGATCCGCCAGCATAGCTGCTGCTGGAATTTCAATCATGATACCCACTTGGATATTGTCTGCTACTGCAACGCCTTCAGCCTGCAGCTTAGCTTTCTCTTCGTCATAAACCGCTTTAGCTTTGCGGAATTCTGTCAGAAGGGCTACCATTGGGAACATGATGCGCAATTGTCCATGTACAGAAGCACGCAAGAGAGCGCGGATTTGTGTACGGAACATAGCATCACCAGTTTCAGAGATAGAGATACGCAAAGCACGGAAACCAAGGAATGGGTTCATTTCATGCGGCATATCAAAGTAAGGAAGCTCCTTATCTCCACCGATGTCCATAGTACGAACAACAACCGGTTTTCCATTCATTCCTTCAAGCACAGCCTTGTATGCTTCATACTGCTCATCTTCTGTCGGGAAGTCTTGAGAATCCATATAAAGGAACTCAGTCCGATAAAGACCAACTGCTTCTGCACCGTTAGCATTGACACCTTCAACATCTTTTGGCGTACCGATGTTGGCAGCCAATTCGAAGTGCTTGCCATCTGCAGTCACAGTCTGAGCATCTTTAAGCAATTCCCATTCAGCTTTTTGCTTAGCATAAGCCTCACCAGCTGCCTTGAATGCTGCGATTTGTTCTTCAGTTGGATTGATAATTACTTCACCAGTGATACCGTTAGCTGCAATCACATCGCCGTCTTTTACAAGCTCAGTAATATTATTAGTTCCCAATACTGCTGCGATTTCAAGCGTACGAGCCATGATAGCAGAGTGGCTTGTCCGGCCACCGATATTGGTTACAAAAGCTTTAACGAATTTCTTATCCAGCTGTGCTGTATCAGAAGGAGTCAAGTCATGAGCAATGACAACTGATTCTTCATTGATAGACGCTGGATTTGGCAATTTCTTGCCCAAAAGATTAGCAAGAACACGTTTGGTCACGTCGCGGATATCAGCCGCACGTTCCTGCATGTATGGATTGTCGTCCATGTTTTCAAAGAGAGTGATAAACATGTCCGTTACTTCTTTCAGACCAGCTTCTGCATTGGTCTTTTTCGCACGGATTGTTTCTTTGATTTGCCCAACCATTTCAGGGTCAGCAAGTACCATTAAGTGAGCGTCAAACACCTGAGCGGCTTCCTCACCAAGGCTATCTACTGCTTTCTCACGGATAACAGAAAGCTCGTTCTGTGAAGCTTCAAGAGCTGCATCCAAACGAGCCTCTTCTGCATTCGTATCTTCGACTGAAACAGTCTCAAATGATAAATCCGGTTGAACTAATAGATATGCCTTAGCAACGGCAACACCGTCAGATGCTGCAATTCCTTTAAGCATTTCTGTCATATTAAGCCAATCCTTCTTTTTCCATTGTTTCGGAGATTGCAGCGATAGCATCGTCTGCATCTGCACCTTCAGCTGAGATAACTACGTCTGCACCTTGACCTACACCAAGACTCATAACACCCATAATTGATTTCAGGTTTACTGATTTACCTTTGTATTCAAGCGTGATATCTGAAGCGAATTTGCTAGCAGTTTGAACCAACAAAGTTGCTGGACGTGCGTGAATACCTGTTTCTGCTACAATGTGGAAATCTTTAGAAGCCATAGTTAGACTCTCCTTTTAAATAATTCTTTTTGAGTTATTGTGATAACCCTTACAAGTTGATATTATATCACCTTTTGAAATCTTTTTCAAGAATTTTATGGCTCGCTTACAAAATATTTCTTAGGAAATGAAAGCACTTCTTATTATATTGAAGGTAGAATTTCAAAGCTAAAGCCCACACTCACCAAGCTTTATTCAAAAATGACTTCCACCAAATTTTCAATCATAAAATCAAAAACTTGTTCAATATCAACAGGTAACTGATCCTTATGTGTAATGGTAGACATAGTTGCAAATAAAACAGAAATAGCTAAATCCTTATCAATCTTTAAACTTAGAAAGGACTGAGAAAAAATTTCTTCATTCAGACGAGCCGTTTGAGCATCAATTTCTTGTCGCTGTTCAAGACTCAGTTTATTATTAAAGTTTAAGTAATCAGGATTCTTTGTATCAAAGACAAATGTACTTTTTTCATACTCTTTAAAGACTGCCTTCAAAGCTTTAGACAGCCCCTCCTTTGATGGATTATCCTTCAAAATAGCTTCAAAAATGGAAAAAATCCTGTCTTGTGCATCGCGATAAACCTGAAAGAAGAGCTCTTCTTTATTTTTAAAAAAGGTATAAAAGGAACCTTTTGCAATCCCAACTTCTTGACAGAGAATATCAACACTCGTTTTCTTATAGCCAAAATTCATCCAGCTTTGACTGCAAGCATCCTTAAATTTTTCAATTAATATTCTCTTTTCTTCTATTGTAAACCCTTTTGGCATAGTTTTCCTTTCTTTTTAAAAATCGTATATGACTATTTACACAATTCCGGTCATATGGTATAATTGTTTTGTAGCTACTCGTTAAATATATCTTACTTTAGCTACAATTGCAATCTTTTTTATAGAAAAGAACTGATTTCTCTATTTCTTCTGTCTATTGAAGGCGCGCTATATTTAATAGAAAAGAAATAGAGGTTATAGACGGTCCAGTCTCTATTTTTATGAAAGGAAGACGCTATGAAGAAATTACTATTATTCATCTGCTCACTACTCCCTATACTTTGCATTATCATTCCAAGTCCTGTATTGGCGGATAGTAAGACTTTACCTACAGGGGATAGCTATGAACAGATCGGTCAAAAGATAGAAGATTTTTATAAAAAAAATGAAAAGACATCCGCTGCTATGGAAACAGCTGTTTTTGATACAAATGGAACCATTTATCGAGGAAATTTCGGCTATATTGATAAGGAAAAACAGACCAAAGCTGATGATAGCACCATTTTTGAATGGGGTTCTATCACTAAGCTGACTGTCTGGATATCTGTCATGCAGCTCTGGGAAGAAGGAAAAATTGATCTTGAGACTGATATAAAAAACTACCTGCCCAAGGACTTTCTCAAACATTTAAATTTCGATAAACCTATTACTATGCTAGATTTGATGAATCATCAAGCCGGATTTGACGAGCAAAATACTTACCTAAAAGGGGATAAAAGTATTGAAGAACTGATGAAGACCAGACAACCTAATCAAGTATTTGAACCAGGTACAACTACTGCCTATTCTAACTTTGGTACCGGACTAGCCGCTTATATTGTTGAGCGAATTAGTGGACAATCATTTTCCGACTATACCCATGAGCACATCTTTAAACCCTTAGAAATGGAAAAAACGGCTATTTTGCCTGACTTGTCTGATAATACATATGTCTATAAAAAACATAAAGAAGTCAAAAGCTATGATGCTAATGGAAATTATAAGAAAGATTCAGACTTTGAACTGAGTCTCTATCCTGTCGGTCGTGCCACAGGAACCTTAGATGACTTACAGAAATTTGCCCAAGCCCTTCTAAAAAAGAAAGAACTTTTCAAACATCCTGAGACTTGGAAGACTCTATATACTGCAAGCTCGACCTATCCAGGTACAGATATCCCTCTGAATGCACACGGATTTTGGTATCAAGAATATGGTGTCAGAGTTATTGGACACGGCGGCAATTCTGGAGGATTTTCTTCTTACATTTTACTTGACTTAGAGTCTGGTATTGGCCAAGTCATTATGACGAACCAATTTCAAGAAAAAATCTATAATTACAAGATGCCCGAGCTAGTATTTGGTCCTAAAAAATCTCCAAATAAACAATCTTATGCAAAGTTCCATCCTGGTTACTATCGCAACGCCCGTACTTTCAATAGTGGTCCCTTCTCTTTCTTAAGAACAGTTCCGGGATATACCTACTATATCAATGAGAAAGCAGATGCTGCTCAGCTCAACGGAGATTTCTGGGTCGCTAGTGAATCACAAGGACAAGAAAAAATCACGCGAGCCTATGGCGACGCGCTTCGGCAATCTAATTGGGATCTTATCAAAGACTACGGGATGCTCCTTCTTGCTGGATTGGCCATTTTGTTTAGTGCGATTAGTCTCCTTACCAATGCAGGTATCGATCTTTATCGCCTTATCCTAAAAAAATCCCAAAAGAAGACTTCATTAGCATGGAAAATATGGATATACCTGACTAATGCAGCTATTTTAAGCATTCCCTTCAACCTATTCAATATCTTTACTAAACTTATGAATGCTGCAGATGCTGACTATAACTGGAACTTTATAACATTAGCCATTCTAGCTCTGCTTCTTGCAGTCGGCTCTCTTTATCCTTTCTATCTTAAAAACAAGGAAAAATGGAGTAAGAGTAAATTATTTATCACTAGTATTGCCAGCCTATCCTCTCTAATCATGGTCGCCAATATTCTCTACTGGTCTCTTTATCAATGGTGGGCTGCCTACTAAAAATAACATGTTATCCCTAGCTCCCTGCAGCAACATTTGCAGGGAGTTTTTACATTCCAATCAAAAATATCTAGCTCGAATTCAGATCCAAAAACTCCTCCCTCCACTCCTCCTAGTGATTCCCTAAATTCTGTAACACAAGATATTGGATTTTGGTTTTTGGTAGGAAAAGCTACCAGTCATTTATCTAAAGTTTTAAGACTTGTTTAAGCATTGCCCCAACAGCATTTTGCTCCTTTTCTGCAATTTTTCACTTCTTTTCATCGTTTATATAAACACTATATATTGTATTGTAATCTATCCTATAACAAAATATCACACAATATTTAGTTCAAAACTATTGACATTCTATTTTCTTTTAGATATACTAGGTTCGTATTATTTAAAAGAAAAAAATGAAAGTTTAGAGGAATCTTTAATGGTAACTATTTACTCAAAAAACAACTGCGTTCAGTGCAAAATGACCAAGCGCTTCTTAGATACTAATCATGTAGAATACCGCGAAATCAATTTGGACGAACAGCCAGAATTCATTGACCATGTCAAAGATCTTGGTTTCAATGCTGCTCCTGTGATTCAGACAGCAACTGAGGCATTTTCTGGTTTCCAACCTGGTAAATTGAAAAAACTGTCTTAATGTAGTTTATTTTGAGGGCAGTGCGCCTTGATCGGGAGATAAACTAAAAGACAGAATATCAGGGCAAACTGCAGCTCCTATGCTCATAGGAGCCGTTTCTTTTGTAAGGCGGATATTTTTCCGCTAGCTAATTATCTTATTTATATAGAAAAGGGAAAACATGGGACTCAAACATTTAGAGGATGTGACATACTTCCGACTCAACAACGAAATCAACCGTCCAGTTAATGGTCAGATTATGCTTCATAAAGATCAAGAAGCCTTAAAAGCTTTTTTTAAAGAAAACGTTGAGCCAAACACCAAGCAATTTTCTTCTATTACAGAAAAAATTAAATATTTAATAGAAGAAAACTATTTGGAAAAGGAATTTATCCAGCTCTACTCTCCAGAATACATCGAGGAGCTGACTGCTTTTATCCATGCTCAAGATTTCAAGTTTAAATCTTTCATGGCAGCTTATAAATTCTACAACCAGTATGCATTGAAGACCAATGATGGTGAATACTATCTGGAAAGCATGGAAGATCGGGTACTCTTCAACGCCCTCTACTTTGCCAACGGAGATGAAGCCATTGCCAAGGATATTGCCAATGAAATTATCCACCAACGTTATCAACCAGCTACACCAAGCTTCCTCAACGCTGGTCGGGCTCGTCGCGGCGAATTGGTGTCCTGCTTCCTCATCCAAGTAACCGATGATATGAACTCAATCGGCCGCTCTATCAACTCTGCCCTGCAATTGTCTCGTATTGGAGGCGGGGTCGGTATTTCCCTCAGCAATCTGCGGGAAGCTGGAGCGCCTATCAAGGGGTATGAGGGTGCTGCATCTGGGGTTGTGCCTGTTATGAAACTCTTCGAGGACAGCTTCTCCTACTCTAACCAACTGGGGCAACGTCAGGGAGCTGGGGTTGTTTACCTCAATGTCTTCCACCCAGATATCATCGCCTTTCTTTCTACCAAGAAAGAAAATGCTGACGAAAAAGTTCGGGTTAAAACCCTCTCACTCGGTGTTGTGATTCCAGATAAGTTCTACGAATTGGCGCGTAAGAATGAAGAAATGTACCTCTTCAGCCCATATTCTGTTGAACGCGAGTATGGCGTGCCATTTGCCTACCTTGACATCACTGAAAAATACGATGAATTGGTCGCTAATCCAAATATCACTAAGACCAAGATCAAGGCCCGTGATTTAGAAACAGAAATTTCCAAACTCCAACAAGAATCCGGCTATCCTTATGTCGTAAACATTGATACAGCTAACCGTTCAAATCCAATCGACGGTAAAATCATCATGAGTAACCTTTGCTCTGAAATCCTGCAGGTACAAGAGCCTAGCCTTTTGAATGATGCGCAAGAGTATCTTCACCTAGGAACAGATGTGTCATGTAACTTAGGCTCTACCAACGTTGTCAACATGATGACATCGCCTGACTTTGGAAAATCCATCCGGACTATGACACGCGCCCTGACCTTTGTCACAGACAGTTCACACATCACTGCTGTACCATCTATCGACAATGGTAACAGTCTGGCTCATACCTTTGGTCTGGGAGCTATGGGACTGCACAGCTATTTGGCTCAACAATTGATCGACTATGGATCAGCAGAAGCTGTAGAGTTCACAAGCATCTACTTTATGCTCATGAACTACTGGACCTTAGTTGAGTCTAACAATATCGCTCGCGAGCGTGGTGTGACCTTCCATAACTTTGAAAAATCTGACTATGCTAACGGTACTTACTTTGACAAATATCTGACGGGTGAATTTATACCTAAGTCTGACCGTGTCAAAGAACTCTTCGCAGGCATCTTTATCCCATCTGCAGAGGATTGGGCAGAGTTGCGCGACAAGGTCAAGGCCGATGGTCTCTACCACCAAAACCGCCTAGCTGTTGCGCCAAATGGCTCTATCAGCTACATCAATGACGTTTCTGCTTCAATTCACCCAATCACTCAGCGGATCGAAGAACGTCAAGAAAAGAAAATTGGTAAGATCTACTATCCTGCTGCTGGTCTGTCAACTGAGACTATTCCTTACTACACCAGTGCCTATGACATGGACATGCGCAAGGTTATTGATGTCTATGCAGCCGCAACTGAGCATGTGGACCAAGGTCTTTCCCTGACTCTCTTTATGCGCAGCGATATCCCTAAAGGACTCTACGAATGGAAAAAAGAAAGCAAGCAAACAACCCGCGACCTTTCTATCCTGCGTAACTACGCCTTCAACAAGGGTATCAAGTCCATCTACTACGTCCGCACCTTCACTGATGATGGGGGCGAAGTAGGTGCCAACCATTGTGAAAGCTGTGTGATTTAAAATATTTGGAATTTTAGAATAATGAAAAATCTATTTCTAAAAATATTAATAAACTTGGGAATTTTTGCAGTATACTATATTTTTGTTACTTGGGATTTTTTCCTTTTTATACCTGAAATTGTTCGATTAGTTTTATCATCTGTAATTCCTGTTTTTTTATTCATACTTCTAAATAAGATTAAAAATAAATTATCATTCTCTTTGGATGATGAAGTGAAAATCGCTAAATCAATTTTGAATAGTTTATTGATTATAAGTACTGCATTTATTTTATACACATTAGAAATTAGCAACCAACCCATAGATACTTTAAATCCTTACGAACTATTCAGACACTTAAAAATACTTCCACTCTATGTCGCGCCACTTAGAATTTATATTGAATTTTATCAACTAAATAAAGATTAGCCTTTTATGATATTTGTTTGTTTCAAAATACAAAAGAAAGAGATGTTAAATGCAAACTTACTACAAAGCCATTAACTGGAACGCTATCGAAGATGTCATTGATAAGTCCACCTGGGAAAAGCTGACTGAACAATTCTGGCTGGATACGCGGATTCCCCTATCCAATGACCTGGATGACTGGAGAAAGCTGTCCCACAAGGAAAAAGACTTGGTCGGCAAGGTCTTCGGTGGCCTGACCCTACTGGATACCCTCCAGTCTGAGTCTGGTGTGGATGCCCTGCGCAAGGACGTCCGCACAGCTCACGAAGAAGCTGTCTTCAACAACATTCAATTCATGGAGTCCGTTCATGCTAAATCCTACTCTTCTATCTTTTCTACGCTCAACACCAAGTCAGAAATTGATGAAATCTTTGCCTGGACCAACACCAATCCATACCTGCAAAAGAAAGCTGAGATTATCAACGAAATTTACCTGAACGGTACAGCTCTGGAAAAGAAAATAGCCAGCGTTTTCTTGGAAACCTTCCTCTTCTACTCTGGTTTCTTCACTCCACTCTACTATCTGGGGAATAACAAGCTGGCTAACGTTGCTGAGATTATCAAGCTGATTATCCGTGACGAGTCTGTCCATGGAACCTATATCGGCTATAAGTTCCAGCTAGCCTTTAACGAATTACCAGAAGACGAGCAAGAAAAACTCAAAGAATGGATGTACGACCTGCTCTACACCCTCTATGAGAATGAAGAAGGCTACACTGAAAGCCTCTATGACACAGTTGGCTGGACCGAAGAAGTCAAGACCTTCCTACGCTACAATGCCAACAAGGCTCTGATGAATCTGGGACAGGATCCCCTCTTCCCAGACTCAGCGGACGATGTCAACCCTATCGTCATGAACGGCATCTCAACCGGCACTTCCAACCATGACTTCTTCTCTCAAGTAGGTAACGGCTACCTGCTGGGCGAAGTTGAAGCCATGCAGGATGACGACTATAATTACGGTTTATAAGACAAAGAACCCCTCTTTCCAAAATCCGGAAAGAGGGGTTTTGTAATCTAAACTAGCAAGGAAAACAAATAAAGCAAATATCATCTAGCTTTTCTAATTTTCCCAAAATAATTAGCAATACACATTCAAGTGAGATGGCAAGACACGAATCGTTACTGGCAATTGGTCGCCCTCATCTCCGTCAACGTTGACGCTGAGCTCTGCCTTATCATCAGCCAACTCAACTGTGATTTCCTTAAAGGTCAGATACTCGATATTATCACTTTCCTCACCATTACCAGAAATCAAATCTGGCACAGAAACCAAGGTGTCCAAGAGATTTTTATCCTTAAGATACAAGAGGTGAAGCAAGCCATCATTGACAGTGGCTTCAGGGAGAATACTCTCGAAACCTCCGATTGAGTTGGTAGAGCCAATCAAGAGTGTACTGCTCTTTATCGTGCGCTCTTCTCCATCAATCTTCAAGTGAAATTCGTAAAAACTAGTATCCATCAACTGCTTGAAACCGGAAATAAAGTAGGCAAACTTGCCCCACTTGGTCTTGTCCTCCGAATCTACATTGTTGATCGACTCAGGAATAGTTCCAATGGCAACCACATTCATAAAATACTGGTCATTAATCTTGCCGATATCAAGTGGCTTGACTTTATTGATATCCAGATTCTGTATGGCTTCTTCAGCATCTAGAGGAATGCCAAGAGCACGCGCCAAGTCATTGACCGTACCAAGTGGAAAGAAACCAAAAGTCGGACGATAGTCTAGTTCAGCCAGACCACTGATTCCTTCATTGACAGTTCCATCGCCACCCATGACAAAGACGCTATCATAATGGTCTTCTGCTGCTTGCTTAGCAAAAGCTGCTGCGTCTCCGCCTTTTTCAGTATGCTTGACCACTACCTCATCGAAACATTCTGCTAGCTTTTCCCTTGCCAAGTCTTCATAGGACTTGGCTTTTTCGCCTCCCGAACTAGGGTTGACAATTAATAGGACTTTAGACATAAGGAAACCTCTTTTCATTTGATAGCTCATTATACCATCTGGAAAACACTTTCACAACTATTTGAAACTGCTAGCTTTCGAGAGACCAGAAAAGCAGTTTGGTATTTAAACTCAATTTTACAGAAAAACACTTCTTGCGTTAGATTTTTCTGCCTAACTTTAGAAGTGCTGTCTTATATTTAGTTTTTCTATTAAAAGAAGACAATGAGAACAAAGGCAATGAGGTTATTGGCCAAATGTAGCCCCATTGAGTAACGTAGGTCCTTCTTGGCTAGATAGCCTAGGCCGAAAATTGCTCCCAAGATGAAGTAGACCAGAAACTGGACTAGATTGCCCGGCATGTGCAGAAGAGAGAAAAAGCTGGCAGATACAGTTAAATAGAGCAGGATTTTCGCCAAACTATTTTGGTCAGGAAAGAGAAACTTAGCCAAAAATCCTCGTGTCAGCAACTCCTCAAGAATAGGAGCAAAGATTACCATGTATAGGAAGGCAAAGGCTGGCTGCTGCTGAATCAACTCTACAGCAGTGTTCTGATTGGCAGAAGATTCAATAGGAACGAGCTGCTGGAAGATGATAAAAGCAAGCAAGAGGGCGCTGGGAAGCCAGATAGAACTGGTCAGCTTGGTATTTTTGATTTCCAGTTTCAAATCTTTCTGGTACCATTTCCACATGGCAAAAGAATAGAGACTGGCAAGTATAACAAAAATCGGCAAAATCAATAGTTGAGAAGTTCCTCCTGTCAGAGAACCCATAGTGAAGAGAACTATAGCCGAAAATATATAGAAATAGGCCAAGAGGACAAGTATATAAAGGCCAAAATTAGTAAAGAAAGTTTTTAATTTCATAGTGATTCCTTATAGATTGATTTACTTAAACATAGCTAGCAGCAGTATTATAGCCATAGGGAGATTGTTCAGGATATGAACCAACATGGAATCTTTTATATTCCCCCGACGAGCATAGGATAAATAAAGAACCAGTCCAAGTGCAAAATAAATTGGAAACTCTGTCAATTGAGTGATATGAGGCAGGGTGAAGACCACAGAAGTCACAATAGCAGGCAAAACTTTTTGATTATTCTTGAAAAAGAAGGCAGTACCAAAACCGCGGAAAATTAGTTCTTCCATGATAGGAGCGATAAAGGCAATCGTTGCAACAAAGAGCAAGGCAAAGAAGATATGCTGCGAAGACATCATCCCCCCCAGCCCTTGTATAGCACTGTCATTACTAGTCTGGGAATTGCCGCTCAGGATAAGATTAAGATAAACACCGACAATAGCAGCCACTCTCGCAAGGAAAAAGAATAGAAAAGCAAAACCGATGTCCTTGCCAGACAGTTTGAATTTCTTCTTTTCTTCAGACACACGCTTCTGATATCGCCGCCATAAGATACGAAAAATCAGGAAAACTAAAATCAGATACAAGGCTACCAATAAGATTTCTGCATAAACAGGTAAACTCTTCCCGAGCCTTAAGAATAGCATCGGAGCAACATTTATAAGGAGGCTAAGAGCAATTAAGCCTATCCATTTTACAAGTCCTAAAGCAGTTGATTTGAAGTTGTTCATTTTGTATTCTCCTTTTGATAAATATTGATACCGACTTCCGTATCCTCAACAGCAATATCTCCCTTCTGCTGGAGAATAGTGGCAGCGAGGAAAAAATCTCCTGCACAGCCAGCTGCATGGAAGCTAGCAAGGACGATATAAGAAGCCGCAGTTAAAATATGCAAGCCATAGATCAAGGTCAGGGCTAGGCTAATCAAAACGAAAGGTGCCAGGATAATGACGAGCATCCTTTTCCGACTGTAACGACTGCCTGGGCTGGTCGCATAGGCCATGCCACTCTTAAAACCAAACTTGACCTTGGTATTTTCATCTCCCAAGACCTTGAAGAAAAAGCCGTGGATTAGTTCATGGATGACCATTAGAACAAGGAGGTAGAGTAAGTCAAAGAAATGAAAAACTTCGCTGCCCTTGCCATACATCAGAATAGCAATCCAAGTAAAGAGGGCTAGAAAAGGGAAGATCAGCAATACAGCCGTTATATTCAGAGTCAGATTGACCTTTTTATTATGGATAAAATCAAGTTCTTTCAGTAGTTTCATAATTTCCGCCTTTCATCGGGAAATAAGCTTATTTGAAATATTTTCTTACCATTGGATAATACATAAGATTGATATAGATATGGATCACCACTAGGACGACAAAACCGGAAACGACATTGAGGGGGGTGAAAGTTCCCACTATTCCTAAAACAATATAGAGGATTGGCAGAAGTCTTTGATTTACATTGAAGAGAATGAGATAGCACTGTTCATAATTGGCTTGCAGCTCTGACTCATCATAAGAGAGGGCAAATTCTTTTATTTCCTCAGTAGTCGGAAAGGCTGATAGCTTATAGTGCCGCACCTTCTGAACTGTCTTTAAAAAGACAACTTGCAAAATAATATAAAGAAAGGCAATCGCATAATCTATAAAACTCCACTGAAGAGGGCTCTTATGATTAGTAATATTTCCAATAAAAACAACTCCAACTAAAATCGTAAAAAGAACGATAGCACTGCTGATATTAAAGACAATAGTCGCATATTCCAGATTTTTAAAGGTTAGCCGGTACCATTCATAATTCTTATCCTCATCTGCTTCTTTTTCATAGGCTTCATTGTATTTACGAGTCCGATAAATCAAGAAAAAGACCAAGGGATAGAGGATGATAAGGCTGGCCCTACCTAGCTGGCGCAGCAGTTGAACAGAAAAAATAGTCGACCAACTGATGTTTTTTAGCAGACCAGTTTCAGAAAACAAAATAGACAGACCACCTATTAAAGCTCCAGCTAGAAATATAAGGACATTATATAAAACTCTTTTCTGTGTAGATATACGTTTTTGCTCTTTCACGACTTCTTCTCCTTTATTTTTTTACAATAGATGATACAAGAATGCTGAGGCTGAAGGACTGTTTTAGCTCCTGTTGAAATGAATCTTAATTGGTTCTTCATTCTGCTTCCTCCACCAGCCGAAAGACATTCTCAACGTTTTCATTGAAAATATGGGCAATCTTAAGGGCAATCACAATCGACGGGGTATATTCGCCTCTCTCTATAAGGCTGATTGTCTGCCTGGAAACACCGGCCAGCCTAGCCAGTTCTGTCTGGTTGAGACCGTCACGCGCCCTCAACTCCTTGAGTCGATTTCTTAATTTCATTAAAATCCCCCACTTCTCCTAAAGCTCGATAGACCGAATGTCTTCAATACGAATCAGCTTGGTCTTGGTCTGACCTTTTTTATCTGTCATGCTCAGCTTGACCCATTCTTCATCCACATCCACTACCAGCCAGTTATTGGTTCCAATTGACTCGCTCATAATTGTCGGCTTCTTTCCAATCATTTCTTTTAAAAATTGTGACATTGTTTTGTTCCCCTTTCTTTTTCTTTCTAAAGAATCAATCCCAAAGATAAAAACCATAAAAGTTATCGGAAGCAAGAACCATAAGAATGCATTCATAAGCGTCCCTCCATTTCCTGTTCAAAAGTATTGTAACAGATTCTTTTCTTTTTGACAAGTATATTTGTCAAAAAAATAATAATCATTGTCAAATTTGCCATTATCATAGACAAATAAGAGGCTGGGACAAAAGTCCTAGCCTCTCAATTGTCTTTGGATTGTCGAGCAAGACGCAGTGGTTGAGTGGGCTCTACTACGCTGATTTCATCAGCTTTTACAGCCCTACTCAACTGTGCGGAGGTGGGACGACGAAATCGAATTCTAACGAATTACCGATTTCTGTCCCACTCTCTTTTCCTTTATTCATCTACTTGAGAAAATACTTCTTTTAAAATAGCAATCCCCTGCTGGATTTCCTCCCTGCTGATAGTCAAAGGCGGCAGGAGACGGATGACATTCTCTCCGGCCGTCAGGATAATCAAGCCCTTCTGACGAGCGGCTTCAACAATCTTTGACAGACTGGCACTTGTTTCAATCCCAATCATCATGCCCAGACCTCGAACAGCAGAAATCTTTGGATGATCCTGAAAAGCAAGCTGCAGCTGCTCCAGTAAGATGGCACTCTTAGACCTGACTCCTTCCATAAAGCCCGCTTCTTTCATGATATGCAAGGTCTCCAAGGCGGCTGCCATAGCTAATTTATTGCCACCAAAGGTAGAACCATGACTGCCAGGTCCAAAAGCAGGAGCCAAGCTTGATTTTCCTAATAGAGCACCAGCAGGCAGGCCATTAGCCAGACCCTTAGCCAGTGTCACAATATCCGGTATAATCCCATAGTGCTCAAAGGAATAAAGCTGACCCGTGCGCCCCATACCTGTCTGGACTTCATCAACAATCAGCAAAATCTCCTCTCGTCGGCAAAAATCAGCCAAGTCTTTGACAAAAGCTGCTTCTGCTGGACGAACTCCTGATTCTCCTTGGACCAATTCCAGCATGACAGCTGCAGTATCCTGATTGACCAAGTCTTCTACGCTGGCCAAATTATTGTAAACCGCATAGCTGAAATGGGGCACCCCATCACCAAATCCTTCCTTAATCTTATCCTGTCCTGTTGCGGCCATAGCGCCAAAGGTCCGACCATGAAAGGATTGCTGAAAAGTGATAATGCCTTGCTTGCCAGTAGCTTTGCGAGCTAGCTTAATAGCTGCTTCATTAGCTTCTGCTCCGCTATTGCAGAAAAAAGCCAAATAATCATAAGAACCAGCCAGTTCCTGAGCCACCTGCTCTTGCAGAGAGCTAAGATAGAGATTGGGACTGTGCCAGATGCGCCCTGCTTGCTGGATCAAAGCCTGCTGGACCTGCGGGTTAAAGCCAAGATTGGTTACACCAATCCCTGATGAAAAGTCCAAATAAGCCTTTCCCTCACTGTCAAGCAGATAGGAGCCCTCTGCTTTAACAAACTCAATAGGCGCCCGCTTGTAGTTTTCAAATAAATAAGTCATCATTATCCCTCTGCTATTAAGGTGCCCGTCAAAAGATTATCACCAATCAGAACCTGTCCGACACCGGAAAGCACAGTCTGAACAGCACTCTCGATCTTAGGAATCATGCCGCCCTTAATGACACCTGTCTGAATCTTCTTGGACACCTGACTGGTCAGAAGCTGAGGCAGGACTTTTTTATCCTCTAAAACTCCTTCTATATCTGTCATCAGGATCAGCTTCTCTGCCTGCAAGCTGCTAGCAACTGCCGCAGCTAGATAGTCTGCATTGATATTTAAGAGCTCACCAGAGTCATTTTCCCCCAGCGAAGCCAGCACCGGGACCATGTCCGCAGCCAGCAGCTGCTCTAGATAGGCAGTTTGAATCGCCTTCACCTGACCGACATAGCCATAGAGGTTTTTATCGATAAAATCTGCCGAAACTGTCTTCCCCAAATGTGAAACCAGCTGAAGGCTTTCAATATCTGAGTCGTTCAGTTCTTGTGTCAGCGTCCGGCCGACTTGACCTAGCAAGGCTTGCTCAATGATAGGCAAGTCAGACTTAGCTGTCACCCGCAACCCCTTAACCTTGCGAGTAGGCAGCTGGCGTTCTTTCATAAGCTGGTTAATGACCAGACCGCCCCCGTGAACGACCACGATTTTCTTACCAGCTGCTATCCACGCTTGCATTTGCTTGATAAACTTAGTAGACAGCTTTTGCGCAGCAACACCGCCAATTTTTATAACAATCACATCTTTCATTGCATTTCTCCTTAGGTTCTATAGAGGGCATTGATTTTCACATAATCATAGGATAGATCGCAGCCCCAGGCCTGAGCCTCAGCTTCCCCATCGTGCAGGTCAATGGTCAAGGTCAGCAGCTCCCCAGCCATGGCATCACTAGTCTCCTCGGGGTCAAAAGCCACAGGACTAGAAGCCTGCATAACTGGAATCCCCTCAATCCAAATATCAATGTCATCAACCGAGACATCTGCTCCCGCATAGCCGATAGCTGCTAAGATTCGGCCCCAATTGGGATCTTGACCAAAAATAGCTGTTTTGACCAAGCTAGAGCCAACGACACTCTTAGCAATCATACGGCCGCTCTGTTCATCCTTGGCATGCCGAACATTGACCTCAATCAGCTTGGTTGCTCCCTCTCCATCCTTGGCAATTTTCTTAGCCAAGTCAGCCATAAGATAGCGGAGCATCTTGGAAAACTTTTCAAATTCTTCCGTATCTGGCAGAATTTCTTCATTTTGTCGGCAGCCGTTAGCCATGACTAGCACCATGTCATTGGTCGATGTATCTCCATCCACCGTGATTTGGTTGAAAGTCGTCTCCACATGCTGACTGAGAGCCGCTTGCAGGGTAGCACTTGAAATATTAGCGTCACAGGTGATAAAGGCCAGCATGGTCGCCATATTCGGATGAATCATGCCCGATCCCTTAGCCACCCCTGCCATAGTCACCAGCTCTGAGCCAAACTCTTCTGTGACTATACAGGTCTTGGTGCAAGTATCCGTTGTTAAGATAGCCTCAGCAAAATCTTCTGCCTTGCCACTCACTAGAATCTGTGACAGACCATTTTTCAGAGCATCTATTGGAAGCTGCTCACCGATGACTCCTGTAGAAGCCAGACCTACCAAGTCGGGATCAATCTTCAGCTTTTGAGCAGCCAATCGCTGCATATCATAGGCAGCGTCCAACCCCTGCTGGCCTGTACAGGAATTGGCAATACCAGAATTAACCACTATTGCCTGCAATTTCTGGCTCTTTTGGATTGATGCTTTGGTCACTAGAAGCGGAGCAGCAATGACTTTATTAGTCGTATAGACTCCTGCCACACTGGCCGGCACTTCTGAGACAATCCAGCCAAAATCCAACTTCTTTTTCTTAAAGCCAGCGTGTAAACCGTCAGCCGAAAAGCCTAGCGGACTGGCAATCGTTCCATCAATAATCTTCATATCTAACCCTTTCTCATCTAGACATAGGACGGTTGACTGAGCAGGCCATCTGTTTCAGGAAAGCCCAGCATCAGATTCATATTTTGAACTGCTTGACCAGCAGCCCCTTTGATCAGATTATCCAGCACGGCCACGACAGTTAAAATATTTGTCACAGGATTATAGTCAAAACCAATATCTGTATAATTAGTACCGACAACCTGGTGCAAATTCGGCAGAGCTGCTTGAATACGGACAAACGGCTTGTCCTGATAGCATTCCTGATAAATAGCAGTCAGTTCTTCCCGAGTCAAAGGTTCCTTCAACTTGCTGTAAACTGTCGCCACGATGCCACGATTGAGCGGAATGAGGGAAGTTGAAAACTGAATCTGCTGCAATCCCTCATCTTGCTGTAAACTGTCGCCACGATGCCACGATTGAGCGGAATGAGGGAAGTTGAAAACTGAATCTGCTGCAATCCCT
>NZ_JAHZOP010000003.1:0-409246 GCF_019928825.1 Streptococcus sanguinis | reverse complement strand
CACCCTTAGCTCAACTGGATAGAGTACCTGACTACGAATCAGGCGGTTAGAGGTTCGACTCCTCTAGGGTGCATTAAGTAATAACTTAAGTTCGGGAAGTAGCTCAGCTTGGTAGAGTACTTGGTTTGGGACCAAGGTGTCGCAGGTTCGAATCCTGTCTTCCCGATAGATGGCGGTGTAGCTCAGCTGGCTAGAGCGTCCGGTTCATACCCGGGAGGTCGGGGGTTCGATCCCCTTCGCCGCTATAATGATCTTGTCGGACCTTTAGCTCAGCTGGTTAGAGCTCTCGGCTCATAACCGAGTGGTCGTAGGTTCAAGTCCTACAAGGTCCATAGTGTTATCTTGGAGGATTACCCAAGTCCGGCTGAAGGGAACGGTCTTGAAAACCGTCAGGCGTGTAAAAGCGTGCGTGGGTTCGAATCCCACATCCTCCTTAGGGACGAATAGTAATGACGCGGGATGGAGCAGCTAGGTAGCTCGTCGGGCTCATAACCCGAAGGTCGTAGGTTCAAATCCTGCTCCCGCAATAGTTGGCTCGGTAGCTCAGTTGGTAGAGCAATGGATTGAAGCTCCATGTGTCGGCGGTTCGATTCCGTCTCGCGCCATACATCATCGTATTGGAAATGCGGGTGTAGTTTAGTGGTAAAACTACAGCCTTCCAAGCTGTTGTCGCGAGTTCGATTCTCGTCACCCGCTTTGAACGATAGTTCATACCAAGTTTTCGAACTTGGGCGCGTAGCTCAGGTGGTTAGAGCGCACGCCTGATAAGCGTGAGGTCGGTGGTTCGAGTCCACTCGTGCCCATTAAATATTGGAGAATTACTCAAGAGGCTGAAGAGGACGGTTTGCTAAATCGTTAGGTCGGGTAACTGGCGCGGGGGTTCGAATCCCCCATTCTCCGTATAATGAGGAGTTTAGCATTTGCTATCTCCTTTTCTTATACTTTCTTGTCCTGTTTAGTGAGGTTTTTCTGATGAATCGATTTAAAAAGTCTAAGTTTCTGATTTCTTTTTTTGTATTAGTTGTTGCAATGACGATACTCATCCTATCTACCTCTTCTAGTTGGTTTGTATCAACTACTTCAAATATTATTTCATTGGTAGATAGACATGTCGGTTCTCCTTTTGCTTTTGTAGCCGATAAAAAGGAAGAAATGTCAGATTTGATGACTACTTACAGAGAGAATCAACAACTCAAGAAAAATCTTTATGAGGTTGAGGAAAAGGCTGGGAAGGCAGATTCCTTAGAAGATGAGAATGAGCAGTTGCGAAAACTTCTGGAATTTAAAGAGGCTGATAAAAATCAAATACAAATTGCCAGCGAAGTGATTGCCCGTACGCCAGCATCTTGGAAAAATGAGCTGACTATTGACAAAGGGACATCTGATAATGTGACAGATGCTATGCTAGTAGTCGCTAATGGTGGTCTGGTCGGAAGTGTTTCTGAAACTAGTAGTCAGTCTAGCTTGGTTTCTCTACTGACTAACGAGGAAAACTCAACTAAAATTTCTGTTAGAATTCAAACTAAGTCTGGTCTAGTTTATGGGATTATTACGGGTTATGATGCAAAAAACTCTGCTTATATCATCAGTCAGTTAAATAGTGCTGAAGATATAAAAGAGGGAGATGAGGTGGCAACCAGTGGCTTGGGTGCTTATAATGCAGAAAATATTCCTGTCGGTAAGGTACTTTCCGTGTCTGAGGCTAAGGATCAGTTAAACAAGATTGTTCTGGTTAAGCCAGCTGCGGATTTGTCGGATATCCGTGCTGTAATGTTGGTAGGGAACTGATATGAGAGATATTAAAGAACATCTTTTGACTCCTATTATTTTATTTTTTGTCTTATTGATCGACGGGCAGATTTCGACTTTTCTGGCTAATATTCTGCCTTTACAATGGCATTTAGTCAGTCATTTTATCTTTATTTTCATGCTTTTTGTTTCCATCAACCTCTCTAGAAACTACAATATTCTCTTATTTTGCTGTTTGGGGTTGATTTATGATGTTTACTATTTTCATACCATCGGTATTGCTCTTATTCTTTTTCCTCTTCTAAGTCTCTTGGTTTGTCAGTCTAGTTCAACTATGCTTTTAAATAAATTTACTCGCTTTTTATCTGTTTTGATTCTTGTATTTTTATTTGAATTAACCAGCTTTACTTTTGCAGTATTTTTGAATCTTTCTAGTTTGAATTTACAGGATTTTGTCCTTAGCAGTCTGGTACCGACTATCCTTCTCAATAGCCTGATATTCCTCATTTTTCAGCCTATTTTCGAAAAAATGTATTTATGATAAACAAGAAATAAAAATGTAATAAAGGCGTAACATATGATACAGCATTTTCTGGTATACTAGTTAATGTCTTATAAGAAGGAGTGTATTATTTTTATGAAGAAAAAACTACTCACATCAATTTTATTGAGTACAGTTATCCTTTCACAAGGAGCTGCACTTGTGAGCGTTAAAGCGGAGACAACTGATGAAAAGATTGCTGCACAAGACAGCAAGATTAATAGTTTGACAGAGCAACAACAATCAGCTCAAGCACAAGTTAACGAGATTCAAGGACAAGTATCTGCTATTCAAAAGCAACAAGAAGAGCTTAAAGCAGAAAATGAAAAATTGTCTGCTGAATCTGCAAAGCTTTCTGCAGAAATTGACGAACTGTCTAAAAATATTGTAGCTCGCAATGAGTCACTTGCAAATCAAGCACGCAGTACTCAAACAAATGGAACTGCTACTAGCTACATCAATACAGTTGTAAATTCTAGCTCTATCACAGAAGCTATCTCTCGTGTAGCAGCTATGAGCGAAATTGTTTCAGCAAATAATAAAATGTTGGAACAACAAAAGAAAGATAAAGAAGTAATTGCTGAAAAGCAAGTTGCGAATAATGAAGCTATCAATACTGTAATTGCTAACCAAGAGAAGTTAGCTGATGATGAGCAAGCTTTGGCAACAAAACAAGCTGAACTGAAAGCAGCTCAGGCAAGTCTTGCAGCTGAAAAAGCGACTGCTGAAAACGAAAAGAATTCTCTTCTTGAAGAAAAAGCAGCAGCTGAAAAAGCAGCAGCTGAAGCAGCGGCTCGTGAAGCAGCTTATAAAGCAGAGCAAGAATCAAAACGCCAAGCAATTGAAGCTTCGGGAAATACCACCCTGCAAGCTCAAGTTCAAGCGGTTGTTAATTCAGCTCCAGCAGCTGAAGCAGCGGCTCCAGCAGCACCTGCAGTAACTCAATCTGTTGCCCGTGCAAATAGACCAGTTTATAGCTCATCTGCCTCTTCTTATCCAGTAGGTCAATGTACTTGGGGTGCTAAGACATTAGCTCCTTGGGCTGGCGATTACTGGGGTAATGGTGGACAATGGTCAGCAAGCGCAGCAGCAGCAGGCTTCCGTGTTGGTTCACAGCCAGAAGTTGGAGCAATTGCATGTTGGACTGACGGTGGATACGGACACGTTGCAGTAGTAACAGCTGTTCAATCTACTACAAGCATCCAAGTATCAGAAGCAAACTACCTTGGACAACAATCAATCGGGAACTACCGTGGATGGTTTAATCCAACAACTGCACAAGGTACAGTTTCATATATCTATCCGAACTAATCAGTAAAAAGCGCCTCTGGCGTTTTTTATTTTTAATTGAAAAATCAACTGAAAAAAGTTACAATGGTAGTTGGGAAAAGTTGTAATTGGACAATGAAAGACGATTTAGAATCTGGAGGGAATCATGTCTTTTTCTGATTTAAAACTCTTTGCTCTTTCTTCTAATCAAGAATTAGCGCAGCGTGTTGCTCAAGAGATTGGATTGCCACTTGGGAAATCAACTGTCCGTCAGTTTTCTGATGGAGAGATTCAAGTGAATATTGAAGAATCTATTCGCGGGAAACACGTCTTTATTTTGCAGTCTACCAGCTCGCCAGTCAATGATAATTTGATGGAAATCTTGATTATGGTAGATGCTTTGAAACGGGCTAGTGCTGAATCAATCAATGTTGTCATGCCTTACTATGGCTATGCTCGACAGGATCGCAAGGCTAGAGCTCGTGAGCCAATTACATCTAAATTAGTTGCTAATATGTTGGAAATTGCGGGTGTGGATCGGATGCTGACTATTGACTTGCACGCAGCGCAAATCCAGGGTTTCTTTGACATTCCAGTAGATCATTTGATGGGTGCACCTTTGATTGCTGATTACTTTGAGCGCCGTAATATGATAGGGGGCGACTATGTGGTAGTCAGTCCTGACCATGGTGGTGTGAGTCGGGCCCGTAAATTAGCAGAGTTTCTGAAAACCCCGATTGCGATTATTGATAAGCGCCGCAGCGTAGACAAGATGAATAGTAGTGAGGTCATGAACATCATTGGTAAGGTAGAAGGAAAAACTTGTATCCTAATTGATGATATGATTGATACTGCGGGAACTATCT
The DNA here is from genome assembly GCF_019928825.1 of Streptococcus sanguinis. Lineage (GTDB taxonomy): Bacteria > Bacillota > Bacilli > Lactobacillales > Streptococcaceae > Streptococcus > Streptococcus sanguinis_L. The sequence goes on along the minus strand of NZ_JAHZOP010000003.1, from coordinate 404,821 downwards.
GCCATGCAGCTGATGCTCTCGCTGAAGCAGGGGCTGTGGAAGTTTATGCCAGCTGTACTCATCCAGTCTTATCTGGTCCTGCTATGGATAATATTCAAAAATCAGCTATTAAAAAATTGGTTGTGCTGGATACGATTTATCTGCCCCAAGAGCGCTTGATTGATAAGATTGAGCAGATTTCAATTGCGCATCTTTTAGGGGAAGCCATTGTCCGTATTCATGAAAAACGGCCGCTGTCACCCTTGTTTGAAATAGGTAAAAAATAATCTGAGATATATGGCTGGGATACTTGATTCCTGGCCTCTTCTCATTTTATTCCTACTATCTTTTTAAAAAAAGTCCAACATTTACTTTGAAAGAAAATTCAAATTACTTGATGTTTCAAATATAAATAAATAACCATTTAAATAGTTGATAAATTGACAATTTGTCTCATCCCTTGGTATTCTTTGATTTTAGAAATTTTTATGTAGTAAAATTCTTGACTTTTTTTAGAGTTCGAACTATACTTAATAGTAGGTAATATTAGGTAACGGGGAGTTACAATTATTTTTGAAAAGTAAAGAGGAGATGAGATAATGAAAAAGGTTTTACTTTCAAGTGCTGTAGCCCTTTCTCTTTTTGCGGCTGCTGCACCAGTGTTTGCTGAGGGTACAGCCAGTCTTTGGGTTAATGACATTGATAATAATGAAGTTCCCCAAGGCAGTACGGACTCAGAATCTAATAAAGTTATGGATGAACTGCAGGCCTATAGAGACGCACAATCAGCTCTGGATCAGCAAGTTGCTGAAGCTAAGAAAGCACCAGTTGGCAAGAGTGCAGTGATGGAGGATCAGGCTGGTAACAAAGTTCTTGTTATTGGTGAAGGAGAGTCGGCTAATGCAGATCAGTCTTCAGCGACACCGTCTACTACAGATCCATCTACACCGGCTTATTCGGCAGCACCATACTCCACAGCCTCTTCATCAGTTCCGACTTTTCCGGTACCGTCTCAATCTTCGGCGGCATCCTCTTCAGTAGCAGGTAAAAAGAGGACTAAAAAATCAGAAAATAAAGCAAAAAAAGCTTCGGAAGTAAAAGAAGAAAACAAGGAAAATGAAGAAAACTCTGAAGACAAGTCACTTCCTAAGACAAGTGCAGTCAAATAATTTTGTCTTTAATTTGTGCTAACGCCTAAATATCACTGAGCCTTCGTTCGGTGATATTTTTTGTAAAAAATGAAAAATAAAGGATTTTTAAATTATGCAAGAAAAAGATAGGAGTCAAGCTTCGAATAAGAAACAGCTCCTTGTTGTTGGCATCTGCCTCCTGTTGATTGTTCTGGTTGTTTTTTCTGTTTTTTATGCTTTTCGTTCTTCAGGAACAGCCAGTAAGCCTCGAGTTTCGCCTCCCAGCAGGATTGAAACGTCAAGCTCATCTGCATCTTCAAGTCAGACAGAAAAGGAATATTTAGCAGAGCGTTTTTCTAAACTGAAGGCTGTGAATTCAGAAACGATAGGCTATGTCTATGCTCCTGGTACACAGTTGGATGAGCCAGTGGTGCAAACGAAAGATAATGAGACTTATCTGCTGAAGACTTTTGAAGGAAAGCAAGAGCCCTATATGGGAGCGGTCTTTATGGATAAGGACAATCATAAAGATTTCAGCGATCGTTTGACTTGGCTTTTCGGGCATGCTCGGGGCAGCAAGGCAGGAGATCATCGTATGTTTAATGACGTCAACTACTATGATCGTCAGGATTATTTTGACAAACATAGATATGTCGTGATTGAGACTCCTGAGCGTAAGTATTATTATCAGGCCATGGGACTGGTTATTGTGCCGGAAGAGACAGCTTTTTATCGGACGGAGTTTAAGGATGATGAGGACTTTACAACTCAGCTTAGAAATATCTACGAGGCTGCTCGTACTAAGGATCCAGAGATGAAGATTAAGGCGAGTGACCGCTATTTAGTTCTCTCAACCTGTCGTGAGGAAGATGACACGATTCGTTCTAACCTTTATTTGCGGCAGATTCCTGATTCAGAACTGCTAGATTTTCTGGCCAAGCATGGCAAGGAATTGACCTATACTCCGACTCGTTGACTGGTCAGTCACGTGAGATGTGGCTGTATCCATTATCTAGCAGTAAAGAATTTTAAGGCAAGGGGAAAAGGGACTGAGTGCAAGCATAGTCCTTTTTCTGCATAAGAAATCATGTAATAGCTTTTGCTATGCTTCTGCATTTATAGTATAATAGTTCTATTGAGCGGCTGGAGGTATGTATGGATTTAAGTAAGAAATTTAATAAAAACTTAGGAAAAATAGAAATTTCGCTGATTCGTCAGTTCGACCAATCAATTTCTGCAATTCCTGGGGTTCTTCGGCTGACCTTAGGAGAGCCGGATTTTACGACACCGGATCATATCAAAGAAGCGGCCAAGGCAGCGATTGATGCTAATCAAAGCCACTACACTGGCATGAGCGGTCTCTTGGAACTGCGTCAGGCGGCCAGCAGCTTTGTGAAAGAAAAGTACAATCTGAACTATCTCCCAGAAGATGAGGTCTTGGTCACTATTGGCGCAACAGAGGCCTTGTCGGCTACGCTGACAGCTATTCTAGAAGAAGGAGACAAGGTCTTGCTGCCAGCTCCTGCTTACCCAGGCTATGAGCCCATTGTCAATCTAGTAGGGGCGGAGATTGTCGAGATTGATACAACGGCCAATAACTTTGTCCTCACTCCAGAGATGCTGGAAGCGGCTATTTTAGAGCAGGGTGAGCAGCTAAAAGCGGTCATTCTTAATTATCCAGCCAATCCGACCGGCGTGACTTATTCGCGGGAGCAGATAAAAGCTCTGGCGGATGTTCTAGGAAAATACCAAGTCTTTGTGGTCTGCGATGAGGTTTATTCTGAGCTGACCTATACAGAAGAGGGGCATGTTTCCATTGCGGAGTATCTGCCAGACCAAACCATTGTCATCAACGGCCTGTCTAAGTCTCATGCCATGACTGGCTGGCGGTTGGGCTTTATCTTTGCTCCAGCAGTTTTCACTGCCCAGCTGATTAAGAGCCATCAATATCTCGTAACAGCGGCCAATACTATGGCTCAGTTTGCCGGCATTGAAGCCCTGACAGTTGGGAAAGATGATGCGGAGCCAATGAAGGCTGAGTATATCCAGCGTCGCGATTATATCATAGAGAAAATGGCAGAGCTAGGCTTTAAGATTATCAAACCAGATGGAGCTTTTTATATTTTTGCTAAGATACCAGATGGTTATAATCAAGATTCTTTCGCCTTTCTGCAGGATTTTGCAGAAAAGAAGGCCGTGGCCTTTATCCCGGGGGCGGCTTTTGGTCAATACGGGGAAGGTTATATCCGTCTTTCCTATGCGGCTAGTATGGAGACGATTAGAGAAGCCTTGAAACGCCTCAAGGACTACATGGAGGACTATGCTTAAATCTCTAACAAGTCAAGGTCTGGTTCTCTATAACCGCAATTTCCGTGAGGATGATAAGCTGGTCAAGATCTTTACGGAACAGGCTGGCAAGCGTATGTTTTTTGTCAAGCATGCTGGTCAATCTAAGTTAGCACCCGTCATTCAGCCTTTGACTGCGGCGAACTTGCTGATGAAAGTCAATGATGATGGTCTTAGCTATATTGAGGATTATCAGGATGTAGTCACCTACCATCGGATTAATGAGGACTTGTTCATCATGTCTTATGCCAGTTATGTGGCAGCCTTGGCAGATGCCAGTCTTCAGGACAATCAGCCGGATCCGGCTCTCTTTGCCTTTCTGCAGAAAACCCTGGAGCTGATGAATAATGGTCTGGACTATGAGGTGCTGACTAATATCTTTGAGATTCAGATTTTGTCACGTTTTGGAGTTTCACTGAACTTCCATGACTGTGCTTTTTGTCATCGGACGGGTCTGCCTTTTGACTTCTCTTTCAAATATAGCGGAGTTCTTTGCCCTGACCATTACCATCAAGATGAACGGCGCTGTCATCTCAATCCCAATCTTCCTTTTCTGCTGGACCAATTTCAGGCGGTCCGCTTTAGCGAATTGGAGACCATTTCTTTGAAGCCAGATATTAAAAAGCAGCTGCGGGATTTTATTGACCTGCTCTATGATGAATATGTCGGCATCCATCTCAAATCCAAAAAATTTATAGATTCTCTGGGGGACTGGGGAAACATTTTAAAAGATAAGAACGAGGAATAAATCTAATGAAAAAAATAGCTGTTGATGCTATGGGAGGGGACAATGCCCCTCAGGCTCTGGTGGAAGGAGCCAATCGAGCGGTACAGGAGTTTGCGGATATTGAAATTCTCCTTTATGGCGATGAAGCGAAAATCAAGCCTTATCTGACTGCTGGTGAGCGGGTCCACATCATCCACACGGAGGAAAAGATTGACTCAGATGACGAGCCGACCAAGGCCATTCGTCAGAAGAAAGAGGCTAGTATGGTGCTAGCAGCCAAGGCTGTGAAGGCAGGGGAAGCAGATGCTATGCTGTCTGCTGGAAATACTGGAGCGCTTTTGGCAGCCGGCTTCTTTATCGTAGGGCGTATCAAGAACATTGACCGACCGGGTCTCTTATCTACTATGCCAACGGTTGGCGGTCAGGGATTTGATATGCTGGATCTGGGAGCCAATGCTGAAAACACAGCCCATCATTTACACCAGTATGCGACTTTGGGTTCTTTCTATGCTGAAAATGTCCGAGGAATCAAGAAGCCGAGGGTGGGTCTCTTGAATAACGGAACAGAAAGCAGTAAGGGCGACCCTCTGCGCAAGGAAGCCTATGAGCTTTTAGCTGGGGATTCGACACTTAACTTTATCGGCAATGTAGAAGCACGTGATTTGATGGATGATGTGGCGGATGTTGTCGTTGCAGATGGCTTTACTGGTAATGCTGTTCTGAAATCAATCGAAGGAACTGCTATCAGTATCATGGGTCAGCTGAAGAAGTCTATTTTAGGCGGTGGTTTCAAGGCTAAATTGGGAGCTTGGCTACTCAAAGACAGCCTGCGAGGGCTCAAGAATAGTCTGGACTATTCTAGTGCAGGCGGTGCAGTTCTATTCGGTTTGAAAGCGCCTGTTGTCAAAACGCATGGCTCTAGCGATGCTAAGGCTGTTTATAGCACGATTCGTCAGATTCGGACCATGCTGGAAACGGATGTTGTTGGTAAATCGGTCATTGAATTTTCAGATGCAAAGGAGTAACCATGAGCGAAAAAGAAATTTATGCAAAAATTGTCGAAATCATTCAAGAACATGACAGCAGCAAGCTGCATGTCACTCCGGAATTGAATTTGAAAGAAGAACTGGGAGTGGACTCTGTTGATTTGATGGAATTTATCATCAATTTGGAAGAAGCTTTTGATATTGAGATTCCTGATGAGGATATGGATAACTTCAAAACAATTTCCGATGTGGTGGCTTATATCCATGAGAAACTGAAGAAGCAACATTAAAAATCAAAGATCGGTATCTTCCGGTCTTTTTTCGTATCTTGAAAAGGGAACTATTTTCGGCTAGACACAGAAAGTTTATACGGGAATTTCTTGTAAAATATATTCAAAGATGATAAAATGAGGGTATAAAACCACGAAAGGCGAATATTAAAATGTCTAATAAGTTGTTATATTCGGGAAAAGCTAAGAATATTTTCTCTACAGATGATGAGCAAGTCATTCTGGCACGCTACAAGGACCAGGCAACGGCCTTTAATGGAGTCAAAAAGGAGCAGATTGCTGGTAAAGGAGTGCTCAACAACCAGATTTCATCTTTTATTTTTGAGAAACTCAATGCAGCTGGTGTGGCGACGCATTTTATTGAGAAGGTTTCGGATACGGACCAGCTAAATAAAAAAGTAGAGATTATTCCTTTGGAAGTAGTGCTGCGCAACTACACAGCAGGTTCTTTTTCCAAACGTTTTGGAGTAGAAGAGGGCATAGCGCTTGAAACTCCGATTGTGGAATTTTACTACAAAAATGATGATTTGGACGATCCTTTCATCAATGACGAACACGTGAAATTCTTGAAGATTGCTAGCGATCAAGAAATTGCCTTTTTGAAAGAGGAGACTCGTCGGATCAATGAGCTCTTGTCAGACTGGTTCCGCCAAATCGGACTGAAATTGATTGATTTCAAGTTAGAGTTCGGCTTTGACAAAGATGGCAAGATTATTCTGGCAGATGAATTTTCACCAGATAATTGCCGTCTCTGGGATGCGGAAGGCCATCACATGGATAAGGATGTTTTCCGGCGTGGCCTTGGGGAACTGACAGATGTCTATCAGGTTGTTTGGGAAAAATTGCAGGTGATTAAGTAAGGGCAGGGTGTGAAAAATCATGGACAAGCGTATTTTTGTAGAGAAGAAGAGCAACTTCGGTGTGAAGTCACAGAGCTTGGTGAGAGAGCTGACGCATAATCTTCAGTTGAAAACATTGTCAGATCTTCGGATAATTCAAGTTTATGATGTCTTTCATCTGGCAGAAGATTTGGTCGCTCGGGCTGAAAAGCATATTTTCTCTGAGCAGGTGACTGATAGATTGCTGACGGAGGAGGAAGTAGAGGCTGCACTTGCAGAGACTGCGTTTTTTGCCATCGAAGCGCTGCCGGGTCAGTTTGACCAGCGGGCAGCCAGCTCTCAGGAGGCTCTCTTTTTGCTCGGTGCTGGGACCGATGTTCTGGTGAGGACCGCTCAGCTTTATTTGGTCAATAAAGACATCTCAGACAGCGAGTTGGCAGCAATTAAGAAATACTTACTGAATCCAGTTGATTCACGCTTTAAAGATATTGAGCAGCCAATCCAGCTGGAGCAATTCTCCGAGTCTGACAAGACCATTCCAATTTTGGACTTCTTTAAGGACTATACGGAAGCGGACTTTAAAGCCTACAAGCAGGAGCATGGTTTGGCTATGGAAGTGGCAGATTTGCTCTTTATTCAGGATTATTTCAAGTCAATTGGCCGTTTCCCTACGGAGACCGAGCTCAAGGTTCTGGATACTTACTGGTCTGACCACTGTCGACATACGACCTTTGAGACGGAGTTGAAGAAGATTGATTTTTCTGCTTCTAAGTTTGAAAAGCAACTGCAGGCCACTTATGATAAATACTTGGCTATGCGCGATGAGCTGGGACGTGGGGACAAACCGCAGACTCTCATGGATATGGCGACTATTTTTGGGCGCTATGAGCGAGCTAATGGCCGTCTGGATGACATGGAAGTGTCTGATGAGATCAATGCCTGCTCCGTAGAGATTGAAGTGGATGTGGATGGAGTTAAAGAGCCTTGGCTGCTGATGTTTAAAAATGAAACCCACAACCACCCAACAGAAATTGAGCCTTTTGGTGGGGCTGCGACCTGTATCGGCGGAGCCATTCGTGACCCGCTTTCTGGCCGCTCCTATGTTTATCAGGCTATGCGGATTTCAGGTGCGGGCGATATTACTCAGCCGATTTCTGAAACGCGGGCTGGCAAGCTACCTCAGCAGGTCATTTCAAAAACTGCAGCGCACGGCTATTCTTCTTACGGGAATCAAATTGGTCTAGCAACGACCTATGTTCGTGAGTATTTCCATCTAGGCTTTGTAGCCAAGCGGATGGAGCTAGGTGCAGTTGTTGGTGCGGCTCCTAAGGAAAATGTTGTCCGTGAAAAGCCAGTAGCAGGTGATGTGGTCATCTTGCTGGGAGGCAAGACGGGCCGTGATGGTGTCGGCGGTGCCACTGGATCGTCCAAGGTGCAGACAGCTGCGTCTGTGGAGACGGCTGGCGCGGAAGTCCAAAAAGGAAATGCTATTGAGGAGCGCAAGATTCAGCGCCTCTTCCGCGATGGCAATGTGACTCGTCTCATCAAGAAATCCAATGATTTTGGAGCTGGCGGTGTCTGCGTAGCTATTGGTGAATTGGCAGACGGGCTGGAAATTGACCTTGATAAGGTACCGCTCAAATACCAAGGACTTAACGGTACAGAAATCGCGATTTCTGAGTCGCAGGAGCGGATGGCAGTAGTGGTCCGCCCAGAAGATGTGCAACAATTTATCACTGCAGCAGCTAAGGAAAATCTGCTAGCGGTCGTTGTGGCTAAAGTGACAGAAAAGCCAAATCTGGTCATGCACTGGAATGGGGAAACCATCGTCGATATTGAGCGGAGTTTTCTGGACACCAATGGTGTGCGCGTGGTTGTGGATGCTAAGGTTGTGGATGCCCAAGCAGCATTACCAGGGCAGGCTGTGACTTCTGAAGCGACTTTGGAGCAGGATCTCAAGAGCTTGCTCAGTGACCTCAATCATACCAGTCAAAAGGGGCTGCAGACGATTTTTGACAGCTCTGTTGGCCGCTCTACTGTCAATCATCCAATTGGCGGGCGCTACCAAATCACGCCGACTGAGGCTTCTGTGCAGAAACTGCCAGTTGAGCATGGCAAGACTGAGACGGTCTCTGTGATGGCGCAGGGCTACAATCCTTATGTGGCAGCTTGGTCGCCTTATCATGGAGCAGCTTATGCAGTGATTGAAGCGACAGCTCGCTTGGTTGCTGCTGGTTCGGACTGGTCCAAGGCTCGCTTCTCTTACCAGGAATACTTCGAGCGGATGGACAAGCAGGCTGATCGTTTTGGACAGCCGGTCTCTGCTCTGCTTGGTTCGATTGAAGCTCAGATTCAGCTCGGTTTGCCGTCTATTGGTGGCAAGGATTCCATGAGCGGAACTTTTGAAGAATTGACTGTACCGCCGACCTTAGTAGCTTTTGGCGTGACTACTTCAACTGCTGGGCGCATCCTGTCTCCAGAGTTTAAGGCGACAGGAGAGTCTATCTACTATCTGCCAGGGCAGGTCCTGTCTCAGGATATTGACTTTGACTTAATCAAGAATAATTTTGAAAATTTTGCGGCCATTCAGGCCAAGTATCAGATTACAGCAGCCGCCGCTGTTAAATACGGTGGTCTGGCAGAGAGTCTGGCCTTGATGAGCTTTGGTAATCGTATTGGTGCTCAAGTGGATGTTGCTGATCTGTCTTCCGTTTTACAGGCGCAGCTGGGCGGATTTGTCTTTACAAGTCCGGAGCAGGATATTCCAGGTGTGGTGAAGATCGGTCAAACCAAGCCAGACTTTACACTGATTGTCAATGGTGTCCAGCTTGAGGGAGCAGAGCTTTTGGCAAGCTTTGAAGGCCGACTAGAGCCTATCTACCCGACAGAATTTAAACAGGAAACAGTTATTGAAGAAGTGCCGGCTCTTGTCGCTGATACAGTTATCAAAGCTAAAGAGACAGTGGTGGAGCCGCTGGTTTACATTCCAGTCTTCCCTGGAACCAATTCAGAATACGATTCAGCCAAAGCTTTTGAAGCAGCTGGAGCCAAGGTCAATCTAGTTCCATTCGTTACTTTGGATGAAGCAGCCATTGTCAAGTCCGTTGACAGCATGGTTGACAACATTGACAAAGCGAATATCATCTTCTTTGCAGGCGGCTTCTCTGCTGCAGATGAGCCAGATGGATCCGCTAAGTTTATCGTCAACATCTTGCTAAACGAGAAGGTCAAGAAAGCCATCGATGCTTTCATTGCTCGCGGCGGTCTCATCATTGGTATCTGTAATGGCTTCCAGGCTCTGGTTAAATCCGGCCTTCTTCCTTACGGGGACTTCGAAGAAGCAGAGGCTAGCAGCCCAACTCTCTTTTATAATGATGCCAACCAGCACGTGGCTAAGATGGTTGAAACCCGCATTGCCAATACCAACTCGCCTTGGCTGGCTGGTGTGCAAGTGGGAGATATCCATACCATTCCGGTTTCACATGGTGAAGGGAAATTTGTCGTGACGGCAGAAGAATTTGCTGAGCTGCGCGATAATGGTCAGATTTGGAGCCAGTATGTAGACTTTGACGGTCAACCAAGCATGGACAGCAAGTATAATCCAAACGGCTCTCTCTACGCTATCGAAGGAATTATGAGTAAGAACGGCCAAATCATCGGGAAGATGGGCCACTCAGAACGTTATGAAGACGGTCTTTTCCAAAATATTCCAGGTCAGAAAGACCAGAAATTGTTTGAAAGCGCCGTTCGTTATTTCCAAGCGAGTCACGAATAAAGCTGGCTTGCAAGAGCAAGCAAAAAAGGAGTCTGCTTGGCCTGAAAGGCCAGGTTTTCTCCCTTTTACAAGACAAAAGAATTTAGGTAAAACAATGACATACGAAGTAAAGTCACTGAATGAAGAGTGCGGTATTTTTGGAATCTGGGGACATCCACAGGCGGCTCAGGTCACCTATTTCGGACTCCACAGTCTGCAGCACCGCGGTCAGGAAGGAGCTGGTATCCTGTCAAACGACCACGGAAAGCTCAAACGCCACCGCGATTTGGGATTGGTTGCAGAGGTCTTTAAAAACCCAGCAGACTTGGATAATCTGACAGGAGAAGCAGCCATTGGCCACGTCCGCTATGCAACGTCTGGTGGGGCCTCCATCAATAATGTTCAACCCTTCTTCTTCAGTTTCTATGATATGCAGATGGGCTTGGCGCATAATGGCAATCTGACCAATGCCCATTCACTGAGACGGGAGTTGGAAAAGAAGGGTTCTATCTTTGCCAGCTCGTCTGATACGGAAATTCTCATGCACTTGATTCGCCATAGTAAGCAGGAAAACTTCTTAGACAAGCTCAAAGAGTCCTTGAGACGAGTTCAGGGCGGCTTTGCCTATCTCATCATGAGAGAGGACAAGCTTTACGCTGCGCTGGATCCTAATGGCTTTCGTCCTTTGTCCATCGGCCGTATGAAAAATGGGGCTTGGGTCGTTTCTAGTGAAACCTGTGCTTTTGAAGTGGTGGGTGCCGAATGGGTGCGCGACCTTGAGCCAGGGGAAATCGTGATTATCGATGATGAAGGTGTGACCTACGACAGCTATACGACAGATACCCAGCTGGCTATTTGCTCAATGGAATATGTCTATTTTGCTCGGCCGGACAGCGTCATTCACGGGGTCAATGTCCATGCAGCCCGCAAACGGATGGGCCGCAGACTGGCTCAGGAATTCCAACATGAGGCAGATATCGTTGTCGGTGTGCCTAATTCTTCCCTGTCAGCGGCCTCTGGCTTTTCCGAAGAGTCTGGTCTGCCAAATGAAATGGGCCTGATTAAAAATCAATACATCCAACGGACTTTTATCCAGCCAACGCAGGAGTTGCGAGAGCAAGGAGTTCGGATGAAATTATCTGCTGTTTCCAGCATTGTCAAGGGTAAGCGCGTGGTCATGGTGGATGACTCTATCGTGCGGGGAACAACCAGCCGACGCATCGTCCAGCTCTTACGAGATGCAGGTGCAGCTGAAGTCCATGTAGCTATCGGCAGCCCGGAGCTTAAATATCCATGTTTCTACGGCATTGATATTCAGAATCGGCGCGAGCTCATCTCGGCCAACCATACGGTTGATGAGGTCTGTGAGATTATAGGAGCTGACAGCTTGACTTACCTGTCGCTGGAAGGATTGATTGAATCAGTTGGTATTGAGACGGATGCTCCGAATGGCGGACTTTGTGTGGCTTACTTTGACGGTCAGTATCCAACTCCGCTCTATGACTATGAAGAGCGCTATCTGGAAAGCCTGAAGGAAAAGACGAGTTTTTATTAAAACGAGGTCAGCGGTAGTTGTCGCAATCTTTTTCAAAAATAAGAGTAAGGAAGAAAATTATGACAAATAAAAATGCATACGCTCAATCCGGTGTGGATGTTGAAGCAGGTTATGAAGTAGTTGAGCGAATCAAAAAGCATGTGGCACGTACAGAGCGGGCTGGTGTCATGGGGGCGCTGGGAGGCTTTGGCGGCATGTTCGACCTGTCTCAGACTGGGGTCAAGGAGCCAGTGTTGATTTCTGGTACGGATGGGGTCGGAACCAAGCTCATGCTGGCCATTCAGTATGACAAACACGATACCATTGGGCAGGACTGTGTGGCTATGTGTGTCAATGACATCATCGCTGCAGGTGCGGAGCCCCTTTATTTCCTGGACTATATTGCCACTGGGAAAAATGAGCCAGCAAAGCTAGAGCAAGTTGTTGCCGGTGTGGCTGAAGGCTGTGTTCAGTCTGGAGCTGCCTTGATTGGCGGGGAAACCGCTGAAATGCCTGGCATGTACGGTGAAGATGATTATGATTTGGCTGGCTTTGCAGTTGGGGTTGCTGAGAAGTCGGAGATTATTGACGGCTCTAAAGTCGCTGAGGGCGATGTGCTTCTGGGGCTGGCTTCCAGCGGTATCCATTCAAATGGTTATTCCCTTGTCCGTCGTGTCTTTGCAGACTATACGGGTGAGGAAGTCTTACCAGAATTGGAAGGTAAGAAACTCAAGGAAGTGCTGCTTGAGCCGACTCGTATCTATGTCAAGGCTTTGCTGCCGCTGATTAAGGAAAAGCTGGTTCATGGGATTGCCCATATTACTGGTGGCGGTTTTATCGAAAATGTGCCCCGCATGTTTGCCGATGACTTGGCTGCTGAGATTGAAGAAGACAAGATTCCAGTCTTGCCGATTTTTAAGGCTTTAGAAAAATATGGTCATATCAAGCACCAAGAAATGTTTGAAATCTTCAATATGGGGTTAGGGGTGATTTTGGCCGTAGCTCCTGAAAATGTGGATCGTGTCAAAGAACTTCTTGACGAGCCTGTTTATGAAGTCGGCCGGATTGTCAAAAAAGAAAGTGAAAGTGTCCTTATCAAATGAAAAAAATTGCCGTTTTTGCTTCGGGAAATGGTTCAAATTTCCAAGTGATTGCTGAGCAGTTTCCTGTTGAATTTGTCTTTTCAGACCATCGAGATGCCTATGTGCTCGAGCGGGCGGATAAGCTAGGTGTCAAAAGCTATGCCTTTGAGCTTAGAGAGTTTGACAGTAAGGCGGCTTACGAGCAAGCTATTGTAGACCTGCTAGAAGAGCACCAGATTGACTTAGTTTGCCTAGCAGGCTACATGAAAATCGTTGGACCAACCTTATTGGCAGCTTATGAAGACCGGATTATCAACATTCATCCTGCTTATCTGCCTGAATTTCCAGGAGCTCATGGCATTGAGGATGCTTGGCAGGCTGGCGTCTCTGAGAGCGGTGTGACCGTTCACTGGGTGGACTCGGGTGTGGACACTGGAAAAATTATCCAGCAAGTGCGCGTGCCTCGACTAGCTGATGATACGATTGAAAGTTTTGAAGAACGCATCCATGCCGCCGAGTATCAGCTCTATTCACAAGTGCTGGAGAGTTTAGGGGTGGGGAGAAAGTAAGAAGTAAATCAAGTTTTGATTGTGCAATATTGCTAGGAGAAAAAATGATTGAGCTGAAATTAGTAGATGAGAGCAGTTTTCAGGCAGTGCTGGATTTAAAAATATCAGAAGCTGATGAACAAGCACGTTTCGTAGCTTCAAATGTACGCTCTTTAGCTGACGCATGGCTCTACCGGAAAAATGAAGATGTGTTTCCGATGGCAATCTATTGGGATGAGCAAGTGGTTGGCTTTCTCCTGCTGGAAATAGACAAGGATGAAGCGGAATACTTTATCTGGCGGATAATGATTGGTCAGCAGTACCAAGGAAGAGGCTATGGTCGAAAAGCCTTGGAAGTTCTGATCAAAAAGGCTCAGATGGATAGAGCTTGCAGTCATATTATTGCAGATTATGTAGTTGGAAATGAAAAAATGAAGCACCTGCTAACTAGTCTGGGTTTTCAGGAAACAGGATTTATAGAAGAAAATAACGAAGTCGCTATGCGTTTGGACCTAAAGAAAGAGGAATAGAATGACGAAAAAAGCCTTAATCAGTGTCTCAGACAAGACAGGTATTGTAGAATTTGCGAAAGAGCTGAAAGCTCTGGGTTGGGATATCATCTCAACTGGTGGTACCAAGGTGGCCTTAGACAATGAAGGAGTGGGCACCATTGCTATAGATGATGTGACTGGTTTTCCAGAGATGATGGATGGCCGTGTCAAGACCCTCCACCCAAACATTCATGGAGGTCTCTTGGCTCGTCGGGACTTGGATAGCCACCTGCAAGCGGCCAAGGAGAATCAGATTGAGCTCATTGACTTGGTAGTGGTGAACCTCTATCCTTTTAAAGAAACCATTCTCAAGCCAGGTGTGGAGTATGCGGACGCGGTGGAAAATATTGACATCGGTGGGCCCTCTATGCTTCGCTCTGCGGCTAAAAATCATGCCAGCGTGACAGTTGTTGTAGATCCGGCTGATTATGCTCTTGTTCTGGAAGAGTTGGCAGCAAATGGCCAAACGACCTATGAAACGCGGCAACGTTTGGCAGCCAAGGTTTTCCGTCATACAGCAGCTTATGATGCTTTGATTGCAGATTATTTCACGGATCAGGTGGGCGAAAGCAAGCCTGAAAAGCTGACCTTGACCTATGAACTCAAGCAGCCCATGCGCTACGGGGAAAACCCCCAGCAGGATGCGGATTTCTATCAGACGGCCTTGCCACTGGACTATTCCATCGCTTCCGCCAAGCAGCTGAATGGAAAAGAGTTGTCTTTCAACAACATTCGCGATGCCGATGCGGCCATTCGGATCATTCGTGATTTCAAAGATAGCCCAACTGTTGTGGCGCTAAAACATATGAATCCATGTGGTATCGGTCAGGCAGATGATATCGAGACAGCTTGGGACTATGCCTATGAGTCTGATCCAGTTTCTATTTTTGGTGGGATTGTCGTCCTCAACCGTGAGGTGGATGCTGCGACAGCTGAGAAGATGCACGGTATTTTTCTGGAAATCATCATCGCACCGAGCTACACGGCAGAAGCGCTAGCTATTTTGACCAATAAAAAGAAAAATCTGCGGATTTTGGAGTTGGCTTTTGATGCGCAGGCAGCCTCTGGAGCAGAGAAGGAAGTGACCGGTGTCCTGGGTGGTCTCCTCGTGCAAAACCAAGATGTTATCGAGGAAAATCCAGCTGATTGGCAGGTCGTGACCAAGCGGCAGCCGAGTGAGCAGGAGCGTGTGGCTTTGGAATTTGCTTGGAAGTCCGTCAAATATGTCAAATCTAATGGTATCATCATCACCAATGACCGTCAGGTGCTGGGAGTCGGTCCCGGTCAGACCAACCGTGTGGCTTCTGTCAAGATTGCTATTGAGCAAGCCAAAGATCGCCTTGACGGTGCTGCTCTAGCTTCTGACGCCTTCTTCCCCTTTGCAGACAATATCGAAGAAATCGCGGCAGCTGGTATCAAAGCTATCATCCAGCCGGGTGGATCCGTCCGTGATGAGGAATCTATTATCGCGGCTGACAAGCATGGCTTAACCATGATTTTCACTGGCGTACGGCATTTTAGGCATTAAGAAATAGAAAAAATCCTCGGCTTGACCCGAGGATTTTTGAGTAGTCTTATACTCAATGAAAATCATGAACAAACTAAGCAGTAGCAGTCTGCTCAAAGTACTGGTTTGAAGTGGTTTTGAGGAGTGCGAAAGCGACTTATTTAGGATAGATATAGGTCAGGCGGCCCCAGTAGGAAGCAGTTGGGTCAAACCAGCCACGGAAGTTGCTGATGTACTGCTTGCCGAGGTAGTTAGACTCTTGGATCTGGATGCGGGTATTGGATTCGACATGAGTCACAACACCGACGTGGCCGTAGCCGCCGTCATCCCAGCAGGCGATGGCGCCAACCTCAGGCCTACTGCCGGTACGGAATCCAGCTCTTCTGGCACTAGCCGCCCATTGACCTCCGTTGCCCCAGTAATTTCCTGCCCAAGGAGCTAGAGCCTTGGCTCCCCAAGTACATTGACCGACAGGATAAGTTGTCGCATTAGCAGCGGCATAGTTAGGCTGAATATTAGCTGATTGAACGCTTGATTTCTCAACCTGATAGCTAGTTCCAGTCAGACCAGTCAGTTGTCCCGCTTTTCTACGATAGACATGGGTGTTAAATAGGCCGCTCCCCTTGTGATTTTGAGTATCTACGGTAAACTTGTATGTTCCATTGCCGACCTTATTTGCAGTATACCATTTGATATCATCTTGCCCATTGACTTCTGACCAAGTTGGCAGAACAATATCGCCATCTCCGTACGCGTCTGTCACGGTCACCTCATAGCGATTGGCCTCAGTTTTCCTGACTGCAACCTTGGCTTGAATTTGGTCGGTAGACATTGAGACGGAATCTGCGGCATAGTTGTGTTCGCTACCATCATTGTAAGTGACATAGACATGATTATTATAGGTCCCAGACAAAGCCTGATGATTGCGGATATCAAAGGTCGCACTGAAGGTTCCGTCTCCGTTAGGCGTTGCCTTATACCATTTAAGATTACTCTGATTGCTAGTGCTCCAAATGGGAACTTGGACAGACTTTATGGGTTTAGATAAAGCTGTTTCAGTGATTTTTACGGTATAGGTTCCTTGTTTGGGGTTGATATTTTCTATAGTAAAAAGCGGCTTTTGCTCCTCTTCAGAAGGCAATTTTCCACTATCAATTTGTACAGTAGTCCCTGAGAGACCTGTTAAGTCAGACTTAACATAGCTTTGGCCGTAAAGGTGGATATTGTAAGTCCCTGTGTCGTAGTTATGCTTTCTGAGTTCCACCCGAGCGCTGTAGCTACCATCTGGATTTTTGCTTGCTTCATACCATTGTAGATCATCTTGCCCATTTTTCTCAGACCAAGTTGGAAGAACAATTCGATGCATGGTGTCAGGTAAGTTTTTGACAGTAATTTCCATGATACCTGTCTGAGGGAAGCTGGTTTCAACAGTAGGATTAGGTTTTTCTAAATTGAAAGTGGTTCCGTTTAAGCCAATCATCTTACCATCTTTATTTTCATAAGTATGAATGTGATAAGTTCCATAGCCTTTGTGATTTGAAAGTTCAAATTCAGTAATATCTTGTCCTGCATTGTACCATTTGATATCATCTTGTCCATTTTCATCAGACCAAACAGCATGTAAAATATTAGAATTTATTTGGTCTTTATTGCGATTAAAGTGAATTTGAGCGGTTTTCCCTAGGATATTAGAAGTGACATTAACGGCTGGTTTGTTGAGAGTAAAGGTCGTTCCATTCAGTCCAATTAATTTTCCATAGAGATCAATATAGGTATGAACATGAAACGTACCATATCCTGGATGGTTGCTTAAGTCAATGTCAGTGTTAGTAGTAATTGTTGATGGCGCTTCATACCATTTGATATCATCCTGCCCGTTCTCATCAGACCAAACAGCGTGGAGAATACGATGAGGTTCTTGAGCTTGGGAACGGGTATAACTAATAGAGGCTGTACGATCGTTCACAGTCACATTG
This sequence comes from Streptococcus sanguinis, assembly GCF_019928825.1. Classification (GTDB taxonomy): domain Bacteria; phylum Bacillota; class Bacilli; order Lactobacillales; family Streptococcaceae; genus Streptococcus; species Streptococcus sanguinis_L. Next base: position 387,572 of record NZ_JAHZOP010000003.1, on the reverse strand, counting down.
ACATTGCTGGCACGATCAGTAGGGCCTAGAATTTTGACTTCAGATTCAGGCGTTTCGGTCGCATGAACTGTTGAGTGGCTTGCAAAGAGACCTAGGACAGCTCCGGATAATAAAAACAGTTTTTGATATTTCTTCATAAAACTCCTTTGTGAGAATGGTTTTGGATGGGCCCACCTGTATTATTCGGAAAACTTGTTTGAAAATGATAGTAAATTTGACAAGCCCTGAATATTTTTTGTCTAAAATGGGTACAAACCACTCAAAAAGGAGAAGGCTGAAGCCAACAATAATTACGGCAATCATATGGAAGAGATATTCTTTTTCTCATTAGAATGGAATAAAACGAACGATTGTGATATAATTTAGATAAATAATTCGTAAAAATGCTATATTTTTACATGATGTGTTAGTTTGGTGCGTAAGCGCCTGTGATATTGGATATTGAGGTATCTTAGCTATGAAGCTTTTGGTTGTTGGTTCAGGCGGTCGTGAGCATGCGATTGCCAAAAAGTTATTGGAATCTCAGGGTGTGGAGCAGGTGTTTGTTGCACCTGGAAATGATGGCATGACCTTGGATGGGCTGGACCTAGTCGATATTGGAATTTCCGAACATTCTAAACTAATCGAATTTGCCAAGGAGAATGACATTGCTTGGTCCTTTATTGGCCCGGATGATGCCCTGGCAGCTGGAATTGTGGATGATTTTAACCAAGCTGGGCTCAAGGCTTTCGGTCCATCTCGTCTAGCAGCGGAGCTGGAGTGGTCCAAGGATTTTGCCAAGGAAATCATGGTCAAATACGGTGTTCCGACAGCAGCCTATGGCACATTTTCCGACTTTGAGGAAGCCAAATCCTACATCGAAAAGCAGGGAGCACCTATCGTGGTCAAGGCGGACGGCTTGGCTCTGGGCAAGGGTGTTGTCGTAGCGGAGACCGTTGAGCAGGCGGTTGAGGCAGTGCAGGAGATGCTCTTGGATAATAAATTTGGCGATTCAGGTGCGCGTGTGGTTATCGAAGAGTTCCTGGATGGCGAGGAGTTCTCTCTCTTTGCCTTTGTCAATGGTGATAAGTTTTACATTATGCCGACGGCTCAGGACCATAAGCGGGCCTACGATGGGGACAAGGGGCCCAATACAGGCGGCATGGGAGCTTATGCGCCAGTGCCTCACCTGCCACAAAGCGTGGTGGCCCAGTCAATTGAGACGATTGTCAAGCCAGTTCTCAAAGGCATGATAGCTGAGGGACGATCTTATCTTGGCGTGCTCTACACTGGGCTGATTCTGGCAGCAGATGGCCCTAAGGTCATCGAGTTTAACTCGCGCTTCGGCGATCCGGAGACCCAGATTATCCTGCCGCGCTTGACGTCTGACTTTGCGCAGAACATCACGGACATTTTGGATAAGAAAGAGCCTGCTATCACTTGGCTGGATGAGGGAGTGACCCTAGGCGTGGTTGTCGCATCAGAGGGCTACCCGCTGGACTATGAGAAAGGCCTGCCTCTGCCGGACAAGACAGATGGCGACATCATCACCTACTATGCTGGAGCTAAGTTTGCGGAAAATAGCAGAGCACTGCTGTCAAATGGCGGCCGAGTGTACATGCTGGTCACCACAGCAGATACCGTCTCAGCTGCGCAGGAAAAAATCTACGATCAACTAAAAAAACAAGACACAACAGGTCTCTTTTACCGTACGGATATTGGAAACAAGGCGGTTAAATAAAACTCTTCGAAAATCTACGATTGACTGTGTTAAAGCTTCAGTTCGAACTTTATCGCTTTACCCTGTCATTCTGAGAATTTCTTCGAGTATTTTCAATACTAGCGCTAGCTTAGGCGACGCAGTCGCTAAATACGATAAAGGTCGCCGTGGTGAAAAGACCAGAACAGTGTATGTTCTGGTCTAGGGAAAATTTGAGACTTCGGGCTCAAATTTTAGGAATGAACCCGAAGGTTTGCTTCTGACCCACTACTTAAAACCATTATCAAAAAGAAAAAGGATATTAACAATGAAACCAATTATTTCCATCATCATGGGCTCCAAATCCGACTGGGCAACTATGCAAAAAACTGCCCAAGTCTTAGACCGCTTCGGTGTAGCCTACGAAAAGAAAGTCGTCTCTGCTCATCGCACGCCTGACCTCATGTTTCAGCATGCAGAAGAAGCCCGCAGTCGTGGCATCAAGGTCATCATCGCAGGTGCTGGTGGCGCAGCCCATTTGCCAGGAATGGTAGCGGCTAAAACCACTCTGCCGGTCATCGGTGTACCTGTCAAATCACGCGCTCTCAGCGGATTGGACTCGCTTTATTCGATTGTGCAGATGCCGGGCGGTGTGCCTGTGGCAACTATGGCTATTGGTGAAGCAGGGGCGACAAACGCTGCCCTGACAGCCCTTCGGATCTTGGCGATTGAAGACCAAGACCTAGCAGCAGCGCTAGCTGATTTTGCAGAGGAACAAGGAAAAATCGCTGAGGAGTCTAGCAATGAGCTCATCTAAAACAATCGGAATCATCGGTGGCGGTCAGCTGGGCCAGATGATGGCCATTTCTGCTATCTACATGGGGCATAAGGTCATCGCGCTGGATCCAGCAGCGGATTGTCCAGCCTCTCGCGTGGCAGAAATTATCGTGGCGCCTTATAACGATGTGGATGCTCTGCGTCAGCTGGCTGAGCGTTGCGATGTCCTGACCTATGAGTTTGAAAATGTCGATGCGGACGGTTTGGATGCCGTTATCAAGGATGGTCAGCTCCCTCAAGGGACGGACCTGCTCCGCATTTCTCAAAATCGGATTTTTGAAAAGGACTTTCTCGCAAACAAGGCCCAAGTCACTGTGGCACCCTACAAGGTCGTGACTTCTAGCCAAGACTTGGCAAATATTGACCTGTCGAAAAACTATGTCCTCAAGACTGCGACTGGTGGCTACGATGGGCATGGACAAAAGGTCATTAGCTCAGAAGCAGACTTGGAAGAAGCCTATGCGTTAGCTGACTCGGCAGACTGTGTCTTGGAAGAGTTTGTCAACTTTGATCTTGAAATTTCTGTTATTGTGTCAGGAAATGGCAAGGATGTGACGGTTTTCCCGGTTCAGGAAAATATCCACCGCAACAATATCCTGTCTAAGACCATTGTGCCAGCTCGCATTTCAAATAGTCTAGCAGACAAGGCCCAAGCCATGGCGGTGCGAATCGCAGACCAACTTAACTTGTCTGGAACCCTCTGCGTGGAAATGTTTGCGACATCTGATGACATCATTGTCAACGAGATTGCCCCACGGCCACACAACTCTGGCCACTACTCTATCGAAGCCTGCGACTTCTCGCAGTTTGACACTCATATTCTGGGCGTTCTGGGAGCACCATTGCCGGCTATCAAATTGCATGCGCCTGCTGTTATGCTTAATGTCCTAGGCCAGCATGTCGAGGCCGCCGAAACATATGTCACAGAAAATCCAAGCGCCCACCTCCACCTGTATGGTAAAATAGAAGCGAAGCACAACCGCAAGATGGGGCATGTAACTTTGTTTAGTGATGCGCCGGATAGTGTGGTTGAGTTTGGGGAAGGAAAGAATGAGTAATAAAGTTGATTTCAATGATTTGAAGAATATTGACTATGGGTTTAATAAACTATCTAAACTAAATCAAAAACCAGTTTTATTTGTTGGTTCAGGTTTATCTCAGAGATATTTGAAATCTCCTACTTGGTGGGGTTTACTAGAAAAAATCTCTAAAGAACTAGAAATAGATAAAAGTTTATTGGAGAGATGGACCAGTGATAATTATGAAGAAATTGCGGAAAGACTAGAAGCGATTTATTTTACAACGTTAAAAAAAGAATCATTATTAGAAAGCGATGATATAAGAAGGCCTTTCAGAGAGTTAATTGCTCAAATCTTAAACGAATATACAGTTGACAATTCTGAATATGAGAAAGAAATTTCAATACTTGGCGGTATTGATTACCAAAAATTAATCACAACAAACTATGATTCCTTGCTAGAGAAAAGTGTTTTCAATATTGAAAATGAAGAGATTTATATTCACAATGATGATTTGTTCTCCTCCGAGACAAAAAATAAAAAGCTTTATAAGATTCATGGTTCTATAGACAAACCATCATCTATGATTATTACAAAATCTGATTACGACCAATTTTTTGAAAAAAGTAAGTATATATATTCTAAGTTGTTAACGATATTTGTAGAATCTCCAATAATATTCTTAGGCTATAGTTTGAGTGATAGAAATATCAAAGATATACTTACGACTTTGACTGCAACGTTAAGTCAAAAAGACTTAAAACAATTTCAAGAACGAGTATTTATTATTTCTTATTCTTCCGATGATAAGCCAGAGTACTTTTTGGAAAAAGAAGAATTAGCTCTTCTAAATGGATTGCTCATTAATGTGAATATTTTTTACTTAAGAAATAATTATCAACAATTGTATGAAGTATTGAGGGATATTTCATTACAGTCTGCCAATTTAGAATTTGCAGTTTCAAAGAATGATGTTGTCAATCATTTTATTATGCCACTTTATAAAGGTCAGAAATATCCAAAAGTTGTCATGAGAGAGTTGCTTCAAAATGCTATGGATGCATGTAAAGTAGCTAAAAGGGACTACAATATAAAAATTTCTGTAGAGGAAAAAAATGGAGTAATGTTTTTATCGATTCTAGACAATGGTATAGGTATGTCAATAGATGAGATAAAAAATTATTATTTAACAATTGGAAAATCTGGCAAAAGAAAAGTAAGTAATGTTGATAATTTAGTGGGACATTTTGGAATAGGTGCATTGGCAATGTTTCTAATTTCCGATTCAATTTTTGTGCAAACTAAGAAGAGTGGGGGCAGTCCGATTTCATTTAGGATGTATACAGATCCAACTAAAGAAAGTAAAGAAGTTCAGATGGATAATACCAACCCGTATTTTGAAGATGATTCATATACATTTGTTAGATTGGAATTGAAAAAAGAATATGGAGATGAACTAAAAAAAGAAAAATATGCACCAGAATTTTTGGAATTTTTTGGTTTATTTGATGTTATTCGAGGAGGAGATATAAGTTTTGATGTCACTACGAATGAAACTAACTTTTCCGATCGTTTTAAAAAAATAAATTTAGATGATTTTATTTGTATTTTGGAGAAACCATACAAAATTTTTATGTATTCAAATGGTGTCGATGATTCTACAGAAGGCAATTTGAAAGAGTTGTCGAATTACGCTTTATATGGGGACATGCTTGTAAAAGTTGACTATTATACTAACTATTATCGTTATGGTCAGTGGTCATATTGGGACCGAAGCCAGAAGCCGCTAGTAGATATTAGCAGACTACCTTTGATTATTTTAGACAAGACACAAGATATTGAAATCCCACTTGATAGAAGTTTTATTAACTTACCAGAAAATGTCGTAACACAAATAGAAAATGAGTATTGCAGATTGAATTTACCTAAATATTTAGAGGAATTAGATTCGATTTGTGAAAATTCGATACCAATGCCTGATTATTATTCTGGACGTTCAATGGAGTTTCGTGACATGTTAGCAAATTGGTATGTAAAATCAGGTAAAGTTTACTTGCCTACATACGATACAAATATTTTCTATATATTATCTAATAGAGTTGATGAAGTGATACATAAAGTTTTCAATGACAAAGGAATAATAACTACAAGTCATATAAGTGAGAGTATTACTAATATTTCTGATTCCATAGAAAATGAGAATATTGTCGCTTTATCCCGAAACTATATTGAAGAAAATTTGATAAAAATAAGGAATCATAATGTTGGCTTCAGAGGAGAAGCAATTAGAATGATATTAAACCAGTTTTGTTTTGTACACGAAGACTTTAAAAACTTGGAAAGTGCATCAAAAATCAAAGATTTTATCATAAATCATAGCACAGAACTCAAAGAATTTTTTAAAAACCTATACGAGAATAATATTTTATGGTTCGATAATAGATATAAAGAAAGTAGTTTAGCTATAGAGAATAATGATTATTTATATATATCTAGAAGAAAACTCGAAGGCAATGAGAATGTTGAAGTTTTAAAGGACATTTTTCAAAAGAATCCTTATAAAAATATTATTTTAGATGAAGGAGAAACGACATGATCAACCGTTACTCTCGCCCTGAAATGGCGAACATTTGGACTGAGGAAAATAAGTACAAGGCTTGGCTGGAGGTTGAGATTCTGGCTGATGAGGCCTGGGCTGAGTTGGGTGAGATTCCCAAGGAAGATGTGGCCTTGATTCGCGAGAAGGCAGGCTTTGACATCGACCGCATCTTGGAGATTGAGCAGGAGACGCGTCACGATGTGGTGGCCTTCACTCGGGCGGTTTCTGAGACGCTGGGCGAGGAGCGCAAGTGGGTGCACTATGGCCTGACCTCGACCGATGTGGTGGATACAGCCTATGGTTACCTCTACAAGCAGGCCAATGACATCATCCGTGAGGATCTGCGTCGCTTCACTGACATCATTGCGGAGCGGGCGCGGGAGCACAAGTTCACCATCATGATGGGACGGACCCACGGGGTGCATGCGGAGCCTACGACTTTCGGCCTTAAGCTCGCGACTTGGTACAGCGAAATGAAGCGCAATATTGAACGTTTCGAGATTGCGGCGGCGGGTGTGGAAGCTGGGAAAATTTCTGGTGCGGTTGGGAACTTTGCCAACATTCCACCATTTGTGGAAAGTTATGTCTGTGAGAAATTAGGTATCCGTCCGCAGGAAATTTCGACTCAAGTATTGCCACGTGATCTCCATGCTGAATACTTCTCTGCTTTGGCCTTGATTGCGACATCTATAGAGCGCATGGCGACCGAGATTCGTGGTCTGCAAAAGTCTGAGCAGCGTGAGGTGGAAGAATTCTTTGCCAAGGGGCAAAAAGGATCTTCAGCTATGCCTCACAAGCGCAATCCAATCGGATCTGAAAATATGACTGGTCTGGCGCGGGTCATTCGCGGTCACATGGTGACAGCCTTTGAGAATGTCTCTCTCTGGCATGAGCGCGACATTTCCCACTCATCAGCTGAGCGGATTATCGCACCGGACACGACCATTCTTATCGACTATATGCTCAACCGCTTTGGTAATATCGTCAAGAACTTGACTGTCTTCCCAGAAAATATGAAGCGCAACATGAACTCAACCTTTGGTCTTATCTTCAGCCAGCGGGCTATGTTGACCTTGATTGAAAAAGGCATGACGCGTGAGCAAGCCTATGACTTGGTGCAGCCAAAGACTGCCCAGTCTTGGGACAATCAAGTGGACTTCAAGCCTCTGCTCGAAGCGGACCCAGAAGTCACTTCCCGTCTGACTCAGGAAGAGATTGATGAAATCTTCAACCCAGTTTACTACACCAAACGCGTAGATGAAATCTTTGACCGTATTGGATTGTGAGAGTAGATAATGAATGTAGATAATATACTAAGTTGGTTTGCTAATATAATTAAAACAACGCCAGATGGAGTAATTCAGGGCTTAATTGCAAGTGGTGCATTCTTTATTTTAAACAAAGTATTGAAGAAACTACCGGTGATAGGTCCAAGGTTTTCTGAATGGAGTAATAAACTATCAAACTTTTTTAATAAGAACTCACTAGAAATTTCAGAAAATACAATAATAATTCCAACGCCTAGGTATAAACCAGGATTGGATTTTAAAATAAAAAAGAAACCTAAGCAAGATCAAACTAATAAAAATATGAGTAATGATGATTTTTGGGGAATTATTATTTTATCGTTAATTGGTATTGTTGTAATAGTTTCTATGTTTATAGAGTATAAAAATGAAATTTCACTAGTTTTAAAATGGTATGGTTTAGTTCCTCTAATTTCCTCAATAGTAATTTTATTCATTGTTGCGATTAGTGGTCGTATTCAAAAATCTACATTAATTTATCTTATTTATTCGATACCTATCTCTATGCTTACTATTTATTATGGCGTTAATTTATTAAAATTATCAGAAGGCATGTCAGCGACTTTTACAAATGGTGAGCTAGTTAAAAGCGTGTATAAAATAATAGGTATATCAATCGCAGTTATCCAACAATTTGTAGCATATTTTATGATATTTAGAAACCTATTAATTCATGTTGCAAGAAAAATAAAAGTTCCTGAATTTATAAAAAGAGCTATACATAATACAGCATTTTTGGAATCGCAAATTGTTCTATTTACTATGATTATTTTATTTTCTTTGTTTTCATACTTGATGGCTTCGGGTATACTAATCTCGTGGATCCAAGATTTTTTCAAAATAATATAGCATACATATTATAAATCTTTAAAAATCATCAATAAGCAAATTTGCTATGCCACAAAAGCGCGTAGGGCTGGATTAAACAAAAAAACGAGCCTGGGCAAAAAGTCCAGGCTTTTGAATTTAAATTAGAAAAATAAATAATGCAGTGGTTGATTGGCATCTTCCTTCGCTTTTTAAGCTTCAAAGATGACTTAATCAACTGTGCGGGGCTGGGAAGACGAACCTTTTTAACTTGTTTGAAGTTCTTTCCCACTCCCATTTTCTTTACCTTAAATTTGACTAGCCAGTTGCCCGATTTTCTTGAGCATTTCTTGGCGTTGTTGGTCTGTTTTGCGTTCTACTCCGTTGAGCTCGGTCAGTTTGACTGGAGAAATACCACAAAGTTTCAGGATTTGATTTTTAAGTACCTTGCCGTAGTCTTGGACGAAAGGCAGAGCAAAACCTGGAGTATTGTGGCTGACGATAATCCAGCCAGACTTCCCTTGTAGGTGGCCTTGGAGTCCGACTTTCTTATAAGAGTAGGCAAAGTCAGCTGCAAAGACGCGGTCGATAAAGCCTTTGAGAATGGCCGGCATACCGCTCCACCAGATAGGGAAAATGAAAATCAGATGGTCTGCCCAAGTAATCAAATCCCGGTATTTTGCCATTTCAGGGTCTTTATGCAGGTCACGGCGTCTGTGTTCTTGGTCAAAGCGCAAGATCGGGTCAAAATTCTCAGCATACAAGTCCAAGGTTTTCACTTCGTGCTTCTTAGAAATGTTGCTTTGAACCTCTTTGAGAATAGCAGCATTGAAGCCAGTTGGACTGGGGTGGGTGTAAATAATCAAGGTTTTCATAATCGTTCTCCTTTGATATAAATGTCAAGCATGTGCTCGATCGTGCTTTGGATGGCTTGAGGATCAAGGTCTTGTCCGATAGGACTGTTGGTCAGAACGGCCAGACCTGTAATAAAGCTCCAAAAGTGAAAAAGGCTTTCTGCTTCGCTATTGTTAAACTTTTCCTCCTTGCGAAGCTTTAAAACGAGCTCCTTAAATTTATCAAATCCAGGCAGGTCAGACTCCAAGAGAATGGTGTCCTGCGTCACCTTCATATATTTAAAAGGAAATTTGATAAAGAGAGCTTCGAAAAAATGAGGGTAGGTCTTGGCAAAAATAATGAAATTAAGACCAAGCTGGGTTAGCTGATTACGCGCAGAAGCTGTCGCATCAATCTTTTCATTGATTTCCTGATTGAGAAAGAGCGAAAGCTGGGTCAAAACCACCTTGAGGTAGCCTTCCTTGCTCTCAAAATGGCGGTAAGGGCTGCCGTGAGTTACACCGCAGGCCTTGGCAACAGTCCTGAGCGAGAGCTGTTCAATTCCGTGTTTTCCGATTTCTTCAATCCCCGTTTGAATGAGCTGTTCTTTCAGCTGGGCAGTATTGCGTTTCATTCATTTTCTCCTAAAGTATACACTGTCTACTTATCTATCTTTAGTATACACTGTCTACTTTTTATTGTCAAATAATTTGATGCTTTCTTCTAGTCTAGGATGTGGCAGAATTTGCTTTCGGTAAGATAAAATGTTAAAATAACATTGAAATGATAGCGCTTTCTTTTTAGGGCAAATTGTTCAATTGTAAAGAAACGCTGAGAAACGGAGGACAACTATGAAGAAAATTATCAACGATCCAACAGCGGTTGTGGACGAGATGCTGGACGGCTTGGCCTATATTCACAGCGATTTGGTTTATCGGGTGGAGGGCTTTGATATTATTGCCCGCAAGAGTGAGAAGACAGGCAAGGTTGGCTTGATTTCTGGCGGTGGCAGTGGTCATGAGCCTTCCCATGCTGGCTTTGTCGGTGAGGGCATGCTGTCGGCCGCTATCTGCGGAGCGGTCTTTACTTCACCAACACCAGACCAGGTCTTGCAGGCTATCAAGGAAGCAGATGAGGGAGCTGGGGTCTTCATGGTGATTAAGAATTACTCCGGTGACATCATGAACTTTGAAATGGCTCAGGAAATGGCTGAGATGGAAGGAATTGAGGTGGCTAGTGTCGTCGTAGATGACGATATCGCAGTGGAAGACAGTCTCTATACTCAAGGTCGCCGTGGAGTGGCTGGCACCATTCTTGTCCATAAGATTCTAGGGGATGCGGCGCGTGCAGGCAAATCTCTGACTGAAATCAAGGCTTTGGCTGATGAGCTGGTCAAAAATATTCACACGGTTGGCTTGGCTCTGAGCGGGGCAACCGTACCGGAAGTCGGCAAGCCTGGTTTTGTTTTGGCTGATGATGAGATAGAGTTCGGTATTGGCATCCATGGTGAGCCAGGCTATCGCAAGGAAAAGATGCAGCCGTCTAAGGACTTAGCTAAAGAATTGGTCGAAAAGCTCAGTCAGTCTGTTGAGCTCAAATCTGGCAAGAAAATTGGTATTCTTATCAATGGTATGGGTGCAACACCGCTTATGGAGCAGTATGTCTTCGCGGCCGATGTAGCAAATCTTCTGGCAGAAGCTGGAGTCGAAGTTGTCTATAAAAAGCTGGGTAATTACATGACTTCCATTGATATGGCTGGGATTTCTCTGACCTTTATCGAGCTGGACCAGCCAGACTGGCTGACAGCTCTCAACAGTTCTGTCACGACAGCCACTTGGTAAGGAGGTGCTTATGGACGCAGCAAGAGCAAAAAAATGGATGCAGTTGTTCAACGAGAAGATCCAGAGTCAGAAAGACTATCTGTCTGACCTTGATACTCCCATCGGCGATGGTGATCATGGCGCCAATATGGCCAGGGGAATGGTGGCAGCAGTAGAGAGTCTAGCTGCTAAGGACTTTACCAGTGCGGCTGAGGTTTTTCAGGCTGTTTCCATGCAGCTGATTAGCAAGGTGGGCGGTGCTTCCGGACCTCTCTATGGCTCGGCCTTCATGGGCATGGCCAAAGCTGAAAAAGACGGCAAAGGCTTGTCAGAAGTTATCCAAGCTGGGCTGGACATGATTCAGAAGCGGGGCAAGGCTGTGCCTGGTGAGAAGACCATGGTGGATGTCTGGTCAGGAATTCCTGTTTCTCTGCAGTCTGGAGACTTGACGCATGAAAAGATTGGTTCTCTAGTGGAAGCGACCAAAGATCTGAAAGCGACCAAGGGGAGGGCTTCCTATGTCGGTGAGCGTTCTATCGGCCATATTGATCCCGGTTCGGCTTCATCCGGTCTCCTCTTTGAGGCTCTTCTAGAAACGGAGGCAGGCTGATGGCAGATACCGGCATTCTTATCGTTTCCCATTCCAAAAACCTAGCCCAAGGCTTGTTTGACCTCATTTCGCAGGTGGCGGCAGATGTGGCCATCAGCTATGTGGGCGGATTGGACGACGGTAGCATTGGTACCAGTTTTGAAGGTATTCAGGCAGCTTTAGATGCCAATGACAAAGACACTATTTTGGCCTTTTTCGATTTGGGATCAGCTCGCATGAATCTAGAAATGGTCGCAGACTTTTCTGACAAGGAAATCATTATCAATAATGTTCCCTTAGTAGAAGGAGCCTATACGGCTGCTGCTCTTCTTCAGGCCGGGGCAGATTTGCCTAATGTTTTGCTTCAGGTCCGTGAATTAGAAATAAAGAAATAGCAGGTTTTCTAGAGACTTAATAAACGACTTTATTTGCAAAATGAAGAACATTTTATATCAAAAAGCTGGGATTTAATCCCAGCTTTTTTGCTTTATCCTTGTACCAATTTTCAGGGGAAGAGCCAGTGTTTCTTATTTTTTCTTCTTTAAATTGATTAAAAATAGGACAAATACGTAGGCTATGTTTACTTTTTGACACAATTCACTTTTTAATGAACAAAAATTACTAGAATGGATTGCAAATTGGTATAGATAGACTTATAATAGATATAAGTACACAAGATGAAAAAACGACAGCCGATTAGAAGCCATCGTTTTTAATCTTAGTGGTCCCGATTGCAGGAAATGAACTTAATCTTGAAGAAGTCACCGCGTTTGTAAGTTTCGCTGTACTCTAAGATCTGTCCAGTGCTTTCCAGCTGGGTAATCTTCACCTGATGAACGGTCGGGAAGTTGGTATCAACTTCCAGTACTTTCGCAACATCTTTTGGTGTTGGGAAGACAATTTCATTGGTTTCTTCAAAATGCTCATCATTCATGTGAATGTGGTAGTCAGTTTTGAAGCGATTGTAGATAGAGCTGTAGTAGTCCATATCTGGATAGTTAGGATTGATGTACTGCTCAGGGATATAGGTTTGGTGATAGATATAGACTTTGTCGCCAGTCCGTCTGATCCGGTCAATCTTATAGTAGAACTGCGTTGGTGCCAGTTCTAGCTTATCCAAGATTTTCAGGTCATTCCCACGCTTGATGGAGAGAACAGTCACCTTATCTTTTTGGATAGGGAAGGTCTCAACGTCAGAAAATTCCACTAGCTTGTGCTTTCTTGCACGTGAAACGAAGGTTCCCTTGCCTTGTTGGCGGATGATGTAACCATCATTGGCCAGTTCATTCAAAGCGCGGACAACGGTAATGGAGCTGACATTAAACATCTGAATCAGCTCAGCTTCTGTGTAAAACTTATCGCCATTTTCAAATTTGCCAGAAATGATTTGCTGCTTGAGCTCATCTTTGATTTGTTGGTATTTTGGAATAGCCATTTTGTTCACCTCTCTTTTTTTACTTCTCTTACTTAAGATTTTAACATATTTTTAAAAAAAATGTTGACATTTATGCAAAAATTTATTATATTAATATTAATAAGAGATGAAAGCGGTTTTATAACTGAGGGAACATCAGATGGCAAGATTCAAAATTGGTCATTCCTTCTGTTTGGATGATCGGGAGTTTAAGATTTTATCGGGAGCCATTCACTATTTTCGGGTACAGCCTGAGGATTGGTATCATTCCCTTTATAATCTCAAAGCTCTGGGCTTTAATACAGTGGAGACCTATCTTCCCTGGAATATGCACGAACCTCAAAAAGGTGTCTTTAACTTCCAAGGGATTTTAGATATTGAGGCATTTTTACAGACAGCTCAGGATTTGGGACTTTATGCCATTATCCGCCCTTCGCCTTTTATCTGCGCGGAGTGGGAGTTCGGTGGTCTGCCGGCCTGGCTGCTCAATGAAAATATGCGCATCCGCTCATCAGACGAGGCCTTTCTGTGGGCTGTAGCCAGTTATTATGACGAGCTGCTGCCGCGACTGACTCCAAGGCTACTGGACAATGGGGGAAATATCCTCATGATGCAGGTGGAAAATGAGTACGGTTCTTATGGGGAAGACAAGGCCTACTTAAGAGCAATCAGACAGCTCATGGAAGAACGAGGTGTAACCTGTCCGCTCTTTACTTCAGACGGGCCTTGGCGGGCTACGCTTCGAGCTGGTACTCTGATTGATGACGATGTCTTTGTGACAGGAAATTTTGGTTCTAAGGCAGATTACAATTTTGCCCAGATGCAGGAATTTTTTGACGAGCATGGTAAAAAGTGGCCGCTCATGTGTATGGAGTTCTGGGACGGCTGGTTCAATCGCTGGAAAGAGCCTATCATCAAGCGAGATCCAGACGAACTGGCTCAAGCTGTTCACGAAGTGCTCCAGCAGGCGTCAATCAATCTCTATATGTTTCATGGCGGTACTAATTTTGGCTTTATGAATGGCTGTTCGGCCAGAGGTGTCATTGACCTGCCACAGGTAACTTCCTATGACTATGATGCTCTACTCGATGAGCGTGGCAATCCGACGGATAAGTACTATGCAGTCCAGAGGATGCTGAAAGAGCATTATCCAGAGTATCCACAGATGGAGCCCTTGGTGAAAGAGTCTTTTGAGCTTAGGAATATTCCGCTCAGTCAGAAGGTCAGTCTCTTTGAGACCCTGCCTGACTTGGCAGAGCCTATCGAAAGTCTCTATCCGATGAAGATGGAAGAGCTGGGGCAAAATGTCGGCTACTTGCTCTATCGGACTTGGGCTAGTTGGGATGCTGATCAGGAAAGGCTTCGTGTCATTGACGGCCGCGACCGTATGCAGCTCTATGTGGACGGTCAGCACATAGCAACCCAGTACCAGACAGAAATCGGTCAGGATATTATGGTGGACGGTCAGAAAAAGGCAGAGCACCAGCTTGACATTCTGATGGAAAATATGGGCCGGGTCAATTATGGGCACAAGCTACTGGCAGATACCCAGCAGAAGGGCATTCGTACCGGTGTCTGCAAGGATCTGCACTTCCTGCTTGACTGGCAGCATTACCCATTGCCGCTGGACCATCCAGAAAAGATTGACTTTTCAAAAGGGTGGCAAGAAAAACAACCAGCTTTCTACGCTTTTGACTTTAAAATGAAAGCGCTTAAAGATACTTATCTGGAACTGTCCGACTTTGGCAAGGGCGTCGTCTTTGTCAATGGTGTCAGCATTGGCCGTTTCTGGAATGTCGGACCGACCCTATCGCTCTATATCCCGCACAGCCTGCTCAGAGAAGGCGACAATCGCATCATTATCTTTGAGACAGAAGGGATCTACAGCGAAACCATTCACTTAGTTAACCAACCTACATTTAAAACAATAAAGGGGGAAAATCTATGACAATAGTAGGTGCACGTATCGATGGACGTTTAATCCATGGACAGGTAGCCAATCTTTGGACTACCAAGCTCAACATTTCACGCATTATGGTGATTGACGATGAGGTGGCTGAAAATGCTATCGAAAAGAGCGGACTCAAGCTCGCAACGCCAGCTGGTGTGAAACTTAGTGTCTTGCCGATTGCTAAGGCAGCAGAAAATATCTTGGCTGGAAAGTATGATTCGCAGCGACTCTTGATTGTCGCTCGCAAGCCAGACCGCTTCCTGCGGTTGGTCGAAGCTGGTGTTCCGCTGGAAACGCTGAACGTCGGCAATATGTCTCAGTCAGATGAAACTCGCTCCATTACCCGCTCTATCAACGTGGTAGACGCAGATGTTGAAGCCTTTCACAAGCTGCATGAAAAAGGAGTCAAACTGACAGCGCAAATGGTTCCCAACGATCCGGTTGAGGATTTCATGAAGTTATTAAAATAAGACAAAATTTTAGGAGGACATTGTTATGATACAATGGTGGCAAATTTTACTACTCACTTTGTACTCAGCTTATCAAATCTGTGATGAGTTGACCATCGTTTCGTCAGCAGGATCCCCTGTATTTGCTGGATTCATTACTGGCTTGATTATGGGTGATTTGACGACCGGTTTGTTTATCGGTGGTAGCCTGCAATTGTTCGTTCTTGGTGTAGGGACATTTGGTGGGGCTTCTCGTATTGATGCGACATCAGGTGCAGTTTTGGCGACAGCCTTCTCCGTAGCACAAGGCATTAAGCCGGAGTTGGCTATCGCGACAATCGCAGTACCGGTAGCAACTTTGTTGACTTACTTCGATATCTTGGGCCGTATGACAACGACTTATTTCGCGCACCGTGTGGATGCAGCAATTGAACGCTTTGACTATAAAGGTATTGAACGCAACTATCTCTTAGGTGCCCTTCCTTGGGCTCTGTCTCGTGCCCTCCCAGTCTTTCTGGCTCTGGCATTTGGTGGAGCATTTGTACAAGCGATAGTAGATGGTGTTGCTGGTGTGAAATGGCTGGCTGCAGGTTTGACACTGGCAGGTCGTATGCTTCCAGGACTCGGGTTTGCTATCTTGCTTCGTTACCTTCCAGTTAAACGTAATCTTCACTACTTAGCTCTTGGTTTTGGCTTGACTGCTATGCTGACTGTTCTTTACTCAAATATTCAAACTTTGGGTGGGGCTGTATCTAGTATTGTTGGAACTCTTCCAAAAGATGCTGCGATCACATTTGCCAACAACTTCAAAGGCTTGTCTATGATTGGTGTAGCTATCTTTGGTATCTTCCTTGCAGTACAGCATTTCAAATACAGCCAAAGAACAGTAGTTGCTGCTCCAGCTGCTAGCACAAAATCAGAAAGTGAGGAAATTGAAGATGACGAACTCTAATTATAAATTAACAAAAGAAGATTTTAAACAAATTAACAAACGCAGCTTGTTCACTTTCCAATTAGGCTGGAACTACGAGCGGATGCAAGGTTCTGGCTATCTCTACATGCTCTTGCCTCAGCTGCGCAAAATGTACGGAGATGGCACGCCAGAATTGAAAGAAATGATGAAATTGCATACGCAATTCTTCAATACCTCACCTTTCTTCCACACCATTATTGCAGGTTTTGACCTAGCTATGGAAGAAAAAGACGGGGTTAAATCAAAAGATGCGGTCAACGGTATCAAGACAGGTCTTATGGGACCATTTGCTCCTCTTGGAGACTCCATCTTTGGCTCACTTGTACCAGCTATCATGGGATCTATCGCTGCTACCATGGCTATAGCAGGTCAGCCTTGGGGAATTTTCCTTTGGATTGCTGTAGCAGTTGTTTATGACATTTTCCGTTGGAAACAGTTAGAATTCGCCTACAAAGAAGGTGTCAATCTCATTACCAACATGCAAAGTACTTTGACAGCTCTTGTTGAAGCGGCTTCTGTGCTGGGTATCTTTATGGTGGGTGGTTTGATTGCTACTATGATCAACTTTGAAGTATCCTGGGTATGGAACATCGGTGAAAAAGCTATTGATTTCCAAGACATGATGAATCTGATTTTCCCACGTTTGATTCCAGCAGTCTTTACAGGCTTTATCTTCTGGCTCTTGGGCAAGAAAGGAATGAACTCTACTAAGGCTATCTTCATTATCATTATCATGGCAGTAAGCTTCTCTGCTATCGGCTACTTCCTGCTGGGACAAGTACCAGAATAATGGAGTGATTTATGAGTAAGAAATTAGTTTTAGTTAGTCATGGTCGCTTTTGTGAAGAACTGAAAACAACTACGGAAATGATTATGGGGCCTCAGGAAGACATCCATGCAGTAGCCTTGCTTCCGGAGGAAGGTCCAGAAGACTTCGCAGCTAAATTCTTAGAAACGGTTAAAGATTTTGAGGATTACTTGGTCTTTGCGGATCTCTTGGGGGGCACTCCTTGTAATGTAGTCAGCCGCTTCATTATGGAAGGACAGGATATTGAGCTTTATGCGGGGGTCAATCTGCCCATGGTCATTGAGTTTATTAACGCTTCTTTGACAGGAGCAGAAGTCAGCTATCCATCCAAGGCAGCAGAGAATATTGTTAAGGTCAATGATGTTCTGGCTGGTCTAATGGATGATGAAGATGAATAAAAGCTTGAACAATCACTTCTAGTTGGGTCAAGTCCTTGCGCTGTCAGCAGATGGGAGACTGCTGATAGGTAAGGCCAAGCCACAGTGGTTGATTCAAGCATACTGGTCTAAGAGGAATTTGGGAGATGCCTCTTGGCCTAGGGAAATGGATGGTTCAGCATTGCAAAATGCAGTCGCTGTCTGGTTTGAAAAAGCTTGTTAAAAGCATATTTCAAGTCTAGCCATCGTTGCGGGGGTGGGACAGCGAGCCGAAAATCTTTGATTTTCTGGATTCTGTCTCGCTCCCCCTTTTTTCAAGTAATGGAAAGGAATGAGAAAGAGAATGTTAGATTATTCACAGGAAGAATTGCAGCGTCTGGGGGCTGATATCACAACGAGAGAAATCTATCAGCAACCTGAGATTTGGCAGGAAGCTTTTGACAGTTACAAGGCTCAGGCCGCAGATATCGCTGTTTTTCTGAAAAAAATCGAGGACAAACATGACTACATCAAGGTCATTTTTGCCGGAGCTGGCTCATCAGCCTACGTCGGAGATACCTTGACGCCTTATTTCAGGCAGATTTATGATGAGCGTAAATGGAATTTCAACGCTATTGCAACGACAGATATCGTTGCCAATCCTTTGGTATATCTGAAGAGAGAAGTGCCGACAGTGCTGGTTTCCTTTGCCCGCAGCGGTAATTCCCCAGAAAGTGTAGCGACTGTGGACTTGGCCAAGCAGCTGGTAGATGACTTATATCAGATTACCATTACTTGTGCTGCCCAAGGCAAGCTAGCCCAGCAGGCCCAAGGTGATGAAAAGAATCTTTTGCTCCTGCAGCCGGAAGCTTCTAATGATGCTGGCTTTGCCATGACTTCTAGCTTCAGCTCTATGATGCTGACAGCCCTTTTGGTTTTTGAACGGGCTGAACTAGCCCAGAAGGAAGCCAAGGTTGCGGCTATGCTTCAGCTCAGTCAAGATGTTTTAGGACGCGTTGCAGATGTGCAGCAGCTGGTTGATTTGGATTTCAGCAGGGTCATTTATCTGGGGGCAGGGCCTTTCTTTGGTCTGGCGCATGAAGCCCAGCTTAAGATTTTAGAGCTGACAGCCGGCCAAATTGCGACTATGTATGAAAGCCCAGTCGGTTTCCGGCATGGACCTAAGTCGCTGATTAACCAAGACACAGTCGTTCTGGTCTTTGGTTCGGCAGATGCCTATACCAAGGCTTATGATTTGGACTTGGTGCGGGAAGTGGCTGGTGACGGGATTGTCCGCAGACTGGTCTTGCTGACTGACCGGGAGGAGCAGTTGGAAGGAGTCGAGCAAGTAGTGCTAAGTACCCAAGAGCCTCTGGGAGATAGCTATCGCATCTTCCCTTACATCGTTTACGCTCAGCTCTTTGCTCTCCTGTCCTCGCTCAAGGTCAAGAACCGTCCAGACACACCGTCTCCGACAGGAACAGTCAATCGTGTAGTACAGGGAGTTATCATTCACCCTCTTGGGAAATAAGAAAAGGAAAAGTTATGGAGAAATTACAAATCAGCCACAAAAAAGTGAGCCATTTGAAAAACCTATCAGACGAGCAGGGGATTATCGGGGCTTTGGCTATTGACCAGCGTGGTTCGCTCAAGAAAATGCTGGCCAGCGGAGAAGATGCGCTATCTGGTGACCAAGCTCTGGTTCAGTTTAAAGAATTAATCTCTAGTCAGCTGACGCCCTATGCCAGCTCTATCCTGCTGGATCCAGAGTTCGGTCTGACGGCAGCCGAGCTGCGGGATGCGTCCTGCGGGCTGATAGTGGCCTACGAGAAGACTGGCTATGATGTGTCAGCCGAGGGCCGCCTGCCGGACTTGCTGCCAAACTGGTCAGCTAGTCGTATCCGAGATATGGACGCAGATGCTGTCAAGGTCTTGATTTACTATGATGTGGACGACAAGCCAGAAATCAACGACATCAAGCAGGCCTGGGTTGAGCGCGTGGGTAGTGAATGCTTAGCTGAAGACATTCCTTATTTTCTGGAGATTCTGACCTATGATGCTAAGAGTGATAGTGTCTTGGATGCTAACTATGCCAAGCTTAAGCCACATAAGGTCAATGAGGCAGTCAAGCTCTTTTCAGATTCCCGCTATCATGTAGATGTCTTAAAGGTTGAAGTGCCAGTCAATATGAACTTTGTCGAGGGCTTCACTAAAGAAGGAGTTGAGCCAGTCTACAGCGTGACGGAAGCCCGAGCTTTCTTTAAAGAACAGTCAGATGCGACGCACTTGCCTTTCATTTTCCTCAGCGCTGGTGTCAGTGCCGAGCTTTTCCAAGAAACGCTGCGGCTAGCCCATGAAGCGGGCTCACAGTTTAACGGCGTTCTGTGCGGACGGGCTACCTGGAAGGATGCAGTTTCTGTCTTTGCCCAAGAGGGAGCTGCAGCAGCTCAAGCATGGCTGGACGAGACGGGTCGTCAGAATATCGAGGATCTTAATCAAGTCTTGCGCCAAACAGCGGTGTCTTGGGTGGACAAGCTTGACCTGCCTTTTGAAGACAGGACTTGGCAAGTTCGTGATTTTTAACAGGATAGATAAAAGAGGTTTGGTATGAAATCTTACCGAGAATCCATTTTTGGGAAGCTGGGAGGTCAAGAGATTCTGGCTTACACTTTTGAAAACGATCAAGGCTATCGACTGACAGTCATGAACTACGGTGCGACCGTCGTCCAGTATGTCACTCCTGATAAGGATAATCACTTTGACAATATCGTCGTCGGGTTTAATCGGTTTGAGGATTATATTGGAAACAGCCCTAAGCACGGAGCCAGTATTGGTCCAGTTGCTGGACGTATTGCCGGAGCAACTTTTGAGCTGAATGGCCATACCTTTCAGCTAGAGGCCAATAATGGCCTAAACTGCAACCATAGTGGATCAAGCGGCTGGGATAGTGCGGTTTTTGAGGTGGAGGAAGTCAGCAATGACGGGCTTACCTTTTATACAGAGCGGAGTGACGGAACTGGTGGCTTCCCAGGCAATCTGAAAATCTGGGTTTCCTATACCCTGACAGAGAAGGGCAAGCTGGAGATTTCTTATCAGGTCCAGACAGATCAGGATACCTTGGTCAATCCTACTAACCACAGCTATTTCAACCTGTCTGGTCGTTTCAATCAGCCCATTAATTACCATATCCTTCAGCTCAATACCGGTGGTGTCTATCCTATCGCAGCTGACGGCCTTCCTGAAAAAAAGGCTGATGCAGAGCGCGACTTTGTTAAGAAGCTGATTAAAGGTGCTGCCCTTAAAGAAATTTTCGATGCGACCGATGAGCAAATTCAGCTGGTATCTGGCTTGGATCATCCTTTTGCACTAAGCCCAAGCCGAGACCAGGCAGGCACGCTCTATCATCCAGCATCGGGCCGCTGCTTGACTATTGAGACTCAGGCGCCCTGCCTAGTGATTTATTCAGCGAATTGCGTGGATGATTCGGTTCAATTTGATGGACAGCCTATGATTCAGCATAATGGCTTGGCTCTGGAAGCCCAGGCACTACCGGATGCCATTCACAGCAGCCAACAGTCGGATGTCATTCTCAAGGCCGGTCAGATTTTTACCAGCAGGACAGTGTATTTTGCTGATGTAAAAGCAACTTTATAAAGAAACAATCGCGAAAGAGCACAGAAAACGGCAGTACCTCCTTCTGCCGTTTTTCTTTGTCCAGTTTTCAGCGACTATGTTTTCAGTAGCTAATCTTGAGCAAGGAAAGAGCCTCCACAATCAAAAGCAAAATCTTTTTTGCTAACTGAATTTTACTTTAAGTTTTTCTTAAGCTAAGGCTGCTATACTTATTTTTATCAAATGAAGCCCCCTAACTTTGTTTGATAATCCTAAACTTTTTCATAATAATCTCCCATAAAGGCCACCCAATCCGGTGGTCTTTTTTTGCTCAAATTTTAGAATAAGACAGGAAGTTTATCGGATTGTAACTCAAATGTTAAATTTTAAAGGATGCGTTATACAAAGTTAAGGTTTCTTTAAGTTAAGGGCAGTATACTATGAGTATCAAATGAAGACCTCCTAACTTTATTTGATAGAAATCCTAAACTTTTTCATAATAATCTCCCATAAAGGCCACCCAATCTGGTGGTCTTTTTTTGTGTTCAGACGTGGATTAGATTTGCTTCCTCTGCCTTATTTTCTGCTATAATAGTTCTATGAGTAGAATTTTAGATAATGAATTAATGGGTGATGAGGAATTAGTGGAGCGCACCTTGCGTCCCCAGTATTTACAGGAGTATATCGGTCAGGACAAGGTCAAGAACCAGCTGAAGATTTTTATTGAAGCGGCTAAGCTAAGGGATGAGGCGCTGGATCACACCCTGCTTTTTGGCCCTCCAGGTCTGGGGAAGACGACCATGGCCTTTGTCATTGCCAATGAACTAGGTGTTAATCTCAAGCAAACTTCAGGTCCGGTGATTGAGAAATCTGGTGATTTGGTTGCAATCTTAAATGACCTTGAACCGGGTGATGTCCTCTTTATAGATGAAATTCACCGCTTGCCAATGGCAGTAGAGGAAGTGCTGTACAGCGCTATGGAAGACTTTTACATCGACATTATGATTGGCTCAGGTGAGACCAGTCGCAGCGTCCATCTGGATTTGCCGCCTTTCACTCTGATTGGGGCGACCACTCGGGCAGGCATGCTGTCCAATCCTCTGCGTGCTCGCTTTGGGATTACTGGTCACATGGAGTATTATAAAGCTGGCGACTTGACTGAAATTGTCGAGCGGACGGCAGAGATTTTTGAGATGGATATTACCCACGAGGCTGCGAAGGAGCTGGCTCTGCGTAGCCGAGGTACACCGCGAATTGCCAACCGTTTGCTCAAGCGGGTCCGGGACTACGCGCAGATTATGGGGAATGGCCTGATTGATGATAAGATAACCGACCGGGCTCTCTCCATGCTGGATGTGGACCAGGAAGGGCTGGACTATGTGGACCAGAAGATTTTGAAGACCATGATTGAGGTCTACGGTGGCGGTCCCGTGGGGCTGGGAACCCTCTCGGTCAATATTGCCGAAGAGCGTGAAACAGTGGAGGATATGTACGAGCCTTACCTGATTCAGAAAGGATTTGTCATGCGAACTCGGACTGGGCGCGTGGCTACCCGCAAAGCCTATGAGCATCTAGGATATGAGTATATGAAGGAATGATGACAGAAAAGGAGATTTTAGACCAACTAGGTCAAGATCCAGACATCCGAGCGATTTTGGAAATTATTCGCAGTCTGGAGCTCAAGGATTCTTGGTTAGCGGCTGGATGTGTGAGGAATTTTATCTGGAATATGCTGTCAGAGCGACCAGGTTTTGACTCAGAGACGGATGTAGATGTCATTTTCTTTGATTCGAGTTATGCCGAGGCAGAGACGATAGAGCTGGAAGCCAAGCTCAAGGCAGACTGGCCACAGTATCGATGGGAGCTCAGAAATCAAGCCTATATGCACCGGCATAGTCCTGGAACGGCACCTTATAAAAATGCTTGCGAAGCCATGAGTAAGTATCCTGAGCGTTGCACGGCTATCGGCCTGCACTTACTGGAAAATGACAAACTGGAACTTTTTGCTCCCTATGGTTTGGAGGATATCTTAAACTTTCAGGTCAGACCGACTCCTCATTTTCTTGAAAATAGGGAGCGTCAGCGTGTCTATGCTGAGCGCTTGGCTAAGAAGAATTGGCAGAAACGCTGGCCGCAGTTGGAATACCACTATCCTAATAAATGGGTATAGGCTAAGAGTAAAATGTTTAAGTTGTTTTAAGGAAGTTTTAAGGAATGGATATTATACTATAAGCAAGTTAAGAAATTAACTTAACTCCTAAAACTTTTTTCTTTTTAAAAAATAATCTCCCTACAAAAAGCCACCAAATGGGTGGTTTTTTTGCTATTTTTAGACATGAAAGGGGCGGGGCTTGTCAGTTTTCAACGAGAATCAGGAAACTGTAAACGATTCAGGGCTAGTTTTTGCCATTATTTTGTTATAATAGATAGCGAGGTATTGTATGAAGAAAATTGTATTTGTATGTTTGGGCAATATCTGCCGCAGTCCGATGGCAGAGTTTGTCATGAAGAGTTTAACAGACCAGCTGAAAATCGAGAGCCGGGCAACCTCAAGCTGGGAGCACGGCAATCCCATTCATCGGGGGACACAGGGTATTTTTAAGAAATATGCCATTTCTTATGATAGGAACAAGACTTCTCAGCAGATTTCGACAGCGGATTTTGCGGATTTTGACTATATCATTGGTATGGATGAAAGCAATGTCCGAGATTTGAAACGGATGGCGCCTGAAGATTTTCAGCATAAAATTTATCAGTTTGAAGAAGAAAGTGTACCAGATCCTTGGTACACAGGAGATTTTGACCAAACCTATGATTTGGTCTTGGCTGGCTGCAAGAAGTGGCTAGAGCGTTTGGATGGATAGGAATATGGATAAAGTAAAAGAATTTTACGATAAATACAAGGTCTATCTGACCCGGCAGAATTTAGAACTCTTGGCTGTAACGGTCATTGTACTGTCAGCTATTCTGGTCTTTACTTCGGGAATTCCAGGTAAGGGCGTTTTAACGCTGGATCAGGGCAAGATCAAGTATGACGGGACCTTGGTTCGCGGGAAAATGAACGGTCAGGGGACTATGACTTTTCAAAATGGGGACAGTTATAGCGGTCAATTTCGCAATGGCATTTTTGACGGCAAAGGGACCTTTACCTCGAAAGCTGGCTGGAAATATGAAGGGGACTTCAGCAAGGGTCAGGCTGATGGACAAGGAAAGCTAACGACAGAGGGCAATGTCGTTTATGAAGGAACGTTTAAACAAGGAATTTATCAAAATGCGCATTAAATGGTTTTCGCTCGTCAGAATCACGGGGCTGCTTCTAGTTCTACTTTATCATTACTTCCAGGGCATTTTCCCTGGCGGTTTTATTGGCGTGGATATCTTCTTTACTTTTTCTGGTTTCTTGATTACTTCTCTGCTGATTGACGAGTTTGCCAAGAAGAAAGAAATTGATATCCAAGGCTTTTTCAAACGGCGTTTTTATCGGATTGTACCGCCTCTGGTCTTTATGATTTTGGTCGTTATGCCCTTTACCCTCTTGATTCGTAAGGATTTTGTGGCTGGGATTGGGACGCAGATTGCGGCTGCCTTGGGCTTTGTGACCAACTTTTATGAAATGCTGTCTGGCGGCAGTTATGAGAGTCAGTTTGTACCGCACATCTTGATTCATACTTGGAGTCTGGCTTTAGAAGTGCACTATTATGTTCTTTGGGGTTTGGCTGCTTGGGGCTTGGGCAAGATTGCTAAGTCAACGGCCCGCTATCGCGGTATGATTGCGCTGGTTTCAGCAGGTCTCTTTTTGGTCAGCTTTGTATCAATGTTTGCTGGCGCTTTGACCGCTAAGAATTACTCTGATATTTATTTCTCAAGCTTGACCCACGTCTTTCCTTTCTTTGCAGGAAGCATCTTAGCTACCTTGTCTGGTGTCGGTCATGTCAGCAGTCGCTTTAAGATGCTGGAGCAAAAGCTGACTCTCAAGCAAGTGCTTGGAATTATGGGGGGCAGCGCAGCTATTTTGCTTTTGCTCAGCTTCCTGCTCAAGTTTGACAATCTTTGGACCTACCTGGTAGGATTCTTGATTTCAACTATCTTGGCCTGTCTGATGATTTTGGCTGCTAGGATGCTGCATGACAAGCTTCCTGATGTGAAGGAGCCTAGCATTATCAACTTTATCGCAGATACCAGCTATGGTGTTTATCTCTTCCACTGGCCATTCTATATTATCTTTACCCAGCTGATGAGTAACGGCTTGGCTGTTCTCTTGACCACGCTACTGTCTCTTACTTTTGCAGCCTTATCTTTCTATATTTTGGAGCCAACTCTGGCTGGTCGTCAGCCGGTTATCATGGGAACCAAGATGGATCTATCGTCTCTTACCAGACCAATCTTTTACAGCATGATTCCGCTGACTTTGATTATGTTCTTTATCTCGGTGACAGCACCAAAGGTAGGAGCTTTTGAGGAAAGTTTGATTGTCAACGCTCTGAATCAAGCAGACACTAAGATGCAGACAACTCGAAGTCAGGTTGATCAGTCCAAGGCGACTGAGTACAATGTGGCGGACGGGATTACCATGATTGGTGACTCGGTTGCCCTCCGCTCAAGCGATCAATTGCAGCAGATCTTGCCAGGAATCGAGCTAGACACTGTCGTTAGTCGCAGTCTGAGTACAGGCTTAGAGGTCTACAAGACAGATATTGCTAATAGAGTGCTGAAGAAGCAGGTTGTCCTGGCTCTCGGAACCAATTCGTCCGGTTATTCGAATGAACTTTTGGATGAATATGTTTCCAGCCTGCCTAAGGGGCATCAACTGATTCTCGTGACCCCTTATGACGGTCGCTCAGAGGGCGGTGTTTTAGCCCAGCAGCGGGAGTATGAGCTGGAATTAGCCAAGAAATACGACTATGTTTTTGTGGCTGACTGGCATCAGACCGCTATCGAAAATCCTCAGATTTGGGAAGGGACAGACTATGTCCACTTTGGCTCAAACTCAGAGTCCATCATTGAAGGGGGAACTCTCTATGCAAATACCATTAAGCAAGCCATAGATGAAGCAAATTCTGGCAATGTGAAACCATAAATTCCAAAAGGAGAAGCAATAATGGGACAAATTAAATCAAGCGCCATTTCAGCTGGCTCTGCTATCAGCGAGATCGTTGGAGTTGATACTAGCAATACACAAAATCAACAAGTCGAATTTTCCTATACAACAGGGATTGCTGGAATGGAAGCTGGCCGTCAGGCCTGCAATCAAATGCTTCAGGCTGTCGGTGACTTCAGCTCTGCTGTTTTGACTCAGGCCAATAAATTTCCAGAAATTGCTGCAAAAATTGAGAAACGCGATATAGAGGAAGCCAAGCGCTGGGAGAGTTGAGATGGAAGCAGATAAAAGCGAAAAAGAACGCCAGGCACTTTACGAAAAAATCCTCAAAGTTGACCAAAAAGAAGACGAATTTATGACGATGAAACGTCAATACGAGATTTCCCTGGCGAATTTTGCGACGGATTTCCAATACTTGACGACCCGAATGGAACATCTACTTTATGAACACCCTCAAAGCTCTGCTACCCTCAGTCGTGATTTATCAGAAACTCAGTATCTTAACCGACAGGTTAAGAACTATGTGGATGTTCAGATGGATGAACTTGGAAAGCTCAGTCGTCAAACAAGAAAGACTATGGAAGAAGAGCGAGACAAACTGACCAAAGAAAGGAATAGTCTGCCATGGGAGTAAAATATAGTGCAGCAGATTCAGCCCAGCTTATCCAAGCGATGACCGGCAACCTTCAAGCAGCCAATCAAGTGACCGATCGTTTATCTAGTGGCTGCGACCATCTGATTGCCTCTTTAGAGTCGGGTGAGCTGCAGGGAGCGGCTTATACAGCGGGGAAAGGCTTATTTACTGAGGTAATCATCCCTGCCATCAAGAAGCTACAAGAGGCTATTGATGATATTCAGGGAGAGCTTGCTTCCTATAAAAGTGCTGATTCCGAGGTGGCTGGATATGGCGAATTGGACTTGGATCTACTGAAGGAACAGCTGAAAATAAAAAATGAGCAACTGGCAAAAGTAGAAAAGCAGATTGCAGATAATCAAGATTTTTTCCGTAATGCAGGAGCTCTGCTGACAGGTAAGTTGGGAGACCTTTTATCTCAGACATCTGCTTTAATGGAAGTTGAAACTCAACTAAATATCGGTATTCGAGAAATTCAAGAAAAAATAGACAAACTGGAATGGTTTGTGGATCAGGTATCCCAGTATTTCACAGATAGTCTGCAGGTTTTGGGTTTAGCTATCCAAGGAGCGACGCAGCTTAGTCAGGTATTGGTAGACAGTGAGGGTAATTACTCTACTGATGGTATAGATATGAGTTGGTCTACTAAGATGAAGGCTCAGAAGATTCAGACTATTTCGAAGAAAAAATATCTAGAGCCTAAAGAACGATTGATTCAAGAAGCTTCTCGGAATATGATGCTATCGGATGAAGGGGATGCCTATTATCGTAGTCAACTCAAGGAAAAGTTAAAGGGGAAACCGCGTTCAGAATGGGATAAGATTGTTGATGATTATAATCATACTCTAAAGATTGACAATGAAGGCAATATAATTGATATTTTTGATTTTAGAGCTTATAAGGATCGTCATTATCAAAAAGATGATAACTTTTCTGTACTAAAAAATGGAAAGTATGATAGTGCTTATACGAGAATGGTCAATGAAAAATACCAAGAACTTATTCAAGAAAATTTTGAAGCTAATTCTGTTGACTTGGCTAAGGGAGTAGTAGAAATTTTAGCTGGTCTTGGTATTTATGCTGGTACTTCTCTAGGAGCAGCTTTTGCTTTGGAGTGGGCTCCACTAACTGGAGGTGGCTCGGCGCTAGTAGCAGCAGCAGCTGTAGAAGCAGGGTATATTACTGCAGAAGGCCTAGTTGTAGATGGGACTTTGTCAGTTGCTAGAACTCTTTATGAAATTGATACAGCGAATTTAGGAGTTACCCTCAGTGCAGCTAGTAACTATAACAGTTGGCAGGCCAATAAACCGACGAGTAAGACCATTTCTGGCAGAGGTGGTAAACAAATTGAAGCCCGAGTAGGAAATCGAAAAGTGAAGCTTCGTGTAGATTGGGAGCCAACGAGTGGTTCGAATGGTGATGGAGTTTTCCAGGTTCAATCTGGAAGTGGAAAGTCGGGGTATTCACTTAACGAATCTATAGATGTTAATAGTATATCCAGCAAAACAGATATATTGGATTGGGTGAATAAAACTAAAAAGATTAAAAACCTAGATAAAAGTGTAAAAAGTGAAATTGTAGAAAGAATCTGGAAAGGATACCGAGACTATTACGGAAATTAGGTGAAGTGTATGAGATTATATATAAAAGGTGATTATACTAGAAAAGTGTCATTTGGCTACAGAGAACTTGCATGGAAAATGTGGTTTAAAGAAAGAAATGGTCAAAAAATAAGTTTCTCAAATGTCGGGGATGATGAGATGTTGCAAAATGACTTCTATTTATCTTTGCGGTTAGATAAGTGGGGAGCAAGTGGCTCTCGTTGGAAAGATGCCAAGGTTAAAGGTGGCAGTGCAATAAATTCCCAAAAATATGAAAATATTGATTTGGATTATGAGGGAAGTTATGAAAGCGACGGTAGAGAAAAGGGAAAATATCTAAGAATCGCTTCTAATTATTTGGATGTTTTAACAGTTGATAAGCGTGCTATGTATATTATGGCGCTTGAAATTGCAATTGCTATTGATGGACAAATCAGTGAAGATGATAAGAAAACATGGCTAACAGTCGAGGAATTCAAGGAAAAGCACCAAGATATCTTATCTCTAACCTTTGATGAAGCAAATGAGATGAGCCTGGAAGAAATTCAGACGATTGATGCTATTGACGATCCCATCTGGGAAGAGTTGGATAGAAAACGCGAAGAATATATCAAAATACATGGTGAACGTGTTTATGATGACGATTGAGATTATTAAAAATGGGAATTAAGGTTCATCTTTTATAAGTTTATAAAGTAAAGATCAGCTCGGTTCGTCCGAGCTTTTTATATTTAAATAAAGAAAACGCTTTCATATATTATGTGAAAACAAAAGTATGTGAAATCTTTAAAATGTAAAAAATTTTTTCACAATAACTAAAAGAATAGACTGTAAAATAAGCGGATTTGTTATGTGTTTCACAAATTAATAGAGAAAAGTTTGTGAATGTTAATTGAAAGTGTTTACAAAAATCATTAAATGGGTTATAATTGAATTGTGAAATATTTAACAAAGGTTAGTGTTCTTCGTCTAACCTAAGGCAAAACCATTGGAGGAATAGAATGGCTGAAAAGAAGAAAACGGTAGAACAAGAAGACAAGGCTTTGGCAGCGCAAAAGCATGTCGATGAATTGGTGCAAAAAGGTCTGGTTGCACTAGAGGAAATGAGAAAGCTGAATCAGGAACAGGTGGACTACATTGTAGCCAAGGCCTCTGTAGCAGCTTTGGATGCTCACGGGGAGTTGGCCCTGCACGCTTATGAAGAAACAGGACGCGGAGTTTTTGAAGACAAGGCAACGAAAAACCTTTTCGCCTGTGAACACGTTGTGAATAATATGCGCCATACGAAGACTGTTGGCGTTATTGAAGAAGATGATGTAACTGGTTTGACCCTGATTGCGGAGCCAGTGGGTGTTGTCTGCGGTATCACACCGACTACCAACCCGACTTCAACAGCGATTTTCAAATCTTTGATTTCCTTAAAAACACGTAATCCGATTATCTTTGCTTTCCACCCATCTGCACAAGAATCATCTGCCCATGCAGCGCAAATCGTGCGTGATGCTGCGATTGCAGCAGGTGCGCCTGAAAACTGTGTGCAATGGATTACACAACCATCTATGGAAGCAACTTCTGCACTTATGAACCATGAAGGGATTGCAACAATCCTTGCGACAGGTGGTAATGCAATGGTGAAGGCAGCTTACTCATGTGGTAAGCCAGCTCTTGGGGTTGGTGCCGGAAATGTACCAGCTTATGTGGAAAAATCAGCTAATATACGTCAAGCAGCGCACGATATCGTTATGTCTAAATCCTTTGACAATGGTATGGTCTGTGCTTCTGAGCAAGCCGTTATCATTGACAAGGAAGTTTATGATGAATTTGTAGAAGAGTTCAAATCTTACCATACTTACTTTGTAAATAAGAAAGAAAAAGCTCTGTTGGAAGAATTCTGCTTCGGCGCTAAGGCAAACAGCAAGAACTGTGCTGGTGCTAAGCTCAATCCGGATATCGTTGGTAAGCCAGCCACTTGGATTGCAGAGCAAGCAGGCTTCAGCGTGCCAGAAGATACGAATATCTTGGCCGCAGAGTGTAAAGAAGTTGGTGAAAAAGAGCCATTGACACGTGAAAAACTGTCACCTGTCATCGCTGTTCTCAAGTCTGAATCTCGTGAAGACGGTGTTGAAAAGGCCCGTCAAATGGTAGAATTCCATGGTCTTGGTCACTCAGCTGCTATCCATACAGCGGACGAAGAGTTGACTAAGGAATTTGGTAAGGCTGTTCGTGCCATCCGTGTTATTTGCAACTCACCTTCTACTTTCGGCGGTATCGGGGATGTTTATAATGCCTTCCTGCCATCACTGACCCTGGGCTGTGGATCTTATGGTCGCAACTCAGTTGGTGATAACGTTAGTGCTGTGAATCTCTTGAACATCAAAAAAGTAGGAAGACGTAGAAATAATATGCAATGGATGAAACTCCCTTCAAAAACTTACTTCGAGCGTGACTCTATCCAATACCTGCAAAAATGTCGTGATGTGGAACGTGTCATGATCGTTACAGACCATGCGATGGTAGAGCTTGGTTTCCTAGATCGTATCATCGAACAACTCGATCTTCGTCGTAATAAGGTTGTTTACCAAATCTTTGCAGACGTAGAACCAGATCCAGATATCACAACTGTTGAACGTGGTACAGAGATTATGCGTACCTTCAAACCTGATACAATTATCGCACTTGGTGGTGGTTCACCAATGGACGCAGCTAAAGTAATGTGGCTCTTCTATGAGCAACCAGAAGTGGACTTCCGTGACCTTGTGCAAAAATTCATGGATATCCGTAAACGTGCCTTCAAATTCCCATTGCTTGGTAAGAAGACTAAGTTTATCGCGATTCCTACAACATCTGGTACAGGTTCAGAAGTAACACCGTTTGCCGTTATCTCTGACAAGGCTAACAACCGCAAGTATCCAATTGCTGACTACTCTCTGACTCCAACTGTAGCCATCGTAGATCCAGCTCTGGTACTGACTGTTCCAGGATTTGTCGCAGCAGACACTGGTATGGACGTTCTGACTCACGCCACAGAAGCTTATGTATCTCAGATGGCCAGCGACTTTACAGATGGTTTGGCTCTCCAAGCTATTAAACTAGTCTTTGAAAATCTGGAAAGCTCTGTTAAGAATGCTGACTTCCACTCTCGCGAAAAGATGCACAATGCCTCTACTATCGCTGGTATGGCCTTTGCCAATGCCTTCCTGGGAATTTCCCACTCTATGGCCCATAAGATTGGTGCTCAGTTCCACACCATCCACGGTCGTACAAATGCGATCTTGTTGCCATACGTAATCCGCTACAACGGTACACGTCCAGCTAAGACAGCGACATGGCCTAAGTACAACTACTATCGTGCGGATGAGAAATACCAAGACATCGCTCGCATGCTCGGCTTGCCAGCTTCTACTCCAGAAGAAGGTGTTGAATCATTTGCGAAAGCTGTTTATGAACTGGGAGAACGTGTCGGTATCGAAATGAACTTCAAGGCTCAAGGTATTGACGAAAAAGAATGGAAAGAACATTCACGCGAATTGGCCTTCCTTGCTTATGAAGATCAATGCTCTCCAGCCAACCCACGCCTTCCAATGGTTGACCACATGCAGGAAATCATCGAAGACGCATACTATGGCTACAAGGAACGCCCAGGACGCCGCAAATAAGCGAGCAGCTTCCTCAATTAAAAATAAGACAGTTTGTCGGTCATCCCCTGCCCTTTGGTAGGGGATTTTTTTATGTGTCTTAGCGAGGCAAGACCTCTGGTCGAAGCTGAGCTTAGAGACATGGATGCTGAGGAGCGGAGCGATGTGAGCTCTAGGTCTCTTAACGAAAGGCGCTTGCTGGGGTAAAAAGACGTAAACCTTCTGATTACTTGTGATTAAGTGAGCTTTTGTGCTAAGATAAGAGGACAATGGAAAAAGGAGAGTAATGTGATTGTTTTATCTTTATGGGCTGGGCTGTTGAGTGGTCTTTGCTGGTTATTGGGGGATATTCTGCTGGTTGGCTTTGAGGTAGATAAGGAGAGTTATGACTCTTTTACGGAGCAGAGTCGGATTGGCAATAAGAAGCTGGCTATGCTGATGCTGTCTGGCTCTGTCGGTCGGCTGCGCCTGGGCGCTTTGGTGGCTAACTTCTCAATCCCTCTTATGTTAGTTTCGCTTTATGCTCTCTTTGGTTTGACAAATAAGGGCTTGTGGGCCTATCTGTCAATAGCCTTGTTAGGGATTGGATTCGCCCTGTCGCCGGTGGCCCATGTGGCCTTTTACTACGTTGGGATCATTAGTAAAAAGGCTTATAAACGAAGCGGCGGACTGGTCTGCTCAGACGAAGACAGCGGGCTTATCAATGAAGCAGTGCTCTTTCTAGATATAACCTGGCGGACAGCTATCGCTCTGACTGGTCTAGGATGGCTCGTTTACTCACTGCTAATAGTTGCCGGTCAGACAATATTGCCTGCTTATCTGGGGCTGCTGACGCCTTTGCCGCTCAGTCTGCTGACTATCTTACTGGTAGAAAAGCTGAGAATCGGACGCCCCTACCTTAACGGAGCTGGCCTAAACATAGGTCTCAGTTTCTTCTATTTGCTGCTCCTGCTTCATATAGCTTCTTAGGCAGTGAATCGGTAAAATTTCAGGGAATTTATATATTAACCTATTGAAAACTTCCTCTTTCTATGGTATGATGAAAGAGGTTTCAAGAATCGTTGGGAGGATAAGACATGAAAAACCCTACTTTACTTAAAGAAATGTTACATTATCACGGAAGAGATGAAATGCCCGACGATTTTGATACCTTTTGGGAAAAAGCTATGGTGGTGGCTGCTCATTGGTATGCTACTGACCTATCTCCAGATATGAGCTTTAAAACAAGCTTGTTTAGCATACGGTCTGAGAGGTTTTTATTCTTTCAGGCTGGAAGTCTACAAAACTGCTTCCCCCTAGGACTAGGCAATCGCCTAGTTCTTTTTAGTTGTAGAAAAATGTTGGAACAACCACGAAAAAAATAAATATTTTAGCTATATTCGTCTGTATAAGTTTCAAACTGAGATAAAAAAAGTAATACCCGAAAAGAAAGTACTTTCTAAAAGTAAAACCATATTGAAACTAATTACAATAAATGTTAAGATAATAAATGTAAAGGCTTACAATAAATAAGTAAGGAGGATAGGAATCAAATGGAAGAGTTGAGACATAAGTTGATTGTGTCGTGTCAGGCTCTACCAAACGAACCATTACATAGCGACTTTATCATGGCTCGTATGGCAGTGGCGGCCAAAGAAGGAGGTGCTAGCGGAATTCGGGCTAACTCGGTTATAGACATCAAGGCTATTAAAGAAGCGGTGGATTTGCCAGTTATTGGGATTATCAAGAGAGATTATCCAGATGCCCAAGCTTTTATTACACCAACTATGATAGAAGTAGATGAGCTGATGGAAGCCCATCCGGAGATTATCGCTTTAGATGCGACAAATTCCAGCAGACCTCAAGGAGAGAGTTTAAAAGCATTTTTCCAGAAAGTGAAAGAAAAATATCCTCAGCAGCTTTTGATGGCTGATTGTTCAACTCTTGACGAGATGCTGGAAGCTGATCGAATGGGATTTGATTTTATCGGAACAACCTTGGTGGGCTATACTAGTCAGAGCGAAGGAGATAAGATTGAAGCCAATGACTTTGAAATCATCCGAAAAGCTTTAGCTGAGATTCAGCACCCTCTGATTGCTGAGGGGAATATTGATAGTCCTGAAAAGGTGAAAAGAGTTCTAGAGCTGGGAGCCTTTAGTGTGGTAGTAGGATCTGCCATTACACGGCCGCAGCTGATTACAAGGAAGTTTGCAGACGCAACGAAAGAATAGAAAAGAGGAAGAATATGTCAAAATTAGAAAAATATGAAGGTGTCATTCCGGCTTTTTATGCTTGTTATGATGAAGCAGGAGAAGTAAGCCCAGAACGTGTTCGTGCTTTGACTCAGTACTTTATTGATAAGGGAGTTAAGGGTGTCTATGTTAATGGTTCTTCTGGTGAGTGTATTTACCTCAGTGTAGCAGACCGGAAATTAATTTTGGAAAATGTCATGGAAGTGGCTAAGGGCAAGCTGACAGTTATCGCTCATGTAGCCTGCAACAACACGAAGGACAGTGTGGAACTGGCTAAGCATGCTGAAAGTTTGGGTGTTGATGCCATCGCTGCTATTCCTCCTATTTACTTCCGTTTGCCCGACTATTCTATCGCTAAGTACTGGAACGATATGAGTGCAGCGGCTCCGAATACTGACTTTGTCATCTACAATATTCCGCAGCTGTCTGGAACGACCCTGACACCAGCACTCTATGCGGAAATGCGTAAAAATCCACGAGTTATTGGGGTTAAAAACTCTTCTATGCCGACTCAAGACATTCAAATCTTTGTTGCAGAAGGTGGGGAAGATCATATTGTCTTTAATGGTCCAGACGAACAGTTTATCAGCGGTCGAGTTATTGGTGCTAAGGCCGGAATTGGCGGAACCTATGCTGTGATGCCTGACCTATTCCTGAAGCTCAACCAACTCATCATTGACAAAGATCTGGGTCGTGCTAAAGAACTGCAACATGCGATTAATAGTGTGATTTACAAGATGGTCAGCGGTCGAGCAAATCTCTATGCTGTTATGAAAGAAATTCTTCGTCTCAATGAGGACTTGGATATTGGTTCTGTTCGAGCACCGTTAGAGCCTCTATCTGAGGGAGACTATGCAATTGCCAAAGAAGCGGCTGCTATGATTAAGCAAGTAAGAGAAGATTTCTTGTAAAATCAAGAGTGTGACGCCAGAGTTCAGGGCAGGCTTAGACTGCCCACCCCACGCTCTGGATATGAATAATATGGAGAAATTCTATGGGAAATGTTGGTTTTACCACAATCGATATGATTATTCTGATTGTGTATTTACTAGTTGTTCTGGTAGCAGGTTTGCTCTTCTCGAAAAAGGAGATGCAGGGTAAAGAGTTCTTCAAAGGTGATGGAACGGTACCTTGGTATGTAACATCTGTTTCCATTTTTGCTACATTGCTAAGTCCGATTTCCTTTATGACACTGGCGGGGAACTCTTATGCAGGGACTTGGCTGCTCTGGTTTGCCCAGCTGGGTATGATTTTTGCCATTCCAGTGGCTATCCGTTTCTTCTTGCCGATTTATGCACGTCTGGATATTGATACAGCCTATGACTACCTGCAAAAACGTTTTGGTTCTAAGGCCTTGCGAGCTTTGTCAGCTGTCTTCTTCATCATCTATCAAATCGGCCGCATGTCCATCATTATGTATCTACCTTCA
Organism: Streptococcus sanguinis; assembly: GCF_019928825.1. Classification (GTDB taxonomy): domain Bacteria; phylum Bacillota; class Bacilli; order Lactobacillales; family Streptococcaceae; genus Streptococcus; species Streptococcus sanguinis_L. The sequence goes on along the minus strand of NZ_JAHZOP010000003.1, from coordinate 351,891 downwards.
GTGGCTCTGGCTACTCTGACCAAGATTGATGTCAATATCTTGATTATCGCGATGGGTGCGATTGCCATTGTTTACTCCTATACCGGTGGTGTCAAGTCAGTTCTGTGGACAGACTTTATCCAAGGTTCAGTACTCTTGATTGGTACAGTTATAGGGCTTTTCTTCCTGATTGCTAATCTCAAGGGTGGCTTTGGCGATATTGCTAGTGAGCTGGCCAGCGGTAAATTTATCTCAGGAAATGAAACTATTTTCAATCCTAACTTGCTGAAAGATTCTATTTTCCTGATTATCTTGGGATCTGGTATCAACACCCTGTCCTCTTATGTATCTTCGCAAGATATCGTTCAGCGCTTTACGACAACTCAGAATGTGAAGAAACTCAATAAAATGATGTTTACGAATGGAGTTTTGTCAATCTTTATCGCTTCTGTCTTTTATCTGATTGGTACAGGCTTATACGTCTATTATCAAGTACAGCATCCAGGCAGCGAGGGCAGCTCTATTCCTCAAGACCAGATCTTCACTTACTTTATCGCCTATGGTCTTCCAGTTGGAGTGACCGGTGTTCTGATTGCGGCAATTTACGCAGCGGCTCAGTCTACTATTTCTACGGGTCTTAATTCTGTAGCGACTTCTTGGACTCTGGATATTCAAGATGTTGTATCTAGCAATCTGGACGACAAGAAACGGACTAAAATTGCTCAATATGTTTCTCTAGGTGTAGGAGTCTTCTCCACAGTAGTTTCAATCGTGATGGCTCATACAGGTATTACATCGGCTTATGTTTGGTTTAATGGCTTTATGGGCTTGGTGCTAGGTGTCTTGGGAGGAATCTTTATTCTGGGAATCTTCACCAAGCGTGCCAACCTCAAGGGAGCTTATGCAGCTATGATTGCTTCCAGTATTGTCCTACTAGTCATCAAGTACGCTCTGCCAGCAGAAGCAGTTAGTATTTGGGCTTATTCATTGATTTCAATTGTTGTTTCCTTGATTGTAGGCTATGTTGTTTCCGTCTTAACTGGCGGCAAGGCTGCGCCAGAGAATACAACAGTTTACGATATTGCAAGTATTCATGCAGATAAATCCTGGGAGGTACGGCACTAATGGAACTAGTTCAATATAAAGGAGCAGCTGTTGAGAGAGACATTCAGCAACCTGCCTTAAAAAAAGTCTTAGAATTTTTAAGGACACATGATGTCAGCCAAGATGAAAAGGGCAATCACCCTGTGTCTGATGATTTCTTTTACAATGTCATTGAAATGACGACCACGACCGATGAGGAGCGGGTCTGGGAAAGTCATAGGGAATTTTATGATGTGCATCTGATTTTTGAAGGAAGGGAGCGCATCCACTATAACTTTTTGTCCAATATGGAAGAAGGTGATTATGATGCGGAAGGAGACTGGCAGCAGATGTCCGGTCAGGCTTTGTTTGACCTGATATTCACTCCTGGCAGCCTGCTCTTGCTGGATCCTAATGACGCCCATAAGACTGGACTGATAGCTGAAGAAGCCGGCCCCATCCGTAAGGTTGTCTTTAAAGTAAAAATTGTATAAAAGGCTGCGGGCGGGATGAGAAAGACTGATTGTTCTTAACATGCTGCCCCAGCTTTTTTAGTCAGTTTTGAACTTTATCTTCTTCTGGAGAATTCTAGCAAGGAAGGGTTGGAATTACTTTTGAGAAAGTGATAGAATAAAGAAAATAGTTGCAGGAGGAAGATGTCTGATGGTTTCTTTGGAAAAAAACATTTTGCCAGTGATTGAGTCTGTATACGGCAGTCTGACACACCTGGAAAAGAAGATTGCAGATTATTTTCTGTCTGATGAGGCGCTGACAGCTGATCTATCGGCTCAGGCTGTGTCTCAGAAGCTCTATGTCTCTGTGCCTTCTCTGACTCGCTTCGCTAAAAAATGTGGCTTTTCAGGCTATCGGCAGTTTATCTTTGAATTTCAGGAATCCAGCTCAGAAAGTAAAAATGTCAGTAGGGATTTGACGAGAAATGTCTTGTCTGATTATGGCGAATTGCTCAATAAGACTTTTTCCTTGATTGATGAAGAACAGTTCTTGCGCGTGGGGGATATGCTCAACAATGCTGGGCGAGTCTATATCTACGGGCAGGGGAGTTCAGGCTTAGTGGCTCGGGAAATGGAGTTTCGCTTCATGCGGTTGGGAATGGTTTGTAAGGCCATTACGGACGACCATATGATTCGGGTGAATAGAGTTATGCTGGATCCAGACTGTCTGGTTATTGGCATTTCCATATCTGGCGAGACTAAAATTATCACGCAGGCTATTCAGAATGCCAAAAAAGTCGGAGCCAAGACTGTGCTGGTAACTTCCAATAACAGCGACGACTTGAGGCAGCAGTGTGATGAACTGGTTCTAGTAGCTGTCAAGAAGCACTTGGCACAGGGCAATAATATTTCTCCTCAGTTTCCGGTTTTAGTCGTGATGGACATTTTCTATGCCTATTATATGGATTTAGACCGAGATCATCGCAGCCAAATCTTTACAAATACACTTTCGGCTTTAGAAGAAAATCAAGAAGAGAAGGAGCATGAATCGTGAATATTGTGGGAATAGATATCGGTGGGACAACGATTAAAGCAGATCTCTATCAGTCTGATGGACGTAGTCTAAATCAATTTCGAGAAGTTGCCACTGAGATCGACTTTGAAAAGAAAACGAATCAGATTTTAGAGCAGGTTTGCCAGTTAATAGCATTTTATAAGGAGAAGTTTGAGCTAGATGGAGTAGCGATTTCATCTGCTGGTGTAGTTGACAGCCAGGCTGGGAAAATCAGTTACGCCGGTTATACCATTCCAGGCTATATTGGAACGGATTTCCGTAGTCGGATTTTAAAAGAATTTGGTTTACCGATTGCGATTGAAAATGATGTTAATTGCGCTGCTCTAGGTGAGGCTTGGCTAGGCGCTGCCAAAGGTCATGCTTCTGCAGTTATGATTACTGTCGGTACAGGCATTGGCGGCGGCATTATCAATGATGGAAAGATTGTCAATGGATCCACTTATACTGCTGGTGAGGTAGGCTATCTGCCCATGGAAGATGGACAGGACTGGCAATCCCTGGCCTCAACAACTGCCTTGTTGGCATTATACAGCCAAAAGACAGGCGAGCAGGGCCATACTGGGCGTAGTTTTTTTGCGGCGGTAGACCAAGGAGATAAGCTGGCGCAGGAAACACTTGATATATTCTTGGGTCGCCTAGCTAAAGGTCTTTTAACCCTGTCCTATATTCTAAATCCAGAGGTGTTGATTGTCGGTGGCGGGATATTAGCTAGATCTGAGCTTATTCTGCCACGTCTTGAAAATTTGATGAAGCAGCAAGTAGTAGATCAGCGCTTTTTGCCTAGAGAGTTGGCGGCAGCAGCCCTAGGGAATGAAGCCGGACGATTAGGCGCTGTTCGACATTTTCTGAATCAGGAGAAAAACTCTGTTTGAAAAAGATGTTTTCAGAAAGAATATGTTATAATTTATGCAAGTACGAAGCTGTATTCCAGAAGATGACCTTGCCAGATGGTTGGCTAGTCGCTCAGGAATGCAGATTTTAAAATCCGTTTTCAAAGGTTTTTGAAAACGAGGGGGTGAATAGATGGCCAATGAAACACTTGAAAAAATGCAGGAAATTGAAACTGCTGCAGAAGAAGTTTTGATGGGCTACAGAACGCAGGCTCAGGAGCTGCGACAGCAGGTAGATGAAAATCTCAGACAGCTAGGTCTGAAGTATGACGATGAAACGCAGAAGCTGGCTGAGGAATTAACCGCGACTTCTCAGCAAAAGTTGGTGCACCTGCAGCAAGACCTAGAGCAGACAACCCAGCAGAATGAGGACAAGGTTGCGGCTGCGCTGACAGACAAAAAAGCAGACTTGGCGCGAGCCATTGTAGAGAAGGTGGTAGAAGCCTATGGCCATTAGTCAAATGCGGCAGCTGTCTCTGCTTCTGCCCAAGGAACTGCTGGACCAGCTTCTCTTTTACCTACAGGGTTTAAAGTCGGTACAGATTCATGACTTGCGGCAGGAAGAGGACTGGCAGGCAGCCTTTGAGCAGGCTTTAGTCGGCCGGCCGGATCAGCATTTATCTCAGCAGGATTTGCTCAGTCGTCAAGAAAAGCTCGAGAGGCTAATTGCAGAGCTGGAGCCTTTTATGCCCAAAAAGAAATTGCTGGAAGCCTTAAAAGAAGAACCTTTGGAGCTGTCCTTTGCTGCTTTGGAGCAGGCAGGGAAGGCCCGAGATGAGGAGGCGCTGCTGGAAGGAATCAGTAAGCAACTTAAGGTCTTGCAAGAAGCCAAAACTCAGATAGAAGCTGACTGCTTGGAAGTGGCTGCGCTGGAGAAGTGGGAGCCGCTGGAGCTAACACCGCAAGCAGCTGCGACTTTCAGTCATCTGGGAGCTTTGATTGGAACGATTCCTAATACCGACGATGATGCTCTGCGCCTGACTCTGGGAGCACATCCTGACCTGAAGTTTCAGGAAGTTTTTACCGATGATACGGAGCATGGGGTTCTTATTTTTTACAAGACAGGCTCTTTGGAAGAAGTTCGCAAAATCTTGAAAGAGTATGGCTTTAAGCCTTTTGAGTATGACCATGCGGAACTGCCTGCTGAGCGGATAGCCCAGCTCAAGGCCAATATTCGACAGCAGGAGGCTGTGTCAGATGCTATGACCAAGAGTCTGGCAGCTTCCAAGAATGAACTGGATCAGCTCAAGGTTCAGCTTGATTATCTCTGCAATCTCTCCTCCCGTCAAGAAAGTAAGAACCAGTTAGCCAGCACACAAAATCTGGCAGCCTTGGAAGGCTGGATCGAAAGCAATCAAGTTCAAGCTCTTGAGGCTTGCTTGACAGAGCAGTTTGGCCAGAGCATTCTCATCCAGACCAGAGAGATTCGACAGGATGAGGAAGATAAGGTTCCGACCAAGCTTAAAAACAATGCCTTGGTGGAGCCCTTCGAGCTAGTGACGGAGATGTATTCCCTGCCTAAGTATGGTGATAAGGATCCAACCCCCGTCGTTTCCCTCTTTTATTTTGTATTCTTTGGGATGATGGTCGCTGACATCGGCTACGGTCTCTTGCTCTTTTTGGGCACCAGTCTGGCGCTGCACTTCTTGCATGTCAAGCCGGGATTGGCTAAGAATCTGCGATTCTTCCGCCTACTTGGTGTGGCAGTCATCATCTGGGGACTGGTTTATGGCTCTTTCTTTGGATTTGAACTGCCCTTTGCTCTGATTAGTACCAGCTCAGACGCCATGACGATTCTGGTTATTTCGGTTGTCTTTGGCTTTGTTACAGTGCTAGCGGGCCTCTTCCTCAGCGGTCTGAAAAATATCCGTCTCAAAGATTATGCAGAAGCTTATAATGCAGGCTTTGCTTGGGTGTTGATTTTGCTGGGGCTGCTACTCTTGGCCTTGGGAAATTTCTTCCCATCCTTGGCCTTTGCAGCAACGATTGGTCAGTGGCTGGCCATCATCAATGCTCTGGGCATACTGGCAGTATCTATTGTCAGTGCTAAGAGCTTGGCAGGATTGGGCTCAGGTCTCTTTAATCTCTACAATGTCAGTGGTTATGTAGGGGATCTTGTCAGCTTTACGCGGCTGATGGCTCTGGGGCTTTCGGGAGCCAGCATTGGCTCGGCTTTTAACTTGATTGTCAGCCTTTTTCCACCTGTCGCTCGCTTTAGCATCGGCATTCTGCTCTTTATTGCCCTTCATTTGGTTAATATGTTTCTATCTTTTCTGTCCGGTTATGTGCACGGAGCGCGTTTGATTTTCGTGGAATTCTTCGGAAAATTCTACGACGGTGGCGGCAAGCCTTTCACTCCGCTCAAGCCTAGTGAGAAATACGTCCAGCAAAGCAAGAAATAAAGATTAGGAACTAGGGTAAGAGATGAGAAACTCGTCTTTATAAAAACACTTTCTAAAACATCAAAACAAGCAACATTCATTCAACTAGCTGTTGGTTTTACGACAATTACAGCATTTTCATAGGAGTAAATCATGGAACATTTAGCATCATATTTTGGAACTTACGGCGGCGCCTTTTTTGCAGGTCTGGGAGTAGCTTTGGCGGTCTTTCTCAGCGGAATGGGCTCAGCTCTGGGTGTTGGAAGCACTGGTCAGGCAGCGGCAGCCCTCTTGAAAGAGCAGCCGGAAAAATTTGCTCAAGCTTTGATTTTGCAACTTTTGCCAGGTACCCAAGGTCTCTATGGCTTTGTTATCGGGATTACCGTCTTCTTTAATATCAAGCCAGAATTGGCTCTGCAATCAGGCGTGGCTTATTTTCTAGCCGCTTTGCCAGTTGCGATTGTTGGTTACTTTTCAGCCAAGCATCAAGGTCGAGTAGCAACCGCTGGTATTCAGATTTTGGCCAAGCGACCAGAAGAGGTCATGAAAGGGGTAATCCTAGCGGCCATGGTTGAAACCTACGCTATCTTGGCCTTCGTTGTTTCCTTCATCATGGTTCTGAATGTGAAGTAAGGAGGCTTTTATGTCTGACATATCAGATCTCAAAGCTTCTGTCTTGGAGCAGGCTCACGAAAAGGGGCGTCTGCTTTTGGCCGAGGCTACTGAGAAAATAGAACAGGAAGCCAAGGAACGTGAGGCCCAGCTGGTTCGGCAAAAGCTTGGACAGCGAGAGCAGCAGCTGAAAGAAATCAGCCGGCGCAGTCAGCGCGATATTCAGCAGCTGGAAAATCAAAAGCGCCAGTCTACTCTGGTCATCAAGCAGCGGGTTCTCAGAGAGCTTTTTGAGGAAGCCTATGCTCAGATGGCGGCTTGGTCACCAGCTGAAGAAGAGCATTTTCTGAAGAGTGTCTTGGCTAAATACCCAGAGAAAGAGTTGGCACTGACTTTCGGTGCTCTATCAGCTGAGAAATTCAGCTCCAGCCAGTTAGAAGACTTGAAAAAATCCTTTCCGCAAGTACACTTTTCAGACCAGTCCATAGCCGGTCAGGCAGGCTTTGTGCTGAGCCAAGGACGAGTGGATGATAGTTATCTCTATCGTGACTTGCTGGACTCTGTCTGGCAGGAGGAAAGCTACCGTCTAGCTCAGGATATTTTCAAAGACCAGGCAGAATAGGAGGCGGACCATGAGTGAAACAAGCTTCTCTCAAGTCAATACAGCCATCAGTGTGCAAGAGGCTTCCTTTTTGACGCCCCAGCAATATGAACAGTTGCTGCAGGCTGACAATCCTGCCAGCCGTTCGTCTCTTCTGCAGGGAACGGTCTATGCCATGGATGCTGAAGCTATCAAGGATCTCAATGCCATTGAGCAGGTGCTGATGAAGCATTTGTATTCCGTTTATAATTGGGCGCTTGAGATCAGTCCTAGTAAGGAGCTGGTGGAGATTTTCACGCTCCGCTACACCTACCACAATCTCAAAGTTTTTCTTAAAGGTCGGGCGACAGGTCAGTCCCTGGAGCATTTGCTGATGCCGGTGGGGACCTATTCGCTGGAGGTTTTGGAGCACTTGGTCATGGCCTTTTCGGCTGAGTATTGTCCAGATTTCATGCTGGACGAGGTGCTTGCGACCTGGCAGGAATACCAGGATTATCAGGATATGCGCGTCTTGGAGATTGGCATGGATATGGCTTATTTCCAGCATCTCAAGCGCCTGACACAGGTGTTGGAAGATGACCGCTTGCTGCAGCTGGTGAATCTGACTATTGATTTTTACAATGCCATCACCGTCAAGCGGGCTGTTGATTTGGAGAAACCTCATAGCTTTATGAGGCAGCTCCTGTCTGATGAAGGAAGTCTTTCTGCTGCCAACTGGATTGCCATGGCAGAGCAGGGAGATTTCTTGACCTGGTTTAGCCAGATCAATCCTTGTGGTTACGATTTGGATCTGCGCTCCTATGAGGAAAAAATGCGGAACCAGACCTTGACAACAGTAGAGTTAGAATATCTAGCGGACCTCTTGCAGGCTAAGTTGCTGGCGGCTGGTCAGTTTGAGACAGATGGACCGCTCCCTCTCGCCCGCTATCTGCTGAGTAAGGAGCTAGAAGTCAAGAACCTACGGCTGATTTTGACCGGAATGGACAATCAGCTACCCGTAGAGCTTATCAGAGAAAGGATGCGACCGATTTATGGACAAGACTAGCTACAAGATTGCTGTCGTGGGGAATCGCGACACCATTCTCCCATTTAAGCTGATTGGTTTTCAGACCTTTCCAGTGAAAGAAGCTCAGGAGACGGTCAATACCCTGCGTCGGCTAGCCCGTGAAGATTTCGGCATTATCTATTTGACGGAGGATATGGCTGCGGATATTCCAGAAACCCTGGCCTACTATGACCAGCTGGAGATTCCTGCCCTTGTGCTCATTCCTACCCATAAGGGGAGCACGGGACTGGCTCTTTCGCGGATTCATGAAAATGTCGAAAAGGCTGTAGGACAAGATATATTGTGAGGTTTTTATGCGAATCAATCAACTAGGTCAGCCCATTGGGGATGCTCTGCCGGATTTTCAGCCGGGGGACTTGCCTAACCTGGAGCGGATCGAAGGACAGTATGTTGTCATTGAATGTCTATCCAAGGACAAGCATGGAGCAGATTTGTATGAAGTGTATGGTCCGGATTCTCCTGTGGATATGTGGACCTATCTCTTTCAAAATCCTGCCCAAAATCAGGCAGAATGGTCACAGAAGCTAGATCAGATGCTGGCAGCACAGGATCGTTTCCACTATGCGATTGTGGACAAGGAGAGCGGCAAGGCTCTAGGAACTTTTGCCTTGATGAGGATTGACCGAAATAACCGCGTTATCGAAGTGGGAGCGGTGACCTATTCACCCAAGCTGAAGCGCACCAGACTGGCTACGGAAGCCCAGTACTTACTGGCACGCTATGTCTTTGAAGAGCTGGAGTATCGCCGCTATGAATGGAAATGCGACTCCCTCAATCAGCCTTCAAGACGGGCAGCAGAGCGGCTTGGTTTCATCTATGAGGGTAGGTTTCGTCAGGCGGTAGTCTATAAGGGGCGCAACCGAGACACGGACTGGCTGTCTATGATTGACAAGGATTGGCCGGCCGTCAAGAGCCGTCTAGAAAAATGGCTAAGTCCAGACAATTTCGACGAAAAAGGCCAGCAAATAAAAGCCTTATCTGATTTTTAAAATAAAAAGTAACAATCCTTGCCCTAGAGCTAGCTAAGAAGAATTTCAAACTCGCGGCAAGAATCAAAAAATACTCTTTGGAAATGAATTTCAAACTTTTGCTTGGTTTGAGCTTTGATTTTCATTGAGAAACAACAAAAATCTCCCAAGAATGGAGGAAGATTGTGAGTCAAGGAAAGATTATCAAAGTTTCTGGTCCTCTGGTGCTGGCATCAGGGATGCAGGAAGCGAATATTCAGGATATCTGCCGGGTTGGCGATTTGGGGCTAATCGGTGAAATTATCGAAATGCGGCGGGACCAAGCCTCTATTCAGGTTTATGAAGAAACTTCTGGCTTGGGTCCGGGAGAGCCGGTCATCACGACTGGAAGCCCTCTGTCTGTTGAACTTGGTCCAGGTCTGATTTCTCAGATGTTTGACGGAATTCAGCGGCCTTTGGAGCGCTTCCAGACCATCACGTCGAGCGACTTCCTCGTCCGCGGTGTCCAATTGCCAAATTTAGACCGAGAGGCTAAGTGGGATTTTGTTCCAAGTCTGTCTGTCGGAGATGCGGTTGAGGCTGGCGATATTCTGGGAACGGTGCAGGAGACCAATCTGGTGGAGCACCGCATCATGGTGCCAGTTGGAGTCAGTGGACGTTTGACCAATATCTCAGCTGGCAGTTTCACTGTTGAAGAGACTGTTTACGAGATTGAGCAGGCGGACGGTTCTGTCTTTAAAGGGACTCTCATGCAAAAATGGCCGGTCCGTCGTGGGCGTCCTTTTGCTCAGAAGCTGATTCCAGTTGAGCCTTTGGTGACAGGTCAGCGGGTCATCGATACCTTCTTCCCAGTAACCAAGGGCGGAGCAGCTGCCGTACCAGGACCTTTCGGGGCTGGTAAGACTGTCGTCCAGCACCAGGTGGCTAAGTTTGCCAATGTTGACATCGTTATCTATGTCGGCTGCGGTGAGCGTGGCAATGAAATGACCGACGTACTTAATGAATTTCCAGAACTGATTGACCCAGCGACTGGTCAGTCCATTATGCAGCGGACGGTGCTGATTGCCAACACTTCTAATATGCCGGTGGCGGCTCGGGAAGCGTCGATTTACACAGGGATTACGATTGCAGAATACTTCCGTGACATGGGCTACTCCGTGGCCATCATGGCGGACTCTACCTCTCGCTGGGCAGAAGCCCTGCGGGAAATGTCCGGCCGTCTGGAAGAAATGCCAGGTGACGAAGGCTATCCAGCCTATCTTGGCAGCCGGATTGCTGAATATTACGAGCGGGCAGGTCGGGTCAAGACACTCGGTTCAACTGCGCGCGAAGGCTCTATAACTGCTATCGGGGCCGTATCACCTCCAGGTGGAGATATTTCTGAGCCAGTGACGCAAAATACCCTGCGGATTGTCAAGGTCTTCTGGGGCTTGGATGCTCAGCTGGCTCAACGCCGGCATTTTCCAGCTATCAACTGGCTGAGCTCTTACTCGCTCTATCTAGACGAAGTGGGAGCATATATCGACCAGCATGAAAAGATTGCTTGGGCGGAAAAGGTCACCAATGCCATGAATATCCTGCAAAAGGAAAGTGAACTGCAGGAAATCGTGCGTTTGGTGGGCTTGGATTCCTTGTCTGAAAAGGACCGACTGACCATGAATGCAGCCAAGATGATCCGCGAGGACTATCTGCAGCAGAATGCCTTTGATGATGTGGACACCTATACTTCTTTCAAAAAACAGGTAGCTTTATTGAGCAATATCCTAACCTTTGATGCGGAGGCCAATCGTGCCTTGGAGCTGGGGGCTTATTTCCGGGAAATTATGGAAGGAACGGTAGAGCTGCGTGACCGAATTGCCCGCAGCAAGTTTATCCACGAAGACCAGCTGGAAAAAATTCAGGCTCTCAGTCAGACTATCGAGGAAACCCTGCACCAGATTCTTGCCCAAGGAGGACTAGACAATGAGCGTCATTAAAGAATACCGCACCGTCAGTGAAGTTGTCGGCCCTCTGATGATTGTCGACCAAGTCGCTGGCGTGCATTTCAATGAATTGGTAGAAATCCAGCTGCATGACGGCAGCAAGCGTCAGGGCCAGGTTCTGGAAGTCCAAGAAGATAAGGCTATGGTCCAGCTTTTTGAGGGATCAAGCGGTATCAATCTGGAAAAAGCCAAGGTCCGCTTTACTGGCCGTCCGTTAGAGTTGCCAGTGTCAGAAGACATGGTGGGACGGATTTTCAATGGGATGGGCAAGCCGATTGATGGTGGCCCAGCTATCTTGCCAGAAAAATATCTGGATATTGACGGTCAAGCCATCAATCCAGTAGCTCGCGATTATCCGGATGAGTTTATCCAGACCGGTATTTCAGCCATCGACCACCTCAATACCTTGGTTCGGGGGCAAAAACTGCCAGTATTCTCTGGCTCTGGTCTGCCCCACAAGGAATTAGCTGCTCAAATCGCCCGTCAGGCTACCGTGCTTAACTCTGATGAAAACTTCGCCGTGGTATTTGCGGCCATGGGGATTACCTTTGAAGAAGCCGAGTTCTTCATGAATGATCTCCGGGAGACAGGAGCCATTGACCGCTCGGTGCTATTTATCAATCTGGCTAATGATCCGGCTATCGAGCGGATTGCAACGCCGCGGATTGCCCTGACAGCAGCCGAGTACCTAGCTTATGAAAAGGACATGCACGTTCTGGTCATCATGACTGATATGACCAACTATTGCGAAGCCCTGCGGGAAGTTTCCGCAGCTCGGCGTGAAGTGCCGGGCCGCCGTGGGTATCCGGGTTACCTCTATACTAACCTGTCCACCCTTTATGAGCGGGCTGGACGTCTGGTCGGCAAGAAAGGCTCAGTGACTCAGATTCCGATCCTGTCCATGCCAGAGGATGACATTACCCATCCGATTCCAGACTTGACGGGTTATATTACGGAGGGGCAGATTATCCTTTCACGCGACCTTTACAACAGTGGTTATCGTCCGCCCATCAATGTCCTGCCATCTCTGTCTCGTCTCAAGGACAAGGGTTCAGGTGAGGGCAAGACTAGGGGAGACCATGCTGCGACTATGAACCAGCTTTTTGCCGCCTATGCGCAAGGCAAGCAGGCTAAGGAGTTGGCTGTCGTTCTGGGGGAATCCGCCCTGTCCGAAACGGACAAGCTCTATGTGCGCTTTACCGACCGCTTTGAGCAGGAATACATCAATCAAGGTTTCCAGACCAACCGAACCATTGAAGAAAGTTTGGATCTGGGCTGGGAACTCCTGTCCATCTTACCTAGAACGGAGCTCAAGCGGATCAAGGACGATATGATTGACCAATACCTGCCGCAGACCAAGGAGGAAGAAAGATGACACGACTCAATGTCAAGCCGACTCGGATGGAGCTGAATAACTTAAAAGCCCGTCTCAAAACGGCTGTCCGTGGGCATAAACTGCTCAAGGACAAGCGGGATGAGCTGATGCGGCGCTTCATTGAGTCTGTCCGTGAGAACAATCAGCTCCGCCAAAAGGTCGAATCCGCTCTGGTCGGTCATCTGCAGGATTTTGTCATGGCCAAGGCGCTGGAGAGTGACCTCATGGTCGAGGAGATTTTTGCTGTGCCCACGCGGGAGGTCAATCTGCATGTGGAGACTGAGAATATCATGAGTGTGCGCGTGCCCAAGATGTACGCCCATATTGACAATCCGCATACTGATGACGAGGGAGACGTGGTTTATAGCTATGTGGCGTCTAACAGCCAGATGGATGAAACCATTGAAAGCATGAGCGATCTGCTTCCTGACCTGCTGCGACTGGCTGAGATTGAAAAAAGCTGCCAGCTCATGGCGGATGAAATCGAGAAAACCCGCCGTCGGGTCAACGGACTAGAGTATGCTACCATCCCTGACCTCAAAGAAACCATCTACTACATCGAAATGAAACTGGAAGAAGCCGAACGAGCCAGCCTCGTCCGAATGATGAAGGTGAAGTAAGATGCGTAGGCGTTAAAAAAACGACTGAAAAATAGGAACTGGGCGATGGATTCTATGAATCCAAGTCCAGTTCTCTTTTTTCCGAGTTTTTAGCCGAAGCTCGATTTAGCTGAGCTAACCTAGACTGAATAGATCTATTCACAGCAAAAATAGGAAAATAGACGAAGAAGTGACAGCTTCTAGGAGATTTTATCTTTTTTGCCAAGAGCTTAGGTCGGGTTCAGTTTACCAGAGTAGAAAAAATTCAAATAAGCCCAAAAGAAAAAACAGAACCTCTCTAAACGGGGTTCTTTTACTTTTTGCCTGTTTTTATATGTTACAAGAAAATCTCCATATTACAGAGGGCAGACAGTTTTGTTAAATAGGTCGAAAAAGGCTTTTTTCTTAGAAGATTTATGGTAAGATGGTTTTCGTATCATGAATGATTAGGAAGGTGCATTTTGCATATGAAAATGAATAAGAAATTACTTTTGGCTTCAACTGTTGCTTTGTCAGCATTGCCTTTGTTGACAACGCGAGCTGAGGAGCAGCCACAAAACTGGACTGCCAGAACAGTTGAGCAAATCAAAGCAGATATTACAAGTAATGAAAACCAACAAACTTACACTGTTCAATATGGTGACACTTTGGGAAATATCGCTCAAGCGATGAACATTGATCTTGTTGACTTGGCTAAAATCAACCAAATTGCCAATGCTGACTTGATTTTCCCAGGTACTGTTTTGACTATTACGACAAATGGCCACAACGAAATTACCTCTGTAGAAATCCAAAGCTACCAAGCAGGCAATAATGCAGGATTGGTAACGGAAGATTATACAGCAAGTGATATTTTTGGTACTGAACAAGCCGCTCCAGCGGCACCGGCTCAAGCAGCAGAAACTCCAGCTCCGGCTGCTGAGGAAGCAGTTGCAGCTCCAGCAGACCAAGCCCCAGCGCCTGCTGAAGAAGCTCCTGCCCCAGTAGCAGAAGTTGCAAGTGAAGCAGCGCCAGCTGCGGAAGCAAATGCAGCCGCTCCTGTAGAGGCAGCGCCACAACCAGTAGTTGCTGCAAGTCCAGAAGCACCAGCTGAAGCAGCCCCAGCAGCAGCTGAATTAGGCCAAGACCAAGTCAGTCAAGCAACTGCTGCAGTTGAACCTACAACTTACAACGCTCCAGCTGTAACAGACGCTGCTAGCGTGACAACTAACAATCCTGCTAATGAAGGTCTTCAGCCACAGACTGCTGCTCTGAAAGAAGAAATAGCAGCTAAATATGGCATTACAGAATTTAGTCTCTACCGCCCAGGTGATAGTGGTGACCATGGTAAGGGCTTGGCAGCTGACTTTATCGTTGGTGAGAATACTGAATTAGGAAACCGGGTCGCAGCCGATGTTACTTCTAACATGACTGAAAGAGGAATCTCTTACGTTATCTGGCAGCAACAGTTCTATGCACCATTTGAAAGCATTTATGGACCAGCTAATACTTGGAACCAAATGCCAGATCGTGGCAGCGTAACTGAAAACCACTACGACCACGTTCACGTATCTATGAATGAATAAGATGAATATAAGCCCAGAAATGGGCTTTTTCTGATATTCTCTGTGAAAAAGCGAGAATTTTCTGATAAATTTTGGTATAATAAAGCGAACTACAGATAAAGGATGAGAGAGAATGACCTTAGTTTATCAATCAACACGCGACGAGAAGAATAGAGTAACAGCCAGCCAGGCGATTCTGCAAGGCTTAGCGACAGACGGCGGTCTCTTTACGCCCATTACCTATCCGCAGGTCGATTTGGACTTTGCCAAGCTCAAAGATGCTTCCTATCAGGAAGTAGCCAAACTGGTTTTATCCGCATTTTTTGATGATTTTTCTGAAGCAGAGCTGGACCACTGTATCAATCATGCCTACGACAGCAAGTTTGATGATGCGGCGATTGCTCCCTTGGTCAAGCTGGATGGTCAGTATAATCTGGAGCTTTTCCACGGAGCAACCATTGCCTTCAAGGATATGGCTTTGTCTATCCTGCCTCATCTGATGACAACCGCAGCCAAAAAGCACGGCTTGGAAAACAAAATTGTCATTTTGACGGCGACTTCTGGTGACACAGGCAAGGCGGCTATGGCAGGCTTTGCGGATGTTCCTGGGACTGAGATTATCGTCTTTTATCCGAAGGATGGTGTCAGCAAGGTCCAAGAACTGCAAATGACGACGCAGACAGGTGCCAATACGCATGTGGTTGCCATTGACGGTAACTTTGACGATGCCCAGACTAATGTTAAGCACATGTTCAATGACACAGACCTACGAGCTCGTCTCTTGGAGCATAAGCTGCAGTTTTCATCAGCTAATTCTATGAATATCGGCCGTTTGGTGCCGCAGATTGTTTACTATGTCTATGCTTATGCTCAGCTAGTGAAGACGGGAGAAATCACAGCAGGAGACAAGGTCAACTTTACTGTTCCGACAGGGAACTTTGGTAATATCTTGGCGGCCTATTATGCCAAGCAAATCGGTCTGCCAGTTGGCAAGCTGATCTGCGCATCGAATGAAAACAATGTCCTGACTGACTTCTTCAAGACTCAGGTTTATGATAAGAAGCGGAGCTTCAAGGTGACGTCTAGTCCGTCCATGGATATTTTGGTCTCCTCTAACTTGGAGCGTTTGATTTTCCATCTGTCTGGTAACAGCTCTGAGAAAACAGCTGCCCTGATGGCGGCTCTGAATGAGCATGGACAGTATGAATTGACGGACTTTGATGCTGAGATTTTGGAACTATTTGCAGCTGAGTATGCGACAGAGCAAGAAACAGCAGCTGAAATCAAGCGGGTCTATCAAGCATCTGACTACATCGAAGACCCTCATACTGCCGTTGCGTCTGCTGTCTATCAAAAATATCTTGCAGAGACTGGCGATCAGCGCAAGACGGTTATCGCATCTACCGCTAGTCCATATAAATTCCCAGTCGTGGCTGTTGAGGCTGTGACTGGCCAAACAGGACTCAGTGACTTCGAGGCTTTGACTCAACTGCACGAACTTTCTGGCGTAGCCCTGCCACCAGCTGTGGACGGCTTAGAAACAGCCCCAGTATATCACACAACGACGGTCGCTGCAGACCAAATGCAGGCAGCAGTCGAGGATTACTTGGGATTGTAAAAAATAAAAACATCAGCTTATTCATTGGCTGATGTTTTATAATCTATTTCAACACAATCAATTGCTTGCCAGCTAGGCTGTAACTGTCAGCTAGTGGTGCGATAGGCTTTTGGGCATCAATGGCTGGGTATTGGAGGTGTAGCTTTTGCTTGTTTTTGTTTTCGTATACAGCCTCTTGGTTGCCAAAGTTGATGACAATGGTCATGCTCTCTTTCCTGTCTTGAATTTTGTACTCCAATAAACTGTCTGTCAGCCAGTTGACCTGACAGGCTTGCTTGATAGCGGCGCTGGTTTTTAGATGCAGCAGCGGATGTGCCCTGCGAAAAGCAATCAGCTGTTTAACAAAAGCAATATCCTCTGTGTAATGCAGGGAGCGCAGCCAGTCTAGTTTATTGATTTCGTCAGGCATATTGTAGGTGTTGTCAATCAGATTTTTAGTCCGGAAAAATTCCTGACCACTGTGGATAAAGGGAACACCTTGAGCCAGCAGGACGAGTTGGAGAGCCAGCTGCGAATTGGCCAGCCGATCCCGCAGGGTGATAGCAGGGTTGACGATATCAAAGTAATCAAAAACCGTTGCATTGTCATGGCACTCCACATAATTAATAGCTTGCTGGGGCGCTATGAAGTGAGCCTTGCCTTTTAGACCGATATTGGCTGTCAGGACATTCTCAAGCTGACTGGCAGGAGTCTCGCTCTCGATTTGCCGGCCTTGAGCGATGGTCTGCTTGAGACTGTCACGGAAATGATCGCTGAAAAACCCATAATCCGGAAGCTGGGCAGCATTGTACTGATGAGCCAAACGTTCACTTGCCAGCCCAGTATCCATTTGCCAGCCTTCACCGTAGAGATAGATGTTAGGATAGAGTGCCTTGAGCTCGTCAGCTATTTGCTGCATGGTTTGGATATCTAAAATCCCCATCAGATCAAAGCGGAAACCGTCAAAGCCATAGAGACTGACCCATTGCTTGACCGAGTGCTTGATATAACGGCGGACCATGATTTTCTCACTGGCTACATCATTACCACAGAAGGTTCCGTTGGTCCGGTAGCCCATGTCATTGAGTCGGAAAAAATAGCCGGGCACTATTTTTTCAAAAGCATAGCTATTGGCATCATAGACATGATTGTAGACCACATCCATGATGACGCTGATATCAGCATTGTGGTAGGCAGTAATGGCTGCCTGCAGCTCTAAGATGCGGGCATAAGGGTCTCGCGGATTGCTGGCAAAACTGCCGTCTGGGACATTGTACTGGACAGGATCGTAGCCCCAGTTGTAGACGAGCTCTGGATGCTTTTCATCAACGCTGCCAAAATCGTAGACAGGCAGAAGCTGCACGTGGCTGATACCTAGTTCTTTCAGATAGTCCAGACCAAACTTCTGACCGTGAACGACTGGAGATTCGCTCAGCGAGGCAAACTTCCCAGGATAGGAGAAACCAGCTTCTTTCTGCATAGAGAAATCGCGGACGCTCATTTCATAAATGACGGCTTCTGTCGGATTCAGCTGTGTTTTTGCTCGTTTGATAGGCTTTTTAATCTTTTCTAAATCAATGACATAGCTGTTGCCCGAATTGACATCTGAGGATAGGGCGTAGGGATCATGAACTTCAACCCACGTGCCATTAATCTTATGGAGATAAGAATAGGAGGCTCCCTCTAAATCTCCTTCAATCTGTGTATGCCAGACTCCCTTATCCAGACGTTTGAGATGGTGAACTTGGTCTTTCAGATGCAGGAGGACTTTTTCGGAAATAGGTGCCCAGAGTTTGAAATCGGTGGCTTGGGGACTGTATTGAGCTCCTAAATCGTCGCCTGCATAATCAAAGATCTCATCGAAAATAGGCTTTTTCACGATATGGCGGTACTGCAGGTCAGTATGGTTGCGGTCTTGGTCATAAACCTTGTAGGATTGCGTCAGGTCAATGGGCTCATTAGCCGACACGGTATAGATAATCCGCTCTTCCTGATTATTGATATTTTTGATAGTTAAAGGGCTGGAGCTGTGCTTGTCTTCCAGTGTAAAGTGGATGGAGTAGGCATCAAAGCTCTTTTCCAGTTCGATGGTGATTATGTTTTCGTCATCTAAATAGGCTTGAAAAATACGAAAGGCCATGTTTTTCCTCTTTCTTTGTCGGTTTCTCTTCGGGTAATTGCTTTTAGTTCAGGCTCTGCCCTGGGTTGGGACAAGGCCGCTCAGTGTATACTTGATAAATGAGCAAAAGCACTCGGATTAGTGAGTGCTGATGCTATGCGGAATCAGCTGGCGATAGCAGATCTGCTTGTCTTCTTTATTGTCCTTGATGATTTGGAAGAGGGTCCGGAAAGACTCTTTCCCAAGCTCGAGGGCATTGATATCAATATAGGCATCCACATCAATGCGCGGTTTGATAGAATCAAAGGTGATAATAGGAATCTGGTAGTCCTGATCTTTGAGATAGTGCAGGGCTCCTTCTGCTACCAAGGTATCAGAGGTTACGATAGCTTCAATCTCATCCAGTGGCAGCTCCTCCATAATCTTGTAACTGTTGTCTTCCAGAAGGAAACCGAAGGCAAATTTGATAATGCGTTCATCTAAAGGTCGGTCTGCTTCATTTAGGGCTTGCTTGTAGCCTGTGTAACGATCCTGAGAAACGACCAGCTCCTTATTCCCAGCCAGAAAGGCGATTTTTCGATAGCCCTTGTCAAGGAAGTATCTGGTCGCGTCATAACCGGCCTTAATATTGTCATTGTCCACCAGAGAGATGAAAGGTGAGACAGCTTTCCCAAGGATAAGGAAGGGGAAGTTGTTTCTGACTGCAAAGTCGACCAAAGGATCGTCCTGCTTAGAATAAAGGAAGATCAGTCCGTCTACTCGCTTTCCTAAAATCATCTGCTTCATATTTTCCAAGCGGTGCTCTTCATCTTGCCCGGTGCTGATCTGGATGGCATAGTCATAGTCAGAAGCAATCTGAGAAATCCCCCGCAACACAGTTGGGAAAAAAGGGTTTTGATAGAAGACATCTGAGTCGTCCGGCAGGACCAAGCCGATGACCTGGCTGGACTGGCTGACCAGACTTCTGGCATTGAGGTTGGGATGATAGTCCAGCTCCTTCATAGCAGCACGGACCCGTTTTTTAGTTTCTTCACTGATGGTTGATTTATTTTGCACGACGCGGGTCACGGTAGAGGGTGATACGCCTGCTAGTTTTGCGACTTCTTTGATAGTAACTCGCATAAAAACCTCCTAAAGGCCTGCATTTGCTGGAAATCCTTACGATAACATGAACTATTTTAAATCTACTAGTAGAAGCACTTGCTTTCTAAGAGTCATGCAAACCTGTGCCAAAAATAGCTAGCAGCGACAGTGATTTTGTCTAACTATTATGGTCAAAAAAGCAAGTATAAAGCAGTTTCTCAGTAAACGCAAACGTTTTCTGTTTGTAAGAACATTTTAACACAAAAAGAGAACGCTTGCAAGAAGAGAAAAACGGTAAACAATTGGGGCAGTAGGAGAGTCCTAAAAGAGCATTATATCCATTAACCAATAAATTGAAAAAAATCTCAAAAACCCCTTGCACTAAAAAAAAAAATAGGTTATAATCAAGTCGACGCAAACGTTTGCATTAAGTAAAAATGAAAAGGCGTAGAGGAAAAATAACGAGGTGACAAAATGAAAAAACGTCAAAGCGGCGTGCTCATGCACATTTCATCCCTTCCGGGCAAGTACGGTATCGGATCTTTTGGCCAAAGTGCTTATGATTTTGTAGACTTCTTGGTTCGCACCAAGCAGCGCTATTGGCAGATTTTGCCACTGGGAACTACCAGTTATGGTGATTCTCCTTATCAGTCTTTCTCTGCTTTTGCGGGGAATACCTACTTTATCGATTTTGATATTCTGATAGAAGAAGGTTTGCTGAACGAGGCAGATGTCAAGGGAGCTGATTTCGGAGATGATCCTAGAAAAGTGGATTATGCAAAGATTTTCGATGTTCGCCGTCCAATCATGGAAAAAGCAGTAGCTCGCTTCTTGAAAGCAGACGATCTGTCTGACTTTGAGAGCTTTGTGGAGCAAAATGCAGCTTGGCTGGAAGTTTTCGCTGAGTACATGGCTATCAAAGAGCATTTTGATAATCTAGCTTGGACAGAGTGGCCGGATGAAGCCATCCGCCGCCGTGAGGCTGCTAGCCTCGCGTCTTATCGTGAAAAGCTGGCTGACAAGCTGACCTATCATCGTGTGACCCAGTATCTCTTCTTTAAGCAGTGGTTAAGATTAAAAGCCTATGCTAATGAACATCACATCGAGATTGTCGGAGATATGCCAATCTATGTGGCAGCTGATAGTGCTGATGTGTGGGCACAGCCGCACTTCTTTAAGACAGATGCTGTTGGCAAGCCGACCTGTGTGGCAGGCTGTCCGCCAGATGAATTTTCAGAAACTGGCCAGCTTTGGGGCAATCCTATCTATGACTGGGAAGCTATGGACAAAGATGGCTATGCTTGGTGGATTGAGCGTCTGCGTGAAAGCTTCAAGATTTACGACATTGTCCGTATCGACCACTTCCGCGGCTTTGAGTCTTACTGGGAAGTACCTGCTGACTCAGAAACATCTGCTACTGGTAAGTGGGTCAAAGGTCCAGACTACAAACTCTTTGCAGCAGTTAAGGAAGCCTTGGGTGATTTGAATATCATCGCAGAAGACCTAGGCTTTATGACGGATGAAGTGATCGAGCTGCGCGAGCGCACTGGTTTCCCAGGAATGAAGATCTTGCAATTCGCCTTCAATCCTGATGATGAAAGCATCGACAGTCCGCATCTGGCACCAAATAACTCAGTCATGTATACAGGAACCCATGATAACAATACTGTTTTGGGCTGGTACAAGGATGAGATTGACGACGCTACTCGCCAGTACATGGCACAGTACACCAACCGCAAGGAGTACGAAACAGTACCTCATGCAATGCTGCGCACAATCTTTGCTTCAGTCAGCTTTATGGCCATTGCGACCATGCAAGACCTACTGGAATTAGACAGTGCAGCACGGATGAACTATCCATCCACAATTGGTGGTAACTGGACTTGGCGGATGACAGCTGAAGAGCTGAATCCAATTGTCGAAGGTGAGCTTTATAGCTTGACCAAGACTTACCGTCGTATGAATACCGATTTAATTAACAAATAAAGAATAGCTAACTAGGCTTGAAGGGAGTAATCATGTCAAACTTACAAACTTATATCAAAAATACTTATTCAAAAAATCTTGCTGATTGCAGCAATGAAGAACTCTACCTGGCTCTTTTGAACTACACTAAATTAGCCAGCGCTCAAAAGCCAGTCAACACTGGTAAGAAAAAACTCTACTACATCTCAGCAGAGTTCCTGATTGGTAAACTTTTGTCTAACAACTTAATCAACCTTGGACTTTACGATGATGTGAAGCAAGAACTGGCAGATGCTGGTAAAGACTTGATCGAAGTAGAAGAAGTTGAGTTGGAGCCGTCTCTTGGTAACGGAGGCTTGGGCCGCCTGGCTGCCTGCTTCTTGGACTCTATTGCGACACTTGGTCTCAATGGTGATGGTGTAGGACTGAACTACCACTTTGGTCTTTTCCAACAGGTTTTGAAAAACAACGAACAGACGACTATTCCTAACTTCTGGCTGACTGAACAAAACTGGTTGGTTCGCTCTAGCCGCAGCTACCAAGTGCCATTTGCTCACTTCACTCTGACATCTACTCTTTATGATATTGATGTGCCAGGTTACAAGACAGAAACTAAGAACCGTCTTCGTCTCTTTGATTTGGACTCAGTGGATGCGGATATCATCACAGACGGTATTGACTTTGATAAGACAGATATCGCTCGCAACTTGACCCTCTTCCTCTATCCAGATGATAGTGACAAGCAAGGTGAGCTGCTCCGTATCTTCCAGCAGTACTTCATGGTTTCAAATGGTGCTCAGCTGATTATTGACGAAGCGATTGAAAAAGGCAGCAACCTGCACGACTTGGCAGACTATGCTGTCATCCAAATCAATGATACCCACCCATCTCTGGTTATCCCAGAAATGATTCGTCTCTTGACTGAGCGTGGTTTGGATCTGGATGAAGCAATTGCCATCGTACAGAAGATGACTGCTTATACAAACCACACAATTCTGGCTGAAGCCCTTGAAAAATGGCCTTTGGAATTCTTGAAAGAAGTAGTGCCGCACCTGGTGCCTATCATCAAAGAGCTTGACAAGCGTGTGAAAGCTAAATACACAGATCCAGCAGTGCAAATCATTGATGAGGACGATCGTGTACACATGGCTCACATGGATATCCACTACGGATACAGTGTCAATGGGGTTGCTGCTCTGCATACAGAAATCCTGAAAAACTCTGAGCTCAAAGCCTTCTACGATATCTACCCTGAAAAATTCAATAACAAGACCAACGGTATTACTTTCCGCCGCTGGCTCATGCATGCCAACCCACGTCTGTCTCATTATCTGGATGAGTTGCTGGGCCGCGACTGGCACCATGACGCAACTAAGCTCGAAGGCTTGTTGGAATTCACTGGCGCTGCAAATGTTAAAGAAAAATTGGAAGGCATCAAGGCTCACAACAAACGTAAATTGGCTCGTCACTTGAAGGAAGCACAAGGTGTGGAAATCAATCCAGAATCTATCTTTGATATCCAAATCAAGCGTCTGCATGAGTACAAGCGCCAACAAATGAACGCTCTGTACGTTATCCACAAGTATCTGGACATCAAGGCTGGCAACATCCCTGCTCGTCCAATCACTGTCTTCTTCGGTGGTAAGGCTGCTCCTGCTTACACAATTGCACAGGACATCATCCACCTTATCCTTTGCTTGTCAGAAGTGATTGCTAATGACCCTCAAGTGGCTCCGCACTTGCAAGTAGTTATGGTAGAAAACTACAATGTTACAGCGTCTAGCTTCTTGATTGCGGCTGGTGACATCTCTGAGCAGATTTCCCTAGCTTCTAAGGAAGCATCTGGTACTGGTAACATGAAGTTCATGCTTAACGGTGCTTTGACTCTTGGTACCATGGACGGAGCGAATGTTGAGATTGCAGAGCTGGTCGGTGAAGACAACATCTACATCTTCGGTGAAGATTCTGAGACTGTTATTGACCTCTACGCAAAATCCGCTTACAAGTCTAGTGAGTACTATGCACGTGAAGCTATCAAGCCATTGGTTGACTTTATCGTTAGCGATGAAGTATTGGCAGTTGGTAAAGCTGAACGCTTGGAACGTCTTTACAATGAACTGATCAGCAAGGACTGGTTCATGACCCTGCTGGATCTGGAAGACTATATCCAAGTGAAAGAGCGCATGCTGGCGGACTATGAAGACCGCGATGCATGGATGGACAAAGTCATCGTCAATATCGCCAAAGCTGGTTTCTTCTCATCTGACCGTACTATCGCTCAATACGAAGAAGAAGTATGGCACTTGAATAGCTAATATTCTTTAAACCAAAACAAAAGCCGAGACATCAGTGTTTCGGCTTTGATTTTTCAATCGAAGATATGAATAAGGATTTAGCTATTGTGTGGGCTTCTGAAAAGGTGAAAGCCTCTTGGCCTTGTCAGCTTTTTCTTTTCGGTGTATAATAAGTGAAAATATTTCTTTACAGGAGGCGTTCATGAAAAAGAAACCAATTTATCTTTATGTTTTGCTGGGCTTGTCAACCGTGGGAACCTTGTGGGGACTTTTTAGCAAGTTCAATTCTTCTGATGCTGGAGTGAAAAGCATTCTTAAGCAGATAGAAGAACCAGCAAAATCCCAGTATGCAACTTATTTTAGCAAGAGTGCAGAAGTGGCGAATTCGCTAGCCAATAATTTCTTTTTTTACGGGCACATCGTTCTCTTAATAGTGGCTCTTTTCTTCCTTTTTAGGAAAGATATATTTAAGGCCAATCTTGTCTACATTGCCGATGTTCTTGTGGGCTTGATTTCGACAGCCTATGCTTATGTGGTATCAAAGGGAATTATAGCTTCTTCTTTTTCAGACTCAACTCTTCTTTCGGCACAGATGACGGGGTTGAATTTCTCCATCCTCCTGTCAGTGGTCATCAGCCTTATCTTCCTTTCCATCGTCATCTTTAAGCTAGTCCAGCAGCAGAAAGAGGCTGAAAAAGCGGAAGTGGCTGCCAACGAATAAGATTTGACAAATAACAGATAAGTGCTTACAATTTTAAGAAGCAATATCTGTTATTTTTTAGAATGGAGAGTAAAATGACAAAGGTTTCCTTGGTTTACATCAGCTTGAGCGGCAATACAGAGAGTTTTGTCCGTCGGCTGACAGACTATTTGCTGGAGCAGCATCCAAGCCTAGAAGTAGAGAAGATTCATATCAAAGACATGGTAAAGGAAGGGCAGCCCTTTTTTGAAATGGACAATCCTTTTATCGCTTTTCTGCCGACTTATCTGGAGGGTGGCAATGGTGTGGACAATGGCGATGTAGAAATTCTGACAACCGATGTAGGGGACTTTATCGCCTATGGTCAGAATGCCAGCAAGTGTCTGGGCGTCATTGGCAGTGGCAATCGTAACTTTAACAACCAATATTGTCTGACTGCCAAGCAATATTCAGAGCGCTTCGGATTTCCGGTTTTGGCTGATTTTGAAATGCGCGGCATGTTGGGAGACATTAAGAAGGTTGCGGGGATTATTGAGGAGCTCTATCATATTGAAAAAAACGAAAACCAGTGAGGTTTTCGTTTTTTGATGTTCTAAATTAAGCTTACATCTTTTCTGGCGCTTCTACTCCCAGCAAACGCAGAGCTTCTTTGAGGACAACAGCTGTTGAGTAGCTGAGAGCCAGACGGCTGTCGCGCTCAGGGCTTTCATCCAGAATCCGAGTGTGCGCATAGTATTTGTTAAAGGCTTGAGCCAGGCTGATAGCGTATTTGGCAATCAGGGATGGTTCATAGTTATCAGCAGCACGCTTGACAACGCGACCGAAGTCTTGGAGCAGCTTGATAATTTCCCAGCTTTCTGGATCGTTCAGGCTGTATGTAGCCTCTGCATCTGGCTGGAAGTTAGCCTTGCGCAGGATAGACTGGATACGAGCATAAGCATACTGGATGTAAGGACCTGTTTCTCCCTCGAAAGAAACCATAGCTTCCAAATCAAAGTCGTAACCATTGCGACGGTCGGTTTTGAGGTCGTAGAACTTAACTGCTCCGACCCCAACTGCACGAGCAACAGCTTCCTTGTTTTCCAAATCTGGGTTTTTAGCTTCAATCTGACTTTTTGCCCGGCTGATAGCTTCCAGCAGAGTTGGTTCGAGGAGGATGATATTTCCTTTACGTGTGGACAATTTTTGCCGGTTCTTTGTCACCAGTCCGAAGTCAACGTGAATCATGTCATCGCTCCAGTCAAAGCCCATCTTTTTCAGAACGGCCTTGAGCTGTCTGAAGTGGTTGGCCTGCTCTTGGCCTACAACATAGACATTTTTGACAAAGTTGTAGGTGCGAGCCCGGTAGATGGCTGTTGCGATATCACGTGTGATGTAGAGGGTAGCACCGTCTGATTTTTTAATCATAGCAGGCGGAAGGTTAAAGTCTTCCAAGTCTACAATGCTAGCTCCTTTTGATTCCTGTAAAAGCCCTTTTTCTTCGAGGATTTGAATCCCTTCGTCCATCTTGTCATTGTAGAAGGCTTCACCATTTAGACTGTCAAATTCGACACCTAGGAGTTCGTAGATACGGTTGAATTCTGTCAGACTTTCGTCTCGGAACCATTGCCAGAGCTCAGTTGCTTCTGGGTCGCCATCTTCCAGCTTCTTGAACCAAAGGCGGCCTTCTTCATCCAGAGATGGGTCGTTTTCAATCTCGGCATTGATACGCACGTAGAGTTTGAGGAGCTCGTCAATAGGGTTAGCTTCAACAGCTTCCTGGCTTCCCCACTTCTTATAAGCTACCATCAAGAGGCCAAACTGTTTGCCCCAGTCTCCCAAGTGGTTGATTTTGATGGTGTTGTAGCCAATCTTGCGGAAGATGTTGGAAAGAGCATCACCGATAACAGTAGAGCGCAAGTGGCCGACTGAGAAAGGCTTGGCAATGTTTGGGCTTGATAGATCAATGGTGATATTCTGATTATTTCCTTCGTTTTGCTGGCCATAGTCAGCTCCATCTTTGATGACTTCTTTGATGACTTGGCCAGAAATTTCAGCCTTGCTGAGGAAAAAGTTGACATAAGGACCAGTCGCAACGACTTTATCAAAATGCGCTGTATCAATCTTTTCAGCGATATCAGCAGCGATGATTTGAGGAGCTTTGCGCTCAGTCTTTGCCAGAGAAAAGGCTGGGAAGGCGATATCACCAAGTTCAGAGCTCTTTGGCTGCTCCAATAAATTTAAAATAGCGTCTTGATCAAGGCTGTCAATAACCTTGGCCAATTCGCCGGCAATCAACTGTTTGTTATCCATATTTGCTCCTTTGTGTCTTTTGTTATTATTTTATCACATTTTTCAAGGAATCTTCAATTTTTTTGGGAATAATTTTTGGGCTAATAGGAATTTTTCTGATATAATAAGAGGGATAAGAACCTGTATTTATAGATGGGCTTTCCGTCTGAATGCTTCCTTCCCTGTCACTCTTCGTTAAAGTTTTTTGTTTATTCTCAGTATTCCTGCAAATCTTTGCCTAGATTGATGGAGAAGCAGTCTTTTGTCCGTTGAAGTGTCCTTCATGAATGCAGCTTCTAATTATTCAATAATGAGGTAAAAATGAGAAAGAATGACCGTCATCAGTTAGTCAAAACGATGATTAAGGAAGAAAAGCTAGGAACGCAAAAGGAGATTCAGGATCGTCTGGAGGCGCAAGGGATTTATGTAACGCAGACTACCCTGTCGCGTGACCTCCGTGAAATTGGCCTGACCAAGGTTAAGAAGAAGGGGCTGACTTATTATGTTTTGGCGCATGAGACTGAAGAGATTGATTTGATAGAGTTTTTAGCCAAGCATGTGGAGAGTGTAGCCAGAGCCGAGTTTAGTCTAGTTCTTCGTACGGGCCTGGGAGAGGCAACAGTGCTGGCCAATGTCGTGGATAGCTCGTTCGATAGCCGCATTCTGGGAACCGTTGCGGGTGCCAATACTCTTTTAGTAGTTTGCCGGGATCAGGCAGCGGCTCAGGAGATTGAGGAGCAAATACAGGAAGTGATGTAAGAGTCACAGTTTTTTCAGGAAAAATGGAGAGGTTTGAGACGGATGTCCTGACCTCGTTTGTTTTTAGAAAGGATAGAGATGGCAGTAGAAAAGTTATCGCCAGGCATGCAGCAGTATTTGGATATCAAAAAGGACTATCCAGATGCTTTCTTGCTCTTTCGGATGGGGGATTTCTATGAGTTGTTTTATGATGATGCGGTCAATGCCGCCCAGATTTTAGAGATTTCTCTCACCAGCCGCAATAAAAATGCTGAAAACCCCATTCCCATGGCTGGAGTTCCCTATCATTCGGCACAGCAGTATATTGATGTTTTGGTCGAGTCAGGCTATAAGGTAGCGATTGCGGAGCAGATGGAAGATCCCAAGGAAGCCAAGGGCGTTGTTAAGCGGGAGGTCGTTCAGGTTATCACACCGGGGACGGTGGTAGACTCCAGTAAGCCGGACTCTGCTAATAACTTTCTGGTGGCTCTGGATTACTCGGATAGCCTCTATGGTCTGGCTTATATGGACTTGGTGACCGGTGAGTTTCAGGTGACTAGTTTAGAGGACTTTGCCTTGGTCTGCGGGGAAATCCGCAATTTGAAGGCTAGGGAAGTGGTGCTGGGCTATGCCTTGCCAGAAGCTGAGGAGCAGGTCTTGGCTGGGCAGATGAACCTTTTGCTGTCCTATGTACAGACAGCCTTGGATGATGTTCAGCTGTTGGGCGAGGAGCTGTCTCCTATGGAACGTCAGGCTGCGGGGAAATTGCTGGAGTATGTGCACCGGACCCAGATGAGGGAGCTCAGCCATTTAAAGAAGGCTCAGCATTATGAAATCAAGGACTTCCTGCAAATGGACTATGCCACCAAGGCGAGTCTGGATTTGACAGAAAATGCTCGCTCGGGCAAGAAGCACGGCAGTCTTTATTGGCTGATGGACGAGACGAAGACGGCCATGGGAGGCCGCATGCTGCGCTCTTGGATCCAGCGTCCGCTGATTGATGAAGCGCGAATCATCCAGCGGCAGAATGTCGTCGAGGTTTTTCTGGATCATTTCTTTGAGCGAAGTGATTTGACAGAAAGCCTCAAGGGAGTCTATGATATCGAGCGGTTGGCCAGTCGAGTGTCTTTTGGCAAGACCAATCCCAAGGATCTGCTGCAGCTGGCAGCTACCCTGGGCAATGTGCCTCAGATTAAGGCTATCCTGCAAGGAATTGGCAGCCCGCATCTAGCTCGTTTGATTGAGGGATTGGATCCTATTTCAGAGTTGGCGGGCTTGATTAGCTCGGCTATTTCCCCGGATGCTCCCCATATCATCACCGAGGGCAATATCATTCGGACCGGTTTTGATGAGACCTTGGATCAGTATCGGCTTGTGCTGAGGGAGGGAACCGGATGGATTGCAGAGCTGGAATTTAAAGAACGTGCTAACAGCGGCATCAGCAATCTGAAGATCGATTACAACAAAAAAGATGGTTACTATTTCCACGTGACTAATTCCCAACTGGCTCATGTGCCTAGTCATTTCTTCCGCAAGGCGACCCTGAAAAATTCGGAGCGTTTCGGAACGGAGGAGCTGGCTCGGATTGAGGGAGAGATGTTGGAGGCGCGTGAAAAATCTGCTAATCTGGAATACGAGATTTTCATGCGGATTCGCGAGGAAGCTGGCAAATACATCCAGCGCTTGCAGGCCTTGGCACAAACGCTGGCAGCTGTAGATGTCCTGCAGAGCTTTGCTGCGGTGGCAGAACAACTACATTTGGTGCGCCCCGTCTTTACTGCAGAGCGCCGTCTGCAGATTGAAAAAGGCCGGCATGCCGTTGTGGAAAAGGTCATGGGAGCCCAAAGTTACATTCCAAATAGTATTCTGCTGGACCAGGAAACGGACATCCAGCTGATTACCGGGCCGAATATGAGCGGGAAATCGACCTATATGCGCCAGCTGGCTATCATCGTCATTATGGCACAGATGGGATCTTATGTGCCTGCTCAGTCTGCCAGTCTGCCGCTATTCGATGCGATTTTCACTCGCATCGGCGCAGCGGATGATCTGGTGTCCGGCCAGTCCACCTTTATGGTGGAGATGATGGAGGCCAATCGGGCCATTCGGCAGGCTAGCGAGCGTTCGCTCATTCTCTTTGATGAGCTGGGGCGTGGAACGGCGACTTATGATGGGATGGCGCTGGCTCAGGCTATTATCGAGCACATTCATCACTATACTGGGGCCAAAACCCTCTTTGCCACCCACTATCACGAGCTGACAACCTTAGAGGACAGCTTGGAGCATTTGGAAAATGTCCATGTGGCAACCTTGGAAAAGGATGGGCAGGTGACTTTCCTGCATAAGATTGAGCCGGGTCCGGCTGACAAGTCCTACGGGATTCACGTGGCGAAAATTGCCGGTCTTCCTGAGAAATTACTGGAGCGGGCGGATAGCATTTTGAGTCATTTGGAGAGTCAGGATACAGGACTAGGCTCAGAGCTTCCTGCTGAATCTAGACAAAAACGGTCACAAGTGGCGGAGCAGATGTCTCTTTTTGCAGAAGGGCCGGAAAATCCGGTCCTGACTGAACTCCGAGACTTGGACATCTACAATATGACTCCCCTGGAAGTCATGGCAGCAGTGGCCGAGCTCAAGAAGAAGTTGTAAAAAAGAATAGACTTGTTAATGCTTCAAGTCTGCTCTTTTTATTTCTCACGATTTGCTAGACAAACCGCTATTGATCTTTTGAATGTTACGGTAGGTGTGGTAATAGATGATTCCTGAAATAATCAGATAAATGAGAGTGAATTCCCCGACGGCAGTCAGTGTCAGGCTAAGTATTTTTTCTTTTGGGAAAAATCCAGCTAGATTAGCTAAAAGTGCAAAGGTCAGAATCATCACACCATAGTGACTGACGATGGAGCGCACGATGCTCCAGTCTCTTTGGAAGAAGCTTCCACTCCATCTGAAAACAGCTCCCATGATAAACCAGACAAGCATGCAGTAGAGCATGATGAGGGAAACATGGACATGTTGGCTCAAAAAGAAGTGGCCGATAGGAGAGCGAGGGTGCAGCGGTAGATAAGCTGGATTGTAAAAATAAGAAACAATCATGGAGAAGAAGAGACCGATGAAAATCCCTCCAATCCCTCCGAAAAAGAGTTCTTTAAGACGAGTTTTCATAATTGCAACCTTTCTTTGATAGATTTGAGATAACGGCGGGACGAGTATGTCTGATCGCCGTTTTTCAGAAATATTTGAATCAGACCATTTGGAGTCAGCTTGAGATGGCTGATTTGTCGGCTGTTGATAATCTCCGACTGAGAAATCTGTAGGAAATAGTCCGGTAGGACCTGCAGCAATTGATAAAGAGCTTGTTGAGCACGATAGCTGTCTTTTGCTGTTCGGACCCGAACCTGACGATTTTCTGTATAGATTCGGTGGATTTCTTTAGCATCCAGCAGATAGATTTGCTCCTCTTTCTTGACATG
Source organism: Streptococcus sanguinis (assembly GCF_019928825.1). Lineage (GTDB taxonomy): Bacteria > Bacillota > Bacilli > Lactobacillales > Streptococcaceae > Streptococcus > Streptococcus sanguinis_L. Next base: position 321,044 of record NZ_JAHZOP010000003.1, on the reverse strand, counting down.
AATCTTGTCCTCTTTGCCTAGATGTTGAGCAAAGTGGACCAATTCCTGAATGCTTTCTGTCATGAGGCGAGCCTCAATGCTAACGGAGTCTTCGGTAATTTGAGAATCGATTCTTAGCTTAATTTTCATAACTTCCTCCTTTCACCTTTATTAAACCGCAACCAGGCAAAGAAAACAAGCCCTTTTGCCTATGTGGCAGCTATTTGTGTCTATATGGTTTGGCTGGCGGACAGAATGGTCAAGAAAATGCTGCCCTCTGATAGAAAAAGCCCAATGTGTTATAATAGATAGCAGAACAAATACGGAGAAAATGATGTCAAAAATTATCGAACTTCCAGAAATTCTGGCCAATCAGATTGCGGCCGGTGAAGTCATTGAGCGGCCTAGCAGCGTGGTCAAGGAGCTGGTGGAAAATTCAATTGATGCGGGTGCAAGCCAAATTACCATCGAAATTGAGGAGGCCGGACTCAAGACTATCCAGGTGACAGATAATGGTGAAGGCATAGATCACGAAGATGTCCCTCTGGCTCTTCGACGTCATGCTACCAGCAAAATCAAGAAACAGGCAGATCTCTTTCGGATTCGGACACTGGGTTTCCGTGGCGAGGCCATTCCGTCCATTGCTTCTGTCTCTCGTTTTACCATTGAGACAGCGACGGAAGCCGGCCAGCACGGGACTCTGCTGGTTGCGCAGGGTGGCGAGATAGAAGAGCACGAACCTACCAGCAGTCCGGTGGGAACGAAAATCAAGATAGAAGATCTCTTCTTTAATACTCCAGCCCGGCTCAAGTATATGAAGAGCCAGCAGGCTGAGCTGTCCCATATCGTTGATGTGATTAATCGGCTTAGTCTGGCCCGTCCGGAAGTGGCTTTCACCCTTATCAGCGACGGCCGAGAAATGACACGGACTGCCGGCAGTGGCAATCTGCGTCAGGCTATTGCAGGCATCTATGGTCTGGCAACAGCCAAGAAAATGGTGGAAATCTCTGTTTCAGATTTGGACTTTGAAGTGAGCGGCTATGTCAGTCTGCCTGAGTTGACTCGTGCGAATCGGAATTATATTACGATTCTCATCAACGGCCGCTACATTAAGAATTTCCTGCTTAATCGTGCTATTTTGGACGGCTACGGCAGTAAGCTGATGGTAGGTCGCTTCCCACTCGCGGTCATCAATATTCAGATTGATCCCTATCTAGCCGATGTCAATGTCCATCCGACCAAGCAAGAGGTGCGGATTTCTAAAGAGCGGGAACTCATGGCCTTGATTTCGCAAGCCATTGCGACCAGTCTCAAGGAGCAGGATCTTATCCCGGATGCTTTGGAAAATCTAGCCAAATCAACTGTTAAGCGTGCCAATAAGCCTGAACAGACCAGTCTTCCCCTTAAAGAAAATCGCCTCTACTACGATAAGGAGCAGAATGACTTTTTCCTCAAGCCACAGGTGGCCGAGCAGCAGTTATCCTTTGAAGAGTCATCAGAACCTGTTCATGAAGCGACAGATGAAAAATCGGAACCGCAACCGACTTCGGTCAAATTTGCAGAGAGAAAGCCGGCCAGCTATGACCAACTAGACCATCCAGAGCTAGACCAGGCTAGCCTGGAGCAGGCTGTGGATAAGTTGGAACAGGAAGAGAAGTCAAGCTTCCCAGAGTTAGAATATTTCGGTCAGATGCATGGTACCTATCTCTTTGCTCAAGGCAAGGGCGGTCTTTACATTATTGACCAACATGCTGCTCAAGAGCGGGTCAAGTATGAGTATTATCGGGAGAAGATTGGGGATGTGGACAATAGCCAGCAGCAGCTCTTAGTGCCCTATATCTTTGAATTTCCAGCGGACGATATGCTGCGAATCAAGCAGCGGATGGAGCTGTTAGAAGATGCTGGCATCTTTTTAGAAGAGTACGGAGCCAACCAGTTTATTCTCCGTGAGCATCCGATTTGGTTCAAGGAAGAGGAGATTGAAGCTGGCATCTATGAGATGTGTGACATGCTTCTCTTGACCAAGGAAGTTTCTATCAAGAAATATCGAGCAGAGCTGGCCATTATGATGAGCTGCAAACGCTCCATCAAGGCCAATCACAGTCTGGATGACTACTCTGCGCGTGATTTGCTCTTTCAGCTATCCCAGTGTGATAATCCTTATAACTGCCCACACGGCCGGCCGGTCTTGGTCAACTTTACCAAGTCGGATATGGAAAAAATGTTCCGTCGCATTCAGGAAAATCATACTAGCCTGCGGGAGTTGGGGAAATACTAAACCTTATAGAAAATCAAACAGCCCTAGTTATAGAACTAGAGCTGTTTTAAATTTTTGAGCTGAACCTGTGTTCCAGTAAGCAAATCAGCTGGATGGCGTTTGTCCTTGCGAAGCAGTCCCATCAGCAAAAAGGTCAAGAAGAGAATCCCTGCTGAAGTTGACAAGAAAATTGACAGGGTATCTGCTTGATAAGCACTACGGATAGCTCCCATATGTCCCAGCTGCCAAGGAAAAAATTTGATAGCAGAGCGCAAAATGCTGTGGGAAAGGCTCCTATGTTTGTAAACCAACTGTAAACCTGCCCAACGTTTTCCGAAACTGCCTTTTCTATAGTCTAGCCAAGCAAAGATAATAGTTAGAGGAAGAACAGAGGTAGAAAAAGCCAGAAGCTGGCTCTGGGCTTCAGTGAATGCAGGAATGCCTTTTAGAACCAGATTATAAAAGCCCATAGCTAGTAAAAAAAGAGCAATGAGGTAGCCTGAGATGAAGAGCCAGTCGCCAAAGAGTTCTTTCAGACGCGTTTTGACAGGTATGGGATTGTCAGTTTTTAGTTTCATCTTTAGCACCTTCTTTCTTAGAATCATCAAGGCCTATAACCTTGTCCAGATACTTTTTCTTAATCTTTAGTGCCTTGTTAATAGCCATTGCTGATGCGATTAAGAGGAAAAAGCTCAACCAGACCAGGGCAGTGAATTTTGCTGGAAAGCTAGAACCTGCGAAAAAGAGAAAGATAGCCAGAGCTGATACAAAAATATATAGAACCTGCCAGAAGCCATAAGATTTCACTTCCTTATAGTAGCGATCTTTTTCGTCTTCTGAGAGGATGGGTTTTATTTCCGGCTTATCGCTGTCTTCTAAAAGCAGATAATCTGTCGTCACCTGGAAAATCTTGCTCAGCTCTACAACTTTTTCGAGTTCTGGCAGTGCTTGGCCAGACTCCCACTTGGAAATGCTCTGGCGAGAGACATTGATTTGTTCAGCTAGCTTTTCTTGTGACCAGCCTTTTTCTTTTCTTAGTTCAAATAATTTATCAGCGAGTTTCATGATTGCAGCCTCCTTTTCTTTGCTAACTCTATCCTAACAGCTTTTAGTTATCTTGAGAATACAGCTTCCTGTACATTTTGTCAACTACCGGTTGCACTTCTGTTTGCAGTTTCCAAGCAGAAAATATGATATACTAGATAGGCAAAATGATACAGAAGAAGGAAGATTATGTACGAATATTTTAAAGGAATCATCAGTAAAATTACAGCCAAATACATTGTGTTGGAAGTCAACTCTATCGGCTATATTCTTCATGTGGCCAACCCCTATGCTTACTCAGGGCATCTTCATCAGGAAGCCAAGGTCTATGTCCACCAAGTGGTGAGAGAAGACGCGGAGCTCCTTTACGGCTTTGCGACTGAGGAGGAGAAGCAACTCTTTCTCAGCTTGATTTCAGTCTCAGGTATTGGCCCAGTGTCTGCTCTGGCTATTATTGCGGCGGATGATAATGCTGGCTTAGTGCAAGCCATTGAGCAGAAAAACATCACCTACCTGACCAAGTTTCCTAAAATTGGTAAGAAGACAGCTCAGCAGATGGTGCTAGACTTGGAGGGAAAGGTAGTGGCGACGGATGGTCCGACAGAAAGCAAGGCGCCCGTCCAGAATGGAGATAATCAGGAGCTGGAAGAAGCCATGGAAGCCATGCTGGCACTAGGCTATAAGGCTGCTGAGCTTAAGAAAATAAAGAAATTCTTTGAAGGAACGACGGATACAGCTGAAAACTATATCAAGTCAGCCCTCAAGATGTTGGTGAAATAGGAGAAAGCTATGACCAAACGCTGCGGCTGGGTAAAAATGAACAACCCCTTGTATGTGGCCTATCATGATGAGGAGTGGGGCAAGCCCCTCCATGATGATCAGAAATTATTTGAATTGCTTTGCATGGAGACCTATCAGGCCGGACTTTCTTGGGAGACCATTCTGAATAAACGCCAGGCTTTTCGGGAAGCTTTTCATTTCTATGACGCCCAGAAAATTGCCCAGATGACGGATGCAGATCTGGATGGTTTGTTAGGCAATCCTGATATTATCCGTAACAAGATGAAGATTTATGCAACTAGGGCTAATGCCCAAGCTTTTTTGGCTGTTCAAAAGCAGTTTGGCTCTTTTAATGACTATATCTGGTCTTTTGTGGATTTCAAAACGATTGACAATCAAATTACGAACTACAAGGAAGCACCGACTAAGACAGAGCTGTCAGAAACTATGTCCAAGGCGCTGAAAAAGCAAGGTTTCAAATTTGTCGGTCCTGTTTGTGTCTATTCATTCCTAGAAGCAGCTGGCCTTATCAATGACCATGAAAATGATTGTGATTGGAAGTAGAACAATGAAAACAAGAAAATTTCTCCTTATTTTTATCACCCTCTATACGATCTTATTCCTAGCTAGAGGCTTGCAGTTGATTGGGATAAATTGGTTGATTTACCCAGTTTATTTCCTTTTATTTATCTTGGGAATCTTAGCTTATCGTGAAGAATTAAAGGAGCAGCTGGCCTTGATTCTGACTAAAAAGAAGGAATTTCTAAAAACGATCTCCTTGTATATGTTCTTTGTTTTCCTCCTGTCCATTGCCTGCAACCTGCTTTCGGGTGTCATTAAACAGGTACTAGGACTGCCCCTACAGGGGCAGAATGATGCCAGTATTCAAGGTGCCTTGTTGAAAAATCCCTTTCTAATCTTGGTTATCGGTTGCTTTATCGGGCCAATCGTTGAAGAGTTTTTCTTCCGTCGCTTTTTCCTAGGCACTTTCTTGGCAAAATTCTCTGACGGGCTCGGTATTGTCTTAACAACCTTTCTATTTGCCACCCTTCATATGCACAGCTGGGACTTATCAGAGTGGGTGACAGCTATTTCCTATATTGCCGGAGGTCTTCTTCTCTCGCTCCTGTATCTGAGAAAGGACAAGAATATCTGGTATCCAATTGCCCTTCATTGCTGCAACAATATTATTGCTTTTATTATTTCATTTATTTTAAGATAGAAAGATGAAAGTAATGTATAATCAGCTAATTTATCTTTAGAGAGTAGGGAGCATGTAAATCATTTAAAATAGTGATTCCTTTTGTTTAATAAGAGACTATAAAAGTATTTTGACACCTTGTCAAAGATTTCAATTTGTCGGTCCTGTTTGTGTCTATTCATTCCTAGAAGCAGCTGGCCTTATCAATGATCATGAAAAGGATTGTGACTTCAATTTACATAAAAATACCGTTTGAGAAAGATTCTCAACGGTATTTTTCAATTTCTTCTTTTAGAGATTTTACTAGCTCTTTTTCATCGGCAAGTTGTAGTAGAGCAATCCCTTTTTTTATTAATTCGTTATCATTTTTGCAAATTCCAAGTCGAATCTGTGAAAGCCCGAGGGAATCATAATGTTTTTCTTTTTTTGACAAATCGTAAATGTATTTAGTAATTTCAGCGCATTCTCTCTTTAATCCATTATAAAGATAGATGGTAGAAAGGTTGACTAAGAGTCCGATTTGTAGATTATTCCCATTGCGAAATGATTGGTATTTTTTTATGCTATTTAAAATCTTTTGGGTAAATTGTTTGATATTTTCTAAAGGGAAGAAATAAAGGATGGTAGAAAGCAGTCGAAAATCACTTTCATACCAAGTGTCCTGTTTTTCTAAATACGCCCAAATTTTATTGGTAGTAGCATTAATTTCTTTTGTCTCAGAAATTCCATTTTGTCTCAGATGAATAGTAATATTGATGCTATCTAAAGCATGTTTAATCGGAATATCGGAATGTTTATATAGATATGCCTCGCATTCTCTCTTCAATTGTAACAAGCTTTTCGTCCCTACAATAGACTCACCTTGGTTATACAGAGAATTTAAAATTTTCTGCCGTTGACTAGGTTGATAATAATCACAAATATATTTAAATTCTTCTAGTGTCATATCTATCTGGCGAAGTAAAAAAATCATGGTATCGAACTTTGGCACGACTTGCCCGCTTTCAATTCGTGCCAAAGTTGAGCGAGCTAAAAAATCTCCACAAATTTCTTCTTGAGTCAACCCTTTTGATTTCCTAATTTTTTTATAGATTTTTCCATAATCCCAGCGCATAAGAACTCCTTTTTAAAATGTTACTAAAAGCTACATTTTGAAAAAATATTTTAAAATAGTATATCATGAAATAAAAAGGAGGGCAAAAATGAAGAAAGTGAAATACAATTCTATTTTATTGGCAATGACGCTAATAATGCTTGTAAATGCACTCCCATGGTGGTGGCCGTGGAGATAAGGTGGATAGGATAGAAGTGGAGTGAGTTCAATGTTCTAAATATTTCAAAAAAGTAGGCAAAGATTAAATATATATATATTTAAAAATTAGAATCTATAAAATTTAAGAATTAAAAATAAAACATTAGCTTTATTAGCTACAGTTTCTTTAGGTTTTGGGCTAACTACTATGACTAGTATCGTTAGTGCAGAAGTAGCATATCCAGCCCCATATCCGATTATTGATGAATGGAATTATGGTGTGAATGATAACTATGGTTATTCTAATTACTATGTTAAATCTCCGAATAATATTGGTTCAAAATCTTCGATAACTAATCTTTGGGGAACTGTTAAGTCATCTGATTCTCAAAAATATGGATGGGCAATGTCAAGTTCAACAAAAAGTTGGAATGATGTTCGATTAAATGCACATTGGAACTACTTTAAATTTTAACAATAGTTTATGAAAGTTGGAAGAACCAATAATATTATAGGGTCTTTTATAATATAGGTAGGAGCTTATGAAATTAAAATTAGGTGTTATAGGACTCTTTTTTTGCTTAATTGCTGCCATTGGTCTGGTTAGTATTAGTGATACTCAAAAACCAATACCTTTACCAATTGATGGTGCCTTCTCCATTCAAGGGAAAAGCAATCTTTCTAATGAAGAAATATATCAAATGATTAGTGGCCTATCAGAAGAGAAAAAAGTTAAAATATACAAGCCGGTGGTTCAGAATTCAGGACAGTTGACTTATATAAATCTTGATGATGCCAGCCATGAACAATTAAAGTCTATACCGATAACAGGGATGTACTATACTCTAGGGGAAATAGATTCAAATGGTTTAAAAAAACTTACGTCTACAGGTCTGCAAGTAGTATATATGGCTTACCCTTGGTATATGGGAGGAATGATACAATTTACTGGCTCTTTAAGATTTTTGTTAATGATTTCAATTTACTTAACCTTATTAGTTGTTTTATTTGTTGTTAGAGCGAGAAAGATTAAAGAAGGGATGATAAGACGTTCTTTAGGATTGCCTGTGTATAACCTAAAAAAGGATTATTTAATTTCTGTTACTTTTGAGCTGATTTTAGTTGCTTTATTGATGGTTTTCTATGGCTCTTTTCTGGGGAGTGGTCTCTTCACCTATAGTTCCAAGTTATTCTTCTCTCTACTTCTAACCAATTTTATAATTTTTCAAATCATTGATCTCATCACCTTTGTTTTATTTTGGCTGACGATTCAGGTTGAAAAGCCTATTGAAATTATAAAAAATAAGGCCAAAAACAGCCTCATTTTTATCGTATGGCTTGCGGTTATTTCTAGCATAATAGTTGTTTCAGGAGTCTTTTTACGGGAAACAAAGGCTAGTCAATCAAAGATAAATATACAGATAAAGCATTTAGAACCATGGAGTGCAGTAAAAGATTGGAAAAGACTAGAGTTTTTGGGTATTGAAAATGAATCTGTTACTAATGGAGAAGAAGCAAATGACTCAGGAGCTAAGTATATAGAGATTGCTAAAGCCTTAAAAAAACTGGATTTTATATATATCAAATCATCTTCAGCCTATGTTCCAGATTTTATGAAAACTTCTCATGTTACAGAAGATTTTTCTAAGCAATTAAAAAGTGATGGGATAACGAATCCAGAGGTTAATAAAGAGCTGGTTTATATCAATCAAACAGGTGCTAAGGTACAAAATAAAGTTAATGGAACAAACTATCGTATTTTAGATAATAAAATAGCAACCATCTATATTCCTAATAAATTTAAAGAGAATAAGGCATCAATCGAGAATACGGTTGTAGCAGAACAATTTACTGGTACAAACTATACAAAAGATGATCTTACGGTGCAAGTCATTCCTGATGGGCAAGAATTTTTCTATTTCAATGAAAATGGCAGTAGTGTCCCTGAAAATAAAGATAATCTACCTTTGGAAAGTGTGACAAATAGTAAGAGTAATATAGTGGTTATATTAGATACTGATAAAATGGTAGAAACTAACGATTTTATTTTGGCAAGCAATATCATATATAACTCACTTTTTAGTCCAGAAGCAATTAAGGACATCAACGATTTGAGTGCTAGTTTGAATTTTTCAATCAATCCAGTCGAGGTTTACCAAACTGTGAAACTTAATATTCAATCTTTAGAGCACCAAATTCTCCTTTCAAAAATACTGCAAATAATTATTTGTGGAATTGTATTTCTACTCATTTATCAATATGCTCAAATGTTTGTTGCCTTAAAACAGAATGACTATGTCAAAAAAATCATTTTAGGCCTATCGAAAACAGGTATGGCCATTTCAAGTCTAAAATATTTTATGATAACGATTATAATGGTTATCTTATTGACATTTATCATGACAGGACAAATAGAGTTATTGTATATTGGTCTTGCTTCTTTAACGGTTTTAATGATGTCAATGATAATAAGTTTCAGAAAATTATCTGATAGATACACTCAAATTCTAAAAGGGGATGACTAATGACAATTGAAATTGTGAATGTTACAAAAAAATATGGCTCAAAAGAAATATTTACAGATTTAAATTTAACCTTTGAAGCTGGAAAGAGCTACGCCTTGATTGGCGGTTCGGGTTCAGGTAAAACTACCTTGCTAAACATTATAGGAAGGCTAGAAAAAATTGACAGTGGAAAAGTGTTAGTTGATAAACAGGATATTTGGAAAACAAAAGAAAGAACCTATTTTAAAAATACTATTGGGTATGTATTCCAAAATTATTCTTTGATAGAAAACAAAACAGTATATGATAATTTAAAACTCCTCAATAAAGACAAAAAAATTATATCTGAGATACTTGAAAAAGTAGGCCTTTCTAGGGACTATTTAAAACATAAAATATATGAATTGTCTGGGGGACAGGCTCAGCGTGTAGCTATTGCAAGAATGTTAATGAAACCGCGTAAAATTATTTTAGCGGATGAACCTACAGGAGCCTTGGATAGTGAGATTGGGAATGAAATCATCAACTTATTATTGAGTGAAGCAACCAAGGATAATTATGTTATTATAGCAACGCATGATCCAGCTGTATATAGTAAAGTTGATGTTATCATTGATATAAAAGATATAGGAAGTCAGGCATGAAAAAGAAAATTTATATTAGTTTGCTACTAGTCATTGGAATACTCGCAATCGTCTTAATTGGCAAACAAGTGATTAAAAAAGAAAATTCCAATAAACCTTCGGTGGATTTAACAGTCTATACAATCTCTTCGAATGATACCGAAAGATGGGATAAGGTAAGGCAAGTAGAAACAGAAGATGCTGTCTATCTAATATCTGTCAAAGAAGTAGCATCTTCAGAAGAAGTGTTTTCAAATATTATTGCAGATGGCACTGCTATGGGATTTGGAGTTAGTGAAGAAGAAGTTAAACAATTTAACAATAATTTAGGAACTACTGTAGTAGATGCTAAAAATAATAAATTGATTGGGATAGAATTCTTCACTTTTTCTGATGATGGCAAGGGATTTTCAGTAGCGAATTTTGATTACGGCAAAAAAGAGTTTAATAATCAAAAAAAAGAAAAGAAAGAGTTCTATAAAAAACTATACGAAGCGTTTAAAAAATAATTTATGATGACACGACAAACGCATAAAGACAAAAGTTCCAATAAATTTTTGAAATACAAATCTTGATTCAGCTCATTTGTCAAAGGTAGCTGCAGTTTTACTTTCCTCTTTTTTCTTTGCTTGTCTGTTCTCTTTCATAATAGTGCGACTATATTCCTTGTTTCATAGAAAAAATTCCTTGGTTTTCTAACATCCAAGGAATTTCGTTTAGTTATCCTTCTGCATCCAAATCTTTTCCTTGATAAAGATGCGTAGTTCATAGAAGAGCATAAAGAGGGTGGAGATGAGGAAGCCAGCCATAAAGATATGGTGCAAGTAAGCAAAGACACCAATATAAACCAAGATGGAAAAAAGGTAGAGGATGACTAAATAATGCCATTTCTTGGCCTTACTGTCTTCGATGACTTTTTTCTCCAAGCGCTCATCCTCCTTGATGAGTGTGTCCAGACTGATATCGAACTCCCGACTGATAGCGATGAGATTTCCAATATCAGGGATCCCTTTTTCACTTTCCCAGCGGGCAATGGCGGAGCGGGAAACCTTGAGTCTTTCCGCCAAAGCCTCCTGAGTGAGTTGATTTTGTTGACGAATATCTTTGAGAACTTGTGAAATTTTCATGATGATCTCCTTTCTTCAAATAAAATTATTTAGATGATTTTATTTTTTCATCTTTATTATAAAAATAATGAAACCATTTGCCAATAGCATTTCCCTAACAATCTAGTTATTCTGCATAACACCAGTCCTTTTTAAAAGTTTTTCACAGCATGTTGACAAGTTTGTCAAGGAGCTTGACAGCTCTTTTTATTTCTTGAAATGAAAATCAACTTTTTTAAGATTTTTTGTGATAAAATAAAGCCAATTCCGAATAGTAAGATAGGAGGTTCTATGAAAGCAGAAATTATTGCTGTGGGCACCGAGATTCTGACAGGTCAGATTGTCAATACCAATGCCCAATTTTTATCTGAAAAACTGGCGAGTCTAGGGATTGATGTTTATTTTCAAACAGCAGTGGGGGACAATGAAAATCGTCTCCTCTCTGTTTTGGAAATTGCTCAAGGGCGTAGTAATCTGATTATCCTAACAGGAGGCTTGGGGCCAACAGAGGATGATTTGACCAAGCAGACCTTGGCTAAGTTCTTAGGACGTGAGCTCAATTTTGACTCACAGGCTGTGGAAAAGCTGGATTGCTTTTTTGCCAGCCGGCCAGATTATGCTCGAACTCCCAATAATGAGCGTCAGGCCCAGCTGGTTGAAGGCTCGGCTCCTTTACCAAATGCGACTGGTTTAGCTGTCGGAGGATTGTTAGAAGCAGACGGAGTGACCTATGTAGTCCTGCCTGGCCCGCCTAGTGAGCTCAAGCCCATGGTCAATAACGAGCTGGTTCCCCTCTTATCCACAGGCCAGAAATTGTATTCACGGGTGCTGCGCTTCTTTGGTATCGGCGAGAGTCAGCTAGTGACTATTTTGTCAGAGATGATTGAGCAGCAGAGTGACCCCACCATTGCTCCTTATGCAAAGACAGGAGAAGTTACCCTACGACTGTCTACCAAGGCTCTGAGTCAGGCAGAAGCCGACACTAAGTTTGAGGCTGTGGAAAAGGAAATTTTGTCCCATAAGACTTTTGAGGGACAGTCACTGTCAGAGATTTTCTATGGTTACGGGGATGACAATTCCTTGGCACAGGTGGCTTTTGATTTGCTCAAGAGTCAAGGAAAGACGATTTCGGCGGCGGAGAGTCTGACAGCAGGGCTCTTTCAGGCGACCTTGGCTGATTTTGCTGGAGCCTCTTCCATTTTTTCAGGTGGCTTTGTCACCTACAGCATGGAGGAAAAGAGCCGGATGCTGGATATTCCGTTGGGAGACCTGGAGAAGCACGGTGTCGTTTCCGCTTTTACGGCTGGGAAAATGGCAGAGCAGGCTAGAAAGCTGACCGAAAGTGACCTAGCTGTCAGTCTGACAGGTGTGGCTGGTCCAGATTCACTGGAAGGCCATCCAGCAGGGACCGTTTTTATCGGCTTAGCAAGTGCTTCAGGAACAGAAACTATTAAGGTCAATATTGCTGGACGAAGTCGGCGTGATGTGCGGAAAATTGCTGTTCTGCACGCCTTCAACCTAGTACGAAAAACTTTATTAAATAGCTGATTTTTGGTATAATGACCAAGATGGCCAAAAGACATTTTAGAAAAAACAGGAGAAATAAATGGCAAAGAAACAAAAAAAATTAGACGAAATCTCAAAGAAATTCGGCGATGAGCGCCAAAAAGCCTTGGATAATGCTCTTAAAAACATTGAAAAGGACTTTGGTAAGGGAGCTATTATGCGTCTTGGCGAGCGGGCAGAGCAAAAGGTTCAAGTTATGAGTTCTGGCTCTTTGGCCTTGGATATTGCCCTTGGTGCTGGTGGTTACCCTAAGGGACGGATTATTGAAATCTATGGTCCGGAGTCTTCTGGTAAGACAACCGTTGCGCTTCACGCTGTTGCTCAAGCGCAAAAAGAAGGTGGTATCGCAGCCTTTATCGATGCTGAGCATGCTTTGGATCCGTCATACGCGGCTGCTCTAGGTGTTAATATTGATGAGTTGCTGCTGTCTCAACCTGACTCTGGGGAACAGGGATTGGAAATTGCCGGCAAGCTGATTGACTCAGGTGCGGTGGACTTGGTGGTTGTAGACTCAGTTGCAGCCCTGGTACCACGTGCAGAAATCGATGGCGATATCGGTGACAGCCATGTCGGCTTGCAGGCTCGGATGATGAGCCAGGCTATGCGTAAACTGTCTGCTTCTATCAACAAAACGAAGACGATTGCGATTTTCATTAACCAGCTGCGCGAAAAAGTTGGCGTTATGTTTGGTAATCCTGAAACAACACCAGGTGGCCGTGCACTGAAGTTCTATGCTTCTGTCCGTCTGGATGTCCGTGGTAATACTCAAATCAAGGGAACTGGTGATGAGAAGGATACCAATGTTGGTAAAGAAACCAAGATTAAGGTTGTTAAAAATAAGGTAGCTCCGCCATTCAAAGAAGCCTTCGTGGAAATCATGTACGGCGAAGGTATTTCCAAGACAGGTGAGCTGATTAAGATTGCGACTGATTTAGACATCATCAAAAAAGCTGGTGCTTGGTACTCCTACAATGATGAAAAAATCGGTCAAGGTTCTGAAAATGCTAAGAAGTACTTGGCTGATCATCCAGAAGTCTTTGACGAAATTGACCGCCAGGTTCGTGTACGTTATGGTTTGATTGAAGGCGATGACTTGGCAGAAGCGGTTGGCAACAAGGCTGACAGCCCTGTGGAAACGATGGAAGAAGTGACTCTGGATTTGGACGATGCCATCGAAATTGAAGAGTAATTTTGCAAAATAGGTCGCAAGACCGATGGTTTTTGTGATATAATAGACTACGATATTAGTATCGTGTAGCGAAAGGAGTACTTACATGATCACAATCTATACTGTCTCAAGTTGTACTAGTTGTAAAAAAGCAAAAACCTGGCTAAACGCTCATCAATTAACTTATAAAGAACAAAATTTAGGCAAAGAAGGCATCACCAAAGAGGAACTTCTGGATATTTTAACCAAAACAGAAAATGGTATCGCGAGCATTGTTTCATCAAAAAACCGCTATGCTAAAGGTTTGGGTGTTGACATTGAGGAATTAAGTGTCAACGAAGTTCTTGACATCATCATGGAGACCCCACGTATTTTGAAAAGTCCCATTTTAGTGGATGATAAACGTCTCCAAGTTGGTTACAAAGAAGATGATATCCGTGCTTTTCTGCCACGTTCTGTTCGCAATGTTGAAAATGCAGAAGCTCGTCTGCGAGCAGCTCTTTAAACTTTGAATATAACTGAAAGAGTCGGGAAGAGAATCTCGGCTCTTCTTTTTGTTCAGGTTGATAGCAGTCTTTGGCGACTGGATGGATTGACAAGGAGCAGAACTGTGATACAATATCTCTGAGGAGGATGGAAGATGAAGAAAATTTTAGTAGGACTGGGATTGAGTGTGGCACTGTTAGCAGGCTGTGGACATAAAAAGACAGAGACGAATTCGAATGCGGCTGACAAGAAAGAAATCAGCAATAATCTGCCTATCATTGATAATGCCAAGCAGCAGGAAGTGATTACTCGGACGCTTGTTTTTCCAAAGGATGAACGAGGAAACCAGCAGAGTCAGACAGTAACTTATCAGGGAGAGCATTTTAAACGCTTGGTTATTGAAAGGCTGACTGCGACTGATGATGAGATGAAAGAAGCCATCAAGCAGATGGGGCTGGAGGAAGCGCAGAAGTCGCTCAATGAGTCACTGGAGCAGGATGCAGACTATGTGCAGGCTCGTGGACTTCAAGGTTTTAGCGGCTCAGTGACAATTTTGAATGAGAACGAGCTGAAAATGACTTCTACCTATGACTTTGAGAGTTTGGATATCGAAAAAGCAGCGGCTATGCCTTATTTTCAAAATCTCAAGTTCAAAGAAATGATTAAGCTGACGCCAGAAGAATACATCAACAATCTCCTGATGAATGGAGCAGAAGAGCAGAAATAAGCTGCTCTTTTTTATTACATTTTAATGACAGAGTGACAATCAGTTTGACAGCGCCGTTTTTATAATGATATGATAAAATCAGCTCAATATTGAAGGAGATAAGACATGAGAAAATTAATTGTCTTTTTGCTGACAGCTTTGGCAATCTTAACGGCTTGCAGTCAGCAGTCAAATAGCAGTTCATCCTCACAGGGAGGGGCTGGAAAAGGAGATATTGTCACTAAGTCCTATAAAACTGAGAAGCAATTAGAACATGGAAAAGAAACTAGGATCTTAACCGTCAGCTACAGCGGACAGAAGTATGATAAGGTTATCCTGCATGTCAGCAAGGCTATTCCTGACAATATCAAGGAAGCTCTGTCAAAACAGGATGTTTCCACCGTAAAGAAAGAAATGCTGTCTTTGATCGAGGAAGCGCTTGGTCTGAAAGAAGCAGTGAATATAACCGGTCTTGACTTGAAAACAGATATGACAGCGGAAGAGATTTCTCTGGAGATGACTATCGATCCTGAGAATCTAGACTACGAAGCAGCCAAAAAGCTTCCAAACTACGCGCAGCTGTTTGAGCAAATCGAGACCCTGAGTCCGGAAGAATTGCTTAACAAGTTTAAGGGAAGCGACGGTGTGGAAGTGCCGTCTTCAAATTAGGAAGTTTCCATCCAGTTCTCTGAAGAGAGCTGGATTTTTGCTGGATTTCAGAGTCAGACTTCGAATAAATATTAGCTAAAGCTTATTGAAAAATTAGGGAAATTCAGGTGAATTAAATTTGTGAAAAGCCTATAATTATGCTATAATAGGGATATTCTAAAGAAAGAGGGTGTAATTGTGGGATTTACAGATGAAACAGTACGTTTTAATCTCGATGATTCAAATAAAAAGGAAATTAGCGAGACTTTGACCGATGTCTACAAGTCGCTCAATGAAAAAGGATACAATCCAATCAATCAAATCGTGGGATACGTACTCAGTGGCGATCCTGCGTACGTACCTCGCTATAACAATGCCCGCAATCAAATCCGCAAATACGAGCGCGATGAGATTGTTGAGGAGTTGGTTCGTTATTATTTGAAAGGACAAGGCGTCGATCTCTAATGAGAATTATGGGATTAGATGTGGGCTCGAAAACGGTTGGGGTTGCCATTAGTGATCCTCTTGGTTTTACGGCTCAAGGACTGGAGATTATTCCGATCCATGAAGAAAAGGGCGAATTCGGCCTAGAGCGCTTGGGTGAGCTGGTGAAAGAGTATAAGGTTGATAAGTTTGTTATTGGCCTACCTAAGAACATGAACAATACCAGCGGGCCTCGAGTGGAGGCCAGTCAGGCTTATGGCCAGCGGGTTTCTGAGCTGTTTGGTCTGCCGGTTGACTATCAGGATGAGCGTCTGACGACGGTGGCTGCTGAGCGCATGCTGGTGGAGCAGGCGGACATTAGCCGCAGCAAGCGCAAGAAAGTTATTGATAAGCTGGCGGCGCAGCTGATTTTGCAGAATTATCTGGATCGAGATTTTTAGAAAAGAAATGAAGGAGACACTAGTATGACACATGATCATAACCATGACCACGAGCATGAAGAGCGTGAATTAATTACCTTGGTTGACGAGCAAGGGAACGAGACTTTATTTGAAATTCTTTTGACCATTGATGGTAAGGAAGAGTTTGGCAAGAATTATGTTCTTTTGATTCCGGCTAATGCGGAAGAAGATGAGAACGGTGAGGTAGAGATTCAAGCTTATTCCTTTACCGAAAATGAAGATGGCACAGAAGGCGACCTGCAGCCAATCCCAGAGGACTCAGATGCTGAATGGGATATGATTGAAGAAGTCTTCAACAGCTTTATGGAGGAGTAAGACTGGGCTAGCCTCGCTTCCAGAAATGGACAAGCGCAGGCGAGATGCTAGCTGAACTTGACAGATGAAGGAAGTAGCCAAGGCTGGGCTATTTTCCATCTCATATCATAAACATTAGAAAGAGGAGCGAGTTGCAATTCAGATTTGAATTCTGCTTCGCTGCTCTTTTTTGGGTAAGAAAATGAATGAAATTGAAGAATGGCTGAACAGCCGAATTGGTCTAAACTTTCGTTCGGGTCTAGGGCGGATGCAGCGGGCTGTAGCTCTTTTTGGAAATCCTGAGCAGAGTTTTCCAACGATTCATGTAACTGGTACAAATGGCAAAGGCTCTACTATTGCTTTCATGCGTCAGCTGTTTGCGGGGCATGGTCGCAAGACAGGGAGTTTTACCTCACCACACATGATTAGTATTTATGATCGGATTTGTATCAACGGTCAACCGATTGCTCCAGCTGATTTTATCCGTCTGGGTCAAGAGGTGCAAAAGATGGAGCAAGAACTGCTCAAAAGTCATGACCAGCTGTCCTATTTTGAAATTCTGACCTTGATTGCCTTTCTCTATTTCAAGGAGCAGGAAGTGGACATAGCCTTGATTGAGGTAGGGATTGGCGGATTCTTGGACACGACTAATGTCATTACGGGAGATATTGCAGTCATCAGCTCTGTGGGCTTGGATCATCAGGAGACTCTGGGAAGGAGCTTGACGGCGATAGCAGAGCAAAAGGCTGGGATTTTCAAGCCGGGGCGGCCAGCGGTCATCGGACCGCTGCCAGAGGAGGCACGATTGGTTTGTGCGCAGCGAGCTCAGGAGCTGGGAATAGAACTCTATCAGTATGGTCGCGATTTTTCTCTGGCAAATCAGACTTTTTCCAATTCGACCATGACCCTATCCAATCTTGAGCTGGGCCTCAAGGGAGGTTATCAGGAGGAAAATGCGGCGCTGGCCCTGCAGGTTTTCCTGCTCTTCATGCAGCAGCAGGGGTGGGAAATAGATTCTGCTAGGATTCGGACAGCCTTGCAGGAGACTCGCTGGGCAGGGCGATTGGAAGAAGCTAGTCCAGGTATTTATCTTGATGGGGCCCATAATCTTCCTGCACTGGAGAGGTTAGTGGAGTTTATCCAGAGCCAGAAAGATAAAGAGTGCTTGCTTCTTTTTGGTGCTCTCAAGCGTAAGGACTACAGCACTATGCTGGCTTATCTGCGAGAGGCTCTGCCAGATGTTCAGTTGACGGTTACTTCCTTTTCTGATGGAGATTCCCTTGGTCAAGCTGAAGCGGAAGGCTTCTTCTACATAGAGGATTATCGGCAGCTTATTCAGAATTTTCAGGAGAGGCAAAACGCTAATCAGCTGCTTTTCATTACGGGTTCTCTTTATTTTATTGCAGAAGTCAGAGCTTATTTGACAAGTTTATAAATTTACCGCCGGAGTCCTGCTTTGGTACAATAAAGACAGAAGAAAAAGGAGAACACTATGGCAATTTCTAAAAAGTTAATGATTTCAGGTTTAACTGCTGCGGCTGTTTTAGCCTTGGCAGCTTGCGGTTCTAATCAGAACCAGACGGCACCTTCCTCTCAGTCTCAGTCAGTCGCTTCCAGCAAGCCAGCAGAGTCTTCGTCAGTAGCTAGCACGTCTAGTGCGGCCAATAGCAGCTCATCTGCTTCTGCATCCTCTTCCGAGCAAGTAGCCAATGGCGAGCTGGATGGCAGCTATCAGACAAGCCATGAAGGCGATCAGCTGACCTTGCAGATTTCAGGAACTACTGGCCAGCTGACCAAGGTCGAGTCGGATGGTGAGCAGGAAATTGAACAGGTTCAGATTGATGCTACCAACCAGACCATGATCATCGGAGATGATGTCAAGCGCTATCGCATTGAGGGCAATCAGCTGACAATTGAGGATCTTTCCCAAGAACCTTATGATGATGACACACTGGTCTTTACGAAACAATGATGAAAGAGCCCTGTCTTGAATAGGGCTTTTCCTTTTATCAGTTGTAATCTTGTATTGAAATTTTGAGGATAGTGGTATTCAAAAGCTGTGCTTGGATTTTCATCCACCAGAAATACAGTTTGCATTGATATAAACGTTGTTTTAAGGAGCTTTTACTGCTATACTAGAATATATGCAATGAGATAGGAGAGTGTATGACTTTCAGGAAATTCCGCTTATTAATGTCAAAATACGGTTTCAGCATCATTATTATGCTATTGGAGCTGGTCTTTGTCTTTGTTGCGTTTTTCTATTTTAATGAAATTGCACCCAACTGGCTGTCAGTGGCGATGATTGTCTTCCTGTATATTGGGACCATTTTAGCGATTGTCAACCGCAATATGCCGCCCGAGAGTAAGGTGACCTGGCTTTTGATTGCCGTGGTGCCGGTCTTTGGTTTCCTGCTCTATCTGATGTTTGGCGAGCGACGACTGTCTAAAAAAGAAATGATTCAGCTGGAAAATATGGACTCTATGAAATTTCGAGAGGACAATAGCTATGAACTCCGTGTTCAGCTGAAAAAGGAAAACAAGTCAGCCTACGGTATTATCAAATCACTGCTGAGTATGGACAATAATGCGGATGTCTATGACGGTACAGCTTCTCGCTATTTTCCCATCGGTGAGGAGATGTTTGAGGCCATGCTGGCTGACCTGCGGGCTGCTGAGAAATTCATTTTTCTGGAGTTTTATATCATTGATGAAGGGCTGATGTGGGACAGTGTTCTGGAAATCTTGGTCGAAAAAGCTGCGCAAGGCGTTGAAGTTAAACTGCTCTATGATGATATTGGCTGCATGGCTACTTTGCCGGGCGATTATACGCGTAAGCTGCGCAAGATGGGCATCGAGGCTTATAAATTTAACAAGGTGATTCCGCGAATGACGGTATCCTATAACAATCGTGACCACCGCAAGATTTTGGTCATTGACGGTCAGGTTGGCTATACTGGCGGCATCAATCTGGCTGACGAGTATATCAATCATATCGTCCGTTTTGGCCACTGGAAAGATGGCGGTGTCCGCTTGGAAGGTCGGGCAGTCAAGGCTCTGACGCGGCTCTTTCTCATGAACTGGTATATCAATCGTGGGGAAATTACAGACTTTGACAAGTACCATCTGGAAAATAAAGCTGTCGAAGGCAAAGGGCTTTACGTTCCCTATGGCAGCGGGCCTAAGCCTATTTATAAGGTTCAGGTTGGCAAAACGGTCTATCAAAATATCATCAGTCAGGCTACGGACTATGTCTACATTACCACGCCTTATCTGATTATTGACTATGACCTGACGGAGGATATTAAGAATGCTGCTATGCGGGGAGTGGATGTCCGCATCGTGACTCCTTTCATTCCGGACAAGAAGCTGATTCAGATTGTTACCCGTGGAGCCTATCCGGATCTGATGGAAGCAGGTGTTAAGATCTTTGAGTACACGCCAGGGTTTATCCATAGTAAGAACGTGGTGGCCGATGATGAATTTGCTGTGGTAGGGACGATTAACTTTGACTACCGCAGTCTGGTGCACCACTATGAAAATGCAGTTCTGATGTACCATACGGAGAGTATCCCAGCTATCAAGGAAGATTTTGAAGCCATTTTTGAGGCTTCTGAGGAAATTCTTCCTGAAAATCTTGATAGCAGCTGGTATCGTCGCCTTATCAAAGAAATCATGCAGCTCTTTGCACCTATGCTCTAATGCCGGAGGAGGGTAAGTTCTGCAGAAATATACAGAAAATCTGAGGCGGAAGTCTCAGATTTTTTTGTATGTGCTTTTGCGGTTTGTGCTGAGATGTGTTCTTGTTATTTTTGCTTTTATATGGGGACGGATTTTTGCTCTGTTTTTACGAATGTAAAAAATAAAGGAATTTTTTAAGATGATAATGGAGAAAATTTCCAGTCAGCCGCTTGCTTATGAAACGAGAGAATATCGCTGTTTTCGGGAACTGGAGGAGCTGGCTAGAAGCTATAATGCTCAGAAGAAGGGTCAAGAGAAAGCTGACAGGAGGACAGGAATTTGATATACTAGATGGGACTGATATCAAGGAGAATATTTTATATGCATGATACAACGGAAGAAAAAGTTTTAGAAGTTTCAGAAGAGCAGCTGACTAGGGCTGAAAGGTCTGAGCAAAAAATTACCAAGCCAGAGCCGACGCCCTATTTTTTGACGCTCTTGTGTAGTTTGGCTATCAGCCTGCTGAGTGTGGTCAATCCTTTTTTGACCAACCTAGCAACGAATTTACAAAGTCAGAATCTCTATGCCGGCTGGGCCATGACTCAGGGGCAAGTGCCTTATTCGCAAATATATGGGACTAGTGGTCTGCTTTACTATCTGATGGCTTGGACCAGCAGTCTGGCTTTTGGCCAGCTTTTGTGGATGGTCTTTCAGACGCTGGCTCTGTGGCTGGCTGGACTTTTCCTGCACAAGACCTTGGTGCTCTTACAACCTAAACAGGACCTATCACGCAGTCTCTTGCTGCTCTTTTACCTGCTAGTCTTTGCCCTTGGATTTGGCGGTCTTTACTCTAGTATTTTTGTTCTGCCCTTTATTTTTTGGAATCTATCTTTTTTGGTGCGCTATTTGCAGGATTCAATCAAGGATGAAAAGTTCATTCTATATGGAGCTTTCGGAGCTCTTGCTTTTATGATTGATCCGGTTTCCAGCCTAGTCTTCTATTCTTTGACTGCTCTGGTGCTTTTGGTCTACAATATCGCAGCCAAGCGTGCGGCTCGAGGCTTCTATCAGCTTTTAGCCGGTCTCTTTGGCTTCTCAGTGATTTTTTATCCTATCGGCTACTTTACTGTTGCCAATCAAACCTTTGGCCAGGCTATCAGTCAGGTGACCTATGCTTGGGATTCCATCAGCTTGATTGGCAGTCATAGTCTTTCTAATTTGATTTATTATGGCTTGCTGACAGTCGGTCTAGGTTTTATTTCCGCTTTGGGTGTCAATCTCTTTTCAAGAGAAAAGGGACAAGCAACCAGCCTGCGCGTCTTGCGCTTTATCGGTCTGCTAGGGCTCTTCATTACTGTCTTTGCGGCTTTTATCCTGCCAGATCAGGGCAGTTATCAACTGCTTCCTGCCCTGCCTTTTGCCATGATTCTTTTTGCTTTGTGGTTCAATAAAGGCAAGCAGCAGGAACCAGGGCGTCATCGTCGGGATCGTCGTCGCCCTACGATGTGGACTTCTTATCTCTCAGGCCAGTTCTTTCTGCCACTCTTAGCCATCTTTTATCTGATTGGCTATCCTTTGGTGAATGAGTATATCCTTTCCAGCGGTGTCTCTGCTGAAAGAAGCGAGGCGGCTCAGTATATTAAGGAAAAGACCAAGGATGGGGATACCATCTATGCTTGGGATACCTCGGCTAGTCTGTATCAAAAGAGCGGCCGCCTATCAGCTGTCTCTCTCTTGTCTCCAACTTTGTATGTGGGAACGGCTGAAAATCGTTTGGGTCTTCAGAATGGACTTGAAAACAGTCAGCCCAAGTATATTTTGGTTAACAATGATGTCAAACTGCTGTCAGATGTGAAACAGCTAATTTCCAAAAATTATAAGGAAGCTGACCTCAAACTTGACCATTTCAAGCTTTATCAACTTAAGTAGTAAAAAATCAATATGTTGTGTATAAAAAGAAAAAATAACTTTTTTGCCACAACATATTGATTTTTAATTTTAACGTGCTATAATGAGTCTTGTATCGACTTATTTATAAAATACTGTTCTTTGGATGAACTGCTGTCGGAGATTTCTTGGAAATTTCTTCGCAAGTGATAGGTTTAAAGAGACTTGATTTGTCCTAAGGGCAGAGAAAAGGAAGTGTTCGTGATGATTTTAAGGGAAGAGAAGTTTGAAATTGCTCCAGCGATTTATGTGGAGAAGCGGGATGGCCGTAGAGTGGCTTTTGATGTGTCAAAGATCTATAAGGCTATGGTGCGGGCAGCTCAGGAAGTCGGTCCGCTGAATCCAATGCTGGAAGCCAAGCTAGAAGCTATCACAGACCGCATTGTGGCAGAAATCAGCAGTCGCTTCGCTAAGTATGTCAAAATCTATGAGATTCAGAACATTGTTGAGCATGAGCTTTTGAATGCCAAGGAATATGCCATTGCAGAGAACTACATCACTTACCGCACCCAACGGGATTTTGAGCGCTCAAAAGCGACTGATATCAACTTTACCATCGACAAGCTCCTCAATAAAGACCGCACGGTAGTCAATGAGAATGCCAATAAGGACAGTGATGTTTTCAATACCCAGCGGGATTTGACAGCTGGGATTGTTGGCAAGTCCATTGGGCTTAAGATGTTGCCGCCTCATGTGGCCAATGCCCACCAGAAGGGGGACATCCACTACCATGATTTGGACTACAGCCCTTATACACCGATGACGAACTGCTGTCTGATTGACTTTGACGGCATGCTGAAAAATGGCTTCAAGATTGGCAATGCAGAAGTAGAGAGTCCCAAGTCTATTCAGACTGCGACAGCGCAGATCTCGCAAATCATTGCCAATGTAGCTTCCAGCCAGTATGGCGGTTGTTCGGCCGACCGGATTGATGAAGTCTTGGCGCCCTATGCTGAGCTTAATTATCAAAAGCATCTCAAGGATGCAGAGCAGTGGGTTTTGCCGGATAAGCGGGAAGAGTACGCCTGGGCGAAGACCAAGAAGGATATCTACGATGCCATGCAGTCGCTGGAGTATGAGATTAATACTCTCTTTACTTCTAACGGTCAGACTCCTTTTACTTCGCTGGGCTTTGGTCTGGGGACCAATCGTTTTGAGCGGGAAATTCAGAAGGCTATTCTCAATATCCGTATCAAGGGACTGGGAAGCGAGCACCGCACAGCAATTTTCCCTAAGCTGATTTTCACCCTTAAGCGCGGGCTTAATCTTGAGCCGGGAACGCCTAACTACGACATCAAAGAACTGGCTCTGGAGTGTGCCACTAAGCGTATGTATCCAGATGTCCTTTCCTATGACAAGATTATCGACTTGACTGGTTCTTTCAAGGTGCCGATGGGCTGCCGTTCTTTCCTACAAGGCTGGAAGGATGAAAATGGTCAGGAAGTCAACTCCGGCCGTATGAATCTAGGTGTCGTTACTGTCAATCTGCCGCGGATTGCGCTTGAATCTGAGGGGGATTTAGATAAATTCTGGGAACTCTTTAATGAGCGGATGAATATCGCTGAGGACGCTTTGGTCTACCGAGTGGAGCGGACCAAGGAAGCCAGTCCAGCCAATGCGCCGATTCTTTATCAGTATGGGGCTTTTGGCCAACGTCTGGGCAAGTATGATCAGGTAGACCAGCTCTTTACTCACCGTCGTGCAACGGTTTCCCTAGGCTATATCGGTCTGTATGAAGTGGCAGCAGTCTTTTACGGCGGCGACTGGGAGACCAATCCTGAAGCCAAGGACTTTACAGTTGCCATTGTCAAAGATATGAAGCGCCGGGTGCAAGAGTGGTCAGATCAGTATGACTATCATTTCTCTGTCTACTCAACTCCATCTGAAAGCCTGACCGACCGCTTCTGCCGTTTGGATACAGAGAAGTTTGGCGTCGTTCCAGATATTACTGACAAGGAATACTATACTAACTCCTTCCACTACGATGTGCGCAAGAATCCAACTCCTTTTGAAAAGCTGGACTTTGAGAAGATTTATCCTGAAGTGGGTGCTTCAGGCGGCTTTATCCATTACTGTGAATATCCTGTTCTTCAGCAAAATCCAAAGGCACTGGAAGCTGTCTGGGACTATGCCTATGACCGAGTTGGTTACTTAGGTACAAATACACCGATTGACCGCTGTTACAAGTGTAACTTTGAGGGAGATTTTACGCCGACCGAGCGGGGCTTCACCTGTCCAAACTGCGGCAACAGCGATCCCAAGACGGTCGATGTGGTCAAGCGGACCTGCGGCTACTTAGGAAATCCGCAAGCCCGCCCAATGGTCAATGGCCGTCACAAGGAAATATCAGCTCGGGTTAAGCACATGAATGGCTCGACTATTAAGTACGAAGGAAATTAAGATGGGAAAGTATCAATTGGACGACAAAGGAAAGGCTCAGGTGCAGCGTTTCCATGAAAAACATTCGCAGGGAGGCAGCGGCAAAAAAGAACGATTAGCCAAACTACGTCAGCAATTTTTAGAAAAGAACAAGAAACAATAGAAGTCAGAGTGGGGCGCAAGGCGGTCTCACTCTCTTCGTATCAGGAGGCACTATGGAGCTAAGACGACCGAAACTAGAAGACAAGGAAAAGATTTTAGAGATGCTGGCTGACTTTGAAGCGGCTGGTAGCCGACAGGACGGCTTCTTTGGTGGAGCAGATTTTGTTTATGAGGACTGGCTGGAGACGATTCAGCTAGCTGAGGCAGGTCTAGGCTTGCCGCAAGGTTTTGTGCCTTACATCCAACTAATCTCTTTTGCTGCGGATGGTCGGGCTGTGGGCTTTCTCAATCTGCGCTTGCGGCTCAATGACTATTTGCTCCAAGAAGGCGGGCATATCGGTTACAGTATTCGTCCCTCTGCGCGTGGGAAAGGATTGGCAAAAGAGCAGCTGCGACAAGGCTTGCAAGTAGCCAAAAGTAAAAATATAAAACGAGTCCTAGTGACTTGCGATTGTGATAATGCTGCCAGTCGGTCAGTGATTCTGGCTAATGGCGGAGCTTTAGAGGATATTCGAGGCGGGAAAGAGCGTTATTGGATTGATGTCGATTAAGGAGGGAGCATGGAGCTAAGACGACCAACTTTGGAAGATAAAGAAGCGATATTAGAGATGATTGCGGAGTTTGATGCTGCAAAATCCTATATGCACGGTGGCATGGGCTCCACTTGGAAGCGAGCAAAGGATTATGAGGATTGGTTGAAAATTGTAGAACGGCAGGAGGATGCTACCACGCTGCCAGCAGGTTGGGTTCCTGCCATTCAATTTTTATCCTTTGATGAGACTGTCCTGCCTCTAGGATTTTTAGCTCTGCGCCTATCCTTGAATGACAAATTATTTGTAGAGGGTGGCCACATTGGCTATTCTATCCGGCCCAGCCAACGAGGCAAAGGATATGGGAAGGAGCAGTTGAGATTAGGACTAGCAGCGGCTCGAAAGCAAGGACTGGAACGAGTACTGATTACCTGCGATGAAGACAACGAAGCCAGTCGTCGCACCATTCTCTCTGCTGGCGGTGTTTACGAAAATACAATCGATAGAAGTCAGCGTTACTGGATAGAGCTAGATGGGGAGGTGTCATGAATAATCCCAAACCTCAAGAATGGAAAAGTGAGGAGCTGAGTAAGGGGCGAATCATTGACTATAAGGCCTTTAACTTTGTGGATGGTGAAGGTGTCCGTAACTCCCTCTATGTCAGTGGCTGTATGTTTCACTGTGAGGGCTGCTATAATGCAGCAACCTGGTCCTTCAACGCTGGTATTCCCTATACCCAAGAGTTGGAGGAGCAGATAATGAAAGACTTGGCGGAGCCTTATGTGCAGGGACTGACTCTCCTAGGCGGCGAGCCTTTTCTCAATACAGGTATTCTCCTGCCCTTGGTCAAGCGGATTCGGAGAGAGCTTCCGGACAAGGATATCTGGTCCTGGACTGGCTACACCTGGGAGGAGATGATGCTGGAAACGGAGGATAAGCTGGAGCTGCTGAGTTTGATTGACATTCTAGTGGACGGCCGTTTTGACCTTACCAAGAAGAATCTCATGCTGCAGTTCCGTGGTTCTTCTAATCAGCGCATCATTGATGTGCAGAAATCCCTTCAGTCAGGCCAGGTAGTCATCTGGGATAAGCTGAATGATGGCCTCCAGGCCTATGAGCAAGTTGACAGGGATAAGATGCTTTAAAAAATAAGTAAAATGCTGGTATAAAAGAGGTTTTGCCTCTTTTTTCTGTTGTCAAAAACAGTATAAAATATCGGTTTTTCGAGAAGAAAGAAAGAATTTACCGAAAATTAATACAGACTGTCCTTTTTTGTCAACAAATTTTGGAAAAAACTAAAATATTTTTAAATATTTTAGTGTATCATAATGCATTTATGATATAATAAAATGTATTTATATCTCAGGGGAGAAAAAGGGAGAATTATGAATCAACATAGGAGAAATGTGCCTGCTTCTAAAAAGGGGAAGAAGCTGAGGCTCTTTAATGCAGCTTTACTGACATTGGTAAGCTTGGTTTCAGGTTTGCTTGTTTTTTCTATATTTAAAAATAATGTTCTGGCGTTTCATCACCTGAACCTTATTTTGTCTGCTCTTTTGGCGGCTGTTATTTTACTGGCAGCCTTCTTTGTATGGAAAAATAAGTTCAAAGTCCTGACCATGGTGCTTTTGCTTGTGACTTTGCTGGTATCCTCAGGAGCTATGTACGGGGTCAAGGAGCTGATGGACTTATCTAGAGGTGTGAACTCCACCTCAAATTACTCTGAAATTGAAATGGCCGTTTATGTCCGGGCGGACAGCGACAAATCAGATGTGACTCAGCTGAAGAAGCTGACGGCTCCGACTGAAAATGGAGACAAGGACAATGTAACGGCTCTTCTGGCTCACATCAAGAAGACTAAAAAGACAGAACTCACTGTAGAAAATAGCTCGTCTTATATCGCAGCCTACAAGGCCCTCATCAATCAAGAGACCGAGGCCATTGCCCTCAACAGCTCATTTGGAGATATGCTGGCTTCTCACGATGCTGACTATGCTTCAAAGATAAAGAAAATCTATACTTATAAAATTACCCGTCAGGTAGAGACCGGCAAGCGCAGCGATGATGCCAATGCGGATGTCTTTAATATCTATGTCAGCGGTATCGATACTTATGGCTCTATCTCATCTGTCTCACGCTCAGATGTCAATATCATCATGACGGTCAATCGCAAGACCAAGAAAGTCCTCTTGACTACAACTCCTCGTGATTCTTATGTGGCGATTGCAGATGGAGGAGCTGGACAGATGGACAAGCTGACCCATGCAGGGATTTACGGGGTAGATGCTTCTGTCCACACGCTGGAAAATCTTTACGGTATTCGCATTGACTACTATGTTCGTCTGAATTTCTCTTCTTTCCTCAAGCTGGTAGACCTGCTGGGTGGGATTGATGTTGAAAATGACCAAGAATTTACTAGCCGACACGGCAATCATCATTTCCCAGTAGGGAAAGTCCATATGAACTCAGATCAGGCACTAGGCTTTGTTCGCGAACGTTACTCTCTTCAGGGGGGCGACAATGACCGCGGAAAAAATCAAGAAAAAGTTATCGAAGCAGTCATTAAAAAGCTGACTTCAACCAGTGCTTTGAAGAACTACAACGAGATTATTTCCGGCTTGCAAGATTCTATCCAGACCAATATGGAGCTGCCTGTTCTTATGAATCTGGTCAATACCCAGCTGGAGTCAGGTGGAAGCTATCAAGTTCAGTCACAAGCCATCAGCGGAAACGGTCGTATGGATCTACCATCCTATGCTATGCCAGATTCCAATCTCTACATGATGGAAATCCAACCGGAAAGCCTTGATAATGCTAAGGCAGCGATTCAGCAGGTAATGGAAGGGAAAACACCATGATTGATATCCATTCTCATATTATCTTTGATGTGGACGATGGTCCTAAGACCTTTGAGGATTCCAAAAAACTGCTGGAAGAAAGTTATCGACAGGGAGTTCGGACCATCATTTCTACCTCTCATCGCAGAAAGGGCATGTTTGAAACGCCTGAAGAGACCATAAGCGCTAACTTTAAAATGGTGAAAGAATTGGCAGAGCTTGTAGGGCCTGACTTGACGGTTCTCTATGGGGCAGAGGTTTACTACACCAGCGATGTGGCGGATAAGTTGGAAAAGGGAATTTTCCCCAGTCTAGCTGGCACACGCTATGTGTTGATTGAGTTTAGCATGGCGACGCCCTATAAGGATATCCATAAAGGCTTGGCTCAGATTCTGCGCTTAGGTCTAACACCGGTCGTGGCTCATATCGAGCGTTATCACTGTCTGGAAAATGATGAAAAGAAGGTGCAGGAACTCATTAATATGGGCTGCTATACTCAGATTAATAGCTCCAGTGTTCTGAAGCCCAAGCTGCTAGGAGACTCGCATAAATTTATGAAAAAACGGGCTCAGTTCTTTTTGGAGAAGGACTTGGTCCACTTTGTTGCCAGCGACATGCACAATCTAAGTCAGAGACCGCCCTTTATGAAGGAGGCCTTTGACATCGTCGCTAAGAAATACGGTTCCCGCCGGGCAGAGGCCCTCTTTGGCGGTAACCAAGCATTATTATTGAAAAATGAATTGATTTAGGGGAAAAATGGAAAAACAAGAAAAGCAAATCGTAGAAATCGATATTCTGTCCTTGCTGAGAGCCCTGTGGCTGAAGAAATTCACCATCGTATTGGGAGCGGTGCTCTTTTCTTTGCTGGCTTTTGGCTACAGCGTCTTTATTGCTAAGAAAATGTATCAGAGCACCACACGCATCTATGTGGTTAGCCGTCAGAACGAAACGCAGGCAGCTTTGACTAATCAGGACTTGCAGGCAGGGTCTTACCTCGTTAAGGACTTTAAGGAAATCATTCTGTCACAGGCGGTTCTATCACAGGCAATTAGTGAGCTGAAACTGCAAACGTCACCAAGAGAGCTGACGCGTCACATCACCGTTTCCGTTCCGGCGGATACTCGTATCGTTTCGATTACGGTTAAGGATGACAATCCAGAGGAAGCGGCTCGCATTGCCAATGCCTTTCGTAATATCGCCGCTGAGAAAATCATCGAAGTGACAAAAGTTTCTGATGTGACAACTTTGGAAGAAGCAACAGTCCCAGCAGAGCCTTCTTCACCAAATATTCGGCGTAATGTTATCTTAGGATTTTTAGGGGGCAGCGTCCTGATGTCAATCTTTATCATCGCTGTCGAAATCCTGGATGATCGGGTGAAGAAGCCAGAGGACATTGAAGAAGTCATGGGCTTGACGCTGTTGGGCGTTATCCCAGATATGAACAGAATGTAAGGGAGAGAAAATGGCAACCTTAGAATTAGTTAGGAAAAAAAGGAACCTTGTCAAACTAACCGAGGAATACTACAATGCTCTAAGTACTAATGTACAGCTGAGTGGCGCCAATATCAAGATGGTCGAAATAAGCTCGGTGACGGCAAATGAAGGAAAGTCTACAACCTCAGTGAATCTCGCGGCCGCCTTTGCCAGAGCTGGTCATAAGACCTTGATGATCGATGCGGATATCCGCAACTCAGTCATGTCTGGTGTGTTTAGCAGTCAGAGAAAAGTATCAGGACTGACGGACTATCTGTCAGGACAGGCTGCCCTGCATGAAGTCATCAACGATACAGATCTGGACAACCTGGATGTGATCTTATCTGGTCCAGTATCACCTAATCCGACGGGGCTTTTGCAAAGCAAGCAGTTTGATGCGCTTTTGACTGATTTACGTGTTCGTTATGACTATATCATTGTGGATACTTCACCGATTGGTCTGGTCATTGATGCGGCTATCATCGCTCAGAAATGCGATGCTAGCTTCTTGGTGACACAAGCAGGCCATATCAAACGAAAAGCAGTCATGAAGGCTAAAGAGCAGTTGGAACAAACGGGAACTTCTTTTTTGGGTGTTGTCCTCAATAAATATAACATTGATTTGGAACGCTATGGTGCCTACGGAACTTATGGGGGATACGGCAGCTATGGCAATTATGGGAAATAATAGGGATTAAAGAGTTTTAGGATAATTGGGAGATTAGGAACATGACAAGAGCGAGAAAAAGAGTCATCTTAATTATTGTTGATATTATTTTGCTCAGTATAAGTCAGGGGATTTCAAAATTCTTCTTAGCAAAATATGTCGGGATAACGGATTTATCTTTTGTCTCTATTTTAATGGGGATTATTGTATTGTATTTGACATTTGCAACACTGTCGAATGTCTTTTCTACCATTACAAGGTATACAGATTACAAAACAATGTTTCGAGTGGGGGGCTCAATTTTGGGAGCTTACTCAATTGTATACGTTGTAGAGAAAATCTTTTACGAATCCACAAACAGTAGATATATTGTCCTTTCTATGCTGCTATCATTTTTGTTGGTTATTGCTTCAAGGCTGACCTGGCGGGAGATTCATGAATTCGTGCAGCACCCTTCAGCCTTACTGGGTAAGAAAGTAGATGGGACGAAGACCCTTGTTGTTGGTTCAGGGGATGGTGCTAGTCTTTTTATCAAGACAGCCCAGCAAAAATCAAAAGATTTGAAGATAGTCGCGATTGTAGATGACGATAAGAATAAGCAAAATACCTATCTTCATGGAGTAAAAGTTGTAGGAACAACTGAGCAGATACCTGAAATTGTAGGGAATTATGAAGTCGAACAAATTGTCATTGCCATTCCTTCGTTGGCTCCGGATGACTACGAACGAATCGTAGAGTACTGCCAACAGACGGAGGTCAAGGTCAATGCCATGCCTAAGTATGAACAGGTGATTACGGGGAAACTATCTGTCAGCAAACTTCAGGAAATTGATATTGCAGATCTGTTAGGGCGTAAAGAAGTTAAGCTGGATCAGCAAAGTTTGAAGTCCAATATTAAATGCAAGACAGTGCTTGTTACAGGGGCCGGTGGGTCTATCGGCTCGGAACTTTGCCGTCAGATTGCTCAATTCTGCCCAGCTAGGCTCCTGCTTCTAGGTCATGGAGAAAATTCAATTTATTTGATTCACAAGGAGCTGTCAAGCCGTTATAAAGATGATATTGAGTTGATTCCAATCATTGCAGATATTCAAGACAGAGAGAGGATTTTCCATATTATGGAAACCTATCGCCCTGATCGAGTGTATCATGCAGCAGCTCACAAGCATGTTCCTTTGATGGAGTACAATCCGACAGAAGCGGTCAAAAACAATATCTACGGCACACGAAATGTAGCAGAAGCAGCAAAGGCAGCTGGTGTCGCGAAATTTGTCATGATTTCTACAGATAAGGCGGTCAACCCGCCTAATGTTATGGGGGCAACTAAGCGTGTAGCAGAAATGGTCGTGACCAGCTTAAATGAAGAAGGAAAGACTCTTTTCTCAGCTGTTCGCTTTGGGAATGTTTTGGGCAGCCGAGGTAGTGTGGTTCCTTTGTTCAAGGAGCAGATTGCCAAGGGAGGTCCTATCACCGTGACGGACTTTCGAATGACACGCTATTTCATGACGATACCAGAAGCCAGCCGCTTGGTGATTCAGGCTGGGGCCTTGATGCAAGGGGGAGAGGTTTTTGTCTTGGATATGGGCGAGCCTGTGAAAATTTTGGACCTAGCTAAAAAGATGATTACGCTCAGCGGCCATACTGAAGAGGAGATTCAGATTCAGGAAGCAGGCATTCGACCAGGTGAAAAGCTTTATGAGGAGCTCTTGTCTGCCAAGGAAAAGGTTAATGATCAAGTCTATGAAAAGATTTTTGTAGGGAATGTTCAGTCACTGCCTAAGATAGAGGTGGATTCCTATGTGGACTCCCTTCTGACTCTTGGTGCAAATGACCTCAAGGATAGCCTGGTAAAGTTTGCACAGCAATAAGTTTTTAGGATAATCATGTATAAATTTTTTAAACGAACATTAGATATAGTCTTGTCATTCTTAGGAATGTTTGTCCTATCACCATTTTTTCTGTTTCTAGTACTTGCTATTAAATTGGATTCAAAAGGACCAGTTTTGTTCAAACAGAAGCGGGTCGGTCTGCATAAGAAACACTTCTATATTTTGAAATTCAGAACGATGCGAATTGACACACCTAAGGATACTCCAACTCATTTACTTGAAAATCCTGAGCAATGGATTACAAAGGTTGGGAAATTTCTTAGGAAGACATCTCTGGATGAGTTGCCTCAGATTTGGAATATTTTTGTGGGTGATATGAGTATCATAGGTCCAAGACCGGCTCTTTGGAATCAGTATGATTTGATTGAAGAGCGAGACCGCTATGGAGCAAATGATGTTTTGCCAGGTCTGACAGGATGGGCTCAGATTCATGGGCGAGATGAGTTGCCGATTGCCAAGAAAGCTGAATTGGACGGCTACTACGTCCAGCATTTGTCTTTTGGATTAGATGTCCGCTGTTTCTTTGGAACCATTAAGAGTGTTGCTAAGAGCGAAGGTGTTGTCGAAGGCGGCACGGGAAATATGGAAAAGAAAGATTAAAGGCTGATGAAAAGAATATTAATTACGGGAGAGGGTAGCTATATCGGCCGGAGCTTTAAGAAGTATGTTTCCTCACGGGAGGATGTTCAGGTTGATGAGCTAGACGTCCGCGGGGAAACCTGGAAGGAGAAAGATTTTTCGTCTTTTGATGTAATTTTGCATTTGGCGGCGATTGTCCATATCTCCAACCCATCAAAAGAGATGGAATCGGTATATAATCAAGTCAATACTCAGCTACCTTATGAATTGGCTCAAAAGGCTAAACGCGAAGGTGTCAAACAGTTTATCTTTATGAGCAGCATGAGCGTCTATGGCGAAATTTTGGGAGATCGGGTTATCACAAAGGAGACACAAGAGAGTCCTGATTCTTTTTATGGCAAAAGCAAACTAGCTGCTGAGCAACTTCTAGCGGAATTGGAGAGCGAAGATTTCAAATTAGCAGTTTTACGGCCGCCCATGGTTTATGGTCATCAAACTAAGGGAAATTATAAGCGACTGTCAAAGTTGGCTCAGAAGCTACCAGTCTTCCCTTTGGTTCAGAATGAACGTAGTATGATTTATATTGATAACCTTTGTGAGTTTATCAGACTGATTGTTCAGAATCAAGACAGCGGTGTTTTCTATCCTCAAAATCAGGACTATGTCAATACCTCTCAGCTAGTCAAAGAAATAAAACGGACTCATGGTCAGAGAGTAGTCTTGCTGCCTGCATTTAACTGGATTTTAAAAAGATTGTCCCGCTATGTTTCGACTCTAAATAAGCTGTTTTCAGATTTAACTTATGAAAAAGAGATGTCTAGCTATTCTCAGTCTTATCAGGTGGCAGATTTTAGGAGGTCTATTGAGAAGACGGAGAAGGGAAACTAGTTTAGGATGAATGGGGGGATTGTTAGTGAAGTTTTCGGTATTGATGTCTGTCTATCAGAGGGAGAATCCGGATTTCTTAAGAAAGAGTCTAAATAGCGTTCTTATAGAGCAGAGCCGAAAGCCAGATGAGCTTGTCCTGGTAGAGGATGGGTCGCTGACAGAAGAGCTTTATCAGACGATTCAAGATTTCAAGGAAACATTTCCAGAGATGAAAGTTCTACTCTTAAAGGAAAATGTCGGATTGGGAGAAGCTTTGCATCGGGGAGTTGAGGCTTGCTCTTATGATTGGATTGCTAGAATGGATACAGATGACATTGCGACACCGGACCGTTTCCAGCAACAAGTGGACTATATTGAGCAGCATCCGCAGTTAGATGTTTTGGGTGGCAATATCATAGAATTTGACACGGAACCAGATCAAATAGTGGCAGAGAAACAAATGCCGCTTTCCCATGAAGAGATTATAAAAAGGTTGCAACGGAGAAATCCTTTCTGTCACATGACGGTCTTTTTTAAGAAATCATCTGTTTTAAAAGCAGGCAATTACAAGCCCTTGCCTTTAGTGGAAGACTATTATCTTTGGGCGAGAATGGCTGCTCAGGGCTGTCGTTTCGCCAATCTTAATCGGGTCTTGGTTTATGCTCGCGTCGGAAACGGCATGCATACGAGAAGAAGCCAGACAGAGCAGATTGCCAGCTGGAAAGTAGTCAACACTTTTTTGCTGTCACATGGTATGTTGAACCAAGGGCAATATTATCAAAATATGTTGATGATTCGCGCTTTTGTGGGAACGCCTATTTGGATAAAAGCGTTTATTTATAAGTATCTGCTTAGAAGAAAGTAATCTTCTTTACAGACAGAGCAGTCTAGCTTAGACAGGGAGAAAGCTAGGAGTTAGGGGGATATAGGATGAAAAGTTTAGGAAGGAGGGAGAAATGATTTCTGTCGTGATGGCGACCTATAATGGGGCGGATTTTATTTTGGAGCAACTAGACTCTATCCGCACTCAAAAGCTGAAGCCTGATCAGGTCATTATCTGTGATGACTGTTCGACAGATCAGACAGTGGCACTAATCAAGGACTACGTCACCAAGCACCAACTGACTGATTGGCAGTTGATTGAAAATCAGGAAAATTTGGGCCATTATCGAACTTTTATAAAATTAGCGAGTTTAGCTGAGCACGATATTGTTTTTTTCGCTGATCAGGATGATAAATGGCTGCCTGATAAAACAGCTGCCTTGCAGAAAGTGCTGTTAGAAACAGACGCTGCTATGGTGTATGGCCAGTCTTACTTGATTGATCAAAATGGTCAGGTCATCAAGGAGCCCAAGGTTTCAGGAGACAGGCAAGAAAGAAATCTAGCTTGGCTTCTGAAAAAATGGCCGTCAGGTTATCAGACAGCTT
Source organism: Streptococcus sanguinis (assembly GCF_019928825.1). GTDB lineage: Bacteria > Bacillota > Bacilli > Lactobacillales > Streptococcaceae > Streptococcus > Streptococcus sanguinis_L. The sequence goes on along the minus strand of NZ_JAHZOP010000003.1, from coordinate 286,089 downwards.
TTAGAAAGTCGGTACTGGCTGATATCTTGCAGCAGCAATATACGGATTATCCTGGATTTGATTATCATGACGTTTTATTTGGTATGCTGGCTCCATTGTATGGAAAAGTTGTTTGCTTGGACCAGCTTCTAGATCAGCATCGCATTCATCAGGCGAATGTAACCCAGTCTGCGTCGTCGCTTAGTTTTAACAAAACAAGGTTATCTAGGATTAACTATTTACAGAAGGTCATCAGTCGCTATGAGTCTGTGAAAAAAATCGCAGAGGAGCGACAGATTTCTGAGGCGGATCATCGCCAGGTTACTAGGGCTTTGGCCTTGACCAATCTTAGACTGAAATTATTACAGTCTAGAAATCCATTTTGGGCTTTGGGCCTAATGTTTCAAATAAGGGAGTATCGAACAATAAAAGATTTCATCAGTGATTTGGTATACACCTACTCACTGAATGGACTTGCTAGGAGATTATTGAAAAAGTTTGGGAGGTAAGAAAAATGAGAGGAACCAGTAAGATTGAATGGGAGTTGGCTTTGGGAGAACGCTTCAGCCCCATGTATCAGAAAATTACGGATGATAAATTAAAGGTTTTGCAAAAAGCCTATTTACAAATGTATAAAAAATTTGATGCAGAGTGTCGTCGGCATCATATTCATTCCTACATGGTTGCAGGGACCTTGATTGGTTCTTTGCGACATGGGGGCTATATCCCTTGGGACGATGATATCGACTTAGTGATGTTCCGAGAGGACTACAATCGTTTGCAGGAAATCTTTGCGGACAGCGAGGACTTCGAGCTGATCTCGCCTGCGGATGCGACAGACAGTGTCTTTAAGGTTCTAAAGCTGCAGAGCAAGTCACTGACCTACTATGATGTTTTAGGAGAAGGTTTCAGTAAAAAGAAACATCTTTATCTTGATATGCTGCCAATTGACTTTGTCCCAGAGAATAACATGCTTCGCAAGCTCAAAGGTCTTCTATTCAGAGCCTTGGATTTGTCACACAACAGCTCGCGCTGCTATACGAAGTTTACTCCGCATCTGACCTATATGGCTAAAGAATCCAAAGAACTCAGACAAAATCTTTGGATTAGAAGACTGATAGGCTTCCCTTCTTTTATCATGGGGCCGGCTAATATGTATAAGTTGATGGAAAAACTCATCCAGTCTAATAAGAAGACTTCAAAAATAACAATTGCTTATGGTGTCAAAGGCTATTTGGGAGAGACAATCGATTATGAAAGTTTCTATCCAGCTAAGAAGTATTCCTTTGAAGGCTATGAGTTCGATGGACCTAATGATGCGGACAAGTATCTGACTAATCGCTACGGTGATTACATGACACCGCCTGAAAGAAAAGAACAGACAGAACGTCATGTCAGACTGAGAGATAATTGGGTTGAATTAATAGAAGGAAGATAATGGTTTTTTTACTAATTTTGGGAGGCCTTTTCCTATTGTTTTTGACAATCAAAACAGTAGGAAGAGACTACGCTAACCCGGCTTTTATATATCTGGCAATATGGATGATAGCAAGCATTTTTACTGCATTTTATTCATCCAAATGGGGAGAGGGACTTTCTCTGATAACGGTCACAGTTATCTTTGTTGGAAATGCCATTTTTTTAATGGGAGTCCTGTTGTCATCGAATTTGTTTGCTGAGAGGAAGTTGGACGCCAAACCTAGTCAAATAAAGGTGAGTAATTTTTTCATTATTTTAGTTCTCTTATTTTTGGCTTATGCGGTCAGGTTTATTTATTCCGATTTGCTTTATTTGGCGGCGCAGAGTAAGCAGGTACCGGGGGGATTGTTTAAAACTATTGAATTGGCTCGGCATATGACTACAAATTATGATTTCTCTCTTAGTCGTCTTAGCCTCAATTTGTTGCGGGTTAACTTTTCCTTAGGAATTGTTTTCTTCTATTTTTTCTGTGAGTCTCTTTTTTCGGGAAAAGATGGCATTTTTTACAAGGGAAAGTTACTGCTGGTTAGTCTGATTTCTTTAGGTGTTTCCCTCTTGTCTACCGGACGTACGGAGTTGCTGGGCTTGGTTGCAGGCTATGCTATTGTGTATATGTTGTTTTTCTCGAAGTATTATTCGTGGAAAGACAGCAGGTATGGTGTGAAGCTTTTTCGATCTTTGCTGATAATTGGATTTGTATTCCTTGTCTTATTCATGGCGGTTGGAACCTTTGTTCTCAATCGAGTGGATAGTCGGGCAGAGTTCGGAATTTTAGATAATTTGGTTAAATATATGGGTTCACCCATTCAGGCTTTAGACTATTATCTGAAAAATCCTACTCTTTATAGCGATAATCAAGTCTTTGGAGAAAATACTCTTATTGCTATCTATGGAACATTGAAATCCCTCGGTCTGTCTAGCCATGATCTGACACCTTTCTTGCCTGTTGTTCATTTTAACGACGATAAAACCAATGTTTACACAATTTATTACTACTTTATCAAGGATTTTGGCTATTTCTCAGTCCTTATCTTTCAGCTTTTATATGGCTTCTTTTACGGAAGTTTCTACTATTCTATCAAAAAACGCTATTTCACCCCGCTAAAGGTTATTGTTTTCGCTTTATTTGCGTATCCTTTAGTCATTTCATTCTTTCAGGAAACTTTGCTGTCATTGCTGACAACCCATATTAATCGGATTATCTATGCTTTTGTGATTTATATGGCAGCTGATTTACTGAGTAGAGTACGATTTACAACGAGAGGAAGGAAAGTATCGGTATGACGACATCGGCTCTGATATTTGCAGGCGGCACAGGCAGCCGCATGAATACTAAGACCTTGCCCAAGCAGTTTTTAGAGTTGCACGGTAAGCCTATTATTATTCATACGATTGAGCACTTTGAAGACCATCCAGCAGTATCGGACATTGTGGTTGTCTGTGTAGACGGCTGGCTGGACTACTGCAGGGATTTATTAGCTAGGTTCAATATTAAAAAAGTCAGTCAAGTGGTTCCTGGTGGAAAGACTGGACAAATGTCTATCTTTAATGGTCTCGCTGTTTTACGGGAAAAGTACAAGAACGATGACGACTATGTTTTGATTCATGATGGTGTTCGCCCCTTGATTGACGGGGGAATTATTTCTAAAAATATTGAAACAGCCAAAAAGTATGGGGCAGCTATTACGGTTAAGCCGGTTATCGAAACAGTTATTCAGGTCGATGAGGCGGATGTTATTAATCAGGTTATCGAGCGTTCCACTTGCCAGACAGCTGTCGCCCCTCAAACCTTCGCGCTTTCAAAGATTCACTCCTTGCATTTAAAAGCTCAGGCAGAGAATCAGTTTGATATGACAGATTCTGCGACACTGGCTCGTTATTTTGGACTCCCTCTGCATACAGTCATGGGGGGCAGTGAAAATATCAAAATTACGACTCCATCTGATTTTTATATTTTTAGAGCGATTTACGAAGCGCGTGAAAATGCACAAATTTTTGGTTGATATGGGAAATAATACGATTTTACAAAAGGATATGGAAGACCTAGCTGCTGTCAGTCCTATTCTCAGAGAACTGAGCAATGTCACAGTCTTGGTAACTGGAGCAACCGGACTTATAGGCAGACACTGTATTTCCACCTTGATGGCTTTAAATGATTTGTACGATGCCAATGTCAGAGTAGTGGCCTTGGCGCGAAATCAGAAAAAAGCGGAAGATCTATTTCAGGATTTTTTACATAGTGAGAATCTGAAGCTAGTGTATGCTGATTTGCTGTCAGATTGGCAGATAGAGGAGGATTTGGATTATATTATCCATGGAGCCAGTGCGACGGACTCCTCTTTTTTCGTTGAGCATCCTGTGGAGACAATTGATCTAGCCGTAAATGGAACGAAAAAACTGCTGGAGCTGGCTAAAAATAAGCAGGTTCACAGTATGGTCTATCTCTCTTCTCTGGAAGTCTATGGGACGACAAATCCTGATGCTTCCAGCATTAGCGAGAAAGATTACGGTTATTTGGATCCAACCAGTGTTCGTAGCAGTTATTCGGAAAGCAAGCGCATGGCAGAGTCCTTGTGTGTAGGCTATTGTCATCAGTATCAGGTACCAGTGAAAATGGCTCGTTTGTCACAAACCTTTGGCCCAGGTGTGAGCTATGAGGACAACAGAGTTTTTGCGCAGTTTGCGCGTGCTGTCCTTGAAAAGAGAGATATCATTCTCCGAACTAAAGGGGAAACTGTTCGGAACTACTGCTATACCAAAGATGCCATTGAAGCCATTTTTTACATTCTGCTGAAAGGCCAAGCAGGTCAAGCTTATAATGTCGCTAATAAAGAAACGGCTATTTCCATTCGTGAGATGGCGGAGATGGTTATTGAACTAAGCGGTAGCAATGAAACGAAGTTGGTCTTTGATTTGGCAGATGATGTGGAAAAGCTAGGATATAATCCGACAGTCAAGATTCGTCTCAATACGGACAAGCTTGAGAGTTTGGGCTGGCAAGCTCATACTGATTTAGAAACCATGTTTTTACGTTTGATTGAGAGCATGGCAGCAGATAGGAAGGAATAGGAGGGCAAATTTGTCTGGTGGATTTAAAAAAATAATAGCTAATTTTTCCTATGTTGTCTTGTCCAATTTGCTGACAGTAATAGTTTCTTCTCTGGTTGTCTTGATTTTGCCTAAGATTATGGGTGTAGAGGAGTATGGCTACTGGCAACTCTATATTTTTTATTTATCTTATGCCGGTTTTGTTCATCTGGGTTGGGTGGACGGAATCTACCTTCGCTACGGTGGTTTAGAGTATGCCGATCTGGATAAAGAAAAGTTTTTCTCTCAGTTTCTCATGCTTTTGATCTATCTGACAGGGATTGGAATTTTATTTTTCTTAGGAACTTCTGCCTTTATTAGAGATGAGAGCAGTCGGTTTGTTTTTATACTTTTGGTTTATACTATGTTGGTCACCAATCTGCGCTTTCTCTTTGTGTACGTTTTGCAGATGACTAATCGACTAAAGGAAAGTTCTTATGTTGTCAGTGGAGACCGACTCCTCTATTTACTGCTTTTGCTGGTCTTTATTTTCGTGGGTTTCCGAGACTTCAAAATTATGGTCTATGCAGATTTGATTGGTAGAGTTGTTTCTCTTTTTTATGCCATGTATCTATGCCGAGATATGGCCCTGCGACCTCTCTATCAGTTTAAGCTTGATATACGGGAAACTGTTCGCAATATTGCTGTCGGAATCAATCTGATGCTATCAAATGTAGCCAGTATGCTCATTATCGGGACGGTTCGAATGGGGATTCAAAAGGTATGGAACATTGCTACATTTGGGAAAGTATCCTTGACCTTGAGCATTTCCAATCTGCTGATGACCTTTATCAACGCTATCGGTTTGGTCATCTTTCCAATTTTGAAACGAACGGACGAAAGCAAGTTGCCTAAGATTTACAATCAGTTGCGGAATGTCCTTATGGTTTTTATGTTTGGTGTTCTTTTGCTGTATTATCCCCTGAAAATAGCTTTGGACAGCTGGCTACCGGCTTACAGAGAGTCCTTGATATTTATGGCTCTGGTCTTTCCTATGTCTGTCTACGAGGGCAAGATGGCTCTGCTTATCAATACCTACTTAAAAGCCTTACGAATGGAGAGGCAGATTTTTAAAGTAAATGTTATTGCCATGCTTTTAAGCTTTGCTACTACCTTGATTTTTGCAGTTTCTTTGCGCAATCTGAATGCTACAGTGCTGTCTATCGTGCTGCTGCTGGCGACTAGGAGTATACTGGCAGAGCTAATCTTAGCCAAGAGGATGCAGATCGAAGTCGTCAAAGATATCTGGGTTGAGTTGCTAATGACGCTTGTATTTATTGCTTCGAATTGGTTTTTATCAGTTTATCTAGCTGCTGCAGCTTACGGATTTGTCTATCTGACCTACAGCATTTACAAATACAAAAGTTTGAAAGGTCTGCTCCAGCAATTGCGGGCTCGTTGATACTCGAGAAATTATAAATAGTTTAACAATCTAAATGCTAAGCCCTGTCCGGGCTTTTTAGGTTTGTAATGTAGCGTTAGCATACAAAGCTACTTGTAAAGTTACTCTGGCTACAATCAGTTTGCTGAACTATACATTGTATATAGTGGAAATGAAAGACAATTTTTCCAGTAACTTATTGCGGATTATGGTATTTTTTGATAATAATTAGAAATTAGCTAAAATAATTCCGTTCTTTATGCCTGAGAATATAAATGGTTTTGCAAGTTATTCTACCATGAAGAGATTCCAAAAGGCATCAGGAGAGCAGAGCTGCTAGGATAGCAAATTGGGCTAGTTTTTGGTATTTTAAGTAAGTGCAGAATTCGGCGGTCAACTATAGAAAGAGAAATACCTGTTAGTTGCAATAGTAAAATTAAAGAGAACTTTAGGATTGGCAAGAAGAGGTGTCCTATGAAAAAAATTTTAGTTACAGGCGGAACGGGGTATATAGGAAGTCACATAGTGGTTGAACTAGTCGCAGCAGGCTATGGAGCTATTATCGTGGATAACTTTTCGAATAGCTCTCCAGAAGTGCTAGAGCGCTTAGAAACTATCACTGGTGTGAACATCCCGTTTTACAAGGGTTCGATTTCTGATAAAGATATGATGAACCAGATTTTCGAAGACAATCACATTGACGCAGTCATTCATTTAGCGGCCTATAAATCAGTAGAAGAATCGGTGCGGGAACCGCTAAAATATTACGAAAATAATGTCAGTGCTGGTATTGCTCTTCTTGAAGTTATGAAAGAGCACAGGGTAGAACATATCATCTTTAGCTCCAGTGCCACGATTTATGGAATGAATCATGGTTCATTCTTGACAGGAGATTTATCTATTCCAGCGACCAATCCCTACGGCCATACTAAGCTGATGATGGAGCAGATTTTGACGGATCTTGCTCTTGCACATTCAGATTGGTCTGTGACTAATCTTCGTTACTTCAATCCAATTGGTGCTCATGAGTCTGGTCTGATTGGTGAGGGCCCAAATGGAATCCCTCATAACCTCATGCCTTATATTACCCAGGTTGCGGTTGGTAAATTGCAAGAGCTTAGCATTTTCGGAAATGACTATGATACGCATGACGGTACAGGAGTGCGGGATTATATCCATGTAGTCGATTTAGCCAAGGGCCATGTTTTGTCTTTGAAACATAATTTAGAAAACAAGGGAGTCGCTGTTTTCAATCTTGGCACAGGAATTGGCTATAGTGTGCTGGATATGGTTAAGGCCTTTGAAAATGTCAATGGTGTCAAAATTCCTTATACTATCAAGGATAGACGACCTGGAGATGTGGCGACTTGCTATGCTGATGCAAGCAAAGCGAATGACATTTTGGGCTGGAAAGCTGAGAAAACTCTCCAAGATATGATGCGAGATTCTTTGAGATGGCAAAGCTCAAATCCTAATGGCTATGAAGGCTAATGTAGAATATCGGTTAGGTGAATAAAACTCTTCTGTAATAGTGCAGAAGAGTTTTTCTATATAAGAGCTGTCTTCTCCTACAGATGCAAAACTTTTTAAAGAATGTCATCAATTGATATGTTTTTTAATGGGTGTGTAATCTGGTCTTGATGAGCTGTAATAATAAACATGCTATAATGTCTGCATGAAGACTGAAAACACAACTTTGCACGCTTTTAAAGCCCTAGCTTGTTTTAGTATTGTTTCCTTACACTTTCTTCTGCCGGGGCAATTTGGCGTTTTTTATCAAATTGTGGCCCGCTTTGCAGTTCCCTTTTTCATGATGCTGTCGGGCTATTTTTCCTATAATATTTCCAAAGATAAGGTCAAATATCGTCTCAAGCAAATGCTCCTTTTGACAGCTGCAAGCCTCCTGTTTTACACGATTGTTCATTTTGTCAACCTAGTGCTGACCAGAGAACTAACAGAAAAGATGGCATCTATAGACCTGTCTGATTTTACAAACTTTTTCCTCTTTAACAGTCCCAGAGACTTGATTGGCTCAGCTGCTACACCGACCTGGTATTTGCTGGCGATTTCTTATATCTACACGCTTTATCTGGTTTTTTATAAGCATTTTCACCGCTTAACTAGCTTTGGTGTGTCTTTATTCTTGTTGGTCCTGGCCTTTTGTATTGAGTTCAATACAGATAGCGAATTTTACTATCGCAACTTCCTGTTTATGGGTCTTCCCTTTTTCATTCTAGGGATGCAGTTTGCCAAGCATCGGGATCGGATTTTAGCCTACGACTTGTCGTCTGTCAGGAAATGGGCGATTGGTTTGGGAATAGCAGGCTTGATTCTGCTTGAGTATTGTTTCATGGGTACGGAGTATGACCTCTATCCTAGTACCCTTTTGTCTTCCAGTGCAATTTTCTTCTACGCGGTCAGAAATGGGACCAATATTGATATTCCGATTTTGAATAATATTGCCAAAAAGTACGCCACCATGATTTATATCATCCATCCTTTTATTATCTTCATTTTCAGGTCGATAATGCCTCGGAATACTATTTATAGTTTTGGCTTTTTTATCATTTTCTTACTGTCTTATTTGCTGAGCATAGCTTTTCAGAAAGCCATCAGGCCCAGACTTATCAGTGCACTTCCGGCTCAGTGATGTAAGCTGTCATAGCTTATCCTCGCTTTGACTCCGAACTAAAAGCAACAGAGAATACTGTTGCTTTTCTTGGTCTATCTTGGGTTCAGACTGCTCAATACTTTTTCAAAACTGTCAGAGCGAGCTTCGACGGTTATTTTTTCTAGCGTAAAAGGGTGGGTGAAGGTCAGCCGATGGGCGTGGAGCATAAGCCGCCCTTTGGGCTGTGGATGATAAAGGGGATCGCCGACCAGTGGATGTCCGTGGTGACCTAGATGAACACGGATCTGATGGGTGCGGCCAGTCTTGAGTTGGCATTTGACCAAGGCAGCCTGCCCAAATTGCTTGAGACGAGTCACATGGGTCTCTGCATAGAGTCCTTTTCGGGGGTCAACCAGCCGTTTCCTGCGATCATGGCGGTCGCGGCCAATCTTGTCTTTATAGATAAGATTTTTAGCTGGTAACTTGCCTTGGACCAGAGCCCAATATTCGCGGCTGATTTCTCGCTTTTCCAACAGTCGATTGAGGATGGGCAGGACAAAGGGATTTTTGGCAAAGAGGACAGCACCGCTGGTTTCTTTATCCAGCCGGTGAACGACATAGCAGGTCTCGCCGGCATAGGCAGAAACATGATTAAGCAGGGCTAGCTCTGTTGGTTCATTAGCATGGGTTTTCATACCCTCAGGTTTATTGACGATGATGAGATGTTGGTCCTGATAGAGCTCCTCTACGAGTTCGCCATTTCCAAACAAGATTGTCTTTTGAGGATAATCCTCTTCATCAAATATCAGGCAGATGTCATCTCCAGGTTTGACTACAGTCTGCCAGTTGATAGCTAGGCCGTTGACGGACACATGCTTTTTGGTCCGCAGAAAGTGCCGAATTTTTCGCGGAATGAGAAATTGTTCTTCCAGCAGCTCTTTGACTGCCATGGCAGGCAGTCCATCTGGGATAGTCAGTGTAAATTTCATACATTTATTGTAGCAGAAAGCCATAACTTTGGAAATAGGCAGTGTCGGATAAAACTTGCTGCAGAGGGCTTTAAAAGGCTATTTAATATACCCTTTTTCTTAAAAATAACTAAAAATCAGACGGGAAATAGGGTACTTTCTTGTCTGCACCTAAATAAGGTGATAAAATAAGGTTTATGAAGAATTTAAAAGATTTGTTTGAAAAATTAGTAGATTATTTTACCATACAGAAACCTCAAAAAGAAGCAGCAGAGGAGGTAGAGCTGACAGAAGAGCAGGATAAGTCTGGACTCAGCCGTTCGGGCAAGACCAAGAAGAAACCTCTCTCTCAGCACCCTATCCGTCGTTTTTGGCGCAGGTTTCATTTGACCAAGATATTCCTGATTCTCGGCTTGACCTTTGGTCTGGTGGTCGGTGGCTATCTCTTTTATGTGGCTAAGACGACCAATGTCAAGGATTTGCAGAATGCCCTTAAAGCTACCACGCTCATCTTTGACAAGGATGGCAATGAAGCAGGAAGTCTGTCTGGTCAGAAAGGGACTTATGTCGAGCTGACCGAGATTAGCCAAGACCTGCAGAATGCTGTCATCGCGACAGAGGACCGGACTTTCTATGAGAATGGCGGGATTAACTACAGTCGTTTTATCCTAGCTATCCTGACAGCCGGTCGCTCTGGTGGGGGTTCTACCATCACCCAGCAGCTGGCCAAGAATGCCTATCTGTCTCAGGACCAGACCATTGAGCGGAAGGCCAAGGAATTTTTCCTGGCTCTGGAAATCAATAAGAAATACAGCAAGCAAGAAATCCTGACCATGTACCTCAATAATTCCTATTTTGGGAATGGAGTCTGGGGTGTGGAGGATGCCTCTAAGAAATATTTCGGAGTTTCGGCTAGCCAGCTCAGTCTGGATCAGTCGGCTGTTCTGGCTGGTATGCTCAAGGGACCGGAGATCTACAATCCGCTGTATTCGGTTGAAAATGCGACCAATCGCCGTAATACGGTGCTGCAAAACATGGTTGCTGCAGGCTTTATTGATCAGGGGACAGCCGATCAGGCAGCCGCTGTAGGAATCGGCGGCCAGCTGGTTGATGCGTATGCCGGTAAGTCAGAGGACTATCGCTATCCGTCCTATTTCGATGCGGTCATCAATGAAGCGGTCAATGACTACGGCTTGACAGAAGAAGAGATTGTCAATAATGGCTATCGCATTTATACTGAATTGGATCAGAACTACCAAGCCAGCATGCAGGTTATTTACAGCAATGTCTCTCTCTTTCCTGTAGCAGAAGATGGTACTATGGCTGAGTCGGGCAGTGTTGCCTTGGATCCAAAAACCGGCGGTGTGCGGGCACTAGTAGGGCGAGTCAATAGTGCAGAAGGTTCGACCTTCAGAAGCTTTAACTATGCAACTCAGTCTTCCCGCAGCCCCGGCTCTACTATCAAGCCTTTGGTTGCTTACAGTCCAGCCGTTGCTGCTGGATGGCCGACAGATAAGGAGCTAGATAATACCAGAACTACCTTTGGTGACTATACCATCAACAACTACGGCAATATCCAAAGCTCCCCTAAAGTGCCAATGTATCAAGCCTTGGCAGAATCTCTGAACATTCCGGCTGTTTCAACTGTAGACGAGTTAGGCATTAACAAAGCCTTTGAGTACGGGAAAAAGTTCGGTCTGAATATGGACAAGGTTGATAAGACTTTGGGAGTAGCGCTAGGAAGCGGAGTTACAACCAATCCCATGCAGATGGCTCAGGCCTACTCAGTCTTTGCCAATGGCGGTGTGATGAATGATGCCCATCTCATTACAAAAATTGAAAATGCCAGCGGTCAGGTTGTCAAGACCCATCGTCAAACCTCTACTCGGGTCCTCAATAGCTCAACGACTGACAAGATGAACAGCATGATGCTGGGGACTTTCTCGAACGGTACAGGTATCTATGCGGCTCCGTATGGCTATACTATGGCTGGTAAGACCGGTACGACTGAAACGGACTTTAACCCAGATCTATCTGGTGACCAATGGGTTATTGGTTATACACCAGATGTGGTTATCAGCCAGTGGCTAGGTTTTCCAAAAACTGATGAGACCCACTATCTGACTGGGACCAGCGCTAATGAAGCCTCGGCGGTTTTCCGAAATGTTGCCAATAGCATTCTGCCATATACAGAAGGAACTTCCTTTGAAGGGCAGAAGAATGCCTATGCTGCCAACGGCATTGCCCCTGTGGACACCTATGGTACCGAGGAAACGGGTACTACAACTGAAAACAAAGACTTCCTGCAGGACGTTCAGGACCGAGCTCAAAATCTGGTGGATGAAGCCAAGAAGGCTATTGATGACACTGGTATTCCTGAGAAAGCGAAAAACCTCTGGGATACTGTTACCAGCTGGTTTCAATAGGATTTAAAAGAGCTGAACGGCTTGTCAAAAGCATAGAATCCTGCTATAATAAGAAAGATGGAGGCGTTATGGCATTAAAAAAAGCGAGTCTAGCGTGTACAGTCTGTGGTTCTAGGAACTACTCGGTTAAGCTCAGTAGCACTCCAAAACCAACGCGTTTAGAAGTTAATAAATTTTGTAAGCATTGCAGTAAATATACGCTGCATAAAGAAACTAGATAGGAGATTGTTGTGAAATTCTTTAAAGATGTTTTTAAACTATTGAAAGATACAACTTGGCCTACCCGAAAAGAAAGATGGACAGATTTTATCTCTGTCATGGAATACACTGCATTCTTTGTAGTAATCATCTATATCTTTGACAAAGTAGTGGCAAGCGGTCTTTTCCAGATCCTGAATATTTTCTCTTAATGATTTAAGTAGAAATAAAAAAGTCTACAACAGGCATATTATTCAAAGTTCCACCTATTGTGAGTAGGTGGGACTTTTGACGCATCTCCTTATTTACGCGCCGACAATTTCAAAAAAATCAAATCTATCTATAATTCATCGTTTGAAATAAAAATTTCTCATACTAGACAACGCTGATTCAAGAATTTTTGGGCAGAATTGCAAGACTTTGATTTGTCAGGAAAATAGTTATTAAATTCCTTTGCATTTGAGGAAATTATGGTATAATAGGGCTAGAAAGAAGCAGAAGCCCGCAGGCTTTTTTATTTAGGAAAGGATGAACTCATGGACAGTTTTGACAAAGGCTGGTTTGTACTGCAGACCTATTCAGGTTATGAAAACAAGGTAAAAGAAAATCTTTTGCAGCGCGCTCAGACTTATAATATGCTGGAAAATATCTTGCGTGTGGAAATCCCCACTCAGACCGTGCAAGTAGAGAAAAATGGCAAGACCAAGGAAATCGAAGAAAATCGCTTCCCTGGTTATGTCTTGGTGGAAATGGTCATGACAGATGAAGCTTGGTTTGTCGTGCGGAACACTCCGAATGTAACAGGATTTGTCGGTTCGCACGGAAACCGCTCTAAACCAACGCCACTCTTGGAAGAAGAAATTCGCAACATTCTCATCTCCATGGGCCAAACAGTGCAGGAATTTGACTTGGATGTCAAGGTTGGTGATACTGTTCGTATCATTGATGGTGCCTTTACTGACTATACAGGTAAGATTACTGAGATTGATAATAACAAGGTCAAGATGATTATTTCCATGTTTGGTAATGACACCGTGGCCGAAGTCAATCTTAGCCAGATTGCAGAGCTTTAATTGACGAAGCCGTTATCCTCGTCAAAAATAAAATCCAAGACTAAAAACGTCTTGGATTTTTGTGTTTTTGGAGCCAATTGTAAGATTACTTATCCTTAATGACAGAGTCAATAATGTCTTTGGTTTGTTTCATTTGATAGGTAGACATTACCCCAACGATTTGATTGTTCTGGGTAGAGAAATTAAAATGTTCATCATTAGAATTTTTATAGACAAAGGTTGTATCGCGTTCTGAACGTATAATCATTTCCGGACGACCAAGCTTGTCGAAAGCTGTCTTGGGAGTGTCGGATGTGGTGATGCTAGAGTAACTGCTTTTGGCTGGCTGAGCGTCTTTTAGGCTAAAACTCAAATTCGTCAGGACATTATTGGTAAAGTAGCACATAATGTCTCCGTTGTCTGTGTGCCAGATGTTGACAGAGTTGTCAGGGTCATTCTCATCAGTGCTGAATGTAGGTTGACCTAGAGCCGCTATTACCTCATCGTAAGACGTTTTAGGTTTGTCACCATTGATATCCTCTCCGTTTACCTGAATGACAAAGCCAGTGGAAATATGAAAATTTCTTATTTTCTCTAATTCAGGAATAGAAGCTGCATCTGGTATGTATTGTAGTGCAGAAGCATCATCTGGATCAAAGCTAGCACGTTTCTGAAATACCTCATCACTACTTTCATAGGTGCTAGAGCTACTGCTAGATGATTTGCTGGATGTTTCCTTAGAGGATGAACTTTTCGAAGCTTTGAGGGAGCTAGGCGTCTTTTTTCTTTGCTGTGTCTGCTTGGCAGGCATGCAGGCTGAGAGAGCTAGCAGAGAGAGAAGGCTGAGGGCATAGAAGCTGACTTTTTTCATAATCAATCTTTTTTCCTTTCGTTGATGATGAATGATGTTTTTATAATATTATATCAGCAAAATTTGCTAGAAACAATAGGAAATGGAATTAAAAAAGCCCCTTGGTGGGCTTCTAGAAATATATTTTTGAAGGCGGTAGACGGATTTGAACCGACGATCAAGCTTTTGCAGAGCCGTGCCTTACCACTTGGCTATACCGCCGCAACTCTTATTATTCTATCGTAAATACTTGCTTTCGTCAAGAGTCTTTCAAAGTCAAATCAGAAAATGTTAGACACTACCATTCTGAACGCTTCAGGAACAAATGTTCAGCTGAGAAGTGGAATTCGTACTTAGTGGCAGAAAATCTGGCAAACGTCTTGTCAAAGAGCTGCGCATTTGTTATAATAGAGGGTGCCGTGTAAATGGCAAAATACTCATTTTAGATGAATTGTGGGACTGTTGCCCTCGGGTGGTCCTGCGAGCTGAAATCTAAAAGAGGAAAAAAACAAAAAGGAGAATTTACTCATGGCAGTAATTTCAATGAAACAACTTCTTGAGGCTGGTGTTCACTTTGGTCACCAAACTCGTCGCTGGAACCCTAAGATGGCTAAGTACATCTTCACTGAGCGTAATGGCATCCACGTAATCGACTTGCAGCAAACTGTAAAGTATGCTGACCAAGCTTACGATTTTATGCGTGATGCTGCTGCTAACGATGCAGTTATCCTCTTCGTTGGTACTAAAAAGCAAGCTGCTGACGCTGTCAAAGAAGAAGCAGAACGTTCAGGTCAATACTTCATCAACCACCGTTGGTTGGGTGGAACGCTTACAAACTGGTCTACTATCCAAAAACGTGTAGCTCGTTTGAAAGAAATCAAACGCATGGAAGAAGACGGAACTTTCGAAGTTCTTCCTAAGAAAGAAGTCGCTCTTCTCAACAAACAACGTGCTCGTCTTGAAAAATTCTTGGGCGGTATCGAAGATATGCCTCGCATCCCAGATGTGATGTACGTAGTTGACCCTCATAAAGAGCAAATCGCTGTTAAGGAAGCTAAGAAATTAGGTATCCCAGTGGTTGCTATGGTTGATACTAACACTGATCCTGATGATATTGATGTTATCATCCCAGCTAACGACGATGCAATCCGTGCGGTTAAATTGATCACTGCAAAAATGGCTGATGCTGTTATCGAAGGCCGTCAAGGTGAAGATAGCGTTGAATCAGTAGAAGCAGAATTGGCTGCAACTGAAACTCAAGCAGATTCTATCGAAGAAATCGTTGAAGTTGTTGAAGGTTCAAACGAATAATCAGTAAACTAACCTAAAGGGGCAGGGCTCAGCCCAGCTCCTTTATTTACATTAAAAAATAGGAGAAGAAAAATGGCAGAAATTACAGCTAAGCTTGTCAAAGAATTGCGTGAAAAATCTGGTGCTGGTGTCATGGACGCTAAGAAAGCACTTGTTGAAACAGACGGTGACATCGAAAAAGCGATTGAATTGCTTCGCGAAAAAGGGATGGCAAAAGCAGCTAAGAAAGCTGACCGTGTTGCTGCTGAAGGTCTGACAGGTGTTTACGTAAACGGTAATGTTGCCGCTGTTGTTGAAGTAAATGCTGAAACTGACTTCGTTGCGAAAAATGCTCAATTTGTTGATTTGGTAAATGCAACTGCGAAAGTAATCGCTGAAGGCAAACCAGCTAATAACGAAGAAGCACTTGCTTTGACAATGCCTTCAGGTGAAACTCTTGAAGCTGCATACGTATCTGCAACTGCAACTATCGGAGAAAAGATCTCTTTCCGTCGCTTTGCTTTGATTGAAAAGACAGATGCTCAACACTTCGGTGCTTACCAACACAACGGTGGCCGTATCGGAGTTATCTCAGTTATTGACGGTGGAGACGATGCTCTTGCTAAGCAAATCTCTATGCATATCGCTGCGATGAAACCAACTGTTCTTTCATACAAAGAATTGGATGAGCAATTTGTTAAAGATGAATTGGCACAATTGAACCATGTCATCGATCAAGACAACGAAAGCCGTGCAATGGTTGGTAAACCAGCTCTTCCACACTTGAAATACGGTTCTAAAGCTCAATTGACTGATGCAGTTGTTGCTCAAGCTGAAGAAGACATCAAGGCTGAGTTGGCTGCTGAAGGCAAACCAGAAAAGATCTGGGACAAGATCATCCCAGGTAAAATGGACCGCTTCATGCTTGACAACACTAAAGTTGACCAAGCTTACACACTTCTTGCACAAGTATACATCATGGATGACAGCAAGACAGTTGAAGCTTACCTTGAATCAGTAAATGCTTCAGTAGTTGAGTTCGCTCGCTTTGAAGTTGGTGAAGGTATCGAAAAAGCTGCTAACGACTTTGAAAACGAAGTAGCTGCAACAATGGCTGCTGCTCTTGGTCAGAACTAATCATTTTTAGCTTAAAAATAGAACAATAAAAGGTCTGAGATTTTTTCTCAGACCTTTTCGTTTGTAGCATTTTGAAACATCAAGTTTAGAATGGTGAGTAGCATCACTTAGCTGCTTTTTCTCTTTCTTCCTTATGAGCAATCAAGCCGTTGGTAAAAATCAAGACTACCAATATGAAGAGAAGAGCTGTGGTTTGGGGGTAAGTCAAGCTAAACTGATAGACTTTGGTAATAAACAAAAGGGGCAGAGTAACCACCATGATAATCAGAAAGCTATACCATTTGACTCGGTTACTGACCAGCTCCTGTTCGAAGAGCAGGGGAGCATAAAGACAGGCGATGAGAGCTCCGATAGGAATATCAACATAGTCAGCAGAAAAGATGGTGAAAATACTCAGAGCTGCAAAGAGCCATTTGAGTACATGACGAGAATAGTTGAGCCAATCCATTTTCATTGGATTATCCTCCTTGTTTAGATGATCGTTGGCAGGCAGGAGTTTCTGTCTGTCTTTTCCTTGTGGATTTCCACCTATATTATAACGCTTTAAAAGCAAAAAGCAAGCGGTTACACAATCATAGCAAAGCTTTTTCACTAGTTTGAATTATCAGACCTTTCAGTCATCCCTTTTTCTTTCAAAATAGAGACTTTTCCGGTATAATATTAGTCAAAGATAGTCAATGTTAGAGAAACGACAAAAGAAGAGATTTATTCTGAAATTTTCAACTGGAAAGGGAAGTCATGGGTGCAAAAAACACATCGGACAGTATTGAAGCATATATCAAGTCTATTCTGGCTCGGGCAGGAATGGTTGAACTGAAACGCAGTGAACTGGCTGACGTTTTTCAGGTGGTTCCCAGTCAGATTAACTATGTGATTAAGACACGTTTTACGGAAAGTCGGGGCTATATCGTTGAGAGTAAGCGTGGTGGCGGCGGCTATATTCGGATTGGAAAGATAGAATTTTCCGACCGGCATCAGATGCTTTGCGGCCTGTACGACAGTGTGGGAGAGCGTGTCAGCCAGCAGGTTTTCGCAGATGTTATTCAGCTTCTTTTTGACGAGAAGATTATAACCGAACGTGAGGGCAATCTAATCTTGTCAACAGCTTCAGATTCGATTCTGGGTGATGGGGCTGCGGTGATTCGTGCCCGGATATTAAAAAAGATTTTACAACAACTAGACAGAAAAGGAATGGAATCATAAATGAAATACTCAAAAGCCTTAATAGAAAGCTTGGAAGCAGCTCAGCTCTTGGCCGGCCATTTTACGACAGATTATCTGGAATCATGGCATCTGCTGATTGCTCTGGCTAATAATCCCTACAGCGTTGCTGGCTCAGTCCTCAATGAGTTTCCTGTGGAAGTTGATGGATTTGAAGAAGCGGCTTTTCAGATTACTGGTCAGGCTTATCAGAAAGACGGTCACTTTGAGCTGCTGCCTTTTTCTTATCGCTTAGAGGAGTTGTTTGAGGAGGCGGGGCAGATTGCAGAAGCTGTTCGGGCTAAGCATGTAGGTACTGAGCATGTGCTGCTGGCCATGTTATTTGACCGAGGGACCTTGGCCTCTCGTATTCTGGAGTTTACCGGCTTTAGCTACGAGGACAAGGAGCAGGGACCGAAAATCAGTGATTTGCGAAAGATCTTGGAGCAGCGAGCTGGCTGGGGCAAGGAAGATATCAAGGCTATTCGCAGTCTGAATAAGGGAGTAATGGCCGCTAAGCAGACCATGGCTAATATGATGGGTATGCCGGCTTCTACCAGCGGGGGGCTAGAAGACTACACTCGTGATCTGACGGAGCTGGCTAGAGATGGCCGATTGGAGCCCGTCATTGGCCGTGATCAGGAAATTTCACGGATAGTTCAGATTCTCAGTCGCAAGACTAAAAACAATCCAGTCTTGGTTGGAGATGCTGGGGTTGGTAAGACAGCTCTGGCTTTAGGACTGGCTCAGCGTGTAGCGGCTGGTCAGGTTCCGGCTGAACTTGCTAAGATGCGGGTTTTGGAGCTGGACTTGATGAATGTAGTCGCTGGCACTCGCTTTCGCGGAGACTTCGAGGAGCGGATGAACAACATCATCAATGACATTGAAGAAGATGGTCATGTCATTCTCTTCATCGATGAGCTACATACTATCATGGGATCTGGCAGCGGTATTGACTCGACCTTGGATGCGGCCAATATTCTGAAACCGGCTCTGGCTCGCGGCACTCTGCGGACAGTTGGTGCTACGACGCAGGAAGAGTATCAGAAACATATTGAAAAAGATGCGGCTCTTTCTCGGCGTTTTGCCAAGGTCAGCATAGAAGAGCCTAATGTGGCTGACAGCATTGCTATTTTACAAGGTCTGAGAAAGAGCTATGAGGACCATCACAAGGTGCAGATTAGTGATCAGGCGATTGAGACGGCGGTGAAATATGCCCATCGCTATCTGACTAGCAAGCATCTGCCAGACTCTGCCATTGATCTTTTGGACGAAGCCAGTGCAACAGTGCAGAATAGAGGACCGCAGAATTACGAGCAGTCGGATTTGACGCCAGTGGATCAAGCCTTGATGGTAGCAGACTTTAAAAAGGTTTCACAACTGCTTGAGCAAGAGCAGCAACCCAAACTCTATAAACTGAAAGTGGAAGAAGACGATGTCTTGGCAACACTTAGTGGCTTGTCTGGTATTCCAGTGCAGAAGCTGACTCAGACAGATGCGAAGAAATACCTCAATTTGGAAACAGAACTGCATAAACGCGTGATTGGGCAGGACGAGGCGATTTCAGCTATCAGCCGAGCTATCCGACGGAACCAGTCTGGTATCCGCAGCAGCAAGCGGCCGATTGGCTCCTTTATGTTCCTAGGTCCGACAGGAGTCGGGAAGACAGAGCTAGCCAAGGCCTTGGCTGAAAGTCTCTTTGATGACGAGTCTGCTCTCATACGATTTGATATGAGTGAGTACATGGAGAAATTCGCGGCTAGCCGCCTCAATGGAGCGCCTCCAGGCTATGTAGGCTACGAAGAAGGAGGGGAGCTGACGGAGAAGGTGCGCAATAGACCTTATTCTGTCCTGCTCTTTGACGAGGTAGAAAAGGCGCATCCAGATATTTTCAATGTTCTCCTGCAGGTCTTGGATGATGGCCAGTTGACTGATAGCAAGGGCCGCAAGGTGGACTTCTCCAACACGATTATTATCATGACCAGCAATCTGGGGGCGACCAGTTTGCGGGATGATAAGACGGTGGGCTTTGGGGCGCGTGATATTCGCTTGGACCATGCCAATATGGAAAAACGGATGTTGGAAGAACTCAAGAAAGCATATAGACCGGAGTTTATCAACCGTATTGACGAGAAGGTAGTTTTCCACAGCTTATCTGCAGAAGATATGCAGGAAGTGGTCAAGGTTATGGTCAAACCGCTCATTGCCAGTCTCGCCGAGAAGGGAATTGAGCTGAAGTTTCAGACTAGTGCCCTTAAGCTACTGGCTCAGGAAGGCTACGATGTGGAAATGGGGGCACGGCCATTGCGCCGCACTCTGCAGACCCAGGTAGAGGACAAACTATCTGAACTCCTCTTGACAGGAGATTTGATGACGGGTCAAACTCTTAAGGTCGGGGTCAAGGCTGGCCAACTCAAGTTCGAAGTGGCCTAGAAAGTGCAGTCTTTTAATGGAAAGTTGAGTGCTCGCGGTTAATTTCTGATAGCAAGCATACCTATAGATACCCAACAGTTATTTCATCATTCAATGAAACTGGAAAATTGAAGGATTGGAGACTGATATGTCGTTTTTTAAAGATTTGTTTGCTGGCAAGAAAGCCAGAGTGAAAACACCAGAAGAGCGCAAGGCGGCTAGTATCCAGCGCTTGAAAAAGGAGGGAATTCCTTACCTTGAGCACTTGCCGGTTATCGAAAGTGCTGAGCAGGTACGGCCGCGCTCGCTAGAAGAAATTGCGCGTCGGGCTATTACCAGCCTCTTGATTATTCAGGCGGCCTTGGATATCGAAAATAATAATTATAATGAGGAGAGCCGCCAGTGGCTGCAGGATAAACTGCAGCAATACGGGGTGCAGGAAGAGCTGACGCCCAAAGAAAGGGCGGTCTTGGAAGATCGTGCCGACCCGGCAGCTATCGTCAATATGGTCTGGAAATACGAGGCCTATTGGTCCTTGATTTGGTCCTTGGGTCTAGTAGATACTTTACCTTTTCCAGATAAGATTTGTGATTGTGATGCTGCCATTGACGCAGTCGCTAGTGCAGTTGACTTTCAGGAATTTCTAGGTAAATGCCAACCGCGCAGCTTAGAAGAGTTACTGGATGAAGATGATTTGATTTATCGTTATCACTGGGCCTGTGTTGATGCTCGGATTCATGACCAGCCAGCACCGGCAGGCCTTGATGAAAGTGTTGTTCTGGAGAGGCGGTCTGGCCTTGACTGGCTGTTGGGGCTGAATACGGCCCAAGACTGGGATGCTGTTGAACTGCATACCTAGTCCAACTTCTCTTGATTCACTCAATTAGAAAGGAGGTACCTTTGTCCGCTCGTAAAATGGCTAAAATTGCCATCCTATCGGCTCTATGTGTGGCCTTTCGCTATGCATTTTCCTTTTTGCCCAATGTGCAGCCTATTTCAGCTATCTTTTTCCTGATAGTTATCTTTGAGAATTTGCAGACTTCACTCCTAGTGATGGCTGTGACGATGTTTACATCAGCATTTCTTTTGGGAATGAGTCCGATTGTCCTCTTTCAGTTGCTGTCCTTTGGACTGATTCTTTGCCTTTGGCGACTGCTCTATCCTCGCTTAAATCTAGTGGGACAGGGAATAGCAGCAGCTCTCCTATCCTTTGGCTATGGCATTGCCATCGATACACTGACAGCCTTGCTTTACAACTATCACTGGTGGTCTTATGCGATTATCAACGCTTTGACCTTCAATATAGCGCACGGACTGTCGACCTTGTTTTTTTACCCACTCTTGTACCCTATTTTAAGGAGGCTCTATAATGAAAAAAATCTTTAGTTTGCTCACACTTGCTTTTGCCCTTCTCCTTGTTGGTTGCGGCAGCAGTCAGACCAATACTGACAAGAGCTC
This sequence comes from Streptococcus sanguinis, assembly GCF_019928825.1. Classification (GTDB taxonomy): domain Bacteria; phylum Bacillota; class Bacilli; order Lactobacillales; family Streptococcaceae; genus Streptococcus; species Streptococcus sanguinis_L. Next base: position 264,561 of record NZ_JAHZOP010000003.1, on the reverse strand, counting down.
TAGCTCTGCTGATTCTTCTGTCAAAAAGGAACTGAAAATTAGCATCAGTATTGCACCAGAAGGTCAGGAGAAGAGCGAGAAAACGGTGGCTGTTGCAGAAGGAAAGACAGCTATGGATGCTTTGAAGAAGGCCTATAAGGTCGAAGAAAAAGATGGTTTTATCACTTCTATTGACGGTCATGCTCAGGATGAAGCAAAGGGTCTCTACTGGATGTTTAAGGTCAACGGAGAAATGGCTCCTAAGGCAGCCAATCAAATCACTGTCAAGGATGGAGACAAGCTGGAATTCTACCAAGAAGTCTATCAGCAATAAATCTTTTGTAAAAAGAATCTGATGCTCAAGGCATTAGGTTCTTTTTTTGTGCATTAGATACAGTTTTAAAGTGTCTTAAAATATTTTTATAAAATTTTATAAAAAACTATTGACAAAAAGAAAATATAGTTTATAATAAAAACATAGAAAGAACAAAATATAAAAAACAATAAAAAGGATAGAGCTATGAAAGAAAAAATTGCAATCGTATTTGGAACCTTTGCTCCCTTGCATCAGGGGCATATCGATTTGATTCAGAAAGCTAAGCGTTCTTACGACAAGGTACGCGTGGTGGTTTCTGGTTATCAGGGAGACCGTGGGCAGGAAGTGGGTCTGTCTCTGCAGAAGCGATTCCGCTATACGCGGGAGACTTTTGCTGATGATGAGCTGACCCAGGTTTATAAGCTAGATGAAACTTCTTTTCCTCGTTACCCTATGGGTTGGGACAAGTGGTTGCCAGGTTTATTGGAGTTGGTGGGCTATGATGCAGAACGCGAGGAGTTGATTTTCTTTGTCGGAGAATCAGACTATCAAGCGGAGCTGGTAAAGCGTGGTTTTGAAACCTGTTTGGAAGAGCGCCAGTTTGGTATCTCAGCTACGATGATTCGGGAAAATCCTAGTCGTTACTGGAAATATATCGCCCAACCTTTCCGTCGTCACTTTACTAAGAAAGTGCTGATTATGGGAAGCGCCAGCAATGGGAAAACAACCTTGGCTAAGGATTTGGCTCGTTACTATGATGCTCCAGTTAGTCTAGAATATGCTCGAGAATACCAGATTCAAAATAACGTGCGAGACGATGAGCTGACTCCTAAAGACTACTATTATCTGCTCTTAGGACAATATGCTCAGACTTCCCGCTTGATTGACAGCAGCGCCAACCGTGGTCTGGTCGTGGCTGATACAAATTCTCTGGTAACCAAGGCTTACTATGATTACTATCTGAAAGAAAGTCCGGTTCAGGATGAAGAGACAGATACCTTTGACAATCTCTTTGCAAGCATTTTGTCTAAGGAAAAATGGGATTTGATTCTCTTTGCTGAGCCGGTTGGGGCCTATGTCAACGATGGCTTTCGCGATATGAGTATGGCAGACGAGGCTATACGCAGTGATTTTTCCAGCTATCTGAAAAAGCTGAAAGAGCAGTGCTTGGCTCATATTCCGACTGTCTATCTGGCTGGCAGTTATTTGGACAATTATCAGGCGGCCAAAGAAGCGATCGACATGATTTATCAAGCGGATTAAAAAAGAAAGTGGTAAAATAGAATGGTAGTAAAAAAACAAAAACTCTCTCTTGCAGCTCTCTCCGCAGGACTAAAACAAAAATCTCAAACCTTTGTTCAGAATTTCCGCAATGTCTGTGCGGCAGCTAAAAAACAAGGTTTTAGCGGCATAGCGAAATTGTTCTGGCAGGATTTATTTGGCGGGCGCAGCTTGGCTCAATGGCTCTACTTGATTGCTCTTTCCAGTCTGCCTTTCATTCTGGAGTTCACCAGTGGTCAGGAGCAGCATGACTGGCTGGGTCTCTTTGCTTCCTGGACTGGCATCGTCTGCGTTATTCTAGTAGCCGAGGGGCGGGCCAGCAATTACCTATTTGGAGCGGTTAATTCGGCAATTTACCTCCTATTGTCTTTTCAGGCTAGCTTTTATGGAGAAGTGCTGACTACGGTCTACTTCTTTATCATGCAGCCAATCGGCCTTTATACTTGGCTGTCCAACCGGGTCAATGAACAAGATAAGGAAGAGCCATCTCATTTTGAAGCTAAGAAGTTAGACTGGCGTGGCTGGCTTAAATATTTGGCCTTGACTGCCTTGATTTGGATTGGTATGGGCTTTGCTTATAAGAGCATTCACAGTCACCGGCCTTTCCGTGATAGCGTGACAGATGCGACCAATGGTATCGGTCAGCTTCTCATGACTGGTCTCTATCGCGAGCAGTGGATTTTCTGGATTGCGACCAATCTCTTCAGTATCTATCTTTGGTGGGGTAGTAACCTTCATATCCAGGCTATGTACTGGGTCTATACCCTTAATAGTATCGTCGGATGGTATCAGTGGACCAAGGCGGTGAAGAAAGCTTAGACTAAGATTTGAGATTTTTTGATAGAAAAAATAGCTTAGGAAAGGAAGAAACTCATGACCAAACAGGATATCCCAGCGGGAATGTCGGAAAAAGAGTACTATGAAACCATGGCGGATGAGTCCGCCTTTTTGGCATGGTACAAGACACAGGATTTACCTAAGTATGAAACGCCTAGTGTAACAGCGGATATAGTGGCCTACTGCTTCGTAGAAGGTCAGATAAAACTCTTGGTCATCAAGCGTAAGGCTCACCCTTATCAAAATAAATATGCTTTGGTAGGAGGTTTTGTAGACAAGCATGAGGATGCCTATCAGGCCTGCATTCGGGAAGTCAAGGAAGAGGTGGGGCTGGAGATACCGCTGGAAAAGGTGGAACAGCTGATGACGGTATCTACTCCAGGGCGTGATCCGCGCGGTTGGGTCATCACCATTGCCCATCTGGTCTATCTGCCGGCCATAGCAGTAGACCAAGCACAAGCTGGGGATGATGCCAAGGAAGTCACCTTTCTTGATGTAGATTTTAAGACAAGGAGTTTTAGAGACGGTGAGCGGCTCCTGACAGCAGAGGACTTTGCCTTTGACCACTACCAAATCTTACTGGAATCTATCAAGCGGATTCAGGGAAGACTGGACTGGAATCCAACTTTTCTCCATCTGCTGGAATCACCGTTTACTGTCTATGAAGGGACTGAGCTGGTCAATCTCATCACGCCTAGACGACCTATTGTCAGCAATAATTTTTTAGTGAAATTTGGAGAATACCTAGAGGAGGCAGGCGTTAAGCGCGTGCCAAAGAAGAAGCCGAGAAAAGTGTATCGGCTGAAGGCAGAAAAATCAGATTAAAAGAAAGCTGATCATATATTTCTTTGCAGGACAAATTTGTCCTGTTTTTTCGTTTTTAATTACGAATAGATAAGTAGGAGCAAGTTTCTCATGACAAAAGAAGCAGATTGAGAAACAAAACTTCGCTTGAGTAAAAAATTTTTTGAAGAATCTTGCATAAATGATTGACATAGTAAATTTACAGTGTTACAATAATATTACAAAAAGATTTCTAAATATTACAAGGAGACAAAAGATGAAAACAGGTACTTATACAAAAATGATGGCGGCTGCAGTTCTGGCTTCTAGTTTGCTTTTAGGGGCATGTGGTAAGAAAGAAGAAAGTGCAACAAGTGCTAGTTCTAGCAAGACTGTTCAGACTTCCTCTAGCTCAAAAGCTGCGTCATCCAGTAAGGTCCGCGCTTCTCCTAAGGTTAGCAATAGCGCTTCTTCAGAAGGAGCAGTTAGCCAGCCTGGACAAGCCCAAGCTCCTGCCAGTCAGCAACAGTCTACTGTAGAAGCGCCTCAAGCCCAACAAACGCAGCCACAGCAAGCTTCAGGTCGACAAAACACTCAGAGTCAAGCAATTCAACCAGCCCAAGCTCCCGAAAGCAATCGCCAGCTTCAGAATAAGCAGGCAGCCAGCAATGCTCGCTATAAAGGTGTCTTGACTATGGTGGATGGGGATTTCTCAGCCGCTGCTGGAACTTGGAAGGATGCCAATGGAAATACTGTGACCGTATCAGGTAATGGCCAATTCACTGTCCAGTCTGCAGATGGAAAGACAGATAATTATTCCATTGCTTCCTACTCTTATACGCTGGATGATGGCAAATACAATGCGCAGTTAAGCGGGCAAGGTAATGCCAATCTGCAGATTACAACAGGAGCAGACGGCTCAGTAACAAGCGTTGTGGTGACTCAGCCCTAAACAGAACAAAAAAGGAAGTCCCATTGGCTTCCTTTTGTTTTTATTTTTGAATTTGTAAGAGTTCTTCAATTTCAGCCAGACTTTCAGCTTGTGAAATAGCACCGCGGAGCTTGGCTGCTCCGGCAGTACCACGCAAATAATGCGGAGCTAGACCACGGAATTCGCGGATGGCCACATATTCTCCTTTGAGATTTACCAAGCGGGAGAGGTGGTCGTGGGCGATTTTCATCTTGTCCTCAAAGCTGAGGTCTGGAAGAACTTCGCCGGTTTCAAAGTAGTGGTTAATTTGGTTAAAGAGATAAGGATTTCCCATAGCTGCTCGACCTACCATGACGGCATCGGCACCGACTTCCTCGATACGCTGTTTAGCATCATGCACACTACGGATATCACCGTTAGCGATGAAAGGAATCTTGGTCAGAGCATGGGCTACGTCGTGCAAGGTCTCAAGGTCAGCATGACCAGTATACATTTGCTCACGGGTACGGCCGTGCATAGCCAGGGCTGAGACTCCAGCGGCTTCGGCTGCTAGAGCATTTTCTACAGCTAGTGAGCTGTCAGACCAGCCAGTCCGCATCTTAACTGTCAGGGGAATATCTAGCACTGACTGGACCTTGTTGATGATTTTATAGATTTTCTCAGGATCCTTGAGCCATTTAGCTCCGGCTTCGTTTTTAACGATTTTATTGACCGGGCAGCCCATATTGATATCGACGATATCCGTCTTGGTGTTTTCTTGGATAAATTCCGCTGCGCGCGCCAAACTGTCCTCGTCGCTACCGAAAAGCTGGATAGAAACGGGATTTTCTCCCTCATCAATATGGAGCATATGGAGGGTTTTCTCGTTGTTATACTGGATGCCCTTGTCAGAGACCATTTCCATGACGACCAAGCCTGCTCCCAGCTCTTTGGCAATGGTCCGAAAAGCAGAGTTGGTTACGCCGGCCATAGGTGCTAGAACCGTACGGTTGGGAATTTCGACTTTCCCAATCATAAAAGGGGTATTAAGATTTGTCACGAATCAGTTCCTCCAGGTCATTTTGGTCAAAGTGATAGGCTGTTTGGCAGAATTGGCAGACGATTTCAGCTCCTTGGTCTTGGTCACGCATTTCTTCTAAGTCAGCCTTTGGCAGAGTAGCCAAGGCATTCATAAAGCGCTCTTTGCTGCAGTCACACTGGAAGCGGATTTCCTCTTCAGACAGGCGTTTGTATGGCTCATCACCATAGATGGCAGCAAGCAGAGCTTCGATATGGTTATCTGATTCTAGCAGTTTTGAGATAGCAGGCATTTCTTGGATTCGTTTCTCAAAGCGGGCGATTTCGGCTTCCTTAGCACCAGGCAGAACTTGTACCAAGAAACCGCCAGCAACCTTGACTTTATCATTCTCATCCAAGAGGACATTGAGGCCAACTGCAGAAGGTGTCTGCTGGCTTTCGGTCAGGTAGAAGGCTAGGTCTTCGCCGATTTCTCCAGAGATGAGAGGAGTCATGGAGTTGTAAGGATTGCCCGTACCATAATCCGTGATGACGAGGAATTCTCCTTGGCCAACAAAAGGACCAACCAGAACTTCGCCGGTAGCTGTCTTTTTGATATCTACACCGGGATTTTGCACATAGCCTTTGACATTGCCCTCGGTATCTGCCACTGTGATAATCGCGCCTAGTGAGCTGGTCCCGAGAACCTTGACGGTAATCTTGGTCTGGCCTTTTTCATTTGCAGCTAAAATCTGACTGGCAATCAGTGTGCGGCCAAGTGCAACAGTGGAACTTGCTTGAGTCTGATGTTTTTCTTGAGCGGTCCGAACCGTCTCTGTGCTATCCAGCACATACGCGCGGAAAGAACCATTTTCTGAGATAGTTTTGATAATTTTGTCCATACCTTTTATTTTAACACAAAAAAGAAAAACAAGCGCGCGACTGCGCTTGTTTTTTGGGGTTAGGAAGCATTTTAAGACTAAAAATAGTATAATAAAACAAAGGAGGCTAGTATGAACCAATCTTTGAAAGCGGCAGTCTATGGTTTGGCGGTAGCTGATGCATTAGGAGTTCCGTATGAATTCTTGACCCGTGGCAGTTTTGAAGCGGTTGAGATGGTGGGCTATGGCAGCCATCAGCAACCTGCTGGAACTTGGTCAGATGATACCAGCCTTGTTTTGGCGACCTGTGATTCTATTAGGGAAAAAGGTAAGATTGTTCCTAATGATATTCAGCAGCGGTTTAAACATTGGCTCTTCGAGGGAACTTACACACCAGATGGATTGACCTTTGATGTAGGAAATGCGACTCGCGAAGCTTTGACAAGAGGACAAGGTCTATCTGATGAATATTCCAATGGAAATGGTTCTTTGATGCGGATTCTGCCCCTTGCCTTTACGGAAGCCGGTCCATCTGACGTTGAGGCTGTTTCCCGTATTACTCATGCCCATGCGACTTCTGTGGAGGCCTGCCAGCTTTATGTGGATATTGCTCGTAGGCTCTTAAAAGGCCAGCAACTATCGGAAATACTATCAGGCTTAGAGACTAGTACGACCTATGCTCGTTTGCAAACTTTAGCAGAGCTGACCGAAGATGACATTCGCTCTACTGGCTATGTGGTGGATACCTTAGAAGCAGCGCTGTGGTGTCTGCTGACTAGCACTTCTTATCCGGAAACTGTCCTGAAAGCTGTTAATTTGGGCGATGACACTGATACAGTAGCAGCAGTTGCTGGCGGCTTGGCTGGTATCATCTATGGTTTGGAAGGGATTCCTGATAACTGGTTAGCCCAGTTGCGCAATAAAGAACTGCTGGAAAGCTGCTTGTTTTAAAGGGATAATCGGAAGACAGGACTGTATTGATCATTAAAAAAGTAAAACAGTAAAAGAGCCATCTAGGCTCTTTTGTTTATTCTGTAGTTAATTCTTTCTGGGCTTCCTTGCCTTGGTCCAACAGGGCTTGGATAATCTTTTGATCACGCAGTTTGACAGAGTTGTTGATGGTCTCTGCAGATTGGATAACAGTGGCTTCTAGCAGAGCGCGTTTTTCTCGTCCTTTATCAATGGCTTCGATAATGCCTTGATTTTGTGCGACGAGGCTTTCTGCCAGCTTAGTGACAGATTCAACAGCGATAGTAGGGCTTTGGGAAATCCGCTCCAGTTGAGGAATGACTTCCTTGCTCGTTTCGGCGAGCATTTGCAGGGCAGCGTTATTCGCATTAGAGATGGCGTCAGCTACCTGACCAGACTTCATGGATTGCTGGAGAATGCCTAACTGAGCGATAGACAGTTTCATAGTTGGAATGGTATTGCGGCGGAGCATTCCAAGTTTTTGGCGCATATCAGAGGAAACCTTGACCAGATTACGCATTTGAGGAGTCGTCGCCCAAGCCACATAGAGGCGGCTGACATATTCAGTATGTTGCTGCTCTAAGGTATTGACCACCTCTGTCATTCGGGCTAATTCTTGCGATTTTACTTGGTAGTCAACGGTTGTCATATCTAACTGAGCGACTTCAGCCTGCAGTTTGAGCGCTCGATTGCCAGATTCTTGCTGAGCAGCTTCGATAAAGGAAATAACTCCGACTAGGTTTTCAATCGATTTGGTATTGTCCTCGATCAGCATTTCAGCAGAAACAATATTGCGAGCCAGAACATCCTCTTGCTTGACGACGGTGGCAGCCATGCCGTCCATTTTCTGCTCAATATTTTGTGAGTCGAAATAGAATTCTTGAAGGGTGTTTTTGCTCTGTTTGAAGAGTTTTTCCAGGAAATTAGGCTTTTTGTCCAGTTCCGCTACTTGAGCATCCTTGTATTTTGCGACAAAGCCATTGAGTTCTTTGTTGGTATTTTTTAAAAGCTCATCTACCTGGGGAATTTGTAATTTTTTCTGCTCGGCTAAGATACGATTGACAGTACCGTTGACCTCTTCTACAGCAGATTGGCCAAAGTCTAGCAAGGCATTTTGGTCTGATACGAAGTTATCCACCAGCTGCGGAGCTTTAGCCGTAATCGCACTCTGTTGCTCAGGAGTCAGCTTTTCCAGAAAAGTTAGCTGACCATTTTCTTGAGTCGTGTTGGCTTCGATGATTTCTGTTGTTTTGTCGCTTTTGCTGATAGCATTATTGGCAATTTTATCAATATCAAAATTAAATTCTTGGCTCATAGTTTCTCCTTTGGTTTATCTAGCTTAAAAGCCGGTGTCTGTGTGCTTTTCTTTATCTAAGATGCGCAGGCTAATGTCAAAGTCCCTCAAATCAGCTTCATTTAATTGGCGCAGCGCTTCGTCTAGGTCCAAGTCAAACTGCTCTATAGCTGCTTTGGCCTTGGCTAGCCGCTCCTCTGCATTGTAAAAATCTTTGGGTGAAGCTTTGATTTTGAGGTAACCTTCTAAAATATCTTCGTAGTGCTCCATCTGGGACTGATGAATGGCAGTCAGCTCTTCCTTATTATTGCTTTCGGATTGAGAGATTTTTTGAAGAATGGCCTCATGGTCAATCTGAATATTGCGAACCGTAGCGACCAATTCTGGGGCTAGCTCTTCTAGACTAGTTTTCTTAGGCTGAGCTTCTTTTCGTTTTTTCTCTCGTTCAATCTTTCTCAGTTGTTCATCAATTTCATCGGTTACGGTACGAATTTTGGTCTGGATCCGCTGGTAGACTGAAGCAGGAATTTCTCCTCGTAGGTCGTTAGCAGCATTTTTGATATAGGTTAGCTGGGGAAGAATTTCTAGAGCTAAATTCTGATAGCTTTCTTGGTCCCCATCTTCTTGGTAGGCTTCCAATTTTTTTATGCGGCGGTCAGCCTGACCAATTTCTGATTTCAAATCTTCAATACGGCCAATGCTGGCTTGCTTTGCTTCAATCCGAACTTTTTTCTGGCTTTGGTGGCGATAGATTCCGTAACCGATAGCCCCCAGAATAGCTATGGGAATTAGATAGCTGGCTACAGCTCCAGAACCAAATACAAATACAAGTATCCAAATCCAGCTAAACCATTCTGGTTGCTGGTTAGAATCATCCTTTTTTCTCGACATGGACTTTGCTCTTTCTTCTCAATGTGATATCTCTATTTTAACATAAAAGCTGGTTTTTGAAGGATAAAGATTGAAATGATTTTATATATTGAGACCATTTTTTATATTTGCTTAATTCAAAAAGACATTTGATTCCTATCAATAAAGCAAGCGTCATTTCTAAAACGAAAGTTTCTTCGTTTCTCTCAAATATTCAAACAAAAATCGCAGGGCATTCCCTGCGATTCATGTTTTATCAGTCCATTTCTGGGAAAAGTTTGGCAAGTATTTTAGGGGTGATGCTTTGTCCCGGCCCCTCAGCACAATAGGTGTGCATATACATAGAGGGGTTGAAGTTGAGCTCGATGCAGGTACAGTTGGGATTTTCCTTTGTGGAAATAGCAGAGCTGTCAGGGATGATAAGGTCAACGCCACAAGCCCAAGCTCCCATAGCCTTTGCCATGTCCGCAGCGAGTTCCTTATAAGATGGGTGCATGCTGTTTGTGACATCAATCGAGTCTCCGCCAGTAGAAATGTTGGAATTGCGCCGCAAGTCAACCTTGACTCCAGCAGGCAGGATATCATCTGGTCCATAGCCTTGCTGGTCCAGCATGAGTAGTTCAATGACCCCCAGTTCAATGATTTCGAGTGGTGAACGATGATCTCTGCCCCGCAGAGGATTGTCATTTTTGATGGCAACCAATTCTCTCACGGTATGCCGACCGTCTCCTACGACATTGGCCGCCACTCGCAAGAGAACTGCCTCACACTGACCGTCTAAGACAAAGAAGCGGTACTCCGTTCCAGCGATGAATTCCTCCACCAAGACGGCAGCGTCTTCTGAAAAGGCAATCTCTAAAGCCTTGCGATAAGATTCCAGGCTAGCTGGTTCTTGGAAGATAGAGATGCCCAGTCCGAAGTTGGTTGACTTAGGTTTGACGACAATTTGTCGGTCCTTAATCAAAGGGTAGTAGGCCAGTCCATCCTCTAGGGAAGAAAATTCTGCTCCAGCCGGAACGGGAAAATCAGCTGCAGCCAAAATCTTTTTAGTGACCGTTTTATTGGCCATGGCCAGAGGGATGACATAGTTATCCTTGGAGGTCATATTGCCATTCTTGACATACTCCACATGGTGACCATGCCAAAGCTTGAGAAATTGATCGTTTTCATCTAAGATGTCGACATTCAGCCCCTTCTGAATAGCATCAAAGAGCAGCATCTGAGTGGATAATTCCATATTTTCATAGCCTTTGAGGGCATAAGGAGCTGTCCAATCGTAGCTGTGATACTCCTCTGCTTTTTCTAGTCCAAAGGCTATTAAGGAATCCTGCTGAATATGAGGCAGGAGCTGACCAGATAGGGTTAGCTGAGGATTTAGTAGTGCCTCCTTAAGCTGCTCAAGCAAGTTTTGGTAGTAAGTTGGCAGTTCAAAATGCTGGATGAGCTCTTCCATGGCTTGGAGAATTGCTGAGCTGTCTGCCTCATCTGGCAGGGCAGTCAGCGGGTGGCTGCAAGCAATTTTTTGGTTCAAGTCATGGGCAGCTTTTAATACTACATCAACATTTTCTACATCATCTAGCCAGAGCAGGCTCAGTAAAAAGAAATGGACAGTATCTAAGGTCTCTTGGCTAATGCCTAAATGGTCAAAGGGATTGAGGTCAAAGCAGCGAAATTCCAGATAGGTGATACCCTGCTCCAGATAGGCACGATTGTGCTTCTGTCCACGGAAGCGAACGGCTGAGTAAAATTCTTTTTCAGCACTGAGCTCGCCTGACTGAACGTAGTTTTCAATATCGGTTACATATTGCTCCAAAGAAGCGTAGGATACTTGAATATTCTCTTCATTGACATAGCCATAGTCGCTGTTACGAAAAGAGCGGATAGGCTGGGAAATGTCCTGACTGTAGAAACCAGCTTCTGCCAAAGGGGCTGCCCCGTAGAGATAGGTTAAAATCCAGCGGAAACGCAGAAAGTTTCGAGCCAGCTTGAGATAGAGGTCATTTTTAAAGTCCTTGAGTGAATGGTGGGAGCTGACCTGAAAGAGAGCAGTGACCAGATCTTTTCCTAGCTCCATGTTGTAGTGGATGCCGGAGATGGCCTGTAGTTTTTTGCCATATTTTTTCGCTAACCCCTCTCGATAGTGGCGTTCGTATTCGTTTTCCAGGCGGGCGATGACAATCTCTTCTTCAGTCAGCTGCGGTGGCATGGACAGAGGCCAGAGGCGTTCACTCTGGTCAATCGAGCGGCCTGCCACATCGCTGATAGCTCCCAGTAAGCGCCGTGCTTCCTTAGTCGAGTGAGCAATAGGTGTAATTAGTTCCAGTTGTTGCTCGCTGAAGTCTGTTTGGATGGTCGGGTGGAAATTGCGGGAACCAAGCTGACTCGGATGAGCAGTTTGAGCTAAGTGTCCGTCAGTTGTCACCCGCAGATTTTCCCTCTCCAGACCAAAGGTCGCTTGGAGAATAGGGCTTGCTGTATCCAGTTTCTGCAGTAATTGATTAATCGTCATCGTTTCACCGTCCTATGGTAGTAATTTTAGTCTATTACAAACGGAAAAAGAAAACAAATTTCCGCTACGATTTTACAAAAATTCCGAACTTTTATTTTTAATAAACTGCTAAATTTCAGAAAATACAGATTTTGTGAAAATTTAATTCGTTTTCAAAAGGGAAAAAGCAAATCAAGAATGGGTCCCATCTTGAAAAATTGTTAAATTTTTCATATAATGAGGTATAAAATATAATCGCAGGTGAGATTCCTGCCTGCTTTTCAAGAAAGGAAGAGCTGCTTCAGCTCAGACAAAATTATGACATCAGTAGTTGTTGTAGGAACCCAGTGGGGAGATGAAGGAAAAGGGAAGATTACAGACTTCCTTTCAGCCAATGCCGAAGTGATTGCCCGCTATCAGGGTGGTGACAATGCCGGCCATACCATCGTGATTGATGGCAAGAAGTACAAGCTGCACCTGATTCCGTCAGGGATTTTCTTCCCAGAAAAAATCTCTGTTATAGGAAATGGAATGGTGGTTAATCCTAAATCTCTGGTCAAAGAATTGAACTATCTGCATGAAGAGGGTGTGACGACAGACAACCTTCGTATCTCTGATCGAGCGCATGTCATCCTGCCTTACCATATCGAGTTGGATCGTCTGCAGGAAGAAGCAAAAGGTGACAATAAAATCGGGACGACAATCAAGGGAATCGGCCCTGCCTATATGGACAAGGCTGCTCGTGTCGGTATCCGCATTGCTGACCTTTTGGATAAAGATATTTTCAGAGAGCGCTTGGAGCGGAATCTAGCTGAGAAAAACCGCCTCTTTGAGAAATTGTACGATAGTATAGCAATCAGCTTTGATGATATTTTTGAAGAATATTATGAATATGGCCAGCAAATCAAGCAGTATGTGACCGATATTTCTGTTATCCTCAACGATGCGCTGGATCAGGGCAAGCGAGTGCTCTTTGAAGGGGCTCAAGGGGTTATGCTGGATATTGACCAAGGTACTTATCCATTTGTAACTTCATCTAACCCAGTTGCGGGGGGAGTGACTATTGGTTCCGGTGTTGGTCCGAGCAAGATTGACAAGGTAGTCGGTGTCTGCAAGGCCTACACCAGTCGGGTTGGAGATGGACCATTCCCAACAGAGCTTTTCGATGAAGTTGGTGACCGCATTCGTGATATCGGCCACGAATATGGCACCACCACTGGCCGTCCGCGTCGGGTAGGCTGGTTTGATTCGGTTGTTATGCGCCATAGCCGCCGTGTGTCAGGGATTACCAATCTTTCGCTTAACTCCATCGATGTATTGAGCGGTCTGGATACCGTCAAGATCTGTGTAGCCTATGACTTGGATGGTCAGCGAATTGACCATTATCCAGCTAGCCTAGAACAGCTCAAGCGCTGCAAGCCGATTTACGAAGAGCTGCCAGGCTGGTCAGAGGACATCACAGGTGTTCGCAGTCTGGAAGACTTGCCAGAAAATGCCCGCAACTATGTTCGCCGAGTGAGTGAGTTGGTTGGTGTTCGTATTTCTACCTTCTCAGTCGGTCCTGGCCGCGAGCAGACAAACATCTTGGAAAGCGTCTGGTCAAATTTATAAAAAAGTCAGCACAAGGAAATTGCTTCTTGTGCTTTTTTGTAAGAAAATTTCATATTAAGACTCATTTAAGATATATATTTTATACTAACAGCATAAACAAAGACCTCCTAACTTTGTTTAAAAATCCTAAACTTTTTTCATAATAATCTCCTGAAAGTCACCCTAGTGGTGGCTTTTACTTTTTCTGAGAAGTGCGGCAGGCTTGTGGTATAATGGGATAGACGACTAGAGATTTAGAAAGATAATGATGAATTATACGATTGAAGAAAAAGAAGCATTTATGCGGGAAGCTTTGAAGGAGGCGGAGATTGCCCTAGCTTATGATGAAATTCCCATCGGCTGTGTCTTGGTTAAAGAGGGAAAGATTATCGGCCGCGGTCACAATGCACGTGAGGAGCTGCAGCGGGCTGTTATGCATGCGGAAATAATGGCTATCGAAGAGGCGAATCGGCACGAAAATAGCTGGCGCTTGCTTGATACAACGCTTTTTGTGACCATCGAGCCTTGTGTCATGTGCAGCGGAGCGATCGGTCTAGCGCGCATTCCTCACGTTGTCTATGGAGCAGCAAATCAGAAATTTGGAGCAGCTGGCAGCCTTTATGATATTTTGACAGATGAGCGTCTGAATCATCGAGTAGAAGTGGAGACAGGTGTTCTCCAAGAAGAGTGCGCTCAAATTATGCAGGAATTTTTCAGACAGAGAAGGAAAAAATAAAATTAGCCAAAATCAAAAGTTTGTGTTATACTAATTAGTGGAGCAACAGTTTTGCGTGAAGCGGGTCAGGGGAGGAATCCAGCAGCCCTAAGCGAAGTAAGCTGTGTGCTCTTTTCTATTGCTCTTAACGAATCAACTCCGAAGGAGGAAGATGAGTTTAGAGACATTGACGCAGTTGAATTTACATGCTGGTCTTTTTTATTTTTAGTAAAACGTTATAAAGAATTTATTCGGAAGAAATGGCAATAGCTAACCCTGTTTTCATAAGATAAATGCAAACGATTGCTCTCAGTCATGTCCTAGGATTAGCTTATTTAGAAAAATAGTATATAATAAAAAATGTAAACGTTTTAAAATAGTAAAAGCACTTGCTTATTTTTTCTTAAAGCGTTATCATAAAAGAAAAGAACAATTGGAGGATAAACATGACACATATTAAATTTGACTACTCAAAGGTATTAGATAAATTTGTAGCACCACATGAACTAGATTATATGCAGCCTCAAGTGACTGCAGCAGATTCTGCTCTGCGAAATGGTACAGGTCCTGGGGCAGAAATGACTGGCTGGTTGAACTTGCCTGAAGAATATGACAAAGATGAATTTGCTCGTATTCAAAAGGCTGCTGCTAAAATCCAATCTGATAGTGAGGTATTGATCGTAATCGGTATTGGTGGTTCCTATTTAGGAGCTCGTGCAGCTATTGATTTCTTGAATAATTCATTTGTAAACTTGCAAAGCAAAGAAGAACGCGAGGCACCTCAGATCCTCTATGCTGGAAACTCTATCTCTTCAAGCTATTTGGCTGATTTGGTAGACTATGTATCAGACAAAGATTTCTCTGTCAATGTTATTTCTAAGTCAGGAACAACAACAGAGCCTGCTATTGCTTTCCGTGTCTTCAAAGAACTCTTGGTTAAGAAGTATGGTCAGGAAGAAGCAAATAAACGGATTTATGCAACTACAGACCGCGCTAAAGGTGCAGTTAAGGTTGAAGCAGATGCTAATGGCTGGGATACTTTTGTAGTGCCTGATAGTGTAGGTGGTCGTTTTACAGTATTGACAGCAGTGGGACTCTTGCCAATCGCAGCTGCAGGGGCTGATATCAGCAAGTTGATGGAAGGAGCAAATGCTGCTCGCAAGGCTTATGCTTCTGATAAGTTGGCTGAAAATGAAGCATATCAATATGCAGTTGTACGCAATATCTTGTACCGTAAAGGTTATCTGACAGAAGTTCTAGCTAACTACGAACCATCTTTGCAATACTTCTCAGAATGGTGGAAGCAATTGGCTGGTGAGTCAGAAGGTAAAGACCAAAAAGGTATCTACCCAACTTCAGCCAACTTCTCAACAGACCTGCACTCTTTGGGGCAATTTATTCAAGAAGGAACTCGTATCCTCTTTGAAACAGTTATTCGTGTAGATAAGCCTCGCAAAAATGTGTTGATTCCTGAATTAGCAGAAGACTTGGATGGCCTTGGCTATCTGCAAGGAAAAGATGTTGACTTTGTCAATAAGAAAGCAACAGATGGAGTGCTGTTAGCTCACACAGACGGCGGAGTGCCAAATATGTTTGTGACCCTGCCTGAGCAAGATGAGTTCACTTTGGGCTATACTATTTACTTCTTTGAGTTAGCTATTGCTCTTTCTGGCTACCTGAATGGTATCAATCCATTTGACCAGCCAGGAGTTGAGGCTTATAAGAAAAACATGTTTGCTCTTCTTGGGAAACCAGGCTTTGAAGAGCTGGGTGCTGAGTTGAATGCACGCCTTTGATTCTCATATGCTTTGAGTTCATTTAGAATATAAAAAGATCCACAAGTTCATTTCTTGTGGATTTTTTAGTACAAGCCTCTTAATTAGTTTATTATTTTTTTGAACAGTGAAAAAAAGAGTGTCTTAATTCTTTTATGAAAGCGCTGTATAATTGCCTTGTAAATAAAATTTGAGAGGTATCAAAATGAATGATTGGTTAGACATTAAAGGCAAAACAGTTCTTGTGACGGGTGCGTCATCTGGGATCGGTAAGGCAATCGTCGAAGAATTGTTGGAATTAGGAGTCAATGTAGCGAATTTTGATCTTAGCGACAACGATTTGCGTCACCCGAATCTATTATTTGTAAAAGTTGATGTAACTTCTCGCTCTGAAGTAGAAGAGGGTGTTGCCAAAATAGTTGAAAGATTTGGCAATATTGATGCGGTAGTCAACAATGCGGGGATTAATGTCCCTAGATTATTAATCGATGCAGAAAATCCTAAAGGTCCTTACGAGTTGGACGATGAGACGTTCGAAAAAGTAACAATGATTAATCAAAAAGGTTTGTATCTGGTTAGTCAGGCAGTAGGACGTATTTTAGTGAAAAATGGGAAAGGTGTAATTGTGAACATGGCTTCAGAAGCAGGCTTGGAAGGTTCTGAAGGACAAAGTGCCTATGCTGCAACGAAAGCGGCAGTCTATAGTTATACTCGTTCATGGGCGAAAGAGCTTGGGAAACATGGTGTACGTGTGGTTGGAATTGCTCCAGGAATTATGGAAGCTACGGGTCTTCGAACTCTTTCTTACGAGGAAGCTCTTGCTTATACCCGTGGAAAGACGGTAGAAGATATTCGAGCTGGTTATGCTTCAACTTCAACGACTCCATTGGGACGGAGTGGGAAACTACGGGAAGTAGCTGATCTTGTAGCGTTCTATATTTCAGACCGTTCTAGCTATATAACAGGTGTCACTACAAATATTGCCGGAGGTAAAACTCGCGGTTAAAACAATGAAGGTAGGGAAGAGAGTTGACCTTAGTAAATCGGTGGTATAATATTTTAGATAAAATGGTCTCGCAGCCAACTTATTCCTTGGTAGATATGCGCTCAGAACTGGATATTAGCTTGCAAACCTTGCAAAAGAGTATCCAACAATTAAATGATGTTTTGGCTCCTAATATCCAGATTATCGCACAAGATGATCAGTTAATGTTAGAAGTGTATGACTATACAGAGTTGGAAAGGATTTTATCTGGTAGTTTAAAACAGGAGAGTGACTTCAATTCTTCCAGTAAAAGAATTGCCTATTTGCTAAAACGTTTAATTGAGTCAACCTCCCCTCTTCTTATTGACGACTTGGCTGAGGAAGTAGGTGTTAGTAGAAGTACCCTTAATAAGGATTTAAAACAAGTAAAATCTTTGGCAGAGAGTTACTCTATCACTATTTCAGGAAAGCCCAACCGTGGGCTGGAGGTCTTGGGGAGCGAGCTGAATTTGCGCTTGCTCTATATTCACCAAGTGGCTCCTTACTTTGAAGGAAGGACACTCACTGAGGCAACATCTTCTTTTCTGGAGACGCTAGTCCAGGACTATAAAATCCCTAAAGAAACACAGGAACTCCTTCGAAAGACCATTTCAATTATGGTGGAGCGTATTCATACATCTAGAGTGTTGAATTGTCCTATTCCTTACTATAGGAATGATTTAACAGAGACACCTTTAGCTGAGAAATTAATCTATCATATTGAAATGACTTATAAGATTTCCCTCAGTCAGTTTGAGATAGACTTTTTGTGTTTTCCGTTTAATGTCCGTTTTATTGACACTTTAAGCAAGACATCTTATCAATCTGAACAGCTTGCAAAGATTTTTCAAGGGATTGTCAAGAAAGTCAAAGAAACAATGTTGGTTCACTTTGATGATGAAGAATTATTTGAAGAAATCAAATCTCATCTAGGCCCCTTAATCAATCGACTGATTTTCCATGTGCAAGCTAATGATATATTTCATGGCGAGGTTCAAACTCAATATCCTTTTGCTTTTGAAATGGCAAAAATAGCTGGAGAAGAACTATCTGCAATTTTTGGTTCTGAATTGGAATTATCTGAAATCGGATATCTGGCTTTGTATTTTGAAATGATTTTAAGAAAGCAAAATTCTGCTGTAAAGGGTTCTCGCAAGCAGATAGCTGTAGTTTGCACAACAGGAAGAGGAACTGCTACGATGATTATTCAGCAACTCAGACGAGTCCTTGGAAATGATGTAGACATTACTCAGTATTCTGAAGAGGATTTTAATGTGGATTTGAATCAGGACTATTTCGCGATTTTTACGACAGTTCCTCTAAAATATAAAGATTCTAAATCTCCAGTCATTCAAGTTAATCATCTTTTTGATGATCAATGGCTGCAGGAAGAATGGCAGAGGGCCAATGCTTTTCATCAAAAAAATCTAGAAACAGTCAGCTTACGTTTTCTTCGGTTGAGCCCCCAAAAAACCTATCAGCAATACTTGCTAAATATGGTTGCAGAGTTAGAGAAACTTCAGATGATTGATGAAGGTTTTAGAAATCGGATAATTGATAGGGAGAAAAAGCAATCAACCATTTTTGGTGGAGGAATTGCCTTCCCCCATACAATTAACCAGGGTTATGCAAAGACTATTTTAATGTTCGGAAAACTAGAAGAGCCTTATCAAAAAGGAGATGAATGGATTGAATTTATCTTTCTAGTCGCCATACCCTCAGAAATTGAAAGAAAAATGGAAAGTGAATTGCTGGAATTGTATGACGATATTTTTCGAATTGCAGGAGAGCCTTCTCTAAAAGAAGCATTGAGGGCTGTAGAAACAGAGACAGAGTTTCTATCATTTTCTAAGAGCAAAGGAGTATTTTAATGAATTCGCTAATAATTTTCGCTGTGTTTGTCATGGCAGCTTATATATTTCAAATGTTCCTCGGCTGGCAGCAACTCAAAGACTTCAATAAGACCTATACGATGCTCCGAAAACTGGGGCGCGTAGCGATTGGCAGGAAGTCCGGAAGAATAAAATCCGGTACGATTGTCATGTTCGCGGTTGATGAAAACGGTCGGGTTCTTAAAGCTAGCAAAATGCAAGGAGTAACAATCTTAGCGCGTTTTCAAAATATGGATGATTATGTCGGAGAAGACATCCATTATTTTGACAAGTATAATCCTCTTGTGAGAAAAGAAAATAAGTTGATGCAATCAGTCATAGAAGATGCTAGAAAAGTCTATCTTTGGCATGAGGCAGGTATTGAGAAAGAGACAAGTTCTTCTGATTCTTTTCTGGGATTCGGCTTTTATACGAATTACTTACAATTATCTATTAAACAGTTATTTAAAAAAAATAAGAAAAGGAGTTCCTTATGAATCACATTACAAAATTTGCAGAGAGTTTTATGAAACTCTTCCAATTAGGTGGAGAAACCTTTATTAGCTGGATGACAAATATTGTACCGCTTGTCTTAATGCTATTGATTGCAATGAATACCCTTATCGCTTTCTTGGGAGAAGAAAAGGTCAATTCCTTGGCTAAGATTTCTGCCAAAAATCCTGTTAGCCGTTATATGATTTTACCTTTCATTTCAGCCTTTATGCTGGGGAATCCGATGGCGATCAGTATGGGACGCTTCTTGCCAGAATATTATAAACCTAGTTTTGTAGCAGCTCAGATGCAGTTCTGCCATACTTCAAATGGTGTATTCCCACATATCAATCCTGGGGAATTGTTTGTATGGATGGGAATTGCGACAGGAATTCAAACTTTAGGTTTAAGTCAGATGGACCTGGCAATCCGTTACATGCTTGTAGGAATTATCATGAACTTTGTTGGTGGATGGGTAACAGATTTTACGACTGCCTATGTTGCAAAACAGCAAGGTGTTACCTTGAGTAAAACATTTGATTGATAGAAAGAGTGAAATTATGTCATATAAGAGTATAAAAGTTGTTAAAGGAAATGGTGGTTTCGGAGGCCCTTTGGTCATTACACCTAGTGAGGCTAAGCATAAATTTATCTATATCACTGGCGGCGGAGAAAAGCCAGATATTGTAGATAAAATTGCTGATTTGACCGGTATGGAAGCTGTTAACGGGTTTAAAACTTCTATCCCTGATGAGGAAATTGCTTTAGCAATCGTGGATTGCGGCGGTACTCTTCGCTGCGGTATTTATCCTAAAAAGGGGATCCCTACAATCAATATTGTCGCTACAGGGAAAAGTGGCCCTCTAGCACAATATATCACCGAGGAAATCTATGTGTCAGCAGTTGGCCTTAATCAAATTTCTGCTGCTAATGAAGACGAAAAAGCGACAACTGTGGTAACAGAAAAGCCAACTTACGATACTAGTAAAAAAATTACAGAGCAAAAAGCTGAAACAAGTATTGTAGCAAGAATTGGGATGGGCGCTGGGAAGGTCGTTGCGACTTTCAACCAGGCTGCTCGTGAAGCCATCCAAACAATGCTCAACACAATCATTCCTTTCATGGCCTTTGTTTCCTTGCTGATTGGGGTTATTCAAGGTTCAGGTGTTGGAAATTGGCTGGCAAAATTAATGGTTCCCCTAGCGGGGAACATCTGGGGACTCATTTTGATTGGCTTTATCTGTTCCTTGCCATTCCTATCTCCTTTGTTAGGCCCCGGAGCTGTTATCAGTCAGATTATCGGAACCTTAATTGGAGTCGAAATCGGAAAAGGGAATATTCCGCCCCAAATGGCTCTGCCAGCTATATTTGCTATCAACACTCAAAACGGTTGTGATTTCATTCCTGTAGCACTCGGTCTATCTGAAGCCAAGTCTGAAACAGTTGAGGTTGGTGTCCCTTCTGTGCTTTATTCACGCTTTCTCAATGGTGTTCCGCGGGTGCTAGTAGCTTGGATAGCTAGTATTGGTCTTTATCAATAGACCTTTGATAGATGCACGTAAACAGAGCAACTATTATGTTAAACTTATCTATAAGCATAAGTTTAAGACAAATTAGAGAAAGGATAAATAGGAATTAGATGAAGAAAATTTTTGAAGCTAAAGTAATTCAAGTAGGGCCTGAAGCTCAGAATATGATTCAAGATGCCAATATGCTCATTTTATTTGGAGAAGAAGCACCGGAAGATTTAGCAGAGTATTGTTTTAAGATTGATAACAAAAATCTGCTAGGTTCAATACTAGAAGGCGGCAAGCTGGTGGTAGATAATCAGGAATATTCGATTAGTTCCGTGGGAAATGTAGTAGAAAAAAATTTAACTGGACTGGGCCATATCACGATTTCTTTTGATGGTTCAAAAGAGGGGAGCCTTCCTGGTACACTCCATGTCGCAGCAGACCAAGCAGTAGTAATTGAAAAAGGCTCTACCATTCAGATTTTTGAAGTAGCTCAAGTAGGATAAAATATCTAAATAAGAATACTAGAAAAATAAGAGTCTAAAAACTTGATTCAGAGCCTGGGCAAAAGTCCAGGCTTTTGGGTCTAAATTAGAAAAAATAGATGACGCAGTGGTTGATTGGCATCTTCCTTCGCTTTTTAAGCCCCAAAGATTGCCTGATCAACTGTGCGGGGGTGGGAAGACGAACTTTTTAACTTGTTTGAAGTTCTTTCCCACTCCCTTTTTGATTGGAAGAATAATTTATGTTATAATATTGTAAAATTTGTCATTATTTTTCAATATTTTCGCAATATGACAAATCAACAAAATTTATAAGGAGAAAACCATGTCAGATAAAGATGGACAAGGTCAAGTGCAAGGGGCTTGGCAAGAAAATCAAACTAGCCAGCCAATGCAAGGGAATTTCCAGCAGCTTCAGTCGCAAGAATTACCTGATAAGAAAGGCAATATCGGAAAAGTCATAGGACTTTCAGTTTTTGCTCTTATAATTGGTCTTTTGATTGGTAGCGGTTCAGCTTATTTTATCGGCAAGCAGGCGCAGACAAATAAGGATATACAAAGGATTAAGCGTCTGAGTAAGGCTCAGGAAGAAGCTAAAGACAAGAGTTACAGCTTTACTACAGACGGGCAGTCGGTTCAGTTTAATTGGACTTTGAAAGACTTGGGACGGTTGAGCTATACAAATGATGAGGGATTAGGCCTGACGGCTGATCAAATCGTTGAAACTTATGGCTTGGCTAGTTCAGCAGAATATGATCGTAATCGTCTGTTACTCCGATGGGGCCCTTCTGTCAGGGATAAGGAGCAAAATATTTCTTTTCAATTTGATAAAGTTGACCAGAACTACTATCTGAGACAAGTGGTAGTTGGAGATTCTTTTAAAGAATATAGAAAAGGGAAGGAAACGACAGATTGGAGCGTATTATCTCCCAAAGACCTTGAACGTTTGAAAGAAGGAGACAAGGAAACGGGTGAAGGAGGAATAGCTTTATCAGAGGTCCTGAAGAAGCATCCTGTTCCGTCAGAAATTGTCATCGCAACCGAACGTGACGTAGATAATAAGATTATCTCCAACCGTCTGATTGCTGAGGTAACTTATAAAACAGAAGATGGTTATGAATACCTATTGTTTGTAGGCCAGCCAGATGGAAATTTCTTATATATAAAGTCAGAGGAAATGTAAGTTTTTAGTTATTTAGTTTATCTTTTGTGACTGACTGCTTTCAAAGCATTTCGTTATTAAAAGAGAACTGATAAAACTATTGGAAATAAACAAGAAAGAGGAAAGAAGATTGACAGAACAGCAATCACAGCATTCTTTTGAATCGTCAAAGAATGTTCGGCCAGAAGAAGGAATTCCGCGACATTTTCAATCTCAGCAAGGCCATGTTTTCAGTCCGCAGGGACCAACCCCACCTTTGGCCAAGAATAAATCTTGGAAAGGAATCCTGATAGGCGGAGCCTTGCTCTCTCTTGGTCTTGGACTAATCGGAGGGGGAATCTGGGGCTATAGAATGGGAGTAGCGGATGTTATCAAAGGGGAATATCCTGTGCTGCATCCTTTGGCTGATGCCGGAGCATCAAAGAGAGATCAATCAGATCAGTACATTGACCCAGATACTACTGAATTCAAGTGGGATATTGATAGTTTGTCAGAGTTACGGTTCAATACTATTCAGACAGATACGAATGGTACTTCTGTGGAAGATATTCTCGATAAGCATGGCAAGGCCTTAAAAGAGGAGATCTCTAGCAAGAGTCTGGATTTAGAGTGGGGAACGTTTCAAACTTCTGATGATGAGGAAGAGTGGCCGATTTATTATACAGATCAAACCGCTTCTCTGCATTTCGAGAAGAAAAAAGATGGTTTCTATCTGAATAGCCTTCATATCTACAATATTCGCTTTGAAGGAAGCAAGCATAATGCTGAGGACGAAGCGATGGCGGCTGATTACTTTGAAAAACTGAAAAAAGGCGATGCAAAGACTGGTAAGGACGGCATTTCCTATAAGGAAGTTTTTAAGGAATATGGCAGTCCGAGGAGTATCTATATTCGTGTAGATGAAGATTTTAGTGAGGATACTAGTCAAACCATTATGGAGGCGGCTTATGACGCTCCTAATGATGGTACTTATAGGTTGTTCTTCGTTCAGCAGGAGGACGGAAACTATCTTTTGTCCACTACTGCCAATAAATAAAATAGAACTCAAATAATAAAAGGAGAAACGATGTCAGAACAAAATAAACCGCAGGAACAATCTTTAGAAGGATTGGCTCCGTACCCGCAGCAAGTCCAGTCATCAGACTCAGGACAATTTGTAGCTAACTCAACAGAGGGGCAGCCTCTCCCAGTAGAAGGGGGCAGTCCTGAAATGCCGAATCCTAATCAAGATTTTGGTGTTCAGCAACCAATTTTTGATGCTCCTCAGCAGCAGATGCCTCAGCAGGATAATTGGGGAAATCCTGCTTTTCAAGAAGCAATTCCTCAGGGATTTAATCCAGCTGGTCAGAACTTTGCCGGACCACAGCAAGCTGCAAACTTCGCTGCCCAGCCAAGTCCAGAGCCAAAGAAAAATAGTACGGGCAAGCTGATAGGATTTTTAGGAATAGGTTTGGCAGCGGGACTATTGCTAGGAGGTCTTGGCGGCTATTTCCTAAATGATTTTATGGGTGGGGGAAGTGTGCCAAGTCTGTCTCGAAAGGGACATCAAAGCGATGTTGCTTCTTTTGTGGCTCCGTCAAAAGAGGATGTGTATGAGTGGGAAGTGAAAGACCTTGAAAAGCTGAGCATTGTTAGTGCGGATGATGAAGGATTGACCCCTGAACAAGTAGTCAAAGATTTTGGCTTGGCCAGCAGTGTGACGTTTCAGGAAGAAGGGCTCTCATTGTCTTGGTTACCTGACTCTAGTTATACCACTCTGACCTTTATGAAACACGAGGATGGCAGCTACCATCTTCAGGGTATGAGTATTATGCCCGGTAGTGACGACTATGATAAAAAGGTATCTGGCCAGATTACGGAGAACTTAAAGACGGGTGATGCGGAAACAGGCGAGGGTGGTTCTTCCTTTAAAGAAGTAATCAAGGAATACCCAGAATATCAACATATCTCAGTTTATGGGGATGGTGAATCAGAGCCGAAGATGCTTGTAAACTATGAAACCTCTTCAAATAAGGAGATAACTTTGACTTTTATCCGTCAGGAAAACGGACAGTATCTATTGAGTAATCTTTCTAAATAGAATAAATGAATAGGAGTTCTTGTCTCATAAGCTGGAAACTCTGAACGGTACGCAAAAGATCAAAATGACCATTGATGCCAACAGTGGGAACATTTTGAACGAAAGATCAAATAATATTGTTGGTATATAGTTTGGAATTGCTTTGTTGGGCACGGACGGAAGTTCGTGCCTTTTTCCTTGTAGATTTAGAGCTAAACCTGTTCAAAATATGATATACTGGAACAAGATTATCTTAGCGAAGAACTGCCTTTTCAGAGTCTTTAGGGAAAGTCTGAACTAAGATGTTAAAGGGACTATTCATTTTAAGTCTCATATCAGTTATTTTATTGCAAAATAATCTAAAGAGTAAATGATATTTTAAAAAAGTTATTGATACAGATATAGTATTTTTAGCTTATTGAAGAAAGAGAAGTTAGTGTCTGTCTTTCCGAGTAGTTCTATCGAAATGAATGACAAATGCTATCTTATTAATGCTGATTAGTTAAAAAAATATGATTGGGAGAATATATGGAAAAAAGAAATCTGGAAGCCTTAAGACGGGAACATAAATCAAAATTTAACAAGGTTCAGCCTAAAAGAGGGGGCGTCAATCATTCTGTATCCCCATCCAAAAAATCTGTAGAAAACATTGAGTACAATGAACCCTCTTCTAATACAGCAATTAATGTAAGCGACAAAGATAGTGGAGCTCAGTTAAGCTATCAGGATGTTTCAGAGACTCCAGACGGCTTGAGAACTGAAACAGAGATTAAACGAGTTTCAACGGCTGAGTCAGATGACTTCTTGCACCTGAGGGGGAGAGAGTTATCTCGCCTTATTTTTGCTTTAGAATCCTTGAAATCTAAGATGAAAGAATCACTCTATTTTAAGGATGAAACTAGTCGTCCAGACTCAGAACTTGTATCTGAAGCAGAAGAGTATGAGCTTCGTCCGAGATTTAGTGCTGAGGAGCTCGCTAAAAAAGAAGAGAATGAGACTTTTTGGAAGGAAAATTCGGAGTCTTCTTCGGATAGTTCTATGGGTTGGAAACTTATGTGGGCGTTTTTCATGTTACTCATAGGACTAGGAGCTGCAGGGCTAGTTTCCTATCCGAGTTCTAAAACAAACAATATTTATAATGATTCTTTTGATATTTATCAGGGGGGAACGTCATCTAACAGCGAAAAGGATTTAACTTCTACCAATCGTTCAGAATTGATTGCTGGAGAAGAATATCAATTTCATATCACTTATGATGATATCGCACTTTTGTTTACGGATTTTAAAGGAACTGCCTCTCGTTTAACAGTAGATGAAGTGGTTGCTAAGTTAGGAAAAGCAAAATCTGGGAGGGAACATAACTATGATAATCAAATAATAACACTGAATTTAGATTATCCTGATGCAGGATCAAATGCTTCGGTTTCAATTTCTTTTTCTAGTTACGGTAGTGTGGGAACGCCTAAATTAGATTCTCTGTTCAGTCATCATCTTAGCAGCAACAGTTTACCAAATCGAAATTCTCAATTAACTCGTCAAGATTTTTCTGGTATAGAGAAAGGGAAATCCTACCAAGAAGTTGTCGGTCAATTGGGATTGCCAGATAGTCTTTCTATCTATACAAATTACATATCTTCTAGCAAAGTGTCTATTAGTTACCAGTTATCTGATGGCCAAATAGTTAATCTTTCTTTTGAAGTCTCTGATTCTCAAGATTATATATTAGAAAAAAGTCCTGGTTTAGAGGATGGAGCAGGAGAAACAAACACTTAGCGCTCGATGTAGAAGCTAATTTTGTTCAAGGTGCTAAAAACATAGAGTTTAAATAAAAAATACAATAGGAGAATGGATGAAAAAAAGAGATTTAGAGTCATTGAGACAACAGCACAAGGCTAAATTTACAGGAGGCAAATCGGTGTCAGCTAAGAAAGATCAGCGACAACCTCAAATAAGCCCTGATATTGATGAAACGAAGAAAGAATCAGGACAGTTACTAACAGGAAAGCAGAAATCTGAAACAAAAAATAATTGGAAGCAAGGGGAGTTTGTAGAGAAGCGAAGAAGAAATTTTAAGTGGGTCTGGAGAAGCGGGGCAATTCTTTTATTGATATTGGTGCTTATTTCTATTTTTCGGTATGTTTCTTCAAATAAGGGAAGCCAGGAACGCAACACCTATCAATCTAGTTGGTCTTCTAGTGAGGCAAGTGAGAGTTACTCTTTTTCGGAAGCATCGTCTCGCTCATGGGAGGTTCCCGAGGATGAGACTTCTCAAGAAGCGACAGCTTATGTTGATAAGAAAGCAGCTAACTTCACTTGGACATTTGATGATGTTCTCGCTCTTCAAGTCTATTCATCTGAGCAGCAAGTAAGTGGACAAGACGCCCCAACTGCTGAGGAAATTATCGAACGGTTTGGGAAGGCAACTTCAGGAGGAGAGAATAACAACGGTAGCGATGATACACTTTATCTTTTTTATAGTGAATCGAGTGGACAACAAACAGCTAGCCTTTTGTTTAAAAAAATTGATGGCAAGTACCGACTGAGCACAATCCGTGGTAACCAACTGAGCAGCTCGCTTTACTCAAGTGGCTCAGAAACGCTGACTGAAGCAGATTTCCAGGACTTGAAAGCAGACGAATTTGGACAAGGTGCCCACATTCCAGATGTGGTGTCGCGTTTTGGTTTGCCACAAGTTATCAACAAGTCTGTAGACTATAAAGACAGAACGATTGTCTATCTCAAATATAAGCTGACGAATAAAAGCTATCTTTACTTAGACTTTGCCTTATCAAAGACAGGAGATTATCGACTGACTCGGAAGTATGTTTATTGATAAGAAGATTCTTATTCTATGGTTTAGAATTATTTGTTTGGGGATGATAGTTGGTTCATAAAGGAGAGAAGGATGGCAAGAAAAGACTGGGAGAGTCTGCGTCAGAAGCGTCAAACTAAATTTCAACAGGGTCAGAAGAGAGCAGGAAAAGTTCAAGGAGAACAGAATCTAGCTATTACTGAAGCAGAGTACCAAGAATTTGCGAAGAATAGGGTGGAAAACAAGAGCTCTACTCAGGTCAAGAGAGACGGGAAAGGAATTCTTGGACGTATGCTTGTTAATAAACAAGTGCTGTGGTTATCAGTAGGTTTTTTGTCTATCCTCTTGCTTTTATCAGTTCCTTATTTGGTGAAACAGCTTGAATATTTCTTATCCCCTCAGAGAGTATTGGATGAATATGTGGATGAAGGGAACAATCATTTTGACTGGACTTATGAGGATATTAGTCAGCTTCAACTACAGAAAAAAAGTGATGTTGATGAGCGAAGCGGGTCTGGACTAACACCCAAGGATATTGTTAAGAAATTTGGTAAAGCGCAGTCAGGTAATCTAGCTCCTTTCCTGAATCAGACTGATGGGCGCATGAGTCTTTTCTATTCTCGAGAAGAACCGCGGCAGCGTTTGTCTTTCTACTTTGAAAAAATAAATAATGAATATCAATTGTCAGGTATTTATTCTTATAATCTTGCTAGTTCGCAACATGCTCAAAGCCGAACAGATCTAAAAGAGGAAGATTTTGAACATCTTGTCCTTGGTAAAGAGTTTCAAAACGAAGATGGAACTAGCTATCAGGAAATTTTAGAGAAGTTTGGCCTATCAAAATACATAGAAATTGATTCCGGTGGCGAGAGTGGTCAAAAGCTGAATGTTTTTTATAAGTTGGAGAATGGGAAATATGTAAGTCTTTGGTTCACCGTTTCTCAGGCTGGTGACTATCTTCTTTACGAAAAACATATCACCTGATGTTAGATACCTTGAGAGCGAAAAGTATCGGTAGGCAATAATCGGAGACGCTTATGAGTATTTATTATTGGGGAAAACTGAAGCTATTCTCTATTGCGTGACCAAGGTTCATTTTAATTGAATGGATAGTATTTGTCAGATTTTGAAAAAGTAGGCAGACGGTATTCTTTGTTTTGAAAAAATAATTGCTAGAAAAAATAGGAATTTGGTTTATTTAAGGAGAAGAGCATGGGAAGAGGACGGAAAGTTCAACGGGAATGGTCAAAGAAGCCAGGATTAAACAAACAAGCAACTAGTGTGTTCTCTGATAGCAGTCCTCAAGGGGAAGTCTTTGAGGCTACAGCTAAAGAAAAACAGCAAAAAAAGTTGGCTGAGAATCGAAAACCTAAACTTATATCAAGTTTAGGTCAGTCTAGATACGCCTCTTTGTTAGTAATTTCTACAGGTCTAGTGCTAATTACTTGTTTTGCAATCCTTGTATCATATACGTGGCCAAGGTCCAAGCAAGTACGAAATCAGTCATCAGAGCAGTCTACTAGTACAGTTCAGAATGAATCAGAAGATAACATAAAGAAGCTGACTGAAGATTATTCTGACCTTATAGAAGAGAATCGACAAATAGACTTCCAAATAGAAGATATATTACAGATGGTAAAAACGATGAAAGAACCTAATGTGCTTCCACAGGATGTTGTCGAGAAGTATGGAAAAGCTAGTTCCGGTAGCATAGATAATAGCGTTAAAGGCAGCCAATTAGTTGAACTGACATATAAATTAATAGGAGAGAAAGGAGATATTACCTTAAGGTTTAGGGATGTTGAGGGTAGAACAGAGCTCTCATTAGTATACGTTAGACTATTCCGTAATGCTTGGGGGCCAGTTACGAAATCGGTCGATGATTACCGAACTCTTATCCCTCAAGATAAGCAAGAAGGATTGGAAGTAAAACAGGCCATAGCAGAACTGGGGATGCCTAAGACTATTTATGCTTCTAAATCAGTTAAGGGGCAAGTTAATTCAATTAGTCTAAGTTACTCAACCACAGACAATATGACTGTTTCTTTGTATTTTGACGAAGTGAATGGGCTTTACCGTCTAAAAAGTTTGTTGACTAGCACGGTCTGAGAAGATAGACCAGAAACGCCAGAATCTTCTTTAAAAATCAAGAGGCTTGCGAAAATAGAACTAAAAAAAATCCTGATGAGAGTATCAGAAAGGCGTTGGGGAAGTAAAAGTCTAAGGAATAGATGGAACCAATCGCAATGGGCCTTATCACAATCGGGTATCTAGGGTGCCCTAAAACATTTGGAGCTTCCAAATACTTATTACAAAGTAGGAATCAAGGGACATTAATCTGAGTCTATGTTAGATAGAATCCACTGTCATTTGGAATTTGCAGAGGATAAAGATAGGAGACGTCATTTAAAAAATATTCAATCCTCTGAATAGGGAATAATAATATCGTTCTAAGAAAGTACAAACTAAACTTCTGAATTGTGTTATAATAGATAAATATTAGATGGCTAGGAGAGAGTGTATCTTTCTCTACATAAAGAAATGGAAAGAACAGAGAGGTAAAGCTATGTCTGCTACTAAAATGAACGCTCAAGAAATTATCAAATTTATCGCTGATGCCAAGAAAAAAACTCCGGTCAAGGTGACCTTTGATGGAGAATTGCACGGATCCATCCCTTGGTCTGTTGTGAAGTTAGGCAATGTTCTTTTTGGAGACTGGGAAGAAATTAAGCCGCTCCTAGCGAACTTAGAGGAGAATAAGACCTATGTCGTAGAGCAGGATGCCCGCAACTCAGCGGTGCCGCTTTTGGACAAGCGCGATATCAATGCCCGTATTGAGCCGGGCGCTATTATCCGTGACCAAGTCGAAATTGGCGACAATGCTGTCATCATGATGGGGGCGGTTATCAATATCGGTGCGGAGATTGGTGCTGGGACCATGATTGATATGGGTGCTATTCTGGGCGGCCGAGCGATTGTCGGCAAAAACAGTCATGTCGGTGCTGGTGCTGTTCTGGCGGGAGTCATTGAGCCTGCTAGTGCTGAGCCAGTTCGGGTTGGAGACAATGTGCTGATTGGTGCCAATGCGGTTGTGATCGAAGGTGTACAAATTGGCAGTGGTTCCGTTGTTGCGGCCGGTGCGATTGTGACCCAGGATGTTCCGGAAAACGTAGTGGTTGCTGGCGTTCCGGCACGAGTTATCAAGACCATTGACGAGAAGACCCAGCAGAAGACAGCTCTGGAAGACGCTCTGCGTACTCTTTAAAAATAGCATAAATTTGAATTGATTGGGTGCGGCTCAACGCTCTAACTGGTCTAACAAGATTTTAAAGGAAAGAAACAATGCTTGATTATCTGAAAATTCGCCGTGATTTACACCAGATACCAGAAATCGGTCTGGAAGAATACAAGACTCATGCCTACCTGATGCAGGTCATTGATGGACTGACAGCAGGTCTAGACTTTGTGGAAATCCGAACTTGGCGGACTGGTATTTTGGTCTTTATCAAGGGAAGTTCACCAGATAAGACGATTGGCTGGCGGACAGATATTGATGGTTTGCCGATTGTGGAGGATACAGGACTGGACTTTGCCAGTACTCATGAAGGTCGCATGCATGCCTGCGGACATGATATGCACATGACGGTGGCTCTAGGTCTGCTGGAACAAGCTGTGAGCACTCAGCCTACCCACAATCTGCTTTTTCTCTTTCAGCCTGCTGAGGAAAATGAAGCTGGCGGAATGCTTATGTATGAAGATGGTGCCTTTGGCGACTGGCTGCCGGATGAGTTTTACGGCCTCCATGTGCGGCCGGATCTCAAAGTTGGCGATATTGCCACTAATAGAGGAACGCTTTTTGCTGGTACCTGTGAAGTCAAGCTGACCTTTAAGGGGAAAGGGGGGCATGCGGCCTTTCCTCATGAAGCCAATGATGCTTTGGTGGCGGCTAGCTACTTTATTACCCAGGTGCAGACCATTGTCAGCCGCGATGTAGATCCTATTGAGGGAGCGGTTGTGACCTTTGGTTCGCTCCATGCTGGCACGACCAACAATGTCATCGCAGAAACGGCCTTTTTGCATGGTACCATTCGGACTCTGACTCAGGAGATGAACCTCTTGACCCAGAAACGCTTACGGGAAATAGCAGAAGGCCTAGCCCAAAGTTTCGGTCTGGAATTGGACTTGGAGCTTAAACAAGGTGGCTACCTGCCTGTAGAAAATCATCCTGACCTGGCAGACGAATTGATGGACTTTTTCCAGAAGGAAGAAGGAGTGCAGTTGATTGATATTGCGCCGGCTATGACAGGCGAGGACTTCGGCTATCTGCTCAGTAAGGTCAAGGGCGTCATGTTCTGGCTGGGAGTGGATAGTCCCTACGCCCTTCATCATCCCAAGATGACACCGGATGAGGCAGCACTGCCCTTTGCTATTGAAAAGATTGGGAAGTTCCTAGATTATAAAATCAACGAAAGATAAGGAAAAGGTGGACGAGCTGCATGAAAAAAGAGCTGAGACAAACTGTACTGAACCAGATGAAGAAACTTTCTGGAAAAGAAAAAGAGCAGGCAGATAGCTGGCTGACCCAGCACTTGCTCAGTTCAGCAGCTTATCAAAAAGCTCAGATTATCGCTACCTATCTTTCTATGCCACATGAAGTCTCAACTGCAGCCTTTATCAAGCAGGCTCAGTTAGATGGTAAGCGGGTTTTAGTGCCCAAAACCTATGGCCAAGGTCGGATGATATTTGTGGATTATGATGAAAGCCACCTGCAAAAGAGCTCTTTTGGCCTTATGGAGCCGATGAGCGAAGAGGCTGTGGAGAAGACGGAGATTGATCTGATTCATGTGCCGGGTGTGGTCTTCAATTCTCAAGGCTTTCGGATTGGTTACGGCGGCGGCTACTATGACCGTTATCTGGTTGATTTTGCTGGAGCGTCTATCAGCAGCATCTATAGTTTTCAACAGTCTGATTTTGAACCCGATTATCACGATATAGCAGTAAAGGAAGTGTTGACTTATGAACTACATCTATGATAAAAAATATCCTGTGACCAGTATTTTGCTAATTTTGACAACACTTGTCTTTGTGGGGATGCTTATTTTACGTGGCTTTTCTTATGCTGAAGCACAAACGGTCTTTGAATTTGGAGCAGTGTATTCTCCAACTATTATCATGAATCCCATTCAGATATGGCGCCTCTTTTCTGCTATCTTTGTGCATATTGGCTTGGAGCACTTTGTGGTAAATGTTATTACTCTTTATTTTATTGGACGGCAGGCAGAAGATATTTTTGGCTCGCGAAATTTCTTTCTGCTTTATATGATGTCAGGCCTGATGGGAAATATCTTTGTCTTCTTTTTCAGTCCGGATACTCTGTCAGCAGGAGCCTCTACAGCCTTGTTTGGACTTTTTGCCTCTATCGTGACCCTGCAATATGTCGTTCGCGACAGCTATATTCAGCAGCTGGGGCAGTCTTATATGACCTTGATTGTGGTCAATATCATCTTTAGTTTCATGCCTGGCATCAGTCTGGCTGGGCATTTGGGTGGTTTGATTGGTGGTATACTCTGCGCGGTCATTCTTCCTGTCAAAAGCTCAAGCAATGCCTTTAAACCTACTCAGCGCTGGCTAGTCCTATTTGGTTATCTAGCCTTGGCTGCCCTTCTGATTTTTCTTGGCTTTCATCATTCCTTGATTTAATGAATCTTTAGAAAATAACTGATGAAATATCAAAAAAAGAGGTTGGGAACCTCTTTTTTATAGCTAAAATTTTATTTTCAAAGTTAGTTGTTTGAATCAATTATTTTTTACTTTGTTTTTTCTCTAACGTATGACCCAAGTCAATGATATACTGCTTCAAGGAGTCTTTGACCTGCGGATGCTTGAGGGCGTAGTCGATAGAAGTCTTCATAAAGCCGAACTTGTCACCGACATCATAGCGATCGCCCTTAAATTCGCGAGCGAACACGCGCTGCGTCTTGTTAAGAGTATCAATCGCATCGGTCAGCTGAATCTCATTTCCAGCACCTGGTGCTTGCTTTTCCAAGATTTCAAAAATTTCTGGTGTCAGCAGGTAGCGGCCGATAATAGCCAAATCACTCGGTGCATCTTCAGGCTTTGGCTTTTCGACGAAAGTTTCCACGCTGTAGAGACCTTTGACACCTTCACCTTGAGGGGCAATCACACCATAAGAGGAAACTTCATCATGAGGGACCTGCATGACAGCGATGGTAGAAGCATGAGTAGCTTCGTAGTCATCAATCAATTGCTTGGTCAGCGGCACAGCCTTATCATTGGTGATGTCCATAAGGTCATCGCCCAGCATGACAACGAAAGGCTCGTTTCCTACGAAAGCCTTAGCCTGAAGGACAGCATCTCCCAGTCCGCGCGGATGGCTTTGACGGATGAAGTGCAGACCGATACCAGTGGTTTCATCGACCAATTTGAGCAAGTCGTCTTTACCCTTTTCTTTGAGGTTGTATTCCAATTCAAAGTTTGAGTCAAAGTGGTCTTCGATGGAGCGTTTTGACTTACCTGTGACAACTAGAATATCTTCAATTCCAGATTTGAGAGCTTCCTCAACGATAAACTGGATGGTTGGCTTGTCGACAATCGGCAACATTTCCTTGGCCAGAGCTTTAGTAGCTGGAAGGAAGCGGGTTCCGAGGCCAGCTGCAGGGATGACGGCTTTCTTAACTTTTGACATAATCAGTTCCTTTCTATTAGAACGAAGTCCATTCGTTCTCAGCCTTGAATTCATTGTTCATAATTTCATAAATGGCTTCTTTGATATTACAGTTTTGATAAATAACCTTATAAATAGCCTGTGTAATCGGCATATAAACATCGAGCTCTTGGGCCAGTTCATAGGCAGCCTTGGTGGTGGAAATTCCTTCGATAACCATGCCCATATTGGCTTCAATATCAGCTAACTTCTCGCCGCGTCCTAGAGCATTGCCGGCCCGCCAGTTGCGGGAGTGGACAGAAGTCCCTGTGACAATCAGGTCACCGACACCAGATAGGCCGCTGTAAGTCAGAGGATTGGCTCCTAACTTGACACCTAGACGCGTGATTTCGGCTAGACCGCGTGTGATAATAGCTGCCTTGGCATTGTCACCGTAACCTAGTCCATGGAGAGCACCAGCTCCGACTGCGATGATGTTTTTCAGAGCGCCGGCAGTCTCCACTCCGATAACGTCGGTATTGGTGTATAGGCGGAAGTAGTGATTGCTGAAGAGCTCCTGCACATACTTAGCTGTTTCCAGATCCTTAGAAGCAGCGGTGATCAGGGTAATATCGCGTACAATGGTTTCCTCAGCATGGCTGGGACCTGAGACAACGACAATCTCGCTGCGTAGCTCTGCAGGGATTTCTTCTTCCAGGATAGTTGAAATCCGTTCATGAGTATTGGGCTCCAGTCCCTTGGAGGCGTGCATGATTTTTACCTTGTGGTCCAGAGCTTGAGCTACTTGTTTGGCTACCAGACGGGTTACCTTGGTAGGAACGACAAAAAGTACAGCATCCGCATCTTTTAAAGCTTCTTCCAGATCATGATAAGCCTTGATCTTTTCATCCAGTACAATATCTTTGAAATAGCGTTTATTGGTGTGTTCGTCGTTGATTTCGTTGATTTGCTCAGCGATATTTCCCCAAATACGAACCTCATGTCCGTTGTCATTTAACACTTGTGATAAGGCCGTTCCCCAAGAACCAGGACCAATCACAGCAACTCGTTGTTTATCCATATCTTCTCCTTATGATGAAATTCCGAGTCTGAATTTAAATCGGTTTTAGAGTCTATATCTCATTTTACCATATAATATAAGAAATTTCTTGCTTGACATTGTTTTTATGTGTGATATAGTAAGGAAACTAAGTCAAATATGAAAAAAGTAGGAGGAAGCATGTTTTTTAAAAGTCTATTACGGTATAAATGGTATGCCCTGAGTTCGCTTTTGATGACCTCGCTGATGATTGCCAGCTCTCTTTTACTGCCCTGGTTTTTAAAGCACATCTTAGATGCTCTGCAGGAGCAAAATAGCCAGACCATCTACAGTATGGGCGGCTGGCTAATTGGCATCGGTTTTGTCGGACTGGTGGCAGGAGGGATTAATGTGACCTTGGCAGCTTACATTGCCCAGGCTGTCTCATCAGATCTCCGCGAGGAGACTTTCCGCAAGATTCAGACCTTTTCTTATGCCAATATCGAGGAATTCAACGCTGGTAATCTAGTCGTGCGGATGACGAATGACATCAATCAGATTTTAAATGTGACCATGATGCTCTTTCAAATCCTCCTTCGGCTGCCCATTCTTTTTATCGGATCAGTCATCTTGGCCATTGTGACCATGCCCTCTCTTTGGTGGATTATCTTCTTGCTGATTGTGCTCATAGCTGGTCTAACGGCTGTCATGATGGGGATGATGGGTCCTCGTTTTAAGAAATTCCAGACTCTTTTGGATAAGATTAATGCCATTGCCAAGGAAAATCTTCGTGGTGTGCGAGTGGTCAAGTCCTTCGTTCGGGAGGAAGACCAGTTTCATAAGTTCAGTCAGGTGTCTGATGAACTTTTGTCAGAGAATCTCTATATTGGCTACGCTTTTTCAATCATTGAGCCGCTGATGATGTTGGTCGGCTACAGCTCTGTTTACTTGGCTATCTGGACTCTATCTGGCATGATTCAGGCGGAGCCAGGACTGGTTAGCTCTATCGCTTCTTTTATCGGTTATCTGAGCCAGATTATTTTCACCATCATTATGGTTGGTTTCTTGGGGAATGGCGTGACGAGGGGGATCATTTCTATCCGTCGGATCAAGGAAGTATTGGCGACGGAGCCAGCTATGACTTTCCCAGACTCACCAGATGAAGAACTAGAAGGAAGCCTCAGCTTTGAGCATGTGACTTTTTCCTATCCCAATGATGACGAGCCGATGCTAAAGGATATCAGCTTTGAGGTTGAGCCGGGGCAAATGATTGGCGTTGTCGGTGCGACAGGTGCTGGTAAGTCTACCTTGGCCCAGCTGATTCCCCGTCTTTTTGATCCGCAGGAAGGTTCTGTCAAGATTGGCGGCCGGGATCTGCGAAAGCTTAGTCAGGGAACGCTTCGTAAAAATGTTTCCATCGTGCTGCAGCGGGCGATTCTATTTAGCGGGACCATTGCGGACAATCTCCGTCAGGGCAAGCTCAACGCTTCGCTGCCTGAGATGGAGCGGGCGGCTCGTATTGCCCAAGCCAGTGAATTTATCAGCCGTATGGAAGAGAGTTTTGACAGTGCAGTGGAGGAGCGTGGCAGCAACTTCTCTGGCGGTCAGAAGCAGCGGATGTCCATTGCCAGAGGTGTTGTCAACAATCCCAATATTTTGATTTTAGATGATTCGACCTCAGCCTTGGATGCCAAGTCAGAAAAGTTGGTTCAAGAAGCCTTGAATAAAGAGCTGCAAGGAACGACGACAATTATCATTGCTCAAAAGATTAGCTCCGTCGTTCATGCAGATAAGATTCTTGTCTTGGATCAAGGACGGCTGATTGGCCAAGGAACGCATACGGAATTGGTCGCAACTAACGATGTTTACCGTGAAATCTACGAAACTCAGAAAGGAAAGGAGGACTAAGATGCGGACGATTGCATTTTTCTGGCAATATTTTAAGCGTTACAAATTATCCTTTGTCGTTGTCCTTTTGATGATGATAACAGCGACTGTTTTTCAGGTCCTTTTTCCGGTTTATGTCGGTCAGGCTGTTCAGCATTTGGTTGAGTTGGGACGTGCTTTTGCAGAGAAGGGTGAGACTGATCAGATTCTGTCGACTTTTGGCAGTGTCATGGGCAGTGTATTGGTGTCCTTTGTCTGCCTGTCTGTTTCTAGCTTAATTTACATGGTTTTGATGACCCGAGTTATTGCCCATTCGACCAATGAGATGCGCAAGGGCCTGTTTGGCAAGCTATCCAAAATGACAGTTGCTTTCTTTGACCGCCATCAGGATGGAGATATTCTGTCGCGCTTTACCAGCGACTTGGACAACATCCTGCAGGCTCTAAATGAGAGTATGATCCAGGTGATGAGCAATGCCTTACTCTATCTGGGCCTCGTGATTATCATGTTTGTTCAAAATGCTAGATTGGCCTGGATAACGGTAGCCAGCACACCGGTTGCTTTTCTTCTCCTAGTGGTCATTGTTAGGCTGGCTCGGAAGTACACCAATCTTCAGCAGAAAGAAGTCGGCCGCCTCAATGCTTATATGGACGAGACTATTTCAGGTCAGAAAGCTGTTATCGTTCAGGGGATGCAGGAGGAGGTCATCAAAGGTTTCATTGAGCAGAATGACCGAGTACGCTCGGCAACCTTTAAAGGCCGGACCTTTTCAGGCCTTCTCTTCCCTATCATGAACGGGATGAATTTGATTAATACAGCCATTGTTATTTTTGTTGGATCGGCTGTCTTACTGAGCGATCCTAATGTTGAAACGGCTGTTGCAGTTGGCCTGATTACTACTTTTACTCAGTTTTCCCAGCAGTATTATCAGCCCATCATCCAGATTGCAGCCAGCTGGGGCAGTTTGCAGTTGGCCTTTACAGGGGCTGACCGGATTCAGGAGATGTTTGATGCACCAGAGGAAGTCCGGCCAGAGAATGCGCCTGCTTTCACAGAGCTCACAGACTCCGTGGAGATCAAGCATGTGGACTTCTCTTATGTAGAAGGCAAGCCTATTCTCAAAGACGTATCTATTTTAGCCCCTAAGGGCAAGATGACGGCTGTTGTTGGCCCTACTGGTTCAGGTAAGACGACCATTATGAACCTGCTCAATCGCTTTTATGATGTGGATAGTGGTAGCATTGAGTTTGACGGTCGCGACATTCGAGACTATGAGCTGGATAGCTTACGGAGTCATGTGGGCATTGTCTTGCAGGATTCGGTGCTTTTTAGCGGTACTATTCGGGATAATATCCGCTTTGGTGAGCCGGATGCCAGTCAGGAGATGGTCGAAACGGCTGCGCGTGCGACTCATATCCATGACTATATCGAAAGTCTGCCAGACAAATACGATACCCTGGTAGATGATGACCAGAATATTTTCTCAACTGGGCAGAAACAGCTGATTTCCATTGCTAGAACTTTGCTGACGGATCCGCAAGTCTTGATTTTGGATGAAGCGACTTCTAATGTCGATACGGTGACGGAGAGTAAGATTCAGCAGGCCATGGAAGCCGTTGTAGCTGGCCGAACTAGCTTTGTTATTGCTCACCGCCTCAAGACAATCCTCAATGCCGACCAGATTATCGTCCTCAAAGATGGAGAGGTCATTGAACAGGGCGATCATCACCAGCTCCTCAAACTCGGCGGTTTCTACTCAGAACTTTATCATAACCAGTTTGTGTTTGAGTAGATGGTTTGTTTTGCAGCTGGATAATCAACCAAGCTTTTAAAATATTAGATAGAAAAGTTAAAAAATCCAGCAGGTTTCTGTTCCTGCTGGATTTTTAATTAACATCAAAGTAGTGATTATTTCACATGTTTAGCCAGATCCTCTTGGGTCTTTTTATTGGATTCCTCTTTTTCTTTTTTCCACTTTTCTTGGGCCTTTTGATAGTCTTTAGTCGTGACAATCTCATCACTGATTTCCACGTATTTATGATAGTTGGCATCTTTTGTACCTGTCTGAGCATAAGAGTTGGTAAATGGTACAATCCGAGAAATGAACGGTGCTGCTCCTCTGCTGCTCATAGTTGGCACAACGAGGGCGCTATCTGTCAGCCATGCTTGAGCTGCAGCATATTTTTCATAACGCTTGTCAACATCTTGTGTTTCGTTTCCGGCCTCTTCGACCAGTTTGCTATACTCATCTAGTCCTACAGCTTTAGCAGCAGCATTGTCTTTGTCTTCAAATCCAAGGTAGGTTCTGGTCTGAGTGCTGTTACCTGGCACTAAAATGTCCAGGTAAGTAGATGGATCTTGGTAGTCTGGCTCCCAGCCAACGAGACCGTTGATATCCCAGTCTTCCTGGCTAGCAGCTTCAGCATTGAAGGTGATGTTTAGTGCTTCGTCCTCAGCCAGCATCTGTAGATCTACAGAGACATTGTCCTTTCCTAAAGCCTCTTCTAATGACTGTTTCAGAGATTGCATGCGGTTGACGAAGTTAGTAGAATTCTGAGCGACAGGAACGTCTAGATGGATTGGGAATTGTACGCCTTCATCTGCAAGAGCCTGCTTGGCTTTGGCAAATTCCGCTTTGGCTTTGTCAGCATTGTGGACACCGTCTTGGCCGTCATCCAGCTTGATACCTTTCCACTCGTCACCATAGGAAGCCAGTGATTCTTCGACCAGAGTGCCAAATTCCTTGCCATTGGCTTGAACGAAAGTTGGCGGAACAAAGAGATTACGGACAGCTGGCTTGGCTGCATCTTCTCCGTTGACCTGAGCTGAATAGCTTTCGCGGTTAAGGGCAAAAGCTAGAGCTTGGCGGAAGTCCTTGTTCAGCAGAGCTTTTTTGGTAGCTTCTTTTTGTTCATCGCTGGTTTTAGAAGTGTGGTTATAACTTTGACGGTCAATGTTAAAGCTGATTAGACCGACACCCGCTCCTGCTTCTGTCATGAAGATATTATCTTTGTATTTCTCAGCGATTGAGGAATAACTGGAAGTGGCTGGGTAGAGTCTTGCCAAACTGTAGCCGCCATCTCCAAAGGTCCGCGCTAATGAATCTTGATCAGAACCATCGTAGTAAGACAGTTTGACACCATCAATCTTGACCTTGTCCTTATCCCAGTAGTTAGGGTTCTTCTCAAATTCGACAGAGGATTTAGAAGTAATGGATTTCATGATAAATGGACCGTTATACAGAATGGAATCGGCTTTGGTTGCCTGACCGAATTCCTTGCCTTGCTTTTCTAGGAAGGCCTCGTTGACCGGCATCATAACACCTGATGTTGTTTTAGAGTTCCAGTAGGTTTCAGGCTTGTTGAGTGTATATTGAACCGTATGATTGTCCAGTGCCTTGACTCCAACAGCTGAAAAGTCTTTGTTGGTACCGGCTGCATATTCACTCAGCCCCTTGATAGAATCTTGGATAAGAGGGAGAGCGTCTGATTTGACATCAGCAGCATGTTTGATACCTGCCACAAAGTCCTGAGCCGTGACATCTGCGTATTCTTCGCCATCAGCGGTATACCACTTGGCATCTTTGCGCAGCTTATAGGTATAGACGAGACCATCTGGAGAGACTGTCCAATCTTCTGCGATAGACGGAGCTAAGTTTCCATATTTATCATTTTCCAGCAAGCCATCTACACCATTTGTAGTCAGCTCGTGGGTAGACACCTTTGCCGACTGGATGTAGTCCAAAGTCGTTGGATCAGACGTAAAGACATAGCTGTAGATTTTTTTGCTGGATTGGGAACTTCCGCCTCCAGAGCAAGCAGTAAGTAAGCCGACAGAGAGCAGAGTGAGCCCTGCGGCAAGAAGAATATTTGATTTTCTCATAGGGACCTCCAAGTCATGAGTTTTTACACTGCTTATTATAACAAATTTCTGTCAAAAGTAAATAATTTTCTGATAATTCTGAAATGTTTTTCTAAATTTTAAAAAAGAGATTTATAGTGTTTCATATTCTGATAAAAAATTTTTATAACCAGCTTTAAAAAAATCTATTGGACGACTGAGAAAAGGCGTGGTAAGATATACTATATCAAATAAGGAGGAATCACGGTATGTGCAGAACAATTGTTGGAATTTCAGCCAATCTTTGTCCAGTAGATGAAGCTGGAAAGAATATTCACACCTCTGTTTCACGCAAGTTTGTGGATGGCGTACGAATGGTTGGTGGTCTGCCGATGGTGATTCCTGTTGGCGATAAAAGTTTAGTTCAGGATTACGTAGAAACGATTGACAAGCTGATCTTGTCAGGCGGGCAAAATGTTCACCCGCAGTTTTATGGGGAAGAAAAGACCATCGACAGTGACGACTACAATATTGTTCGCGATGAGTTTGAGTTGGCTCTCTTGAAAGAAGCTCTGCGCCAAAACAAGCCAGTCATGGCTATTTGCCGCGGTCTGCAGTTGGTTAATGTTGCTTTTGGAGGCACTCTTAATCAGCATATCGAAAATCACTGGCAGGGCTTGCCATTTGGAACTTCGCACTCCATTCGCACGGAGAAAGATAGCGTTGTGGAGCGCTTGTTTGGTCAAGCTAGCCAGATTAATTCGGTCCATCGCCAAAGCATCAAGGACTTGGCACCTAATTTCCGCGCGACAGCCTTTGACCCCAGAGACAATACCATCGAAGCGATTGAATCGGTTGACAATCATCGTATCATAGGTCTTCAATGGCATCCGGAGTTTTTAATAAACGAAGAAAAGGGCAACTTGGAGCTGTTTCAGTACCTTTTGCAAGAGCTGTAAAAATAAATTTAAATTATTTAAGTTACTTTTAGGAAAATTTAAGATAAGTGTTCTATACTAAGTACATAAACAAAGACCTCCTAACTTTGTTTAGAAATCCTAAAACTTTTCTTTTTCATAATAATCTCCCTATAAGAACCGCCCAATTGGCGGTTTTTTTGC
Source organism: Streptococcus sanguinis (assembly GCF_019928825.1). GTDB lineage: Bacteria > Bacillota > Bacilli > Lactobacillales > Streptococcaceae > Streptococcus > Streptococcus sanguinis_L. The sequence continues at coordinate 222,868 of NZ_JAHZOP010000003.1, read as the reverse complement.
TTGTTCTTTGCGAATTTAGTATAATAGGGACAGCAAAAATAGAAAAGAGAAATGCATGAAAATTCGCGGATTCGAGCTGGTTTCCAGCTTTACAAATGAAGATTTGTTGCCCAAGAGAGAGACGGCTCACGCAGCGGGCTACGATTTGAAAGTGGCAGAGCGCACAATCATTGCGCCAGGGGAGATTAAGCTGGTTCCGACTGGTGTCAAGGCCTATATGCAGCCGAGCGAGGTGCTTTATCTTTACGATCGCTCATCCAACCCTCGTAAAAAAGGCCTGGTTTTGATTAACTCCGTTGGGGTCATTGATGGCGACTACTATGGCAATCCTGGAAACGAAGGCCATATCTTTGCCCAAATGAAGAATATCACGGATCAGGAAGTCGTCCTTGAAGTTGGCGAACGTGTAGTGCAGGCTGTCTTTGCACCATTTCTAATTGCGGATGGAGATGAAGCGGAAGGTGTGCGGACCGGCGGATTTGGCTCGACAGGGAAATAGAGTAAGAAAATGTCAGACTATTTATTAGTTGTAGATATGCAGTCAGATTATGTTGCTGTAGGAAAAGCATATGATAATGAAGCACTGACTGTGGCTGTAAATGACAAAATTGCCAGCTATCCCAGCAATCGGGTTATCTATATTCTCAACCGTTTTTTCTGGGAGAGAAAAGATAGGAAGAAGAAATTTGCGACTGGTTTGCAGGTTGTATCTTCTCGCATCTTTGAGAAGCGTCGGGCTTCTTGTTTTACCAATCCGGATTTAAAAGATTTTTTAGAGGGAAACGGTGCTAAAAGCATAGAGTTTATTGGGATCGATGGCAATGGCTGTGTCAAGGCTTCCGTTTTGGCAGCTGTCAAGGAGAATTATCAGGTTTCCATCGATTTGTCCGCTATCGGAGTTGCTAACCAGAAGAAATTCTCTAAAACACTGAAGCAATGGCAAGATTGCGGAATCAAGATTGGATAACTTTATGAGGACATTAGTATGAAAATCATTTTTATCCGCCACGGAGAGCCAGATTATTCACTTTTGGAAGAGGCTGGTTATACTGGCTTTGGACTAGATTTGGCTCCCTTGTCGGCTGCTGGTCGTCGGATGGCGACAGAGGCCGCTGATAATCCTTTGCTGGAACAGGCGGAAATTCTGATCTCTTCTTCTGTGACGCGGGCTTTGGAGACGGCCTCCTATTTGATTCGAGACCGCCAACTGCCGCTTTTTGTGGAGCCTTTTCTGCATGAATGGCAGGTATATGAGAGTGGGACAGAAAAGTTTGAGCAGGCACGGAAGTTATTTTTTGAAAATAATGGTTCTCTTCCTGCTGGAAGTCTTGTCCGGTATGAGACGGCTGAGCAGATGAAAGCCCGCTTTTTACGTACCCTAGGTAAATACAGAGGCTACGAGACAGTGGCTCTTGTAGCACATCGCATGCTCATCCGCCAGTTTATAGCTGATCAGCAGATTGATTTTTGCCAGTTTGTTGAATGTGAACTGAAGTTTTAATGTTTCGTTGTAAAAAGAATCTTAATAAAAGGATTTAGAGATAAAAGAAAATATGAAAGAATTTAAGAACAAGGACTATGCAACAGAAATTCGTCAGAAAATTCCAGGCTATGATGTGATGCTAGATGTGATTTTCCGAGGAGTATTGCTCAGGTTAGCACCCAGTTTAAAAGTCGATAAGGTGTTAGCTTTGGCAAGCCAGACGGATGAGTTAAATGGTTTGGCATCCTTATTTCCTGAGGCAGGGTTGACGGTTGTGGAGCCAAGTGAGGCGATGCTACAAGAGCTTAAAAGTCAGGTTCATCTGCCTCAAGCGGAGTATCTTAATAATCGATTTGAAGAAGCAGTGCTGCCTTCTGCTTATCAGATTTGTTCTTGCTTGCTAGTGTTGCAGTTTGTTGAGAATCCCAGCTTATTTCTTCGAAAAATTTATGATTCTTTAAGTGAAGGTGGCCTTCTGATTCTTAGCTTTTTTTCCAACCAGCAACTGGGCTATTGGAAAACACTTGCTTCAGAGCTAGGAGCTAATCAGCAACAAGTTCAGCGTACTTATGAGAATCAAGCTGGTTTGATGAATTCCCTCTCGACTCAAGAAGTTGCAGACATGCTGGAAGAGGCTGGCTTTACTAATATAGAGCAAGTGTGTCAGGTTTTATCAACTTTTGTTTGGATTATTAGAAAATAAGGAGAATCACCATCGCTAAGAAAAAAACGACCTTTGTCTGTCAAAATTGTGAATATCATTCGCCCAAGTATCTAGGCCGCTGTCCTAACTGCGGCTCTTGGTCTTCTTTTGTTGAGGAAGTAGAGGCTGCTGAGGTCAAGCATGCCCGTGTTTCCTTGACGGGCGAAAAGACTCGGCCCATGAAGCTGGCTGAGGTCACTTCTATTGATGTCAATCGGACCAAGACGGAAATGGACGAGTTCAATCGTGTGCTAGGTGGTGGCGTAGTACCTGGCAGTCTGGTCCTGATTGGCGGGGATCCCGGTATCGGGAAATCCACCCTGCTTCTGCAGGTGTCCACTCAGCTTTCTCATCAGGGCACCGTCCTATATGTCAGCGGAGAGGAATCAGCTGAGCAGATTAAGTTGCGAGCGGAACGTCTCGGTGATATTGACAGTGAATTTTATCTCTACGCCGAGACCAATATGCAAAATATCCGTACGGAGATTGAGAAAAACAAGCCAGATTTTCTGATTATTGACTCTATACAGACGGTGATGTCGCCGGAGATTTCCAGTGTTCAAGGCTCTGTTTCTCAGGTTCGAGAGGTGACGGCTGAGCTCATGCAGCTGGCCAAGACTAATAATATTGCGACCTTTATCGTTGGTCACATGACCAAGGAAGGAACCTTAGCTGGTCCTCGAACTTTGGAGCACATGGTAGACACCGTGCTTTATTTTGAGGGTGAACGTCAGCATACTTTCCGTATCTTGAGAGCAGTCAAGAATCGCTTTGGCTCAACTAATGAGATTGGCATTTTTGAAATGCAATCTGGCGGGCTAGTTGAGGTTATCAATCCGAGTGAAGTCTTTCTAGAAGAGCGTCTGGATGGCGCGACAGGCTCTTCCATCGTCGTGACTATGGAAGGAACGAGGCCAATTTTAGCTGAGGTGCAGGCTTTGGTGACACCGACCATGTTTGGCAATGCCAAGCGAACCACGACTGGACTGGACTTTAACCGAGCCAGCCTTATCATGGCGGTTCTGGAAAAACGGGCGGGGCTCCTCTTGCAAAATCAAGATGCCTACCTCAAGTCTGCTGGTGGCGTCAAGCTAGATGAGCCAGCGATTGATTTGGCAGTAGCGGTAGCCATTGCTTCCAGCTACAAGGATTTGCCTACCAATCCTCAAGAGTGCTTTATCGGTGAAATTGGCCTGACTGGTGAAATCCGTCGAGTCAATCGCATCGAGCAGCGCATCAACGAAGCAGCAAAGCTGGGCTTCACCAAAGTCTACGCTCCTAAAAACTCTCTGAGTGGCCTCAAAGTTCCAGACAATATCCAAGTAATTGGTGTGACGACGATTGGGGAAGTCTTAAAGAAGGTATTTTCTTGATTAAAGTAGTATTGCGAAAAGTTGTTGTGCATGCTATAATATTGCCAGAAAAAATAGGATTTGTCTGGAAAACATCTATAAGTTGCTTTTCTAGACTTTTTAGGAGGATAATCAACCATGGTAGATCATCGTATGAATGTTTCTATTACCAATAATGCTCAATTTCCCTTGGCGGAGATTGCCTTAGATGTATCAGAGTCTGTTCGTATTCAGACTGGGAGCATGATATACCACACTCCCAATGTTGTCCTGAATGCTAAAGTGAATGCAGAGTCTCAATCAATCTTTGGCAAGGCAATCCAAGCTGTAGGACGTTCTATGGCTTCTGGCGAAGGAGTGTTTATCACTGAAGCAACTGCTCAATCAAATAACGGTCGTCTAGCCTTAGCACCTAATGTACCTGGTCAGATTGTTGCTCTGGAACTAGGTGAAAAGCAATACCGCCTTAATGATGGGGCTTTTCTGGCTATGGATGGCTCTGCCTCTTATACTTTGGAGACGCAGTCGGTAGGTCGAGCACTCTTTGGTGGCCAAGGAGGCTTTTATGTGATGAGTACCCAAGGTCAGGGGACACTCTTGGTAAATTCCTTTGGCTCGATTCAAAAGGTCGAACTGCATAATGATAGGATAACGATTGACAATGCCCACGTAGTAGCATGGAGTCGAGAGCTGGAATATGATATTCATTTAGAAAATGGTTTCTGGCAGTCCATGGGAACTGGTGAAGGAGTGGTTAATACCTTTCATGGAACTGGGGAAATTTACATCCAAAGTCTCAATATTGAGACCTTTGCAAATGTTCTTCGCCCACACCTGAATATTGACAATTCTTGAAAATTTCTAGGAGAGACTCAGGTTGTCTCTTCTTTTTTGATGCTTCAGTTTTCCTTTGTCCAAAATATATGAAAATGTTATAATCAAGTCATAATAAGAAGGAGGTATTTCTTATGCGATTTTCTATGGATAGTAATATGCAGTTTCCTTTGGTTGAGTTGTCGCTCAATCAAGGAGAAACCGTCTTTATCCAGCGTGGCAGCATGGTCTACCACACGCCGAATGTGACCCTGAATACCCAGCTCAATGCCAGCGGTTCTGGCTTGGGACGTTTTGTCAAGGCTGTAGGGCGTTCGATGGTTTCTGGTGAAAGTACCTTCATTACCCAGGCTGTTGCCCAGTCTGATAATGGTTACCTTGCTTTGGCACCAGACGCTCCTGGTCAAGTCATTCCTCTTCAGCTAGGTGAAAAGCAATATCGCCTAAATGACGGTGCTTTCTTGGCTCTTGATGGTACGGCTTACTATACCATGGAGCGCCAATCTGTTGGTAAGGCTATCTTTGGCGGGCAAGGCGGTCTCTTCGTTATGACGACCCAAGGACAGGGCACTCTTTTGGCTAATGCCTTTGGTTCTATTAAGAAAATTGAACTTCATAACCAAGAAGTGACAATCGACAATGCCCATGTAGTAGCTTGGAGCCAATCTTTGAACTATAACATCCATCTGGAAAATGGCTTCTGGCAGTCTATCGGAACAGGTGAAGGAGTGGTCAACACCTTCCAAGGTACTGGTGAAGTCTATGTTCAAAGTCTCAATCTTCAAACCTTTGCAGGCTCACTCAGCAAGTTTATTCCAAGAAGCTCATAAGAAATAAAACTAGGACAGAAGATCAGGCTAGATGCTGGATTTGACTGTCCTATTTTTTTGTAACAAAGTCGAGAACTGACAAATAGCAGAAAAGATGGTAAGATAATATAAAATTATTTGAATATCAAAGTACCAGCAAGGGGAAAGAATGTCATATTTTGAAAACTTTATGAAGGCCAATCAAGCCTTGAAAAGGCAACGGCCGCCTTTATGATTTAGCTGTTAGCACCATCGGATGCTAACTCGTTCGTGGCATTTTTGGCGGATTAAAGAAACGTTAGGAGAATAAAGTGACAATTACTATAAAACCTTATCAGAAATTGGATAAAGAGGCTGTTTTAGAATTATCAATTCAAGCTTGGTCTCCAGTTTTTCCAAAAATGGAAAAAGGAGTTCCTAAGTTTGTTTATGATAATTTTTATTCTCAAGGGTGGGAAAAAAGGCAAATCAATGATCTAACAGCAGTCTTAAATAGAGAGTCAGTTTGCCTGGTTAGCTTTTCTGGAGGAAGAATTAGTCGGATGGATTCACATTCGCTTGCACCCTGAGGATAAGATGGGTGAGATTTATATCCTAGCTGTTGCTCCAAGATATCAGCGTCAAGGTATTGGAAAAGCGCTCATGACCTATGTTTGTGATCAGATTAAACAAAAAGGAATGGAAATGGTCATGGTTGAGACGGGTGGTGATCTAGGTCATGCACCGGCTCGTAAAACCTATGAGAACTTTGGTTTTGAACAATGGCCCGTTGCTCGCTACTTTAAGAAGTTATAACTCACGGCTCTTTGTCAACTGTAGTGGGTGATAAAAGCTAGCACAGAGAGCAGTTCATATAGGTTCTCTCTTTTTTGAAGTTAGGGAAGTTCTAAAGCCAAAACCTAGTATGATAAGGTTAATTCGTTTGAATATCAAATAATATAATTAGTCAGGAGTCAAAATGTCATATTTTGAAAATTTTATGAAGGCCAATCAAGCTTATGTCGATCTGCATGGAACGGCACATCTGCCGATCAAGCCCAAGACCAAGGTAGCCATCGTGACCTGCATGGACTCTAGGCTCCACGTGGCTCAGGCTCTAGGACTGGCACTAGGAGACGCCCATATCTTGCGCAATGCCGGCGGTCGGGTGACGGAGGACATGATTCGCTCGCTGGTTATTTCCCAGCAGCAGCTAGGAACGCGGGAAATCGTAGTTTTGCATCATACAGACTGCGGAGCACAGACCTTCAAGAATGAGGAGTTTACGGCCTATCTTCATAAAGGACTAGGCGTCGATGTCAGCAATCAGGACTTTTTGCCCTTTACAGATGTAGAGGAAAGTGTGCGCGAGGACATGGCCTTGCTGCGACAGTCACCGCTGATTCCAGCTGATGTAGAAATATCTGGAGCGGTTTATGATGTAGATACTGGTCGGATGACAGTTGTTGAGGAATAGTTGGGAAGTCAATTTCTTTGTCTGCGCATCGGCATTGAAATTGGCTCCTTTTTTATGTTAAAATAGAGAAACGATTTTAATTAGTTAGGACAATGTTATGATTCTTTCCATTATTTCTCAGGGATTGGTTTGGGCCGTCCTAGGTCTAGGTATTTTTATGACCTTCCGGATTCTGGGCTTTCCTGATATGACGACAGAAGGCTCTTTCCCCTTGGGCGGGGCGGTGGCAGTTACCTTGATTACCAAGGGAGTCAATCCTTTTCTAGCAACAGCAGCAGCTGTTTTAGCGGGCTGTGCTGCGGGTGCCGTGACAGGTATGCTTTATACCAAAGGGAAAATTCCGACTCTGCTTTCTGGGATTTTGGTCATGACCTCCTGCCACTCTATCATGTTGATGCTGATGGGTCGTGCCAATCTGGGGCTTTTAGGCAGCAGTAAAATTCAGGATGTTCTGCCCTTTTCAGGAGAAGTCAATGACCTCTTGACTGGTTTGATTTTTGTCAGTCTAGTGATTGCAGCCCTGCTCTTTTTCTTGGATACCAAGCTAGGACAGGCCTATATCGCGACTGGAGATAATCCAGACATGGCTCGCAGTTTTGGTATCAATACTGGCCGTATGGAGTTGATGGGACTGATTCTGTCTAATGGCTTGATTGCTCTTGCTGGAGCGTTGATTGCCCAGCAGGAAGGCTATGCAGATGTTTCCCGTGGGATTGGAGTGATTGTTGTCGGTCTGGCCAGTCTTATCATTGGCGAGGTACTCTTCCAGAGTCTGACCTTGGCAGAGCGGCTAATCACTATTGTAGTCGGTGCGATTGCCTATCAGTTTTTGATCTGGGGCGTCATCGCTCTCGGCTTCAATACCAACTATCTCCGTCTCTACAGTGCGGTGATTCTGGCCGTCTGTCTCATGATTCCAACCCTTAAAAATAAATTCTTTAAAGGAGCCAAGTTAAGCAAATGACAGCGATTGTAGAATTAAGAAATGCAACCAAGCTTGTAAAGAGCGGCTTTGATGAAGAAAAAATCATCCTAAATGATGTTTCTTTAGACATTCACGAGCATGATTTTATTACGATTTTAGGCGGAAACGGTGCAGGAAAGTCAACCCTGTTCAATGTCATTGCCGGAACTCTCCCCCTAACCAGCGGCAGCATTCATATCTTGGGGGAAAATGTCACTCATTTTTCACCAGAAAAGCGGGCCAAGTACCTGTCCCGTGTCTTTCAGGATCCTAAGATGGGAACGGCTCCGCGGATGACAGTGGCGGAAAATCTTCTTATTGCCAAATTCCGAGGTGAAAAGCGTGGCTTGGCGCCCCGTGGGCTCAACAGTTATAGGGAAGAGTTTCAGGCGACGATTGAGAAAATCGGCAATGGCCTGGACAAGCATCTGGATACACCGATTGAATTTCTTTCTGGCGGGCAAAGACAGGCTTTGAGTCTGCTCATGGCAACGCTCAAGCGCCCAGAACTTTTACTTCTGGATGAGCATACTGCAGCACTGGATCCCAAGACCAGTGTAGCCTTGATGGAGCTGACCAATGAGTTTGTCAATCGTGACCGCCTCACAGCCCTTATGATTACTCATCACATGGAGGATGCCCTCAAATATGGCAACCGACTAATCGTCATGAAAGACGGGCAGATTATTCAGGACTTAAACAAAGACGAGAAAGCCAAGATGACCATCGCAGATTACTATGGCTTGTTTGAATAGGCTTGCTCAGAGTTTTGTAAAAACAAGAGAAAGAATATGTACTAAATAATGTACTGCTCCCACAAAGTTAGACAATTAATGTTCAAAAGGCACTCATAGATTAATAAAAACCGCTAGATTGCGGTTTTTTGTTATCAAAATAGTCTAAATCACTCATCTAAGCGAATAAACATCATTGCGTTAAGTAAGGAGATGAGTGCGACCGTATTAATATTATTAGAATAGATCAGTCTCTTATTCTCAATGGGTGGAATAATAAAATTAGAAATGATGATATCGTAAGGTGATTCTTTTAAAGAATCAATTGATAGTTCTAATTTATTCCAAACCTCAAGTTCAAAATTGTTGCTGCAATAATAAGAAAGTGTCTCTGCTACTGATTTTGCATGATACTGATCAAAATTACTCATGACTAAAACCTTTAATTTAGGCTGATTTTGTAAAAGATTCAGCACTAAATGTTTGCTGTGAGTGATAAAAGTATAGGATAGGTGGTTGACTTTCATTGGTGTGCTATGGATATCCAAAGTCTCTAGGTAGTGTTCAATCCCTTTTTTAATATCTGAAACAAATTGAGGGAAAATATTTTGAAAGTTCTTGATTGTATTCCCTTTTTGATCAAACAGAATAAATTCTGTAGATAGTTCCTGACGGTGCAGATGTGCTGTATTATGCAAATGCCAAATAAGATTGTCATTATTGTCTATTTTTAGATTATATTTGCTTTCTATCTGATCAATTAAATCACTTAATAATTGATACGAATTTTTTACATAGCTGTCTGTTTTTGCGTAGCTCATAAATAGATTTTCATCAATGAAAAACATTTTTTGAAAATAGGAGACAAATAGTTGGCCTATCACTTCTTTATTCAAAGAGATATGATATTCAGAATCAAAGCTCGCTACAATGTCTTCGATTCCTTCTGCCTGCATGAAAGATTCTAACAATTGATTGTTAAAAGAATCTTTCTCAACTTCCAAGAAATGACCAAACTTTATTCGATATAAATTTGTAACGAGGAGCAATTTTAACATTCGTTGAGTTGATAAATTCATCGGGAAAGATGTTGCTTTATAAACTAGTTCCAATAATTGAGAGAGCGGTTCTGGTGAAAAATCTTCAAATGGCCATTCAAGAAAATAATATTTTTCCGAAAAATATTGTGCAAAAAAATAACGGATATCAATCTCATCTCCAATAATCCGAGCAGGATTGAGACTAATTTTAAAATTATATTGTTTTTTTATAATTTTGTTAATATGACTGATTATACGATAGAGTGAGGAAGAGCTTATATAAAACTCTTTGCAAATACTCTCAGTTTCGTATCCTTCGTTAAAGAAGATGAATTCTAAAATTGAAAAATGGGTTGAATGCTTAAAAAAATGGTGATAGACCATCTCAATATCACTATCATCGGTATTAATGATACGTATGCCATTAGTAGACGAGTGAAAAATCAATTCAGGAAACGCAGACTTGACATGAGATAAATCATCTTTTACTGAACGTTCTGTACAATTCAATAGTTCAGCCAACTCAGAAATATGAAACCAGCGTTTGTTTTTAAATAGTAGTTCTAGTAGTTCTAATTGTCTGTGGCTCTTTTTAGACAGTAATTCTCGCATTAAAATATTATCTTTCTTTATATAGTGTTTTTATTATCAGGCAATTATACCATATTTTGTGCATTTAACCTCGTTTAACAACTCAAAAATATATCTAAAAATGCTGATAAAAGCCTATAGAACAATGCATTCTCATTTTAACGTATCTATAGTGCAAATAAACGGGAAGAAAACCAAGTTGAATTATTATGTTTCCAAGTTGGAAAATTATATAATTATGTTAATCAAAAAATAATAGTAAAAAATATTATTAAACAATTTTGATTTAGAAAAAATTAGAAAGGAGAATCAATATGCTTTGGTCTATTATTATTGGAGGTCTTATTGGTCTTATTGCTGGATCAATCACTAAAAAAGGCGGTTCAATGGGTGTTATTGCAAACGTTGTTGCAGGTTTAGTTGGTTCTGCTGTCGGTCAGTCACTTTTGGGAGCTTGGGGTCCTAGTTTGGCTGGTATGGCTCTGATTCCTTCTATAATCGGCGCAGTTATTGTAGTAGCTGTTGTATCATTTATTTTGGGTAAAAAGGCGTAATTTTTCTTTTTATATTCAAAATACAATTTAAAATTTAATGATGAGGGGATTCAATATGTCAAAATCAAGAAAAATACTTTCCATTATTTTCTGTATTTTAATCTTGACAATTTTGATTCCTGTTTTACTAGATTTTCATAAAGTCAGCGGTCTGGGACTCCAGTTATTTAGCTGGAAGTTATTCACTTGGAAGCAGATCCCTTTTGTGGGCTACTATCTTTCTAGGTATGTTTTCTGGGGCACTGTGGTTTTAGCAAGCTTAATCTTACTACTGATGTTAGTGATAGTTTTTTATCCTAAGAGACGTTTGGAAATTCAGCTAGCTGATACGGATGGGAAACTGATGCTGAAAAATTCAGCCATTGAAGGGTTTGTTCGTAGTCTGTTAACAGAACACGGTTTAATTAAAGATCCTACAGTTTCAGTAAATAGCCGTAAAAACAAATGCATGGTTTCCGTTAAAGGGGCAATTGTTCCTTCGGAAAACATCATCAAGAGAAGTCAGTTGATTCAAGAAGAAATTGCGTCTGGATTGACAGAATTCTTCGGAATCAATCATAATGTCAAGCTTAAAATCTCTGTCTCAGACTTCAAGCCAAAAGAAACGGCTAAAAAAACTACTAGTCGTGTAAAGTAAGGAAGTAAAAAATGGAATGGTTTAAAAAATATCAATATCCAATCTTGTCTGGATTAGCAGGCATTATTATAGCGTGTTTTATCCTATCCTTTGGCTTCTTTAAGACTCTATTTGTCTTGATTTGCGCTACTCTAGGGGCAGGAATCGGATATTATATTCAAAACAAAAATATATTTAAATAAGAATAAAGGAGTTTAACATGTCAAATAAAGATGTTAAAGATGTTGCAAAAAAAGAAGTTGCTCAAGCAGCTCACGAAGTAAAAGGTGAATTGACTTATGATGATAAGGTCATTCAAAAAATTATCGGTCTCTCTTTAGAGAAAGTTTCAGGTTTGCTGGCTGTTGACGGTGGCTTCTTCTCTAACATAAAAGATAAATTGGTCAACTCTGACAATGTCACTCATGGTGTCAATGTTGAAGTTGGTAAAGAACAAGTAGCTGTTGACCTGAATGTGGTTGCAGAATATCAAAAGAATGTTCCAGCTTTATACAAAGAAATCAAGAAAGTCGTTGCAGAAGAAGTTTCTAAGATGACTGATTTGGAAGTTGTTGAAGTAAATGTCAATGTTGTTGATATTAAAACAAAAGAACAACACGAAGCGGATTCAGTAAGCCTTCAAGACCGAGTGACAGATGTTGCTGAATCAACAGGTGAATTTGCTTCAGAGCAATTCGAAAAAGCAAAATCTGGCATTAGCGGCGGTTTCTCAGCTGTTCAAGAAAAAGTTGGCGATGGTGTAGAGGCTGTTAAAGACGCTGCATCAAGTGAAAAAGCTCGCGTTCGTTAATTCTCTCACTAAAATTAGGAATTCTTATATTCTTTCATTGCTTTAAAAATTGAAACTAATAACGGAGGTATCAATTATGTCTACAGAAGAAAAATTCAACCAAGCTAAAGGTTCTGTTAAAGAAGGCCTAGGCAAATTAACTGGTGATAAAAAAATAGAAAAAGAAGGAGCTGCTGAAAAAGTAGTTTCTAAAGTTAAAGAAGTTGCAGAAGATGCCAAAGATGCTGTTGAAGGCGCAATCGAAGGCGTTAAAAATATGGTTAAGAAAGACGATAAAGACGTTAAATAATACCAATAGTCGATTTTCCTTATAAAAAGTCTTTGTTAGCTATAGTCACTGATAAAAATTATCTAGAGTTTAAAGGAGATCATTTTAAGGTCTCCTTTCTTTTTTTGCTTGACTTCTTTTTAGCTAAAAAGTTTTTTAATTTCTTGGCTGTAAACGCTTGCAAAAATTAAAATAGAGTACTATAATAGAACTAAGGAAATAAAAAGAAAGGAAGCCAAATTCATTCGCTTTAAAGTTTACTTTGTTGGTATAGTTGTTTGTAATACATAAGTAGTTGCTTTACTTGACATATTGGTTGAATTGTCAGACAGGCCTGCTTAGCTTGCCTGATTGTAACGATAGTATAGAAAGTAGAAGCTTTTAGATGGTTTTCAAACTTCGAGAATTCAATCAATAGTGCTTTATTATGTTATAGAGATTTCCAATGCTAAGATAAAAAGAAAATCATTAGCGGTTGAAGGAATTGAAAGTTTATAAAAAATAATAAAAACAATAAATCAAAAAATTGTTATTCAGTTACACCTTGGATGAACTGATTGCCCTCATACCAGCGAAGTAAACCAGACCTCTAGCCGAGTAAAGCTAGAGGTCGTTTTTTGTAGTCAAGGGCGCTAAGAAGGCACACTTGACTTTGAAAAAACATGAAAAAATGCTATAATAGGTTAGATATGCGAACCTTAGGTTTGCAAGACTGTAATTCGACTTGGCTAGCCAAGGACCGTTAGTAATAAAATAAAGAATCTTTGATAAAAGTGAAATTCTGAAAATTGAATAGGAGAAAAAATGAGCAAGAGCAATATTAAACTGATTGCTTTAGGCGGCGTGCGTGAAAATGGTAAAAACCTCTACGTTGCCGAAGTGGATGATTCCATTTTTGTATTGGATGTTGGGCTGAAATACCCAGAAAATGAGCAGTTGGGTGTGGATTATGTCGTTCCCAACATGGACTATTTGTTTGAAAACAAGAAGCGGATTGCGGGTGTTTTTCTGACGCACGGGCACGCAGATGCGATCGGTGCTCTGCCTAATCTTTTGGCAGATGCTAAGGTGCCGGTTTTTGGATCAGAATTGACGATTGAGCTGGCTAAGCTTTTTGTTAAAAATAACGATGCGGTTAAGAAGTTCAATGATTTCCATGTGATTGACGAAAATACTGAGATTGAATTTGGCAAAACCGTGGTTTCCTTCTTCCGGACGACTCACTCGATTCCTGAGAGTTTGGGAGTTGTCATCAAGACCAAAAAAGGCAGTATCGTTTATACAGGTGATTTCAAGTTTGACCAGTCTGCCAGCCCGTCCTATGCGACAGACTTTGGCCGTCTGGCTGAGATTGGCCGCGAGGGTGTTCTGGCCTTGCTCAGTGATTCAGCCAATGCAGACAGCACTGTTCAGGTGGCTAGTGAGAGCGAGGTCGGCAAGGAAATCGAAGATACGATTGCTGACTGGGATGGCCGTGTGATTGTTGCAGCGGTTGCCAGCAACCTGTCTCGTATCCAGCAGGTCTTTGATGCAGCTGCAGAGACTGGCCGCCGAGTGGTTTTGACAGGCTTTGATGTTGAAAACATCGTTCGTACGGCTATCCGCCTCAAGAAGCTGTCCTTGGTGGATGAACGCCTCTTGATCAAGCCCAAGGAAATGTCTAAGTTTGAAGACCATGAGCTGATTATTTTGGAGACTGGCCGGATGGGTGAGCCTATCAATGGCCTGCGCAAGATGTCGATCGGCCGTCACCGCTATGTGGAAATCAAGGAAGGCGATTTGATTTACATCGTAACGACACCGTCTATTGCCAAGGAAGCGGTCGTGGCTCGCGTGGAAAATATGATTTATCAGGCGGGTGGCATTGTCAAGTTGATTACCCAAAACCTGCGGGTTTCGGGTCACGCAAATGCGCGTGATTTGCAGCTCATGATTAACCTGCTGCAGCCTAAGTACCTCTTCCCTATTCAGGGTGAGTACCGCGGACTGGATGCTCATGCCAAGGCTGCCATGGAAGTTGGTATGCTGCCGGAAAATATCTTCATTCCTAAGCGTGGCAGCATTATGGAATACGACCATGGTGATTTTGTGCCTGCTGGTGCAGTATCAGCTGGAGATGTCATGATTGATGGAAATGCGATTGGTGATGTGGGCAATATCGTCCTCCGTGACCGCAAGGTCTTGTCTGAAGATGGGATCTTCATCGTAGCACTCACGGTTAACCGTAAGGAAAAGAAAATCATTTCCAAGGCTAAAGTACACACCCGTGGATTTGTCTATGTCAAGAAGAGCAGAGATATTTTGCGTGAAAGCTCTGACATTATCAATAAAACCGTGGAAGACTATCTGGCGCAGGATAGCTTTGACTGGGGTGAGCTGAAGGGTGCTGTCCGTGACAGTCTGGCCAAATATCTCTTTGATCAAACCAAGCGTCGCCCAGCTATTTTGCCGGTTGTTATGGAAGTGCGGTAAAAATCTCAACACAAATACAAGAAAAGTCGGGTTTCGGCTTTTTCTTGTCAGGAAGATACGAAGGAGAAATGCGAATGGCAGTGATGAAAATAGAGTATTATTCTGAGGCTTTGGAGATGGAATGGGGTGTCAATATCCTCTATCCGGATGCAGCACGCGTGGACAAGCCGGATGATAAGGACATTCCTGTTTTGTATCTGCTTCATGGTATGAACGGGAATCACAATAGCTGGCTCAAGCGCTCAAATATTGAGCGTCTGGTTCGCTCAACCAACTTGATTGTTGTCATGCCTAATACTAGCAATGGCTGGTACACCGATACTCAGTACGGTTTTAACTATTACGAAGCCATCGCTGAGGAGCTGCCTCGGGTGCTCAAGCGCTTTTTCCCAAATATGTCGGATAAGCGGGAGAAGAATTTTATTGCGGGTCTTTCCATGGGCGGATATGGAGCCTTTAAGCTGGCTCTCAAGTCTAACCGCTTTTCATACGCAGCTAGTCTTTCTGGCGCTTTGAGTTTTCTTGATGCTCGTCCAGACAATGCTGAGATGGCAACGCCAGCCTATTGGCGAGGAGTTTTTGGAGACTATAAAGACTGGACCAGCAGCCCTCATTCGCTGGAAAGTATAGCCAAACAATCTGATAAAAAAACCAAGCTTTGGGCTTGGTGTGGCGAAGAAGATTTTCTCTACAAGGCCAATCAGGAGGCAGTGAAAAACCTGCAAGACTTAGGTTTGGAGATTACTTACAGCCACAGTCCAGGTAAGCATGAGTGGTATTACTGGGAAAAGCAGCTGGAGAATGTGCTGGCCTGGCTTCCTATCGACTTCCAGCTGGAAGAGCGCCTGTCGTAAAAATAGACTGTAAAGTCGTATTCTGCCCTCAGAGTATGATATAATGATTACGTTTGAAAATCGGAGTGGGAATGATTCCCCGAAATACAAATAGGAGAATGGAACTTTGACAAAAGCGATTCGAGTGCGTTATGCACCAAGTCCGACTGGACTTTTACACATCGGAAATGCGCGGACTGCGCTCTTTAACTACCTCTATGCTCGTCACTATGGTGGAACCTTCATTATCCGTATCGAGGATACAGACCGCAAGCGCCATGTAGAAGACGGAGAACGCTCACAGCTTGAAAACTTACGCTGGCTGGGTATTGACTGGGATGAAAGTCCTGAGACTCACGAAAACTACCGCCAGTCTGAGCGCTTGGATATTTACCAAAAATATGTCAATGAACTCTTGGACAAGGGCTTGGCTTACAAGTCCTATGTAACTGAGGAAGAATTAGCGGCTGAACGCGAACGTCAGGAGGCAGCTGGTGAAACACCGCGTTATATCAATGAGTTTCTAGGTATGTCAGAGGAAGAAAAGGCAGCCTACATCGCTGAGCGCGAAGCAGCGGGCATCATTCCGACGGTTCGTCTGGCTGTCAATGAAGCTGGTGTCTACAAGTGGACTGACATGGTCAAGGGCGAAATTGAGTTCGAGGGTGGCAATATCGGTGGTGACTGGGTTATCCAGAAGAAAGATGGCTACCCAACTTACAATTTTGCTGTGGTTATTGATGACCATTTGATGAAAATTTCGCACGTTATTCGGGGAGATGACCACATTGCCAACACACCTAAGCAACTCATGGTTTATGAAGCTCTGGGCTGGGAAGCGCCAGAATTTGGCCATATGACCTTGATTATCAACTCTGAAACAGGTAAGAAGCTGTCTAAGCGCGATACCAATACCTTGCAGTTTATCGAGGATTATCGCAAGAAGGGCTACCTGCCAGAAGCAGTCTTTAACTTTATTGCACTGCTGGGCTGGAATCCTGGCGGCGAGCATGAGATTTTCTCTCGTCAAGAATTGATCGAGCTCTTTGATGAAAAACGTCTCAGTAAGTCCCCAGCTGCCTTTGACCAGAAGAAGCTGGACTGGATGAACAACGAATACATCAAGAATGCGGATTTTGAAAGAATCTTTGCTCTGGCTAAGCCGTACCTGGAAGAAGCTGGCCGTTTGACAGATAAGGCAGAAAAGCTTGTAGAGCTCTACAAACCACAAATGAAGTCTGTAGACGAAATTGTGCCGCTGACAAACCTCTTCTTTGCGGACTTCCCAGAGTTGACAGAAGCGGAGCGTGAGGTCATGGCTGGTGAAACGGTACCAACCGTGTTGACAGCCTTCAAAGAAAAGTTAGAAGCTATGTCTGACGCAGATTTTGTGACGGAGAATATTTTCCCGCAAATCAAAGCTGTTCAAAAAGAGACAGGAATCAAGGGCAAAAACCTCTTTATGCCGATTCGGATTGCCGTTTCTGGTGAAATGCATGGACCAGAGCTGCCAGATACGATTTACCTGCTAGGTCGTGAAAAATCCATCCAGCATATCGAAAACATGCTGAATCAAATTCAATAAGATAAACCAGCTTTTAAGCTGGTTTTTACTTTGCAAATTTTTATTTTTATGTCACAATTGTAATAAGAAAATACCTTAAGGAGAGAAAAATGAAAAAATGGATCATCGTCTTGATTGGAGGATTAGTAGCCTTACTCGTGCTAGTAACCTGTAACCAAAAGAAAGAGCAGACGAATCCTGCTTCCAACAATTCTAAAGCAAGTTCGACTAGTTCTGCATCTTCTAAAAAGTCTGAAAGAGGGGCCAGTTCGAGCGAACTTGATGGTCAAGCGGACAATCAGGAAACTTCTGATACAGGCTCTCAGCAGAATTCGGAAACTGAAGCTGAAAAGTCTGCCAAGGAAACTAGCAAAGGAGAGAAAGAGACGGCATCAACTTCTAGTTTGGATATGAAGGCTATTGTTTCTGGAGATTTTTCCAGCATGATTGGTACTTGGCAGGATGCCAAAGGGAACAGTTATACATTCGATGCGTCTGGTATTGCGTCAGATGTTGCCAAGCTTGAGACAGGAGATTACTCTGAGCCAGATGAAAATGGGATTTACCGAGCAGGGATTCGTTGGAAAAACCAAACCGGTGCGGCCTTTCTCATCATTCCAGCAGGAAAGAGTCTGCCAGCTGGGGAGACTGTCAATGGGACGGATCCGACTGATACCAGTCAAGATCGTTTCATCATTACTCAAAGCGTTTCCGAACATCCTGATGTTTTTTACCGTGTAAAATAAGGAGTCTTGACAGGCTCTTTTTTCTTGTTTTAAGTCCAGTATATAATATATTGATTTTGAATAAAAATTGATAAAACTCTTTTATTTTAATAAATATTAAATTTCCTCTTGACATTCGCATTTTCATACAGTAGAATGTTTAAAAATAAAATGTAGAAGGATAGAGGTAATCGCATGGTTAAAGAGAAAGTCATTTTAGCGTATTCCGGCGGCTTGGACACTTCGGTGGCTATTACTTGGCTGGACAAGGATTACGATGTAATCGCGGTTTGCATGGATGTAGGTGAAGGAAATGATTTAGATTTCATTCATGATAAGGCGCTGAAAGTCGGCGCTATCGAATCACATGTTATTGATGTTAAAGACGAGTTTGCGGAAGACTACGTCTTGGTTGCTCTGCAAGGACACACCTTCTACGAACGAAAATATCCTCTGGTGTCCGCTCTGAGCCGACCTTTGATTTCCAAGAAATTGGTTGAAATTGCCCACAAGACGGGGGCGACGACTATTGCCCATGGCTGTACCGGAAAAGGAAACGATCAGGTTCGTTTTGAAGTGGCTATCGCCTCCTTGGATCCCAGTCTCAAGGTCATTGCTCCGGTTCGGGAGTGGAAATGGTCTCGGGAAGAAGAAATCAATTATGCCAAAGCTAATGGTGTGCCAATTCCTGCGGATCTAGATAGTCCATACTCAGTCGATCAAAACCTTTGGGGACGAGCCAATGAGTGTGGTGTCTTGGAAAATCCTTGGAATGAAGCACCGGAAGACGCCTATGATTTGACAGTTGCGCCAGAAGCAGCACCAGACAGCCCAGTCTATGTAAATATTGAATTTGAGGCAGGTGTCCCAGTTGCTTTAGATGGCAAAAAGATGAAGCTGGCGGACTTGATTCTTGAGCTAAATGACATAGCAGGACAACACGGTGTTGGGCGGATTGACCATGTGGAAAACCGTCTGGTTGGGATTAAGTCTCGGGAAATCTATGAATGCCCTGGTGCTGTGACTCTCTTGGCTGCCCACAAAGAAATCGAGGATTTGACTCTAGTCAGAGAACTGGCCCATTTCAAGCCGATTATCGAAAACGAGCTGTCTAATCTCATCTATAATGGTCTCTGGTTTAATCCAGCGACAGAAGCCCTGATTGCCTACCTTAAGTCCACCCAGCAGGTGGTCAATGGCACAGCTAAGGTGAAGCTTTATAAGGGATTTGCGACAGTCGTAGCGCGTAAGTCTGACAATTCTCTTTACGATGAAAGTCTGGCCACTTATACCAGTGCAGATACTTTTGACCAGGATGCTGCGATTGGCTTTATCAAGCTGTGGGGGCTTCCATCTAAGGTTCACGCAGAGGTTCAGGCTCACAAAGACAAATAGAAAGGGGCTTTCCTATGGCGAATCATAAACTGTGGGGCGGACGTTTTGAAGCCTCTCTGGAAGGCTGGGTAGAAGAGTTTGGTGCTAGCATTGGCTTTGACTATCGTCTGGCTCCTTATGATCTGCAGGGCAGCCTAGCCCATGTCAAAATGTTGGGGCAGACAGGAATCATTGCTCCAGAGGAAGCGGCTGCTATTCAGGCAGGATTGGAAAAGCTGTTGGCGCGCTATCAAGCTGGAGAGCTTGAGTTTGATGTTGCTAATGAAGATATTCATATGAATATGGAGGCTCTTCTGACCGAGGAGATTGGGCCAGTAGCTGGTAAGCTCCATACGGCTCGCTCCCGTAATGACCAGGTGGCGACAGATATGCACCTTTATCTCAAGGATCAGCTCGGTCAGATTGCGGATAAACTCTTGAATTTGCGACAGGTGCTGCTGGACTTGGCAGAAGAGCATGTAGAGACCATCATGCCAGGCTATACCCATCTGCAGCATGCCCAGCCGATTAGTTTTGCTCATCATCTGCTGGCCTATTATCAGATGTTCAGCCGGGATAGTCAGCGCTTTGCCTTTAATCTGGAGCATACGGATTTGTCTCCTTTAGGAGCAGCGGCTCTGGCGGGGACAACGTTTCCGATTGACCGGGAGCTGACGGCTGATTTATTGGGTTTCAAAGGACTTTACCACAATTCCTTGGATGCGGTCAGTGATCGAGATTTTATCTTGGAGTTTCTATCTAACAGCAGCATTCTCATCATGCATTTGTCTCGTCTCTGCGAGGAGCTGATTAACTGGTGCAGCTATGAATACGGCTTTGTCAGCCTGTCAGATACCTTTAGCACCGGGTCTTCCATTATGCCGCAAAAGAAAAATCCGGACATGGCGGAGCTGATTCGGGGTAAGAGTGGCCGGGTCTATGGCCATCTCTTCAGTCTTCTGACGGTTATGAAATCCCTGCCCTTAGCTTACAATAAGGACCTGCAGGAAGACAAGGAAGGCATGTTCGATACAGTTGATACCATCCAAAAATCGCTGGATATTATGGCGGGTATGCTGTCTAGCATGACGGTCAATAAGGAAAGAATGCTGGTTTCAACTCAGCAAGACTTCTCCAATGCGACGGAATTGGCTGACTACCTGGCCAAGAAAGGACTGCCTTTCCGGGAAGCCCATGAGATTGTCGGAAAGTTGGTGCTGGAATGCAGCAAGGCAGGCTATTATCTACAGGATATCCCGCTGAACCGCTATCAGGAAGTGTCGTCGCTGATTGAGGAAGATATTTATCAAGCTCTTGAGTCGCAGACTGCTGTACAAAAGCGGAATTCCCTTAGCGGAACGGGATTTGCACAGATCCGTCAGGAGTTGGAAAGAGCGAAGAAACAGCTGGAAAAGGAATAGGATATAAGGGACATCGCAAGGGAATTGCGGTGTTTTTAATGTGAATTGACCTTTTAAATATTTGCAAAAACAGCGTCATAGCAGGACTTATTGGCATTTTCGAAAAATATGGTATAATAGATATAATTTTGGTGGATGGAGTTGAGTTTTGAGAAAAAACTATCGCGTCAAGAGCGAAAAAGATTTTAATGCGATTTTTAAAAGAGGACAGAGTTTTGCTAATCGAAAATTTGTCGTTTACATGTTAGAAAAAGAGCAAAAGCATTTTCGGGTAGGAATTTCTGTCAGTAAAAAGCTGGGGAATGCAGTGGTTCGCAATCGTATTAAAAGAAAAATCCGCCATGTCTTGATGCAGCATCAGAAACAGTTAGTCCAGGCAGACTTCGTCGTTATTGCTCGCAAAGGAGTGGAAGAGCTGGACTACCACCAAGTTGAACAAAATTTATTGCATGTATTAAAAATTGCTAAACTTTATCAGGAAGGATTCATTTGTGAAACAGAAAAGTAAATTAGGGATTTTGCTGGTTGCCTCTCTGCTCTTTCTCACAGCCTGCGGAACCAGTCAAGTAACAGCCGATTCAAATGGCTTCTGGGAGAAGCTGGTCTATTTCTTTGCCGACACCATTCGTTTTCTATCCTTTGGTGGAAGCAAGGGGATTGGGATTATTCTCTTTACCTTGATTATCCGGACAGTTCTCCTGCCGGTCTTCCAATTCCAGACGACTTCTTCACGCAAGCTGCAGGAAGTACAGCCGCATATCAAGCGCCTGCAGGAAAAGTATCCTGGTAAGGACATGGAGAGCAGAACAGCCTTGGCTGAGGAAACTCAAAAGCTCTACAAGGAAATGGGTGTCAATCCTTATGCCTCATTCATTCCGCTCTTTATCCAGATGCCAGTGCTCTTGGCTCTGTTTCAAGCCCTGACTCGGGTTGATTTTATGAAGACAGGTCACTTCCTCTGGCTCAATCTAGGAGCGACAGATCCGACCTTTATTCTTCCGCTGTTGGCAGCTCTCTTCACTTTCTTCAGTACATGGCTTTCAAACAAAGCCTTGCCTGAGAGAAATGGCGGGATGACAGTCATGATGTACCTGATGCCAGTTGTGATTTTCTTTTTTGCCCTCTATGCAGCGAGTGGGGTGGCCCTCTACTGGGCGGTCTCAAATGCTTATCAGGTGGTTCAGACCTTGCTGCTGAGCAATCCTTTTAAAATCATTGCCGAGCGGGAAGCCAAGGAACGGTCAGAGCGCCAATTGGAACAGAAAAAGAAACGTGCCCTAAAAAAAGCACAGAAAAAGAAAAAGTAAGTAAGAAGGAGGACTCTTGCAATGGTTATTTTTACAGGAGCAAGTGTTGAAGAAGCCATTCAAAATGGTTTGAAAACGTTGGATATTCCACGTATGAGAGCGCATATCACTGTTATTTCACGTGAGAAAAAAGGCTTTTTAGGTCTGTTTGGCAAGAAGCCAGCTCAGGTGGATGTCGAGCCGATTGCTGAGACGACAGTTGTTAAAGCCAATCAAAAGGCTGTAAAAGGTGTTCCCGAAGAGATTAACGCTCAGAATGAGCCTGTGCAGTCTGTCAGTGAAGCAACGGTTGATTTGGGTCGTGTGGTAGCTGCTATCAAGAAGGTCGAAGGAGAAGGCGAAGTTATCTCGGATGAGGTCAAGGCTGAAATTCTCAAAAATGACAAGCAAGCCAATACGATTTTAGAAGAGACTGGCACCATTGATCTTCTCAAGACCAATCAAGCTATTGATGAGGCAGTTGCTCAAGCAGAAGCGGACGATAGCAAGGTTATCTCTTTTGAACAAGCGGCTAAAGACAAGGCTGAGCCGACAGAAACAGAAGAAAGCTCTTTTGCTGACTTAGGCATCCAAGTCGAAGCAGACTACGATATTGAAGAAGTAGTTGAAAACGTAACGAACTATGTTCAGAAAATCGTTGATGAGATGGATGTTGAAGCGGGTATTTCCAGCAGCCACAACCGCCGAACTATCAACATGCAGATTGATACCAATGAACCGGGGCGCGTGATTGGCTACCACGGAAAAGTCTTGAAAGCTCTGCAGCTATTAGCGCAAAACTATCTTTATAACCAATATTCTAAGAGCTTCTATATTTCCATTAATGTCAATGACTATGTTGAGCATCGGGCAGAAGTACTGCAAAGCTATGCGCAGAAACTGGCTCAGCGGGCTTTGGAAGACCGACGCGGTCAGCACACAGACCCTATGTCTAACAGCGAGCGCAAAATTATCCACCGCATCATTTCTCGCATCGATGGCGTGACTAGCTATTCCGAAGGCGACGAGCCTAACCGCTATGTCGTTGTGGATATTGATAGCGAATAAAAAGAAAGCCAGCAGAGATGCTGGTTTTTGTATATAGAAAGGATTTTTTATGTCACTTTTTCCAGCTATTGAAAGTTATCTGCCTCATCAAGGGGCTAAGTATATATCTCCAGACAAGGCAGGGCAGCTGCGTGAGTCTATGTTGGAGTTGAGAGCTAAGGGCCAGGCGGCACGTAAGGAGTTTGCGGATTTGGTCAAGGATTTTCAGAGCCTCTATCCTAAGCTGACCTTGGAGCGAACCAGCCAGTGGATGAATCAGGCACAGATGCTGCGGCCCCATTTTTGGAATTATCTTAAAGGCTATGGAGAAATCACAGAACCGATGTTTGCCCTGCGCTTGTATGGAACTGCAGAAGATTTTGGGGTGTCGCTGGAGGTGAGCTTTATGGAGCGCAAGAAAGATGAGCACAGCCTCAGCAAGCAAAATCGGGTATTGGAGCTACCTATTCAGCCGCCAGCTTACTATTTTGCTCAGATAGATGGTGTGAGTCAGCGCTTTGAAGGAACAGAGGAAAATCGCCAGTTTCTTACTCGGCAGTTAGCGGCCGGTCAGGTTCGTAAGGTCTTAGTCAAATACGATATTCCCCTTTCTCAGGCTGCTTCAAGAGAGCAAGTGCTGTCCCAGCTGCAGGAGGCCATGACAGCCTTGATCCCCTTTTATGAAGCGACTCGGGTTATATGATTGCGTTTACAAAGAGAAAGTTATTTAAGTAAGTATTGACAAAAGCCCCGGAATCATATAGAATAGTAAAGTATGTTTAGTAACTGATCACAACTAGCCGGCTAAACGAATACAAGAATCTAAGAGGAGGTATTCATCGTGAAACGTACTTATCAACCAAGTAAAATCCGTCGTGCGCGTAAACATGGTTTCCGCCACCGTATGTCAACTAAAAACGGTCGTCGTGTATTGGCAGCTCGCCGTCGTAAAGGACGCAAAGTTTTGGCTGCTTAATCCAAACGATTTATCAAGAAACCAGCGGAGACTCGAGACCGCTGGTTTTTTTGCGTTAAATTTACGGGTAAAAGTCAATAGACTGGCAGGAAAGTTCCCATTTTTGGCCAGTGTCTTTATTTAGGACTTCTACATACCAGTCTCCTTTGTGGCTAAATAGTTTGATAAATTGAACCTGAAGAGCCTGCTGTTCATACTTAATTGGAAAAAATTCTCCCTGCCTGTGCAATAAAATATCAAGAATGATTCGCAACTGAGAGTTGTTGATTGTTTTCCCGACTTCTGGTTGAAGGATTTTTTCAATTTTTGTGATCTTGCTTAACTGCTGTTCTGAAATCGAGTTTTCAAATTTTTCTTTTAATTTTTGCAGGTCAATATCAAAAGGACACATATTGTAGTTTTCCAGAGTCAGCATGGAAAAATACAAGGCAGAAATTTCATCTATGGAGAAAATAATAGGAGATAACAAGTCGTTGCTAAGAATTTTATAACTGCCATTCCGACCTAAGTCAGAATAAATTGGAATTCCCAGTGTTTCAAGGCTGGCAATATCACGAAGGGCAGTGCTTTTTGAAATATGATATCGATTCATAATATCTTTTAGATTGAATTGTCTTTTCTTATTGAGGAAAATAAGCATATCGTTAATTCTTTGAGATTTATTCATGAGAAACTCCATATTTTTATTAAATGGTTTCAAAAAATGATACCTTTTTATATTATACTAGTTTTAGAGAAAATAATAAAGGAGTCAAATATGAATCAATATTTTAAGGCCTTATTGGCAGAACAGACAGAAATGGCCCTAGCAACTTCTGTAAAGGATATACCAAATGTAAGAATTGTAAATTTTTACTATGATAAGGATACAAAGAAATTGTTCTTTATCTCATTTAAAAATAGTCAAAAAATTCAAGAGTTGGCAACCAATAATCGTATAGCTCTTACAACAATCCCGAAAGGTGATGGGAGGTATATCCGAATTCAAGGGAGAGTCAAAGAAAGCCAGCTTTCTATTGAGGATATAAGAAGCGTTTTTATCCAGAAGTATCCTTATTATCAAGATATTATTGAACAGCATAGCAACTCCTTGCAACTTTTTGAAGTCTCTTTTTCTGATGCTTTCTTGGTCTTAGATAATAATCAAGTTGAGAAAATTAAACTATAAGGAGAAAATAGATGGTTGAGATAAAAAGGTGCGATTGGGCTGAAAATAGTGAGCTTGAGAGAAATTATCATGACCATGACTGGGGGCGACCTGTGCATGACGAGCATAAACTCTTTAAAATGTTGATTTTGGAAGGTCAGCAGGCGGGCTTGAGCTGGCAAACTATTTTGTCAAAAATGGATGCTATGACAGAGGCTTATGAAAACTTCGATCCTGAAATAGTCTCCAACTATGACGAGCAGAAGATTGAAGAATTGCTTAGTGATCAAAGAGTGATACGAAATAGGCTTAAAATAAAGGCAGTTATGAAAAATGCTAAAGCCTATTTAAAACTAAAAGAAGAATATGGTAGTTTGGATTCTTATATTTGGTCTTTTGTAAAGAATGAACCGATTATCAATTCATGGTCCAGTATTGAAGAGGTGCCCGCTCGAACGGATCTATCCGATAAAATTAGCAAAGAACTCAAAAAGAAAGGTTTTTCTTTTGTTGGTTCTACGACTGTATATGCCTTTATGCAGTCAATTGGCATGGTCAATGATCATTTGCTGAGCTGTGATTTTAGAATATAATCATTTTTCCTTTGAATTAGAAAGATGAGCGATCTATTATCGAATGCCGGTAAATGATATAAAAAGAGAATAAAACCAGAAAGAAATTGATTTTCTTTCTGGTTTTTTGTGTATAGTTAAGTACAGTTGCTTATTTTGCTACTGGTAAAAGTATTGGATACAGATAGCAGAGTAAGGTAAAGCTTATCAGGGCGTAAAAGATACCGATGCGGATAGCTTGGATAGGTTTATAGAAACGAATCAGGGTCAGTAGGCACCAGACTAAGAGAACTAGGATGAACCATGCTGAAATCAAGCGCAGCGGTGTTGGTCCATAGAGATAGATGTAGATGCCAAATAATTTCCAGCCAGCTAGCAAGGCCAGCAGACCCGTAAAGATAAAAAGGATAGTAGCTGCGAATCGCGTCCCTTTTTGGTCCCAGAGTGGTTTTTTGGCAATCAGATAGAAGACGCCTAGGACTGCAAAGTTAAGGATAGAGACCCGAACCAGCTGCCAGAAGCCAGCTACGGCAACAGTCGAAGCATTCTGCGGAGAAATAGACTGAGCTACTGTTCCGGCGCTTAGGAGCTGACCGAGCTCACCCAGACCCGTCAGGAAAAAGAGCGCATAGGTCAGGCAGAGGCTGCCGATGATAATGTAGGCTGCGAAAGCGGGTGCTACTCGCAAAGGGCGGATACTTGCTTGGAATTTTTTGTAGCTAAGTTTAGTATCTTTTTTGCCTAACAGACTGCCGGCTAGGAGGCCATACAAGTAGAGACTGACAGGAACAGCCAGGCAGGCCTTGAAGAGAATCATGCTGCTATCAAGACTTGAAAAGAGGGAGTCAAGTAGATTCTCAATGAAATCAGCGGTATTGCTGAAGAAGGAGGCAAAGCTGTCTGAAACCTGACTCAGCTGGGACCAGACAAAGTAGACCAAGATTCCTGCGACAAAGAAGCTGCTAACGATAATTGCGAGCTGTTGGGCTTTCTTTGAAGACAGACTGTCAGAGCTATCGGAATAGTCCTGCT
The DNA here is from genome assembly GCF_019928825.1 of Streptococcus sanguinis. Classification (GTDB taxonomy): domain Bacteria; phylum Bacillota; class Bacilli; order Lactobacillales; family Streptococcaceae; genus Streptococcus; species Streptococcus sanguinis_L. Next base: position 196,204 of record NZ_JAHZOP010000003.1, on the reverse strand, counting down.
GCTTGCCTTCTATAAAGACTAGAATGGCAGCAATGAAATTTTTAAAGGGCAGGATGCAGAAGGCTTGAATGGTGTCAAACCAGACCAGAATCCCCAAACGTCCCTGGCTTAACCAGCCGGTACGGGACAGAATATAGAAGGCGAATGAGATGTGGATGGCCAGAAATTGAAAAAATTCTAGCTGGCGATGAAGTCCCCAGAGACTTAAAGCTAGGGCTTGAGCTAGCGTCATAATCAGAAAGCTTCTAGCCTCTAACTTGCTGTCAAGATTTTTTATTTGTAGCGATGGATAGGCCAATTTCCTGATTAAGGCTTCGCTTAATAATATAAGACCGATTGCAAAAGGGAAAAAGGATGCAGTTTGATAATTAAAAAATACTGCAGAGTAAAAGTAGGTTAAAAGATAGAGGATTAGATAGCTGATTTTAAAGAATCGCAGTTGCTTGTCCTCTAGGCCTGTGAAGATGGTCTGTCGTTCTGCTTCTGCGGGCAGGCAAGTCTGGACATTCATCTGTTCTTGTGCTGGATATTCCATAATTATTTCTCCTCCTCATCGTCAGGGATATACTCCAAAATATCGCCAGGCTGGCAGTCTAATTCACGGCAGAGAGCGTTGAGTGTTGAAAAGCGGACAGCCTTGGCTCGATTATTTTTTAGGATAGATAGATTGGCTGGAGTTAGGTCAATCAACTCTGCTAAACGGCCAGCGCTGATGCGCTTTTGCGCCATGACAAGGTCTAAATTTATCTGAATCATAAGACCTCCTAAATAGTGTAGTCCACTTGATCCTGTAGCTCAATGGCCTTGCCAAAGGCATTGCGGATGACACGGATAATCAGGGTCAAGATGCTACAGGAAACAGTGACTAAGAGCATAGGCAAATAGGCTGTCAGTCCCATAAAGAGGGAGATAAGAGCGACAGTGCCCACTTCCCAGCCAAGATAGCGCATGTACTGAACATTTTGTGTGATAAAGACCTGATTTTTACCGATGCGGCTTAGGAGTCGATAGAGATGGACAATGCAGGCCAGAGCCAGGCAGCCGAGGACATAGCCGAGCAGCAGCAAGACCCAAAAGCGTGTCTCTCCTTGAAAGAATGGAGAGGGAAATTCGATAACTAGGTTGACGACCCAAGGTCCTAGAGCTATCAGGATAATGGAAGCAATAAATAAAAGGCTGATACTGATTTTTGTAAGTGTAATGCTCATATCTTCAGCAGTCTTTTTCATTTTGTCTGTCATAATTTCCTCCGACTAACGTTTCATTTCTTAGTAACTATAACACGAATGTTATCGATAATCAATAATAAAATATCGAAAAAAGATAAAATCGGTCTTAAGGACTAGATGAAAGTTTCTAAAAAGTTCTTATTTTATAGAGATGGATTTCTTATCAGGAGATGAACAGAGCAGAAGACGATGAATATTTCGCCTGATTTTTGGTATAATGAAAAACAGGAATTGTATACTCTTTCTGGTCAAAATCGGAGTATGTGTAAGGAGGGAAGAATCTGTGGGTGTAAAGCTTGTTCATTATCGTAGTAAGTTATATGAATTTCTCATGGTGACTGCCATCGTTTCAAGGGATGATAAACATATGTGGAAGGATTTACGGCAGAATCAAAAGGAGCTTCTTCTTGATATACAGCCGCACTATGATAAGCTCTATCAAGATTTACTTCCCTTAAAAAATGAGCTTGTTGCGGTTAGTTTGTTTGAAGGAGTTACGGTGGGACTGGCTCCACTCCTCTACCTCTACTTGCTAGAAAAAGGAGAAGATCCGGCCAATCCGCATGACTTGTTAGAATGTTTGAAAAAACTAGACGCAGAGCAAATCATCTATTGCTTATCACTTAAGCTTTCTGCTGGAGAAGTTGCCAAGCGACGTCCTGAGAATCTGCTGGATTTTATAGAGAATAGTGACAAGTCTCCAGAAAATAAATGGTACTGGTACCAAGCTATTCAGTATCCAGAGAAGCTTCGGGATCAATTAGTTTCCTTGCTAGAAAGAGTGTTCGAGCTCTATCAGCCTATTTATGAGCAGTTTGAGCATGAAGTTCTAGCTTTTGAACAAGAATTTAGCCTATTAGATGTGATGGATGATGAAGAGCAGAACGCTAAGCTTCTTGAAAAGGCCACTCAAGTCTTTGTTCTGTCACCCATGTTTATTGACTCTTTTCTCGAAAAGGTTCCTGATTTCACTTCCTATTCCTTAGTCCTTTCGACGAGAAGTTCCCAGTTATCAAAGGCGGAATCAGAGCTTAACGATGAAACATTGGCTCTGACCTTAAAAACTCTTGGAGATGAAACCCGCTATAAAGTCTTGATTGAATTGATTCAGCCGCATGCCAAGAATAAAGATATAGCTAAAAAATTGGGGCTTACAAGAGCCTCTATCTCATTCCATACGCAAAAGCTCCTAAATTCTGGCTTGCTGGAGCTTGTGGTGGATGATGATTCGGTTAAATACACGGTCAATAAAGAACTGATTCAAAAAATTATAGAGAAGTTCAAACAGGACCTAAAATAGTTTAAGAAGACCTAGATTCATTCTAGGTCTTTATTTTGTAAAATGAAAACCTAACAATAATTTGACAATAATCTAATTTATTGTTATGATTTGTTAAACAAAAATCTAACAAGAGTAAAGGAGATGTCGTATGATTGTTTTTGCAAAAAACAAAAATTTTCGCCAGTTGCTAATTAATCAATGGATTTCAGGTTTTGGGGACATTGTTTTTTATTTGGCTTTGATGAACTATGTTTCTGCTTACTCCTTTGCTCCACTTGCGGTTTTATTGATTTCTCTTTCTGAAACGCTGCCCCAGTTAATTCAAGTTTTTACTGGAGTTGCGGCGGACTTTCAGAAGAATCGTATCCATAAATACCTGCTTATACAGTTTAGCAAGGTGCTCTTATATAGCTTGGTAACGTTTTTGTTGCTTGAACAAGATTTCTCCTTCTTGATTCTGCTTTTGATTTGCTTGATTAACTTTCTGTCGGATAGTCTGAGTTATTTTTCAGGTGCCATGCTGACCCCAGTTTATGTAAAAGTGATTGAGCAAGATATGACCTCTGCTATGGGCTTTCGGCAGGCTAGTATGAGTCTGGTTCATATTTTGGGGAATCTAGCTGGCGGTTTTCTCATCGCTTGGATGAGTATTGGAGCTTTGGCAGGACTGAATGCTCTGACATTCTTGCTAGCTTACCTTGGTTTTGGGCATATTAGTAAAAGCTTACAGGACTTAGAACCGGAGTTTAACAGTGCCAAGGAGCTAAATAAAGAGAATTATTGGCAGCATTTATTGGATTCTCTAAAAGTCTTGCTGGGATTGAAAAACGTTGTGAGGTTGTTATTAGTTTCAACCTTTGGGCAGGTCACTCTGAATATTCTGACGCCAGTGGCGACTCTTTTATTGCTGAAAAGGCCTTTTTGGAATCTGCAGATTGGTCAGTCCATTGCCGTGTTAATTGTTCTAAGTTCCGCTGGTCTGATCTTAGGGAATATTTTGAGTGGCAGTTTGCTGAAAAAACTTTCGACGAAGCTTTCTATGTATAGTAGCCAAGTATGTGAAGGTTTTATTCTTTGCGGTTTTTTCTGGCAAAATTTTTTACTTATACTGATAGCAAGCTTTGCTTGCTCTGTTACAGTCGGTCTGCTGAGTCCAAGATTGCAGAAATCTGTATTCAGTATGATTCCAGAAGAAGCGATGGGAGCCATCCAGTCAGCTATTAATCTATTTAGCATGGCTGTTCCGAGTGTTTTATCTATGCTGTTAATAGCTCTTGCCAGCAGCATGGGAATTATTTATATTCTCCTCCCGCTTGTGTTAATGCTGGCACTGTCTTTTTACTTAATTATTCCAATGGAGAACTTGAAGACAGATTCGGATAGCTGTTGAATGGCAGCTATCTTATTTTTCTGCTTTGAAGAGACTTCTGATTTTTTAGGTCATTTTTGGTATAATAAAGGACAGGAAATACAAGGAAGTAAAACATGAAGATTTTTGATACACACACGCATTTAAATGTGGAAGAATTTGCTGGTCGAGAGACAGAAGAGCTTCAATTAGCTAAAGAAATGAGTGTTGCTGCACATAATATTGTCGGTTTTGACCAACCGACCATTGAGCGTGCCTTGGAGTTGGCCGACAGCTATGATCAGCTTTATGCTACGATTGGCTGGCACCCGACTGAGGCTGGGACATATGATGAGGCGGTGGAAGCCTATTTGGTAGATAAACTTCGTCACCCCAAGGTGGTGGCTCTAGGCGAGATTGGGCTGGACTATCACTGGATGACTGCGCCCAAGGATGTTCAGGAGCGGGTTTTTCGACGCCAAATCCAGCTCTCCAAAGAGCTGAACCTGCCCTTTGTCGTTCACACACGTGACGCATTGGAGGATACCTATGAGATTATCAAGAGTGAGGGTGTCGGCCCTCGAGGCGGTATTATGCACTCTTATTCGGGTTCTTTGGAAATGGCAGAGCGCTTTATTGAGCTGGGAATGATGATTTCCTTTTCTGGGGTCGTCACCTTTAAGAAAGCGACGGATATTCAGGAGGCTGCGCAGAACCTACCTTTGGACAAGATCCTTGTCGAGACAGATGCACCCTATCTGGCACCTGTTCCCAAGCGTGGACGGGAAAACAAAACAGCCTATACCCGCTATGTTGTAGAGAAAATTGCTGATCTGCGTGAGCTGACTGTCGAAGAAGTAGCGCAGGCGACCTATGACAATGCAAAGAAGGTGTTTGGGCTTGACTGAGAAGATAAAAATCCCTCAGGTAATCGTCGTTGAGGGCAAGGATGATACAGCTAACCTTCAGCGATTTTACCAAGTTGACACTTACGAGACGAGAGGTTCCGCTATCAATGAAGAAGACCTAGAGCGGATAGCGAAACTCCACCAGCTGCGAGGTGTGATTGTCTTTACCGATCCAGACTACAACGGTGAGCGTATCCGTCGAATGATTATGGAGGCTGTGCCTACTGCTCAGCATGCCTTTCTCCGTCGAGATGAGGCGGCTCCCAAGTCTAAGAACAAAGGTCGCTCGCTGGGAGTAGAGCACGCTTCGTTTGCAGATTTGCAGCAGGCGTTAGCTGGGCTGGTCGGATATTTCGATGATGAGGATAATTTTGACATCACCCAAAGCGACCTCGTACGATTAGGCCTGCTTATGGGAAGAGACAGCCGTCAGCGTCGAGAGTATCTGGGTGATCAGCTCCGCATCGGCTATTCTAATGGCAAGCAGCTGCTCAAGCGGTTGGAATTGTTTGGAGTGACCTTGGCGGAAGTGGAAGAAACCATGCTCAAATATTCAGACTAACGGAGTAAGAAATGAAAAAAGTAATTATTACGGGCGGCAATAGTGGTATTGGCTACCAAGCTGCTAAACAGTTAGCTGAGAAGGGGTGGTCAGTGACCCTATTTTGCCGGCGAAAAGAAGCAGCTGAGCAAGCCTGTGAGAAAATCCGTCAACAAACAGAAAATCCGCATGTAGATTATATCTTGGTTGATTTATCTGATATGAAAAGTGTCAGGCAAGCGGTAGAACAGTATATCCAAAAAGAAGAGACTTTAGATGTTTTAATTAATAATGCGGCTGATTTTGATTTATCAATCAAAAGTCCTGTGATTACCAAAGATGGATTAGAAAAGCAGTTTGCGACCAATGTGGGCGCTCCGTACTTACTTTCTTCTTTATTGAAAGGTTTGTTGGAAAAGTCAGAAAGTGGTCGGATTATTAATATTTCTTCTCAAGGGCTGGTGCTTTATCCTTTCATGAAGCTTGATTTTGAAAATTTATCCGGTCAAAAACATTACAGTCCTGCTAAGACCTATTATCAGAATAAGCTGGCCTTGTTGATGTTGTCGCTTTATATGCGGAAATATTGGAAAGGTATCAAGGTTCAGGCGATCCGTGTGACCAATGTCAAAGTAGATATGAGCCGCTATGATCACCTCAGTGCTTTTATGAAAAATCTGTATAAAATTAAGTCGAGATTTTCGATTAGTCCTGAAGAGATGGCGAAAGTCTATATAGCCTTATCTACAGAAGATGGCCATGAGGGCTTTTTGTATGATGAAAAATGCAGAGAAGTTAAGACTAATACATTTGCTTACGAGGAAGAAGAACAGAAAAAACTCTACACCATGCTTGAGCAAATGACCTCCTTAAAAGATAATGAATAACGAATTAGAAAAGAGAAAAGATGCGAATTGCGGACCATAGTGTGACCCGTGCCATTCTGGAGCGTCACGGTTTCACTTTTAAAAAATCTTTCGGTCAGAATTTCCTGACGGATACCAACATCCTCCAGAAGATTGTGGACACAGCCGAGATTGACAAAAAGGTCAATGTCATTGAAATTGGGCCCGGTATTGGGGCTTTGACGGAATTTTTGGCCGAAAGTGCCGCGGAGGTCATGGCCTTTGAGATTGATGATCGGCTGGTGCCGATTTTGGCGGATACCCTGCGCGATTTTGACAATGTGACAGTGGTTAATCAGGATATTCTCAAGGTTGATCTGGCTCAGTACATAGCAGAGTTTAAGAATCCAGACCTGCCTATCAAGGTAGTGGCAAACTTGCCCTACTACATCACGACACCGATTCTTATGCATTTGATTGAAAGCGGAATTCCTTTTAGTGAGTTCGTTGTTATGATGCAAAAAGAAGTGGCGGATCGGATATCAGCTCAGCCGAATACCAAGTCCTACGGCAGTTTGTCAATTGCAGTGCAGTATTACATGACGGCCAAGGTTGCCTTTATCGTGCCGAGGACAGTCTTTGTGCCAGCGCCTAATGTGGATTCGGCTATTCTCAAGATGGTGCGCAGAGACCAGCCAGCAGTTGCGGTACAGGACGAGAAATTCTTTTTCAAGGTCTCCAAGGCTAGCTTTGTCCACCGTCGGAAGACTCTCTGGAATAACCTGACCAGTTGTTTTGGGAAGTCAGAGGAGACTAAAGGCAAACTGACAGCAGCTTTAGAACGAGCTGACTTATCTCCAAGTGTTCGGGGAGAAGCTCTGAGTTTAGAGGAATTTGCGCGCCTGGCAGATGCTTTGAAGTCTGAAGGATTATAAAAAAATAGAAGATCTGCTCTACATAGCTGGTCTTCTATTTTGCTAATGAGGTACATATGAAAGTGAAATTTCTGTCTTTTCTCTGCAGTGTAATTCTACTTCATAATAACAAAAAATCCTATCAATCATGATAGGATTGCTTTTTTATGCGGAGGAAGGGATTTGAACCCTCACACCCGTACGGGCACATGCGCCTGAAGCATGCGTGTCTGCCGTTCCACCACCTCCGCTTGAGATTCTATTATAACTTATTTTTGTGAAAATGCCAATAGAGAATATCAGTTTTTTTCATACAGTGAAAAAAGCAGAAAAATTTCTATTTTTTCTTTACTAAAATAGTTCTATGATATTGCCATTATAGCAAGTATTTGTTACAATTAGATTAATTACTTATTTAGGTAACGAAATAAAAAAGGAGAATGTTATGAAACTGAAAAAATGGCTGCTATTTTTGATGCTGCCCCTTCTGTTTTTGCTGGATTTGAAGCTGTTTACAGCAACTGCTCAAGCTGATGCTTTGAAGAATGCAATCACAGATATTAAGATTTGGGACCACTCTAATGGCCGCGAAGCAACCAAGGTTAACGGTGCTTACAATTTGGTCCAAGGGGGGAATTATCGCTATGAGCTAGTTTTTGATTTGTCTGCTTACGATAACAAGCTCAAGGATGGGGATACCTTTACCTTTACAGTACCGAACGGTGCAACCATTGCTGATGGTACAACTTTTACTCTGACGGATAATGAAACGCAGGTCCAACTTGGAGCGGCTAAGATGACGTCGAATGGTTCGGGTAAGGGTGGTCTGATCACGGTTACTATTCAAAATCTGGCAGATTACAAGTCTAAGACAACTGCTAGTGGAGTAAGAGGGAGCTTCTTCTTTGATTTTCAGGCGACGACAGTAGGTGCTGATCAAGACTGGAATTATAAGCCTGAGGAAACTCAAGGGGCGATGAGCCATAAGGTAACCATTAACGAGCGCAAACAAAACAGTTTTTCAACAGCTGGTGAAAACTACGCTAAGATTGGAGGGGTCATTGCTAAGAAGCCATATAATTCGGCTATTCTAGGCAAGAGCGGTGACTACTCGCATAACTGGACTGTTCGTATCAATACTCAGCAAAAGACTTATAATTCTCCGATTGTTATCAAGGACGTCATTCCAGATAGCAGTGCACCAATGCAATTCGTTCCGGAGCAACTTGTCCTTCGCCAAGGGGAGTACACGCAAAGTTTGTCAAGTATTGCGAATTCTGTTATCTTGAAAGAAGGTCAAGATTATACGGTTGCCTATAATGACACTTATACAGAGTTTACTCTAACCATCAATAACCCAGGCAATCGTGCCTTTATGTTGAACTATATGACAACTTCACCAGCTGATGGTTCTTTGGTATCCAATACGGCTGAGATGGAAGTTGATAATACAAAACTGCCATTCAGAGATGATCGTCCTGGTCAGACGAGCTCTACAGTAGAGCGTAGCAGCCGAATTACAGAAGGTGGTGTTATCACAGCAGATATCAGCAACAGTCTGGTTCTATACAAACAAGATTCTAAGACTGGCAAAATGCTGGAAGGAGCGGTCTTTAAGGTGACAACTCCTAGCGGCCAAGAGATTACTCTGCCGCCGACTGATGCTAACGGGCGGGTTTCTACACAGCCTTTCTCAAGTGAAGAAATCAAGAAAGGCCAATTTACAGTAGAAGAAGTCACAGCTCCGGAAGGCTATGTACTGGACAGCAATCCGATGAAAGTGACTATCAAGGCTGATGGTGCAGTCAAAACAGTCAAGAATACGGTAGATCCAAATGCCAGCAAAAAGCTGACAGTCAAGAAAATTTGGAAAGATGAAAGCAATCAGGACGGCAAGCGTCCAGCTTCTATTGCTGTAGATGTCTACGCTAACGGTCAAAAACTGGCTGATAAGACAGTGACCGTAACTGGCGGTAGTACAGATGCGGAGTGGACAGCTCAGACAACTGATTTACCAATCTTTGATGCAAGCGGTCAAAAAATCACCTATACAATCGGTGAAGATCAGCTTGATGGCTACGATGCTCCAGAAGTAGATCAGGGAAATCTCACTGTTACCAATAGTCGTACGCCAGAGAAAATCTCCATCAAAGCCAGCAAGAAATGGGATGATGCCGAGAATCAAGACGGCAAACGTCCTGCCAATGTTGTTGTAAAACTTTATAAAGAAGTTGGCGGTCAGAAATCAGAAGTTGCGAACCGAACTCTGACCGAGGCTGACCAGTGGGCAACCGAGTTCACTAACTTGAACAAATATGAAAAGGGACAAGAAGTTGTCTATTCTCTGGAAGAAGACGCGGTCCCTCACTATCAATCTCAGGTAACTGGCAATGCTGCTGATGGCTTTGTAGTGACCAACACTTACAAGCCAGAAACAATCAAGATTTCTGGTCAGAAGAAGTGGGAAGATGCGGATAACCAAGACGGTAAGCGTCCAAATGCTGTTAGAGTCAAGATTTTGAAAGGTCAAGATATTGTCGATGTACAGGAAGTGACGGCTGCTAACGGTTGGAAATATGAATCCAATCCTCTTCCTAAATATGCAGCAGGCCAAGAAATTGCTTATACTGTTGCAGAAGAAGCTGTACCGGGCTACACGAGCAAGGTGGACGGCTACAACATCACCAACTCTTACACCCCAGAAACGGTCAAGGTTTCCGGTCAGAAGAAATGGGAAGATGAGGACAACCAAGATGGTAAGCGTCCAGCTTCAGTTAAGGTTAAAATTCTGAATGGTGATACGGTTGTTGATGAGCAAAATGTGACTTCCGCTAACGAATGGAAGTATGAGTCTAAGGCTTTACCTAAATATGCAGCAGGCCAAGAAATTACTTATACTGTAAGTGAGGAAGCTGTTCCAGGTTATACTAGCAAAGTGGATGGTTACAACATCACCAATTCTTACACTCCAGAGACAACGACTGTGTCTGGAAGCAAGACTTGGGAAGATGGCGATAACCAAGATGGCAAACGTCCAGCTTCTATCACAGTTAATCTGCTAGCTGACGGTCAAAAAGTCAATACTCAAACAGTCAGTGAAGCAGAAGGTTGGTCTTACAACTTTACTGGCTTGCCAGTCTACAAGGATGGCCAACGGATCACCTATACAGTGACAGAAGAAGCTGTACCGGGGTATTCAACTAATCTCAACGGCTACAATATCACTAACTCTTATACACCAGAAAAGACAGAAATCACTGCCAGCAAGACATGGAATGACAGCGATAATCAAGACGGTAAGCGTCCAACTAAGATTAGCATTAAGCTGATGAAGACAGTCGGCGGTGTAAAGACAGAAGTCGCTAGCAAGGAAGTGACGGCTGCTGATCAATGGCAAACCAAATTTGAAAATCTGCCAGTTTATGAAAATGGTCAGAAGATTGATTACTCTATCGAGGAAGATGATGTAGCTGGCTACACTAAAGAAATCAAAGATTTCACAGTTACCAACTCTTACACTCCAGAGATGATCAAGATTTCTGGTCAAAAAGTCTGGGATGATGCTAATAACCAAGACGGCAAGCGTCCAGCTTCTGTTAAGGTTAAGGTAAAAAATGGTGATACTGTCGTAGATGAGCTGGAAGTAACAGCTGCTAACGATTGGAAGTTTGAGTCTAAAGCCCTTCCTAAGTATGCAGCAGGTCAAGAGATTGCCTACACTGTTACTGAAGAAGCAGTTGCGGACTATCAAACTAAGATTGATAAATTCACCATTACTAATTCTTACACTCCTCAAAGTACGGAGTATGCTGTTACTAAGGTCTGGGATGATGCTGATAACCAAGACGGCAAGCGTCCGGCTTCTATCACAGTGCAACTGTATCGCTCAGTAAATGGTGAAGAGCCAGTTGCTGTCGCAGGTAAGACATTGACCTTGACGGCTAATAATGAAGTAGCAGCTGACACTTGGAAAGCAAGCTTCACCAATCTGCCTCAATTTGACAAGGGGCAGGAGATTACCTACTCTGTCAAAGAGGATGATGCAACAGTAGCCGCTTTGAAAGAAAAAGGTTACAGTCCGAAAGTAGAAGGTCAGACGATTACTAACTCTCATACTCCAGAGCAGGTTAAAGTTTCTGGTCAGAAAGTCTGGGATGATGCAGATGATCAAGACGGCAAACGTCCAACATCTATTACAGTTAAAGTAATGGATGGAAGCACTATTGTTGATACACTTGAAGTAACAGCTGCTAATGGATGGAAGTTTGAATCTAAAGACCTGCCTAAATATAGAAATGGTCAAGAGATTGTCTACACACTTAAGGAAGATGCTGTTGCTCAGTATGAAACTAAGATTGATAAGTTCACCATTACCAACTCCTATACTCCAGAAACCGTTAAAGTCTCTGGTAAAAAGGTTTGGGATGATGCTAATAATCAAGATGGCAAGCGCCCAGCATCTATCAAGGTCAAGATTTTGGACGGAGATAAGGTGGTAGATGAGCTGGAAGTGACAGCTGCTACTGATTGGAAGTTTGAGTCCAAGGATTTGCCTAAGAATAAGAAGGGCAAGAAAATCAACTATACAGTCCTTGAAGAAGTGACGGTTGAGGGGTATAGCAGCAGCCAAGAACAAGGAACAGATGGCAGCTTCACTTTGACTAATAGCTATAAACCAACACAGATTGCTGTTAAGGGAACTGCGGTATGGTCAGATGCTGAAAATCAAGATAAGGTGCGACCTTCTAAGATTACTGTTCGCCTCTTGGCAGATGGCAAACCAATCAAAGAAGAGGTTGTGTCAGGAGAAAATGGTTGGCAGTATGACTTTAGCGGCCTTCCTAAGTACAAGGATGGCAAGGAAATTGTCTACAGCATTGCGGCTGATCCAGTAGATGGCTACAAGCTTGAGATCAACGGTACTCAGCTGACCTTCAGTCATATCCCTAATAAGAAAGTGACTGTTGAAGGAGCGGTAAATAATAAGCCAGGCGGTCAAGCTCCGAAAGTCGGAGGAAAAGCTCTTCCTCGTACTGGACAGGAAGAAAGTCTTCTTGTTACTATTCTTGGCTTCTTAACAGCTCTTCTCGCAGGAGGAATGCTGATGGCTAAGGCGAAACGCAGCTAATTTGTTTTGATACTTACTGAAAATTACAGTGAGCATCTCATTCGATATAAAAAAGCGAACAGGTTCTTTTGGACTTGTTCGCTTTTATCATGCAGGTTTCATCTCAAGTATTTTAAAGCAGCTGCTTTCTATGGAAAAACAAGCCAACCTTAAGAAATGTCTTCTATGCAAAACAAGCAAGCTAAATCTCGCATTTTTTGTTATAATGAGTGTATTAACTTTTAAGGAGCAATCTTGCAAGGAAAAATCATTAAGGCTCTAGCTGGCTTTTATTATGTAGAGTCGGACGGACAGGTTTATCAAACCAGAGCGCGGGGTAATTTTCGCAAAAAAGGGCAGACACCCTATGTCGGTGATGAAGTCGAATTTTCAGCAGAAAAAGACTCGGAAGGCTATATTTTAAAAATAGCAGAACGTAAAAACAGTCTTGTACGCCCTCCCATTGTCAACATTGATCAGGCAGTTGTAATCATGAGCGCCAAAGAGCCAGATTTTAATGCCAATCTGTTAGATCGCTTTCTGGTGCTTCTAGAACATAAGAGGATTCATCCTATTATCTACATCAGCAAGTTAGACCTGCTTGAAGATGAGCAGAGCTTGGATGTCTATGTGCAGGCCTATCAGTCCATCGGCTATGAGGTCATTAAGACGACTGAGGAATTGCTGCCGCTGGTGACAGGGAAAATTACTGTTTTTATGGGACAGACTGGGGTTGGAAAATCCACTCTGCTCAATAAAATCGCTCCAGACCTGCAGTTGGAAACAGGAGAGATTTCTGAAAGTCTTGGCCGTGGCCGTCATACGACACGGGCTGTCAGCTTTTACAATCTAAACGGCGGGAAGATTGCTGATACGCCAGGATTTTCGTCCTTGGATTACGAGGTGGCTACAGCTGAAGATCTCAATCAAGCTTTTCCAGAGATTGCTGAGTTCAGCCAGTCCTGTAAGTTTCGTACTTGCACTCATACCCACGAGCCGGCTTGTGCCGTTAAGCCAGCAGTTGAGTCCGGCCAGATAGCGTCATTCCGTTTTGATAATTACCTACAGTTTCTCAGCGAGATTGAAAATCGTCGGGAGACCTATAAAAAAGTTGCCAAAAAAAATTCTAAATAAGGAGAAGAACTATGACTTCATTCAAAATTGCCCCTTCAATCTTAAGTGCGGACTATGCTAATTTTGAATCAGAACTGAAAAAGTTAGAAGCAACAGGCGCTGAGTATGCCCATATTGATATTATGGATGGTCATTTTGTACCCAATATCAGCTTTGGGGCTGGGGTTGTTGCCAGTATGCGTCCTCACAGCAAGCTAGTCTTTGATTGCCATTTGATGGTTTCCAATCCTGAGCACCATATCGAAGAATTTGCTCGTGCCGGTGCAGATATTATCAGCATCCATGCTGAAGCGACACCTCATATCCATGGAGCACTGCAGAAGATTCGGGCAGCGGGAGTCAAGCCTAGTGTTGTGATTAATCCGGGAACACCAGTCGAAGCAGTCAAAAATGTTTTGAATTTGGTTGATCAAGTCCTTGTGATGACAGTTAATCCGGGCTTTGGCGGCCAGGCCTTTCTGCCAGAAACCATGGATAAGATCCGTGAACTGGTCGTTCTGCGCGAAGTCAATCAGCTGAATTTTGATATTGAAGTGGATGGCGGTATTGACGACAAGACCATTGGGATTGCTAAAGAAGCCGGTGCCAATGTCTTCGTGGCTGGCAGCTATGTCTTCAAAGGCGATGTCAATCATCAAGTTCAGACCTTACGGGATGCCCTGCATGACTAAGGTTGCGCTGTTTGCTGGCGGGAATTTGGAGCATTTTAGCTTAGATTTTGATGTTTTAGTCGGAGTAGACCGTGGAAGCCTCTTTCTGCTTGAGCAGGGAGTTTGTCCTGACTTGGCTGTCGGGGATTTTGACTCTGTGACCGAGGAAGAATTGCTGCGTATAAAAGATAGAGCTAAGGAAGTCGTTCAGGCCCATCCTGAAAAGGATGATACAGACTTGGAGTTAGCTGTTCTGGCTTGTTTTGAACGGTATCCAGATGCCCGTTTGACCATTTTCGGCACCTTTGGTGGCCGTCTGGATCATGCCTTGGCCAATGTTTTCCTGCCTAGTAATGAAAAAATTGCACCATATATGGAAAAGATTTTTCTGGAAGACGAACAGAATCTGCTGACCTATGTTCCCAAGGGGCGCCATGAAATCAAACCAGTATCTGGCATGCGCTATCTGGCCTTTCTGCCATCGGATGATGCTGCCTTAACGATTGAGGGCGCCAAATATCCGCTCAATAAAGATAACTTTTTTTTCAAAAAAGTGTATGCTTCTAACGAATTTATAGATAAGCCCATTTATTTGGACTTTGATAGCGGCTATACAGTCGTCATTTACAGCAAAGACAGGAGCTGATATGGAGTTTATAATCATCCTCATTCTTTTGGGAAACCTAGTGCTGACCTTTCTTTTATGGCAAAAGCTTAGTCAGCAGACTGAGACGCTAAAGCAAGTCTTGGAAAATCAGGCAGATCATCTATCGGATCAGTTGGACTATCGCTTGGAGCAGGAAAGTCAGAAAAAGCAAACGGCTCAGAAAGAGCTGGAATTAGCTCTGGGAGATCGTTTGAGCGAGGTCAGGGCAGATTTGCACCGCAACTTGACAGACCTGCGCTTGGAAATCAGTGACAACCTGACCAAGAATCGGGATAAAACTGACGAGCGTATGCGGCAGATTCAAGAGTCCAACGAAACCCGTCTAGAGCAGATGCGGCAGACCGTTGAAGAGAAACTGGAAAAGACACTTCAGACTCGACTTCAGACTTCTTTTGAGACCGTTTCTAAGCAATTGGAGTCTGTTAATCGCGGTCTGGGAGAAATGCAGAGTGTTGCCCGAGATGTCGGCACACTGAACAAGGTCCTTTCCAACACCAAGACTCGGGGGATTCTAGGGGAGTTGCAGCTAGGCCAGATTATCGAGGATATCATGACGGCTAGTCAGTATGAGCGAGAGTTTGTGACCGTGGCCGGATCCAGCGAACGTGTCGAATATGCTATTAAACTGCCGGGACAGACGGAGCATGAATATGTCTATCTGCCCATTGATTCTAAGTTTCCTCTGGCTGATTACTACCGTTTGGAAGATGCTTATGAGTCTGGCAGCAAGGAAGAAATTGAGCTCTACCGCAAGTCTCTTTTAGCAAGTGTTAAACGCTTTGCCAAGGATATTAAGAGTAAATATCTGGCACCACCAGCTACGACCAATTTTGGAATTATGTTTCTGCCAACGGAAGGTCTCTATTCGGAAGTTGTCCGCAACCCAGCCTTTTTTGACAGTTTGCGGCGGGAGGAGCAGATTGTGGTAGCGGGGCCATCTACCCTATCTGCCTTGCTTAATTCACTGTCTGTCGGCTTTAAAACGCTCAATATCCAAAAAAGTGCGGACGACATCAGCAAGGTTCTGGGTTCTGTCAAATCCGAGTTTAACAAGTTCGGTGGCATTCTGACCAAGGCACAAAAGCACTTGCAGCATGCTTCGGGCAACATTGATGAACTATTAACCCGGCGGACAGGAGCTATCGAAAGAACCTTACGCCATATTGAGCTGTCTGACCAAGACCTCGATTTGAACTTACTTGATTTTTCAGAAGAAAGGGAAAACAATGAAGATTAATCAAATGAAAAAAGATGAACTGTTTGAAGGTTTCTATCTGATCAAGTCAGCAGAAGTCCGTCAGACAAGGGCTGGGAAAAATTATCTGGCCTTTACTTTCCAAGACGATACAGGAGTAATCGAGGGCAAACTCTGGGATGCTCAGCCACATAATGTTGAAGAATTTACTGCTGGCAAGGTTGTGCACATGCAAGGCCGACGAGAGGTCTACAATAACACACCCCAGGTAAATCAACTGACCCTGCGTCTTCCTAAGGCTGGAGAGCCCAATGACCCAGCGGATTTCAAGGAAAAACCGCCAGTAGACCAGAAAGAAATCCGAGATTATTTATCTCAGATGATTTTCAAGATTGAGAATTCGGTCTGGCAGCGCGTGGTCCGCTCGCTTTATAGCAAGTACGACAAGGAGTTTTATTCTTATCCAGCTGCCAAGACCAATCACCATGCTTTTGAGTCGGGGCTAGCCTTTCATACCGCTACCATGGTCAAGCTTGCAGATGCTATCGGAGACATTTATCCTCAGCTTAATAAAAGCTTGCTCTTTGCTGGGATCATGCTTCATGACCTGGCCAAGGTTATTGAACTCAGCGGTCCGGAAAATACAGAGTACACCGTGCGAGGCAATCTTATTGGTCACATCGCTTTGATTGATGAAGAGTTGACCAAGACCCTGATGGAGCTGAAAATTGATGACAGCAAGGAAGAAGTAATCGTCCTGCGGCATGTGCTTCTCAGCCACCACGGTCTCTTGGAATATGGCAGTCCTGTACGGCCTAAGATTATGGAGGCAGAAATTCTGCACATGATTGATAATCTGGATGCGGAGATGATGATGATGACTGCTGCCTTGGGACTTGTTGATCCAGGTCAAATGAGCAATAAAATATTCGCTCTTGAAGGCCGTTCCTTCTACAAACCAAAACTTGAACAGTAAAATACGAAAAATGGACATTACTTGGAAAAGAATGTTCGTTTTTTTGTTTCTGTTATGGTATAATGAATAAAATAACTTTAATTGGTGAAAAAATGAAATTAAGAAGAAGTGAGCGTATGGTGGTTATTTCCAATTATTTGATTAACCATCCTTATGAATTAACGAGCTTAAATACATTTGCAGAAAAATATGAATCTGCCAAATCTTCTATTTCAGAAGATATTGTCATTATTAAGCGAGCCTTTGAAGAGATTGAAATTGGGACCATTGAAACGATTACTGGTGCCGGTGGAGGAGTGATTTTCAGCCCGTCCATCTCCGATACAGAAGCTAAGACCATTGTGCAAGGTCTTTGTGATCAGCTGTCTGAAAGTAATCGGATTCTTCCGGGAGGCTACATTTACCTATCTGATTTGCTCAGTACTCCATCCATTTTGAATAATATCGGACGGATCATTGCAAAAAGCTTTAAAGGTCAACAGATTGATGCTGTCATGACGGTTGCAACTAAGGGTGTACCTTTGGCCAATGCAGTAGCCAATGTTCTCAATGTACCTTTTGTCATCGTTCGTCGGGATTTAAAGATTACAGAAGGGTCAACGGTCAGTGTCAACTACGTATCTGGCTCCAGCGGAGATCGTATTGAAAAGATGTTCTTGTCCAAGCGCAGTCTCAAGGCTGGCAGTCGCGTCTTGATTGTAGATGACTTCCTCAAAGGCGGAGGGACCATTACAGGGATGATTAGTCTCTTATCTGAGTTCGACTCGGAGCTGGCAGGTGTAGCGGTCTTTGCGGACAACGCGCAGGCCAATCGCGATTATCTGGACTATAAATCGCTCTTGAAAGTAACCAATATTGATGTCAAGGCGAATACCATTGATGTGGAAATTGGAAATATTTTTGATTAGGGAAAAGGGCGGAGATTATAGATGAAAACAGTTTTAGAAAAGTTTGACCACAGTCCGCTGTGGATTCGTTTAGGAGTATTGTCGATTTTATTTGGGATTCTGATTACCGGCATGGTTTTTGTACAGGGACAGGCTAATTCCACCAGAAATTCAGTTAGTTCAGCTGCCAGCATCGCATCGAGCAGCTCTTCCTTACAGCTATCTTCTGCTCAAAAAGAAGCGCAGGAAAAAGAAATTCAGGAAGAGGAGCAAGCAGTTCAGGCCGCAGAAGAAGCAGTCAAACAGCTTGAAACCATGCAAACTTTGGAAGATTTGCAGCTGGCTAAGACTGCAGTAGAGAAGGTTAAGGATGCAGCGACGAAGGCTAGATTCCAAAGCCGTATTCAGGCGATAGCAGTCTTGATTGATCCGGAAGCAGCTCAGGCCGCTGTTTCTGAAAATCCAACTGCTGCATCAGAAGAAGCAGTGGCTCAGCCGCAGCAATAAGTGTTAGCAGCAATCTAATAAGCAGAGATAGGCTTAAAATAGAAAAAATGTATTGACAGAGAAGTATCGTCATGCTATAATGATAGACGGTACTTTTTACTTTTGGTCTCTCAAAAGTGTACAGAGACGTGCTGACAAATGTTGCAAAAGTACACGCAGATGGTAGCTGTCACCAAGTGTATCATCACCAAAATTAAAAAAATACAGGAGAATGTAGATGCCTACAATTAACCAATTGGTTCGCAAACCGCGTAAATCAAAAGTAGAAAAATCTAAATCACCAGCTTTGAACGTTGGTTACAATAGCCATAAAAAAGTTCAAACAAACGTATCTTCACCACAAAAACGTGGAGTTGCAACTCGTGTCGGAACTATGACACCTAAGAAACCGAACTCTGCCCTTCGTAAGTTTGCCCGTGTACGTCTGAGCAACCTGATTGAAGTTACAGCTTACATCCCAGGTATCGGACACAACCTGCAAGAGCACAGCGTGGTGCTTCTTCGTGGTGGACGTGTAAAAGACCTTCCAGGGGTACGTTATCATATCGTCCGCGGTGCACTTGATACAGCAGGTGTTACTGATCGTAAACAAGGCCGTTCTAAATACGGTACTAAAAAACCAAAAGCATAAGGAAAGGGGAGAAAGATAAATGAGTCGTAAAAACCAAGCGCCTAAGCGCGAAGTATTGCCAGATCCGCTTTACAATTCAAAATTAGTTACTCGTCTTATCAACCGCGTTATGCTTGATGGTAAGCGTGGTACAGCGGCTTCTATCGTTTACGGAGCTTTTGACCAAATCAAAGAAGCAACTGGAAACGATGCGCTGGAAGTATTTGAAACAGCTATGGAAAACATCATGCCTGTACTTGAAGTTCGTGCTCGCCGTGTCGGTGGTTCAAACTACCAAGTTCCGGTTGAAGTTCGTCCAGAACGTCGTACAACACTTGGACTTCGCTGGTTGGTAACTATTGCTCGTCAACGTGGTGAGCACACAATGGTTGACCGCCTTGCAAAAGAAATCTTGGATGCATCTAACAACACTGGTGCAGCTGTTAAGAAACGTGAAGACACTCACCGTATGGCAGAAGCTAACCGTGCCTTCGCACACTTCCGTTGGTAAGAATAAGATACTAAGGGCGTTAAAAAAGCGACTGAAAATTAGGAAACTTGACGCAGAATCAAAGATTCTAGAAAAGCTTATCTATTTTCCGAGCTTTTAGCCCGAGTTCAATTCAACTCATCTACAAGTTGAGACCAACAAAAACAAGATAAGCATTGAGAACGGGTAGGTCCTGCCTATCCGTTTTTGCTAAATAATGTTATAATAAACTGTAAAATAAATTAATAGGAGAAATAACCAAATGGCTCGCGAATTTTCACTTGAAAAAACTCGTAATATCGGTATCATGGCCCACGTCGATGCTGGTAAAACAACAACAACTGAGCGTATTCTTTACTACACTGGTAAAATCCACAAAATCGGTGAAACTCACGAAGGTGCGTCACAAATGGACTGGATGGAGCAAGAGCAAGAGCGTGGTATCACTATCACATCTGCTGCGACAACAGCTCAATGGAACAACCACCGTGTAAACATCATCGACACACCAGGACACGTGGACTTCACAATCGAAGTACAACGTTCTCTTCGTGTCTTGGACGGTGCGGTAACCGTTCTTGACTCACAATCAGGTGTTGAGCCTCAAACTGAAACAGTTTGGCGCCAAGCAACTGAGTACGGAGTTCCTCGTATCGTATTTGCTAACAAGATGGACAAGATTGGTGCTGACTTCCTTTACTCAGTAAGCACTTTGCATGATCGTCTTCAAGCAAACGCTCATCCAATCCAATTGCCAATTGGTTCAGAAGATGACTTCCGCGGAATTATCGACTTGATCAAGATGAAGGCTGAAATCTATACTAACGACCTTGGTACAGATATTTTGGAAGAAGATATCCCAGCTGAATACCTTGAGCAAGCGCAAGAATACCGTGAAAAATTGGTGGAAGCAGTTGCTGAAACTGATGAAGAATTGATGATGAAATACCTTGAAGGTGAAGAAATCACTAATGAAGAATTGAAAGCTGCTATCCGTAAAGCGACAATCAATGTTGAATTCTTCCCAGTATTGTGTGGTTCTGCCTTCAAGAACAAGGGTGTTCAGTTGATGCTTGATGCAGTTATTGATTACTTGCCAAGCCCGCTTGACATCCCAGCGATCAAAGGTATCAACCCAGATACAGAAGAAGAAGAAACTCGTCCAGCATCTGACGAAGAGCCATTTGCAGCTCTTGCCTTCAAGATCATGACTGACCCATTCGTAGGTCGTTTGACTTTCTTCCGTGTTTACTCAGGTGTTCTGAACAGCGGTTCATACGTATTGAACACTTCTAAAGGTAAACGTGAGCGTATCGGACGTATCCTGCAAATGCACGCTAACAGCCGTAATGAAATTGAAACTGTTTATGCGGGTGATATCGCTGCTGCCGTAGGTTTGAAAGATACAACTACTGGTGACTCATTGACAGATGAAAAAGCTAAAATCATCCTTGAGTCTATCAACGTTCCAGAACCAGTTATCCAATTGATGGTTGAGCCTAAGTCTAAGGCTGACCAAGACAAGATGGGCGTTGCTCTGCAAAAACTGGCTGAAGAAGATCCAACTTTCCGTGTTGAAACAAACGTTGAAACTGGTGAAACAGTTATCTCTGGTATGGGTGAGCTTCACTTGGATGTCCTTGTTGACCGTATGCGTCGTGAATTCAAGGTTGAAGCAAACGTAGGTGCTCCTCAAGTATCTTACCGTGAAACATTCCGCGCTTCTACTCAAGCTCGTGGATTCTTCAAACGCCAATCTGGTGGTAAAGGTCAGTTCGGTGACGTTTGGATCGAGTTTACACCAAACGAAGAAGGAAAAGGCTTCGAGTTTGAAAATGCTATCGTCGGTGGTGTGGTTCCACGTGAATTCATCCCAGCGGTAGAAAAAGGTTTGGTTGAGTCAATGGCGAACGGTGTCCTTGCTGGTTACCCAATAGTTGACGTGAAAGCTAAACTTTACGATGGTTCATACCACGATGTCGACTCATCTGAAACAGCCTTCAAGGTTGCGGCATCACTTGCGTTGAAAGAAGCTGCTAAGACTGCACAACCAGCTATCCTTGAGCCAATGATGTTGGTAACAATCACTGTTCCTGAAGAAAATCTTGGTGACGTTATGGGTCACGTAACAGCTCGTCGTGGACGTGTTGATGGTATGGAAGCGCATGGTAACAGCCAAATCGTTCGTGCTTATGTTCCACTTGCTGAAATGTTCGGTTATGCAACAGTTCTTCGTTCAGCATCACAAGGACGCGGTACCTTCATGATGGTATTTGACCACTACGAAGATGTACCTAAGTCAGTACAAGAAGAAATCATTAAGAAAAACAAAGGTGAAGCTTAAGCTTTGAGCAAACCTTGGCACTCGCGTTTGCGGGTGCTTTTTCTATTTTTGGAGAACTGCCCCTCAATAAAAAGGGGAAATGATTGATTTTGTAAGTTGTATTCCCGCATTTTCAAAAGATACTGCTTTGCTTTTTCAAATCAATGAAAGTCGAAATGAAAGTTAGTGAAAGAATTCATAATACTTGTTAATAACAATGAAATCAGTTGCATTTTACCTCAATTAAGTATATAATAGAAATGTTGAAAGGTGATTTGTAGCAACTCAAGTTACTCTTTTCACATAAAAATTTTTTGATTTTCATAAGGAGGAAATCACGAATGGTAGTTAAAGTTGGTATTAACGGTTTCGGTCGTATCGGTCGTCTTGCTTTCCGTCGTATCCAAAACGTAGAAGGTGTTGAAGTTACTCGCATCAACGACCTTACAGATCCAGTAATGCTTGCACACCTGTTGAAATACGACACAACTCAAGGTCGTTTCGATGGTACTGTTGAAGTTAAAGAAGGTGGATTCGAAGTTAACGGTAAATTCGTTAAAGTTTCTGCTGAACGTGACCCAGAACAAATTGACTGGGCTACAGACGGTGTAGAAATCGTTCTTGAAGCAACTGGTTTCTTTGCTAAGAAAGATGCTGCTGAAAAACACCTTAAAGGTGGTGCTAAGAAAGTTGTTATCACTGCTCCTGGTGGAAATGATGTTAAAACAATTGTATTTAACACTAACCACGACATTCTTGATGGTACTGAAACAGTTATCTCAGGTGCTTCATGTACTACAAACTGCTTGGCTCCAATGGCTAAAGCTCTTCAAGACAACTTCGGTGTTGTTGAAGGTTTGATGACTACTATCCACGCTTACACTGGTGACCAAATGATCCTTGACGGACCACACCGTGGTGGTGACCTTCGTCGTGCTCGCGCTGGTGCTGCAAACATCGTTCCTAACTCAACTGGTGCTGCTAAAGCTATCGGCTTGGTTATCCCAGAATTGAACGGTAAATTGGACGGATCTGCACAACGCGTTCCAACTCCAACTGGATCAGTTACTGAATTGGTTGCTGTTCTTGAAAAGAACGTAACAGTTGATGAAGTAAACGCAGCTATGAAGGCAGCAGCTAACGAATCATACGGTTACACAGAAGATCCAATCGTATCTTCAGATATCGTAGGTATGGCTTACGGTTCATTGTTCGACGCAACTCAAACAAAAGTTCTTGATGTTGACGGCAAACAATTGGTTAAAGTTGTATCATGGTACGACAACGAAATGTCATACACTGCACAACTTGTACGTACTCTTGAATACTTCGCGAAAATCGCTAAATAATTCAATGGTAAAAGAAAGAGGCTCATTTGAGTCTCTTTTTCTGTGCACTGTTTTGCGAGAATTATTAGAGACAGGGCTATGGTATGTTGTACTTCTATTTTCCAAATTTTCAGTCATATAGAAAGTCATTTTTATCATATCTGTCCATTTTTCTAAATGCTTCAAGAGGCTGTTTAGTGAAGAGAGAATCCAAGCATACTTTCCTTAAAGAAAACTATACCAATTTTACACTTGACAAACTAAAAAACAGTGTGTATACTATCTTTGTTGAAGTTATTTAACTTCAAGTATACTATACCAATTTTTAATAAGAAGGGCTGGTTTCTAAGGCTAGAAATCAGAAGTAACGTTATGTGTGGAATTGTCGGAGTTGTCGGAAATCGCAACGCAACAGATATTTTGATGCAGGGCTTGGAAAAGCTGGAATACCGTGGTTATGACTCAGCTGGAATTTTTGTAACAACAGGGAAAACTTCTAGTCTGGTCAAGTCAGTCGGTCGTATCGCTGACCTACATGCTAAAATTGGCATCGATGTTGCTGGGACTACTGGTATCGGACATACTCGTTGGGCTACTCATGGGAAACCAAGTGAAAACAATGCCCATCCTCATACTTCACAGACCGGCCGTTTTGTCTTGGTTCACAACGGTGTGATTGAGAACTACCTTGATATTAAGAACAATTATCTAGCTGGTCATGACTTCAAGGGGCAGACAGATACAGAGATTGCTGTGCATCTGATTGGCAAATTCGCTGAAGAAGAAGGCTTGTCTGTTTTAGAAGCCTTTAAAAAAGCTCTCCACATCATCCGTGGTTCTTATGCCTTTGCTTTGGTGGACTCACAAGATGCAGATGTTATCTATGTTGCTAAAAATAAATCACCTCTTCTAGTTGGACTGGGTGATGGCTATAATATGGTCTGTTCAGATGCCATGGCCATGATTCGTGAGACGAATCAGTTTATGGAAATTCATGACCAAGAGCTGGTTATTGTCCGTAAAGACAGTGTGGAAGTGCAGGATTATGACGGGAATACTCTGGAGCGTGAAAGCTATACAGCTGAGCTTGACTTGTCCGATATCGGTAAGGGAACTTATCCATACTATATGCTCAAGGAAATCGACGAGCAGCCAACTGTGATGCGTAAGCTAATCAGCGCTTATACAGATGATAAGGGGCAAGTATCAGTAGATGCGGATATTGTCAAGGCTGTTCAGGAAGCTGACCGTCTCTATATCCTTGCAGCTGGAACTTCTTACCATGCTGGCTATGCTTCTAAGCGTATGCTGGAAGAGCTGACGGATACACCTGTTGAGCTGGGCATTGCCTCTGAGTGGGGCTATGCTATGCCGCTCCTTAGCAAGAAGCCTCTCTTTATCTTTATCAGCCAATCTGGCGAAACAGCTGACAGCCGTCAGGTCCTAGTCAAGGCGAATCAGATGGGCATTCCAAGTTTGACCGTGACCAATGTTCCGGGTTCTACGCTTTCTCGGGAAGCCAATCATACCATGCTGCTGCATGCAGGTCCTGAGATTGCGGTTGCCTCTACTAAGGCCTATACAGCTCAAATCGCAACCTTGGCTTTCTTGGCTAAAGCTGTTGGTGATGCCAATGCTTCTGAGAAAGCGACAGCCTTTGATTTGGTTCACGAGCTGTCCTTAGTTGCGCAGTCTATTGAGTCCACTTTGTCAGAAAAGGAGTTGATTGACAATAAGGTCCGTGGCCTTCTGGAAACGACCCGCAATGCATTCTATATCGGCCGTGGTCAAGACTACTATGTGGCGATGGAAGCCAGCCTAAAACTCAAAGAAATTTCTTATATCCAGTGTGAAGGTTTCGCGGCTGGTGAGCTCAAACACGGTACGATCTCTCTGATTGAAGACGGGACACCAGTCTTGGCCCTGCTTTCTGATGAAATCTTGGCTAGTCATACACGAGGCAATATTTCAGAAGTCTTAGCTCGGGGTGCCAAGGTGCTGACTATTGCTGAGGAGAATGTAGCCAAAGAAGGTGACGATATCGTACTCAGTCAGGTTCATCCATACCTGTCACCAATTTCTATGGTAGTACCGACACAGCTCATTGCTTACTTTGCAACCTTGCACCGTGGTCTGGATGTAGATAAGCCTCGAAATCTGGCTAAGTCTGTCACTGTAGAATAAGCGCAGCAGGGTTTACCTATAAAATTTACCTATCTCGTCTATAGAAAATATATATGGTCCTTATCTAAAAAGGGTACGAAAAATAAGGTTATTCAGCAGAGTCTGAAAAGCCTTGAAAAAGCTAGCTTAGTCTAGCTTTTTTATTTTGCTTTGATAAATATTTTTAATCAGGCTGATAGGGAAAATATATTTCCCAGGAGAAGGAGAGGATGGTAAGATATATTACAAATTCAAAGAAGGAGGAAGTAATGGTCAGCAAGAAAGAATTAGTGCTGAGAGCTTTTCGGGGTGAAGAAGTTGACCGAGTGCCTGTTGGATTCTGGTTTCACTTTGTAAGCCAAGAGGAAAAGATGCTAGGCCTGGACAATCCAGTGATTTTCAATAAAAGTGTTGAGGGGCATACTGCTTATGTTCGAGCTGCACGGCCAGACTTTGTCAAGATTATGAGCGATGGCTTCTTTAAGTATCCCAGCACGCTTTATTCGGATTATGTTGAGTCCATTCGGGACTTGTCTGCTATTCAGTCTATCGGTGAGGAACATCCTTGGATTGAGCAGCAGATTGAGATGGTGAAGGCTGTGAAAGAAAGCTATCCGGAGAACCTCGCTTCCTTCTACAATATTTTTGCGCCGGTCTCCTATCTCAAGCGCTGGTTCCGCCGGGAAGGGTCGCGAGGAGATAGAGAAATTGCAGATTTTCTGGCAGAGGATTCCGAGCTGACAAGACATATTTTAGATGTCATTGCCGGTGATATTGCTATTTTGACTAGGCGGATCATTGAGGAAGCGGGCATTGAGGGGATTTATCTCAGTACCCAGCAAATCCAAGACGGTCGGGTCGATGGGGCCAGTTATCGTCGTTATATTGAGCCTAGTACGGTTAAGGTCCTGGAAGCGGCCAATGCGGCTGGCGGTCAGAATATTCTCCACATCTGCGGCTTTGAAGGGGCCAGCAATGATTTGGAGCTGTTCAAAGACTATCCAGCTCAAGTCTTTAACTGGGCAACCCATCATGAGGGAGTCAGCTTAGCGGAAGGGCGCAGGCTCTTTGGCGGTCAGACTGTCCTGGGCGGCTTTGAAAATGGCAGAGCAGCTCTTCTAAATACGGGCAGTCGTGCAGAATTAGAGGCTGAGACCAAGCGGCTGCTGGCTGCAGCTGGCAACCAGGGAGTGATTCTAGGGGCCGACTGCACAGTACCAGATGATTTCGAAATAGAAAGACTGGACTGGATCCGTCAGGCAGCTAGTCAATTCTGACGGACTTGCTAAAGCCATAAAGGGTAATTTTCAACTCTTTCAAGGAGGAAGATAGATGAATAGGTATCAAAAAAAGCTTGCTGCTCTTGCTCTGATATTCTTGATAATAGGAACCTTTCTGAGCATCAGTCAGATTTATGCTCATCAGTCTTCAGACAAAAAAGAAGATAATTTGCAGGTGCTCAAGAAACTGCCTGAGCAGTCAACTAGCTTGATGCAGCCCAATGATATCGCTGCCCTGCTCTTGTCAGATTAGAATTTTTACTAAAAGGTTGACTCAGCTCAATGAGCAAGCTAAAAAACAACTCATTGGCTAGATAGGAACAATAAAAAAGGAGAGAAGATGACTTCAAAAAGAGAATTAGTACTGAAGGCTTTCAGAGGAGAGCCTGTTGATCGAGTGCCAGTTGGTTTCTGGCATCATTTTACCAGCGAAGAGGAGTGGCTGGCTGGTTTTGGAAATCGGGCCATTATTGATAAAAATCTGGCTGGTCATCAAGCTTTTCTGGCAGAAGTCGAGCCAGACTTTATCAAGCTGATGAGTGATGGTTATTTTGCTTATCCTAATGATCGCTTGAAAAAAGTCCAATCTATCAAAGACTTGGAAGATATTGAGCCGCTAGGTGCTGACCATCCTTGGATTAGTGAGCAGGTGGAGCTGGTTCAGAAGATTAGAGCTGGCTTTACAGAGGACTTGGTCGCTATTTACAATATTTTTGCGCCAGTGACCTACTTCAAATGGTTGGTCGGCAAGGTTGCCGGAGGGGATGATATCATTGCAGATTTCCTGGCAGAGAATGCAGTGCTCACGAAGCGGGTGCTGGATGTGATTGCTCAAGATATTGCAGCTCTGACGGAGCGGATTATCAAGGAAGCTGGTGCGGATGGAATCTACCTCAGCGTTCAGAGCATTCAGGATGCACGGGTGTCGCCTGAAGACTATAAGGCTTTTATTGCACCTAGTGAATTGGCGGTGCTGGAAGCAGCCAACGCGGCTGGCGGAGTGAATATCCTGCACATTTGCGGTTACGAAGGCGCGCGAAATGATGTTCATCTTTTCACAGATTATCCAGCTCAGGTCATCAACTGGGCAGTGGGGCCAGAAGGTATCAGCCTAGCGGAGGGACGAAAATTATTTGGCGGTCGGACTGTCCTCGGTGGCTTTGAAAATGGCAAGGACGGCCTGCTCTACACGGGCAGTCAAGCGGCTATTCAAGATGAGACCAAGCGGCTGATAGCAGGAGCTGGCAAGGAAGCTTTGATTATCGGGGCTGACTGTACTATTCCAAGCGATATTGAAGCAGAGCGGATTCAGTGGGTTCGCCAAGCAGCAAGCTTAACATAAGAAGGAGACGAAAGAATGAGCAAGAAAAAATGGATTATTGGTGGAGCAGCAGTGATTGCTATTGTAGCTGCGACTTACTTGGGCCGGACTTTGACAGGTGCTTCATCTAGCAAGACGAGCAGCTCTGCATCAGGCAGCGGCAAGGTCACGACTTTGAAAGTGGCACATACACAGAACTATGTTCCTTATGACTTTGTGGATGAAAAGGGCGAGTCAGATGGCTATGAGGTTGCTGTTCTCAAGGCCATTGATGAAAAGCTGCCAGACTATCAGTTTGAATATACTGGTACTAGTGATGAGGATCTTTTAGTCGGTCTGGAATCTGGGAAATATGACATCGGAACCAAGGGAGCCTGGTACACCGAAGAGCGGGCGAAGAAGTTCATCATTCCAAAAAGCCCAATCGGCGCTAGCATTATCGGTTTCACTATTCGCAAGGAAGACGCTGAAAAATACAAGACCATTGATGACTTTGCCAAGGAAAAGGGCAAGCTGGTACCAATCTCTCCGCAGAATGCTCAATGGGCCGTTATCGAAGAGTATAACAAAAAGCATAGCGGAGCTCCTATTGATTTGACTGCAGCAGAGTCCTTCAAGGTGGCTGATGCTTATGCTTGGGTTCTGGAAGGACGCTACGATGCTTTCTTTGACATCAAGCTGTCATTTGAAAAAGCTGTGACGGACAAGGAAGGTTCTTACCACCAGTATGCGGATCAACTGACTTGGTTCCCTTACAAGGGGATTCCGACCTATCCACTGCTTCATAAAAACGAAAAAAATGAAGAATTTGCCAAGGCATATGAGAAGGCTATTAAGGAACTGGAAAAAGATGGAACCTTGGCCAAACTATCTGAAAAGTATTTCGGAGAAGATGTCTTCTCTTATGTGGACAAGGATTAGTTGCTGCTGTCTGCTGATTATGGAAAATCAAAAGGCTGACTGAGAAGCTGGCTGAAAATAGAGTTGGTGGCTTCTAAGCTGACCTTGCTGCTGTTTGAAGGAATTTTCAAAGAGGATAGCCAGGCGAGAGCAAGGCTATTCCAATCTGAAAGCGCCCGTCCAAGAGAAGCTTATTCTATCTAATCACTGTCGAAGGAGAAGAAACTTATGGTCTCGTATGACTTGTCCCGTGTCTTTGGCCTGCTGCCTAGTCTGCTGCAGGCTCTGCCGACCACTTTATGGATTATGTTTGTGACAGCTTTGATTGGCTCCTTGCTGGGTGGTCTGTTGGCTTGGGCTCAGATTGCTGAGGAGCAGTCTTTCGCTGGTCTGGCTAGAGGATATATATTTATCCTTAGATGTACACCGCCTATCGTCTTGCTTTTCTTGGTTTTTTATGGCATTCCAGAGTTCTTAGAATGGTGGCTGGGGCTGGATATCAATAATTGGTCGCGAACTGTGTTTGTCATCATCACCATGATTCTGCTCTTTGCGGCTATGATTGCGGAAGTCTTCAAGGCAGCTTATCTTGCTGTTCCCAAGGGACAGACCGAGGCAGGTCTCAGTATTGGCTTGACACCGGCGCAGACTTTTCTGCGTATTGTCCTGCCGCAGGCTTTTCGCATCGCCCTGCCCAATCTGACTACCGCCCTTCTTAATCTCATGCGGGATGCTGCGCTGGCTTATACGATTGGGGCAGTTGATGTCATGGGAGCAGGGCAAAATCTCATCAGCCGGAATCTGGGCAATTATTCCCTAGAAACCTATACAGCGGTGGCCTTGATTTACTGGGGGATTGCCCTAGTGGTTTCGCTGGCTTCCCAGCTTCTGGAAAAAAGTCTGACTGTCAAGGAGAGGTAAAGCATGGATTTGAATTATATTGTAAATACCTTTCTGGTTACTCTGAAAGGCATTCCAGTAACCCTGATCATTATGGTGGTGGCTATTCTGCTCAGCTTTATTCCGGCTCTGCTTCTAGCTCTGGGACAGATTTATAAAGTTCGAGGTGTGCGGACCTTTTCGGTGGTTTATCTGGCCTTCATTCGGGCGACGCCGCCCATTTTGCTCATTCTCTTTTTCTACAGTCTTTTTCCTAGCTTACTGAATCAAATTTTCAAAAGTCTGGGCAGTCAGGTAGACGTCTTTAAGTTCAATCCGCTTTACTATGCTTTCATCATCTATAGCCTGATGACGACAGGCAGTTTGTCGGAAATTCTGCGCTCTGCCATTTTGACAGTGGATAAAGGACAGTTGGAAGCGGCGCAGGCGATTGGTTTAACGAATTTTCAAGCCTATCGGAGGATTGTTTTTCCTCAGGCATTGCGTTCTGCCCTGCCCAATCTGGCCAATCTGGTTATCAATCTAGTCAAGGGAACCTCGCTGGTATTTGTCATGACGGTCAAGGATATCACAGCCTTGGCTAAGATAGAGGCCTCCCATTCTTACCAGTATTCAGAGTCTTATCTGGTGATTTTTGTTATTTATCTCATTATTTGCGGCTTGATTCAGTGGATTTTTAGGGGCTTGGAAAAACGCTACGCTCTTGCTTAGGAAGGAAAGATCATGTTAGAAGTAAAACATATCTCCAAACGATTTGGAGAGCACCAGGTGCTGGCAGATGTCAGTCTCAAGGTCAATCAAGGTGACGTTGTGGTTATTCTGGGACCCTCAGGCTCTGGGAAAACAACATTTCTGCGCTGTCTGAATCACTTAGAAAAAGCGGATGACGGCCAGCTGACTCTGTCTGGTAAGGACTATGATTTAGCTAAACTCAGCAAAAAAGAGATTTTGGAAATTCGTAGAAAGACGGCCTTTGTCTTCCAGCATTATAATCTCTTTGCCAATAAAACTGCCCTTGAAAATATCTTAGAAGGCTTAGTGATAGCTCGTAAGATACCGAGGGAAGAAGCGCTTAAGATTGCGGAAGAGTCCTTGAAGCGCGTAGGCCTCTTGGCCTACAAAGACTACTATCCTTCTCAGCTATCAGGCGGCCAGCAGCAGCGGATTGGGATTGCGCGTGCCATTGCTGTTAAGCCAGATGTCATTCTGCTGGATGAACCAACTTCGGCTCTAGATCCGGAACTGGTCGGCGAAGTTCTTAGTGTCATGAAGCAGCTAGCTCAGGAGGGAGTGACCATGGTCGTTGTGACCCACGAGATGAGCTTTGCCCGTGATGTGGCCAACCATGTCATCTTTATGGACGGAGGTCATATCGTCGAAGAAAACCCTCCTCAGGAATTCTTCAGCAGTCCAAAGGAAGAGCGGACCCAACAGTTTCTGTCCCGCATTCTGTCCGATGCCAGCTATAGTGTAGAGTATATGATTTAAAAATCTGGATTGTGTCCAGATTTTTATTATAAAAAGGCGTCTTTATAGGAATGAAAAGGTCCTCAACGACTTTCTCGATTACATTTGTAAATTTATTTTAAAAAATTATGTAAAATCTATTGACAAATAAATTCTGTCATGATAAAATTACAACTGTAAACAAAAAAGTTTACGTAAATTTAATCAGAAGATGTGAATATAGCCGGAAGGCGATTATTTTTGGGAGGGTTAAAAATTATGTAAAATTATCTTCTTCTGAAAGAGATCAAATCACTCATAAAAATAGAGACTGAATCAGTCTTGATTTTTGAAAAGAGAATAAGTTATGTAAAATAATAGATTGCAGAAGATCTCCCAAATCAAAATTTATAGTGGATAAGGAAGAGATTTCTTATCTGAAACTTTGGTAAAATCAAAAATTATGTAAAACAAAATATGAAAAAAGCGAGGTAATGCTATGAACAACAACTACAACAATTTTAACAATATGGACGACCTTTTCAACCAACTCATGGGGCGCATGGGTGGCTACAACAGCGAACACCGGCGCTACTTGATTAATGGTAGAGAGGTCACACCGGAAGAGTTTGCTCAGTACCGGGCTACTGGCAAACTCCCTGGTCAAGGAACAGGTGAGCAGACTGGCCAAACTGCTGCTCATGGACCTAAGCAAGATGGTATCCTAGCTAAGCTGGGTCGCAATCTGACTCAGGAAGCGCGTGATGGCAAGTTAGATCCAGTCATTGGGCGCAATAAGGAAATCCAAGAAACTGCTGAAATCCTTTCTCGCCGGACTAAGAATAATCCGGTTCTGGTCGGAGATGCCGGAGTTGGTAAGACAGCTGTCGTAGAAGGATTGGCTCAGGCTATCGTTAACGGTGATGTGCCAGCGGCTATCAAGAATAAGGAAGTTATTTCTGTTGATATTTCCGGTCTGGAAGCTGGTACTCAATATCGTGGTAGCTTTGAAGAAAATATCCAAAACTTAGTCAATGAAGTCAAGGAAGCCGGCAACATTATCCTCTTCTTTGATGAAATCCATCAAATCCTAGGAGCAGGATCTATCGGTGGAGATAGTGGCTCTAAGGGCATGGCGGATATTCTCAAACCAGCACTTTCTCGTGGGGAGTTGACCGTCATCGGGGCTACCACTCAGGATGAGTATCGTAACACCATTCTCAAAAATGCAGCTCTGGCTCGCCGTTTCAATGAAGTCAAGGTCAATGCACCGTCTGCCGAAGATACCTATCAGATCCTTCGAGGTATTCGGGACTTGTACGAAAAGCACCACAATGTCATCCTGCCGGATGAAGTGCTGAAAGCGGCTGTGGATTACTCTGTTCAGTATATTCCACAACGGAGCCTGCCAGACAAGGCTATTGACCTGGTCGATGTGACTGCTGCGCACTTGGCAGCCCAGCATCCAGTGACTGATGTTCATGCGGTTGAAAATGAGATTGCTGAACAGAAAGACAAACAGGAAGCGGCTGTTGAGAAAGAAGATTATGAAGCAGCTCTGAATGCTAAGACTCGCATTGAAGAGCTAGAAAAGAAAATTCAAAATCACACTGAGGATATGAAGGTGACAGCTACGGTCAACGATGTAGCAGAGTCTGTTGAACGGATGACAGGTGTGCCGGTATCTCAAATGGGTGCTAGCGACATTGAGCGCCTCAAGGGCATGAATGACCGTCTCAAAGCTAAAGTGATTGGCCAAGACAAGGCTGTAGAAGCCGTGGCTAGAGCTATCCGCCGTAACCGTGCAGGATTTGATGAAGGCAACCGCCCAATCGGCAGCTTCCTCTTCGTTGGTCCGACAGGTGTCGGAAAGACTGAGCTGGCTAAGCAACTGGCTTTGGATATGTTTGGTACCAAGGAAGCCATCATCCGTCTGGATATGTCAGAATACTCCGACCGGACTGCTGTTTCCAAGCTGATTGGTACTACTGCCGGCTATGTTGGCTATGATGACAACAACAACACCTTAACCGAGCGTGTGCGCCGCAATCCTTACTCTATCATTCTCTTGGATGAGATTGAAAAGGCGGATCCACAAGTGATTACCCTTCTCCTTCAAGTTCTGGATGACGGTCGTTTGACAGATGGTCAAGGGAATACAGTCAACTTCAAGAACACGGTCATCATTGCGACTTCCAATGCCGGCTTTGGCTATGAAGCAGGCTTGGAAGAGGATGCAGAAAAGCCTGATCTGATGGATCGACTCAAAGCTTATTTCCGTCCAGAGTTCCTCAATCGTTTCAATGCAGTTATTGAGTTCTCTCATCTCAAGAAAGAAGATTTGATGGAGATTGTTAATCTCATGCTGAACGAAGTAAATCAAACCTTGAGCAAGAAAGAAATTGATCTGGCTGTATCTGATGCAGCTAAGGAATTCCTGCGCGACGCTGGTTATGACCAAGTCATGGGTGTTCGTCCGCTCCGCCGTGTCATCGAGCAGCAAATTCGTGACAAGGTAACTGACTTTCACTTGGATAATCTAGATGCTAAGCACTTGACGGCTGATTTAGAAGATGGTGTCTTGGTTATCAAGGAAAAGGGTTCTTCCGCATCTGAAGAAGACAAGCAGGCAGAATAAAACTTACTAAGTCAACTAACTTTTCAAAGACCTCCTTCTTAGATGAAGGCAGGTCTTTTTTGTTAAGTAGTAATTCCAAATAACTATCCTTTCTGAAAATAAATTAGTATTTATCCCAAAATATCAACTAAATTCTCCTTGATATCACTTAAAAGAAATGTTTCTATTAGGTATATAAAAAGAAAAACATTGAAACCTGATGCTGAAGAAAAGCCAGACTTGCTTAGAAGGTATCGGTAAAATGAAACAAAATTTTGATATTGCCGAAGCAGTCGATGGCTAGAATCAAGCTAGCAACCTAGCTTTTCTGAAACAAGAGATTAAGCTCGCATGCTGTAGGATTTTCAAGGAAAAATTTAGACAATTTGGAGGAAGACAGCAAATGGCAACTTTATAAAGCCAGTATATTAGCCTATCAGGGGATCAACTTTATGCAGAAGGATTTAAAATAAGAGAGATGAATAATTTTTGACGAAAGCAGACTGCTATGAAACAGTAACAACAATTAAGCACAATGTCATTATCTTTGCCATTCTCAGCACCCTGTGTGGCTGGACTGGTTATGTTGTTGATAAAGTAACCGGCCAGGCTCCTTACGAAAGTATCGGAACAGAGATAGGAAGCGGCTCTTTAGGGATGCTGATTTGGCTGCTAACTCCGTTAATCTGTACCATCTTTCTTCGAAGCCTTGGCGGAGACGGCTGTAAAGAGGCAGGTTTTTCCATTAATTTTAAAAATAATAAAACGTTATACCTTGTTAGTTTTTTAGTCTACCTTCTTGTTACGATGATAGTGAGATTCTTGGGACTGGTGGCACAAGGCATCAGAGTGACAGATGTGAAGGTTGAGCTCATGGTCTATCTTGGAATCTTGCTCACACAGATAGGGGCTCAATTCATAAAAAATATTTTTGAAGAATCCGTTTGGAGGGCATATCTTACCAATCAATTAATCAAATTAAAATTATCTGACTTAAAACTATATCTACTTGTTGGATTTATCTGGTGGATTTGGCATCTGCCTTACATTATGGAGTTTCTGTCTGAGAGAGAAATCCAAAATACCTTGCCGGTTGGAAGTCTTACATTCCTCCTTATCGGGCGGGATGATAATTGTTGTATGCTGGACGGTCATGTACACAGAGATTTTTAGACTTACTAAGTCTGTCTGGCCGCTGGTAATTATGCATACTATGGAAGATGCGGTTATAAATCCTTTACGATTACTAGGCTTTGTCTCGGTAGAAAAAAATCAGGCTTTCCTCTTCTCGCTTTCAGTGGTGATGATTCCGACTATTCTTTATTTAACAGTTAGTCTAGCTATACGAAAATGGAGAAAAAACAGGAGTATGGAAAGGCGAGCTAACAGAGTAACAAAAGATGATAATGTTGATTTATTTTTCTATTTAATAGAGGTAAAAGGCTATCAAAAGTCTGTAAAAATGGAAAAAGTTGACATTTCAATGAGTTATGTTCTAATTTTTTTGTACATTTTCAAGTTTTTATATATGTAAATGTCAGAAAAAAGTGTATAATGGATTAGTAAATTAAATTTTAGGAGAGGATTTAATTATGAAAAAGTTGGATATTACAACCATGCCCGACTATAGGAAAGTCGAGGCTGTTGTTCAGTTGTTAGTTAATGGAACCTTAACTAGTTATCGAATTGCGACGGATGCAAACATCAGCAAGATGAGTATCCTGACCTTAACTAAAGGGACCAGCAAAATTAAGAACATTACTTATCAAACTGCGATGGCCTTAATTAATTGGTATGAAGAAAACCATGAAAAATACGGCATCACCATTCATCAAAAGGCCGCAGGATAGTCTAAAACTATGATGTAGCTCAACCCTAACCCAGCTAACCATTGGATAGCTGGGTTTTTCTATGCCTCTTAATGAGACAAGCCGTGGGCGCAGTCGAATTTAGAGGCATTGATGCAGACTGAGCGCAAGCGAAGTCTACGTTCCGCTAATTTCTTAGCGATTGCCGGCTCGCAGAGTCAAGCAGAGCTTAGAGGCATTGATGCAGTTTGAGCGTAAGCGAAAACTACGTTCCGCAAAAACTTAATGAGACAAGCCAGAGGCGCAGTCGAATTTAGAGGCATAGATGCAGACTGAGCGGAAGCGAAGTCTAGGTTCTGCTAATTTCTTAGCGATTGCCGGCTCGCAGAGTCGAGCAGAGCTTAGAGGCATAGATGCAGTTTGAGCGTAAGCGAAAACTACGTTCCGCAAAAACTTAATGAGACAAGCCGTGGACGCAGTCGAATTTAGAGGCATTGATGCAGACTGAGCGCAAGCGAAGTCTACGTTCCGCTAATTTCTTAGCGATTGCCGGCTCGCAGAGTCGAGCAGGGCTTAGAGGCGAAGATGCAGTTTGAACGTTAGCGAAAACTACGTTCCTCAAAAACTTAATGAGACGAGCCATAGGTGCCGTCGAATTTAGGAGCAGCCATGCTCACTTTCTTACTTTTTTCTGTCCTTAGGGGCAGATTTTTTTGACAGTCCAAGAGTGAACAGTCGCCTGTGTAATTCTTGGTCTTTTTGTTACCGCTTTCACGATTTATAATAAATCTATAAGAATAAGAAAAATAAAAAATAAAGGGGAGTTACCATGAATATCCTTCTTAATATTCTAAATTGGTTCTCGCAGAACATTCTGCAAAATCCAGCTTTCTTCGTCGGCCTTTTGGTGCTAATCGGTTATGCACTGCTTAAGAAACCTGCCCACGATGTGTTTGCCGGCTTCATTAAAGCAACGGTCGGCTATTTGATTCTTAATGCCGGAGCAGCCGGTCTGGTGAATACTTTCCGACCAATTCTGGCAGCCCTGAACTTTAAGTTCAAAATTGGGGCTGCAGTCATTGATCCTTACTTTGGATTGACAGCGGCGAATACAAAGATTGCGGAAGAATTCCCAAACTTTGTCGGAACAGCTACAACAGCTCTCTTGATTGGGTTTGGCTTCAACATCCTACTAGTAGCTTTCCGTAAGGTCACTAAGATTCGGACTCTCTTCATCACTGGTCACATCATGGTTCAGCAGGCTGCTACTGTATCACTGATGGTGCTCTTGCTGGTACCGCAGCTGCGCAATAGCTGGGGAACCTTGGCTATCGGCCTCATCTGTGGTCTCTACTGGGCTGTCAGTTCCAATATGACTGTCGAAGCTACTCAGCGTTTGACTGGAGGTGGTGGTTTCGCCATCGGTCACCAGCAGCAATTTGCCATCTGGTTCGTTGATAAGGTTGCGCCTTTCTTTGGTAAAAAAGAAGAAAATCTGGACAATCTGAAGCTGCCTAAGTTCCTGTCTATCTTCCATGATACTGTCGTTGCTTCTGCAACTTTGATGCTAGTCTTCTTCGGTGCTATCCTCTTAGTCTTGGGACCAGATGTTATGGCCAACAAAGAAGTTATCACAACTGGTACACCATTTGACCCTGCCAAGCAAGACTTCTATATGTATATCATTCAGACAGCCTTTACCTTCTCAGTCTATCTCTTCATCCTCATGCAAGGGGTGCGCATGTTCGTATCTGAGCTGACTAATGCCTTTCAAGGTATTTCAAGCAAGCTCTTGCCAGGTTCCTTCCCAGCGGTGGATGTGGCAGCGTCTTATGGATTTGGCTCACCAAATGCCGTTCTTTCCGGCTTTGCCTTTGGTTTGGTTGGTCAACTGATTACCATTGTACTATTGATTGTTTTCAAAAATCCAATCCTGATTATCACTGGTTTCGTTCCTGTCTTCTTTGACAATGCAGCGATTGCAGTCTATGCCGACAAGCGTGGTGGTTGGAAAGCAGCCCTTGTCCTATCATTTATTTCAGGTGTGCTGCAGGTAGCCCTTGGTGCTCTCTGTGTGGCTCTGCTAGGCTTGGCTTCTTACGGCGGATATCACGGTAATATCGATTTTGAAATTCCATGGTTAGGCTTTGGCTACATCTTCAAATATCTGGGTATTATCGGTTACGCTCTGGTTTGCTTCTTCTTCTTACTCATTCCTCAGCTGCAATTCGCTAGAGCGAAGGATAAGGAAGCCTACTATCAAGGTCAGGTACAGGCAGAAGATTAATATAAAATAAGATTTCGGAGGAAACTAAAATGGTTAAAGTATTAACAGCATGCGGAAATGGCATGGGATCATCTATGGTGATTAAAATGAAAGTGGAAAATGCACTTCGTAATTTGGGACAAACAGACTTTACGGTCAATTCTTGCAGTGTCGGAGAAGCTAAAAGTTTAGCTTCGGGCTACGATATTGTCATTGCTTCTCTGCATTTAATCAATGAATTGGAAGGCCGAACCAATGGAAAATTAATCGGCTTGGACAACCTGATGGATGATAAGGAAATCACTGAAAAATTAAGTCAGGTATTGTAAGAATTTCTATCTATGAAGATGGGTTCTCAGTTAGGGTGGGGTGGTTAGGCTGCCCCACCTTCCTATATTATCTATTGTGAGATTGAGCAGGGGCTAAAATTTTGGAAGGTATTGAAGATGCCCCTTGTATCCAATGAAAGGAAGAGAAATGAATTTAAAACAAGCATTGACAGACAACAAGTCTATTCGTTTGGGTCTTTCAGCCGAGACTTGGCAGGAAGCAGTCAAGCTATCAGTAGAGCCCTTGATTGAGAGCGGAGCTGTTCAGCCTCAGTACTACGATGCCATCGTCGAGTCGACAGAAGAATATGGACCCTATTACATTCTCATGCCGGGCATGGCGATGCCTCATGCCAGACCAGAAGCAGGGGTTAATCGCGACGCCTTCTCCCTGATTACACTGACAGAACCAGTCACTTTTTCAGATGGTAAGGAGGTCAGTGTTCTGCTTTCTTTGGCGGCTACCAGCTCCAAGATTCATACCAGCGTAGCCATTCCGCAGATTATTGCACTTTTTGAGCTGGAAAATTCCATTGAGCGGATTAAGACTTGCAAGAGTGACGAAGAAGTGCTGGCTCTGATAGAGGAATCAAAGGACAGTCCTTACTTGCAGGGCTTGGATCTGGATTCCTGATGGATGCTCAGAGAGACTAGGATATGATTGAAACTAAGAAGAGAGGTAAAAAGATGTCAAAACAGATTCCAAATTTACAGGTAGCATTGGACCATTCAGATTTGCAGGGAGCCATCAAGGCGGCTGTTTCTGTCGGCCATGAAGTAGATGTCATTGAGGCAGGAACGGTCTGTCTCTTGCAGGTGGGAAGCGAGCTTGTTGAAGTGCTCCGCAGTCTCTTTCCAGAGAAAATCATCGTGGCTGATACCAAGTGTGCGGATGCTGGCGGAACCGTAGCTAAAAACAATGCAGTACGTGGTGCAGACTGGATGACCTGTATTTGCTCAGCCACCATTCCAACCATGAAGGCAGCCTTGAAAGCTATCCAGGAAGAGCGCGGCCAACGTGGGGAAATTCAGGTTGAACTTTACGGAGACTGGACCTATGAACAAGCTCAGACTTGGCTGGATGCAGGTATTTCCCAGGCTATTTACCATCAATCCCGCGACGCTCTTTTGGCTGGGGAAACTTGGGGAGAAAAGGATCTTAATAAGGTCAAGAAACTGATTGAAATGGGCTTCCGTGTATCAGTGACAGGTGGTCTGAATATTGATACGCTCAAACTCTTTGAAGGAGTTGATGTCTTCACCTTCATTGCTGGACGCGGTATTACTGAAGCTGAAGATCCAGCTGCTGCTGCGCGGGCCTTTAAAGATGAAATCAAGCGAATTTGGGGGTAGGCCATGGCACGTCCAATTGGAATTTATGAAAAGGCGACACCCAAGCATTTTTCCTGGCCTGAGCGTTTAGCTTTTGCCAAAGAACTAGGCTTTGACTTTGTCGAAATGTCGGTGGATGAGTCGGACGAACGTCTAGCTCGCCTTTCCTGGTCTAAGGAGCAGAGGCTGGAGTTAGTAAAGGCCATTTATGAAAGCAGCGTCCGCATTCCGACCATATGCTTTAGCGGCCATCGCCGCTACCCGCTGGGCTCCAATGATCCAGAGCTGGAAGCTAAGTCACTGGAAACTATGAAGCAGTGTATCGAGCTAGCTCAGGACTTGGGAGTACGGGTCATTCAGCTAGCAGGCTACGATGTTTATTATGAGGAGAAATCTCCTGAAACTCGTGCTCGTTTCCTGAAAAATCTCCGCCAGGCTTGTGATTGGGCGGAGCAGACTCAGGTCATGCTGGCGATTGAGATTATGGATGATCCTTTTATCAACAGCATTGAGAAATATCTGGCTGTCGCGAAAGAAA
The DNA here is from genome assembly GCF_019928825.1 of Streptococcus sanguinis. Taxonomy (GTDB): domain Bacteria; phylum Bacillota; class Bacilli; order Lactobacillales; family Streptococcaceae; genus Streptococcus; species Streptococcus sanguinis_L. The sequence continues at coordinate 156,363 of NZ_JAHZOP010000003.1, read as the reverse complement.
TCAATTCGCCTTATCTCTTTGTCTATCCGGATACAGGCAATGTCTCTGCCTGGCACAATGACCTTTACAGTGAGTTTCTGCTGGGGCATCAAGCTATTGCAGCCCTGCATTTGAAAGATACCTATGCCGTGACCGAGCAGTCCAAGGGGCAATTCCGCGATGTGCCTTTTGGTCAAGGTTGTGTCAACTGGGAAGATACTTTCAGAATTTTAAAAGAAACCAATTATCAAGGGCCATTTTTGATTGAAATGTGGTCTGAAAATTGTCCAACGGTAGAGGAAACCAAGGCGGCTATCAAAGAAGCCCAAGATTTCCTTTATCCACTCATTGAGAAAGCGGGGTTAAACTAATGCTGTTACCAGAATTAAGAGAGCGCGTTTACAAGGCTAATTGTGACCTACCAAAACATGGCTTGGTTAAGTTTACTTGGGGAAATGTCTCTGCGGTGGACCGCGAAGCGGGCTTGATTGTCATCAAACCGAGCGGTGTGGACTACGATAAGCTCAGTCCGGAAAATATGGTTGTGGTCGACTTGGATGGCAATATCGTTGAAGGCGACCTCAATCCGTCATCTGACTTGGCTACCCACGTGGAGCTCTACAAGGCTTTCCCAAAAGTCGGTGGCGTTGTTCACACGCACTCAACGGAAGCGGTTGGCTGGGCACAGGCTGGGCGCGATATTCCATTTTACGGAACGACGCATGCGGATTATTTCTACGGTCCCATTCCAGCGGCACGTTCATTGACAGAAAGCGAAATCAACACGGCCTACGAAAAAGAAACAGGCACCGTGATTATTGAAACCTTCCGCGAGCGCGACATTGACCCCATGGCAGTGCCAGGTGTCACTGTGCGCAACCACGGTCCCTTTACTTGGGGCAAGACGCCAGAAGCTGCGGTTTACCACAGCGTTGTCTTGGAAGAAGTTGCCAAAATGGCGCGCTTCACCGAGCAAATCAAACCCGATGTCAAAGAAGCACCAAAATACCTCATGGACAAGCACTACCTCCGCAAACACGGACCGAACGCTTACTATGGGCAAAAAGGCGCTAGTCATTAAAAAAACAAAGAGCAGTCCCAGGGATTGCTTTTTTGTGTTGGTTTTAAGTGGCATCTTGATTTTTAAAGTGGTATAATAAATGCAATTTGATGAGTTAGAAAGAACAAAATGACAAAAAAAGTAACAATCAATGATATTGCTAGCTTGGTTGGGGTGTCCAAGGCGACGATTTCCTATTACTTAAATGGAAATATGCGGAAAATGTCTTTGGAGACGAGGGAGAAAATCCGGCTGGCCATTGAAGAAACGGGCTATCAACCCAACAAAATGGCGCAGAGTTTGGTGACCAGAGACACCAAGACGATTGGCGTTGTGATTGCGGATATCACCAACCCCTTCATTTCCTCAGTTATCAAAGGGATTCATGACACTTGCAAGAAATACGGCTACACGGTTAACTTTACCAATTCGGACAATGACCAGCTGATTGAGCAGGAAAATATCGAGCGGCTTCAGCAGCAGAATGTCTCAGGGATTATTCTCGATACGGTGGATGCCAATTCGCTCCTGATTCAAAAGCTGAGTAAGAAGCGGACGGTTCTAGTGGACAGGCAATCGAGAGAAGTGACGCTGGACACGGTTGTATCTAATAATCGTAACTCGACCAAGGCTTTTCTGGCAGAAATGAAGAAGGCAGGCTATGAAGACATTTACTTTGTCACCTTTCCGATTGAGGGGATTTCGACGCGGGAAATGCGTTATCAGGGCTTTAAAGAAGAGGTTTCGGCTGACCCAGAGAAACTTTTGGTTTTGGGACAAGACGGGACAGCTCAAAAAATTCTTCAGTTGATTGAGCAAAGGCAAGAAAAAATCGCTTTTTTCACCATGAACGGCCCAGCCCTGCTTGATTTTATGAAAATCTTGAACAAGACCGACTACAGCTATCCCCGTGATTTTGGTCTGGGTTCCTACGAGGATTTGGAATGGATGGAGGTTTTAAATCCGAATGTGTCCTGTATTCGCCAAGATTCTTATAAAATTGGTCAAGTGGCAGCAGAACATCTAATCAAAAAATTAAGAGGAGAGCTAGCGGCGGAACCTGCTCAACTCCTTGTCGTTCCTAGCTTTACAGTTCTTAGAAGCTCTTTTTAGAAATGAAGTATTCGCGCGAGTGGATACTTTTTTTAAAATATTTTTTGAAACCGCTTGCAATTCTAAAGAGAATAGTGTATACTATAACAGTAGAAAGGTGAAACGGTTAACCATAAATTAAAGCATTATTTTATAAGGGAAACGTAGTTCACTTTTATTTTTTGAAAATAAGTTAACCGCTTCGCCCAGAGTTTGAAAATAATTTCGCAGTGAAAGGTTGATTGCTCGTCTAGAAAGGAGACCTAGTGAATAGTAAAACAATATTAAGCGACCCCTTGGATGCCTGCTATGCCGTTGCAAGGTTGACCGATAGCGCTAACGACTATCTTTTGGTGGCTTCGGAGACCGAAAATGCCTGCTTGGCCTATGATGTCAATCGCGATTTCGCAAGGACGGTGGTTTGGAGCGAGGTTGGTGGCACCATGTCCATTATCCAAGTGCCAGGGACGCTGGATTTCTTGGCAACCCAGCGCTTTTATCCCGGTTTTGATGCCAAGGATTGCCGGATTGTTCACGGACAGTTCGAGGGCAAGGGCAAGTGGACAATCACGGAAGTGGGGGCTTTTCCTTATCTGCATCGCTTTGATTTAGTTGACAATGAGCGTGGAGCTATTCTTTTTATCGGTTGTACGATTGCCAATTCCAAGCAGTTTGTCGAGGACTGGTCGGATGACGGGAAAATTTTTGTCGGTCATTTTGATAAACAGGTAAGGCAGCTGACAAATGTAGAAGAATTGCAACTTCGGCTCAAGAAAAATCACGGTTACTATCCTGTTCACGCGGAGCATTACTCGCTTATCACAGCGGTGGAAGGGATTTATCGTTTGGACTATCCGCAGGGTGCGTCTGACTGGACTTTGACCCAGCTCTTTGATGAAGAAACGAGCGATATTGTGCAGTTGGACATGGACGGTGACGGTCGTCTGGAAAATATGATTATCCAGGCTTTCCATGGCGATAGCTTGCGAATTTTGTCAGAAGATTTTAAGGAGGAATTATTTGCCTATCCAGAAGCGACGCCTTTTGGGCACGCTATCTGGTCGGGGACTTTACTCGGTCAGCCAACCTTTGTCTTTGGCTGGCGCTCAGGGAAGAAGCACTTGCTTGCTTTTACCTATGAAAATGGACGTTTTCTGGAACACATGATTGCTCCAGAAGTTGCTTCTAGCAACTGTTTGGCTTTTGAAAAAGCTGGAAAATCCTATATCTTTTCGGCGAATAATGGGAAAAATACAGTTGCTCTTTACGAACTACAAAAGGAGGAAAAGAATGCCTAAGAAGAAAGTTCTTGTGACGGGAATTGTGCCTAAGGAAGGCTTGGTCAAGCTAATGGAAAAGTACGATGTGACCTACTCAGACGGGGAGCCGTTTTCACGCGACTATGTGCTGGAACACTTGCCTGAGTACGACGCTTGGCTCTTAATGGGGCAAAAAGGGGACAAGGAAATGATCGATGCGGGGAAAAACTTGCAAATCATCTCTCTTAATGCGGTTGGTTTTGACCATGTGGACATCGAATACGCCAAACAAAAAGGGATTGTGGTCTCCAATTCGCCGCAAGCTGTGCGGGTACCGACAGCTGAAATGACTTTTGCCCTTCTCTTAGCCGCTACCAAACGTTTAGCCTTCTATGACAAGATTGTCCGTACAGGAAACTGGATTGACCCGAGCGAAAGACGCTATCAAGGGCTGACACTTGAGGGCGCAACGCTTGGTATCTACGGTATGGGGCGTATTGGTTCAACTGTGGCTGGCTTCGCCAAGGCTTTTGGGATGAAAGTGCTCTATCACGACCTCTATCGATTGCCAGAGGAGAGGGAAAAAGAATTGGGCGTTAGCTATGTGGAATTTGATGATTTGGTTGAGAAGGCTGATGTCATTACCATTCATGCTCCGTCTCTACCGTCCACTCACCACAAATTTAACAAAGAAGTGTTCAAGAAAATGAAGAACAGAAGCTATCTAATCAATGCAGCGCGTGGTCCGATTGTGTCTGAAGAAGACTTGATTGAAGCGCTTAAAACTGGAGAGATAGCGGGAGCTGGTTTGGATGTCTTTGAGTTTGAGCCAGAAGTTTCTGAAGAGCTTCGCGCTTTGGACAATGTTATCAGGGCGCCGCATGCAGGAACGGGAACGATTGAAGGTCGCCGTACCTTGGCAGCAGAAGCCGCAGCGAATATTCTTTCCTTCTTCGAAGGGAACCCTGTCAATGTCGTAAACAAATAAAATAAAGGAAAAAGGGTAAAACTATGCTAGAAGCCTTACAAAAATTTTTCGATGTTTTTGGTGCAACAATCGTTGTGCCAGTAATGATTTTTATTGTTAGTCTGTTCTTGAAAGTCAGTCCCAAGCGCGCTTTTTTCAGTGCCCTGCGCGCGGGGGTTGGTTTGACAGGATTTGGCTGGGTCATCTCTGCTTTTACACCGCTGGTAACCAAGTACATCCAGCAAATGGTTGACACGGCAGGGCTCAATTTGCCTATCGTTGACATCGGTTGGCAAACGGGTTCTCTGACTGCCTTCTCTTCTTCAATCGGTCTGTCCTTCTTCGTTTTTGGTCTGCTGATTGAGTTGCTTCTTTTCCTTTTTGGGATTACGCGGGTCTTTGTACCGTCCAATCTCTGGAATAACTTCGGTTACATGATTTGGGGAACCATGGCTTATGCGGCAACAGGAAACTTTATCCTCTCCTTTGCTTTCATGGTCTTTGTCCTTCTTTACTCACTGATTATGTCAGAAGTGGTAGCAGAGCGCTGGTCAGAATACTACGGAGTCAAAAATGCAACAATCAACTCTATTCACAATATCGAAACCTTGATTCCAGCCTTAGTATTGGATCCGCTGTGGAACCTTATCGGTATTAACAAGGTCAAACTCAATCCAGAATCGCTGAAAACCAAGCTGGGAATTTTCGGAGAACCCATGACTCTCGGTTTCTTGCTGGGGATGATTATCGGGATTCTCGGTAGCTTGAAAAATCTGGCGAGTTTGGAAGTCTGGGGTGGCATTCTAGGTTTTGCCATGTCACTTGCAGCCGTTATGACCATTTTCCCCTTGATTACAGGCGTCTTTGCAAGCGCTTTCGGACCTCTGGCTGAAGCGGTCGAAAAGAACAAGAAAAAAGAAAGCGAAGAAGAAGACGGACTGGCAGACAAGAAACGCTGGTTTATCGCAGTGGATGACGGAGTTGGTTTTGGTGAACCTGCCACTATCATTGCGGGGCTCATTCTGGTGCCAATCATGGTCTTGATTTCCTTGATTTTGCCGGGCAACCGCGCGCTTCCAGTCGTTGACTTGATTGCTATTCCCTTTATGATTGAAGCCATGATTGCCGTATCAAAAGGAAATATTCTCAAGGCGATCCTAAACGGAATCGTTTGGTTTTCACTGGGACTTTATGCGGCCAGCGCCCTCGGTCCAATTTATACGGAAGCTGTGCAGCAATATGGAGCGGTCTTGCCAGCAGGAGTGGTCTTGATTATGAGTTTCAATCTTTTGGCTCACCCTTTGACGGCTCTCGTCTTCTTTGCTTGGATTTCGGGCAATCCGCTTTGGATTGGCGTGACGATTGCTGTTTACCTAGTGTCTCTTTTCTTCCTACGGACAAAACGCGAGTCTATCTACGCTTATTTGCGGAAAATGGCAGATAAAAATAGTGGCTTTGAAGGAAGTAAAGAAAAGATTATGATTAGCGAAGACTAATGAATGACAGATTTGAATTTGGAGGACTGTATCATGAAGAAAATTGACGGACATGCACATATTTTAAATACCATTGCTGGTTTTAACGGCAAGGGCAGACTGAATGCTCTGGGCAATGGCTATGCCATTTGGGACGACGGCGAATTGATTAAGCTCATTCCAGACGGCTATGGCGACAAGGACTTTACAGCAGAGGCTTTCTTGAAGTACATGGATGCCAATGATATTGAGAAAGCGGTGATTTTGCAAGGACACTTGAATGGCTATCAAAACTACTATACTCATCTGGCGATTAAGCGCTACCCAGACCGCTTTACAGGCGCATTTTCGGTGGATCCATTTGCTGAAAATGCCATGCAGATTGTTCGCCGTCATGTAGAAGAGCTGGGCTTTAGAGCACTCAAATTTGAAATCAGCCAAGGTGGTGGTATCCACGGCTATCGTGGACAAAAGACGCCTTTCCGCTTGGACAGCGACCCGCATGTCAGCTTGATTTTGAGCTACTTGCTGGATTATCCAGGCTTCGTTATCACTGTGGACTATGGCAACTTTGACCAAATCAGCCACCAGCCGGATGCTATTGCCAATCTTGCTCGTTTGCACCCAAGCCTTGACTTTGTTGTCTGCCATTTGTCATTCCCGCATGCAGATACACCAAATCGTCTGCGGGCGGAACTCAGCATGTGGAAAGATTTACCAAACATCTACACAGATATTTCTGCTATCCAAGATATTGACCGTCCAGATACTTTCCCATTCCCTAAATCTGAAAAGAATGTCCGGATTGCTAAGGAAGTGCTGGGAGCGAAGCGCATCATCTGGGGCACAGATTCGCCTTGGTCAGCTACTTTTAACACTTATGAAGAGTTGGCAACTTGGCTGGAGCACGTGGATATTTTCACGCCAGAAGAGCTAGAAGATGTCCTCTACAATAATGCAGAGCGCGTTTACTTTAAGCCGTCGGCTGTTCAAGCAAACCGTGAAGCGGTTGATGCAGCGACTAAGGAATTAGGCTTGTACTAAAGCCGCATGTGCTTGTTCATAAAGAAGCTGTGAGGCAATCTCAGCTTCTTTTATACTTGAAATCGGAGGAGAAAAATGAAATATTTTTTAAGTATCGATTATGGGGGCACCAATACCAAGGCAATCGTATTTGATGAAGAAGGGCGACAATTAGGGCAGTCTGCTTTTAGTACCAAGAAGATTGAGGAAAAAGCAGGCTATCGCGAAGTGGATTTGAAAGAGACCTGGCAGGGGATTCGTCAGGCTATGAGGCAAGCTGTCAAAAATGCCCAGCTTAAGGCAGAAGACATCAGCGCTCTTGCCTGTATTGGTCATGGGAAAGGCCTCTATCTGCTGGACAAAAACGGTCAGGAATTTACGCGCGGTATCTTGTCTACAGATGAGCGAGCGGTCGAGCTGGCTCAAGAATTTGAGGAGCGGCTAGACGAAATCTGGGACTTGACGCACCAGCATGTTGCTGCCGTGCAAAATCCCGTTTTGCTTCGCTGGTTCAAAGAGTATGAACCAGAGATTTACCAGAATATTGGGGCAATTCTGTCGGCCAAGGACTATGTCCGCTTCAAGCTGACTGGGCGTATTCAGCAAGAGATAGGAGATGCTTCGGGCAATCACTGGATTAACTTCCAGACGGGCACTTACGACAAAAGAATTACGGCTTTCTTTGGTATTGAAGAAATGTACGAGCTTTTGGCGCCCCAAGTGGACTATGCAGAGCTTGTTGGTGGCTTGACCCAAGAAGCTGCCGCAGCAACGGGACTTCTTGCAGGAACGCCTGTGGTTGGTGGGCTCTTTGATATTGATGCTTGCGCAATCGGCTCTGGCGTCTTAGACGCCAGCACTTTTAGCGTGATTTCAGGCACTTGGAATATCAATACTTATCCCAGCAAGACGGCAGTCAGCCAAGATAGCGGCTTGATGCACTCTTATTTTCCCAATCGCGATTTTTTGATAGAAGCAGGCAGCCCAACTTCGGCGGGCAATTTGGATGCTATGATAAAAATGCTGATGATGGAGGAAATCCAACATCTCAAGGATTCAAATTCCTCTATTTACGATGTACTGGAAGTGTTTTTGCAGGAGACGGACGCTTCTTACAGCAAGATTCTCTTTTTCCCTTTTCTTTATGGCAACAATATCGGCAGAGCTGCTGAGGCTTGTTTCTTTGGTCTGACAACCCAGTCCAGCAAGTCAGAGATGATTCGGGCGGTTTATGAGGGGATTGTCTATGCGCACAAGCAGCATATCGATGATTTGCTAGCGACGGTTGAGCAAAGACCGCGCGCTTTGCGCTTGTCAGGCGGTGCGACAAATTCGCCAGCTTGGATGCAGATGTTCGCTGATATTTTAAATATCCCAGTAGAGACGGTTGAAGCGCCAGAATTGGGGGGTCTGGGCGGCGCCATTGCTTGCTTGCAAGCGGTGGATGATTTGAGCCTAGAAGAAGCTGTCGAAAAAATGGTTCGGGTCAAGGAGCGCTTTGAGCCTCAGGCTAAGGAACATGAGCTTTACCAAAGGAAATATCGCGTTTACCAAAGTTTGCTTGCAGCCATGGAGCCTGCTTGGGCAGAGCTTTGTCAGCTACGGATGACATTAGAATAGAGGGTTAGGATGAAAATAAAGCGAGAAGAATTGATTATCAACACGATTGCTTTTAAGGAAGAATTAGACAGGGGAGTCAAGCAAGAAGATTTGCTAGAAAGCGTCAAAGAGCTAGGACTTTCAAGGGTTGAAATTCGGCGAGAGTTTTTAGGGGATATTGATGTAGAGTTAAAAAACATCAGAAAAAAAGCCAACCAGCTAGGGCTGTCGCTCTTTTACAGTGTCAATGAGGATTTTGTCATAGGAGATAGGGTCAATCCGAAACTTAAGACTTTGCGGCAGGAAGCGGAGCTCTTGGGCGCTCCCTTTGTCAAATTAAACACGGGCGATGCCGGTCAGATTTCGGTGGCTTCTTTGGCAGAGTTGGCGCCTAGTTTTCAATCATCTGTCGGACTTAAGCTGGAAAATAACCAAGACTCTCTTTATGCCAGTATCAAGAATTGCCGTTTGATGATGAACAAGGTCAGCGCAGCAGACCTGCCTATTGCTTTCGTCTTTGACCTTGGCAACTGGGCTTGGCTGGGAGAAGATATAGAGCAGGCTTTTGCTAGCTTGGCAGAAGTTACCGATTACCTCCACTGCAAAAATTACCGTCATGTAAATGGTCAAGTGGAGATTGCTAGTTTATTTGAGGGTGAGTTGGATGCTCCTAGCCTCATGAAGCGCTTTAGCCATGTGCGCTATCTTGCCCTAGAATATCCGACTTCCTTGGAAAACTTAGAAGCAGACATCGCGCGGCTGCTGGAAAAATAAAACTGAGGTAGGTTCACCTACCTCAGTTTTATGGTTGATAATTGCTTTTGTCTTGGTCAGTGATTGGTCGAATGACGCGGCAAGGAAGGCCAGCCGCCACAACATTAGCTGGGATGTCCTTGGTCACGACGCTCCCTGAGCCAATGACACTATTGTCTCCAATCGTCACACCTTGATTGACATGAACGCCAGCACCTAGCCAGACATTGTCGCCAATCTTAATCGGCTTGGCATAGCAAGCCCCCTGACTACGCTCCCAAGCATCCAGAGCATGATTGGACGTGTAGAGTCCGACGCGCGGTCCAAAAAGGACATTGTCACCAATCTCAATACCGCTGCCGTCCAGCATAACACAGTCAAAATTTGCATAAAAATTGTCCCCGATGCTGATATTGTAGCCGAACTCACAACGAAAAGTCGGCTCAAAATGGGCATTTTTTCCGACGGATTTAAGCACTTCTTTTAAAATAGCCTGCCGCTCGCTAGCAGGCTGTCCAAAACTGGCATTGTAGCGGTTGGTCAGAAAGACCGTTTTTTCGCGTGCTTCGACCAACTCGGGAGTCAAGTCATTGTACATGGCACCCGAAAGAATATGCTGCTGTTGTTCTTCAAGATTCATGGAGAGCTCCTTTTTTCTTTTATTATAACATGCAAGGGAGTGGGAAACAAGACTTTCCAAGTAGCTGAAAAATCCTTCATCTTTCAATTTTGTAAGCGGTTCTGATATACTAGAAAGGAAGTTTAAAGGAAAGAAAAGCAAATGATTTATTTAGATAAAAGCAGCTCTGTCTTGCTCAACTATCTTTTGCAGTTGACAGAGCCTGAAACAATTATGGCGATTTCTCGTGCCACAGGGCAATCGCGCCGCAAAATTTATTATCATTTAGAAAAAATAAACGACGCTTTGCCTCAAGGAGTGGACAAGATTGTCAGCCAGCCGCGGGTCGGACTGGTTTTGACAGCGGAACAACGAGAGGCTTGTGAAGCCTTGCTTGAAAGCGTGGATGCTCACAGCTATGTCATGAGTATGGAAGAGCGCATGCAGCTGATGATTCTCTTTATCTGCGTCTTGAAAGAGCGCGTGACGATTGAAAAGCTCATGGATTTGACCGAGGTGTCGCGTAATACAGTGCTCAACGACCTCAACACCATTCGTAGCCAGCTGACGGTCGAGCAGTATCAGGTTAGTCTCATTACAACCAAGTCGCAGGGCTATGTTCTCAAATGCCACCCGCTCAATAAAGTCCAGTACGTTCACGCTCTGTTGACCACGATTTTTTCTGAGGGCAATAGCGGTTTTATGCGGATTTTGGGAAGTAAAATCAAGCAGTTTGTGCAGGAAGATGTGCTGCTGTCCGAGGAATTACAAATTTTTCTCAACCAGCAGGTGCATTTTATCGAGCAGGACTTGGGCAAGAAAATCAATCGCTATGAAATCGAGTTTATGCTCAAGGTTCTGCCTTATCTGCTGCTGTCCTACCGTAATATGACCTTGAGCGAGCAGGAGAGGGACGATTTGTACCGCGAGTTTTCTCTTATTCGTAAGCGCGTGGAATACAGCACGGCTAAGAAGCTTCAGACTTTGCTGGACGAAAAATTGGGCTTGCATTTGGATGAGATTGAGCTGTCTTGGATTGCGGTTTTGTTGCTTTCTTATCGAAAAGACCAGGATTTACATGCAACTAGTGAAGATTTCGCGGATTTGCAGCTGGCCATTGACAATTTCATCTGGGATTTTGAAGCGCATTCTCCCTATGAGCTGGAAAATCGTGACGACCTGATTCGCAATCTCATGACCCACTGTAAGGCGCTTTTGTTCCGCAAGACTTACGGCATTTTGTCCAAAAATCCGCTGACGCGGCACATTCTGCAAAAGTATCCTGAGCTTTATCACTATACCGAGCAGAGCGTGGGGATTTTGGAGGAGGCCTGGCTCATTTCGCTGACGCGAGACGAGATTGCCTACTTGGCTATGCACCTAGGTGGTGCTTTGAAGCCGCAGGCGACGAGGCCCAAGGAGGTCAAGCAGATTTATATTGTCTGCGATGAGGGGGTGGCAGTCCAGCGCCTCTTGCTCAAGCAGTGCCAGTATTATTTTCCGCATGACTATATCCGCGCGGTCTTTACCAGTGAGCAATTTAAGAGCGTGGAAGACCTGTTGGAAGTGGATTTGCTGATTGTGACCAGCGACGGGCTTAGCAGTAGATTTCCGCTGGTGCAGGTCAATCCTATTTTTGACTATGAAGACGTGGTCAAGCTCAACCGCTTTATCAAGTATCGCCTGACAGCCAGTCAGCACAGCGATTTCAGAAGTGAGCTAGAGCGGCTCTTGGCGCATTATCTTGCCAATAGCGAAGAAGCCAAGGAACTCCAGTACCAAATCGAAAACCTGGTCGAAAAGCAGATTTTGACTGGAAATTAGCCTGATTTTACCAGTTCAAGGACAAAAATGTACATTTCGAGGACTTGTGTTTTAATTTTCTGAAAAATCTGTTATTTTATTTTGCATATGAAAAGAAAAATCATCCAATATATCTATCCAATTATTTTACTTTTTCTAGTAAAAATGTTAACAACCGTGTGGGTTGAAGTTTTTTTAAACGGTAGGAAAGTAAAAGTCTACAGCGATTTGGAAATGACGATTTATTTGTCTGCTTTGCTAATTACGATTGTCTGTTCAATTTTTGCTATTTGGCGCTGGGGTGATAAATCTATCTTTAAATTTTCTAAAATAAAACTGTCTTATATTCTAGTAACAGTGGGACTTTATTATTTCCTTCAGTATTTTAACGAGCAGTATTGGCAATGGTTTCCTAATTACGTTACGACAAATCAACAAGGCTTAGATGATATTAGATATGCGCATCCTAGCACATTTGTATGAGGCAGTCACTTGTTCGTGATGTCTATTTTGAGCCCTGTTCGTGAGGAGTTGGTTTTTCGTGGAGCTATTATGACCAGTTATTTCAGGAATTCCCAATATTTCTTGGATGTTCTTGTTTCGGCAGCAGCCTTTGGTATTTTTCACATTATAGGCTTTCCTTGGTCTTGGATTGATTTTTTCTTTTATGCAATGGCTGGTGCTGTGATAGATTTTATTTTTCGCTACACCAAGTCCATTTACTACCCTTTGACTTTCCATATTTTTTGGAATACAGCTAATCATTGGAGTGAGATTTGGAGTTTCATCTATTTGAATATTCTCAATCATAACCACCCGTCTAACGGGTGGTTTGTCCTAGGGCTATAAGCCCACATCACCAGCCAGCGCCTAAAGACGCTGGCTTTCACTTTGTTCAAGCCTCATTGCTCTTGACTTGTCACAAACCTCTCAAAGAGGTGTTTGCATTACTTACCACTATCCCTAAAGGGATCCTCATATTCTTTTACACTCAATTTATCCAACGCTATATCATGCTTTTCCTGCTCTTGGATATATTTCTTAATTGTGGCTTCATTAAGTCCTACTGTACTCACGTAATAGCCTTCCGCCCAAAAATGTCGGTTCCCAAACTTATATTTTAGATTGGCGTGCTTATCAAACATCATGAGAGCACTTTTACCTTTTAAATACCCCATAAAACTAGAAACACTTATCCTCGGTGGAATACTTACCAACATATGTACATGATCTGGCATTAAGTGACCCTCGATAATTTCAACACCTTTATAACTACATAATCGGTGGAATATTTCACCCAAACTGTTTCGATATTGATTATAGATGACTTTTCGTCTATACTTAGGTGTAAACACAATGTGATATTTACACATCCACTTTGTGTGTGATAAACTATGTGCCTTTTGCACCATATTTTTCTCCTTTCGCTTCACAATGGGCTTGAACACCTTTATTGTATCGCGTTTGGAGTTTTTTTGGTATAACCTTCGAGGCGCACCCGCATAGCGGGTGGTTTATTTGTCTCGCACCTAGCGGAGCGAGACAGACTGAAAGTCACAAATTAAACCACACCCGCAAGTCCAAACTCGCGGGTGTTTTTATCAAAAAATAAAGTCCAATCTTGAACACAGACCTGTGTTTTATTTGGTCTTTTTTTATCCCTTGAGGCGGACTATACTAGAAGCATAGAAATCAATCAATTTTTGAGGAGGAATGGACTATGCCAAACGTGAAAGACATTACCAGAGAATCTTGGATTTTGTCAACTTTTCCAGAATGGGGCACTTGGCTCAATGAAGAAATTGAAGAAGAAGTAGTGCCAGAAGGCAATTTTGCCATGTGGTGGCTGGGCAACTGCGGTGTCTGGATTAAGACGCCGGGCGGTGCCAATGTCGTCATGGATCTGTGGTCTAACCGAGGAAAATCAACCAAGAAGGTTAAAGATATGGTCAGAGGCCATCAGATGGCCAATATGGCTGGTGTCCGCAAGCTGCAGCCCAATCTGCGCGTGCAGCCGATGGTTATCGATCCTTTTGCTATCAATGAACTAGATTATTATTTAGTTTCTCATTTCCATAGCGATCACATTGACATCAATACCGCAGCGGCTATTGTCAACAATCCTAACTTGGACCATGTTAAGTTTGTCGGACCTTATGAGTGTGGCGAAATTTGGAAAAAATGGGGTGTGCCTGAAGAACGCATCATGGTAATCAAGCCAGGTGAAAGCTTTGAGTTTAAGGACATCAAGGTGACAGCTGTTGAATCATTTGACCGTACCTGTCTGGTGACTCTGCCAGTCGAAGGTGCTGAAGCTCAAGATGGGGAACTGGCGGGACTGGCTGTGACCGATGAAGAAATGGCACGCAAGGCAGTTAACTATGTCTTTGAAACACCAGGCGGAACCATCTATCACGGTGCAGACTCTCACTTCTCTAACTACTTTGCCAAGCACGGTAAGGACTTCCAGATTGATGTAGCTATCAATAACTATGGTGACAATCCTGTCGGTATTCAGGACAAGATGACGTCTATCGACTTACTGCGTATGGCTGAAAACCTGCAGGCCAAGGTCATCATCCCAGTTCACTATGATATCTGGTCCAACTTTATGGCTTCAACGGATGAGATTTTAGCCTTGTGGAAGATGCGCAAAGAGCGCCTTCAATATCAGTTCCATCCATTCATCTGGGAAGTGGGCGGCAAGTATACCTATCCTCTGGACAAAGATAGAATCGAATACCACCATCCTCGTGGCTTTGATGACTGTTTCGAGCAAGAGTCCAATATTCAATTTAAAGCCCTCCTTTAATATTCTTTGAAAATCTTTAAACCTTGTCAGCCCTGCCATGCTGTTTTCAAATTCAGTCCTTGGCTAGCTTTCAAGTTTGCCCTTACCCTTAGATTTTCATTGATTATAAAATGTTTTTCTACTTGATGAAGCAAAAGTTCAAATGGATAAAGGCTTCAGAAAGTATCCGATGAGATTATCCCTATCTTGCGATATAGGGATAATTTTCTTATAATAGATATGAGACAATTTTTATCGTTTCTACGACCATTGTTTATCCTGTTCTGATGTCAGGACAGATTTTAGTAAAAATAAGGAGAATCCAATGTCACAATTATCAGTTAATGCCATTCGCTTTTTAGGGATTGACGCGATTGAAAAGTCTAAGTCAGGTCACCCTGGCGTAGTCATGGGTGCTGCACCGATGGCTTATGACTTGTTTACTAAACAATTGCGTATCAATCCAGAAGAGCCAAACTGGATTAACCGCGATCGCTTCGTCCTATCTGCAGGACATGGCTCTATGCTGCTTTATGCCTTGCTTCATCTGTCTGGCTTTAAAGATGTCAGCATGGAGGAAATCAAAAACTTCCGCCAATGGGGTTCTAAGACACCAGGTCACCCAGAGTTTGGCCACACAGCTGGTGTCGATGCCACTACTGGTCCACTGGGACAGGGTATTTCTACAGCTACTGGATTTGCTCAGGCAGAACGTTTCTTAGCTGCTAAGTATAATCGTGAAGGCTATCCAATTTTCGACCATTACACTTATGTCATCTGTGGTGATGGTGATTTGATGGAGGGGGTTTCAGCTGAAGCTGCTTCTTATGCTGGGCTGCAAAAGCTGGACAAGCTGGTTGTTCTCTATGATTCAAATGATATCAACCTAGATGGAGAGACTAAGGATTCCTTTACAGAAGATGTTCGTGCCCGCTATGAAGCATATGGTTGGCATACTGCCTTGGTAGAAGATGGAACAGACCTTGCAGCGATTGATGCAGCCATCAATGAAGCTAAAGCTTCCGGCAAACCATCTTTGATTGAAGTCAAGACGGTTATCGGTTACGGTTCTCCAAACAAGCAAGGAACGAATGCAGTGCACGGTGCGCCTCTGGGAGCAGAAGAAGCGGCAGCTACTCGTAAAGCCTTGGGTTGGGAGTATGCGCCATTTGAGATTCCTGAGGAAGTCTATGCAGACTACCGTACAAATGTAGCGGAGCGCGGTGCAGCAGCTTATAATGCATGGAAGCAGCTAGTAGAGGACTACAAGCAAGCCCATCCAGAATTAGCAGCTGAAGTAACAGCTATCATTGCTGGTCAGGATCCAGTAGAAATCAAACCAGAAGACTTCCCAGTACTTGAAAATGGCTTCTCTCAAGCGACCCGTAATTCTAGTCAGGATGCCCTCAATGCGGCAGCTAAGGTCCTTCCGACTTTCCTCGGCGGTTCTGCTGACTTGGCTCATTCCAATATGACCTATATCAAGGAAGATGGCCTGCAGGACGACGTCCACCGTCTCAACCGCAACATCCAATTTGGTGTGCGCGAGTTTGCTATGGGAACAATTCTTAACGGTATGGCGCTTCATGGTGGTCTTCGCGTTTACGGTGGTACCTTCTTCGTCTTCTCAGACTATGTCAAGGCAGCTGTCCGTTTGTCTGCCCTTCAAGGCTTACCAGTGACTTATGTTTTCACGCATGATTCTATTGCAGTTGGTGAAGACGGTCCAACTCACGAACCGATTGAGCATCTGGCTGGTCTGCGTGCTATTCCAAACCTGACTGTTTTCCGCCCAGCAGATGCGCGTGAAACTCAGGCAGCTTGGTACCTGGCTCTTAAGAGTCAATCCACTCCGACTGCTCTGGTCTTGACCCGTCAAAATCTGACAGTCGAAGAAGGCACAAACTTTGACAAGGTAGCTAAAGGTGCTTATGTGGTTTACGAAACAGGAGCAGATTTCGATACCATCTTGCTGGCTTCTGGTTCTGAGGTTAATTTGGCTGTTGCAGCTGCTAAAGCACTTGCAGCAGATGGCGCTAAAATCCGTGTGGTTAGTGTGCCGTCAACAGAGCTTTTTGATGCTCAAGATGCAGCCTACAAAGAAGAAATTCTGCCAAATGCAGTTCGTCGCCGTGTAGCGATCGAGATGGCAGCTAGCCAGCCTTGGTACAAGTATGTCGGTCTGGACGGTGCAGTTATCGGAATCGACCAGTTTGGTGCATCTGCTCCAGCAGGTAAGGTGCTGGAAGAATACGGCTTTACAATTGAACATGTAGCAGAAGTTGTTAAAAATCTTAAATAAAAAGACATAAAATCAGGGTGTTGCTCATCCTGATTTTTGCTTTTTAAAAAATATGGTTAGGCTAATTATGCTTCATCCGACTTGAGACGGACTTTGCCTGAAAAGTCAGAATCGTCTTGTAAAAATAAGGGAAATCTGCTATAGTAGTTCATATATGATATTCGAAGGAGAAAAGATATGAATCCAATTATGCTTATTGTATTTGCGGTTGTACTGGTAGGGATGACCTATTTCCAAATGCGTGCTCAAAAGAAACAGGCTCAGCAGCGTATGGAAAGTCTTAACAAGCTGCAAAAGGGCTATGAAGTTATTACCATCGGCGGTTTGTATGGAACGATAGATGAAGTAGACACAGACAAGAAAACAGTTGTTCTGGATGTGGACGGTGTTTACCTGACCTTTGAACTGACAGCAATTAAGACCGTACTGCCATTAACTGAGGGGATTCCTGCTGTTGCTGGTGGTGAAGGAAGCGTTGACGTTCCTGAGGAAGAATCAGCGATTGAAGAGTAAAGAAATAAACAGCTTGCGGGCTGTTTTTTTGTTTTGGTTCATGTAGCTAGGAGGTGTTTGATTGCAACTTTATCTGCCTCGCAGTTTGGACAGGCTGGGTGAGTTTGGATTCTCTGGTTGACATTCTGTCTTTATTTTATGCTCTCAGGCTTGAAAAAGCGGATGAATTGCCCACATTCCAAGGATTTATGATATAATGAACTGACAAAACTTTAAATAGGATAAAAAGTATGTTTAGTTTTAAGAAAAAAGAAAAGCTGAACGCACCGCTGAATGTTCCTAAACACATTGCTGTCATTATGGACGGTAACGGCCGCTGGGCCAAAAAAAGGATGCAGCCGCGCGTGTTCGGTCATAAAGCTGGCATGGAAACCCTGCAAAAGGTGACGATTGCTGCCAAGGAAATGGGTGTTCAGGTCTTGACTGTCTATGCCTTCTCAACGGAAAATTGGTCTCGGCCGGAAAAGGAAGTTTCCTTTATCATGAATCTGCCGGTTGAATTTTACGACCGCTATGTGCCGGAGTTGCACAAGAACAATGTTAAAATCCAGATGATTGGTGATACGGCTAAGCTTCCTAAGGCGACATTTGAAGCTTTGGAAAAGGCCGAAAGCCTAACCAAGCTCAATACAGGTTTGATTCTCAATTTTGCCCTGAACTACGGTGGCCGATATGAGATTAATCAGGCGGTTAAACTGATTGCTCAGGATGTTCTGGATGCCAAACTCAGTCCCGGCGACATTACTGAGGAAGTCATTGGCAACTACCTCTATACCAGCAACTTGCCCAAGATGCTGCGCGATCCGGATCTGGTGATTCGGACCAGTGGAGAGCTGCGCCTCAGCAATTTTCTGCCTTGGCAGTCAGCCTACAGTGAGCTGTATTTCACGGACATTCTCTGGCCTGACTTTGATGAGAAGGCTTTGAAGGCTGCAATTGCAGAATACAGCCGTCGGAATCGACGCTTTGGCGGTGTTTAAGGGAGAAAGTAAAAGAGTATGAGTAAAAATTTACAAAAACGTCTAATCTTTGGGGGAATCGCTCTTGCTATTTTTATTCCTCTGGTATTGACAGGAGGCGTCATCTTTCAGATTTTTGTGGGGCTGCTGGCTATGCTTGCGGTGCATGAATTTCTCCAAATGAAAGGTCTGCCGACAGCGACCATCGAAGGTGTCTTAGCCATGCTGGCAGCCTTTGTCCTAACCCTGCCCTTGGAGAACTATCTGAAGTTTCTGCCAGTGGATGGTAATGTCGTGGCCTATGGCTTGGTCGTCTTCCTTCTGTTGATTTCGACTGTTCTGGGTTCCAACTATACTTTTGAAGATGCGGCTTATCCGATTGCAGCGAGTTTTTATGTCGGTCTTGGTTTTAATGCCTTGATTGATGCCCGCTTGATGAATATTGACAAGGTCCTGCTAGCTCTCTTTATCGTCTGGGCTACTGATAGTGGAGCTTATTTGGTTGGGGTGCGTTTCGGTAAAAGAAAGCTGGCGCCGAGAGTTTCTCCTAATAAGACTATTGAAGGAAGCCTGGGCGGCATTCTATCAGCCGTTCTAGTGACTGGGATTTTTATGTTGGTTCGACCGCAAGTGGCGACTCCTTACAATGTCTTTGTCTTTTTGATTCTGGCAGTGCTCTTTAGTATTGCATGTCAGTTGGGTGATTTGGTTGAAAGCTCAGTCAAGCGTCATTTCGGGGTCAAGGATTCTGGTAAATTCATTCCTGGCCACGGCGGTGTCTTGGATCGCTTTGACAGCCTTCTCTTCGTCTTTCCGCTGATGCATTTCTTCGGCTTGTTCTAAGACAGTCGTGCATGGCTGAAAGCAAGGGATGGCAAGCTTGTCCAAAGAACGCACATCTGAGAAGGAACTGGGATTTGGAGCTCAAAATTTTGAGAGGAGCTTCTACCCTATTTTCAAGAGTGTCAGCTATGCAGGGGCGGGAAGCTCGGTATTTGGCCGTTTTCTGCTCCTTCTTTGATTTAAAAGCAAAAACAAGATTTCTAGGAAAGGTAAAATATAGAAGTCCATGCAGTTTATAACCTTTATTATTATTTTTGGGATCATTGTGGTGGTCCATGAGTTCGGACACTTCTACTTTGCGAAGAAGTCCGGCATTTTGGTCAGAGAGTTCGCTATCGGTATGGGGCCCAAGATTTTTTCCCATATTGGTAAAGACGGGACGGCCTATACGATTCGGATTTTACCCTTGGGGGGCTATGTGCGTATGGCCGGCTGGGGGGAAGACTCCACTGACATTAAGGTGGGGACACCGGCTAGTCTGACCTTGGATGCAGAGGGGAAGGTAGTTCGCATCAATCTCTCTGGCAAAAAGGTTGACCAGACAGCTCTGCCCATGAATGTGACCGGCTTTGACTTTGAGGAAAAGCTGGAAATCACTGGTCTTGTTCTTGATGAGCTCAAGACTTATGCAGTAGATCATGATGCAACGATTGTTGAAGAAGACGGCACTGAGGTGCGGATTGCACCGCTGGATGTTCAGTATCAGAATGCTAGTATCTGGGGTCGTCTTATCACCAACTTTGCTGGCCCTATGAATAACTTCATCCTGAGCGTGTTGGTATTTATGCTGCTGGCCTTTATTCAAGGTGGCGTTCGCGATGAAAACAGCAATCATTTTCAAGTCATGGATGGTAGTGCCATAGCAGCTGCTGGGGTTCAAAATAACGACCAAATCCTTAAGATTAATGACTATAAGATTAGCAACTGGGCGGATCTAACCAGTGCTCTGGCGAAAATCACAGGCAAGAGCAAGGAAGCGCCGGCCTTGTCTGTTACCTACAAACACGGCAGCGAAACGAAAGAGATTACCGTACAGCCTAAAAAAGAAGGCAATCGTTATCTGCTAGGGGTATCTCCAACGGTCAAGACAGGCTTTTGGGACAAGGTAGTTGGCGGTTTTACTGCAGCTTGGTCTACTACGGTGCGCATTTTGTCAGCTCTGAAAGATATCATCTTCAATTTCAATATCAATAAGCTGGGCGGTCCGGTCGCTATTTACAATTTCAGCAGTCAGGCTGCAGAGCAAGGTTTGCCAGCAGTACTCAGTCTTTTGGCCATGCTGTCACTCAATATCGGTATTTTCAATCTGATTCCTATTCCAGCCTTGGACGGCGGAAAGATTGTCCTCAATATTCTAGAGGCTATCCGCAGAAAACCTCTGAAAAGAGAAACGGAGACCTATATCACTCTGTCTGGAGTGGCTATTATGGTCATCCTGATGATTGCCGTTACCTGGAACGATATTATGAAATTATTCTTCTAAGAGCCCAAAGCTCATAGAGCCATGAAAAAGAAACTATTCAATGAAAGTCAAGGAGTTTTGTTTTTATGAAACAAAGTAAAATGTTAATTCCAACCCTGCGTGAGATGCCTAGCGATGCTCAAGTTATCAGTCACGCTCTGATGCTGCGGGCTGGCTATGTCCGTCAGGTTTCAGCTGGGGTCTATTCTTATCTGCCACTGGCTAATCGCGTGATTGAAAAAGCCAAAAAAATCATGCGAGAAGAGTTTGACAAGATTGGTGCAGTGGAGATGCTGGCGCCTGCCCTGCTCAGTGCAGACCTCTGGCGCGAGTCTGGCCGTTATGAGACCTACGGTGAAGACCTCTATAAGCTGAAAAATCGGGAGAAATCAGACTTTATCCTAGGGCCAACCCATGAGGAAACCTTTACGGCTATCGTCCGTGATTCGGTTAAATCCTATAAACAGCTGCCACTTAATCTCTATCAGATTCAGCCTAAATACCGCGATGAAAAGCGTCCTCGTAACGGGCTCTTACGGACGCGTGAGTTTATCATGAAAGATGCATACAGTTTCCACGCTAACTATGACAGCTTGGATGTAGCTTATGATGAATACAAGTCTGCCTATGAGAAAATCTTTACCCGCAGCGAGCTAGATTTCAAAGCCATTATCGGTGATGGTGGTGCCATGGGGGGCAAGGACAGTCAGGAATTCATGGCCATTACGCCAGACCGGACGGATGTGAACCGCTGGGTTGTCTTGGACAAGTCTGTAGCCAGCTTTGATGAGATTCCTGAGGATGTTCAGGAAGCTATTCGGACAGAATTGACCAGCTGGATGGTATCTGGTGAGGATACCATTGCCTACTCCAGTGAGTCCAGCTACGCTGCCAACCTTGAAATGGCAACGGATGAATACAAGCCTGCAGGACGTGTCGTGACTGAGGAAGAAGTAGCCCGCGTTTCAACGCCTGACTGCAAGACTATTGACGAAGTTGCTGCCTTCCTTGGGCTGGATGAAAGCCAGACAATCAAGACCTTGGTTTACATGGCTGACGAGTCTCCTGTCGTAGCACTTTTGGTCGGCAATGACCAGCTTAATGAAGTCAAGCTGAAAAATCATTTGGCAGCCGATTTCTTTGATGTGGCGAGTGAAGATCAAGTCCGTCAGCTCTTGGGAGCAGGTTTTGGCTCACTAGGGCCAGTCAATCTGCCAGAAGGCGTGAGAATCATTGCTGACCGTAAGGTGCAAGACCTAGCTAACGCTGTGGTTGGTGCTAACGAAGATGGTTACCACTTGACCGGTGTCAATCCTGGCCGTGACTTTACCGCTGAGTATGTGGATATCCGTGAGGTTCGTGAGGGTGAAATTTCGCCGGACGGCCAAGGTGTCCTCAAGTTTGCTCGCGGTATTGAGATTGGACATATCTTTAAGTTGGGAACTCGCTATTCTGACAGCATGAACGCTAATGTCTTGGACGAAAATGGCCGAGCAGTACCGATGATTATGGGGTGTTACGGTATCGGTGTCAGCCGTCTCCTGTCTGCTGTTATGGAGCAGCATGCCCGTCTCTTTGTCAATAAAACTCCTAAGGGTGAATTCCGCTATGCTTGGGGCATCAACTTCCCGAAAGAGCTGGCACCATTTGATGTGCACTTGATTCCGGTCAATGTCAAGGACGAGGAAGCCGTGGCTCTAACTGACCAAATCGAGGCTAACTTGCTAAGTGCTGGTTATGAGGTCTTAGTGGATGATCGCAATGAGCGAGCTGGTGTTAAGTTCAGCGACAGTGATTTGATTGGTCTTCCAATCCGTGTGACAGTTGGTAAGAAAGCTGCAGAAGGCATTGTCGAAGTCAAGATTAAGGCTACTGGCGATACCATTGAAGTCCACGCTGATAATCTGCTAGAAACCTTGTCAATTTTGACAAAATAAAACAAACTGCCAGTTTTATCTGGCAGTTTTCTTTTGCTTATTGGAGGTGAAAATGCTATAGTAGGAAAAAATAGATTGGAGGACCGATTGATGGGATTATTCGGCGGTTTATTAGGCAATGCCTCTCAGAAAGATATTGAAAAAACAGAAAGACAATTGGAGGATATTCTGACAACAACAGAGAATGTAGAACTGGCTTTTAGCCTCATTCGCGACTTGATTGTCTTTACAGATAAGCGTTTAATCTTGGTCGACAAGCAGGGAATGACTGGCAAAAAGACTTCTTATAAGTCCTTTCCTTATCGCTCTATCAGTCGTTTTTCAGTGGAAACAGCCGGCCATTTCGACTTAGATGCCGAGCTGAAAATTTGGGTTTCCAGCGCTCAAGAGCCAGCAGAAGTCCTTCAATTTACCAGCGACCGCAGCGTCATCGCTATCCAAAAAGCCTTGGCAGAAGCAGTCTTAAGATAGCATATTGCCCCTTTGGGATTTAAAAATAAACAGAAAAGCCTTCTGAGTATTAACTATAAAGTTAAATCACTCAGAATGCTTTTTTATTCTTCTTTAAGTCCTTGCCCCTTCAAATAATCAAAGACAACTTCTGGTTTATCTTGAAGTTTCCTGAAGAAAGTCTGACTACTTTCAGAGTCACTTGCTGATTGAATCAGCTGTTCTTGATTTATTTTGCTGAGGTCAAAGTCAAAAATGGCTATAGCTTTTTTCTTGTCTTCGGAAATCTCAACGTGGATTTCAAGCCCTTTTAGCTTTTCTTGATCTTCAATCATGGGACTTTTCTTAAGATCTTCTCTATAGATTTTTGTTAATTCTTCGACGCTCATTTTTTGATTTTCTTCAGGGATGGCCTGGCTGGAAATGAGCTGGAAAGATAGGATCTTGTCTTTAGTATAGAAAAGTTTGACTGAATTAGTATAATATTCATCAATTTTATTAGAAAAAGTTTTCGACTTCACCTTTTCTTCTTTGGCTTTGCTTTGACTCTGATTTTGCTTAGGTTTGTTTTCTTGCTGATTATGATTAGGCATACTGCAAGCGGTCAGGGTCAATAGACAAGCACAGGCTAAGAGAATTTTCTTCACAATTAAGACTCCTTTTGATAAATGTTTTGTTCTATTATATCATAACTTAGCTCCAGGAAGAATGTCTTGATAATTGTGTAAGACTCGCGCTTTGCCCTACTCTTTTTCTGTCGAAAAAAGTGCTGATTTATGGTAAAATAGGGTCACTACTGTACGAGGAAATATCATGTCAAACAAGTTTGAAATTTTAATGAATCAGCTGGATATGCCACTGGAAATGAGAAATTCAGAGGCCTTTTTGAATGCAGAAATCGAGAAGGTTCTGGTCCACAAGGTCAGTCGGGTCTGGGAGTTTCATTTTTCTTTTGCGAATATTCTGCCCATTGAGATTTTTCGGGAATTGCAGAAGCGCTTAGCTCAAGAGTTTTCTAAGACGGGCAATCAAGCTATTTTTGAAATTCACTGTCAGGCTCCTCAGGTGTCGGACGAGCTCTTGCAGGCTTATTACCAGCTAGCCTTTGAGGAAGGCCCATGTGCCAGTCATGGCTTCAAGAGTCTGTATCAGGATTTGCGGGTTCATTTGGATGGGGACAAGCTGTTGATTGAGGGAGCTTCAACCATTGATACGGAGCATTTTCGCAAGAATCATCTGCCCAATCTCAGCCAGCATCTGGTCAAGTACGGCTTTCCTCGGCTGACCTGTCAGGTTCAGCACAGCGATGAGCTGACCCAGCAACAAGCGGAGAATTTCCAGGCGGAGAATGACAAGATTGTTCAGGCGGCCAATGAAGAAGCGCTAAAAGCCATGGAATCCTTGCAGCAGATGGCACCACCGCCAGAGGAAAAGCCAGTCTATGACTTCCAAGCTCGCAAGGCTGCGGCTAAACCAAAGCTGGACAAGGCAGAGATTACCCCTATGATTGAAGTTCAGACTGAGGAAAACCGTCTGGTCTTCGAGGGAATGGTCTTTGATCTGGAGCAAAAGGTCACTCGGACCGGCCGGGTCTTGCTCAATTTCAAGATGACAGACTACACTTCCAGCTTCTCCTTGCAGAAATGGATGAAAAACGAAGAAGAAGCCAAGAAGTTTGACATGATTAAGAAAGGTGCCTGGCTGCGCGTGCGTGGAAATGTGGAGATGAACAATTTCACCCGCGACCTGACGATGAATGTGCAGGATGTGCAGGCCGTCACCCACTATGAGCGCAAGGACTTGATGCCTGAGGGGCAGAAGCGGGTCGAGTTTCACGCCCATACCAATATGTCTACTATGGATGCCTTGCCTGAGGTGGAGGAAATCGTGGCAACGGCCGCCAAGTGGGGCCACAAAGCTGTCGCCATTACTGACCATGGCAATGTGCAGAGCTTTCCCCATGGCTACAAGGCTGCCAAGAAGGCTGGTATTCAGTTGATTTACGGTATGGAGGCTAATATTGTAGAAGACCGGGTGCCCATCGTCTACAATGAAGTGGACATGGAACTGAGCGATGCGACCTATGTAGTCTTTGACGTGGAAACGACAGGGCTTTCAGCAGTCTACAATGACTTGATTCAGGTCGCTGCCAGCAAGATGCACAAGGGCAATATCATCGCTGAGTTTGATGAGTTTATCAATCCGGGCCATCCTCTGTCGGCCTTTACGACGGATCTGACCGGGATTACTGATGAGCATGTCCGCAATGCCAAGCCACTGGAGCAGGTGCTGAAAGAGTTTCAGGAATTTTGTCAGGACAGTGTCCTCGTTGCCCATAATGCCGCCTTTGACGTGGGTTTTATGAATGTCAACTATGAGCGTCATGGCCTGCCGAAAATCACTCAGCCAGTCATTGACACGCTGGAATTTGCCCGCAACCTCTATCCAGAGTACAAGCGGCATGGCCTAGGGCCTTTGACCAAGCGTTTCCAGATTGCTCTGGAGCACCACCACATGGCCAACTATGACGCGGAAGCGACGGGCCGTCTCCTCTTTATCTTTATCAAGGATGTGGCTGAGAAGCATGGTGTGACCAATCTCAAGGATTTGAATACGGATCTGGTCGATGAGAATTCTTACAAGAAGGCACGTGTCAAGCATGCGACCATTTATGTGAAAAATCAGACGGGGCTCAAGAATATTTTCAAGTTAGTCAGTCTGTCCAATACTAAATATTTTGAAGGTGTCCCGCGGATTCCACGGACCGTGCTGGATGCCCATCGTGAAGGCTTGATTCTGGGCTCAGCCTGTTCAGAAGGCGAAGTCTATGATGCCGTTGTCTCTCAGGGAGTGGATGCGGCTGTCGAAGTAGCCAAGTATTATGACTTTATCGAGGTCATGCCGCCGGCTATCTATGAGCCGCTGATTGCCAAGGAGCAGATCAAAGACCAGGAAGAACTGCAGACCATTATTCGCAATCTGATTGAGGTCGGCGATCGCTTGGGCAAGCCTGTCCTTGCGACGGGGAACGTTCACTATATCGAACCGGAAGAAGAGATTTACCGTGAGATTATCGTCCGGAGTCTCGGTCAGGGAGCCATGATTAACCGGACCATTGGTCACGGTGAAAATGCCCAGCCGGCTCCGCTTCCTAAGGCTCACTTCCGAACCACCAATGAGATGCTGGACGAATTTGCCTTTCTGGGCGAGGACTTGGCTAAGAAGCTGGTCATCACCAATCCAAATCAGCTGGCGGAGACCTTTGAGCCGGTCAAGGTGGTCAAGGGCGACCTCTATACGCCTTTCATTGACAAGGCTGAGGAGACAGTTGCTGAGCTGACCTATCAAAAAGCCTTTGAGATTTATGGCAATCCGCTGCCAGATATCGTGGACTTGCGGATCGAAAAAGAGTTGACCTCCATCTTGGGTAATGGTTTTGCCGTGATTTATCTGGCTTCGCAGATGCTGGTGCAGCGCTCCAATGAGCGGGGCTATCTGGTAGGTTCGCGGGGGTCTGTCGGATCCAGCTTTGTCGCGACCATGATTGGAATTACCGAGGTTAATCCTTTGTCGCCCCACTATGTCTGTGGCAAATGCCAATACAGCGAGTTCATTACGGACGGCTCCTATGGTTCTGGTTTTGATATGCCGGATAAGGACTGTCCAGAGTGTGGCCACAAACTCAGCAAAAATGGGCAAGATATTCCGTTTGAGACCTTCCTTGGATTTGACGGAGATAAGGTACCCGATATTGATTTGAACTTCTCGGGAGAAGATCAGCCTAGCGCCCACTTGGACGTGCGGGACATCTTTGGTGAGGAGTATGCCTTTCGGGCTGGTACCGTTGGTACCGTTGCAGCTAAGACGGCTTATGGATTTGTCAAGGGCTACGAGCGCGACTACGGGAAGTTCTACCGGGACGCCGAAGTTGAGCGTCTGGCGCAGGGAGCTGCCGGAGTCAAGCGGACGACTGGACAACACCCGGGCGGAATCGTTGTTATCCCTAACTACATGGATGTTTATGACTTTACACCGGTCCAATATCCAGCTGATGATGTGACGGCCGAGTGGCAGACCACCCACTTCAACTTCCATGATATCGATGAAAATGTCCTCAAGCTTGACGTTCTGGGACACGATGATCCAACCATGATTCGGAAGCTTCAGGACCTGTCTGGCATTGATCCCAATGACATTCCTATGGATGACGCTGGTGTCATGGCCCTCTTTTCTGGAACAGACATTCTGGGTGTGACTCAGGAGCAGATCGGCACGCCGACTGGTATGCTGGGAATTCCGGAGTTTGGGACCAACTTTGTACGGGGTATGGTTGATGAGACCCATCCAACCACCTTTGCCGAGCTCTTACAGCTATCTGGTCTCTCTCATGGTACGGACGTATGGCTGGGAAATGCTCAGGACTTGATCAAGCAAGGAATTGCTGACCTGTCCACTGTTATCGGCTGTCGGGACGACATCATGGTTTACCTCATGCACAAGGGCTTGGATCCTAAGATGGCCTTTACGATCATGGAGCGCGTGCGGAAGGGCCTCTGGCTGAAGATTTCTGAAGAAGAGCGTAATGGCTACATCGCAGCCATGAAGGAAAACAATGTGCCAGAATGGTACATCGAATCCTGTGGAAAGATCAAGTACATGTTCCCCAAGGCCCATGCGGCAGCCTATGTTATGATGGCCCTGCGGGTGGCCTACTTCAAGGTACATCATCCGATTTATTACTACTGTGCTTATTTCTCCATTCGGGCCAAAGCCTTTGACATCAAGACTATGAGTGGTGGACTTGATGCCGTCAAACGCCGGATGAGCGAAATCGCTGAAAAGCGCAAGAACAACGAGGCTTCCAATGTAGAAATTGACCTTTATACAACTCTGGAAATCGTCAATGAAATGCTGGAGCGAGGCTTCAAATTCGGAAAGCTAGATCTTTACAAGAGCCATGCGACCGAGTTTCTCATCGAAGGGGACACCCTTATCCCGCCATTTGTCGCCATGGATGGATTGGGAGAGAACGTAGCCAAGCAGATTGTGCGAGCTCGCAAAGAAGGAGAATTCCTCTCTAAAACAGAGTTACGCAAACGTGGTGGCGTCTCCTCAACCTTGGTAGAAAAGATGGACGAGATGGGAATCCTTGGCAATATGCCAGAAGACAACCAGCTCAGTCTCTTTGATGATTTGTTTTAATGGATTCAACGATCCTCGCTCGGTTTGAGGTTGGTTAATGATAGAAAAGAAAAAAAGAGCAACACCCTGGAAGTCAGGGAAAGTCATTTCCATTCGCCTACGAAATGGTGTTTATGTCTTAGCACAAATGGTGCGGGAGCCCTATCTGGTATTTTTTAACCATTTTAAGGAGGAAAATAGCTGGAAGGGAGTGACCTTGAAAGAGGAGAATATTCTCTTTTGTAAAGCAGTCACTCGTCAGTTTCTACGCTCTAGTCCTGTAACGATTGTCAAAGATCTTGAGCCTCTCTTAGATTATCGGCTGCCTAAAGAATGGATTTATAGCCATATGGGAGGGCATCCGATTACGGTTTCGGTGAAGGGACGGGAGCGTCAAGTAGCTGGTTTTGGTCATCGGCTTTCCTTGGTTCAGGCGGATAAGGAAAGTGGCCAACCAGAGGACAATCCTCTGATGGGACTCTTCCAAGCCTATATCCTACCAGATATCCAAGAGCAAGATTGGGAGCGGGTCGATCGGGCTGAGCTCATGTCACTCGAAGTCTTTCCAACACTCAATGAGCGTCTCTACCTTTGCTATCTTTATGGGAAAAATATAAATCCAGAACAAGATATCTCTTTGGGAAAGCCCTTGCTTGATGACTATGAAACTTATGTAGATATCCTCACTAACAGCCCAGAGGCTCAACATCTCTATCTAGGAGAGTACGAAGAATAAGAAAGGACATTTGATGAAACTTAAAATTTTTGCGGAAAACAAGCCAGCTCAAAAGGTTTTTGAATATCAGTTAGAGCTTGCTGATCAGACAATTCTTCTATCGACAGCACTCTTGTCAGGTGCAATTGCTTTGGCAGGATTATTTTCTGCTTTGAAAGAAAAATAAATATAGAAAAGGATTGAACATGGTTTTACCAAATTTTAAAGAAAACTTAGAAAAATACGCTAAATTGTTAGTTGCAAACGGCATCAACGTGCAACCTGGCCATACCTTGGCTTTGAACATCGATGTGGAGCAAAGAGAATTGGCCCACTTGATCGTGAAGGAAGCCTATGCCTTGGGGGCACATGAAGTGATCATCCAATGGGCAGATGATTTTACTACCCGTGAAAAATTCCTCCATGCACCGATGGATCGCTTGGACAATGTGCCCGAATACAAGATTGCTGAGATGAACTACCTCTTGGAACACAAGGCAAGTCGCTTAGGTGTGCGCTCGTCTGATCCAGGTGCCTTAAATGGTGTCGAGCCAGAGAAGCTTTCGGCTTCTGCTAAGGCCTTGGGACTAGCTATGAAACCAATGCGCATCGCAACCCAATCTAATAAAGTCAGCTGGACAGTCGCAGCAGCAGCTGGTACAGAGTGGGCTAAGAAGGTCTTTCCAAATGCAGCCAACGATGAGGAAGCAGTAGACTTGCTTTGGGATCAGATTTTCAAAACCTGCCGTGTCTATGAAGATGATCCAGTAGCCGCTTGGCAGGCCCATGAAGAAAAACTCAGCTCAAAAGCTAAGGTTTTAAATGAGGAGCAATTCACTGCTCTGCACTACACAGCGCCGGGAACTGACTTGACATTGGGCTTGCCCAAGAACCATCACTGGGAGTCAGCAGGCAGTCTTAATGCTCAGGGTGAATATTTTATTGCCAATATGCCGACAGAGGAGGTCTTTACAGCACCGGACTTCCGCCGGGCAGAAGGTTATGTGACCAGCACTAAGCCCCTTAGCTACAATGGCAACATCATCGAAGGCATCAAGGTGACCTTCAAGGATGGCCAGATTGTGGACATTACTGCTGAAAAGGGTGGCCAGGTTATGAAGGATCTTGTCTTTGAAAATGCTGGTGCGCGTGCTTTAGGTGAATGTGCCTTGGTACCAGATCCAAGCCCGATTTCTCAGTCAGGTATCACCTTCTTCAATACACTTTTTGATGAAAATGCTTCTAATCACTTGGCAATCGGTGCGGCCTATGCGACCAGT
This sequence comes from Streptococcus sanguinis, assembly GCF_019928825.1. Classification (GTDB taxonomy): domain Bacteria; phylum Bacillota; class Bacilli; order Lactobacillales; family Streptococcaceae; genus Streptococcus; species Streptococcus sanguinis_L. Next base: position 126,301 of record NZ_JAHZOP010000003.1, on the reverse strand, counting down.
GTGGTCGGCGGAGAAAATTTCTCCGAAGAAGAGTTAGAAGCAGCGGGTCTCAACCGTTCGGATGTCCATGTGGACTTTATGATTGGCTCTAACCAGATGGATATTGACGGTATCCGTGAAGATGGCAGCCGTGTAGCCATCTTCCGAAATGGAGACTGGGCAATTTAAGATTTTGAGCTGCCCTAAATGGCGCATTTCATAATGACAGCTTCCACTTGCTTCTTGAGAAGCCTTGTTAGAAATATAGAAAGAAGGGGAATATATGATTGGTAGTATGTTTGTCGGTTTTATCATCGGCCTTATCGCCGGGGCTATTACCAGCCGTGGGGAGCGCATGGGCTGTATCGGGAAAATCCTTCTGGGTTGGTTTGGTTCCTTGATAGGTCAATTTCTCTTTGGCCATTGGGGGCCAATGCTTGCTGATACAGCTATTGTTCCATCAGTGCTAGGAGCAGTTATCCTCTTGGCTATTTTCTGGAGACGGGATAGTTAGTATAGAAAAAATGAGAGTGGGACAGAAATCGGGAATTCGTTAGAATTCGATTACGTCGTCCCACCTCCGCACAGTTGAGTAGGGCTGTAAAAGCTGATGAAATCAGCGTAGTAGAGCCCACTCAACCACTGCGTCTTGCTCGACAATCCAAAGACAATTGAGAGGCTAGGACTTTTGTCCCAGCCTCATTTTTGATAATGATATATAAGTTATTTACTCAATCACCAACATGCCGTCCTTGACTGCGAATGGGTCTTTTTCGTTGATGCGGTCGTAGAACATGATGCCGTTGATATGGTCGATTTCATGCTGAACGACAATGGCGTTATAGCCCTTGAGTTTGATACGATGCTTTTGACCAACCTTGTCAAAGTAATCCACGGTGACTCGTGCATGACGAACTACGTAGCCCGGTACTTCTCGATCGACTGATAGGCAGCCTTCACCATCAGCTAAGGCTGCATCCTGAACGGAATGGGCTACAATCTTAGGATTGTACATCAGCGTTTGCAGGCTATAAGCTTCCTTAGGCGGATTGCCCTCTTCGTCGTCAGGGTTGGGAACTAAAACAGCGATGAGCCGTTTGGAAATATCCAGCTGGGGAGCAGCTAGACCAACACCGCCGCGCAGCCCCATTTTTTCTGCCATGACTGGGTCTTGGGAATGCTTGAGAAATTGCATCATCTTCTCGCCCAGAATGATTTCTTGATCTGATAGAGGGAAGCTGACTTCCTCAGCGATAGCGCGCAGGGTCGGATTGCCCTCGCGGATAATGTCCTTCATATCAATTAAATGGGCTGGTTTGGTTAATCGTTCAATAACAGATGTTTTTTCACTCACAGACATGATTCTCTCCTTTTTCTATCCTTCATCATAACATAAAACCTGCAAGAAATAAAGGCGGGAGCGGTTTTGACTGGCTGGGGGTGCCTGCTTTTGAATGGAGCAACAGCGACCCATAATATTCCTGACAAAGAAATTGCGTCTTGGCCCAAAAAACTGTATGATAGAGGTAGTGTGAATTTTAAAGGAAAATAGAATGAAAAAATTGATGGAAAAGGTGAGTATCCTCTCGCTTTCTTTGATTCTGACTACGGCTTTTTCGATTTCCAGTGCCCAGTCGGCCATGTTTGCTTTTTATAAAGGGATTCCAGAAAGTTGGGTAGAACTTCTGGTTTCTTTGCCTTCGGCTGGGATTATGCTGATGTTGCTGTTTAATAGAGTCATTGAGAAATACCTGACAGAGCGTCAGATGATTGTGAGTGGGCTTCTGATTTTTTCACTTTGCGGGCTTCTTCCTCTACTTAGTCAGTCTTACTGGCTTATGTTTGCCTCTCGGCTTGTATTTGGGATGGGAATCGGTCTGCTCAATGCCAAGGCTATCTCGATTGTTAGCGAGCGCTACAAGGGACAGGAACGCGTTCGGCTTTTAGGACTGAGGGGATCAGCAGAAGTAGTCGGGACAGCTTTCTTGACTTTTGGCGTCAGTCTACTTCTTCCTCTCGGCTGGCAGGCTGCCTTTCTCGTCTATACCTTTGGACTGGTGGTTTTAGCGCTTTATCTGCTTTTTGTCCCTTATGACAAGGTCTCTGAAAAGCAGCAAGAGCAGTCTGAATTGACTCCTAAGCTAAGCCAGCAGGATTGGCAACTGAGTTTGGTTTTTGCCTTTGTAGCGGGGGTTATTGTACTGACTTATATTGCCATCAATGTGCGGGTGCCGGGGATTGTAGAGAAGTCTGGCATGGGGACAGCCCAAACTGCAGGCGTGATTCTTTCCTTGATGCAGTTGATTGGGATTGCAGCGGGTATCAGCTTTGCTAGTTTGACCCGTCTTTTTAGAGATAAATTGCTGATGCTTTCTGGTCTGGTTTTTGGACTGACACAGATTGTTATTGGCTTCTCACCAAATCTCTTGTCACTCAGCATGGCTACTATTAGCGCCGGTTTTGTCTATAGTGTCGGTCTGACGACCATTTTTTACACCCTGTCCGAGCGCATTTCCTCCCACCTCCTCAATCAAGCCACTTCTATCGTGATTTTAGGCTGCAGTATCGGAGCAACGGCCACTACATTTGTCCTCAGCTTCATTGGGAGATTCTCTAACGCTCCATCCTTTATCTTCAGCGTTTTGGGTCTGACTATGATCCTGACCTCTCTCTTTGTTCTACGATTTAGCAAAGAAAAGAGCGGACTAGCTCCAAGAATCTAGGAGGTTATACCATGCGTCTGGATAAATTTTTAGCAGAAAATGGTCTGGGCTCACGCGCCCAGGTTAAGCAGCTCCTAAAGAAAGGGCTGGTTTTGGTCAATGGCAGAGCAGAGAAATCACCTAAGACCCAGATTGATGAGGCAGCAGATGACATTGTTGTTTCTGGCCAAAGGCTGATCTATGAAAAATTCGTCTACTACCTTCTCAACAAGCCGCAGGGAGTTATTTCGGCTACAGAAGATGACCATCATAAGACAGTTCTGGACTTGCTGGACGAGACTGCCCGTCAGAAAGAAGTTTTTCCTGTCGGCCGTTTGGATATTGATACCCACGGCCTGCTCCTTCTGACCAATAATGGCAAGTTAGCCCATGCCATGCTGTCACCCAAAAAGCACGTAGAGAAAATCTACCGAGCTCAAGTGGCAGGTCTAATGAACCAAGCAGATGTAGAGCGATTTGCTGCAGGAATAGAACTGAAAGACTTCACCTGTCAGCCAGCTCATCTCAAGATTTTAGAGCTGGACGAAGAAAAAGAGGCTTCTCTCGTAGAAATTACCCTAGCTGAAGGCAAGTTCCACCAGGTAAAGCGCATGGTGGCTGCCTGCGGAAAAGAAGTCACGGATCTTCAGCGCCTCACGATGGGACCCCTACAATTGGATCCTGCACTAGCTCTCGGAGAATGGCGGAGGCTGACCGAGGCAGAAATACTTTCTTTAGAAATCTTTGGGGTTGAATTGTAAATGAAAAAGCCTGAATTCCTCATACAAAAGAGTTGAAACAGAATCATTTGACAAAGGTAGTCCTTCTTGGTAGAATAAGAATGTCGTAATGACAAATAACTTCTTCTTGGTTGCAGGCCATGCCAAACCTGCCACTCGGATGAAGCGTAAAGAAAAGGAGTATATCATGGCAATCTCAAAAGAGAAAAAAAATGAAATCATTGCACAATACGCACGTCACGAAGGTGACACTGGTTCAGTAGAGGTACAAGTTGCTGTCCTTACTTGGGAAATCAACCACCTCAACGAACACATCAAACAACACAAAAAAGACCACGCTACTTACCGTGGTTTGATGAAGAAAATCGGTCGCCGTCGTAACCTCTTGGCTTACCTTCGTAAGAACGACGTTAACCGTTACCGTGAGTTAATCAACTCTCTTGGACTTCGTCGCTAATCTTGCGTCTAAAACGTTTCTATACTTCGTTGACTTCGCCTCGATGTACCATTAGTACAATCTTCGCCTCGTCGCCTAGTTTATAAACGTTTTATCCAGCAAGAATCATGATGCTAAGGGCGTCAAAAATCCGTATGAAAATAGGGAAACGACACCGTGTTCGATGAACACAAGGAGTTTCATCTTTTTCATACGGATTTTAGCCCGAGCTCAAATTGGCTCTCTGATTCCAGAGGGCTTTTTTCTGTTCCGTCACCTTACCTAGATATACTCAAGTATTATCTTCGGTTACGGTTCCTAGTACTGTAAGGTAAAATAAACCAGATCTTCTCCCTTCGGGGAGATTTTTTATTTTCACTAGGATTTTAGCCTGAGCTAAAACAAGCCTTTTTATTTTAGGGGTGTTTTTTGTTAATCTTTTCTCTAAAATACTTTGATGCTTTGTTAGCCTAGTTCAACGGGTTTAAATATGAGGGCTTTTTTCTATCTTCAGCCAACATTTCTAATTTTTCCAAATAAAAAGTCCTTCTATTTCTTTAGAAGAACTTTTTCTATCAGCGACTTTACTCTTTCAAGAATTTTTGGATGGCAGGAGCGGCAGTGATAGCAAATCTTTCGTCAATACGATGCTCCCCGCCTTCTACAGTGACCAGCTTTGCATTTGGAATGGTCTGACTCGCTTGAACAGCATACTGGTAGGGCACGACTGCATCATCGGTACCATGGATAATGAGGGTCGGAGCTGTGATTTTGGTCTGTTCTGCTTGGATGTCAATGTCTAAGGCATCAATTAGATAAATCTTGCCCAGAGTAGCATTGTGGTGTGTCAAGCTATCAGGAAGTTGGTCGAAGTCAGGACTCCCTAGCTCACGATAGGTCTCTTTGGCATCATCGAAAAGAACGAAAGCTGGAAAGATGAGCAGGAGTTTGTGCACGCGGTCCGGATAAGCAGCAGCATAAAGACTGGCAACAACGCCGCCTTGACTGGCACCGAATAAGCTCATTTTGCTTTTATCTACAAAGGCCTCGGAACGAAGCTTTTCCATGACTTGAGTCAAGTCTGTGAGTTCGGTCTTGACCGACATATTCAGCATATCTTGTCCACCGCTCTTCGACTGACGGCTACCGCCGTAGAAATCAAAGCTGTAAACCAGATAACCTTGCTTTGCCAACAGCTGGCTGTACATTTCATATTGCTCAAGGGTGTTGTTCAATCCATGTGCGATAACAATAGTCGGCAATTTTTTACTCTTGTAGTCAGAAGGAGCAGTAATCTTTCCGTAGAGCTGCTTGTCATCGTATGAAACGCTGTATTCTTCAGACACGATGTCTTCTGTCGGAGTCGGTTGATTGTCCATTTTCTCGCTAGAAGCTGTCTGTGTGGTTTCTGGCTTAGGAGGAGTAGGATTTGATTTGGTTTGGGAGTGCCAGAAGAAAAGAACCAGTCCAGCTAAGCTCAAGGCTGCTAAAAAAGCCCAAATATACTTCATAGTTCTCTCCTTTCAGTATTTGTAGTATTATAGCGGAAATGAATGTATTTTACAAGAAGAGAGATTTCTTGTTTTTGATTTTTCTGGATCTCATACAAGAAAATCCAATTCATTTATCTAAGCGAGATTCAGATAGCCTTGAATTTTTTAGAAAATATTGCTAGACTGTAGCTACTAAGATAAAAACACAGTTCTGGTTGGTAGTCCAGACGCAAAAAATCGATTTTTTGTCAGTAACCTTCCTCCTTGGTTGTCCATTCTTAGGGATTTTTAAAGGAGGTGCTGTCATGGATAAGATTTCAATGACGCTGACAGTTTATTTTGAAGAGGGATTTTGGCACGGTCTTTTCGAGCAGGAACATGCTCAATCTTATAGAGTTTGCCGAGTCACCTTTGGTGCAGAACCTAGCACGCAGGAATTGTTGGATTTTCTAAACCGTTATTATCATCGGTTGCAGTTTAGTCCTAGCATCAGGGTGAAAGAGAAGACTAAGTCGGTCAGTCCTAAACGCTTGCAGAGACAGGCTAAAAAAGAGCAGCTGGCTTCACGGTCTTCAAAGTCTCAGGAAGCGCTGAAGCTGCAATTTGAAGAGCAAAAGAAAATCGCTCAAGTCAAGCGCAAGCAGCAGAAAGAACTGGCTAAGCAAAGGAAATTCGAACTCAAACAGCAAAAACGATTGGAAAAGCACAAGGGGCATTGAACCTGTTTTTTCTTATTTCTATGGAAAGGTCTTCCGGTGGGAGGCTTTTTTGTTTGTCAGGCAATCAGTGAGTGGCTTAAAAAGTGAATTGATTTCTCCAAGTCGTTTTATTTGACAGATGTAACAAAAGAGATTACAATGTAATCATAAAATAAAAATTACAAGAGTAGTTTTGAAAAGGAGAAGTTATGATTGAAATCACATATTTGGATGCTGTCAAGCAGGAGCGCAAGATGACCTTTGAGTCTTATCAGGAGTTTGAACAGTCCCAGCAGGCCTGCTTGATTGGAGTGGCAGATTATTACCCAGTTAAAAAACTGACTTATAAAGGTCATGATTTGAACTACCAGGGTACTTATGGCGACGTCTTCTTTTTCCTGATGAAGCAGGATTTGACAAAGTTTGACTAAGAATAAAGGAGAAAAATAATGGTAAAAGCAATTACAGATGCAACATTTGAGCAAGAAACAAAAGATGGATTAGTACTCATTGACTTTTGGGCCACTTGGTGCGGACCTTGTCGCATGCAGGGGCCAATCCTTGACAAGCTCTCAGAGGAACTTTCCGAAGAGGAGCTCAAGATTGTCAAGATGGATGTGGATGAAAATCCAGCTACAGCACGCGACTTTGGCATTATGTCTATCCCGACCTTGCTCTTTAAAAAAGACGGTCAAGTCGTCAAGCAGGTAGCGGGTGTTCATACTGCCCAGCAGATTAAAGCCATTGTGGCGGAGTTGGGATAAGGTAAGATTACGGTTATATTGGCCTGTTTTAAAATGAGACTGTTCTTGTTTGGAGCGGTCTTTTTTATTTCGATTATAACAATAATGAGTCAATTTAAAATTTTTGTTTGAAAATACATATTTTAAGGTATAATAAGTAGAGGTAAATTTTTTCCAACGGGATCGCGCTATAGAGCCGCATTGTTTAAAACATAATGGGAACGAGGTAGAGGTTATTATTCAATTATTAACGAATTTTTTCTTTGCTTTCATGGTTTTGACACCATTCATCGCTCCAGCGGTTTTGTGTTTTTTTGTTGGCTGGATGATTCCTAGAGAGCAGATCACGCAAAAAAGAATCATACTAGTATTAGCTTTCTTGATCCCTGTTTTGCTTTTAATTTCGTATTTTGCCCCTCAGATATTAGGCCTAGTGTTTTGGAGTCTGATCTGGTTTTTCATCGGGCTGTTGCGAATGAAGAATTATACTAAATCACAGTACTGGACAAGATGGCTTATATTTATCGCTTGTTTTAGTGCCTATATTTTACTTTATCTCCGTTTTTTTGGGTCGCTTTATTTTTATTAAACTATTTAAAAATCAGCTTGAAGCAAATCTTCAAGCTGATTTTGTTTATTCTTTACTCCCCCAACTCCTCGCTGTAAGCAATAATCTGATCAACTGTGTCGGACAAGAATTGGATGGTATCGCGGAGCGGTTTGTCTGTCGAAATATCTGCTCCTATAATCATAGCTGACTCAAGCGGAGTCTTGCTGCCGCCAGATTTGAGCAGCTCAAGCCAGTCACGGGCACCATTTTCGTCATTTTTCAGGTGTAGGTAGCCAGCGGTAGAGATGACCAAGCCTGCGGAGTAAGTATAGCTGTAGAGTCCCATGTAGTAGTGGGCTTGGCGCATCCAAGTTAAGGCAGCATCGTCGTCGATTTCAACGGCATCGCCCCAGAATTCTGTCAAGACTTCTTTCATGATAGCGTTGAGTTTGCTTGCACCGAAGGTTCCGCCTTCTTCAATCAAAGTATAGACCTTGCGTTGGAAGGCAGCTTCCAGCAAGTGAGTAATGAAGTTGTGGAAGTAAGTATCCGTCAGACGGTGAGCCAGGGCAAAGCGTTTCTGGCGAGGGTTATCAAACTGGCGTTCCAGATAATCACTGAGCAGGAGCTCATTAAAGGTAGACGGTGCTTCCACATAGTAGGTGGACATGTGGGCGTTGAAATAGCTTTGGTGATTGTCAGAGAAGATAAACTGACCGGAGTGGCCAATCTCGTGAATCAGAGTATAGACATCACTCATACGTCCAGTCCAGCTCATGAGGACATAAGGGTGAACCCGATAAGGATCAGCAGCATAGCCTCCAGAATCCTTTCCAGCATTGGCCGCAAAGTCGACCCAGCGTTCTTCCTTATAGCGGGCAACTTCTTGGCAGTATTCTTGTCCGAGTGGCTCGACTGACTTCATAACCAGATCGTAGGCGTCATCAATACTGACTTCGGGATTGAGCTCGCTGTCCAAGTCCAGTTTCCAGTCGGCAAAGGTCATTTTTTCAAGTCCGTTTACCTTAGCGACATGCTTGAGGTATTTCTGAGCTACTGGGGCAAATTCGCTCATAATCAAGTCAATCTGCCGGTCAAACATAGAGCGATCAACTTCTTGCTCAGCTAGCAAGTAGTCAAAAACAGAGTCATAGCCCTTCATGTCAGCCAGTAGTTTTTCAGACTTGACCTGAGCCAGATAGGCAGCAGCAGCAGTGTTTTGATGCTGACGAAGCCCTTCAGAGAAAGAGCGGAAAGCTTTTTCGCGGATTTCTGCATTTTCATGGTTTTGATAGAAATTCTCATAGGTGACAAAGCTGTTTTTGTAAACTTTGCCGTCTACTTCGAAGTCAGCCATAGCAAAGTCGCCGGCCCGCATCTTGGTGTAAATATCCTGTGGACTGTAAAAGACTTCACCTAGATTGGTCAAGGCTTTTTCGACATCTGCTCCCAGATAGTGGGCTTTTTTGATTTTAGCCTGGCGGATGGCTGAGGTCAGATGGGGCTCTTGGCCTAGTTTCTCCAAGACAGCTTCATCTGCACCGACTAGGGCGTCGTCAAAGAAGCTGAGTGCGACATTGGCTTCCGTCTCAAACTCCATGGCTGCTTGGGCAATCTGCGCAAAGCTCTCGTCGCCAAAGTCAGTGGTCTGTGGCATAAAACCGTAGTTGCCGATGTGGCTGATTTGGATATAAATCTGCTCTAACTCAGCAAATGCCTGTTCAAAATCTTCGAAAGTGCTAAGCTTGCCTTGGTAATCACGGACGAATTTCTGGATGTCTTCTCTGGCCTTCTCAATGGCTCGCAGGAAGTCCTCCTGGTCTTGGTAAAGGGCTGTTAGGTCCCAGAGTTCATTTTCCGGAAATTCAGAACGATGTTTTTGTTCCATAGTCTACTCCTTTTGTCATATATAGAAATAGTATAGCAAAAAATCCCCCAAAATGTCTTTCCTAGAATTGATTTGAAATGAAAAAGAAAGCTGATAAATCAACATTTTTTATGTTCACTGTGAGAATAATAAAACAATTTGTCTGTTTAGCTACCAAAAGCTACCAAAAATGTCTAGTCTTTTTTCCCAAGTTGTCAGCAATCTCTCAGAAAAAAATTTTTTAAATCTATTGACAGAAGCACAAAAGCATGGTACACTAATTGTAACTAGATTTCCGCTAGATTAAGAGTAGTGGGAACTAGAATATACAATAGGAGGTTCTATCATGTTAAATATAGAACAATATGAAAATGGATTGGGACTTGTATACAAATTTGGTGAGAGATTTGATGGGGAACTTAGCGCTAGGGAAGGAATAAATATTTATGCCCTTCACGCCAAGGAACACGATTGGAAAGTCCTTTTAACCATGGAGAGAGGACCAAGAAAAGAATATAGACACATGATTAAAAAAATCATTCTTACTGTAAAAGACGGTAGTTATGCAATTATTGCAGATGTAGAAGATACAAGCAAAGGAACAAAAAAACCAATCCCCAATGGCTATACAGTTCCGTCAATCTGGGAAAAAGAACCGGAAAACATGCACTGGTTCGCACTCTATAATGTAAAGCGTATTAGAATAGAGCCGGACACATATACTTCCGTAAATGGCAAAGATTTATTGCAAAGTATCTCTGGGAATGCTTATATGGTATATGTTACACTTTAAGAATGAATAACACAGTTATTTATAAAACAAGCTCATAAGATTATTCTTATGAGCTTGTTTCTTATTCATCAAAAATTGCTTTAAAACACTAATAATTTCTTTTTTCTCCTTTTCTGTCAGTTCATACTCCCTCAATAAACTAACAATTTCTTCTAGTCCATCATCACGTCCTTTCAATGTTTCAAAAGAAGTATTAAATATTTTAGCTAGTTTCTCTACTGTTTCATCTTTTGGATTTCTTCCTCCGTTTTCCCACCTAGCATACTGGGCTTGAGCCACACCTAACTTTTCAGCAACTTCTAATTGAGTAAGTCTTGCATCTAGACGGGCTTTTTTAATATATTCCCACTATTTCTAATTGGAGGAGCAGTATAAGTCAGTATTTTTTAGATGTCTATCACTTAAGGATAAAAGTCAAAGTTTCTTTGCGGCAATCCTTTTAAAAAGCAGTAGATAAGATAAGAATACGAAGATAACCAGGCCTAATAGCAGGGTGAAGACGTTTTGAGTTCCTTTTGTCATATTGGGAGCTTGATTGGCGATGACAGCTGTGACTGCAGTACCTATAGCGCCCGCAAAGGTCTGGGCCAGCTGAAAGAGCGCAGTCGTATCTGCAGTCTTTCCTTTATCAACTTGAGTCGTGGCTAGAGCTAGTGTGTTATTGAAGGCCATGTTTCTCCCCAAGGTAAAGCAAATATAAATCGCAATAACAGCTGTTAAGGTGAGTTCTTTTGTGAAGATAAGGAGCAAGAATACAGCAAGGAAAAGAAGTGAATTTCCTGTAAAAAGGGTTGGTTTCGGACCATTTCTATCATAGAGTTTGCCAAAGACAGGAGAGAGGAAGGCTCCAAGCATGGTTCCTGGAAGTAATGCAAAGCCTGCCTGAGCGGTTGAAATGTCTTTTTCTATGACCAGGAAGTTGGGAATCAGAAAATTAGCCGATAGGTTGATAAACTGAAAAATGAAGAAGGGTAAAATAGCCAATAAGACCGTCGGTTGCTTTAAAATCCGAATATCTAGGAATGGATGATCAATCTTTAAGCTCCGATAGATGAAGCAAGCTAGTGGTAGTAGACAGAGAATAAGATAGAGCCAATCGATATGTCCTTCTTCTAAGCTGGAGATGGCTACAATGGCAAAGACGAGTGAGCTTGCTAAGAGGAGAAATGAGAGAAGATCAAAGGCGCGTTTCCTCGACTGTTCGGAATTTCTTAAAAAGAAAAAACCAAGAATAAAGGAAATGATTGGGACAGGAAGAATAAAGGTATAAATCATATGCCAGTCAAAACGACTAATCATAAAACCACCGTAAGTCGGCCCAATTGCTGGTGCTAGGCTGACCACCATCCCAGATAAGCCCATGTAGGTTCCGATTTTTTGCTTAGGAACACGCTCAACAATCAAGTTAAAGAGCAAAGGAATGGCTAATCCAGTAGCTCCTCCTTGTAGGATTCTCCCTACCATCAAGATGGTAAAGCTTGGAGCCAACATGGCAATCAGAGTTCCCAAGCAAAAGTTAGCCAAAGCAGTAAAGAGGATGGTTCGCTCTTTCCAATTGTGGGCCAAGGTCGCTCCTAAAGTAATCGTAATGGCCACTGCTAATAGATACCCTGTCGTAATCCATTGCAGTGTTCCCAATCCTAACCCAAAGACCTTACTTAGATGCGGGAAGGTTACATTCATACTGGTTTCAGATAAGATGCCTGCAAAGCTGACTAAGGCTGTCGCAAGGAGCGAGAAAAAATCTTTCTTTTCAACTGTTTGATGTTCTGGCACGATTGTCTCCTTTATATGTTTGAAATGAGTCACTGTATTTATTATAAAGCAAGAAGTTCTCTTTGAAAAGTGAATAATGGCTATACCGCCATCTTATTTGACGAATCGAAAGGGGAAAAACGAACTCAGCCAGCCAACTATAATCAGCTATAGAAAAGAAAAATAGATTTTCAGTACTTTTATAGAAAAAAGCCATTTCCAGCCTTTTTCTTTTGCCTGAAATTGTGGTAAAATAAGGTCTATACGTGCTTGATACAAAGATGAGGATATAATAAGCTACTAAGGCCATGATATTAAAGTCACAGTGCTAACTGAACACGTCCTATGGGTTGCTTAAGGGCTTAGTATCTTGATGAATTGAACACGCCCTAAAAGCTGTGTAAAAAAGATAAACTGTCTTGTCTTCATCGAAGACTTCGTCAGTTTCCTATTTTTACTTTGCTTCTAACGGTCTTAGTATCTTGATCTTTGTAGCCAAGGCGTATGAAAAAATTTGAGCATGTGCTCGGCAAGGAGTCTTTATGACAAAACAAGTTTTTAAAACCGTTTTTGCAGGTCGTGAGCTGGTAGTTGAAACCGGTCAGGTTGCAAAGCAGGCAAATGGCAGCGCCGTTGTTCGATATGGAGAAAGTACCGTTTTAACTGCGGCAACTATGTCCAAAAAGATGGCTACTGGTGACTTTTTCCCGTTGCAGGTCAACTATGAGGAAAAAATGTATGCAGCTGGGAAATATCCTGGTGGTTTTAACAAGCGCGAAGGCCGTCCGTCAACAGATGCGACTTTGACTGCCCGCTTGATTGACCGCCCGATTCGTCCCATGTTTGCGGAAGGTTTCCGCAATGAAGTTCAGGTTATCAATACCGTTCTTTCTTATGACGAAGATGCTTCGCCTCAAATGGCTGCTATGTTCGGTAGCTCTCTGGCTCTTTCTATCTCAGATATTCCTTTTAACGGCCCTATCGCAGGAGTTCAGGTCGGCTATATAGATGGTGAATTTATCATCAATCCTAGCAAGGAACAAAAGGAAGTTTCGCTTTTGGAACTGACAGTGGCTGGTACCAAAGAGGCTATCAACATGGTGGAGTCTGGAGCCAAGGAACTATCTGAAGATATCATGCTGGAAGCTCTTCTCAAAGGTCACGAAGCGGTCAAAGAATTGATTGCCTTCCAAGAAGAAATCGTTGTGGCAGTCGGCAAGGAAAAAGCAGAAGTAGAATTGCTACATGTTGATGAAGAGTTGCAGGCAGAGATTGTCGCAGCATATAACAGCGATTTGCAAAAAGCTGTTCAGGTAGAAGAAAAGCTGGCGCGTGAAGCCGCAACTCAGGCTGTCAAAGACCAAGTCACAGCAGTTTATGAAGAGAAATACGCGGACCATGAAGAATTCGACCGTATCATGCGTGATGTGGCTGAAATCTTGGAACAAATGGAGCATGCAGAAGTGCGTCGTTTGATTACCGAAGATAAGGTCCGTCCTGACGGTCGTAAGGTTGATGAAATCCGTCCGCTGGATGCGGAAGTGGATTATCTGCCGCGCGTTCATGGTTCTGGTCTCTTTACTCGCGGGCAAACTCAAGCCTTGTCGGTCCTGACCTTAGCACCAATGGGCGAAACGCAAATCGTTGACGGCTTGGATCCGGAATACAAAAAACGCTTCATGCACCACTATAATTTCCCACAATACTCTGTCGGTGAGACAGGCCGTTATGGGGCTCCTGGCCGTCGTGAAATTGGACACGGTGCTCTTGGGGAACGTGCCTTGGAGCAAGTTTTGCCTAGCTTGGAAGAGTTTCCTTACGCTATCCGCTTGGTGGCAGAAGTCTTGGAGTCAAACGGTTCTTCCTCACAGGCCTCTATCTGTGCGGGGACTTTGGCTCTGATGGCAGGTGGTGTGCCGATTAAGGCACCGGTTGCCGGAATTGCTATGGGCTTGATTTCAGATGGCAGCAACTACACAGTTCTGACGGACATTCAAGGTTTGGAAGACCATTTTGGCGACATGGACTTTAAGGTAGCTGGTACCCGCGAAGGGATTACCGCCCTGCAGATGGATATTAAGATTGAAGGAATTACAGCGGAAATCCTGACAGAAGCTCTGGCTCAGGCTAAGAAAGCCCGCTTTGAAATTCTGGACTTGATTGAAGCGACAATTCCAGCTCCTCGTCCTGAGCTAGCTCCAACTGCTCCGAAAATCGACACTATCAAGATTGATGTGGACAAGATTAAGATTGTCATCGGAAAAGGCGGGGAAACCATCGATAAGATCATCGCTGAGACCGGCGTTAAGATTGACATTGATGAAGAAGGAAATGTATCCATCTACTCCAGTGATCAAGATGCGATTAATCGTGCTAAGGAAATCATTGCTGGCTTGGTTCGCGAAGCAAAAGTGGACGAAGTTTACCATGCCAAGGTTGTTCGAATTGAGAAATTCGGTGCCTTTGTCAATCTCTTTGACAAGACGGATGCTCTGGTTCACATTTCAGAGCTGGCTTGGACTCGGACCAACAACGTCGAAGATGTCGTACAAATCGGTGATGAAGTGGATGTCAAGGTGATCAAGATTGATGCCAAAGGCCGGGTAGATGCTTCCATGAAAGTATTGCTGCCGCGTCCGCCAAAGTCTGATAAGCCAAAACATCATCATGACAAGGGGCATCATCCGCGCAAGGAGCACAAGGGTCATAAGGACCATCAAGAAAGCCCTAAAACAGAAGAATAAGAGGTTGCTTATCCCTGTAGACCTCATCAAAAATCGGCAGAGGCGAGCCTAGTTCTCGTCTCTCCTTGTTTAGAGAAGGAAGGAGGCCAGCATGGGTTGGTGGAAGGAATCCATTGATATTGTAAAAGAAAATGACCCGGCGGCACGGACGTCGCTGGAAGTCTTGCTAACCTATCCAGGCATCAAAGCTTTGGCGGCCCACCGCCTCTCGCATTTTTTGTGGCGGCACGGCTTTAAGCTGCTGGCGCGCATGCACAGTCAATTCTGGCGTTTCTGGACCCAGATTGAGATTCATCCTGGCGCTCAGATTGAGTCAGGTGTCTTCATTGACCATGGCAGTGGACTGGTGATTGGAGAAACGGCCATTGTGGAGAAGGGAGCCATGCTTTACCACGGTGTGACCCTAGGCGGTACGGGCAAGGATACAGGCAAACGCCATCCGACCGTCCGTCGGGGTGCCTTGGTCTCTGCCCATGCCCAAGTTATCGGACCAATTGAGATTGGCGAGAAGGCCAAGGTCGGAGCTGGTGCAGTTGTTGTAGCTGATGTTCCAAGTGATGTGACGGTGGTTGGCGTTCCAGCCAAGATTGTCCGTGTTCACGGTGAGAAAGACGAGCCAACCATTCACGAGGTAGAGGAAAAACGGGAATACTATCTAGACAAGCTAGAGCATGCCCGTGAAGCCAGCCACCATTCATCAAGTCTATAGAAAAGGTTAGCAAAGTTATCTAAGTAAAATATGACGGGAGGAACCGACATGTCAGATTTATCAGATGCTATTTTAAAGCAGGTAGTCCTTGAACTGAAAGAGCGCTTGGACGGTCCTGCCAAGGAGCGCTTTGCCAAACTGCCGCCTAGCCACCAGCGCGAATGGGCTCGCTATATCAGTGAAGCTAAAAAAGATGAGACCAAGCTGCGCCGCATAGAAAAGATGAAGGTGGATTTGCTGAAGCCTTAAAGAAAGAGAAGTTATGCTATTAGAGGAATTTGAAGATGTAGCAGCAGTCATTGAGCCAACTGAAAAGCCAGTCCATGACAAGGGTGAGGTGTGCGAAACCATCATCCTGTCCTTTAATGGAGAAATTCTGAAACGTTTGATTGAGTCAGAAGATGTCTATCAAGGAGGCTATTTGAAAAGCATCAACGGACAGCATTCATGGTATATTTACCGCCAAGGTCCTAGCAAGCTAGCAGTTATGTTGGCTCCGATTGGGGCTCCCATGATAGTCGGCCAGCTGGAGGAGTTGGCGGCCAGAGGCTTCAAGAATTTCATCATTCTAGGTTCCTGTGGCGTTTTGGATCGCTCAATTGAGGCGGATAAGATTATCTTGCCGTCTGCTGCTTTACGAGATGAAGGAACTAGCTATCACTATGCCCCACCGGGTGACGAAGTAGCCTATGACGAGTCTCTGCTGATCGAGCTGGAAGCTATCTTTGACAAGCACGATATTGAGCATATCCGCACCAAGTCTTGGACGACTGATGCCTTTTATCGAGAAACGCCTGATAAGGTCAAGCGTCGCTTGGCTGCTGGAGCCAAAGTGGTGGACATGGAAGCTTCAGCTATCATGGCTTGGAGCCAATTTCGCAAGACCAAGGTCTATCAATTCTTCTACACAGCTGACTATGTGGATCATCATAACCGAATCTGGGATGCCCGCCATGAAGAGCGGACAGCTGATGCCATGACTTTTTTCACTATCGCTTTGACAATAGCAAAGGAACTAGAAAGGTAACTACAAGAATGGCAGTATATTTTTACGGCTGTATCACCATGGATGGCTACTTGGCAGACAGCCAGCACAGGATAGACTGGCTGCATCAGCTTGGTTCTGTAGAGGATACAGGCTATGATGACTTTTACAGGCAAATGGATATCACCATCATGGGCAAGCGGACCTTTGAGGAAATCCAAGATTTGCAAGATGTAGAAAGTTTTTATCAAGCTACGGAAAACTATGTCTTTACGCATGATAGGCACCTGCCTGTCAGCAATTACCAGCCAGTAGCTGGGGATGTGGTGGACTTTGTTCACCAGATTGACAAAGGCAAAAATGTCTTTGTGATTGGTGGTAATTCCTTGGTAGGACCGCTCTTGGATGCGGATCTTTTCGACCACCTCATTATTCAGATAGCGCCCCTTATCCTAGGAAAGGGGGTTCCCCTCTTTACCCAAGAGGAAGGGCAGCGCTTTTACCAACTGGATAGCCTCAGACAATTTGGCCCTTTTGCAGAGCTGGTTTTCAGCCGAAAAAGTCAGAAATAGAGAAGGGAGTGGACCGCATGATTAAAATTTACGACACCATGACCCGCAGCCTACGTGAATTTGTGCCCATTGAAGAGGGCAAGGTTCGCATGTATGTCTGCGGTCCGACGGTTTATAACTATATCCATGTCGGCAATGCCCGCTCAACAGTAGCTTTTGACACAGTTCGTCGCTATTTTGAGTATCGGGGATTTGAGGTCAATTATATTTCCAATTTTACAGATGTAGATGATAAGATTATCCATCGCGCCAAGGAAGAAGGCATCACACCAAAAGAAGTGGCGGACAAGTATATCGCGGCTTTTCGTGAGGATGTATCAGCTTTGGGTGTTAAGCCGGCTACTCAGCATCCGCGCGTGATTGACTTTATGGAGGCAATCATTGACTTTGTGCGGACTTTGGTGGACAAGGGCTACGCCTATGAGTCAGAAGGCGATGTCTATTTCCGAGTGGAAAAATCTCACAATTATGCCAAACTAGCCAACAAAACCTTGGCAGACTTGGAGTTGGGTGCTTCTGGTCGGACAGATGAGGAGACTGCTCGTAAGGAAAATCCGGTGGATTTTGCTCTCTGGAAGGCAGCTAAGCCGGGCGAGATTTCTTGGGACAGCCCTTGGGGAGCAGGTCGTCCGGGCTGGCACATCGAGTGTTCGGTCATGTCGACGGAGATTTTGGGTGATACTATTGATATCCACGGTGGTGGGGCAGACCTAGAGTTTCCTCACCATACCAATGAAATCGCCCAGTCAGAGGCCAAGACTGGTCAGACTTTTGCCAACTACTGGATGCATAATGGCTTTGTCAACATTGACGATGTTAAGATGTCCAAGTCTCTAGGCAATTTTATCACTGTTCACGATGCCCTCAAGACAATTGATGGTCAGGTGCTGCGTTTCTTCTTTGCTACCCAGCATTATCGCAAGCCGATTAATTTCACAGAAAAAGCTGTTCATGATGCAGCGACTAATCTCAAGTATTTGAAGAATACCTATGAGCAGCCTTTCACGGGTCAGGCTGACTCTGATCAGCTTCAGGCCTTTCTGGACAAGTTTACCGCCGCTATGGACGAAGACTTCAATGCGGCTAACGGTATCACGGTTGTCTTCGAGTTAGCTAAGTGGATCAACTCTGGCAATTACACCTCTGAAGTCAAGGCAGCCTTTGCCAAGCTCTTAGAAGTTTTTGGTATCGTCTTCGTAGAAGAAGTCTTGGATGCGGACATTGAGCGTTTGATTGAGGAGCGCCAAGCAGCGCGGGCTAATCGAGACTTTGCGACTGCAGACCGTATTCGGGATGAATTGGCCGCTCAGGGCATCAAGCTTTTGGATTCTAAGGACGGAGTGAGGTGGACACGTGACTGATGTCAACCTGATTAACGGTATTGCCCTCGCCTTTGAGGGAGATGCTGTCTACTCCATGTATATCCGGCGTCACCTGATTTTTCAGGGGCTCACTAAGCCCAATCAGCTGCACAGGGAAGCGACCAAGTACGTCTCTGCCAAGGCTCAGGCTAATCTCATCTCTCTCATGCTGGAAGAAGGGATTCTGACGGAAAAGGAAGAGGATATTTACAAGCGTGGCCGCAATGCCAACAGCCACACCAAGGCTAAGAATACGGACATCGTCACATACCGTATGTCAACCGGCTTTGAGGCAGTCATGGGCTATCTGCATATGACTGAATCTATTGAGCGACTGGAAGAGTTGATTGGTTGGTGTATTCGGAAGATAGAGGCTTCGTTCTGATTCTGAAAGGAACTAATTTATGAGTGATTTCTTACAATTTGATAATTTTAATTTCAAGTTGGCTATTATTCAGGAGTTAATGTATGAACAAAACGTGCTTGAGCCACGATTTAACGTTTACAGTTTTTGTTAATCTGAGAAATTATCTGTAGATCCAGAAGACTTTGATGAGACACCAATTCCTGAAGTAGAGACTTATTTCAAACAGTTGGAAATACCTAAAGAGTATGCGCAGAATGTGGAAAGTCTCTTCTTTGATGGAGGCAATGATATCTATGCGCAATTAATCCCTTTATGGGATGGTGAAGATGATCAATTTGATTTGGGAAATGTGAGTGAAAAAGAGCTATCACAGTTTTCGAATTTAAAAACCATCGACGGAACGATCTTTCCATTTTCTAAAGAAGTACGTGATTTATTTGAATCCAAAGGAATTGGGATTGAAGAATAATTTCTAAATTTTCCTATGCTAAATTTTTTAAAAATTACTATGAAAGTTTTAATATTTAGCAAATTTTTAAATCTTAACGGTGTACTACTTGTAAAAAAAGTTTTTTTACGCTAAAATTATATTTAGCTAGGAGTATATATGAAGTATCTTTTGTATCATGCAACAAATAAAGTGAATGCTGATAAAATAAAGGATGAAGGATTTTGTCCTAAGCCAGAAATTCGATTTCCATTGGTAAAAAGAGAAGGTGCAAACCCAAGAATGGTTTCTAGGGTTAAAAAGAAGCCCGGAAGCTTAGGCTATGGTTCCTATTTTTTTTCTTCAAAAGTTCTTACAGAATTATATAGAAAAGAAAAAATATTGGTAGAGGGTTCTTGTATATTGACCGTTTCTTTGGTATTGGATGATAATCAGGAAAAGTGCGTTCTTGATTTAACTGATGAAGAAACACTTGACTATTTTTTAGAATATAAGGAGAGAATAGTTTCTCAGCCTAATTATCAAGATTTAGAAAAAGTTTTTCGTAATGATAATCAGTCTTCCTTAGAAGGGGCGCTTGTTGAACATTTTATTAAGGATGTTATCAATGCGCAAAGCACTTCGCAACATGCTATATTGGTTAAAGCAATGACTGTTTCGCAAATAAAAGGATCAAATCGTTCATATGTTGCAAATGGTTTTGAATATTGTATTAGAGACAATCAGGTATTAAAGACGGTCTCGTTGATGTAGTGGAGAGGTAAAGATGATAAAATTGAGTAAAATTATAGATAAAGAGGCTTATAAAAGCTTCTTGGATGACTTAATAACGGAAGAGTACGTTGATGGCCTTATTAAGGAATACTCTGAGGAGCAGTATGAAGAAATTGAATGTTTTGAAAAAAATCTTACATTTAAAACATCCACTGGTCAAGATTATACTTTTGATAAATCATTTGTTGAGCTTGGGGGTTCTGTTCTGGAGTACGAAAATTCTATCCAAATTAATCATCGTAAATTAGAAGCGGAATTTGTTCAAGTTACTGAATTTGAGACACATTGTGAAATGAGAGATCATAATACTGGTTTGGCCGCATAGTAATAGAAAATGAAGGGATTAATAATGGAACGGGTACCTATCGAATTTGAAGGATATAGAATTAATAGTATTGATTATTCTGTATATGAAGAAGGGTTAAGTGAAGACAAAGATAAGGGGAAGTTACAAGTTAAGTCTTTGTTGACAGAAGATAGAAAAAATGCACAATTAATTATAAAAACAACAGTAAATGATGAGAATAATAACAGGAAATTGATAATAGAATTGTCAGGATTTTTTACTGTTCATGATATAGAACGTGCCGAAGAGTTCTTGAGCGTAAATGGAGTAGCTATTCTTTTTCCTTATGTACGAAGCGTTGTATCTATAATCACATCATTGGATAATGAAAATGCGGTTGTTTTACCTACTATAAATTTCACGAAACCATCATCTGAGTAAAGTTTCCTTATAAATATATAAATTACAGATAGTAAGAAGGGCTCTATAATTTCTGTAGTGGGTAAAACCATTGTAGGAATTATAGAGCCGTTTTTTGATACGTATATTGGCTTGGTAATTCCCATATACACAAGCACGATGTCTCCAGAAAACAGGTAAATTTTGTAGAAGAGTGTGTTTAAAACTTTAAATATATTGTTTGAGTTCTTTCCAGCTACCTTGCTCGGGATTAGCTCATCTCCGTTTTCGTGGTTCCTGACCTGCTAGTTAAATCATGCATGGTATTCTGCTCGATTGTGGGAAAGCATTCAATAGATGCTTGAGTTAAGGCTATGAGCACCCAGACTTCAACTTAATTTTTGCTAGTAAGATTGGGGAATGAAGTTGATATCTACTGAGATAGCGTTCGTCAAACATTTTAGTAAAAAGCGGGAGATTGAAATTTCTAAAAACTTATTTTCAGAAAAGTGTTGACATGTTTTCTGAAAAGGAGTAGAATGGCTCATGTTTTTAAAGGAGGAACTTATGTTTTCCAAGTTAAAAGGATTTTTTATTGGGCGCCCATTAAAATCCGGTAAAGAAGGAGAGGATGGTCATTTATTGACCAAGATGCAAGCCTTGGCTATGCTCTCCAGTGACGCCTTATCTTCTATTGCTTATGGACCAGAACAGGTTGTTTTGGTCTTAACTTCTGTTTCTATTGGCGCCATTTGGTGGTCGCTTCCCATAGGAATTGTCGTATTGGTGCTACTAGCGAGCTTAACGGTTTCCTATCGTCAGGTTATCCATGCTTACCCTCAAGGAGGTGGAGCCTATATGGTGACGACAGAAAATCTATCTCCAACGGCAGGTTTGATTGCCGGCGGAAGTTTATTGGTAGACTACATGTTGACAGTGGCTGTTTCGGTCGCTTCTGGAGCGGATGCGATTACCTCTGCAATTCCCATTTTACATCCTTACAATTTACATATTTCCATTTTCTTAGTTCTCTTGTTGATGCTAATGAATCTTCGAGGACTAAAAGAGTCGGCTACTTCCTTGATGATTCCTGTCTATCTTTTTATTGTCAGCACCTTGCTATTGATTGCTTTTGGTTTTGTGCAAATCCTGACAGGAAACCTAGACTATCATGCAACCGCGCAGATTGGTACGCCGATTACTGGAGTGAGTTTGATCTTATTGCTCCGTGCCTTCACCAGCGGCTCTGCTTCCTTGACAGGAGTGGAAGCTATTTCCAATTCGGTCCCCTTTTTCAAGAAACCGAAGGCTCATAATGCTGCAACCACCTTATCGATTATGGCTTTAATCCTAGGAATCATGTTTGCGGGCATTACCTTCTTGAATTATTGGATTGGCATCGTGCCTGTCAAAGGTGTAACGATATTGGCTCAGATGGCACAAGCGATTTTGGGAAACTCTCCCCTTGGTCGCATCTTGTTCTATGCTTTCCAATTGTCAACAGCTTTGATCTTAGCAGTGGCAGCCAATACAGGCTTCTCAGCCTTTCCTATGCTCTCCTATAATATGGCTAAGAACAAATATATGCCACATATGTACATGGAAAAAGGAGATCGTCTGAGCTATTCTAATGGCATTTTCACTTTGGCGTTTGGAGCGATTGCTCTTTTGTGTATCTTTGAAGGAAATACAGAGCGCTTGATTCCCCTGTACACCATTGGTGTATTCGTACCCTTTGCTCTCTCACAGACTGGTATGGTTGTCCATTGGAAGAAAAAATATGGAAATAATTTCTTGGGTCATTCGATTGCAAATATCCTTGGTGCGATCATTTGCTACGGGATTGTTCTTATTTTGCTCTTATTTCGTCTCAGAGATATCTGGCCCTTCTTCCCTATTATCATCGTCTTGACTTGGCTGTTCTTATCTATTAAACAGCACTATAATAGAGTTGCAAAACAGCTGAGATTGCAGGATCACATCGAGCGTCAGAACTACACTGGCAATACAGTAATTGTCCTAGTCGGGAATGTCACCCGAGTCAGTGTTGGTGCGATGAGCTATGCTCGCAGTATCGGGGATGAAGTCGTAGCAATGCACGTTTCAACAGCGGAGACTGCTGAAAAGGATGCCGAAGTCGCCGAGGAGTTTGCTGACTACTTCCCAGATATTCGCTTTGAGACAGTCACGACTAGCTACCGCAATATCATCAGTCCCACAGTCCAGTATGTGATTAAGGTGGCCAAGCGAGCCAAAAAAGAAGGCCAAACAGTGACGGTCCTAGTACCTCAGTTTATACCTAAAAAGAGATGGCAAAATGTCCTGCATAACCAGATGAGCTTGAAATTGAAATACTATCTGAAATGGTATGAGGATGTTGTGGTTGCAAGCTATTCTTATCACTTAAAAGAATGAGCGATCGCTTTTGATTAATGAGAAAAAGAGTTGAAGATTTTTCAACTCCTTTTATTATTTATTGGAAATAGCGCAGAGCTAATTTGCTTGCACCTTTTGGTAATTCTCGTAAAATTCTACCTTAATCCTAATAAAGGTTTCCAAGTCTCGCAGGAGCTGCAGGAGTATGGCGCGGGTTTCAAATTCCTGGCGGGTCTTAGGGAGCGGCCGCTCGCGAAATACGGTCAAATAGTTGTCAATCTCGTCCAAGAGGTCTCGGGCGGGATTTTCTTGGCTCAGCTGCTTAGCGGTCTGGGAGAAGAGGCGGGCTAAAATCAAGCTTTCACTGGCTGCTAGATGGCAGTTATTAATATTGCTGGCCATGTCTTGCAGGATGTGGTTTTGGGCCTGCCGCATTTCAAAATAGTGGATATGGTAGTTGGTCTGGTGAAAGAGGTGGTTGGAGTGGTCCAGATAGACCAGCTGCAAGGCCTGCTGCAAAATCTTGTCCAGCTCCTTAATCAGAGCTGCATCATTTCGGCCGTCTCCAGCTTTTAAGAAATATTCAAAGCGTAGCAAAATCTTTTTCAGCTGTTCCTCCACTTGCTCATGGTAGCTGTCAATTTCTTGCTGGCGCGAGGGCATATAGAGATTGGCTAGCAGAGCAAAGCCAGTTCCAATAAGAAATAGAGCTAGCTCATTTCCAAGCAGTGACCAGGAGGTGGATTTTTCTAAGAGCAGATGGGTGACCAGGACGGTACTGGGGGTAATGCCGATTTCCCAGCCAAGCCGAAAGGCCAGAGGTACATAGAGCGCGATATAGATGGCCAATGCTCCGAGATGAAAACCTAGAAAGTGAAAAGCCAGGCTTCCGATAGCCAGAGCCAGCAGGGTAGATAAAAAGCGATTGCCAGCTAGCTTTGCAGTACTGCGGCGGGTATCGGTCACGCTGAGGATGGCAATAATTCCGGCTGAAGTTGAGTAGGCCAGACCTAAAAAGTCAGCCAGCCAAGCAGCTAAACAGGTAGCCAGTACCAGCTTGATGGTGCGTTGGAGAAGAGACATGAGTAAGAGTTTCCTTTTTTAGACTTCTTTTTATTATAGCACGACTAATGGGGAATCTTGGGGACTGCTGATTGCTTTTTATCAGAGCAGAATTCTGTCTCGCCCGAGTAAATCCTGCCGCCATTTTTTCGCCTTTGTGTTATACTAGTCCTATGGAAAAAAACGATATTGTCTACGGTGTGCATGCGGTGACAGAGGCTCTCGCAGCTAACACTGGAAATAAACTCTACATTCAAGATGACCTGCGTGGTAAAAAGGTCGACAAAATCAAAGATTTAGCAGCAGAAAAGAAGGTCTCCATCTCATGGACGCCTAAGAAAACCTTGCAGGAGATGACTGATGGGGCAGTTCACCAAGGCTTTGTCATGCGAGTGGCGGAGTTCGCCTATACTGACTTCGAGGTGCTGTTGAAAAAAGCAGAGCAGGAAGACAATCCACTCTTATTGATTTTGGACGGACTGACTGACCCGCATAATCTGGGTTCTATCTTGCGGACGGCTGACGCGACCAATGTAGCGGGAGTCATCATTCCCAAGCACCGGGCAGTCGGTGTGACACCAGTCGTAGCCAAGACTTCAACGGGTGCCATTGAGCATATTCCCATTGCCCGTGTGACCAATCTCAGCCAGACTCTGGACAAGCTCAAGGAAGCTGGTTTCTGGATTTTCGGTACAGATATGCAGGGGACGCCTTCTCATAAGTGGAATACAACTGGAAAGCTGGCCCTCATCATCGGCAACGAAGGCAAGGGGATTTCAAGCAATATTAAAAAGCAGGTGGACGAGATGATTTCCATTCCCATGAATGGCCATGTCCAGAGCCTTAATGCTAGTGTCGCAGCGGCTATTCTCATGTATGAAGTCTTTCGCAATCGCCTATGAAAAGAAAAATCTTACTGGTGGACGGCTACAATATGACGGCCTTTTGGCGGGAGACTCGTCCTTACTTTAACCGCGGAGAACTAGATGCCGCACGAACGATTCTGCTTCAGAAGCTCAGTAATTATGCCAGTTTTGAAGGACTGGAAGTTATCTGCGTCTTTGATGCCCAGTATATGCCGGGAGTCCGGCAGACTTATGAGGAGTTTAATGTAACGGTCGTTTTCACTGAAGAGGAGGAAACGGCGGATGACTATATCGAGCGCTTGGCAGCTGAACTCAATACACCCAAAAATCAGGTGTCGGTTGCGACCAGCGATCTCAATGAGCAGTGGACTGTCTTTGCCCAAGGGGCTTTGAGAGTTTCCGCTAGAGAGCTAGAGAAGCGAGTGGCTGTTACCAAATCAGACCTCAATAAGCTGAGCGGACAAATCAACCTGCAAAGACCGCCCTTGCGACCGATGGACAGCCAATCTTTGCGCGATTTACAAAAAATGATGGAGAAAAAAGATGACCTTTAAAATTTTAACCGATTCAACAGCAGACCTGCCAGAAAACTGGATCCAGGAAAATGATGTGCAGGTCCTAGGCCTGACCATTCAGCTGGATGGCCAAACTTATGAGACAGTTGGTGCGGACAAGCTGACCAGCCAAGAACTTCTGGACAAGATGGAGTCCGGCAGCAAGCCGACTACCAGCCAGATTAATGTCGGCCAGTTTGAAGATGTCTTTCGAAGCTATGCCAAGGAAGAGACACCAGTTCTCTATGTAGCCTTTGCTTCGGCTCTATCAGGTACTTATCAGAGTGCTGTCATGGCACGGGAGATAGTCTTAGAAGATTTTCCAGATGCACTGATTCGTATCATTGATACCAAGGCGGCTTCTATGGGTGAAGGACTTTTAGTCATGAAGGCGGCAGAAGCTAGAGCGGCAGGCCAGACCTTGGAGCAGACAGCGGACCTGATTGAGAGCTTGGTGCCTAAGGTCAAGACATATTTTCTGGTTGATGACCTCAATCACCTCATGCGGGGAGGTCGGATTTCCAAAACTGCTGCGCTTATGGGGAGTTTGGTCAATATCAAGCCGATTATCGCTGTCAGGGGAGATGGGACTCTGGACTCGGTCGCTAAGGTTCGCGGCAAGAAGAAGGCGCAGGCAGAAGTAGTCCGCATGACTCTGGAAGGAGTTGCTGACCCGCGGGTGGTTATTGCCTATGCAGGTGCCAAAGAAGTTGCTGAGAGTCTAAAAGCCCAGCTGCTGGAAAGCGACCAAGTAGAGGAAGTTCTCCTCATGCCTCTGGGACCTGTCATTTCTACCCATACTGGTCCTGGAACTTTGGGACTCTTTAGTATTGCCCAAGACATTCAAGACTAAGAAAACATGAAATCGCTATTTCATAAATAATTGCTTCAAATCTATTGCTTTTGCCTACTATTTTTGATATGATAGTAGGCGGTATTGTTTACCCCATTTGTAAGGCCCCGGAACCTTTCAAATAACTCGCGGACCGGAACATCCGCCCTGTAAACAAAAACGATATTCATAGGAGAAATCATGAACAAAACAACATACATGGCTAAGCCAGGTGAAGTTGAACGCAAATGGTATGTAGTGGACGCTACTGATGTCCCTCTTGGACGCCTTTCTGCTGTTGTAGCAAGCGTACTTCGCGGAAAAAACAAACCAACCTTTACACCACACACTGATACAGGTGACTTCGTAATCGTTATCAACGCTGAAAAAGTAAAATTGACTGGTAAAAAAGCGACTGATAAGATCTACTACACTCACTCTATGTACCCAGGTGGATTGAAACAAATCTCAGCAGGTGAGCTTCGCTCTAAGAATGCTGTTCGTTTGATCGAAAAATCTGTTAAAGGTATGCTTCCGCACAATACTCTTGGCCGCGCTCAAGGTATGAAGCTGAAAGTATTTGTAGGCGCTGAGCACACTCACGCTGCACAACAACCAGAAGTTCTTGATATTTCAGGACTTATCTAAGGAAAGGAACAAATAAGCTATGTCACAAGCACAATATGCAGGTACTGGACGTCGTAAAAACGCTGTTGCACGCGTTCGCCTTGTTCCAGGAACTGGTAAAATCACTGTAAACAAAAAAGATGTTGAAGAGTACATCCCACACGCTGACCTTCGCTTGGTTATCAACCAACCATTCGCAGTTACTTCAACTGCAGGTTCATACGACGTTTTCGTTAACGTTGTAGGTGGTGGTTACGCTGGTCAAGCAGGAGCTATCCGTCACGGTATCGCTCGTGCTCTTCTTCAAGTAGACCCAGACTTCCGCGATTCATTGAAACGCGCAGGACTTCTTACACGTGACTCACGTAAAGTTGAGCGTAAGAAACCAGGTCTTAAGAAAGCTCGTAAAGCATCACAATTCTCAAAACGTTAATCAATACGATTATATCAACGTTTACAGACATTCAAGAATTATTTCTTGGATGTCTTTTTTGTTTCAAAAAATCAAAGTTCACCCCAAAATTCACCCCATATTCACCCCATCAATTTTTTAAACTACGAAAAGCAATATCACCTACAGTCTGATTGACTTTATCTTTGATATTAACGTAAGTTTTTGTAATCTCTTTATCACTATGAGTAAGAGCTTCTGAGAAGGCTTCAAGAGAAACACCTGCTTGTTTAGCAAGAGTAGCACCAGTATGTCTTAGTTTGTGTGGTGATGCTGGTGCTAATTCGGGATGTCTTCGTCTGACTGATTTCATCTTGATAAAACTTAAAATTTTTCTAATTATAACGAAGCATAGTCAAAAAGCTATGACCTCTATATTCACAAAAAAATCCAGACCAATACTAGTCCAGATTTCTTGTCTATTAAACATTCTTTTCAAAGAATGGAAGAACGGCTGTAACGGCTTTGTCAACGCAATTATTTAACTGTGAGAATCCGACGCACATAAATTTTAAATGGCGTCTCAGTCACATTTAAATTTATGAGACGCTTAGACGTTAGGCTTTCAATTTGTCAAATTTTGCTTTGACATTTGCCTTGAATTCTTCAAGTTTAGCCTTGCGTTCGGCTTTACGTTCAGCCTTCATTTGTGCACGTGCCTGGTTGTAGAGGTCTTCTTGGACTTGCAGAGCTGCTTCGATTTCGGCTACGACGGTTGCTACATCCCAACGCACGATTTGGGTGTCGTACTTGGTGAAGTAAGCATCGATGACTGCTTCGTTGTTTTCTTGCACCAAGGCGACAACGGCTGTTTCGCCGTCGATCAATTTTTGAGACACAACGTCAATCAAGCCAGCTTCTGCCGTATCAACGGTATCACCAGCAGCCAAACCATAGAGGCTGCCAATACCATAACCAAACAAGACGCCGATAGGACCACCCAAAAGCCCGATAACTGCACCGAGCAAGCCACCTTCTAGGGTTGCATCCGTCGTTGAATCTTCAAAGTCATAGCGTTCTTTTTCAACGATGTGACCGTTTTCATTTTTGACCAAGGCGATTTGAGCAACCTTGGTCGTCTGAGTTTGGCGGAAAGCCTTCAAATCCGCAAAGGACTGATAAGCTTCGCTTTCAGTGTTAAAGACTGAAACTACTAGGTTTTCCATAGTTAGTACCTCTTTTCTAAATATATACGTTCATTATAATACAATTTCAATCACTTTTCAATCATTTTAGTGCGACATTTTAATTGATATGTCGCGTTTATCAGCGTCAAAGAACAGTTTCAGGCAGCGGTATATCTTTGCCATATCCCAGCCCAGACACTCTGGCGACTCTGAGTGATTATCAAGAAAGGCGTCCAGCAACATCTTAAAGCCTCCCGTGCAAAAAGTAAATAAATAGTGTTTTTCCTGTATGCCTGTCACACGGCTAAAAGACCGCTTGACCAAATCTTCCAGAAAATTATAGCAGATATTATGTACCAGCTCTGTGTAGCGAGTCTGATGAGCGTGCCGAATCACATCGACACTTTTATAGAATCTGCCAACTGTTTCCTTATGGTCGAATCCTTGAAAGAAGTCGCTTTATTCGTCGGTCAAGACAATTAATTTGGCTGGTGCAACTGATTCGCCAAGCTATGAACAAGCAATTATTACCTTTTGAAAGCAAAAATGGCAATTATGAAGGTGAAGCTACTCAGGTCTTAGTTCTTCTATCCAATTACTATGCAGACAAAAAACTATTTGATGAAAATACAGATGAATATGGAAATATCTTGATTTTAAAGGATTCATCCATCATTTCTAAATTATCGGCTATCCCAGATTTATTAAAAAGGGGATCTAGTAGGTAACAATAATATCGAATATATCAAAGTACGCAATATTAGGATTTCTTCAGAGGTTGAGTTAGAGTCAGATGTTGATGGGGATAAGTCGGATAATCTGCCAATAGATATAAAAATACTAGAAAACAGGCTTGAAAAAGGCTCGTAAAGCTAGCCAGTTCTCTAAACGTTAATTCGTTGCTGGACAGCAGAATACAAACGAAAACACTTTGCATCTTGCAAGGTGTTTTTTTCTATGAGAACTGGCGGTGCGCAATTAGGATAGCTCTAGCGACTTTAGTCGCATAGAGATATGCTATGCACAGTTGCCTCAAGAAAACAATGCTTCTTGGTCCACCCTGTTAGACAAGCTTCAAAACCAAGGAATCCAACAGATTTCTCTTGTAGTTACAGATGGCTTTAAGGGGCTTGAGCAGATTATCAGTCAGGCTCACCCATTAGCTAAACAACAATGTTGCTTAATTCATATTAGTCGAAATCTAGCTAGTAAAGTGAAACGAGCAGATAGAGCGGTTATTCTGGGGCAATTTATAATGATTTATCGTGCTGAAAATTTAGAAATGGCAGGACAAGCTTTAGAGGACTTTCTCGCCGAATGGAAACCAAAGTATAGGAAAGTCATGGAAAGTCTGGAGAAGACGGATAATCTTTTAACTTTTTATCAGTTTCCCTACCAGATTTGGCACAGCATGTATTCGACAAACCTCATTGAGTCTCTTAACAAAGAAATCAAACATCAAACGAAAAAGAAGGTTCTTTTTCCTAATGAGGAGGCTCTGGAACGTTACTTAGTTACGTTGTTTGAAGATTATAATTTCAAGCAAAGTCAACGAATCCATAAAGGGTTTGGTCAATGTTCTGATACACTTGAAAGCTTATTTAATTAACACTCCGTAACTCTACTTAAGTGTTTACACATAATTATTTACAGTATCAAAAAATAAAGTATATTGTTTTCATCATAATATAATTAAATATCAGTATAGAGAATTTTATCTATATATCAGATATCAGCAATTGCTTTTGCTGTCATTTTTCGCTACAATAGTTACAAGGAGGAAATAAACATGTTAAAAGAAGTATTAAACGTCGCAAAAGTTGCGAAAAAATCATCTCTCTTCTTAGGAGGGGTAGCATTTGGGACGCTTGGCTTGAAAGTCTTAGCAAGTAAAGAAGCTAAGAAAGGCTATTCTAAGGCCTTGGCTAAAGCTTACAAATTGAAAGATGGACTGGATGCATCTGTTTCTGTTGTAAAACAACACGGTGATGATGTTTTACAAGACGCTAAATATTTATACGAACAGGAAAAGAAAGAAGAACAATTAGATAGCCTGACAGGTGAATAATATGTCTTTTAAAGTGCTACACAGAGGATATCAACATATCCGATTATCGTCCTCGTTTTCACTGACCTTGGATATTCAAGATTATCTTCGTTCCTTGGCTAAAGATGAAAAAGGGATCGACTCTATTCAGTTTTATATGGATCAGCAGCACTTTACTCTACGTATGAAAGAAGGCTTCTCTGTATTAGAAAATGCAGAGGCCTTTTTAAAAAAAATTGACAAGGGGAAAGTTTCGGACTTGATGACTCTTCCCATTCGTAGAGAAGAGAGTGCTTATTCAATTGTATCGGGTGCAGCGATTAAGCGTTTGCTGTTTCGAAGTTTTGTACCCTACCCTATTCGTTATATTTGGACTTGTTATCAGGCTTTGGGTTATGTCAAAGAAGCCTATCAAACTTTAGCGCGCAAGGAACTAACCATGGAGGTCTTGGACTGTTCGGCCATTTTGTTGTCCTTGTTTATGAACCAATCCAAGACAGCTAGCAACATCATGTTTATGCTTGATTTGGGTAATCATCTGGATCAGTGGTCTTTAAAAAAAACAGCAACAGATTTGGAACAAAGCCTTCTTGCTAAAGAAAGTGATGTTTTCTTAGTGCGGGGAGACATGGTCATCAGCATCAAGAGTTCTGATGTTCAAGTAGGTGATGTATTAGTTGTCTCCCAAGGTAATGAAATCTTGTTTGACGGCCAAGTGGTTTCAGGATTAGGCATGGTCAATGAGAGTTCCTTGACTGGAGAGAGCTTCCCTGTTGAAAAGAAAGAGGGAGATTCTGTATGTGCGAATACTGTTTTGGAAACAGGAGAGTTAAGAATTCGTGTGACTGATAATCAGATAAACAGTCGTATTTTGCAACTCATCAATCTGATGAAAAAATCTGAAGAGAGTAAGAAGACAAAACAACGTCATTTTATTAGGATGGCAGACAAGGTTGTAAAATATAACTTCTTAGGTGCTGGTTTGACTTATCTGTTAACAGGTTCGTTTTCAAAAGCCATTTCCTTTTTATTGGTGGATTTTTCATGTGCTCTAAAAATATCCACACCTGTAGCCTACCTTACGGCCATAAAGGAAGGTCTAAATCGAGAAATGGTTATTAAAGATGGTGATGTATTAGAAAAATATCTGGAAGTGGATACTTTCTTGTTTGATAAAACGGGTACCATCACGACGAGTTATCCTTTGGTTGAAAAGGTTCTTCCTTTCGGAGATTATACTGAGAAAGATATTTTAAGAATAAGTGCATGTTTGGAGGAACATATCTATCATCCTATTGCCAATGCAATTGTTAAACAAGCTGAAATTGAAGGCATTGAACACGAAGAAATGCATGGCAAGCTTCAGTATGTTGCAAGCAAAGGGATTAAATCGCAAATTGATGGTCAATCGGTTGTCATTGGAAATTATGTACTAATGCAAGACGAACAGGTAAGAATTAGTTCTGAGCAGCTGGCCTTGATTGAGCAATATAAGACTCATTACAATTTATTGTTTTTGGCTTATAAGAAAGAATTAATTGGGATGTTTTGTATCCACACTCCCTTGAGAAGCGAGGCGAAAGTTGCATTGAAAAAGCTAAAGCGCCAAGGGAAAAAACTGATTCTGGCAACTGGTGATACGTTGGCTAGAACAGAAGAGTTGGTTAAAGATCTGCCATTTGACAACGTTTATACTGATTTAAAACCAGATGGTAAGTTTCAGTTGGTTCAGGAATTACAGAAAGCTGGCCGAACTATTTTGATGGTTGGAGACGGGTTAAACGACTCTGCTGCCTTGACGCTTGCAGATATTGGGGTTGTGATGAATGAAAGTGCTGATATTTCTAAGCAGATGAGTGATATTTTATTATTAGATAATCGTTTAGATTTCTTCGAGGAATTGAATTCTTTATCTGAATCGTTGCAGAAATTAATTCAAAGAAATATTCAAGAAACAGTTGTAATAAATGGAAGTTTAATTGGATTTGGGTTGTTAAATTGGTTAAGCCCATCTAATCTTTCGATATTGCACAATCTGACTACTTTAAGAATCGTCCTTCGTAGTCTTTCTATTAAAAGTAGGTAAGAGACCGAGAAGCTGAGGTTATAAAAACTAAAAGGAGTTGTCTCATTTGAGAATAACGGCTCTTTGTCAACTGTAGTGGGTTGGTGGAAAATTATACCCTGGAGAGGACCAAATTGGTTCTCTCCTTTTAAATATTGAAAAAACCATTGGCAGTGGACATACTTTAAGACTATATATTTCTGAAACTAGTTTCACAATACAAATATTGACATGCAATTATTAATTGGTGGATTTTAAGTTGACATCTACAAAGGTTAATGTTAAAATACATTCAAAAATATATTTGAATGAGGTGCTTTATGGTTCAAAATGTTGTTACTTCAATAATCCTGTATTCTGGGACAGCCGTAGACTTACTTATTATCCTAATGTTATTTTTTGCCAAAAGAAAAAGCAGAAAAGACATCATTAACATCTATTTAGGACAATTTCTAGGCTCTGTTAGTCTAATATTGCTAAGTTTACTTTTTGCATTTGTCTTAAATTATATTCCTAGTAAAGAGATTTTAGGTTTGCTCGGTTTGATTCCAATTTTCCTAGGACTCAAAGTTTTGCTTTTAGGAGATTCTGATGGAGAAGCTATTGCAAAAGATGGTTTGCGCAAAGATAATAAAAACCTGATTTTTCTAGTCGCTATGATTACTTTTGCAAGTTGTGGTGCTGACAATATTGGTGTTTTTGTCCCATATTTTATTACCTTAAATTTAGCGAATTTGATAGTGGCTTTACTTACCTTTCTAGTCATGATTTATCTCTTGGTTTTTTCTGCCCAAAAATTGGCACAAGTCCCTTCTGTTGGAGAAACTTTGGAAAAATATAGCAGATGGTTTATTGCCGTTGTCTATTTAGGATTGGGGATGTATATCCTGATTGAAAACAACAGCTTTGACATGCTAAGGGCTGTGTTAGGCTAGGAGAAAAAATTATGAAAAAAGATAGTATCTGTCAAGTGGATGTTATTAATCAACAAAATGTTACAACCGCAACGAACTACCTTGAAAAGGAAAAAGTCCAAAAATCACTTCGCATTTTATCAAAATTTACCGATAATAAACAGATAAATATCATCTTTTATCTCCTTGCTGTTGAAGAACTCTGTGTCTGTGATATAGCCTATTTACTAAATCTCAGTATGGCATCTGCCTCCCACCATCTTCGTAAACTAGCCAATCAAAACATCTTGGATACTAGAAGAGAGGGGAAAATTATATATTATTTTATAAAAGATGAGGAAATCAAAGACTTTTTTAATCAACTAGGATAACAACTATTTTTACTACTTTATCATGATTATATATAGGACTTATCTATGAAATTTTTTGATGAAAATTACTCACAAAAAAGACTACTCGTAGCAAATGTTTAAGAAAAAAGTATAATTTAAAGCAAAGCGACCTAGGTAATGCAGGTCAAGTTAGCCAAGTTGAAAAGGGAGAAATCTGAAAGAAAATGTATCTTTGATAGTAGTCATTTATTGTGAAATATGATATATTTATTGATTAGATGGATGAATATTTCTAAAGTTAAATAAAATATGACAGATACATGCTTTTTAGTGTATCTTGTTTGTACTCAAAATATGAAGTGACTATCCAATATTTAAGATTAATAAATATTATACGATGAGATAGAATACTACAAAATGAAAGGCAATGTAATCCGATGAAGAAAGATAGATTAATTGCATTGACAGATGCTGTTCTAGCAATTATTATGACCATTTTGATTTTAGAGTTAGAAAAACCAACGACACCAAGTCTTCAAGCTTTTTGGGATTTACGGCAAAATTTCTTTGCTTGTTTTCTTTCCTTTTTCTGGTTGGGATCGTTATGGATGGCACTAAACACATTATGGGAAAAGGTTGAGAAAATTTCCTCAGAAATTATTTGGTGGAATTTGTTTCTACTCTTGGAGCGGCAGGAGTTCTCTTTGGAGAATTTCATGCCATCCAAGATACCAGTCTGAATGATGTGGTGGACCGGATCTATATAAATGTCAAGGATTTACCGTTTCAGTCCTTGGGAGCTTTAGCTAATATCCTGTCTGATATTAAGAAGGGACTGATTCAAGACAGTCATATCTGGTCTTTCTTCCAGTCATTTTTCAAACAATATCAGTTGATAATCAGCTTAAATCAGATCTATCAGTTTGTCTATCTTTCTCTGATGGAGATCATGTCCTATCTTCACTTTGATTATTGGAAAAAAACGGCTCGGTCAGGAGCTAGTATGAATAAGGAGAACAAATGAAACGTTTAAAAATGTTATGGCATATTATGCAGGTTACGGGTTTTACTCGGTTTGCTCTGAGTTTTGTGACCTTTGTTTTTGGGTCAGGAGGCGTGCTTTTCCTAGTTGAACCTGCTATCACAAATTACGGAGACGGTCTTTGGTATGCTTTTGTGACTTCGACGACTGTCGGCTACGGGGATCTCCTAGCTGTGACCTTGATTGGAAGGATTACCAGTGTCTTCTTGACGATTTATGGGCTCATATTTTTTGGCTGTTTATCAGCTGTTATTTTTAATTATTATACCAATTTAAATAAGGAAAGAGGAGAGGACAAATGACTGCCAATTATTCAACACGGGAATACCGTGAGAAATTATACGATGACCTTCATGTTCGATTGAGAGATACAGCGATTTTGATGTGTGCAATTTTTATTGCCTCTATCGGACTAAATATGAATTCAACAGCTGTCATTATAGGAGCCATGTTGATTTCACCTCTCATGACACCGATTGTTGGACTGGGATTCGGTTTAGCTATTTTTGATACGCGTTTAATCAAGCAATCTCTAGAGGTTTTATTGACTCAAGTGTTGGTCAGTTTGCTTGTCTCGACTCTGTATTTCTGGATTTCTCCCTTGTCTTATGCAAGTAGCGAGTTGATTGCACGAACCTCTCCAACCATTTGGGATGTCCTCATTGCTATTGCTGGTGGGATTGCTGGTGTGATCGGTTCAAGGAAAAAAGAAGCAAACAATATCGTGCCAGGAGTAGCCATTGCTACAGCTCTGATGCCGCCTATCTGTACTGCTGGCTATGGTTTAGCTAATGGGAATGTACGATTTTTATTGGGGGCTCTCTATCTTTTCTTGATCAACTGTGTCTTTATCATGCTAGCCAACATTGTTGGAACAAGAATTTTGATGAGAAAATCTCCTTTAACTTCATTTAAAGAGCTGAGCATTA
The DNA here is from genome assembly GCF_019928825.1 of Streptococcus sanguinis. Lineage (GTDB taxonomy): Bacteria > Bacillota > Bacilli > Lactobacillales > Streptococcaceae > Streptococcus > Streptococcus sanguinis_L. The sequence goes on along the minus strand of NZ_JAHZOP010000003.1, from coordinate 90,676 downwards.
AAATGAGAATTGGCTTGATATCTTTGATTGTATTGTTGATTCTTCCAGCTAGCTATTCGGCAGTTACTCTGACAATAGAACAAGCGCGCAAAGAAGGGATCAAACAGTTTGTAGGAAAAGAGTTCGCCAATTATACGGTTATTAATCAAGTCTACAAGTCAAGTAACAATGAATTGGTCTTGACGGTTGTTGGAGATCCGATTTCAGAAGAAGAATTAGAAACACTCCACCAAAAACAAGCCTCTTACGGTATTCAATCTGTTCAATTGAAAGTGAATCAAGTTCAGAACTCGCCAACATTAGATAGTGAAGCGACCAAGGAATTTTATGAAAACATTGACAAGTATATTGATCAAAAACTCTCTGAAAAAGATTCACAAAACGATCTCGTAAAAGAAAATGAAGCAGACAAGGATTGAGGACAATGAACTGAATCGGTTTTTACGCCGTGTTTTTCTTGTATCTTCCTCTTTCTTACTTATAGCAGGTTGTTTTTGCTTGAATAAGAAATAAATTAGAAGTTCTATCATCTAAGAAAAATGATGAACAAAAAATCATTTAACTAATGGTGTGAACGTTTAGTGTTTATCAGCTCCATTCTCTGTAATTTTGGGGGTAAAATCCACACCATTCGGATAAAATTAGTTGAATTTGATTGGAAAAAAGCTTTTATAAAAGCGGAGAAAAGTCTTGATATTACGCTGTTTTTAGTCCAACTGAAATTCATACTTTCCAAACCAGGTCTTAAGAAAGCTCGTAAAGCGTCACAATTCTCAAAACGTTAATCAATACGATTATATCGATATTTCAAAGCACTCAAGAGTTTACCTCATGGGTGCTTTTTTCGTGTTTTTTGAAAAAGTTCACCTCAAAATCCACCTTAGTTTTACCTTAATCTTGAATATTCTTTTGTTAATATTCTTTTGTGTTATAATGTAGAAAAGATATGACAAAACAAAAGTATTGGTTTAAATTCTGTAAATTTCACTTTGTGTAAAGATGAGAAAATTTGAATGTAGATAATGATGGGAGATGTTTTGCAATGATAAGTTTAGAGTTGATGTCTGAAGAAAATAGTATAGATGTATATACTTTTGAAAAAGAAAATCAAGAGTATTTTGAGCAGAATTTACCTCCTAGACCAGGTAACTATTTTGATCCAGAAAGTTTTAAGGAAATTACAAGGGAATTGTTAACGGAACAAGCAAATCATGACATCTACATGCATCTTATTAGAGATTCGCAAGGTGCTATGGTCGGAAGAATCAATTTAAGTGTTTTAGGGAATGATAGAAAAACAGTAGAACTTGGATATAGGATTGGAGAAAATTACACCAATTTAGGCTATGCAAGCGAAGCGGTTAAACTCGTTTTAGAAAGGGCGTTTCATACTTATGGTTTAAATAGAATCATTGCGGGAACAGCAACGGATAATCTGGCCTCTAAGAGAGTGCTTTTGAAAAATGGTTTCACTTTTATTAGGATCATAGAAAATGATTTACAGATTAATAATGAGTGGGTGCATACAGCAGTATTTGAGATAACGAATCAATAACATCATCATTCCCAGTTTGTTGATAGGACTGATGGAGTTATCAACCTTTACAGACATTCAAGAATTTTCTCTTGGATGTCTTTTTTGATGTAAAAAGTCATTTAATCTAAAAATACACCAAGATTCAAAATCTTGGTGTATTATCTTTTTTTAGACAATTGTTCTCTAAAAAGTTTTGTCATTTGTTTTTGTCCGGCAGCAGTACCTAGAGCTTCTTTGCTTATTTCTCCTTTAAATATTTGTTCCATTAAAAATAGGTAAGCCTCGCCTAAAGCAGTTGTAATTAATCCAGCAGTAGTTCCAGAAATCGTTCCGCCAACTGCTGTTCCTACTCCGGGAATAAATTTGAGTATATTGGAGACAATTGTTTTTCCAAGGAATGTTGCTCCCCCAGATCCTAAAGTTGAGGATACAAAGGCGGTTAGAAAAGTTTTATTTATATCAAGCCCAAATATTACAGTAATGCCAGTAATCATGCTTATCTGGGTCGGCACAAGCATGAAGGCATCCGCAAATGGAACTGGTGCGAAACCTTCACCAAAACTTGCTGCTACTGCAGTTGCAATGACTGCCCTAGCATGTTTTTTTTTAGATTCCAGAGATACTTTTTGGATATTTTGCAGTGTATCCTGTAGTTCAGTTGGCAAGACTTCAGACATAACATCAATCAGAGTATCTAATCCAAAAGCTTTAGCGACATATTCCTCATCAAAATCCATATCTTGAGCTAAAATTGGCACAACTTTACAAACATCTAAGTTTTCCTGCTCAACATGAGCTTTCATTTCTAGTGCTTTCTTCTTAGGTACAGATTGAGTAAGGACAACGATGATTGGGACCTTAGACTGTTTATTCTTCTCAGAAAACTCTCTGAGCCATTCCACTTCCGAACTATCGAAAGTACGGTTTGAACCGACGTTAATACAATACCAAATGCAGTGAATGGCCTCATTGATATCATTAGAAGAGTAACCGTTGTTAATTAGTTTAATGACTTCATCTTTGACACCCTCCTGTTGGGTATATGACAATTCAAAGCCAGGTGTATCGTAAATAGCCAAAGGATATCCGGTTTTTTCAATTTTGCGAATTTCCTGAGTTACTGGTCGGCCTAGTCCAGTATCAGCAAAATTCCCTCTAAACAAACTGTTAATTAGTGTGCTTTTGCCAACACCTGATTTGCCAATGACGATGATGTTTAATCTTTTTAAATTATTAATTTTATCATTAATCGCGTTGAGACATTGCTGCGCAATATTATCTGTATTGATTTGCATTATCTTCTACCTTTGTTATAGTCAGATTTTTTAACTAACGTGTCCTTCCCATCAAAACTAGTTTTTAGATGATTGGTTAGTGTTACTTGTTTTTTATATACATAATTCCTAGTTTTTTTCAATACTCTAGGCAGAAGAACTGTAGAGGCTAAAATTAAAGCTCCGCTTCCTAAGATATATTTGACTTTAGAAGAATTTCTTTTTTTGTTACCTTTTGTCTTTGACATAATATTTCTCACTAATATGATATTTAAAATAATTATATCATATAAGAAATTAAAAGAGTCAATTTAATGATTTTGTTTATCTCTTTGTTTTAAAGCTTTTAGAACAAGTTCTTCGATAGAAATTGAAGTAATGTTAGCAGAGATCTATTAGTTGTAATGAAGAGGGGGCAAAGATATTGAAGATAGAAAAGTAGTTATGTGGCTTTCAGCTTTACCCGGCAGATGGGTGTCAGATTGCACAAAGGCCTGCTCAGCTAGAGACCTCGGATAAGTTTCAAATCACGGAGCCGCTGCCTGCTAGTCAAAGGCAGGCTTACGAGACATTTCTAGCTCAGGCTGGTATTGATGTGGCGGCTATTGAGTGGGTAGAGTCGGAGGCAGGTCAGATCTATGTCTATGATGTGAACACCAATACCAACTATAATCCGACAGCAGAAGAAAAAGCAGGAATTTTTGCCCATCAGCACTTGGCAGAATATCTAAAGAACGAGCTGGCAGCATCCTATCCAGAATAAATTTAAAACAAACAAAAGCTTTCCGTTTAGGAGGCTTTTTGTTTTTACTTCGTTTCCAAAATATGACATCTGTCATTTTGTTTTTGTGACAAACGTTAGGTGAAGCGCTTACAAAAATTTGTTATATTTAGATTATTGAGATTGCTTCTTTTTTATAAAGGAGTTAGGTGCTAAACGAGGTGTTCATTTTGAACAAGAAAAGGTGAAAGGAGTGCGTTATGTAGCAGTAATTTGGTTGTGAGGAGTCTGACTTTATTTTTAGAATATTGAGGTGTGTCATGAAAAATCATCAGGAAAAAGTGTGTAAAAATTGGTTTATGAGAAAAAGCGGCAAGCGTTGGGTTTTTGGGTGTGCCTTGCTAGCTTTTGGAGCTTTCTTGTTAGATGGCGGCGGAGTGGTTTATGCGGATGAGGGTAAGGCTAATCCAGCTCCTACTCAGGTCTTGCAGGCTGATTCATCAGCTGTCTCGGAGCCTGAGAGCGGGCAAACAGCTGCTCCTACAAGGAATGCCGATAAGACAGAGAACATTGTAGCTGGGGAGACTGCTGCAACTGCAGCGACGGAAGCGGGTGGTCAGGATGCAGCAGTGGGGTCAGCCAACCAAAAGTCTGATAAGGAAGATCAAGTCACAGCAAATGCTAAAGAGACCAAACAGGAAGAAGACGAACAGCCAGCAGCGAAGGAAGTTGCTTCGGAAAAACTCCCTGCCGTAGAGACTGTGGATAAGCAGACAGGCTTCAATACTAATTTGGCAGAAGCCAAGGGAGACAAAAATGGAGTTTGGGAAGTCCGAGAGCAAGGACTTTATAGTGATGCCAGAGGCAAAGGTGATAGTTTCCTTTACTCTCAAAGTCAGGGCAAGGATTTTGTTTACTCAACGGATGTAACCTTCCTCAGTAAGGAAGGGGCGGCAGCCCTCATTTTCCGCAGTAATAATAATCCGGATGACAAGAGCAGCTATGCAGTTAATATTGATGGTGGCAGCAACAATGTGAAGTTTTGGCGTTGGCAAGGTGGACGTGACTATCAGTTTATCAATGAAAAGCATATCGAGCCTACGGATGATAATAAATATCGACTCAAGGTCGTTTCTATTGGCTCTTGGGTATCCTACTATGTCAATGATATTCTAGTAGCCAGCTCAGGAGATTACACGCTCCAGAGAGATGATAAGGGGCAGAATACTTATCTGTCAGAAGGTTATTTTGGCTTACTAAACTGGAACAGCGAGCTGCTTTTTCAAAATACCTTTTATAAAGAAATCACTCCTCAGTCTAATCCCGAGTTGGAGGATATAAGGGTGACTTCTTCGGTTGGGAAAGTGGAACAGAAAGGTCAGTTTAGTGCTCCTATTACCATCCAGTATGTCAAGCATGATGCTGAGACTGTAAACTTGACTGTCGTAGCGAAAAATCCTGCTGCCAAGGTAAGCGTGACCGATGCTGCAGGTAGGGTTTATAGTGATTTGAAGAATATTCCGCTGGCAGTGGGGGCAAACTATCTGACTGTAACCAGCACTGTGACGGATGCGGATGGGCAGGAGGTCAGCCTAACTTACCGGCTCAATGTCCATCGTCGGCAGGCAGATGAGGTATACTACAATGAGCTCTATCGCGGTCAGTATCATTATTCGGTCAAGGACGGTTGGGCCAATGATCCCAACGGGCTGGTTTATTACAAGGGAGTCTATCATTTCTTCTATCAGTTTTATGACGATACCAAGTGGGGGCCTATGCACTGGGGCCATGCGACCAGCAAGGATTTGATTCATTGGGAAGAACAGCCGATTGCCTTTTATCCGGATGCTAATGGGGCTATGTTCTCAGGCTCTATCGTAGCAGATACCACTAATTCCTCTGGTTTGTTTGACAATGACCAGGGCGGTTTAATCGCGCTGATTACTGCCGATGGAAACGGTCAGCGCATCAAGTTAGCCTACAGTAAGGATGAGGGTCGGACTTGGACGAAGCTTGATCAAATTGCAGCTGACTGGACGGATGATCCACTGCAGTCTCAGGATTTCCGTGACCCCAAGGTCTTCCGTTGGGAGGGCAAATGGTTTATGGTCGTTGCAGGCGGACCGCTGAGAATTTATTCGTCTGATAATCTGCGTAATTGGAAGGTGGAGTCAACTTATGCGGATCTCCATACGGAGTGCCCAGATCTCTATCCTCTACTGGCAGACGATGGCAGCCTTAAGTGGGTCCTGTCTCGTGGCGGGCGCTCCTATAAGGTCGGTGATTTTAGACAGGTGGCGGGCAAGTGGACTTTCGTCCCAGATGCTGAGTTTGCTCAGGCTGATCAGGTCATGAACTTTGGTAAAGACTCTTATGCGGCCATGACTTACTACGTTCAGGACTTTGGCAGCAAGGCTAATCCAACCCTACCCGACATTATCGCGTCTAACTGGATGAATACCTGGGAAGATTACTGTAATCTGGTAGCCGATACCGTCGGTCAGAAGTTCAACGGCACCTTCAATCTTAACCTCAAACTAGGCCTTATCAAGCAAGACAGAAGCTATCGGCTGACTCAGACGCCAATTACAGCTTATCAGTCTCTGCGTCAGGAAGACAAGGCTGTGTTGTATAAAGACGTGGAAGTTAGTGAGAAGAATGAGCTGTTGAAAGATTTTTCCGGTGATCAGTATGAAATTGTCTCTACTTTCCGGCCGAGTGAAACGACCAAGAAAGTCGGTTTTAACCTACGGGTTGGAGATGGAGAAGTGACTAGAGTTACCTATGATTTAGAAAAGGAAACTCTCTCTATTGACCGCAGCCGGTCCGGCATTATTCTCAGTAATAAATTTGCTCAGGTGGATAGTCAGTCTGTCAAGCGCAATGCGGATGGCAGCATAGATCTGCATCTCTACGTAGATCGCTCCAGTCTAGAAGTCTTTGCCAAAGGATATACTGTAGCGGGTGCCAATCAGATTTTCCCTGCGCCAAATAGCCTTGCGGCTAGTGTTTTTGTAGAAGGTGGTGCTGCTAAGGCTGACATTGCTCTTTATCCGCTGAAGGGCATCTGGGAAGACAAGCAGGCAGTGACCAAACCACTGGAACTAGTGCAGGCTTCTCCTGTAACAAATAATATTTATGTCGGTGATACTTTGGATTTGAAAGCATATATCATGCCAGCAAGTGTCTCTCAAGCGGTCAGCTGGAGTGTGGATCAGCCAGACTTGGTCTCTGTCACGGAAGATGGCAATAAGCTGCGAGTGACTGCTCTGCAAAGGGGTGTGGTCAAGGTAACGGCGACCTCTAAGGAAAATCCAAGCCTTTCCAAGGTCTTCACCATCAATATCAGCCGTAATGACTTTAAGACCAATGTTCCAGATCTAAAAGCTGTCTCTGGTAAGTGGTATGTCGACGGTGAAAGTCTCTATAATCAGAATACCAGTGCCAATGATTATTATATGGGAGGTCAGAAGATTCCTTTCCCTGAGTATAACTTGGATGTGGATCTCAAGTATCAAAAAGGCTTGATTAATATTTTCTATGCGTCTGAAAATGTTGACCCTCGCAATGCTTATTCTATTCAATTTGGCGATAATGATAAGATTCGACTTTACCGCTTTATGGGAGAGACGATTGCAGAAAGTAGCATGAATGGCAAGCATCTTAATGACGGACAGTTCCACCATGTTAAGCTAGTGAAAACTAAAAATGGTGTCAGTGTATCTGTGGACGGTGTAGAATACCTGAACCACCAATTTGATACGGTTGAGCCTTATTATAATGATGCCTACGTCGGTCTAGGACTCTGGGATGGAGACTTGGAAGCGCGCAATTTCTTTGTGACCAATCTTCATGCCCCAGCAGTTAATAAGGCTTCTCTGCAGAAAGTGGTAGACAGTACATCTAGTCTAGATCCAAGCCTCTACACAGATGAGACAGTTCAGGCTTACCAGTCAGCCTTGGCTCGAGCCCAGTCTCTCTTGGCAGATGAAAAAGCGGAGCAGGCGGATTTAGATAGAGTAGAGCAGGAACTGAAGACAGCTCTTGCTGCTCTGGCTGTGAAACCAAGTCATCAGGTCACTCCGGAAGAAGGGATAAAGGACCTAGTGGAAGAAAAGCCTTTCTTAGAAGTCATAATGGAAGAGATTGCATATCAGACTCGAGAACAGGAAAATCCAGAACTGGAAAGAGGACAGAGGAGGATACTTGTAGCTGGCCAAAAAGGTCAAAAGCGAGTCTTTGTAGAAGTCTTGAAGGGTCAGCGAACCATCCTCGGTCAGGAAGTGCTCTCTCTAGCAGTTGACGAACTAGTAGAAGTTGGAAGCAAGGTGGTGGCTGAAAGTGCTAAACAGCCTTTGACAAGGACCCAGCCTCAAACTCTGAAGCAAGGTGAGGAAGGGAAAGTTATTCCGTCGCCAAGATTGCAGCCAAATTCAGATTCAGCTCTGCCTAAGACTGGCACTCAAGAAGATAAGTTTCTGACTCTGGCTGGTTTAGCTTTTCTGGGAATGGGGCTTCTAGCTGGAAGAAAGAAGCAAGAAGACTAAGGTGCTAAGCAATGGTTATTTGCACATAAAAAGGATGGGTGTTTTCCCATCCTTTTTTGATATAGATAAGGCTTGTGAAGTGATTAGTTCTTAGCTGAGCATGCTGCAGTATCTGGCAAGAAATTCCGCTACATCCATCTGCTTGCTTTTTAATTCTCTATCCGAACTTGCATCCGGATGAACATATCGCGGTGCTGCTCCTGAATTTGTGGTTGTTCATGAATGACCTCGCAGATATAATCGCCCACAGGAGTATATCCAGCTTGGGTCAGAGCCTGGTAAAAATGCGGCAGGGCTTTAAGTTCATCTGTAAAGGAAGAGCAGTAAGCAACAGCATAATTTCCTGCTGGCAGCAACATTCGATTTAAGTGAGGGAGTTCATTGGGAGTATGATGGAAGAGACAGAGTTGTTTGGAAATCCATCTTTCTTTTTGGAAATCTTCTTGTTTCATAATGGAGCCAACACGGCTGAAATGAGTGAAAAAAGGACTGTAACGCAGGATTTCTTGCTTGAAGCAGAGGAGAGCAAGTTCGTATTCCTCGCTTTTCATTTGATAAATATTTTGATTAATTTCAAAAGTAAGCAGCTGCCGTTCAGGAAAAGTTAGGATTTCCAGCTCTTGCTCGCTCTGCTTTTCGCCATAGATACGGGCACCAGACCGAAAGATTTCGATTTCTTGGATTTGTTTTTCTAAATTCTCTTTTTCCTCTAGAAGGCGCTGATAGCGTTCCTCGATAAGCTGGTGCAGTTGAAAATGGTCCTTGTCAGATAGGATTTCTTTGATGTCTTCTAGAGAAAAATTCAGTTGACGCAGGTACTGGATGGAGTCAACCAGAGAAGATTGATTGATGTGATAGTAGCGATAGTTGGTTTCTGGATCGACTTTATAGGGCTTTAAAAGTCCGATTTGGTCATAGAATCGTAGAGTTTGGATGGAAATCTGATTTATTTGGGAAAACTCTCCGATGCGCAAAATTTTTTTCATTTTTTAAAACCCTCTATTGACTCTCTAGTTACTAGAGATATTATACTATAATTGTGAAAATAATAACAATTAATGGAGGGTTTGCCATGAGAAATACAAAAATTCGTGCTGTCCAGTATGGCTGCGGCAAGATGTCTAAAGTGATTTTCAAGTACCTACTGGATCACGGTGTAGAAATCGTAGGAGCTATTGATAACAATCCAGCTGTTGTAGGGCAGGATGTTGGCGATTTTGCAGAGCTAGGCTATAAGACTGGTGTCCTGATTTCTGATAATGCTGAACGTGTCTTTGGAGAGTGTGACGCAGACATTGCCATTGTCACCATTGCTTCCTATATGCCGGAAATGTATGATTTTTTTGAAACAGCTATCAAGCATGGAGTTAATATCATCACGACCTGTGAGGAAGCTATCTACCCTTGGACGACATCGCCATCTGAAACAAACCGCTTGGACAAGCTGGCCAAAGAATATGGTGTCACTGTAATGGGCTCAGGCATGCAGGATATTTACTGGATTAATATGCCTTGCTTGGCTATGTCTGGCCTTAATCGCATTCAAAAGGTGAAAGGGATTGTCAGCTATAATGTAGAAGATTATGGTCTGGCTTTGGCAGAAGCGCATGGTGCTGGTTACGATTCAGAGCGATTTGAAAAGGAAATTGCCAGTGCTGAGAGTCTGCCGTCCTATATGTGGAATGCTGCTGAAGCTATTTGCTCTAAGATGAACTGGACCATTCAGGATATTTCGCAAAAGAGCGTTCCTTACATTTTGGATGAAGATGTTTATTCTGAAACGCTGGGACGTACAGTTCCGGCGGGACAAGTAACGGGTATGTCAGCTGTGACAACCATTCATACCCATCAGGGAATTGAGTTAGAAGTAGAGTGCATTGGCAAGGTCTATCGTGAAAATGACGGAGACATGTGTGATTGGGAAATTACTGGTGAGCCAAATCTAGTCTTCTCGGTCAGCAAGCCTGATACTGTAGCCTTGACCTGTGCTACCATTGTCAATCGTATCCCATCTGTGTTAGACGCACCGGCAGGTTATGTGACCTCTGAGTTGGCGCGTGACTTAGCCTATCCGACCTATCCACTTCATACCTATGTGGAAAAATAGCAGAGCTTATAACTAAAAATACACCTCCCACATCAATTGGGAGGTGTATTTTTAAGTATTAGTCTTCCTTTTTCTTTAAGAGGAAGAGTCCAGCTGCTCCTGCAACCAGAAGTCCAGCTAGCACGAAGCTAGCACGTGTTTCTTGGCTTCCGGTCTCTGGCAGAGTCTGATTGTTGTAGGTCAGGGCTACTGTCCGAGCCGGCGGATTGACAGTGGCAGGTTTCCAGTCAAGGACAGTCTGACTTGGCGCTTGATAGGTTGGATCAGGTGTCGTAGGACTCGGGAGGTCAGTCAGCTCGGCCAACTGGCTGCCAAAGATAGCATTGGAAATCCAGCGGTAGAAATAAACAGGGTGAAGTCGGTTAGTCGGATTGCCAGCGTAGACAAAGAGAGGCTTCTCGTTATAGGTACCAGCAATGGCTACGACTTTGTTGGCTAGTTGCTCATTGCCAGGCCACCAGCCAGCGATATAGAAGTCACTTCCGGCAATGCTGGCAAGAGTTCTAAAGTTGGCAGGAATCTTAGCAATCCAGTTACCAGAGTTGGAGTAAAAGAGTCCATCCTTCTTGTAGCCGCTGGTCAGCGGATCTTGGTCTTGGATGACAGCCTTCATCAGTCCTTCATAGTCACTGCCGTTCTTGAAGCGCTCAGCATCAAAGCCGTCTAGGATTCCTAGTTTTTCCAAGCGCTGCATAGCAGAGCCTCCGACGACGATGCTTGGCTTGAGTCCGACAAGAGACTTGTCATAGTTGTTGCTTTCAAGGACGATGACATCCGCATCTTCTGGACGATTGACGATTTCAAAGCCCATATTCTTCAGAGCTAAGGCAGTATGAGCTGGTGCGTCCACGCCTGCCCATGAAAATTGATGCGGTGGTGCGTAGATCTTGAGAGGCTTCAGAGTTGGTCCCTGTGGAATCTTATAAAGGGCGTCACCGTAAATAGCATAACGATCTAGGAGGCTGGTAAAGGTCGGCGTATCAACGATGTAGCCGTCGTCTGTCAGATAAACCTTTTTGCCTTCTGCAAGAGCTTGATTGACGGCCTTAACGGCACTTTCAGACGTATTGGCAATGACGTAATAAGGCGCTTTCTCGTCAACCTGACTGGTACGTGCAGCACGGAGGGCTGTCACCTCTCCTAGCTTGCCTTCAAAGAGCTTGTCGCCAAAGACTGGCTGAGCTTTAAAGCCTTTCATATCAGGGAAATTGACGACTAACTCTGCATACATAGCTGCCCACTTGGATTCATCTGAGCCTTTGTAGAGGACATGATTGGCATAGCCACGCTTAGCTTGCGCCATATCGACAACCAGATCACCTTTTTTATAGTTGCCGCTGTCTTCCTTGAGTTCTTTGACAAGGATACCGTTGCGCTTGAAATAGTCAATCATATTAAAGGCTTCTTGGGAATCATTGTCCTTGTCCACTCCCATTGGGATGACATAGTAGTCTGGGAAGAATTTTTCTTGGCCTTTTTTTATCCGGCCTACGACCTGACCATCAGGTCCGACAAGTTCATTTTCTGCCTTAGGATCTTCGACTTTATTGATGCCACGCAGGTAGAAGTTGAGACGCATCTCCATGAGCTTGTCGGGGTTCTGAGCTAGATAGTCAAGGCCTCCTAGAACTGCATAATATCCAGCCTTGTAGGATTCTTGATTGCCCTCTGGGATTTCGATAGTATGCCCCAGGATACCATGGTACATGGCATAAACAGCTGTGTAGCCTGAGAAGGAATCGTCCCATCCGTCTCCCCAGTCCAGTTTTGGAATGATGTATTTGTCGTAGCCAGAGTTCGCAACGCCGGCCCGCCCCATATGATGGGCATTGTCCAGCATGAGATCAGCTAAAAGGTCATATTCAAAGTTAGGATCGTGAGGCGGGGTTGCCGGTTCAATCAGGAATTCTTTGACAAAGCCGTGAATATCATAGAGGGCAATCGGATTCCATTTGTTAATCAATCCAGCAACGGTGCGGGTTTCAGGATTGGCTTGGTAGCCAGTATCACGGTTAGGGTCAAGGCCATTGGCCAGAGCCCGTGTGTTGAGGACATCGCCGTCAGGGTTTTCCGTAAAGTCAAAGAGGAAGATAAATTTCTTCAGCAAGTCTTGGATGTTGAGAGTGACAAGTTTTTCAGAACCATCGGCAGCGGTTGTTTTGAAGCTGACTTGGTCTTTAGTTGCAAAAGTTTTAAAGAGACCTGTGATAATATCAATCCCAGGCTGTTCATCAGCGTGGGTATTGTTGATGAGGACAGGCAGTTTGTAGTCCAGATTGCCATTTTTGAGAGCTGCTAGCATTTCTGCTGGTTTGGTCAAGGCCTGCGGATTAGTTGTGCTGAGGTAGTCGTCAATGCTCTTTTGGTCGGAACTAATGATACCTAGCTTGATATCACGCCCCTGAGCGCTCTTTCCGATGTTCTCAATCTGAACCAAGCGGTCCGTTTTAGCATCCTGTCTGCTCTTTTCAATAGATGCCAGCATCTCCTCATGGCTGTGGAAGTCTTCATAAGGGCGCAAGACGATATTTTTGCGAATAGTCAGGCTCAAGTCCTGGCTCGTACCAACCAGTTCATGGCTGCCGATGAAGTTCCGATAAGTGCGGCGGATATTGTTGGGAGAGCGCAGGCTGAGATCTTGTCCGAAAAGTTCCTTAAACTGCAGATTCAGATGAAGGTCATTTCCGTCGGCTTTTTCCTCGATAGTGAGAAAGGGTTGCCCAGTAAAGGTGCCGGTGTCCATGTTCCAGGTTTTCCAGTCAACAATCGGTTTATTGTCCAGAGTCCAGGTCAGCTGGCTCGCCTGAGAAGCCTGTCCCTGGACTGTTTCCTTGAGCTCTGCAGGCTCGGACATATAAACGGTACTGTCAGCCAGCTGTGTCTTGGCTTCTTCAGAAGCAGCTGCTCTTGTTTGAGCAGCTGCAGAGACAGCTGGATTGTCCGCTGCAGGAGCAGGAGTCTGTTCTTTTTCTCCTGTCTGATTTGGAGCAGCTTGAGCAGCTTCTGTCGCAGGAGTGACAGCCTCTACCTGATTGGCAGCTGGCTGTGACTCAGTGCTGTTCTGCTGGTCAGCTGCGGCCTTGCCCTGAGCTAAGACAGCCATCAATACAGCGGCTGATAAACTCAAAGCCTGAGTATAGAGACGCTTCTTGTATGAATCGTTCATTAGGAAATCTCCTTTGTGTAAAATATTCTATATTTAGCATAACAAATATCGAAAGCGCTTTCAAATAAAAGTAGAAAAAACATACAAAAAATAAATATAGTTTCTCTGCCGAGCATAGGGGGATCTTCCTTGTTCCGAATGCTATTTGCAATATCCGAACCTTCTGTCTTTATTTTCTGAAATAGTATACAAAATCCTCGAATTTATGCTACAATGAGACAAACTAAAAATGATTGGAGCCAAGCATGAAAGCAATTATTACCGTTGTCGGAAAAGATAAAACAGGGATTGTAGCCGGAGTTTCTACTAAGATTGCGGAGCTGGGGCTGAATATTGACGATATTTCCCAAACCGTTTTGGAGGAATATTTTACCATGATGGCCTTGGTGTCCAGTGATGAAAAGCAAGATTTTACGGCCCTTCGCAATGAGTTTGAAGCTTTCGGCCAAGAGCTCAACGTCAAAATCAACATTCAAAGCGCAGCCATTTTTGATGCCATGTACAATATCTAAGGAGTGAAGGATGGATATTAGACAAGTAACAGAAACCATTGCCATGATTGAGGAGCAGAATTTTGATATTCGGACCATCACCATGGGTATTTCACTCTTAGACTGTATCGACACAGATATTGATCGGGCAGCGGAGAAGATTTACAAAAAAATCACGACCAAAGCGAAAGATCTGGTGACAGTTGGGGACGAAATTGCAGCAGAGCTCGGGATTCCTATCGTCAACAAGCGGGTCTCCGTGACTCCGATTTCCCTGATTGGGGCAGCGACAGATAGCAGAGACTACGTGCCTCTGGCTAAGGCTTTAGACAAGGCAGCCAAGGAAATCGGTGTTGACTTTATCGGTGGTTTCTCGGCCTTGGTTCAAAAGGGCTATCAAAAAGGCGATGAAATCCTCATTAATTCTATTCCACGTGCTTTGGCTGAGACAGACAAGGTCTGCTCCTCTGTCAATATCGGCTCAACCAAGACTGGCATCAATATGACGGCAGTTGCGGATATGGGGCGGATTGTCAAGGAAACAGCCCAGCTTTCTGACATGGGGGCGGCCAAGCTGGTCGTCTTTGCTAATGCAGTAGAGGACAATCCTTTTATGGCAGGCGCCTTCCATGGTGTTGGTGAAGCAGATGTGGTCATCAATGTCGGAGTTTCTGGGCCTGGTGTTGTTAAACGGGCCTTGGAAAAGGTCCGTGGTGAGAGCTTTGACGTGGTGGCTGAAACGGTCAAGAAAACAGCTTTCAAAATCACCCGTATTGGTCAGTTGGTCGGTCAGATGGCTAGCGAGCGTCTGGGTGTCAAGTTCGGGATTGTTGACTTGAGTCTGGCTCCAACGCCGGCAGTCGGGGATTCAGTGGCTCGTGTCTTGGAAGAAATGGGCTTGGAAACAGTTGGTACTCATGGCACGACAGCGGCGCTTGCTCTGCTCAATGACCAAGTCAAAAAAGGTGGTGTCATGGCCTGCAATCAGGTGGGCGGACTATCTGGTGCATTCATTCCTGTTTCTGAAGACGAGGGCATGATTGCGGCTGTGCAAAATGGCTCGCTCAATCTAGAAAAGTTAGAAGCTATGACGGCTATCTGCTCGGTAGGTTTGGATATGATTGCCATCCCAGAGGCGACGCCGGCTGAAACCATCGCGGCCATGATTGCGGATGAAGCGGCGATTGGCGTCATCAATCAAAAGACGACAGCTGTGCGGATTATTCCGAAAGGCAAGGAAGGCGATATGATTGAATTTGGCGGGCTCTTGGGAACAGCTCCAGTCATGAAGGTCAATCAGGCTTCGTCAGCCGCCTTTATCGCGCGGGGCGGTCAAATTCCAGCACCCATTCACAGTTTTAAAAACTAAAAAGCTAGATTTGAAACAGCTTTTAAGAAAGCATCGTAAAGGACAGCTATTCAGTTTCTGAGTAGGAGTTTGCGGGATTGAATCTAGCTGGATGCTTGAAATATAGGGGATTATAAGGAGATTGTTTAGGTTATGAATAAAAGAGAGCTAGCTGAGCTGGCCCTTGATTTAGGTTTGGATTTTGATAAGGAGAGCGGCATTATATATGGCCGTAGAAGGGATTATGCTTTTTATCTAGAGACCATAACAGATGGCGACGAATTTGCGATTTTCTTTTCAGTCAAATGTGAGCAGGGCTATATCGGTCGAGATACCTTGGAAGCGTTGATTAACGATTCTGAGGTTTTGATTGATTTTGAGAGAGCAGGCTATTGTCTGGCTTGTCAGATTTTGGCTGATCAGGATCGAGATCTGCTGCCGGATATTTTGGAGGAGGCTATCGAAGACTGCACCCGCTACTTTAAGGAACAAGGGCTGGTTAGCGCCTGTGAGAAAACCGGTGAAACCGGAGAGGTCGACCTGTATCAGTTCAAAGGAGATTGGCTCTTTCTCACGCCATCTAGCTATGAGCGGATGGTTTCCATCTCACAGGATAAGGTGACAAAGCGCTCCCTTCCTCATCAAAGTCCGCAGAAAATACATTATTTCCTGGGGATTTTCGGAGCATTTTTGACTAGCTTGCTTGGCGCATGCCTTGTCTTCTTCCTGACAGGTGCATCCTTGGCCATGGGCTTTATATCAAGTTTTACACTGCTATTTAGCATTGCTTGCTATGAAAAGTTTGTCAAAGGCATTTCTGTTTTGGGAATTGTAGCAAGTTTCTTTTTTACTTTAGCAATGAGCTTTGTAGCTGTTCAAATCGGTTATGTCAATTCTTTTTACCAAGGGGAAGGCCATATTTTGCAAGCCGTTATCGCTATTAATAAAGCCGCTTTATCCGGACAGTTTGGCATTAATTATTGGCTCCATTATCTGTTCATTGTTCTTGGATGTGTCAGTGCCGTCAAAGTTCATATTAAGTCTCTATAGTTGATTAGATGCTAACTTCACAGCGAGCCGCTGTCTATCATAGCGGAGAACTGAGTTCTCCCTCTTCTTTATCATAAAGAATTCGAAGGCCTTTTTCAAAATATACTATAACAAACAAAAATAAAAGAGGTAAACTATGTCAAAAACAAGACTCTATGTTATCCGTCATGGCAAGACCATGTTCAATACTATCGGCCGGGCTCAGGGCTGGTCTGATACTCCGCTGACTGCTAAAGGTGAGCGCGGTATTCGTGAGCTGGGTATCGGATTGCGAGAGTCGGGTTTGCCTTTTGTCAAGGCTTTTTCTAGTGATAGCGGCCGGACCATTCAGACCATGGGGATTATCCTAGAGGAGCTGGGCCTGACTGGCCAGATTCCCTATCGCTATGACAAGCGCATCCGGGAGTGGTGCTTTGGCAGTTTTGATGGTGCTTATGGTGGTGAGCTCTTTCATGGTGTTATCCCACGAGTTCTTAAGACGGATAATTACAAAGAACTCAGTTGGCCAGATTTGGCGAATGGTCTGGTAGAAGTGGATTCGGCAGGTTGGGCTGAGCCTTGGGATAAGCTTAGCGGTCGGATTTTAGAAGGATTTGAAGCCATTGCTAGAGAAGTAGAGTCCTCAGGTGGTGGCAATGCTCTGGTCGTCAGTCACAGCATGACCATTGGTACTTTGGCTTATCTGGTTGATGAGAATATCACGAAAAATCCTAATGTCGAAAATGGCAGTGTCACAGTGCTGGAGTATGAAGATGGTCGCTTTAGCATCCAGGCCTTGGGTGATGTGTCTTACCGTCAGGTCGGCGCAGCCATCTTAGACCGAGAAAACCAAGAATGAGTAGGAGTTTTGAAACTCCTGCTTTTTGCTTTGAAAGCCAGATGGCGCCAATTTCTTCATAAAATGGTATAATATGAAAAGAACAACGGAGGAAATGAAATGGCAAAAACAAGATTATACTTGGTTCGTCATGGCAAAACCATGTTTAATACTATCGGCCGGGCTCAAGGCTGGTCTGATACCCCATTGACTGAAGTTGGGGAACGTGGCATTCATGAGTTGGGCATTGGCTTGAGAGAAGCTGGGCTTGATTTCAAAATGGCCCGTTCCAGCGACAGCGGCCGAACTATTCAGACCATGGGCATTATTCTAGAGGAGCTGGGTCTGACAGGACAGATTCCTTATACCTTTGACAAACGGATTCGCGAATGGTGCTTTGGCAGTTTTGATGGTGGTTATGATGGAGAACTCTTTATGGGTGTGATGCCCCGGGTTTTCAATATTGAGCATGTTCATCAGCTTAGCTATGCTGAGTTGGCAGAAGGTCTTGTAGAAGTCGATACAGCTGGCTGGGCGGAAAACTGGGAAAAGCTCAGCGGCCGAATCTGGGAAGGCTTTTCAGCCATAGCTGATGCTGGTGGTGGCAATGCTCTGGTCGTCAGCCACGGCATGACCATCGGAACCTTTGTCTATCTAATCAATCGAACTCGGCCTCATGGTTTGGACAATGGTAGTGTGACGGTTGTAGACTATGAAGACGGTAAATTCACAGTAGCTTGCGTCGGAGACATGTCTTATCGAGAGGCCGGTGCCAAAGTAATGGAGGAAGAAGTTGAAGCGCGCTAAACATCGCAAAGAAAAGAGAAAATCGAAGTCTAAGAAGATTGGGGTGACACTTTTGTTGTTAATCGTCTTGTGTCTGGCAGCTGGAGGAACGGCGATTTATTTCCGTCCGTCCTTGTTACAAGATCTGCTTGCAAAGATTCAGTTTTCGGGTTCATCTAGCAGTTCTGCTACGAAAGGCTCTTCTAGCTCAGAGAGTTCACAGTCTGATTTGCCCAAGGTGTCTTCTACTGACTGGAATTTGATTTTGGTCAATCGTGACAACCAGCAAGAAGAAAAGACGCCTGATCTGACTCAGATCGGAGAGGTCCAGGTCGATAGCCGCATTGCTGAAAATACTCGGCAATTCCTAGCTGCAGCCCAGGCGATAGCTCCTGAAGAAACTTTAATCTCTGGCTATCGCAGCCGAGCTGAGCAGGAGGAACTCTATAACGAAAAAGTTGCTGAGCAAGTCGCCAAAGGCTTGTCAAATGAAGAAGCAGTCAGCATCGTGCTGAAGCAGGTGCAGCTTCCAGGAGCCAGCGAGCATCAAACGGGCTTGGCTATTGATATGAGCGCTCCAGAAGGCCAGGAGGATGAATTGGCAGCTAAGATTGCCCAACTAGCTCCGCAGTATGGCTTTGTCCTTCGCTATCCAGATGGCAAGAGCGACATTACTGGAGTTGACTTTGAGAACTGGCATTACCGCTATGTCGGTGTGGAGAATGCCCAGTATATGCAGAAGCATAATCTTGTTCTGGAAGAATATATCGCCCTACTCAAGGAAGCGGGGAAATAAAAAAGTAAGTCAGGTGTTCCTGGCTTTTTTTATGCTGATTTATCAGGATGTAGGTCTATAATCACTTATGCTTCTGACTTAAAGCAGCTTTAGCTGAAGCATTGATAGATAAAAATGAATCACTTTCTGTAAAAAATATTTATAAATCCTTGACAACTATATCGGACTGCGATATAATTTTTATATCAAGATTCGATATATCGAGGTGAAAGTGAGATGAAAAGATGAGTGGATTGACAGAAAAGCTTAGGAGAGTCTATGTGCCAATGACAGAGACAGGTTTTTATATCCTCTTCTGTCTTCAGAAAGAGAGGCATGGTTACAGTATTACTCAAAAAGTTAAGGAGCTGACAGAAGGACAACTATCTATCAGCCCGGGAACCATGTACGGAACTTTGGCAAAGATGGAAAAAGATGGTCTGATTGCCTTTGTTCGTGAGGAAGAAAAGAGAAAGCTCTATTCTATCACGGAGCTTGGGAAGCAGATTTTAGAGTTGGAAATACAACGGATTGAGCGCCTTTACCGCAATAGTAAGGAGGAAGTTTGATGGAAAAGAAGATTGTCTATAAAATCTTTACCATTGCAGACTATGACAGAGAAGCAGCTTATTTTAAAAAAATGCACAGCCAAGGCTGGAAATTGAAAAAAGTAAGTTATTCTCCCTTTCTTGTTGCGGTTCGTTATACATTTGAAGCCTGTCCGCCTCAGGAAGTGGCCTATCAATTAGATTTTCGCCCCATAAAGAAGACGGAGCAAGAATCCTATTATCAACTGTTTGAGGATTGTGGCTGGGAGCATATTACAAACTTTAATCAGTTCTCTTATTTCCGCAAGCCAGTTTCTCAGCTTGATGCAGACAGCGATCTTGAAATCTATAATGATGCTTGGTCTAAGCTAGAAATGGTCAAGCGTTTGCTTGTATGGAGGTTTTTACCAGCCATCATGGTTTTGTGTGTCACTACCTATCTCATTCTAGATATTTCCCAGAAAAGTTTGAAAGCAAGTCTATTATTCAAATCAATCTTAGCAATAGACTGTCTTATATTGCTCATTCTGTTTTGCCAACTGGTCCATATTGCCTTGCGTTTTTGGAAAATGAGGCAGGAATTGAAAGACTGATTGCAGTTTTGTTAAATACTGTTGTGAAAGCGAGGAAAACAATGAACAAGACCATTATTGAAGTGCAAGGCTTGAAAAAGAAGTTCAAGGAGCAAGAAGCCCTGGCAGGAATCGATTTTTCCATCCGAGAGGGAGAAATTTTTGGCTTCCTAGGACCATCTGGATCTGGTAAAACGACGACTATCAATATCTTGACTGGTCAGCTGTCTGCAGATGATGGGACAGCTCATGTGCTGTCTGCTCCGGTTGAGGATTTAAAGGTAGAAGTCCTGGAGCAGATTGGGATTGTCAGCGATGGCAGTGGTTTTTATGAAAAGATGTCACTTTATAAGAATCTCAAGGCCTATGCTATGCTCTTTGGTGTTAAGATGACAGAAGTCGATGAACTTCTCCGGAAAGTGGGACTCTATGATAGTCGCAACAAGGTGGCGGAAAAACTATCTACGGGTATGAAACAACGGATGCTACTGGTTCGCGCCCTGATTAATCAGCCCAAATTGCTCTTCTTGGATGAGCCGACCAGTGGCTTGGATCCGTCAACCTCTCGCACCATTCACGAATTGCTGCTGGAACTAAAAGAGCAGGGGACAACTATTTTTCTGACGACCCATGATATGCAGGAAGCTAACCTCTTGTGTGATCGCTTGGCCTTGCTAAGTAAAGGAAAACTAGTCGAAGTAGGCAGTCCACATGAGATAATCCAAAAGTATAATACAGATAAGAAGGTTCGTTTAGAATATGAAGATTTGACGACTAAGACGGTGGCTTTTGAAGAACTGCAAGGAGGCATGGATTTGGCCAATGTTATCAGTATTCATTCCTGCGAACCAACTTTGGAAGATGTTTTCATCACGTTGACAGGAGGTACCTTAAATGTCTAATAAATTAAAAGGTATGATTTGGCTGAGAGGTCAAGTGACGCTAGCTAATAAAAGTATTCTATTGCAGGTTTTCATGCCAATTTTCCTCATTTTTCTCTATAAATTTATTTTTTCTTTGAATGGAGCTGGTAAGGAAATTGGAGCGGAAAAACTAGCTACTATGTTGCTTACTATCTCTCTGCCTTTTTCTCTAGCCATGTCTGTTGGAACACCTATTATCATCATCCTAGCTGAGGAGAGAGAAAAACATAATTTGCAAAGTTTACGCTTGGCTGGTGTGACAGCTGGTCAATACATTCTTTCTGCCTTAATCTGGCCAGCGATTATTGGGATTTTTTATATCGTCATTACTCCAATTTTGGTAGGAGCTAAGCTTTCTAATCAGGTATTCAGCTATGGTTTGGTTCTCTTATTGACCATGCTGGTCTTAATTTTCTTCTTTTTAATGGTTGGCTTGTTTTGTAAAAATCAAGTCATGGCACAATCCCTTAGTGTTCCAGCCATGCTCTTGGCGGCATTTATCCCTATGTTTTCAAATATGAGCGAGGATTTATTTAAGGTGCTGCGTTATAGCTTTATGGGCCTCTTTACTAGTTATATGAAAGATTGGTCTCATTTCCATTTATGGAGCGGAGAATTTTTGGCTCTTGTAGTTTGGTTGCTTCTTTTTGCAGGAATTTCTTTCTATTTGATGCGCCGTTTGCAAATCTTGGACGACTAATCTAGGTCGCTAGACTGATTTTTAGCACTCTGATAAAAAGAGTGCTAATTTTTTGAGTTTTTGTCTTGACTTTGGAGTAGAAGAGTGTATAATAGAATCATGAGTTAGCACTCGAGGTTGTTGAGTGCTAATCGACAGCAGAATCTTGATTGGAGGTGATGCCGTGGTCACGGAGCGTCAAAATGAGATTTTGAATTTAATTATTGATATCTTTACCAAGACCCACGAGCCGGTAGGCTCCAAAGCCCTGCAGGATTCTATCAATTCCAGCAGTGCCACCATCCGAAACGATATGGCGGCTTTGGAAAAGCAGGGGCTTCTGGAAAAGGCGCATACGTCCAGCGGCCGTAAGCCGAGCGTGGCTGGTTTTCAGTACTTTGTCAAGCATTCTCTGTCCTTTGATCGTCTCGCTGAGAATGAACTTTATGAGGTTATCAAAGCCTTTGATCATGAGTTTTTCAACTTGGAGGACATTCTTCAACAGGCAGCAGATCTTTTGACCAAGCTCAGTGGATGCACAGTTGTTGCACTGGATGTAGAACCCAGTCGGCAACGCTTGACAGCATTTGATATCGTTGTGCTCAGTCAGCACACGGCTCTGGCGGTCTTCACCTTGGATGAGTCCAATACCATTACCAGTCAGTTTATGATTCCGCGTAACTTCTTAAAAGAAGATCTGGATAGGCTTAAAGGTTTAGTAAGGGAGCGGTTCTTGGGACAGACAGTGCTGGATATCCATTACAAGATTCGGACGGAAATTCCGCAGATTATCCAGCGCTATTTCACCACGACGGACAATGTCATCCAGCTCTTTGAGCATATCTTTGGTGATATTTTCAAGGAAAATGTGATTCTGTCTGGCAAGGTTCAGCTCTTGGAATTTTCAGATCTGTCAGCTTATCAGTTTTTTGATGACCCGCAGAAAGTAGCCTTTGAGATTCGCGACAGTTTGGCCGAAGATCAGATGCAAAGCGTGCGCGTGGCAGACAGTAGAGAAAGCTGTTTAGCTGATTTGACACTGATTTCCAGCAAATTCCTGATTCCTTATCGAGGATTTGGAGTTCTGGCAGTTGTTGGTCCGGTCAATCTTGACTATCAACGGCTGATCAGTCAGATGAATGTCGTCAACCGAGTGCTGACCATGAAACTGACCGACTTCTACCGCTATCTGAGCAGCAATCACTATGAAGTCCATTAAATATAGTATAAATATTCCTAAAAAGGAGGTGCCTTGTGGCAAAACATAAACAAGAAGAACATCCAGAAGATGTGGAAGTAAAAGAGGAAGCTGTAGAAACAGCTGAACAAGCTGAATCAGCAAGCCCTGAAAAATCAGAATTAGAACTAGCTAATGAGCGAGCAGAAGATTTTGAAAACAAATATCTCCGCGCTCATGCAGAAATGCAGAACATTCAGCGCCGAGCAAATGAAGAACGTCAGCAGCTGCAAAGATACCGCAGTCAGGACTTGGCAAAAGCTATTTTGCCTTCGATAGATAATCTGGAGCGCGCGCTTGCCGTTGAAGGTCTGACAGATGATGTCAAAAAAGGACTGGAAATGGTGCAGGAAAGTTTGATTCATGCTCTCAAAGAAGAGGGCATCGAAGAAATCCCAGCTGACGGAGCTTTTGACCATAACTATCACATGGCCATTCAAACCGTTCCAGCTGACGATGAGCACCCAGCTGACACTATCGCACAGGTCTTCCAAAAAGGCTACAAACTTCATGACCGTATCCTGCGCCCAGCAATGGTAGTGGTCTATAACTAGGCTAGAAAACTTGAAAAATCTTGTCCGAAACGACAATAAACTATGAAGGAAGAAAACATTCGTTCAGCTTTGCTTTTAATGAGCGAAGCGAACCAAAGAGTATTGAAAATAAATTAAAGTAAAAAGAGGTAAAAATATGTCTAAAATTATCGGTATTGACTTAGGTACAACAAACTCAGCAGTTGCAGTTCTTGAAGGAACTGAAAGCAAAATCATTGCAAATCCAGAAGGAAATCGCACAACACCATCTGTAGTGTCATTCAAAAATGGTGAAATCATCGTTGGTGATGCGGCAAAACGTCAAGCAGTGACAAACCCAGATACAATCATTTCCATCAAATCAAAAATGGGAACATCTGAAAAAGTAGCTGCTAACGGTAAAGAATACACTCCGCAAGAAATCTCAGCTATGATTCTGCAGTACTTGAAAGGTTATGCAGAAGAGTACCTTGGTGAAAAAGTAAGCAAAGCAGTTATCACAGTACCAGCTTACTTTAACGATGCGCAACGTCAAGCGACTAAAGATGCTGGTAAAATCGCTGGTCTTGAAGTAGAACGTATCGTTAACGAACCAACTGCAGCAGCCCTTGCTTACGGTCTTGACAAACAAGATAAAGAAGAAAAGATCTTGGTCTTTGACTTAGGTGGCGGTACCTTTGACGTTTCAATCCTTGAGTTGGGTGATGGTGTCTTTGATGTATTGGCAACTGCTGGTGATAACAAACTCGGTGGTGACGACTTTGACCAAAAGATTATCGACCACATGGTAGCTGAGTTCAAGAAAGAAAACGGCATCGACTTGTCAAATGATAAGATGGCGCTTCAACGCTTGAAAGATGCAGCTGAAAAGGCTAAGAAAGACCTTTCAGGTGTGACTTCTACTCAAATCAGCTTGCCGTTTATCACAGCTGGTGACGCTGGACCTCTCCACTTGGAAATGACTTTGACTCGTGCTAAATTCGACGATTTGACTCGTGACTTGGTAGAGCGCACTAAAGAACCAGTTCGTCGTGCTCTTTCTGACGCAGGTTTGAGCTTGTCAGAAATCGACGAAGTGATCTTGGTTGGTGGTTCAACTCGTATTCCAGCTGTTGTAGAAGCTGTTAAGGCTGAAACTGGTAAAGAGCCAAACAAATCAGTGAACCCTGATGAAGTAGTTGCTATGGGTGCTGCTATCCAAGGTGGTGTTATCACTGGTGATGTTAAAGACGTTGTCCTTCTTGACGTAACACCATTGTCACTTGGTATCGAAACAATGGGTGGCGTCTTCACTAAGCTGATCGACCGCAACACAACAATTCCAACGTCTAAATCACAAGTCTTCTCTACAGCAGCAGACAACCAACCAGCCGTTGATATCCATGTTCTTCAAGGTGAACGTCCAATGGCAGCAGATAACAAGACTCTGGGACGTTTCCAATTGACAGATATCCCAGCTGCTCCTCGTGGAATCCCTCAAATCGAAGTAACCTTTGACATCGATAAGAACGGTATCGTATCTGTTAAGGCTAAAGACCTTGGAACTCAAAAAGAACAACACATTGTCATCCAATCTAACAGTGGCTTGACTGACGAAGAAATCGACCGCATGATGAAGGATGCAGAAGCAAACGCTGAAGCAGATAAGAAACGTAAGGAAGAAGTTGACCTTCGTAATGAAGTTGACCAAGCTATCTTTGCGACTGAAAAGACTATCAAGGAAACTGAAGGCAAAGGCTTCGACGCAGAGCGTAACGCTGCCCAAGCTGCTCTTGATGAACTTAAGAAAGCGCAAGAAGATAATAACTTGGACGACATGAAAGCGAAATTGGAAGCTCTCAACGAAAAAGCTCAAGCGTTGGCAGTGAAACTCTACGAACAAGCTGCTGCGGCTCAACAAGCCCAAGCAGGAGCGGAAGGAGCTGAAAACGCAGGCTCAACTAAAGCAGACGACGATGTTGTAGACGGAGAGTTTACTGAGAAATAAAGTTGAATAACTAGAGCAGCTTAAGCTGTTCTAGTTTCTTATAGGAGTAAAATGTTTAAGAAGTGGTGTTGTAAAACAATACAAAGGCTAAGACAAGATTTTTTGTTACTGCTTTTATCTGTTCTGATTATTATACTAATAATATTCATTGGCTTAACGTTCTGTTTTAACGAGATTAATGAAACTAGTCCAACCTTAATCAAAGTTATTTTTTCCTCAGAGACCTTAGTGGCTATAGTGGCTGGTATTGCGGGAATTTATTCGTGGCGCCATAGTAAATCGAAAATAGAGTATGAAAAAAATTTACAGATGTTAAAGGATATTGATGAAATTCGTGAATTTTATATAGATAGGGAGGATGAACTTGAGATTATTAAGCAATGTCAATTGCATATTGAGGATATGAGAGGGAAAACTGAAAATTCCTCGAACAAATTTTTAATCACATATCTAGAGTATGTTAGTAGTAAATTTGAGAATGATGATTCAAATAATTATGTAGTAGAATCTGAAGTTGAGGATGATTATAAAGAAGCAATTGCTTCGACGTCTATTTATGATATAAAGACTAAAATTGCTTCAAAAGAGAAAACAAGTACTTCATTTGTTCGCTATAGTAAAAATTATGGGGTGCATTCGACAAGTTCAGTAATAAAATGGAAAACTTGGTATACTCTAAGGCAAAACATGCTTAGTGATATTAATGACGATGATAGAATTATATTTTTTACGAAAGTCGGTGTTTTGTATCAGGGTTGTGAAATTAGCGGTAAAGAATTGAAAAGGTTGATAAAAAAGGTTCCTGTTCGTAATAGTAAAAATGGAAATCTACAATATGATTTTTATATATCTAAAAATGATACTATTTCTTGTGAAAGTGAAAATGGTAAATATATAAATTTATCAGCTTATGGAGTTAAAGAATTGAATTTGACTTATCTGAATGATAAAATCTAAAATTCAATTTTTTCAAAAAACAAAAGAAACAGAATCTGATCCAAATCACAGGTTCGTTTCACAACATTAATAGAAAGGAACATGAGTGTTCGCAACTGAACACGGGCTACGGACTGTGCCAAAAAGATAGTTTTTTCTAGGACGCAAACGTCCGTCGTCAAAACTCCTATTTTGGCTGTGTCCGTTTGACGCCCTTTGTATCTTGAATTATGAACAATACAGAATATTATGACCGTCTAGGTGTCTCTAAGAATGCTTCTCAGGATGAGATCAAGAGAGCCTATCGGAAATTATCTAAAAAGTACCACCCCGACATTAATAAGGAAGTTGGGGCGGAGGACAAATATAAAGAAGTCCAAGAGGCTTATGAAACGCTGAGCGACGAGCAAAAGCGGGCAGCCTATGATCAATACGGTGCAGCGGGAGCTAATGGTGGCTTTGGCGGTGGTGCAGGCGGCTTCGGTGGCTTTGATGGCTCCGGCTTTGGCGGTTTCGAAGACATCTTCTCTAGCTTCTTTGGTGGCGGTGCTTCGCGTAATCCTAATGCTCCGCGCCAAGGGGATGATCTTCAGTATCGTGTGAATCTCCGCTTTGAAGAAGCGATTTTCGGAGCTGAGAAGGAAATCAAGTATAACCGCGAAGCGACTTGTCGTACCTGTGACGGGTCTGGTGCTAAGCCAGGAACTAGTCCTGTTACCTGTGGTCGCTGTCATGGCTCAGGTGTCATCAACGTCGATACCCAGACGCCGCTTGGCATGATGCGTCGGCAAGTGACCTGTGATGTCTGTCACGGCCGAGGAAAAGAAATCAAAAGTCCTTGTGAAACCTGTCACGGAACGGGTCATGAAAAACAGGCTCACAGCGTCAAGGTGAAGATCCCTGCTGGTGTGGAAACTGGTCAGCAGGTCCGTCTGTCTGGTCAAGGTGAAGCAGGCTTTAATGGCGGTCCTTATGGTGACCTTTATGTCGTGGTCCAAGTTGAGCCGAGTGACAAGTTTGAGCGAGATGGCTCTACCATTTACTACAAGCTCAATCTCAACTTTGTCCAAGCGGCTCTTGGTGACAGTGTGGATATCCCAACTGTTCACGGGGATGTGGAGCTGAATATCCCAGAAGGAACACAGACTGGCAAGCGTTTCCGCCTGCGTGGCAAGGGAGCACCGAGTCTGCGTGGTGGAAGCATGGGTGACCAGTATGTTACTGTCAATGTTGTGACACCGACTGGCCTCAACGACCGTCAAAAAGCGGCCCTCAAAGAATTTGCGGATGCTGGCAATATCTCGGTCAATCCTAAGAAAAAAGGCTTCTTCGACAAAATGAAAGATGCCTTGGAAGATTTGTAATCATATAAAAAGGAGCAGCCTAATGCTGTTCTTTTTATGTTTTCTAGAAGGACATTTGGCAAATGTAGTCAAGTAAGAGAGCAGCTCTAATCAGCCTTTTAATTAAAAGAAATTCACAATAAAAAGCGTAAAGAGATTTTCTCTATTTACTTTTACAAAAATTAATTGTTTTTTTAAGTAAAATCTATTGTAAAAATTTCCTAAAAGATATATGATAATACTATATGTATAAAACGCATCTTTTTAGCCTGCTGGGGAGTTGGTTAGGAAGATAATGGGAGATTAACTTTATACATTTTAGGAAAAAGGGGATTTATAAAGTGAAACGTTTTGAAAAAGTGCAGGAGCGAATTCAGAAATATTCGATTCGCAAATTGTCTGTCGGTGTGGGCTCAGTTGCCATTGCAGCTCTGATTTTTGGGAGCTCTTTGTCCAGTTCGACTGTTGCTGCGGATGAAGTTGGAGGCGGTGCGACTGCTCACTATACTTATGTTGAAGAGCAAGAGCTAACAGAGCAGGAAAAAGGTCTGATTAAGAAAGGTCTGCCTGAAAATCTGCAAACAGGGGAAAATTATTACTTGATTTATCGGAAGCAAGATGGGCAAACTGTCTTGCCGAGTACAGGAAATAACGGTCAGCCGCTTCTCGGCTTATTTGCGGGAACGGCTATTTTGGCTGTCTTGGTATTCTCACGAAAGAAATCTGGTAAGTTACTAGGAGTGCTTTTGCTAGGCAGCTTGGGACAGACTCTATTACAGTCTCCTCAAGCGTTTGCGCTAGAAAATCGGGAATTGCTTTCCTATAACCGTCAAGTTGCGGTTTCGTCAGCAGTTTCTGAAGCGGATGTGACTATTGCAGGCTATAACTATATCGGTTACTTTACAGCTTCTGATTTGCGTACTTTGACAGAGACCAAGCCAACCTCTTTGTCAGCTGGTCAAGAAGCTCAAGCGCAAGCAGAAGTGTCAGAAGCTGCAAAAGAGGATTCTGATTCTATTGATCGAGCTGCTCAAGCAGGGTTGCTGTATCAGCTGAATCCTGATGAAAGTGATTCTGGCCAGATAGGGAATCTTCCAACCCCAACTCCAGTTCCAAATCCTAGTCCAGCTTCTCAACCGTCAAATCCACCTATAGAAACGTCAAAAGGGGAAAGTTTACAAGAACCTGCCTCGCCAGAGTACAGCGGTGCTGTGAACGGTGAGTCGCTAGTTCAAGCGGAAACTCCAGTCTATACTGCCCCAGTTGGTACAGTTGGAGACACAGCCCCGGTTGAGCCAGCATTGCCAGAATATACAGGCGGCGTTAACGGCGAATCGCTAGTTCAAGCAGACAATCCAGTCTATGATGCTCCAGTAGCTACAGTTAGTGACACGGTTCCAGTTGAGCCCGCTTTGCCAGAATACACGGGTGGTGTTAACGGCGAATCGGCAGTTCAAGCAGACAATCCAGTCTATGATGCTCCAGTAGCTACAGTTAGTGATGTGGCTCCAGTTGAGCCAGCATTGCCAGAATACACAGGTGGCGTTAATGGTGAGTCAACAGTTCAGCCAGAACTGCCTAGTCTGCATACAGACATCAAGCTAGAAACGATTGAACCTCAAGTTGTCAACAAGACAGATGATAGCAAGTACCTTGATGAAGAGACCACTGTCGATGGAACTCCAGGACAAAAAGAAATTGTAACCAGCTATGAAGTCTTGGACGGTAATCGCATATCGGAGCCACAAACAACTGAAAGAATCTTGCATGAAGCAGTTGATACAGTGGTCACTCGGGGTAGCAAGGCTCGCATCAATAAAGAAGAATTGAGCAAGCAGCTAGCTTTAGCAGCGGCTGTTGATCCAGGAGTTTACACTAATCAATCCTACCAGCAGCTGCAAGCAATTAAGAATATGGCTGCGACGGTTTATCAAACTTCGTCAAGTCAAGATGAAGTAGATGCGGGTGT
Source organism: Streptococcus sanguinis (assembly GCF_019928825.1). GTDB lineage: Bacteria > Bacillota > Bacilli > Lactobacillales > Streptococcaceae > Streptococcus > Streptococcus sanguinis_L. Next base: position 61,330 of record NZ_JAHZOP010000003.1, on the reverse strand, counting down.
CAACCAACTTAAGCAGGCTTTGGCCGACTTATTGGCCCTTAAAGCAGCACCAACTCTGACTGTTTCAGCGGTTAAGAAGGATGAATTGCAGAAGTTAGTTCAGGTCCAATACCAGCTGACAGACAGAGATCAAGCCTTTACCAGTGCTCATGTTCGTCTGAAGAAGGATGGCCAGCTGATAGCAGAGCAGAACTTGGCGGCAGGCCAGCTGACTGCTAGCTTCAGTGGTTTGGACTATTATACTCCGTATAAGGTTGAGACGACTCTGTCCTATGACTTAGGAAATGGCCCTGAAAGTCAAGAATTAGCTCAAGAGACAGTCCAGCTTGATCTGAAGAAGGTGGAACTCAAGTCCATCACTAATGTCGCTTTGATGAAGGTTGAAAATGGCCAGACAAAATTGATGCCTACTCTGGCTGAGAAACCAGCAAATCTGGACCAATATTACCTGCACTTTACATCCGACCAGTTCAAGGACACTGTCCTGCCGGTTACCTCTATTGAGGAAGTGGTCGTTGATAACCAGCCTGTCTTTAAGATCCAGGCTCAGCTGCCAGACTTGCTGCAAAGAAGCGCAACTGGTCTTCAAAACAGCTTTGATTTCTATCTGGAAAAGGCCAAGAAACGTGAAGGAAATGTCTACTATGACTTCCAAGACCTCTTGGACGGCATCAAGGAAGATCCTTCGGGAACCTTTATTCTGGGCCGCAGTATCAGTGCCAAGCTGATTGACAAACCGGCCAACAGCAAGTCTTACCTGCCAGGTGAGTTCAAAGGTCAGCTGATTGGCGGTCAAAATGGCGAGCGCCATGCGATTTTAGACCTGGCGCATCCTTTATTTGATACGATTACTGGCGGAACGGTCAAGGATATTGACTTTAAGCGGGTCAATATGGTTTATCCAGATTCGCAAGCGGGCGATACTATTGCGACAATTGCTGCCCGCTTGAAGAATAAAGGAGTAATCGAAAATGTCAATGTCCAAGGATACTTGGAAGGAAGAGACCATATTGCCGGTCTGGTTAACAATATAGAAGGCCAATCTCGAGTTGAAAATGTCTCCTTTAAGGGTCAGATTAAGTCTAAAGGCGGAAATTCTGTAACAGCTGGTATCGCTGGAACCAACGCCATGTCCTTGGTGAAACGTGCCTACGTTGAAGCGGATATTTGGGTTAAGAGTGGCCAAAACGCAGGTATGCTGGTCGCTCAAAACTTCACTGACTATTCAGGTTCAGGCTGGGGTAATTGGGGCAGATTGATGCAATCAGTTGCCAAAGGTAAGTTGGAGGATGCAGGCTCAAGAAATGCGGCTGGTATCGCTGCTTCCATTTGGCCGTATGGAACTATCAATGACACAGTCAGCTATGCCACAGTAGTAAACGGTAAAGAGCTCTTTAGCTCAGATAATGAGATTACCGACGCTTGGATGGGGCAAAAACTCCAAAACCTTTTTGGTGTTCAGGGACACAGCTCTGGAACCAAGACAGGAAAAGATGCCAAGTTCCGCCGCTTGACAGAAGCTGAAGCGGAGCAAAAAGTCAAGAGCTATCGGATTACGGCTCTTGAACAAACCAGCGCAAATGAAGTAACAACTGAGAAGCTAAATGCTGCTATCCTGAGAACAAGTACTTATCAAGATAAACCAGGATACAAGGCAGAAAATGAACAGCTTTATCAGAACTTAGAGCGCTTTATGCCTTTCTACAATCAAGAGTTCTTGATTCATGAAGCCAATAAGCTGGTGGATGCTGGTAAGGCGGGCGACTTGTTGACCAAGAAAGTCCTATCTGTTCAAGCACTGAAGGGCAATCAGTTTGTTGCTGGCGGAACGGATGCAGATAAGATCTTAGTCCATTTTGAAGACGGAAGCAAGACTATCTACAATCTTCAAAATCAAGCACGATTTGAACAGACTGCTCTGCCGGAATATCAAATTGCAGAGCTTGGTACGGTCTACACTCCAAATCACTCAACCGCAGTCAAAGAAGACTTGCTGACTCAGCTGACTGAGAGCTTGAAGAGTTTTGAACTATACAGTGATGAAGTCTATCGTTCTGTTGGTTTGCCTAATGATAATGACAAGGTCAACAAAGTGAAGCGTCTCTTCTTGGATGAATCTCTGGCTGAGGTGAAAGCCAACTTGCAGGATATGCTTGGTAAGCTCCTGGCCAATGAATGGACAAGATTCCATGCTGACAATCCAGCAGCCAACGAAGCTCTGAAAGCTAAAATCGAAGAGAATAAGACGGCTATCATGCTCGGTCTGACCTATCTCAACCGTTATTACGATCTCAAGTTTGGCGACTACAACCTCAAGGAGCTGGTGCTCTTCAAACCAGACTTCTATGGTGAAAAAGTGCCATTGCTGGATCGCTTGATTAAGATTGGTCGTTCGACAGAAAATCAACTGAAAGGGGCAGATAATGTCAATATGTTTGCACGTCAGTTGAAGGCTGAGTCCAAGTCTAGTGATTTGGTGGCTTACTTGGATTACAACCGTCGCCTGCTGACTGACTTTGCGGATATGGATTCATGGTTCAAGGATGCAACCCGAGGCTTTATTCAGTTTGAAGAACGCCAGTCAGAAGTCGAGGAGATCAAGTCTGCTAAGTATCGCGTCTTTGATAACCTCAACTCTGAATATTTCAGCAACTATATCCTTCCGCTGCTAACCTTGAAAAATATGCGCTTAGCTATTCTGTCAAACTATAGCACGATGGCCTTTGTCAACAGAGACAAGCGCCGGTCATGGTCTGATGAACGATTTAATGCGCGCATCAAGGAAGTAGCGACCCAGCATCGAAATCACGTAGACACTTGGTACAAACTGCTCTCAGATGATATCAAGTCCAGAATGGTCAAGCAAAATGTAACGGCTGTATGGGATGGTTTTGATGTAGAAGGACGTGGCTGGATTGATGTCAACGGAAATGATAATAAGGGCAATCCTTATGCACCATCCCGCGAGTTCTTTAACCTAGTTGGTGGCAGAGCTGGTGGCTGGTACAAGTCAAATGGCTATGGCGCCCATGCTGCTGGTTCAATCCGTGTGAACTTCGAGGCCTTTGACCTCTTGACGGAATATGGTGTGTCCGTCTTCACGCACGAGCTTACCCACGTCAATGACAGAGATATTTATCTGGGCGGACATGGCAGACGACAAGGGATTGGACCAGAAGGCTATGCCCAAGGGATGCTCCAATCGCCTGTTCCTGATCAGCCAGGCTGGGGTGCTCTGGGTCTCAATATGGCCTTTGATCGTCCAAATAATGGTAGTCTCATTTTCAATAGCTCGCCAAGTCTCTTCAAGAACCGAGCAGACATCGACCACTATATGAAGGGCTATAATGATACTCTCATGCTGCTGGATTACCTTGAAGGTCAAGCAGTTGTGGATAAAGGAAATGCAGCAGCTGCTAAATGGTTCAAGAAGGTTGAGCCGAAGGTTGTAGATGCTCGGACTCAATATGATGTCGTGAGAGAGTTGACGGCAGAAGAGAAAGCGGCCATGTCAGTTTCATCTGTAGAGGACTTGGTTGACCAAGGTTTGCTGTCTAACCGTGCGGTTGACAATCGAACTTATAACCCTGCTGACTACGACTCTAGTTACATTGCGATCGACTTTATGACGGGTATCTATGGTGGTGGTCAAAACAATACTGGAGCGCCAGGTGCCTTGATGTTCAAGCATAATACTTTCAGAATCTGGGGTTACTATGGCTATGAGAAAGGTTTTGTAAGCTATGCTTCTAATAAACACCGTAAGACAGCCAATGAGCAAGGGGTGACTGGTTTGAGCGATAACTTTATCATCAAGCAAATTTCTGAAGGCGAATTTGAAACCATGGAAGCCTTCAAGAAAGCTTACTTCAGAAAAGTTGTGGATAAAGCACAAACCTCAGGTATTAAGCCAGTGACTGTCAACGGAAAAGTCTATCACACTTATGAAGAGTTGAAAGCTGGCTTTGCAGAAGCTGTTGACAAGGATTTGAAGAAGTCTCGTGTCGATGAACGCGCAACCAAGGACTTCAAGTACGCTGTCTTTACGCAATTACTCAAGAACACCAACAGCTTTATGGATGAAAACTCCATTTGGGGTTCCTAAGAAAAAGTGTCAGATTTGCTGCATGTGTAACTGCAGATAATGACCTTTAGCAATATGCAATCAATAACCCATTTGAATTTGCTCTGTTTGTGTCGTCACTGACGGTCTGATTCAGATGGGTTGTTTTGTTGTATAATGGCAAGTCAAAGTGCAGATTATCCCTATTTCTTATACAATATTTTTCAAAAAATCTGTCCCCGGACAGTTCCTGCTTTTAGGGCTTGCTGGGGGCTTTTTTTCCTGCTAAAATAAACACATGACACGTTATAAAGCTATTATTTCCTATGATGGTTATGGCTTTGCTGGTTTTCAGCGGCAGCCCCATGCCAGAAGTGTTCAGGAAGAGATTGAAAAGACCCTGACCCGTATCAATAAAGGCCAGCCTGTGGTGATTCATGGAGCAGGTCGGACTGACAGCGGTGTCCATGCTCTGGGACAAGTCCTGCATTTTGATTTACCGGAGGGACGGGATGAAGAGAAATTGCGTTTTGCCTTGGATACACAGACGCCAGAAGATATTGATTTTATCAGGGTGGAGCAGGTGTCGGACGATTTTCACTCTCGCTACAATAAGCACAGCAAAACCTATGAATTTTTGGTGGATATCGGCCGGCCCAAAAATCCTATGATGCGCCATTATGCCACGCATTATCCTTATCCGTTGGAGCTGGGTCTGATAGAAGAAGCGATTGCTCAGTTAGAGGGGACGCATGATTTTACTGGCTTTACGGCTTCTGGGACCAGCGTGGAAGACAAGGTTCGGACCATCACCGAGGCCAAGGTCCGCTATGATGCGGAGCGTAATTTTCTAGTCTTTACTTTTTCGGGCAATGGCTTTCTCTACAAGCAGATCCGCAATATGGTCGGTACCTTGCTCAAGATTGGCAACAAGCGCATGCCGGTGGAGCAGATTCAGAGGATTTTAGGGGAGAAAGACCGTCATCTGGCAGGGCCAACAGCTGGTCCAAACGGCCTCTATCTAAAGGGGATTCGTTATGAAGAATAAGTTGATTTTAGCCCTTTCGGGCAATGATATTTTCAGCGGCGGCGGACTGCACGCTGATTTGGCTACCTATACAGTCAATGGTCTGCATGGGTTTGTAGCTGTGACTTGCCTGACGGCGATGACTGACAAGGGATTTGAGGTCATTCCAGTTGAGGAAGAGGTTTTTGCCCAGCAGTTAGCCAGTCTCAAGGATGTTCCTTTTTCTGCTATTAAGATAGGACTTTTACCCAATCTGGAAATAGCAGAGCAAGCTCTGGCTTTTGTCAAGCAGCATGCGGATATACCAGTAGTGCTGGATCCTGTTCTGGTTTGCAAGGAAAATCATGACTTGGAAGTCAGTGCACTGAGAGAAGAAATCATCAAGTTCTTTCCTTATGTCAGCATCATCACACCAAATCTAGCAGAAGCTCAGCTATTAACCCAAAAAGAAATCAAAAGTCTGGAGGATATGCAGGCTGCAGCCAAGGAGCTCTATGATTTGGGGGCCAAGCATGTGGTGATTAAGGGCGGCAATCGCTTAAGCAAGGAGCGGGCAGTGGATGTTTACTATGACGGACGCGATTTTAAGGTCATGGAATCGCCAGTGCTGGCCAGCAACAATACCGGAGCAGGCTGCACATTTGCTTCCAGCATTGCCAGTCAGTTGCTTCTAGGCAAGTCTCCGCTTGCAGCAGTTCAAATTTCTAAAGATTTTGTTTATCGAGCGATTCAGCGCTCAGATCAATATGGGGTAGTTCAGTATGAGAAATCATCAAGTTAAAAAATTAGTTATCTTAGCTTTTATCACAGCTCTATCTGTGGTTTTGGGGAATTTTATGAAAATCCCAACGGCGACAGGATTTTTGACACTGCTGGATGCAGGGATTTATTTTACAGCATTCTATTTTGGCCGCAAGGAAGCGGCTATTGTCGGAGGCCTTTCAGGCTTTTTGATTGATATGGTTGCTGGCTATCCCCAGTGGATGATTTTCAGTCTGATTTGCCATGGTCTTCAAGGTTTCTTTGCTGGCTTTGAGGGCAAGAAACGTTACCTTGGGCTGGTCTTGGCTGCAGTAGCTATGGTCGGTGGCTATGCCCTCTTTGGTAGTATCATGAATGGTGTCGGGGCTGCCCTAGCCGAAATCTTAAGTAATTTTATGCAGAATGCTTTTGGTTTAGCGGTCGGTTTTGCTCTTTACAAGGCCTTCCCAGAGAGTTTGAAAAAGACAGTCACAGTGAAATAAGTGAGGTGAGAGAGACATGGACTTAGCTAAGATTGGAGCAGACACTCGTCAGATTCTTCTAGATGTTTTGGACAAGGCTGCCTTGGTCGAGGGAGATATTTTTGTTCTGGGTCTATCCTCTAGTGAGGTTGTCGGAGGACATATCGGTCAGAATTCCAGTCTGGAAGTCGGACAGGTCATTGTCAAAACCATACTGGATATCTTAGAAGAGAAGGATATCTTTCTGGCAGTTCAGGGATGTGAGCATCTCAATCGGGCCCTCGTAGTCGAAAGAGCCTTGGCGAACAAGAAGGATTTGGAGATAGTCAATGTTCTGCCTACTCTTCATGCTGGAGGCAGCGGTCAGCTAGCAGCTTTCCAATACATGAAGGATCCTGTCGAGGTGGAGTTTATCGTTGCTCAGGCGGGGCTGGACATTGGCGATACTGCTATCGGCATGCATGTCAAGCACGTGCAGATTCCTATCCGACCGATTCTCAAGGAATTGGGAGCTGCCCATGTCACGGCTTTAGCCAGCCGTCCCAAGCTAATCGGCGGCGCCAGAGCGGCCTATATAGAGGATAAAATCAGGAAGGGATAAAAGGAAAAATAATTTTGAAAAAAACTCTAATTATGCTATAATGGGTTGTATTCAATAAATTTTAAGGAGAAATGACAGAATGTCTGTATCATTTGAAAACAAAGAAACAAATCGCGGTCTTTTGACTTTTAGCATCAGTCAAGAGAAAATCAAGCCTGCCTTGGACCGTGTATTTAAGTCAGTAAAAAAAGATATTGCTGTACCAGGTTTCCGTAAAGGTCGCCTTCCACGTGCTATCTTCAACCAACGCTTTGGTGAAGAAGCCCTCTACCAAGATGCTTTGAACGCTCTTCTTCCAGAAGCATACGAAGCGGCTGTCAAAGAAGCGGGTATCGAAGTAGTTGCTCAGCCTCAGTTTGATGTAGAGTCTATGGAAAAAGGTCAAGACTGGGTCATCAAAGCTGAAGTAGTCACTAAGCCAGAAGTTAAGCTGGGTGCTTACAAAGACTTGGAAGTAACTGTTGAAGCTACTAAAGAAGTGACTGACGCTGAAGTAGATGAGCGCATTGAGCGTGAGCGCAACAACTTGGCTGAGTTGGTTCTCAAAGAAGGTCCAGCAGCTGACGGTGATACAGTTGTGATTGACTTTGTTGGTTCTGTCGACGGCGTTGAATTTGACGGCGGCAAGGGTGATAACTTCTCACTTGGACTGGGCAGCGGTCAATTCATCCCAGGATTTGAAGAGCAGTTGGTTGGCCACAGTGCAGGTGAAACAGTGGATGTTGTCGTAACCTTCCCAGAAGACTACCAAGCAGAAGACTTGGCAGGCAAGGAAGCTAAGTTTGTGACAACTATTCACGAAGTTAAAGAAAAAGAAGTTCCAGCATTGGACGATGAACTTGCAAAAGATATCGACGAAGAAGTGGAAACTCTTGACGAGCTGAAAGAAAAGTACCGCAAAGAATTGTCAGAAGCTAAGGAAACAGCTTATAAGGATGCGGTAGAAGCAGCAGCTATTGATCAAGCAGTAGCAAATGCGGAAATCGTTGACTTGCCAGCAGAAATGGTCCACGAAGAAGTACACCGCGCTGTTAATGAATTCTTGGGTAATATGCAACGCCAAGGAATCTCACCTGACATGTACTTCCAAATCACTGGAACTACTCAGGAAGACCTGCACAAGCAATACGAAGCAGATGCTGAGTCACGCACTAAGACAAACCTTGTCGTAGAAGCTGTTGCTAAGGCAGAAGGTTTTGAAGCTAGTGCAGAAGAAATCGAAGCTGAAGTAACTTCATTGGCTACAGACTACAACATGGAAGTAGAACGTGTTCGTCAATTGCTGTCAGAAGATATGCTGAAACACGACATTGCTATCAAGAAAGCTGTTGAAGTGATTACAAGCACTGCGAAAGTGAAATAAAGATGAAAGAGGCAAGATATGATTCTTGCCTCCTTTTTTTAGAAAACAAGAGGCAAATCTGCTATAATAATAGTATATAGTTGAAAGGAAAGCTGGCTCTGTCGCTAGTCCATAGAACTCGTGAAGGAGGTCGAGCATGAAAAGCAGTAAAAAATCTTATCTGAAGCTAAGCTTGCTTCTTATCTTTTTTATTTTCTATTGGCTAATAGTCAATCTTTTATTTCATAATACAGGGCTTTTTTGGCTCCTTTTATTAGCTGGCATTGCCCTGACCGTAATTGCTAAGAACTACCGCAAACTTTCAAAAAGGGACTGGATAACAGCTATTATTCTGGGATTTTTAGCGGTCTTCTCGAATCCTATTTTTGCTGCTTTGACTGTCCTGACTTATCTGGCTAGCAGTCTTTTATTGAAGGAAAAGGAAAAATTCAGCACTCTTTTAAAACTTGATAGTCCGAAACAAGCAGCTCTTGCTTTGATTTTGGGACTTCTTGTGGGATTTGTGCTGGGGTTTTTAAATCTCGCTTCGGCCCACAAGCCTATCAGTCTACCAGGCTCTTTTCCTATTCAGGCTGTCCTAGATGCTCTCCGCGCAGGTGTATTTGAAGAAGTGGCTTTTAGACTATTTTTCTTTGCTATTATCTTTTATCTGACTAAAAAAGATACTTTTTCAAAAATGGAGAATATGCTAGTTTATGGTATTCTGACCTTGCCTCATACTCTGATTCACTTTAGTTTGGAAAAATTTGATATAGGAAGCGTCGTTATTCTTAGTCTTGTTTTCGGCTTGCCTTTTGCTTTTTTGCTTCGGAAACAGGGGCTCTACAGCGCCATAACAGCCCATGCTGTAGTTGATTTGCTTAGATTCGTTTTTTTAGGAATTTGAAAAATTTTAACTTAAAATATAAATGGTAACCCTTTGACTATTTTTGGAAATTAGCGTAAAATAGTAAGGAAAGACAAAAAAGGAGAAAAGCCTTGGAATTAGAAGTATTTGCTGGACAGGAAAAAAGTGAGCTTTCTATGATTGAAGTGGCGCGTGCCATTTTGGAAGCCCGCGGCCGCGATCATGAGATGTATTTTAATGATCTGGTCAATGAGATTCAAAACTACCTGGAAAAATCAAACAGTGAGATTCGCGATGCTCTGCCTTTATTCTACACAGAACTCAATGTAGACGGCAGCTTTATTCCGCTGGGAGATAATAAATGGGGCCTGCGTTCATGGTATGCCATCGACGAAGTGGATGAAGAGATCATCGCCTTGGAAGAGACTGATGAGGACGACGCACCTAAGAAACGTAAGAAGAAACGCGTCAATGCCTTTATGGATGGCGACGAGGATGCCATTGACTACAGCGATGACGATCCAGAAGATGAGGACGGCTACGAAGCAGATCCAGCTCTCTCATACGATGAGGAAAATCCAGACGATGAGAAGAATGAAGTGGAAGCTTACGATGCTGAAATCAACGAAATCGCTCCGGATGATCTAGGTGAAGAAGTCGAACTCAACGAAGAAGATGACGACTACTCTGACGAAGACACGGAGACCGAAGAGGAAGAATAAATCAACCAAAAGAAACAAGGGATTTCGTTCCTTGTTTCTTTTGATATTCCTTGAAATATGAGTTCGGAAGGTGTAGAATACTAATAAAATTTAATAAAGAAAAGATGGAGGTATGCTGCTATGAAATTTGTCATTGATAAGAGTCTGGGTGAACTAGGCATAAAAAGTGTTGTTATCGGGATTGCCAAGAATGTCAATCCGCATGCAGAACTGTCTGCCTCATTTCTAAAAAAGAAAAAGGAAATGGAAGACTGGGCTCTGGCCTGTGACTTGGATGAGGTGCTTGAGTCGCCAGTAGTTCAAGGTTATATAGACATACTCCAGCGCGTAGGTCGCAGTGTCAAGAAAAATCCTCCGACGGTTCCCGCTCTGATTCGCAATATCCAGCACCGAGGCTCGCTCCCTCGTATTAATAGCATTATTGATATTTATAATGTCGAAGCCCTACATTCTCTACTGGCTATTGGTGGGCATGATTTTGATAAGATTGATGGTCAGATAGAATTTACCGTAAGCCAGAAGGAAGATGTTTTTCTGCCTATTTTGTCCAAGGAGAAGCATGTTGCCAAGACGGACTATGTCTATCGGGATGCCAAAGGCATTTTGGCTTGGCTGGATGTTCGCGACAGCGAGTATTATAAGTTTGATGAGGACACCAAGGACGCCATTTTCATTATTCAGGGAAATGCCAACACCTCTGTCGAAATGCGTCTGGAAGCCTTGGAGCGAATCCGTCACGATTTAGCAGAGTCCATGCCTGATTTAGAATTTGAAACACATGTTATCAGTATTGGTGAGAATGAATGAAAACCGACTGAAAATATTTGACAATTTTTTAGGTTTGCGATATCATACTGTTCGGGCACCTCTTTTAGAGGTCAGAGCTTCCTGTTTTCAGGGAGCTATTTTTCTTTTTCAGACAGATTACGGAAAATCCTCCTCTAGATAAGTTTCCAGCAACGACGTGGTTGCTAGAATGAATTGTTTTATGAAAAGGAGCATGTATGTCAACTAAATATATTTTTGTCACCGGTGGTGTAGTTTCTTCTATCGGGAAAGGGATTGTGGCAGCTAGCTTGGGCCGGCTTTTGAAGAATCGAGGCCTCAAGGTTACGATTCAGAAGTTTGACCCTTATATCAACATTGATCCCGGCACCATGAGCCCTTACCAGCATGGGGAAGTGTTTGTCACAGATGATGGAGCCGAGACGGATCTGGATTTGGGGCATTATGAGCGTTTTATTGACATCAATCTCAATAAATACTCCAATGTCACCACTGGTAAAATCTATAGCGAAGTCCTGCGCAAGGAACGTAAAGGCGAGTATCTGGGGGCAACGGTCCAAGTCATTCCGCATATTACGGATGCTCTCAAGGACAAGATCAAGCGGGCTGCACGGACGACGGACTCGGATGTGATTATCACCGAGGTCGGTGGCACAGTGGGGGATATCGAGTCTCTTCCTTTCTTAGAAGCTTTGCGCCAGATGAAGGCGGACGTCGGTGCAGATAATGTCATGTATATCCATACGACCCTCCTGCCCTATCTCAAGGCAGCCGGTGAAATGAAGACCAAGCCGACTCAGCATTCTGTCAAAGAGTTGCGCGGTTTGGGGATTCAGCCTAATATGCTGGTCATCCGCACAGAGAAGCCAGCTGGACAAAACATCAAAAATAAACTGGCTCAATTCTGTGATGTGGCGCCGGAGGCGGTCATTGAGTCGCTAGATGTGGAGCATCTTTACCAAATTCCTCTCAATTTGCAGGCGCAAAAGATGGACCAAATCGTCTGTGACCATCTGAAGCTGGATGTGCCGGCAGCGGATATGACGGAGTGGTCAGCTATGGTAGAAAAAGTGATGAACCTGAAAAAGCAAGTACGTATTGCTCTGGTCGGTAAGTATGTCGAGTTGCCAGATGCCTATATTTCAGTTGTCGAAGCGCTCAAGCATGCCGGCTATGCCAATGATGCAGATGTTAAGATTGACTGGATTGATGCGAATCAGGTAACAGCCGAAAACGCAGCAGATCTTCTTGGAAGTGCAGATGGAATTATCGTTCCGGGTGGCTTTGGTCAGAGAGGAACTGAGGGTAAGATTCAGGCAATCCGCTATGCGCGTGAGCAGGATGTTCCTATGTTGGGGATTTGCTTGGGTATGCAGCTAACCTGTGTTGAATTCGCCCGTCACGTCCTTGGGCTGGCAGATGCCAACTCAGCGGAGCTCAATCCAGACACAACGTATCCGATTATTGACCTCATGCGTGATCAGATTGATGTCGAAGACTTGGGTGGAACGCTGAGATTGGGGCTCTATCCTTCTAAGCTTAAGAGTGGCTCTAAGGCAGCAGCGGCTTACGACTATCAAGAAGTCGTGCAGCGCCGTCACCGTCATCGCTATGAGTTTAACAATGCTTTCCGTGAGCAGTTTGAGGCGGCTGGATTTATATTTTCAGGAGTTTCACCAGACAATCGCTTGGTCGAAATAGTAGAAATCCCAGAAAATAAATTCTTCGTAGCCTGTCAGTATCACCCAGAGCTTTCCAGCCGACCGAACCGACCTGAAGGTCTTTATACGGCCTTTGTCACAGTAGCGGTAGAAAAGAGTCAGGAGAGATAGACTTGCTTTTTCTAGGATAAGCGATTTTTCTAGAGAAATGTTATAATGAAAAACAAAAGGAGGCAAGAAGATGTTTTTGAATATTTTAGCTAGTATTCGTACTAATAATTTTCAAGATGAGCATTGTATAGAAAAAATCCAAGCTCTCTGGCAGGAACAAGAGGGAGCTGTGAAAGAAGCTTTTGCCCAAGGGGAGCCGGTTTATGCTGTCTATCATGACTATGCTAGTGATTACAAAGGAGACTATAGTCTCTCTATCTGCCGTTTGACAGATGGGGAAGTCTATGATTTTGACACATCCGAGCAGACCTATCAAGTATTTGAGGCTGATAAGGAGGATCCGCAAGCGATTCTTCATGCTTGGCAGAGGATTTGGCAGGCAGAAGAAACAGGTGAGCTTCATCGAGATTATACTATTGACTTTGAAAAATACGATCCCGACCAAACGGTGGCTGTCTTTGTTGCGACTCATCAGCACTGAGTTTTCTGTGTCCCTGCCTTAGCTTCATTTTCGCTTAGATTTCCTAGATTTGCTGATTGAGTAGAAAGTTGATTTTTTGAAATAAAGTCAAAAATTTTCTTGACAAGCCTTAGCTGTCCTGTTATACTAGTAAGGTACTCAATCGCGGGGATGGCGGAATTGGCAGACGCGCAGGACTAAGGATCCTGTGACCGCTTTAGGTCGTGAGGGTTCAAGTCCCTCTCTCCGCATTAAGTAAGCTGACTTCGGTCAGCTTTTTCTTTTTGCAATAGAAACGCTTAAAAAGGCTAAGTGTCTACCTGCAATTCTTTAAAATTTCAGGAAAAACTAGCAATTTTAGTGAAAAAGTGATAAAATAAACAATGTAAGTGGTTTAACCACAAAAAATAAGAGGAGGCCTGATAAGAATGGCAATCGTTTCAGCAGAAAAATTTGTCCAAGCAGCTCGTGACAATGGTTACGCAGTTGGTGGATTCAACACAAACAACCTTGAGTGGACTCAAGCTATCCTGCGTGCGGCAGAAGCAAAGAAAGCACCAGTGCTTATCCAAACTTCAATGGGTGCTGCTAAATACATGGGTGGCTACAAAGTTGCTCGTAACTTGATCGCTAACCTTGTAGAATCAATGGGCATCACTGTACCAGTTGCGATTCACTTGGACCATGGTCACTACGAAGATGCACTTGAGTGTATCGAAGTTGGTTACACTTCTATCATGTTTGATGGTTCACACCTTCCAGTAGAAGAAAACCTTAAATTGGCTAAAGATGTTGTTGAAAAAGCACACGCTAAAGGTATCTCAGTAGAAGCTGAAGTTGGTACTATCGGTGGTGAAGAAGACGGTATCATCGGTAAGGGAGAATTGGCTCCAATCGAAGACGCTAAAGCAATGGTTGAAACTGGAATCGACTTCTTGGCTGCAGGTATCGGTAACATCCACGGCCCTTACCCAGCAAACTGGGAAGGTCTTGACCTTGACCACTTGAAGAAATTGACAGAAGCTCTTCCAGGCTTCCCAATTGTATTGCACGGTGGTTCAGGTATTCCTGATGATCAAATCCAAGCAGCTATCAAACTTGGTGTTGCGAAAGTTAACGTTAACACTGAATGCCAAATCGCATTCGCTAACGCAACTCGTAAATTTGCTCGTGACTACGAAGCAAACGAAGCAGAATACGACAAGAAGAAACTCTTCGACCCACGTAAATTCTTGGCTGACGGTATAAAAGCTATCCAAGCATCAGTTGAAGAACGTATCGATGTATTCGGTTCAGAAGGTAAAGCTTAAGAAGCTTGATATATTTTTAAAAAAGTTTATCCGAAAGGATAAGCTTTTTTGTATTATGATAATTGGACAAGTAAAGAATAAATAATATTTTTCTTACAATCTAATAAAAAAATCTTGACAGATTAGATGATGAGGAGTAAAATATTAACCAGTTAATTAACCGGTTAATTAGTTTAGTAAGTTGTTAAAAATTGAGTTTCTGCTATATTTTATAGAAAAAAATATTTAGATGATTTCTTTGGGGGTATATTATGAGTTAATTGTAAATTGTGATAAGTTTTAGCGAATTCTATGTAATCAAAAAAGAAAGTGATATCCAATGGAAAAAAATAAGAAATACTTAACAGGAATTGTTGTCATTGCTACTGTGGGTCTTTTTGCTCATCAGTTAGGTTATTATCAGGCAAACAGTTCGATTAAAAAATCCAATCGAGTTAGCTATATTGATGGTAAGCAAGGTGTTCAAAAGTCTGAGGAGTTAACGCCTGACGAAGTAAGCAAAAAAGAGGGGATTAACGCGGAGCAGATTGTTATCAAAATTACTGATCAGGGTTATGTCACTTCTCATGGTGATCACTATCATTATTATAATGGGAAAGTTCCATATGATGCTATTTTCAGCGAAGATCTTTTGATGAAAGATCCCAACTATCAACTTAGGACTGAGGATATTGTCAATGAAGTCAAGGGTGGATATGTTATCAAGGTTAATGGCCAATATTATGTTTATCTGAAAGATGTAGCTCGCGCGGATAATATTCGCAGTAAGGAAGAGATTAATCGTCAAAAGCAGGAACATGGTCATAATATTACGAAAATAAGCAATGAAGTAGCAGCAGCTAGAGCTCAAGGCCGTTATACAACAGATGATGGCTATGTTTTTAATGCTTCAGACATTATTGAGGATACGGGAGATGCGTATATTGTACCTCATGGTAATCATTTTCACTATATCCCAAAGAGTGATTTGTCGCCTAGTGAGCTAGCTGCAGCTCAAGCTTACCTATCAGGTAGAGGAAAAGTAGCTAGTACTGTAGTCAGCCGTTCGTATAATAATGGAAGCAGTGGCTGGATACAGACACAACCTACTTTTACTCAAATTTCAAACAACTATCAACCGAGTCAAGGAGAAGATGTTAAGAGTCTCCTTCAGCAACTTTATAATCTTCCACTTAGTCAGCGTCATGTTGAATCAGATGGCTTGATCTTTGATCCAGCACAAATTACTAGTCGAACACAAAATGGAGTAGCAGTGCCGCATGGTAATCATTATCACTTTATTCCTTATACACAAATGTCGGCATTGGAAGAAAAGCTTGCTCGGACAATTCCTCTTATAAGTCAGCCTAATAAACCTATGTTAGGATTGACACCTTATAGACCTATACCAACTCCGATACTAACTCCATCTCAACCAGCTTTAAAACCGATTCTTCCTCCAAAGTTAAATTTGGAACATGCGGATTCATTGGATAAGGATTTAATCCAGCAGGTCGTTAGGAAAATAGCTGACGGTTATGTGCTAGAGGATAAAGGAGTGTCCCGCTATCTTTTAGCTAAAGACTTGCCTAAAGAGATTATTACAGCGATTGAAAATAAATTGGCGAAGCAGAAAAGCATGTCTCATGTCCTGCAAGCTAAGAAAGAATCAGTTGAACCGAAAAATCAAGAATTTTACGATAAAGTATATGGTCTTCTGACTCAGGCTCATCAGCAATTACTAGAAAATAAGGGACGTTTGTCAGATTTTCAAGTCTTGGATGATTTAGTGAAGCGTTTGAATGATGAAACAAGTGATAAGGTGCAATTAATTGATGACTTATTAGCATTTCTTGCGCCTATCAATCATCCAGAACGTCTCGGCAAAGCAAATTCACAAATTGAGTATACTGAAACCGAAGTTCGAGTAGCCCAGCTGGCTGACAAATATACGACATCTGATGGATATATCTTTGATGCCCGGGATATTATCAGCGACGAAGGAGATGCTTATGTGACCCCTCATATGGGACACAGTCACTGGATAGGAAAAGATAGTCTTTCAGCTAAAGAAAAAGCAGCTGCTCAGGCGTATACTAAAGAAAAAGGTCTTCTTCCACCTGCACCAACAGATGATTCCAAAGCCAATCCAAGTGGAGAAAGTGCGGCTGCTATCTACGAACGTGTTCAAGGAGAGAAACGAATACCGCTCGTTCGTCTGCCTTACAATGTTGAGCATACTGTAGCAGTAAAAAATGGTAATCTGATTATCCCTCATAAGGATCACTACCACAACATCAAATTTGCTTGGTTCGATGATAAGACTTACCGAGCTCCTAATGGCTATACATTAGAGGATTTATTTGCAACTATCAAGTATTATGTTGAACATCCAGATGAGCGACCACAGTCTAGCGATGGATGGGGGAATACAAGTGATCATGTTTTAGGTAAAAAAGATGACAAGGAGGATGCTGTTAGCCCAGAGAAACCTCAAGAAGAAGTTGAAGAGGAAACACCAACTGAGCCAGAAGTACCTCAAGTTGAAACTGCTAAAGTAGAAGCTAAGTTGCAAGAGGCGGAAGACTTACTTGAAAAGACGACGGATCCAAGTTTGAAATCCAATGCAACTGAGACCTTAACAGGATTGCGAAATAATCTTAATTTAGGGACTATGGATAATAATAACATCATGGCAGAAGTAGAAAAAATGCTAGCCTTGCTGCAATCTGCTTCTTCAGCTTCTGTGTCAAGTACAGAAGTAACTGATTAGCTGAGGTGAAGGAGTATTGTATGAAAAAAAGAACTGCAGTATTACTAATGCTGAGTATACTAGTTTTGATGCTGGGAGCGTGTACTCAGAAAGAAGAACAACAAGCTAAAGGTTTGAAGATTGTGACCAGTTTTTATCCGGTTTATGCCATGGTTAAAGAAGTATCTGGTGATTTGAATGATGTTCGCATGATTCAATCTAGTACAGGGATCCATTCATTTGAACCATCGGCTAATGATGTAGCTGCTATCTATGATGCGGATGTTTTTGTCTATCATTCACATACCTTAGAGTCGTGGGCGGGGAGCTTGGATCCAAATTTGCAAAAATCTAAGGTGAAAGTACTTGAAGCTTCCGAAGGAATGCCCCTGGAACGTGTACCGGGTTTGGAAGATGTGGAAGCTGGCCAAGGAATTGATGAAAAAACTCTCTACGATCCTCATACCTGGCTAGATCCTGAAAAAGCTGGTGAAGAAGCACAGATTATTGCAGATAAGCTATCTGAACTCGATAAAGAACACAAGGAAATATATCAAAAAAATGCTAAGAAATTCATTTCTAAAGCTCAAGAATTGACCAAAAAATACCAACCAATCTTTGAAAAGGCTAAGCAAAAGACTTTCGTCACTCAACATACTGCGTTCTCGTATTTAGCAAAGCGGTTTGGTTTGCAGCAGCTAGGTATTGCAGGGATTTCTCCTGAACAAGAGCCAAATGCAAGGCAGCTTACTGAAATTCAAGAATTTGTGAAAACCTATAAAGTTAAAACGATTTTTACCGAAAGCAATGCATCGTCGAAAGTGGCAGAAACGCTCGTCAAGTCAACGGGAGTCAGACTGAAAACTCTCAATCCTTTAGAAGCCGATCCCCAAAATGATAAAAACTACCTAGAGAATCTAGAAGAAAACATGAGTATCTTGGCTAAAGAATTGAAATGAGAAGGTAAAGCTTAATCTAGCTGAAGACTACAAAATAGAAACCTGCCCGTAAAGGTGGGTTTTTTGGTGTGTGATAAAATATGATAATTATTTTTGAATTTCCTATGTTAGTTTGGAAGTAAAAGTGGTAGTATAGTGGGGAGATAAGATTCTATTTTCCTGAGTTAGGTGGGGAAAGGGTCTGAAACATGAATTGAATAATAGGATATTGAGAAACGTATGGCAATGATAGAAGTAGAACATCTTCAAAAGAATTTTGTGAAGACGGTGAAGGAACCAGGTTTGAAAGGAGCTTTGCGCTCCTTTATTCATCCTGAAAAGCAGACCTTTGAAGCGGTCAAGGATTTAACCTTTGAGGTTCCAAAAGGGCAGATTTTAGGTTTCATCGGGGCCAATGGTGCTGGGAAGTCGACAACCATCAAAATGCTGACAGGGATTTTGAAACCGACATCTGGTTTTTGTCGGATTAATGGCAAGATTCCGCAGGACAATCGCCAAGACTATGTCAAGGATATTGGAGTGGTCTTCGGGCAACGAACTCAGCTGTGGTGGGATTTAGCTCTGCAAGAGACCTACACGGTCTTAAAGGAGATTTATGATGTACCAGACTCGCTTTTCCATAAGCGCATGGACTTTTTGAATGAAGTCTTAGATTTGAAGGAATTTATCAAAGATCCCGTGCGGACTCTTTCATTGGGGCAGCGGATGCGGGCGGACATTGCGGCTTCCTTGCTCCACAATCCCAAGGTTCTCTTTTTAGATGAGCCGACCATTGGTTTGGATGTTTCGGTCAAGGACAACATTCGTCGGGCCATTACCCAGATCAATCAGGAGGAAGAGACAACCATTCTCTTGACTACTCATGATTTGAGTGATATTGAGCAACTTTGTGATCGGATTTTTATGATTGACAAGGGGCAGGAGATTTTTGATGGAACGGTGAGCCAGCTTAAGGAAACCTTTGGCAAGATGAAGACTCTTTCCTTTGAACTGGTGCCAGGGCAAAGTCATCTCGTTTCTCACTATGAAGGCTTGCCTGATATGACTATTGATAGACAAGGAAATAGCCTCAACATTCAATACGATAGTTCCCGCTACCAATCGGCTGATATTATCAAGCAAACCCTGTCTGATTTTGAAGTCCGTGATTTGAAGATGGTGGATACGGATATTGAGGATATTATCCGTCGCTTCTACCGAAAGGAGCTCTAAGATGGTCAAATTGTGGAGACGTTATAAACCCTTTATCAATGCAGGGATTCAGGAGTTGATTACCTATCGAGTCAACTTTATTCTCTATCGGATTGGCGATGTCATGGGGGCTTTTGTTGCTTTTTATCTTTGGAAGGCAGTCTTTGATTCGTCGCAGGAGTCTTTGATTCAAGGCTTCAGTATGGCAGATATCACCCTCTACATCATCATGAGTTTTGTGACCAATCTTTTGACTAGGTCTGATGGTTCCTTTATGATTGGAGAAGAGGTCAAGGACGGATCCATTATCATGCGCTTGCTGAGACCGGTGCACTTTGCGGCTTCTTATCTCTTCACCGAGCTTGGTTCTAAGTGGTTGATTTTTATCAGCGTTGGCCTTCCATTTTTAAGTGTCATTGTATTAATGAAAATCATATCGGGTCAAGGCATTGTAGAAATATTGGGTTTAACTGCACTATATCTTTTTAGCTTAACGCTGGCCTATCTGATTAACTTTTTCTTTAATATCTGTTTTGGATTTTCAGCTTTTGTTTTTAAAAATCTTTGGGGTTCCAATCTACTCAAGAATTCCCTAGTGGCTTTTATGTCTGGAAGCTTGATTCCCTTGGCTTTCTTTCCCAAGATTGTTTCAAATATTCTGTCCTTTTTGCCTTTTTCGTCCTTGATTTATACTCCAGTCATGATCATTGTTGGGAAATACGATGCCAGTCAGATTCTTCAAGCACTTTTGCTTCAGTTTTTCTGGCTCTTAGTGATGGTTGGCTTGTCTCAGTTGATTTGGAAAAGAGTCCAGTCATTTATCACCATTCAAGGAGGTTAGTATGAAAAAATATCAGCGCATGCATCTGATTTTTATCAGACAATACATCAAGCAAATCATGGAATACAAGGTTGATTTTGTAGTTGGTGTGCTGGGAGTCTTTCTGACCCAAGGCTTGAACCTCTTGTTTCTCAATGTACTCTTTCAACACATCCCTTCCTTGGAGGGCTGGACCTTTCAAGAAATTGCCTTTATCTATGGCTTTTCCTTGATTCCCAAGGGATTGGACCATCTCTTTTTTGACAATCTCTGGGCACTGGGGCAACGCTTGGTGCGAAAAGGAGAGTTTGACAAATACCTGACTCGTCCTATCAATCCTCTCTTTCACATCTTAGTTGAGACCTTTCAGATTGATGCCTTGGGCGAACTCTTGGTCGGTGGAATCCTTCTGGCGACAACGGTCACCAGTATTAGCTGGACCTTTCCTAAATTTTTGCTTTTCCTAGTTTGTATTCCTTTTGCGACCTTGATTTATACTTCTTTGAAAATCGCGACAGCCAGTATCGCTTTTTGGACCAAGCAGTCAGGCGCCATGATTTACATTTTCTATATGTTCAATGATTTTGCCAAGTATCCGATTTCGATTTACCATTCGCTTATCCGTTGGTTGATTAGTTTTATCGTGCCTTTCGCCTTTACGGCCTACTATCCAGCTAGCTATTTCTTGCAGGACAAGAATGGACTCTTTAATATCGGTGGTTTGATTCTGACTTCTCTTATCTTCTTTGTCATTTCTTTGAAACTATGGGACAGAGGCTTAGACGCCTACGAGAGTGCGGGTTCGTAAGATAGAACATATGTTTAGTCCTAAAGCTTAAATCAAGAAAGGATTTTCAGATGATAGTAATTGAAGAAGTGAAGGAAGAAAAACAAAAGATGATAGTGGTTAGCGAAGTTTTGAAGGATCTACCAGAATGGTTTGGAATACCTGAAAGTACACGAGCTTACATTGAAGGAGCCAAGGATTTGCAAGTTTGGGCTGCCTATCAGGAGAGTGATTTGGCTGGCTTTGTAAGCTTATCATACTCTAGTGAAGATTGTGCTGAGATTGACTGCCTAGCTGTTAAAAAATTCTATCATAGAGCGGGAATTGGCAGTCAACTTCTAGAAGTTTTAGAAAAATCTGCTCGTCAAAAAGCATCCTATCTGCAGGTAAAAACGGTAGCACCAGGTCATTATCCTACTTACGACAGGACTAACGCTTTCTATCAGGCTCGGGGCTTTAAAAAGTTAGAAATCTTTCCTGAGCTTTGGGATAAAAGCAACCCTTGTTTGATTTGGGTTAAAAAGTTGTGAAATTTTCGCTTGACAAAAAAACTCAAGATGCTAGAATAAAGGGGAAAGGCGCCGATTTAGCTCAGTTGGTAGAGCAACGCACTCGTAACGCGTAGGTCACAGGTTCGATCCCTGCAATCGGCATCTTAATTTGGAAGCTTAAAGGCTTCTTTTTTCTTTGCTTATGCTAGAAATTTTTGTTGTCTGGGGTAAATATACTTTCTATCATCTCTTATAAACCACTTACTGGTCAAATTTAACCACTTACTGAAAAGGCCTTGTTTCTCGGGAGTTTCTTGTTATAATAAAGATAAGCAGATGGAAAGGAGAGCGTATGAACATTCGGATTGAATTAGATCAGAGTTTGGATGAAACAGAAATGGTGATAAAAGTTTCGCGGCTGGATGAGCGGATTCAGCGCATCCAGGAAGCTCTAGAAAAAACGGCGACTCCATCCATTCTTTTCTATAAGGAAAGCAGTGAGTACTTTCTTGATTTAGCGGACATTCTCTTTTTCGAGACGGATGGCAGCAAGATTTTTGCCCATGCTCGCAATGATGCTTATGAGGTCAAACTAAAGCTCTATGAGTTAGAAGAGATTCTGCCCCGCTATTTCTGTCGGATTTCTAAGTCCACCATTGCCAATATCAAGGCTATCTATGCTTTGGACAAGTCCTTTTCAGGAACGAGCACCGTCCAGTTTTACAATACCCATAAGCAGGTGCATGTGTCTAGGCATTATTATCAGTTAGTAAAAGAAAAGTTAAGTGAAGTGAGGTAATTATCATGAAAAAAACAATTTTTGGAATCGGCTTTTTAGTCTTGGCAGCTTGGGTCTTGCTGCAGGGGAATTTTGGGATTCCTGCCTTCAATTTTAATATTTGGCCCATGCTAGTAGTTGCAATGTTTGCCTATTTCGCCTTGGAAAATTTCTTAGAAAGAGACTTTGGCACTGGGCTTATCATGGCAGTTATTGCGCTGATTATTGCCAATGCCGTCTACCACTTTTTAGCTATTTCAACAGGAACCTTGGTTTTGGGTGGTATTCTGGCTTGTATTGGTCTCAATATGATTTTCAAGCCCCAGCGCATTTTTAAGGGGGGTATCTTCTCGGCTGCTTCTTCTTCCTCAAAAGATGATATTGCTTTTGGCAGCGGCACGCGCTATATCAACTCAGATAACTTCACCTATGAAAAGTTAGACTGTGCTTTTGGCAGTGCATCGGTTTATTTTGATAATGCGACTATCGAAGGGGACTCAGCAACTTTTGAAGTGGATCTATCTTTTGGCAGTGTGATGCTTTATGTGCCCAGTGACTGGCGTGTAGAGCTGGATGTAGATAATGCCTTTGGCTCTGTCTACAATCCTCGCAATGTCAATGAAAAGAGAAAAACTCTCTATGTCAAAGGCAACGTGGCTTTTGGTTCTTTGAAGATTAGCTATGTTTAGGAAAACGGATTAATTTCGAAAGTTTGGACAAATGTACTTGTCAAACGTCAAGTTTTTTGGTAATATAGGAAGGTATGTGGTGCTAGCACATCCGTAATATTAGATCTAATAGGAGGAAACACGATAATGGCTAAAGTATGTTACTTTACTGGTCGTAAGACTGTATCAGGAAACAACCGCTCTCACGCGATGAACCAAACAAAACGCGCTGTTAAACCAAATCTTCAAAAAGTTACTGTTTTGATTGACGGTAAACCTAAAAAAGTTTGGGCTTCAGCTCGTGCCCTTAAATCAGGTAAAGTTGAACGCGTTTAATCTTTATTTAAAAAGGATGGAAAATTTCCGTCCTTTTTTTGCTTGGGAATTTCCGCCTAGACAGTTGATTTAGACCCTTCCTCTTTTACACCCTGTATAAAATATGGTAGAATAAACTATAAAATACTTTTGAGGTACAAATTATGACTGTGAAAATTAATACAAAAGATGGTCAAATTGAGCTGACTGATGACGTTATTGCGACAATCGTCGGAGGTGCAGCGACTGAAATTTTTGGTGTAGTTGGCATGGCCAGCAAAAATGCAATCAAGGATAATTTTCAAGCCCTTTTAGGAAAAGAAAACTATGCTAAGGGTGTGGTTGTGAAAGCGACTGATGAAGGTGATATCGCAGTTGATGTCTACACTGTCTTAAGCTATGGAGTCAAAATCAGCGAAGTTTCCAAAAACATCCAAGAGCGTGTTAAATTCAGTTTGGAAAACAAGCTCGGAATTACTGCCCATGCAGTGAATGTTTATATCCAAAATATTAAAGTCGTAGGAGAATAATCGTGGCAAATATTACTACTAGTTTATTCCAAGAAATGGTGCAGGCAGCATCTACTCGCTTAAATAAACAGGCTGAATATGTAAACTCTTTGAATGTCTTCCCAGTTCCAGACGGAGATACAGGGACCAACATGGGCATGACCATTGAAAATGGTGCTAAGGAAGTGTCAGATAAGTCTGCTTCAACAGTTGGCGAAGCGGCAGGTATCTTTGCGAAAGGTCTTTTGATGGGCGCGCGTGGTAACTCAGGTGTTATCACTTCCCAGCTTTTCCGCGGTTTTTCTCAAAGTGTGAAAGAGCATGAAGAGCTGACTGGTGAAGATCTAGCACTGGCCTTTCAGTCTGGTGTAGAAGTGGCTTACAAGGCAGTTATGAAGCCGGTTGAGGGAACAATTTTGACTGTTTCCCGCGGTGCAGCGATTGGTGCCAAGAAGAAAGCTGAAGTCACTAATGACGCTGTAGAAGTTATGAAAGCGGCTCTTGAAGGAGCTAAGGCTGCTCTGGCTAAGACACCAGATATGCTACCGGTTCTGAAAGAAGTCGGTGTTGTGGACTCTGGCGGTCAAGGGCTGGTCTTTATCTACGAAGGTTTCTTGTCTGCTCTTACAGGCGAATATATCGCTTCTGAGGACTTTGTGGCGACACCTGCGACCATGTCTGAGATGATCAATGCTGAGCATCATAAGTCTGTAGCTGGCCATGTGGCAACAGAAGACATCACTTACGGCTACTGTACAGAAATCATGGTGGCTCTCAAGACAGGGCCAACCTATGTAAAAGATTTTGATTATGATGAATTTCGCAACTACCTCAACGATTTGGGGGATTCCTTGTTGGTAGTCAACGATGATGAAATAGTCAAAGTCCATGTCCATACTGAAGATCCAGGATTGGTTATGCAGGAAGGTCTCAAGTACGGTAGTTTGGTCAAGGTCAAGGTTGACAATATGCGCAACCAGCACGAAGCACAGGTTGAAAAGGAAGAGCGCTCAGCTAAGCCGGCTCAAGAAAAAGAGTTTGCGATTATTGCTGTAGTAGCTGGTGAGGGTCTGGCTGAAATCTTTAAGGCTCAGGGAGTTGACTATATCATCTCTGGCGGGCAAACCATGAACCCATCAACAGAAGACTTCATCAAAGCTGTGGAGCAAGTCAATGCTCGTAATATCATTATCTTGCCAAACAATAAAAACATCTTCATGGCAGCCCAATCAGCAGCAGAAGTGATTGAACAGCCTGCAGCTGTTATTGAGACTCGCACAATCCCTCAAGGTTTGACCAGTCTCCTAGCTTTTGATGGCAGCAAGACCATCGAGGGAAATCAAGAACGTATGACTGCTGCCTTATCAGAAGTAGTCAGTGGCAGCGTGACGACTGCGGTTCGAGATACGACCATTGATGGCTTGGAAATTCATGAAAATGACAACCTCGGTATGGTGGATGGTAAGATTGTTGTTTCTAATCCAGACATGCTGACAGCTTTGAAAGAAACGTTCAGCAAGATGCTGGATGAAGATAGCGAGATTGTCTCTATCTATATCGGTGAAGACGGCAGAGAAGAATTGGCTAGCAGTCTTGCTCAAGATTTAATGGAACAATTCGAGGATGTTGAAGTAGAAATTCATCAGGGCAGTCAGCCGGTTTATCCATATATTTTTAGTGTTGAATAGCATAAAAAGGCAATCGAAAGGTTGCCTTTTGTCATTTTATAGAAAATACTTAGACAAGAAACTGGTATTATGTTATACTGTAACAAATAAAAAGTAAAAAAGGTGAACTATGAAAAAATTTTTCATTCTTGTTATTTCTGCTTCGGTGCTCTTGACGGGCTGTGTGTTTCCTAACTTCAGCAAGCATCGTCCTAGACATTCTTCTGAATCAGTAGCTTCTTCTAGGCGGACTAAAACCAGCTCTAGCTCCAGCGAGTCATCCAGTTCTTCTTCCGAAAGTACAGAGGTCGTCTCTAAAACTTTAGTCGGAGACATTGAGGGCATTCATCATCGAGATACCATTACCTATCAGGGCAGAAAGATCTTGAATCTTCGGATGGAATTGCTTACTTCCTTGCCAGAAGAAGCTAGTACGGCTTCAGCTACCCTGACTCCAGAGGAAATGACAGCTCTCATTCGTGAAGGGGTCCAGTCCGATCCAAACTTTGTAGCGGCTAAGAGTCTGGAAGGTGTTAATATTGACTATTCAGTCACAGCAGAGAAAAAATTGCAAACCTTGATTGAAATTGATTTGCAAAAAGTCAATATTGAGGAGATGGAAAAGAATTCTTTCTTCCAAGATTTGGGTCTTAAGGATATTAAGGAAAGCACACCTGAGATGTTTATTCTGAGTCTGAAGCTCAACGGTCTCAAAGAAGAGGGACAGAGCTAAAGTTTAAAAAGCGTTGGTAGCCTCGTCATACAAGATTGAGTAGTTAATTTATTGAAAAAATTTTTAGATTAAGTTACTTTAAGTTCAGTTTCTATCTAAATTGCAACAGACATACAACTAGTCGGCTCCTCTCAATGAGGGAGCCGGCTTTTTTGGGTCTTCATGCAGAAGGGAAATAATCAGATTATTCCAATATTTGCTAGTTTTGGGTTCAAAAACCGGAATAGTGACATTTGTCATGTCAGTCGGTGACAAAATCAACTAGTAGGAAAAATTTCTTTGTCTTATAATATAGTTAACAAAATGATAAAAGGTTGCTGTAAGAATTCAAAAGGCATTTGGTCTTTGTTCTTCTTCCGGTTTTGGAAAAATAAAGGAAAGATGCACATACGGTTTATCAAATCAAAGGAGGAGCAAAATGGAACTGATTGAAGTAAAGAAGCTTTCAAAAAGCATTCGCGGCAAGGAGATTTTAAAGGATATTTCGTTTGAAATCTCCCAAGGTGACTGTGTAGCCTTGATTGGTCCCAACGGAGCTGGGAAAACGACTCTCATGGACTGTTTGCTGGGTGATAAGTTTCTGACAGCAGGCCAGGCAACGATTCAGGGGCTCAAACCAACTGACAATCATCTCAAGCAGTCGGTAGCGATTTTACCACAGGAAAATACAGTGGTAGAAGATTTGAAGGTCAAGGAACTCTTGACTTTCTTCCAAGCTATTTATCCAAATAGTCTGTCCAATCAAGAAATTGATAACTTGCTGCAATTTACAGACAAGCAAAAGAATCAGTTGGCCAGCAAGCTGTCTGGTGGACAAAAGCGTCTCTTCTCTTTTGTTCTGAGTCTGATTGGCCGTCCTAAGATTCTGTTCTTGGACGAACCGACTTCTGCTATGGACACCTCTACTCGTCAGCATTTCTGGGAAATTGTTAATCAGCTCAAGCAGCAGGGAGTGACCATCGTTTATTCTTCTCACTATATCGAAGAAGTCGAGCATACGGCAGACCGGATTTTGGTGCTGCACAAGGGTGAGCTGATTCGGGATACGACACCTTATGCTATGCGCAGTGAGGAGCAGGAAAAACACTTCACCTTGCCGCTGACTTATCAGTCTGTGCTGGAAAAGCTGGATAATGTGACTGATTTAGAAATCAAGCAAAAGGCTTTATCTTTTGCGACTAGAGATGCTGGACAGGTCTGGCAGGTTCTGCAGGAACACGGCTGTACAATCGAAGAGATTGAAGTACGTAACCGTACCCTCTTGGATAGTATTTTTGAAACGACACAAGAATAGGAGAGTAATCATGAAAAATATGGCAAGTCTTATGAAGATTGAGTTGATTTTAATGAAACGGCAGGCTGCTTATTATCTCTTGTCTATTGGTCTGCCCAGCGTTTTTTACCTGATTTTCTCAGGAATGATGTCTGGAAGTGATACGCCTAATCTGGTGCTTCAAGGCTACCTCTTCTCAATGACTCTTTTTAGTATCATGTCTAGTGCCTTCTTTAGCATTCCAAGCACTTTGCAGTCTGATAAAAATAATAACTGGCAAAAAATGATTCAGCACTCACCGATTTCTATGGTAAAATATTATATATCAAAACTTTGCAGTACGCTGTTGACTTTTATGCTTTCTATCATCGTAGTCTTCTCGATTGGGCATTTTGTTCGCGGGGTTAATCTACCAATGGTAGACTGGCTTCTTATTGCCTTGATCCTTCTGGTAGGAAGTGTGGTCTTTATTGCTATGGGTGTATTGGTCAGTCTCTTGCCAAGTGCTCAGCTCATGTCTGTTGTGGGAAATATCGTCTATATGGCACTGGCTGTTCTGGGCGGTCTATGGTTTCCTCTGACTATGTTTCCAAAATGGCTCCAGCCAATCGGTAAGTTGACACCAAGTTATCAACTGATGCAGGTTGTTTCTTCTTATCTAGAACACCATCAGTTTAATGGTAAGGCAGCCTTGATTGTTCTGATTTATACGATTTTGGTCAGCATTCTTGTGCTGCAGCTCAAAAAGCGAATTGAGGTAAAATAAATTCATGTGGGAAAAACTTAAACAAGTCCACTATATGTTTCATATTGCGCTGGTCTTTATCATCTTTCCAGTTGCGGGAGTGATTAGCGGGGAATACCCGCTTTTCGTCTTGCTCTGGACAGCTATTTTTGTTGTGGCTTACTATGCGGTCTTGTTAAGTAACCATCGCCTCATCCAGTTTTTTTCTTGGTGGCTCTTGATTGCTTACATTTATTATAGTTCTGTCTGGTTAAATACAGGGTTTACTTGGTACATTTTTTATCTATCTAATCTGCTCATTTACGAACTGGATGACATTTCTTTTAAATCCTGGCGCTTTTTGACCTTTATCGCCTTGCAGCCTGCTATTGTACTAACTAATTATTTGATGGGTAATGTTGGTCCAGCAGAGCTGATCTTCTTTATTGTAACCTTTCTCTTTTCAGATGGTTTGACTTTTGGTCTCCATCGGATTCAAACGACAGAGCGAATCAAGGAAGAAAAGGTCAAGCAAAATGCCCAGCTGAATCTTTTCCTGGCAGAAAATGAGCGCAATCGGATTGGTCGAGACTTACATGATAGTCTAGGACACACCTTTGCCATGCTCAGTGTTAAAGCGGAGCTGGCTCAGCAGTTTTTGCAGATGGAAGCCTACGACAAGGCAGCAAAAGAACTGCAGGAAGTGCAAGAAATTAGTAAGAAATCAATGGCTGATGTTCGGCGGATTATTAATGATCTAAAGAATCGGACGCTGGACGAGGAACTAGTGACCATTCGTGCCATGCTGGAGATGAGCGGTGTTCAGGTCGAGATAGATAACCAGCTCAATGTTGCTAGTATCCCACCGAGTCAGCAGTCAACAATCAGTATGATTGTGCTGGAGGCTGCTACCAATATTATTAAGCATGCCAAGGCTAAAAAGAGCAATTTTTCTTTGGTAAAGAAAAACGAAAAACTTGTTTTAGACATTCAGGATGATGGTTGTGGTTTTCAAAAGCTGACTGGTCGGGAGTTGCATAGTATTCGAGAGCGACTGTCTGCCTTGTCAGGAAGGCTTGAGATTCTTAGCAGCCAAGATCCAACATGGATTCGAATTGAATTGCCATACGGAGGGAAGGAAGCATGAAACTTTTGTTAGCAGAAGATCAAAGTATGCTGAGAGATGCCTTAGCTCAGCTCTTGCAGCTGCAGCCAGATGTCGAAGAAGTCTATCAGGCCGCAGATGGGCAGAAGGCTATTGACTGTCTCAAGTCAGAAACTGTTGATGTAGCTATTTTAGACGTGGAAATGCCCCACCAGACCGGCCTAGACGTTCTCGAATGGGTCAAGGCAAATCGACCAAACATCAAGGTCATAATCGTCACAACCTTCAAGCGACCGGGCTACTTTGAGCGAGCTGTTAAGGCTGATGTAGATGCTTATGTGCTCAAAGAGCGCAGCATTGCGGATTTGATGAAGACCATCCATACCGTTCTAGATGGGCAAAAGGAATATTCGCCAGAATTGATGGAGGTACTGATGACCAGAAGGAACCCTCTCTCTCACCAGGAGAGGCTAGTCCTACAAGCAGCAGCGGATGGTCTGTCTAATAAAGAAATTGCAGAAAAACTCTTCCTGTCAAATGGAACGGTTCGTAACTACATGTCTGCTATTTTGACCAAGCTAGATGCTGAAAACCGAACAGAAGCAGTCCGAATCGGGCAAGAGAAAGGCTGGTTATAGATGGCATGCTCAGTTTTGTAGAAAAGATGAGGAGCGGTAGCTTTCCCATAAACGGAACATTTGAGAGCTAATAATTCTAATGAAAGGTCAGTACTAAAGATATAGTTCTGGCTTTTTATCTTTTGTTTGAAAAACATTCGGATTTAGATAAAAAATCAAGAAAAAAATTAACTAGCGGCTTGCAATTTTTTTCAAAAATGTTATCATAGTAGAAAGCTTTTTGAATTTTTAGAAAATTGTAAATAAATGAAAGGGGAAGAATGGAGAAAATCAAATTAGAAACTTCTAAGACAGGTTCAGAGCTTGTTTTGGAAACCTTGAAAAATCTTGGTGTTGATACGATTTTTGGCTATCCCGGCGGCGCTGTACTGCCGCTTTATGATGCTATTTATAGTTTTGAAGGCATCCGTCATATTCTAGGCCGCCATGAGCAAGGCTGTGTTCACGAAGCAGAAGGCTATGCTAAGTCTACTGGGAAAATCGGAGTTGCGGTTGTGACCAGCGGTCCAGGAGCTACTAATGCCATTACCGGTATTGCTGATGCCATGAGTGATAGCGTACCCCTTTTAGTCTTTACTGGTCAGGTAGCCAAGGCCGGAATCGGTAAAGATGCTTTTCAGGAAGCGGATATTGTTGGGATTACGACTCCTATTACCAAGTACAATTACCAGGTTCGGGAGACGGCAGAAATTCCGCGTATTATTACAGAAGCTATTCACATTGCGACGACAGGTCGTCCTGGGCCAGTCGTTATTGATTTGCCTAAGGATGTCTCCGCTCTGGAAACGGACTTTATCTATGACAGCAAGTTGCATCTGCCGAGCTATCAGCCGACTATTGAGCCTAATGAATTGCAGATTAAGAAGATTATCAAGCAGATTTCTAAGGCTAAAAAGCCGGTTCTTCTTTCAGGGGGTGGTATTAGTTATGCTGAGGCAGCAGCAGAGCTGGTTGCTTTGGCGGAGCGGTATCAGATTCCAGTAGTCACTACCTTGTTGGGTCAGGGAACCATTGCGACTGACCATCCTTTGTTCTTAGGTATGGGTGGAATGCACGGTTCTTTTGCGGCCAATATTGCCATGACTGAGGCCGACTTTATGATTAGTATCGGCTGCCGCTTTGATGACCGTCTGACTGGTAATCCGAAAACTTTTGCCAAGAATGCTAAAGTAGCACATATTGATATTGACCCAGCGGAAATTGGAAAAATTATCAGTGTAGACATTCCTATCGTAGGGGATGCTAAGAAAGCCCTGCAGATGCTGTTGAATGAAGAGCAGGTGCATAACAATACCAGCAAGTGGATTGAAAAAGTAACGCAGGATAAGGAACGGGTCCGCTCATATGATAAGAAAGAACGTGTCGTACAGCCTCAGGCTGTCATTGAGCGCGTAGGTGAGTTGACCAAGGGTGATGCCATCGTTGTAACAGACGTCGGTCAGCACCAAATGTGGGCCGCCCAATATTATCCATATAAAAACGAGCGTCAACTGGTAACATCTGGCGGTCTGGGAACCATGGGCTTCGGTGTGCCTGCAGCGATTGGGGCTAAGATTGCCAATCCGGATAAGGAAGTCGTACTCTTTGTCGGAGATGGTGGCTATCAGATGACAAACCAAGAGATGGCTATTCTCAATATCTATAAGATTCCGATTAAGGTCATCATGCTCAATAATCATTCGCTAGGTATGGTGCGCCAGTGGCAGGAGGCTTTCTATGATGGTCGTACCTCTGAGTCTGTCTTTGATACTTTGCCAGATTTCCAGCTCATGGCTCAGGCCTATGGTGTTAAAGCTTATAAATTTGACAATCCGGAGACCATTGTCCAGGATTTGGAAGTCCTGAAGGAAGATATACCAATGTTTATCGAGGTAGATATTTCTCGTAAGGAGCACGTTCTTCCGATGGTGCCGGCTGGCAAGAGCAATCATGAGATGTTGGGGGTGAAGTTCCATGCGTAGAATGTTGACAGCTAAACTCCAAAACCGTTCGGGTGTTCTAAACCGCTTCACTGGTGTCCTTTCCAGACGTCAGGTTAATATCGAGAGTATCTCAGTCGGAACGACGGAAAATCCGGAAGTCTCCCGTATCACCATCATTATTGATGTGGCTTCGTTGGCAGAGGTTGAGCAGATTATCAAGCAGCTCAATCGTCAGATTGATGTGATTCGGGTTCGAGATATCACGGACCGTCCTCACTTGGAGCGTGAAGTGATTCTGGTTAAGGTCTCGGCTCCAGCTGATAAGCGGGCAGAGATTCTGTCTATTATCCAACCCTTCCGGGCGACAGTTGTAGATGTAGCACCTAGCTCCATTACCGTTCAGATGACTGGTGATGCCGAGAAGAGCGAAGCCCTGCTTCGGGTCATTCGCCCGTATGGTATCAAAAATATTGCTCGGACTGGAGCGACAGGCTTTACCCGAGATTAAATCAAACCTTTAATTTGTTAAAACCGCCTAACAGGCAATAAAAATAGAAAAGAGAGTAAAACTTATGGCAGTAACAATGGAATACGAAAAAGATGTTAAAGTAGCAGCGCTTGACGGTAAAAAAATCGCCGTTATCGGTTATGGTTCACAAGGACATGCGCATGCACAAAACTTGCGTGATACAGGCCACGATGTGATTATCGGTGTTCGTCCTGGTAAGTCATTTGACAAGGCTAAAGAAGATGGCTTTGATACTTATACAGTAGCAGAAGCAGCTAAATTAGCTGATGTCATCATGATTTTGGCTCCAGATGAAATCCAACAAGATCTCTATGAAGCAGAAATCGCTCCAAACTTGGAAGCTGGAAACGCAGTTGGGTTTGCTCATGGTTTCAACATCCATTTTGAATTTATCAAAGTTCCTGCCGATGTAGATGTCTTTATGTGTGCACCGAAAGGCCCTGGTCACTTGGTTCGCCGTACTTTCGAAGAAGGTTTTGGTGTACCAGCTCTGTATGCAGTCTACCAAGACGCTACTGGAAATGCAAAAGACATCGCAATGGACTGGTGTAAAGGTGTTGGTGCGGCTCGTGTTGGTTTGCTTGAAACAACTTACAAAGAAGAAACTGAAGAAGATCTCTTTGGTGAACAAGCTGTGCTTTGTGGTGGCTTGACTGCCCTGATTGAAGCAGGATTTGAAGTTCTGACTGAAGCAGGTTATGCGCCAGAATTGGCTTACTTTGAAGTGCTGCACGAAATGAAACTGATTGTGGACTTAATCTATGAAGGTGGCTTCAAGAAGATGCGTCAATCTATCTCAAATACAGCCGAATATGGTGACTATGTATCTGGTCCGCGCGTGATTACTGAGCAAGTCAAAGAAAACATGAAGGCGGTCTTGGCTGATATCCAAAACGGTAAATTTGCGAACGACTTTGTAAATGACTACAAGGCTGGTCGTCCAAAACTCACTGCTTACCGCGAGCAAGCTGCTAATCTGGAGATTGAAAAGGTCGGTGCAGAATTACGTAAAGCAATGCCATTCGTTGGTAAAAACGACGACGATGCTTTCAAGATTTATAATTAAGATAAAGAGCAGATAAGAAATTAGGGGTTGGAATGCGAATTCCCAGCCCCTTGTTTTGCTTGATAGAGAATAAACTGAAAAAACAGGGAAGGAAGAAATATGCTCAGAGCAAAAGATATCACGCATGCTCATAAAGTGTTAAAAGATGTGGTTGTCAATACACCGCTTGACTACGATCACTATTTGTCAGAGAAGTACCAGGCTAAAATTTACCTGAAGAAAGAAAATATGCAGCGGGTGCGCTCTTTTAAACTCCGCGGGGCTTATTACGCTATTTCTCAACTTAGCGAAGAGGAGCGCCAGCGTGGGGTTGTCTGTGCTTCTGCGGGCAATCACGCCCAAGGAGTGGCCTATACATGTAAGGAAATGAAAATTCCAGCAACCATTTTTATGCCAATCACGACCCCTCAGCAGAAGATTAGTCAGGTTCGCTTCTTTGGCGGTGAATTTGTGGAAATTAAATTGGTTGGAGATACCTTTGATGCTTCAGCCAAGGCAGCGCTTGATTATACTAAGACTGAAAATCGCACCTTTATCGATCCTTTTGATAATGAAGATGTCCAAGCTGGTCAAGGGACTGTAGCCTATGAAATCTTAGATGAGGCCAAGAGAGAAGCTATTACTTTTGATGCAGTTTTGGTACCAGTTGGAGGCGGCGGCCTGATATCAGGAGTCTCAACCTATATCAAAGAAAGTCAGCCAACTATTGAAGTTATTGGTGTGGAAGCCAACGGTGCCCGCAGTATGAAAGCAGCCTTTGAAGCAGGTGGTCCAGTCAAGCTTAAAGAAATCGATAAATTTGCGGATGGTATCGCAGTCCAGAAAGTCGGTGCATCAACCTATGAAGTAACACAAAAGAATGTTCAAAATCTTATTGGTGTAGACGAAGGGCTTATTTCAGAGACCATCATTGACCTATACTCTAAGCAAGGGATTGTCGCAGAGCCAGCTGGTGCTGCCAGTGTCGCAGCTTTGGAAGTCCTGAGCGAGTTTATCAAGGGGAAGACTATCTGCTGCATTATCTCAGGTGGGAATAATGACATCAACCGCATGCCAGAGATGGAAGAGCGGGCGCTTATTTATGATGGTATTAAGCACTATTTCGTAGTTAACTTCCCGCAGCGTCCTGGTGCCTTGCGTGAGTTTGTGAATGATATTTTAGGGCCTAATGACGACATCACTCGTTTTGAATATATCAAACGGGCCAGTAAGGGAACGGGTCCCGTCCTGATTGGTATTGCTCTGGCAGATAAGCATGATTATGCTTCTTTGATTAACCGTGTTGAGCAGTTCGATCCTTCCTTTATCAATCTGAACGGGAATGAAACACTCTACAATATGCTTGTCTAATTATAAAGATATTTTAGCCTAATTTGTATGCTTTCGTTTGAAACTGCAAATTAAATATGTTAGAATATACTATAGTGAATCAAGGAGGCTTGAACATGTTTTTTATTCCATTTTTCTTTATCATATTGATCATAATCTTTGTATTCTTGATGCTTAGTGCAGTCTATGTGGTTCGTCAGCAATCTGTGGCAATCATTGAGCGTTTTGGACGCTACCACAAAACCAGCAGTAGCGGTATCAATTTCCGTCTTCCTTTAGGGATTGACAAGATAGCGGCTCGCGTTCAGCTGCGTTTGCTGCAGAGCGAGATTATCGTTGAGACTAAAACACAGGATAATGTTTTCGTAACCATGAATGTTGCGACCCAGTATCGTGTAAATGAAAACAACGTGATTGACGCTTATTACAAACTTATGCGTCCAGAAGCTCAGATTAAGTCCTATATCGAAGATGCCCTTCGTTCTTCCGTTCCAAAACTGACCTTGGATGAGCTCTTTGAAAAGAAGGACGAAATTGCCCTAGAGGTCCAAAAGCAGGTAGCTGAAGAAATGTCGACCTATGGTTACATTATTGTCAAAACCTTGATTACCAAGGTTGAACCTGATGCTGAAGTTAAACAGTCTATGAACGAAATCAATGCGGCGCAGCGTAAGCGCGTGGCTGCTCAGGAATTGGCTGAAGCAGATAAGATTAAGATTGTGACAGCTGCCTCTGCAGAAGCTGAGAAAGACCGCCTGCATGGGGTTGGTATTGCCGAGCAGCGGAAGGCCATTGTGGATGGTTTGGCAGACTCTATCAAGGAATTGAAGGGGGCCAATATTGAGTTGACTGAAGAGCAGATTATGTCCATTCTTTTGACCAACCAGTACCTGGATACGCTGAATAATTTTGCAGATAGTTCGGGTAATAATACCATCTTCCTTCCAGCAAATCCAGAAGGAGTCGAAAGTATTCGGACTCAGATACTTTCAGCCCTCAAAGCTAAGTAAAGAAAATTCAGAATTATTTAATTTGTTCGAATTTGGTTTGTTTAAGTTGACAAACTGTATAAAAACAATTATAGTAGTTGATGTAGCTAGAATAGAGAGGAGTAAGAAATGGCTAAATCTAATTTCGAGAAAGTAGAGTCTGTTGTTAGTTGGGTACGTGATAAGAAGATCACCGGTTACCGTATTAGTAAAGAAACAAACGCACGTGAAATGTCTATCATTGCTCTTGCTCAAGGACGTGCAAAAGTGAAAAATATCTCTTTTGAAACAGCTCTTGGCTTGATTGATTTCTACGACAAAAACCATGAAAAATTTGAAGACTAAACTTCAAAATCGTGCAACTGATATTGCTCATTAAATAAAAAAAGGAATCTGGACTTAGTTCCAGATTCCTTTTTGCTTTTGAAAATAGAAGTAATTTAACTGAGGAAGCGCTGCAGGAATTCTTTGGTTCTTTCTTCTTTGGGATTGGTGAAGATATCCTGCGGGCTGCCAGCTTCAGCAATGACGCCCTTGTCCATAAAGATAACACGGCTAGAGACATCACGGGCAAATTCCATTTCGTGGGTCACGACAATCATAGTCAGTCCTTCCTGAGCCAGTTCTTTCATGATCTTCAGAACTTCACCAACCATTTCAGGGTCGAGGGCTGAAGTAGGCTCATCAAAGAGGATGGCATCAGGATTCATGGAGAGGGCGCGGGCAATAGCGACCCGCTGCTTCTGACCGCCTGAGAGTTGCTTAGGCTTGGCCTGCCAGTACTGCTCGCCCATTCCAACCTTGTTGAGGTTTTCTTTGGCAATTTTCTCGGCTTCTGACCGCTCTTTTTTCAGGACCGTTGTCTGAGCGACGATGGTATTTTCCAGGACATTAAGATTTTCAAAGAGATTGAAAGATTGAAAGACCATGCCCAGCTTTTCACGGTAATGAGTCAGATCATAGTTCTCTGCTAGGACATTCTTGCCGCGGTAAAAAATCTGACCTCCGGTTGGAGTTTCCAGTAGGTTAATGGAGCGCAGGAAGGTTGACTTTCCGCTGCCAGAGCTGCCAATGATGGAAATCA
This sequence comes from Streptococcus sanguinis, assembly GCF_019928825.1. Taxonomy (GTDB): domain Bacteria; phylum Bacillota; class Bacilli; order Lactobacillales; family Streptococcaceae; genus Streptococcus; species Streptococcus sanguinis_L. The sequence goes on along the minus strand of NZ_JAHZOP010000003.1, from coordinate 24,788 downwards.
CTTCTCCCTTATGAACGGTGAGGGAGATGTCCTTGAGGACTTGGTTTTTACCATAGGACTTTTTGAGGTTTTTAATTTCTAAAATGGTTTCTGTCATGATTTCACTTCTCCTGTCTGCATTTGATTGGCACCTGTCGTGTAGTTGTCTGTGTCGAAGCGTTTTTCAACATAGCGCAGGATGCGTGTCACGCTGAATGTCAGGACAAAGTAGATTACAGCGATGATAGTAAAGGTTTGGAAGTACTGGTAGGTTTGGGTAGCAATGGTATTGCCAGAGAAATAAAGCTCTACTACTGAGATAACGTTCAACACGGATGTATCCTTGATGTTGATGACAAATTCGTTACCAGTTGCGGGCAGAATATTGCGGACGACCTGAGGTAGAACAATCTTGCGCATGGTCTGACCATGTGTCATACCCAGTGCCGTTGCGGCCTCGAATTGCCCCTTATCAACGGCAAAGATACCACCGCGGACAATCTCGCTCATATAAGCTCCGGTGTTGATGGAGACGATGAAAATGGCAGCGATAGTCCGGTCGATAGAAATTCCGAATGCCTGGGCTGTTCCGTAGTAGATAACCATGGACTGAACAATCATTGGAGTTCCGCGGAAAATCTCAATATAGACATTTAAGAACCAGCCGAAGATTTTTTGCAGTGATGCTAGGAGTTTATTCTTAGAAGCTGGTGCCGTCCGATAAACGCCAATTAGCAGTCCGATGATGAGGCCTGCGATGGTACCTGTAATCGAAATGAGCAAGGTCAAACCAGCTCCGCGTAGGAATTGCGGCCAGTTTTCAGCTAGGATCTTAGCAACTTGACTGAAGAATGATTCCTTAGCTGCTTCACTATCCGTATCAACAGGCTGTTTCTGAATCATCTCATCCATCAGCTTGACTTGATCATTGGTGGTAATCTTAGCGATAGCTGCATTGGCCTGCTCAATACGGTCGTCATCCTTGCGCATACCAATGGCAATGGAAGCATCTTCTTCGCCGACTTCAAAGCCTTTCTCAAACTGAATCATTTTGAAGTTGGAGTTGGCAGTCTCAGCAGTCAAGGCTTCTGGCCGCTCAGAGATATAGCCATCAATAACTCCAGATTCCAAGGCTTGACGCATCTGAGCAAAATCGCCCATAGCTGTTTCTTTTTTGGCGCCAGGCAACTGGTCAATGAGATTGTAGAGGTAAACTCCTTGCTGGGAGGTGATTTTAGCGTCTTTGAAGTCTTCTAAAGTCTTAGCGGATGCATATTTTCCATCTTTACGAACTAGGAGAACTGGCTCGCTGGTGTAGTAACTGTTGGAAAAGGCAATTTCCTTTTTCCGCTCGGCAGTTGGACTCATACCAGCAATAATCATGTCAATCTTGCCAGAGGTCAGAGCAGGAATTAAGCCATTCCAAGAAGTCTTGACAACCAGAGGTTCCTTGCCTATCTCTTGTGCAATTTTTTTGGCAATCTGCACATCGTATCCGTTGGCATATTGGTTGGTGCCTTCGATTTTTACAGCACCGTTGGAATCATCATCCTGAGTCCAGTTGAAGGGAGCGTAGGCTGCCTCCATACCGATTCTCAGGTAGTCATCGGCCTGAATAACATGGACTGTTCCTAAGGCGACCAGGAGGGCTGTAAATAAAGTGAGTAATAATTTCTTCATGGGTTTCTCCTGCTTATCTAATAATAGTTCTTCCTATTCTATCGAAAATCACCGTTCTTTTCAATCCTAGTAAGCCCTTACTTGATAAAAATGATATAATAGAACAAAATATCTGTAAAGAGAGGTTGAGTATGAAACGATATTTTTATCTTCTGTTGGTTTTGTTTTCCTGCCTTTGTTTTGGTCAGGTTGTCTCGGCTGTTGACTATGATATTGAATCCTATCAAGGAGATCTGGTTTTGCGTGAGGACAATACAGCTACCTACACAGAGAAAGTGACCTACAAGTTTAATGACGACTATAATGGTCAGATTGTTTCGCTGGGCTCTGCTGGAAAGATGCCCAATGGCTTTGCCATTGATGGGAATCCGACGGTCTCGGTTCTGACGAATGGTGAGCCAGATATGGACATTAACCCCCAAGTCAGAGACTTAGGAGATGGCTATGAAGTCAAAATCTATAATTCCGGAAACGACGGTGACAGAGTTGTTGTCACTGTAACCTGGCAGCTGAGAAATCTCCTTTTTCTTCACAGGGATATTGCTGAGCTCAACTGGACTCCTATCAGCGACTGGGATCAGGGGATAGGAGAAGTCGTTTTGACAGTTTCTGGCTTGAGCAATCCAGATAAGAGTGAGCTTTTTGCTCATAGTGGCTACTTTGGAACCCAGCCTTTCGTGGATAAGAATGGCACCGATTATCTGGTCAAACTCAATGGAATTGGCTCGGGCGATAATGTCGAGCTCCACGGCTATTGGGATCGACAAGCGGTCTCTCTTGTGTCCCAGAATGAAGACGAGAGTGACTACTTGCCAACCTTTAAAGCTCAAGAAGAAAAGATTGCCCGCAAGACGGTCTTTTACCGGCAGCTAGGAGAAATTTATATGCCCTTGCTGCTCTTATGTGCCATCCTTGTAGCGGCTATCCTTTATTTTGTCTTTGCCCAGAAGATCAAGCCTAAGCAGTCTTATCCCAAGAATGCCCGTCTATACGAAGCTCCTCAGGACTTGGCTCCCCTTGTCTTGGCGGAAAATATTTACGCGGTAGACATGGAGGATGTCGACCCAACAAGGGGCGGCAAGGCAGTGCTGAACTTTGAAAACATGGTCCAGGCGACTTTGTTAGACTTGCTGGATAGGGGCAATCTCCTCCTGCAGGGAGATGCTGAAAATCCTGTTCTGCAAATAGCGACCTATGATGGGCTAGCGGACTTTGAGAGACGTTTTCTGGGCATGGCTTTCAACAAGCAATCCCAAGCCAGTGTGAAAGATCTATTTTCAGCCTATCAAATTTCAGAAGATATTTATAAGCACAAGTCTTCTGCGGATGAGTCCTATATCCGTAACATTGGTAGCAATATTAAGTCCTTGTTTACTAACAGTTTGCGCTCCTTATCTAAAGAAGTGCGCTCTGAAGGCAAGCGTTTGGGTCTCTTTGGTCACTACCGGCCTCTTAAAGTTCAGGAAAAGAGATTGCTGATTACTGCCATTATTCTAGCTTGTGCTGGGTTGGTAGTGTCTATCGCTGTTTTCTTTATCTATATGGCTTCTTTTGGCGGCTTTATATGGTATTATATTCCTTTGGCGCTGGTGAGTCTTGTCTTGATTTTGATTTTTGCTAGTAAGGCACAGCTTTATTGGCGAGATGGCGTCCTGAATGACGAAGGCGCACACGACTTCTATCTGTGGCGAAGTTTTTCCAATATGCTGCGAGATATTGCCCATCTGGACAATACAGAAATCGAAGGCATTATCCTGTGGAACCGTCTCTTGGTTTATGCGACCCTCTTTGGCTATGCAGATCGTGTCAGCCGTGTCATGGCTCTGTGTCGGATTCACTTGGAAAATCCATCTATGGACAGCTATGTTCAGGCTAATCTGCACTATGCCTTCTATAGTAGTATGCACAGCTTCTCAAACTATGGTCATGTAGCCACTACAGCCAGCAATTTCTCTGTCTCATCTGGCGGAAGTTCAGGTGGGGGGTTCTCTGGCGGCGGAGGCGGCGGAGGCGGTGGAGCTTTCTAATAGATAAACTCCCTCCTAGCCGGAAAAGTCTTAGTACTGGCTTTTCCTAGCCTTGAAATTGTGATATAATAAAACCTAATACTCTTTGGGAATTTAACTGTGACTTTCCTTGAGTAAACCCTTGTTTCAGGAGTATTCTATGTTTATCATTGAAATTTTCATCTCTATTATTTACGGTATCATCGAAGGAATCACAGAATGGCTGCCGATTTCCAGTACAGGGCATCTGATTTTGATTCAAGATTTTATCCAGTATAAAAATCAAAGTCCAGCCTTTATGGAAATGTTTAATGTCGTTATCCAGCTGGGAGCAATTTTGGCGGTTGTCGTCATCTATTTTGACAAGCTCAATCCTTTTAAATCAGGCAAGTCAGCACGTCAGGTTCAAAAGACCTGGCAGCTTTGGGCTAAGGTGGTCGTGGCAGCCTTGCCGGCTGCTGTTATCGGCCTATTTTTGGATGATTGGTTTGAAGCGCATTTCTACAATCTAGTCTCTGTGTCAGTGATGCTGATTGTCTATGGCGCAGCTTTTATCTATTTGGAAAGGCGCGAGCATGAGGAGCCTACTGTGACGGATTTAGCCTATTTGCCTTACAAGACAGCCTTGCAGATTGGTCTCTTTCAGGTTCTAGCTCTCTTTCCTGGAACTAGCCGTTCTGGCGCCACCATTGTCGGCGGTCTCTTGAATGGTGTCAGTCGCTCTGTCGTGACAGAGTTCACTTTCTATCTGGGGATTCCCATTATGTTTGGCGCTAGTGGCTGGAAAATTCTTAAGTTTATCAAGAATGGGAACAGTCTGGGATTTGGGCAAATTTTCTTGCTCTTAGTTGCCATGGGGGTGGCCTTTGGAGTCAGCCTAGTCGTGATTCGTTTCCTGACAGACTATGTCAAAAAGCATGACTTTACAATTTTTGGGAAATATCGAATTGGCCTGGGCGGCGTGCTTCTGGTTTATGCAGCAATCAAAGCCTTGATGGGATAAAAGAAGTAATTTTAATGTTTCTCTGACTATCTCATGTAGTGAAATAATAAGCTCTCGGAATTTTCTGAGAGCTTTTTTGGTAATTGCTGTTTTCAGAGCAATACTAGCTATTTTTTGAAATACGGGGGATTTTTTAGTATAATAGTAGGACTAGAAGTGTATGAGGTAGAGATATGGAAATGAAACAGATTAGTGATTCGACCATAAAAATCACGATTCAGCTGGAAGATTTGGAAGAGCGCGGCATGGAAATGGCCGATTTCTTGGTTCCCCAAGAAAAGACGGAAGAGTTTTTCTATACCATCTTAGATGAGTTGGAAATGCCGGATAATTTTTTGGACAGTGGTATGCTGAGTTTCCGTGTGACGCCTAAGCCAGACAAGGTAGATGTTTTTGTTACCAAGTCTAAGTTGGATAAGAATCTGAGCTTTGAGGATTTAGCAGATCTGCCAGACATGGACGAGCTGTCTCATATGTCTCCAGATGAATTCCTCAAGACATTGGAAAAGAGCATTTTTGAAAAGAGTAAGGAAGACATTGAAGCAGTCCAATCTTTGGAAACAGCCGAAGCTGAGGAAGGGGAGCAGTTTTCTCAGGAAGCGGCTGATGAGCAGTCAGCAGAAAATGCAGAGCGTTACATTTACTACATCCTGCGATTTGAAGATATTAAGGCTGCTGCGGCCTTTGCCCAGACAGTGGACTATAAGATTGACTTATCAGAGCTTTATAAGTATGATTCAGCTTATTATTTGACGATTTTAGTAGATGTTGAGGGCTTCCCAGAGCGCTATCCAGCTTGGCTCTTGGCCAAGATGCGTGAATTCGCAGATGATTCAGATATCACTCGGGCAGTGCTGCAGGAGCACGGTCATCTGCTTTTGGTGACAGATGCCGTCTCCGGCCTGCAGAAGGTTGAATGCCTATGATTACTTTTCCGTTAAAGTTTATCTTGGTATTGCTGGGAACTTTTTTTATCGGGGTGATTCTGACGCCCTTGGTTCGGCTCTTAGCCTTTAAGATTGGTGCGGTAGATTATCCCAATGCTCGCCGCATCAATAAAAAGCCCATGCCTAGCAGTGGCGGGCTGGCGATTGTAGCGGCCTTTTCTATCTCTACTCTGCTCTTGATGCCGCAGATTGTTGCTGTAGATTTTTTTGGACAAACCTATTTTGATTATGTTTGGCCAGTCGTTCTAGGCGGTTTGATTATTGCCTTTACAGGGCTGGTTGATGATATCAAAGAGCTGTCGCCTATGCTGAAAATGGGTGGAATTGTTCTAGCAGCCAGCCTAATCTGGTGGCTGACTGATTTCCGATTGGATGATTTTAAGATTCCTTTTGGCGGACCTTTCCTGCATTTTGAGCCTTGGCTGTCCTATATTTTGACAGTGGTGTGGATTATTTCTATCACCAATGCGGTTAATTTGATTGACGGTTTGGATGGTCTGGTGAGTGGGGTGTCCATCATCTCCTTGGTGACGATGGGGATTGTTTCTTACTTCTTTTTGCCCCAACACAATCTCTTTCTGACCCTGACTATTTTCGTCTTGGTCTTGTCAATTGCAGGCTTTTTCCCTTACAATTACCACCCGGCTATCATCTATCTTGGTGATACGGGGGCTCTCTTCATCGGCTTTATGATTGCCGTCTTGTCCTTGCAAGGGCTGAAAAATGCAACGGCTGTTGCGGTGGTGACGCCTATGATTATCTTAGGAGTGCCGATTACGGATACTTTTCTAGCGATTATCCGCCGTACTCTGTCTGGTCAGAAATTCTACACGCCTGACAAGCACCATCTCCATCATAGACTCTTGTCCTTGGGATTGACTCACCGAGGGACAGTGCTGGTTATCTACGGGATTTCGCTGGTCTTTGCCATGATTTCTCTCTTGTTGAATGTTTCCAGTCGAATTGGTGGCGTGCTCTTGATGATAGGCTTACTTCTGGGTGTTGAGCTCTTTGCTGAGCTGGTCGGAGTTTTGGGGCCTAATCGTACTCCTTTGCTCAATATTCTCCGCTTTATTGGCAACTCCTACTACCGTGAGGAAGTTCGGCGGAAATGGCGTCAAAAGAGGAATAAATAAGAATAGCTCTAAACAAAATAAAAGCCTTTTGGGCTTTTTTTTGGTATACTAAAGTATGTAAATCAGCTAAGCAAAGAAAGGAAAAAGAAATGTCTGTCTTAGAAATAAAAGATCTTCATGTTGAAATTGAAGGGAAAAAAATTCTCAAAGGGGTGAATCTCACTCTGAAAACAGGAGAGGTTGCAGCAATTATGGGCCCGAATGGAACAGGGAAATCAACCTTGTCTGCAGCCATCATGGGCAATCCTAACTACGAAGTGACTCAAGGAGAGGTGCTTTTTGATGGAGTCAATATCTTGGAGTTGGAAGTGGATGAGCGTGCTCGCATGGGACTCTTCCTGGCTATGCAGTACCCTAGTGAAATTCCTGGTATTACTAATGCAGAGTTTCTACGTGCAGCTATGAATGCTGGCAAGGAAGACGAGGAAAAAATCTCTGTCCGCGACTTTATCATGAAGCTGGATGAAAAGATGGAACTGCTCAACATGAAAGAAGAAATGGCTGAGCGCTACCTTAATGAAGGTTTCTCCGGTGGTGAAAAGAAGCGCAATGAAATCTTGCAGTTGCTCATGCTAGAGCCGACTTTTGCACTTTTAGATGAGATTGACTCTGGTCTCGATATTGATGCTCTTAAAGTTGTATCTAAAGGGGTTAATGCTATGCGAGGTGAAGGTTTTGGTGCTATGATTATCACTCACTATCAACGCCTGCTCAACTATATCACTCCAGATGTAGTTCATGTCATGATGGATGGTAAAGTCGTTCTTTCTGGCGGTCCTGAATTGGCAGTCCGCTTGGAGAAAGAAGGCTATGCTAAATTGGCTGAAGAGTTGGGCTTCACCTATACCGAAGAAGCCTAGTCAAACATTCTTTTGACTTTGATAAAAGATAGGAGAATGACATGACTAAAGAATTGATTCAAGAATTTTCACAGCTACATGCAGAGCCAGATTGGCTCTTTCAACTGCGCCAGCAGGCCTTTGATAAGATTGACCAGTTAGAATTGCCGCGTATTGAGCGGGTTAAATTTCACCGTTGGAATCTGGGTGACGGCCGTATTTCAGAGAGTGAGCCGCTGACAAGTGTTCCAGACTTTACAGCTCTAGAAGACAATCTCAAGCTTGTCCAAGTGGGAACTCATACTGTTCTGGAGCAATTGCCGGCTGATTTAGCAGAGCAAGGTGTAATCTTCACAGATTTTCACTCTGCTTTGGAAGAGATTCCAGAGTTGGTAGAAAAGCACTTTATGTCTGCGGTCAAGTATGACGAGGACAAATTGGCGGCTTACCACACGGCTTATTTCAACAGCGGTGCGGTTCTTTATGTGCCGGACAATGTTGAGATTGATCAGCCGATTGAAGGAATTTTTTATCAGGACAGCGAAAGCGATGTTCCTTTTAACAAGCATATTTTGATTATCGCGGGCAAGCATTCCAAGGTTAACTACTTGGAACGTCTGGAAACTTACGGTGAGGGCTCTGTTCCAGTAACAGCTAATATCACTGTCGAAGTTATTGCTCAGGCTGGAGCTCAGATTAAGTTTTCAGCTATTGACCGCTTGGGCGAAAATATAACGGCTTATATCAGCCGTCGTGGCAAGCTGGACAATGATGCTATGATTGACTGGGCCATCGGTGTTATGAACGAAGGCAATGTTGTGGCTGACTTTGATAGCGACCTTTATGGCAAGGGCAGCCATGCGGATATGAAAGTGGTGGCTCTCTCCAGTGGTAAGCAGGTTCAAGGAATTGACACCCGAGTAACTAACTATGGCTGCAACTCTATCGGAAATATCCTGCAGCACGGAGTTATCCTAGAAAAAGGAACTCTGACCTTCAATGGTATCGGTCATATTATCAAAGGGGCTAAAGGAGCAGATGCCCAGCAGGAAAGCCGGGTTCTTATGCTGTCTGATCAAGCGCGCTCAGATGCTAATCCAATCCTCTTGATTGATGAAAACGATGTGACAGCTGGTCACGCGGCTTCTATCGGTCAGGTGGATCCGGAGGATATGTATTATCTCATGAGTCGGGGTCTTGATAAGGCAACAGCAGAGCGCTTGGTCGTTCGTGGCTTCTTGGGCTCAGTGATAGTAGAAATCCCTGTTAAGGAAGTCCGTGATGAAATGATTGAAAATATCGATATTATTCTCGCAAAAAGATAAAAAGCTGGGCCTTGTCCCGTAAAAGTAGATAGGAGTCTTCATGTCTGGATTTAACGCAGAAGCAATCAAGCAAGATTTTCCCATTTTGGACCAAATTGTCAATGATGAGCCTTTGGTTTATTTGGACAATGCGGCGACAACCCAGAAACCCAAGCAGGTGCTGGCAGCTATTGAAAACTACTATCTTAGAGACAATGCCAATGTGCACCGCGGTGTGCATACGCTAGCCGAGCGTGCGACAGCGGCCTATGAAGCAGCCAGGGAAAGAGTTCATTCTTTTATCAATGCAGCTTCAAGCAGAGAAGTCCTCTTTACACGAGGAACTACGACGGGCCTTAACTGGGCGGCTCAATTTGCGGCTGAAAGGCTGCAGCCTGGTGATGAAGTGATGATTTCGATTATGGAGCACCATTCCAATGTCATTCCCTGGCAGGAAGCTTGTAGGAAGACTGGAGCCAAGCTGGTCTATGTCTATCTCAAAGACGGTGCTCTGGATATGGAGGATTTCCGTGCCAAGCTCAACGAGCGGACAAAGTTTGTCTCTCTGGCTCATGCTTCCAATGTCCTTGGTGTCATCAATCCCATCAAGGAGATTGCCCAGCTGACTCATCAGCAAGGTTCGCTTTTGGTGGTGGATGGGGCTCAATCCATTCCGCACATGAGGATTGATGTACAGGATTTGGATGTGGACTTCTTCGCCTTTTCGGGGCATAAGATGGCAGGCCCGACTGGTATCGGGGTTCTCTATGGCAAGGAAGAGCTGCTAGAGCAGATGTCGCCAGTTGAGTTCGGCGGCGAAATGATTGATTTTGTCTATGAGCAGGAAGCGACCTGGAAGGAATTGCCTTGGAAGTTTGAGGCTGGCACTCCGAATATGGCAGGAGCAATCGGTCTTGCGGCAGCCATTGATTATTTGGAAGACTTGGGTATGGATGCCATTGCCCAGCATGAGCAGGACCTGATTGCCTACGTATTTCCTAAGCTTCAGGCAGTGGAAGGCTTGACCATTTATGGCTCTCAGGATTTAGCCCAGCGTTCGGGCGTGATTGCCTTTAACTTGGATGGTCTCCATCCGCATGATGTCGCGACGGCTCTAGACTACGAAGGAGTAGCTGTTCGGGCGGGTCACCATTGTGCCCAGCCTTTGCTTACCTATCTACAGGTGCCAGCGACTGTTCGGGCTAGCTTTTATATCTACAATACCTATGCAGATTGTGACAAGCTGGTAGATGCTTTAGAAAAGACAAAGGAGTTTTTCAATGGCGCTTTCTAAGTTAGACAGTCTTTACAAGGCAGTTGTGACTGATCACTCGGCTCACCCCCATCATCATGGGAAGCTGGAAGATGTGGAGCAAGTAGTCCTCAATAATCCAACCTGTGGCGATGTTATCAGCTTGTCAGTGAAGTTTAATGCTAAAAATCAGATAGAGGATATTGCTTTTGTGAATTCCGGCTGTACCATTTCAACGGCTTCGGCCAGTATGATGACGGATGCGGTTCTGGGCAAGACAAAAGAGCAGGCGCTGGAATTAGCAGAAGTTTTCTCGCAGATGGTTCAGGGTCAAGAAGACAGTCGCCAGAAAGAATTGGGAGATGGAGCCTTTTTAGCAGGCGTTGCCAAATTCCCGCAGCGAATTAAGTGTGCGACCTTGGGTTGGAATGCCCTCAAGCGAGCAATTGAAGAAGATAAAAAGTAAGAATGTGAAAGGAAATTATGTCAGAAGAAAGAGTAGAACCAAAACCGATTGATCTCGGTGAATACAAGTTTGGTTTCCATGACGATGTTGAACCTGTTCTCTCGACAGGGAAAGGGCTGAATGAAGCGGTCATTCGTGAGCTTTCTGCAGCCAAGGATGAACCAGAGTGGATGCTGGATTTCCGCCTCAAATCCTACGAGGCTTTCAAGAAGATGCCGATGCAGACTTGGGGGCCGGATTTGTCAGAAATTAATTTTGATGACTTGATTTATTACCAAAAGGCTTCTGATAAGCCTGCTAGAAGCTGGGATGAAGTGCCTGAGAAGATTAAGGAAACCTTTGAGAAGATTGGGATCCCAGAAGCAGAGAGAGCTTATCTCGCTGGTGCGGCGGCCCAGTATGAATCAGAAGTGGTCTACCACAATATGAAGGAAGAGTTCCAAAAGCTAGGAATCGTTTTCACGGATACCGACTCAGCTCTAAAGGAATATCCAGAGCTCTTCAAGCAGTATTTTGCTAAGCTGGTTCCTCCGACAGATAACAAGCTAGCAGCTCTCAACTCCGCCGTCTGGTCAGGTGGTACCTTCATATATGTTCCAAAAGGTGTCAAGGTAGATGTTCCTTTGCAGACTTATTTCCGGATTAACAATGAAAATTCGGGTCAGTTTGAGCGGACTTTGATTATCGTTGATGAGGGTGCTAGCGTCCATTATGTAGAAGGATGTACTGCTCCGACTTATTCCAGCAATAGCTTGCATGCTGCGATTGTTGAAATTTTTGCCCTCGATGGGGCCTATATGCGCTACACCACTATTCAAAACTGGTCCGATAATGTATACAACCTCGTGACCAAGCGGGCGCGGGCTATGAAAGATGCGACAGTTGAGTGGATTGACGGGAACCTCGGTGCGAAAACGACTATGAAGTATCCGTCTGTCTATCTGGATGGACCTGGAGCGCGTGGAACTATGCTTTCCATTGCCTTTGCCAATACCAATCAGCACCAAGATACAGGGGCTAAGATGATTCACAATGCTCCGCATACCAGCTCATCTATCGTGTCTAAGTCTATTGCTAAGGGCGGAGGTAAAGTGGATTACCGCGGTCAAGTGACCTTTGGAAAGAATTCACAGAAATCTGTCAGCCATATTGAGTGTGATACGATTATCATGGATGATATTTCGGCATCAGATACCATTCCCTTTAATGAAATTCATAACTCTCAGGTGGCTCTGGAGCATGAGGCCAAGGTTTCTAAGATTTCCGAAGAGCAGCTCTACTATCTCATGAGCCGTGGCTTGTCCGAATCCGAAGCAACCGAAATGATTGTCATGGGCTTTGTCGAACCTTTCACCAAAGAACTGCCTATGGAGTATGCTGTTGAGCTTAACCGCTTGATTAGCTATGAAATGGAAGGATCAGTTGGATAAAGCTTTGTCTAGGCGAAACTTTAAATCACTGCTTAAAGAACCGCATTGCGAGTTAATATTCAAAGAAGTTTACTAGTTCTAGTCCAACATTTACAAAACATACAAAACAACCGCGAATCATTTGATTCGCGGCTTTTTTTATAATTTCTCGTTGACATAGCGGACGAAGTCATTCCACCAGACCTTGAAGAAGATACTTTTTTCCACCTCTTGGCCGGCTACCATTGTGACAGAAGGTGCTTTGTTTTCCAGATAGCCTTGGCCGATTGGCTCAGGGTCATTATAGGTCAAGGTTCCGAGCTCAGTATTTTTTTTCAGTGGAGCTTGGAAGCCTTTTTCGTTGGTGGAGAATTCTACTTTGTGTTCCGCCTGATTGGCGATGCGTTCAATGATGGTAAAATCCTTGCTGGCAACGGCTGGCACGGTCTTTTGTTTGCCGTCAATAACGGTTGAATGGCTTTTATTGTAGGCTTCACCCTCGGCCACAATGGTCGTCTGGGTGAAGTTTTGCGAAACATAGTTCATCAAAGACGCTGTGGCTACAAAGCGTGCGTAAGGGTCTCCGTCAGTTTGCTCAACGTCTAGCACAACTGTAATCATGCGGATGCCATTCTCAGTAGTCGTTGCAACAAAGGAAGAGCCTCCCTTCTCCGAACTGCCGGCTTTGAGTCCGTCCACACCTGAGCGGAAGTTGGACTGGTTTTCCAGCATGAAGTTATAATTTTCCAGACTCGTCCCCGCAATTTTGGCTGTGGACTTGGAAGTGATCTCTGTCACTTGAGGGAAGTCCATAATCAGATGCCGGCTGATAACAGCCAAGTCGTAGGCGCTGAATTTGTTTTCAGTGTCCTTGCTTTTTTTAGCTGTGCTAGCTGAGGCAGTATAGTCTGTTTCTTCAGTTGCGTATTCCAGAAGAAGAGTATTCAGCCCTGTGGAGTTCACAATAGTAGCATCTTTGATACCCCATTCTTTAAGCTTAGCCTTCATCATTTGGACGAAATTTTCTTCGCTGCCCCCAACCTTCTCAGCCAAAGCAATCGTGGCACTGTTGGAGCTGGACATCAAGGAAGCGGCAATCAAGTCTTTGACTTTGTAACGTTTGGCTTCCAAAGGGACATTGCTGATATTTGGATTAGATGTCAGACTGTAAGCGTAGTCTGAAATATCAACATAAGTATCGGCAGTCAAGTCTCCTCTGTCAATGGCTTCATAGACCAGATAGACGGTCAAAAGATTGGTGATGGAGCCGACTTCGATTGGAGTATTAGCATCTTTTTCGTAGAGAATCTTTCCAGAAGTAGCATCCACAGCCATTGCACTTTTAGCGGCAATGTTGAAATCATCTGCTGCCACCTTGTTGGCGGTCATTCCGACCAAAACTAGTAAACATAGGAATAATCGTTTCATTTCTTTCCCCTAAAACAAGATATAACCATTGTATCATAAAATTCTCTTTTCTTTTATAAATCAAGGATAATAAAAGGTTACAAAATAAATGTAGAGAAAAGTAGGGTAATCCCCTTAAAGAGATTTTTTATAAAAGCATCTTTCGGAAAAACTCACAAAATAGAAAAATATTTGAAATAATACAGATATACAAGCTGAAAAATAGAAAATTATTATTTTTCTACATAAAACATTTGTTTTTATAAAAAAATATTGTATAATAATACAATATAAATTGAGAAGGAGAATGCTCATGAAAAAATCTAAATGGTTGGCCATTACTGGACTGACAGTCGTGTCAACACTAATCTTAGCTGCTTGTGGAAGCTCTAGTGCCAGTAATACCTATTCTTATGTCTATTTGAGTGATCCTGATACTTTGGACTATGTCAATTCAAATCGGGCTACTACGTCCGATGTTATTACAAACTTGGTGGACGGCCTTTTAGAAAATGATAAATATGGCAATTTGGTTCCATCTATTGCGGAAGACTGGACTGTTTCAAAGGATGGTTTGACCTATACCTATAAGCTTCGTAAAGATGCTAAGTGGTACACATCAGATGGTGAAGAATATGCAGAGGTTAAAGCACAAGACTTTGTAGCAGGTTTGAAGCACGCGGCAGATGAAAATTCTGAAGCTCTTCCTATCGTCCAAAGCTCTATCAAAGGCTTGGATGCCTATGTCAAAGGAGAGTCTAAAGACTTCTCAACAGTTGGAGTAAAAGCAGTTGATGACCACACGGTCGAATACACGCTCAACCAGCCAGAAAGCTACTGGAACTCTAAGACGACCATGGGGATTCTGTTCCCCATCAATGAGGATTTCTTGAAGTCACAAGGCAAAGATTTTGGTACCGTAAAACCTTCTTCCATTCTTTATAACGGACCTTATGTTCTGAAAGCATTCACTTCTAAGTCTGTCATTGAATATGCTAAAAACCAGAACTATTGGGATAAGGACAATGTCAAGGTTGAAAATATAAAACTGACTTATTTTGATGGTTCGGATCAGGAATCCTTGATCCGCAACTTCTCAGACGGGGCTTATTCTCAAGCACGGCTTTACCCTACGAGCTCTAACTATGCTTCTGTAGAAAAGCAGTACAAAGACAATATTATTTACACACCACAGAATTCAACTAGTTTCTATTTTGCTTTCAATCTGAATCGTAAGACTTATAATCATTCGTCTAAGACATCAGATGCTCAAAAGGCATCAACTACAGCTGCTATTCAAAATAAAGACTTCCGTCAGGCAATCAACTTTGCCTTTGACCGGACATCTTTTGGAGCTCAGATGAATGGTAAAGATGGGGCGACTAAACTCATCCGTAGCTTGCTAGTTCCTCCTAGCTTCGTGCAGGTTGATGGCAAAGACTTTTCAGATGTAGTAGAGAGCAAACTTCCTACATACGGTGATGAGTGGAGCGGTGTCAAACTGACAGATGCCCAAGACAGCATCTACAATGCTGATAAAGCCAAGGCGGAATTTGCCAAGGCAAAAGAAACCTTGCAAGCTGAAGGTGTAGAATTCCCAATCCATATTGACGTCCCTGTCGATCAGTCTGACAAGGTTTTGGTACAACGGACGAACTCCTTCAAACAGTCTGTCGAATCAGCGCTTGGCCAAGAAAATGTCGTTATTGATGTTCAGCAAATGTCAACAGATGACTTTGATAATTCTGCCTACTTTGCAGAAACAGCAGCTCAGAAAGACTACGATCTCAACATATCTGGCTGGTCAGCAGACTACCAAGATCCATCAACTTATCTGAATATCTTTAACCCTGAAACAGGTGATGCTGCAGATAATATTGGTATAGAAAAAGGGAAAAATGCTGATGTGGCAAATAAGGTTGGCTTGAATGAATACAAGGCTTTGCTGGATGAAGCTGATCAAGAAAAACAAGATACAGATGCTCGTTACACCAAGTACGCAGCAGCTCAGGCTTGGTTGACGGATAGCTCCATTGTTATTCCTAGTGTTTCTGGTGGTGGTTCACCAGTCGTTCAGAAGGTTGTGCCATTTACCAAGTCTTACTCTTATGTCGGAATTAAAGGAGATGCCTATGTCTTTAAGAACATGGAGCTCCAAAATGATATTGTGACAGTTAAAGACTACGAAGCAGCTCTTAAGAAATGGGAAAAAGAAAAGGAAGCATCCAATAAAAAAGCCCAAGAAGAGCTAGAAAAACATATCAAATAAGATTTTGAACAGCAAAAGTTTGTCTCTTTGTGGCTGTCCTGAATCAAGTTATTTAGTTGAGAGAACATTTTTGTTCTCTCTTTTTATGTTGGCCTCCATTACATTGAAGCGTTTACATCCTGTCGCAGAAGTGCTATAATGAAAGTAATCTTAATGAAAACTGGAGGAAGTTTATGAAAACATCTAAGTTAGCTGCAGCTGCTGGGCTTGTCATTCTCTCTGCAGGAATTTTGGCTGCCTGTTCGTTTGGCGGCTCCAATTCATCTGGGAAAAACTATAGCTATGTTTATACCGCAGATCCAGATACGCTGGATTACACAGTGTCCAATAAACGGGCAACCAATGAGATTATGGCTAATGTAGTAGATGGTTTGCTGGAAAGCGATAAGTATGGTAACTTAGTGCCTTCTCTAGCGGAAGATTGGACCGTTTCAAAGGATGGTCTGACCTATACTTATAAGCTTCGTGAGGGAGTGAAATGGTATACTTCTGATGGTGAAGAGTATGCAGATGTGACTGCTAAGGACTTTGTGACCAGTCTGAAGCATGCTGCAGACAGCAAGTCTGATGGTCTCTATATCGTTCAAAAATCCATTAAAGGCTTGGACGACTATGTTAATGGTAAAATAACTGACTTCTCCCAAGTTGGTGTTAAGGCGGTGGATGATTCTACTGTTCAGTATACTTTGAATCAGCCAGAAAGTTTCTGGAATTCTAAGACAACCATGGGGATTCTTTTCCCGATAAATGAAGAATTTCTGAAATCAAAAGGTGACAAGTTTGCTCAGGGGACAGATCCAACTAGTGTCCTCTATAACGGTCCGTTTATCTTGAAATCCATCACTTCGAAATCTCAAATTAGTTTAGAGAAGAATCCAAACTATTGGGATAAGGAAAAGGTGAAAATTGATACTGTCAAATTCTCTTACTACGATGGGCAAGATACAGAATCGCTGGTGCGTGGCTTCTCTGACGGCAACTACACCATTGCTCGTCTTTTCCCAAACAGCTCAAACTTTGCCAGTGTGAAGAAACAGTATGGCGACAATATCGTCTACACCCCTCAAGGCTCAGGAACCTTCTTTGTTACAACTAATATTGATCGTCAGTCTTACGAGCATACTTCTAAGACAACGGATGCACAGAAATCTTCCACTAAGAAAGCACTGCTCAATAAAGATTTTCGTCAGGCTTTGCTTTTTGCCTTTGACCGTACTGCTTATTCTGCACAAACCAATGGCGAAGAAGCAGCAGACAAGCAGCTTCGTAATACCTTTGTTCCGCCAACCTTTGTTCAAGCTAATGGTAAAGAGTTCGGCAGCATTGTAGAAGAAAATCTGGCTAGCTACGGTGATGAGTGGAAGGGAGTCAAATTAGACGACGCTCAGGATGGTCTTTATAATCCAGAAAAAGCCAAGGCAGAATTTGCCAAAGCCAAAGAAGCGCTGCAGGCAGAAGGAGTAGAATTCCCTATTCATCTGGATATTCCAGTCAGCTCAGCAGATACCAATGGCGTTAAAAGTGTTCAGTCACTGAAGCAGTCTATCGAAGCTAATCTTGGCTCTGACAATGTGGTGATTGATATTCAGCAGATGACAGATGATGAGTTGAATAATATCACCTACTTTGCGACCTCGGCATCTCAAGAAGACTGGGACTTGAATAATAATCTCGGCTGGAGCCCAGATTATAACGATCCATCTTCTTATCTGGAAATCACTGGCTCTAAGACTGGTGAGAATGTTGACAGCTACTTTGGTTTTGACCCTGGAACAGATAATGCAGCAGCTAAAGAGGCCGGCTTTGAAGAGTATGACAAGCTCTTGGAGGACGCTGCTTCAGAAAACGAGGATATTAACAAACGTTACGAAAAGTATGCTGCAGCTCAGGCTTGGCTGACAGACAGTGCCCTGTTGATGCCGGCATGGTCATCTGGTGCAACACCAAGTGTCCGTAAGGTTGTTCCGTTCTCAGGACCATTTGCTTGGACTGGAAACAAGGGTGAATACAGCTTTAAATATGTTGAAATCCAAGATAAACCAATAACGACTAAAGAATATGAAAAAGCGCGTGAAAAATGGGCAAAGGAAAAGGAAGAATCCAACAAAAAAGCTCAAGAAGAACTCGCAGAACATATCAAATAAAGCAAGGAAATCCCATTGTAGCAGACAGTGGGATTTTTGATGATTTTAGAGTCGAAATGGGCGAGACTAAGCTTGTCTAATCCTAGATAATAAACATCTGAGGAAAGCAAATGCATAAACATCTTAGGGTGCTAGTGAGCTAACTTAATATTCTGAAAATTTATTTTACTTTTAGTACTATCTATGCTATAATCTTAATTAAATCTAAAAATCTAAAAGATGGAGAAACCCATATGAAACAAAGCAAAGTCCTTGCATTAGCAGGAGTCACTCTTCTTGCAGCTGGCTTTCTTGCAGCTTGCTCAGGCTCTAAGCCAAACACAAAGTCAGGCAGCTCAGACTCTTCAAACACCTTTAATTATATCTACGAGACAGATCCTGAAAACTTGAACTATCTCACTTCAAGTAAAGCTGCTACAACAGACTTGACTGCCAATGTCATTGACGGTCTTTTAGAAAACGATCAATATGGAAACTTGGTTCCTTCAATGGCAGAGGAATGGACTGTATCACCAGATGGAAAAACTTATACTTATAAGCTTCGCAAAGATGCTAAGTGGTATACTTCTGAAGGTGAAGAGTATGCAGATGTGACAGCAGAAGACTTTGTTACAGGTCTTAAGTATGCAGCAGACAATAAATCTGAAACAATCTACTTGGTTCAGGATTCTGTCAAAGGGCTTAAGGACTATATTTCTGGGAAGATTGATTTCTCAGAAGTAGGGATTAAAGCAGTTGATGATCATACCGTTGAGTATACTCTTAATGAGCCAGAAAGCTTCTGGAACTCTAAGACTACAATGGGAATTCTCTACCCAGTAAACAAAGACTTTTTGGAAAACCAAGGCGATAAGTTCGCTCAAGCAACTGATCCAACAAGTTTGCTTTACAACGGACCTTTCTTGCTCAAATCATTGACTTCAAAATCTGAAATCCAATTTGAGAAGAATCCTAATTATTGGGACAAAGAAAATGTTCACGTAGATGCAGTGAAACTATCTTTCTATGATGGACAAGATCAAGGGAAACTAGCTGATCAGTTCAGTCAAGGGGCTCTGACAACAGCTAGACTCTTCCCAACTAGTGCGACCTATGAAAAGGTTGAAAAAGACTTTAAAGATAATATCGTCTATACACCTCAAGATGCCTCAACTTTCTTAGTAGGTACAAACATTGATCGTCAGTCTTACAACCATACTGCTAAGACGTCAGAAGCTCAAAAGACTTCAACTAAGAAAGCCTTGCTTAACAAGGACTTCCGTCAGGCTTTGACCTTTGCCTTCAATCGTGAGTCCTATGCATCTCAGATTAATGGTAAGGACGGAGCAGACAAACTTCTTCGTAACCTTTACATCCCACCTACATTTGTGCAGGCTGGTGACAAGTCCTTCGGTGACTTAGTTAAGGAAAAAGTAGTAACTTATGGCGACGAATGGAAAGACGTTGACTTCTCAGATGGTCAAGATGGTCTCTATAACGAGAACAAAGCAAAGGCTGAATTCGCTAAAGCAAAAGAAGCTTTGAAAGCTGATGGAGTGGAATTCCCAATTCATCTGGACATTCCGGTTGATCAAACAGCTACTTCTAAAGTACAGCGCGTTCAATCCCTCAAGCAATCCATTGAGAAGACTTTGGGAACAGATAATGTTGTGATTGATGTTCACCAATTGTCTAAGGATGAAGTGACTAACATTACCTTGTTTGCTCCTTCTGCTGCTGAAGAGGACTGGGATATTTCAGATAATGTCGGCTGGTCTCCGGACTATCAAGACCCATCTACCTATCTGGATGTTATCAAACCTGGTGGTGAAAACACCAAGACCTTCTTAGGATTTGATGGCACAGATAATGCCGCAGCGAAACAAGTTGGTTTGGATGAATATACCAAGCTGGTTGACGAAGCTGGTGCAGAAAAGCAAGATTTGAACAAGCGTTATGAAAAATATGCGGCTGCTCAGGCTTGGCTGACTGATAGTGCTTTGTTGATTCCGGTAACTTCTAGAACAGGTCGTCCAACCTTGACTAAGGTAGTGCCTTTCTCAGCACCGTTTGCTTGGTCTGGTGCTAAGGCGCGTGAAGCAGCAAGTTATAAATACATGAAATTGCAGGATGAGCCTGTAACGACAAAAGATTATAATAGCGCTCAGGAAAAATGGAATAAAGAACGTGCGGAATCTAATAAAAAAGCTCAAGAAGAATTAGCAGACCACGTGAAATAAGCTTGCTAAGAGAACTTTCTCTAATAGAGGAGAAAGTTCTTTTGGAATTTAAAGGAAACGATAAATGAAAAAATATATTTTTATGCGTATCTTACGCTCAATTGTGTCGATTTTCTTGGTGACGACCCTGACTTATGCCATTATCTATACTATGGTGCCAAGAAGGTTGATTTTCAAGCAGGATCCTAACTATAATAAGATAGCGACAAATAAAGATAAAAAGACTAACTATGAAAACACTATCTTTGAGCGGATGGGCTACATTGACTATTATGATACAAAGGAACTGCAGGAGAAAGCCAGCAAGGAAGATTCTTCTGTTACCACAGAAGCTACAGAAGCAAACGAGAAGATTTATCAGAAGTATGTTGATAAACTTGGTAATGGCTGGAAATTGCAGAAGTTCCCACTGAGCGGAGAATTCTACGCTGTACGTGAAGTACCTGTGTATGAACGTGTCTTTGAGTTCTATGCTAATTTGATTCAAATTGACCATCCAAATGTTATCCAAGATGAGGAAAATCCAAACCTAGAGCGTTATATCCGGTTTGAAAATGATCCTTCTGTTGGCTGGTCTCTTGTGGGTTCAGGTACCAAGCATAAGTATCTGCTTTATTTTAATGGTCAGTTTCCATTTGTCCACCAGAACTTTATTACCTTTAATTTAGGGAATTCTTATCCAACCTATGCCAATATCCCTGTTCTGCAGGTTATTACGCAGGGACAAGGACAAACTAAGTCTTCTGAAGTTCAATTCCCAACAGGTAAAAAGACATCGTCTGTAAATATCTATTCTCGTACCTATAAGACGCCAAGCAAAGCCGATTCACAGGACATTGCTAAGTTTGGTAAGGGAGATGCCTATACAGCGACTCAAAGCAACTATCAAAATCCGTCCATGATTACCAGCTCAGCCATTATTGGTTTAATTGGTGTGGCTCTGTCTTATCTGATTGCTATTCCACTCGGATCCTACATGGCTCGACTCAAGAATACATGGTTTGATAGCATTTCTACAGCGGGCTTGACCTTTATGATGTCACTGCCAACCATCGCATTGGTCTACATCGTTCGTTTGGCGGGGTCTGCTGTTGGTCTTCCAGACTCCTTTCCAATCTTGGGAGCAGGAGATTGGCGTTCTTATGTCCTTCCAGCTGTTATTTTAGGGCTTTTGAGTGCTCCTTGGACAGCTGTTTGGATTCGTCGTTATATGATTGACCTGCAGTCTCAGGACTTTGTCCGCTTTGCACGTGCTAAGGGTCTCTCTGAAAAAGAAATTTCTAACAAGCACATCTTTAAAAACGCTATGGTGCCGCTGGTATCTAGTATCCCAGCTTCAATCGTTGGTGTTATTGCAGGTGCGACTCTGACAGAAACTGTCTTTGCCTTTCCTGGTATGGGTAAGATGCTGATTGATTCTGTTAAAGCATCCAATAACTCTATGGTTGTTGGTCTTGTATTCATCTTCACATGTCTGTCTATCTTTGCTCTCTTGCTGGGTGACATTCTGATGACTGTACTGGACCCACGTATTAAGTTAACATCTAAAGGAGGTAAATAATGGCTACAATTGATAAAAGCAAATTCCAATTTGTCAAACGTGACGATTTTGCCTCTGAAACGATTGATGCTCCAGCCTATTCTTACTGGAAATCAGTCATGCGTCAATTTCTGAAAAAGAAATCAACCATTACCATGCTGGGGATTCTGATTGCCATTATTCTCATGAGCTTCATTTATCCTATGTTTTCAAACTTCGACTTTAATGACGTGAGCAAGGTAAATGACTTTAGCATGCGTTATATCAAGCCAAGTGCCCAGTACTGGTTTGGAACAGATAGTAATGGTAAGTCTCTCTTTGACGGTGTTTGGTTTGGTGCCCGTAACTCTATTCTCATTTCGATTATTGCGACGGTTATTAATCTGGCTATCGGAGTTATCATTGGCGGTATCTGGGGAATTTCCAAAACAGTTGACCGTGTCATGATGGAAATCTACAATATCATTTCAAATATCCCAGCCCTCTTGATTGTTATTGTCTTGACCTACTCTATCGGTGCTGGTTTCTGGAATCTTATTTTTGCCATGACGATTACTGGTTGGGTCGGTATTGCCTACACCATCCGTGTGCAGATTATGCGCTATCGGGATTTGGAATACAACCTTGCCTCTCGTACTCTTGGTACACCGACTCTCAAGATTGTTACGAAGAACATTATGCCGCAGTTAGTATCTGTTATCGTGACCACCACTTCACAAATGTTGCCAAGCTTTATCTCTTACGAAGCCTTTCTGTCCTTCTTTGGATTAGGGCTTCCTGTAACAGTGCCAAGTTTGGGACGCTTGATCTCAGATTATTCTCAAAACGTGACGACGAATGCCTACCTCTTTTGGATTCCACTCACAACTCTGATTTTGGTATCCCTTACCTTCTTCGTAGTTGGTCAAAACTTAGCCGACGCCAGCGATCCACGTACACATAGATAGGAGTAAATATGACAAAGAATGAAAATGTAATATTGACTGCTCGCGATATTGTCGTGGAATTTGATGTTCGCGACCGAGTTTTAACAGCTATTCGTGGAGTCTCTCTGGACTTGATTGAAGGCGAAGTTCTGGCTATTGTTGGTGAATCAGGCTCAGGTAAGTCTGTCTTGACCAAAACATTTACTGGTATGTTAGAAGAAAATGGCCGTGTGGCCAAAGGAACTATTGACTACCGCGGCAAAGATTTGACAACTCTTCGTAGTAATAAGGATTGGGAGCCAATTCGCGGTGCAAAAATTGCGACTATTTTCCAAGATCCGATGACGAGCTTGGATCCCATTAATACGATTGGAAGCCAAATTACAGAAGTCATAATCAAGCACCAAGGGAAATCAGCTAAAGAAGCTAAAAAAATGGCCATTGACTATATGAGTAAGGTCGGGATTCCAGATGCGGAAAAACGTTTCGAAGAATATCCTTTCCAATACTCAGGTGGTATGCGTCAGCGGATTGTTATTGCTATTGCCTTGGCTTGCCGTCCTGATATTCTTATCTGTGATGAGCCGACAACGGCCCTTGATGTAACGATTCAAGCGCAGATCATTGACTTGCTCAAATCCTTGCAGCAAGAATATCATTTCACAACCATCTTTATTACGCACGACCTTGGTGTTGTGGCTAGTATTGCAGATAAGGTTGCGGTCATGTATGCCGGTGAAATTGTAGAATACGGTACAGTTGAAGAAATCTTCTACGAGCCAAAACATCCTTACACATGGAGCTTGCTATCCAGCTTGCCTCAATTGGCAGATGCGAATGGTGCTCTTTACTCGATTCCTGGAACTCCGCCGTCACTTTATTCACCAATCAAAGGAGATGCCTTTGCTTTGCGTTCTGACTATGCCATGTCAATTGACTTTGAAGAAGAAGCACCGGCTTTCAATGTTTCAGATACTCATTGGGCAAAGACTTGGTTGCTACACGAAGATGCGCCTAAGGTTGATAAACCAGAGATTATCGAAAATCTACATGAAAAAATTCGTTCAAAAATGGGCTTCAATCAATTAGAAGCTTAGGAGGAAGGAAATGACTGAAAAATTAGTTGAAATTAAAGATTTAGAAATTTCCTTCGGCGAAGGAAGTAAGAAATTTGTAGCAGTAAAAAACGCAAATTTCTTCATTAACAAGGGAGAAACTTTCTCTCTTGTAGGAGAATCAGGATCTGGTAAGACTACTATTGGTCGAGCTATTATCGGCCTTAATGATACCAGTTCAGGTGATATCTTCTACGAAGGCAAAAAGATTAATGGTAAAAAGTCAAAAGCAGAAGAAGCGGACTTGATTCGCAAGATTCAGATGATTTTCCAAGACCCAGCAGCTAGCCTGAATGAACGTGCAACAGTTGACTATATCATATCTGAGGGTCTTTATAATTACCATTTGTTTGATAGTGAAGAAGACCGTCAAAGAAAAGTCAAAGATATCATCAATGAAGTTGGTTTGTTGGCTGAGCATTTAACTCGCTATCCTCACGAATTCTCTGGTGGACAGCGTCAGCGGATTGGGATTGCTCGTGCTTTAGTCATGCAACCAGATTTCGTAATTGCTGATGAGCCGATTTCAGCCTTGGATGTATCTGTTCGAGCTCAGGTCCTAAATCTTTTGAAAAAATTCCAAAAAGAGCTTGGCTTGACATACCTGTTTATTGCCCATGACCTTTCGGTAGTTCGTTTTATTTCTGATCGTATCGCCGTGATTTACAAAGGTGTCATTGTAGAAGTAGCTGAAACAGAAGAATTGTTCAACCATCCTGTCCATCCTTACACACAATCCCTGCTCTCAGCTGTTCCAATTCCAGACCCAATCTTAGAACGCAAGAAAGTGTTGAAGGTCTATGATCCTGAACAGCACGATTATTCTGTTGATAAACCAGAAATGTCTGAGATTCGTCCAGGACACTACGTCTGGGCTAATAAGGCTGAACTCGAAAAGTATAAACAAGAACAAGAATAGAAAAAATGTCCGAAAGGGCATTTTTTGCGCCTTTAAAAGAAAGAATGTAGGTCAATTTACCAGTCTCAAAGGTATGCGAAACAATCCAGCAATTTAAAAATAATATTTTTTAAATTTTTTTCAAAAAAGGTATTGACAGGTAGTAGGTATAGGTGATATACTAATATAGTTGTCGCGAAAGACAAAGCCCTTTGAAAACTGAACAAGACGAACCAAGTGCAGGGTGAC